>JAGVTU010000005.1 GCA_019136655.1 Bacteroidota bacterium
TGAGAGGTTGGAGCGCCACAATTCCGGCTATGAAAAATCAACATCGCCATACAGGCCTTATAATTTGGTTTGCAAAATAGAAAAGCCAACACGCAGTGAGGCCATGCAGTTAGAGAAGACTGTAACTTTATATTCAATATGACTTAAGTTCCTAAAAAGTAAAAAGCCACCCTTTAACAAGATGGCTTTTTCTAAAGAATTTCTAAGAAGATTATTTCTTCTTAGCAGCTGCTTTTTTCTTAGTAGCTTTCTTTTTTGGAGCTGCTTTTTTCTTAGTAGCTGCCTTCTTCTTCGGAGCTGCTTTTTTCTTAGTAGCTTTCTTTTTTGGAGCTGCTTTTTTAGCAGAAACTACTTTCTTTTTAGTAGCTTTCTTTTTGGTAGCTGCTTTTTTCTTAGTAGCTTTCTTTTTAGTAGCTGCTTTTTTCTTAGTAGCTTTCTTTTTTGGAGCTGCTTTTTTCTTAGTAGCAGACTTCTTCTTAGTAGCCGCTTTTTTCTTTGCAGCTTTCTTTTTTGGTGCAGCTTTTTTAGCTTCCACCACTTCAGCACCCGTAGTGCCAGTAATCATTGAATTGTTCATCATGATGATTATTTATTTATTGGTTATTGAAATCGTTATACTTAATTGTTTAATATTTGTTTCATTTTATCAGGAGTGATTCACATCTACAATTCTCTCTGCACGGTATTCCCCACTCATCAATTTATTTTTAATCTTACTAAATGAATCAATCGTGTAGTTAACATCATCCAATGTATGCACTGCTGTTGGAATGAGTCGTAATAAGATGATACCTTTTGGCACAACCGGATAAACTACCATTGAACAGAAAACATCGAAGTTTTCTCTTAAATCGTAAATCAGTTTGGTCGCCTCAGGTATAGAACCATTCAGATATACCGGTGTAACCGGTGACTGTGTGTTGCCAATTTCAAAACCTGCCGACTTCAGCCCGTTTTGTAAAGCATTCACAACTTTCCACAAATTATTTTTAAGCTCAGGCTGCGATTTGAGCAGTTCTAAACGTTTCAATGCGCCAATAACCAAAGGCATTGGAAGGCTTTTGGCAAATATCTGTGAACGCATATTATATTTAAGGTATTCTACTATCTGGGCATCGCTGGCAATAAATCCGCCAATCAAAGCCATAGATTTGGCAAAGGTTCCGAAGTAGATATCAATACCGTCCTGTACACCTTGTTCTTCACCGGTACCTGCACCTGTTTTGCCCATGGTACCAAAACCATGTGCATCATCCACAAAAAGACGAAAATGAAATTTCTTTTTCAGAGCAACAATTTCTTTCAGTTTCCCCTGATCGCCACTCATCCCAAAAACACCTTCGGTAATTACCAAAATTGCACCACCCGTTTCCTGAGCGAGTTTGGTTGCACGCTCCAGTTGTTTCTCAAGATTGGCTATATCATTATGTGGGTAAACAAAACGTTTGCCCATGTGAAGACGAACACCATCAATTATACAAGCATGCGATTCGGAATCATATACTATTATATCATGGCGGTCAACCAGGCAATCAATTGCGCTTACCATTCCCTGATAGCCGTAGTTTAATAATATAGCATCTTCTTTATGTTCGAATGCTGCAAGTTCTTTTTCTAATCGAATATGGTTGTCTGACTCACCACTCATCATACGTGCGCCCATGGGCAGAGCAAGTCCATATTGTTTGGCAGCTTCTGCATCGGCTTTTCTTACTTCAGGATGATTGGCAAGTCCCAAATAATTATTTAAACTCCAAACCAATTTTTCTTTTCCGCGAAAAACCATACGGTTTGAAATCTCTCCTTCCAACTTCGGAAAAGTAAAATACCCATGCGATTCTTTAGCATGCATTCCCAAAGGACCGCGGTTTTTACTAATCTTCTCAAACAAATCTGTCATAAAAAATCTGAAAAATATTTTTCGCTTTTTGTGTTTTAAAATGTTTCCGAAATATCAACACAATTTTTTTTGAAGCAAACATGTGATTAAATATTTTTCAACACAAAAATGTTAACTCATTTTTTCAATATACTAAAACAAATTTAATTTGTCAAGAAACTTTTTTTATTTCAATTAAAAAAACAAAACAATGATTTATCAGAGGAGAAAACATTGTTTTAATAAAAAAGTAAAAAAGTTTATTCAACTTCAAACACATTGTTTGGTTGTCTTAAACTTTGCACTAAAGGTTGATTGCAGTTGTTAATATTTACAACCGGTAATAAAAACTGAGCATTAAATTTTATGTAACGACTTAAAAAAGTTTGATAAAAGAAAGGATAGAATCAGATTAAAGAAAATTAAGTAAGCAGAAAAAGTTTAATGTTCTCTGATACCATATCAAGATATGATATTTTGTTCTTTAGTTTCTGTTTTGATCAGGGTTATATTTCGTTTACATAAAAGAAAGAAGGCTGTATCATCCGGTGATACAGCCTTCTTTAATATATAAAGAATTATTTTATAAACCTCTTTGCTTTTGTTTGTGTTTGGTGATTTGCTTTTTGAGTGCTTCAACTGATTTGTCGGCAGCCTGCTCAAAGGTTGCGCATTGCTCACTGGCAAAAAGTATTTTGCCAGGTGTGCTGATTTTTATTTCAGCAATTTTGTTTTCCTGGGTTACGTTTTTGTCTAAACGTAAAAAAACTTCACCTTCCAGAATGTGCTCGTAAAACTGTTTGAGTTTATCTACTTTTCCTTCCACAAACTGAATGAGTTTTTTGTCAGCATCAAAATGGATAGACTGCACTTTAATCTTCATACTCTTATTTTGTTTTTAGTACAAAACATGCACATTGCCCTTATGTGATGGTTTTGTGTTGTCAGTAATATTATTTGTGGGCATTTTATTACAGTTTTATTAATTATCTCACCTGAAGGAGTAAATATACTAAATCAGGCTTTGGGATGCGCTTGTTTATAGATGTTTTTTAATTTATCAATTGTATTGTGGGTATAAACCTGTGTGGCTGCTAGATTGCTGTGTCCAAGTATTTCTTTTATTGCATTTATTTCTGCTCCGCTGTTCAGCATTTCTGTTGCAAACGAATGTCGTAAAACATGCGGACTTCGTTTTGTGTTGGTGGTTACTGCTCTTAACATTGTATTTACTACCTTATAAACGAATTTCGGGTAAAGTTTGTTACCATCATTTTTAATAAAAAAACTTTGAACCGACTTTTCAGGGTTCAGGTAAGTTTTTCGTTCATTAAGATAATTCACAATGTCATTTTTCAGCTCAGGTATGATGGGTATGATGCGTTCTTTGTTTCGTTTACCCAACACCTTAATTGAAAGGTTATATAAATCAATATCCTTGTCGGTTAAGTTTATTAATTCCGATAAACGCATGCCGGTTTGATAAAACATATTAATGATGAGTTTATCCCTGATTCCCGAAAATCCTTCTTCAAATGGCACTCCATCCAACAGCATATCCATTTTTGTTTTGTCCACAAATACAGGAAGTTTCTTGCTGACCTTAGGTGCAGTAATTTTGAGCATGGGATTATTGACAACCGTTTTTTCTCTCAGATAAAACTTAAATAAAGTTTTAAGCGATGATATTTTTCTGTTTACAGAACGTGCATCGAGTTTTTGTTCAAGAAGTGATACCACCCAGCTGCGTATATAAAAATGGGTGATCTGTGATGGGTCGTTAATCTGATAGGTGGTGGCTATAAAATCAAAAAACTGCTTAAGGTCCTTGCCATAAGCAGTTATAGTATGTTTTGAATAACGTTTTTCGTATTGGAGATAAAGCAGAAATTTTGCGTAAGGCATATTGTTCATTATGCC
Organism: Bacteroidota bacterium; assembly: GCA_019136655.1. Taxonomy (GTDB): domain Bacteria; phylum Bacteroidota; class Bacteroidia; order AKYH767-A; family OLB10; genus OLB10. The sequence continues at coordinate 3,800 of JAGVTU010000005.1, forward strand.
AAAGGTAAACGCATATTTCTGAATAAGATTTTACCTCGCTGCCACAAAAAGGCTTTTTATAAAAAGCCTGATGTTAAAAATTACATTGCGCCTTCAGCTTCAATGCGCTGAAGATTGTTGCGATGCACAGCTTTTTTAACCGTAGTTCTGCGTGTGATAGATGGCTTCTCATATGCCTGACGCGCACGCAATTGTTTTACAATACCGGTTTTTTCAAATTTCTTTTTGAATTTTTTCAAAGCCTTGTCAATCGGCTCATTGTCTTTGATTTGTACAATTATCATTATGCTTTTTAAATTTTATAATGGGAGCGCAAATGTAAACAATTTATAAGCATATTTTTCAAGTATTTACCTGATTTTTTCAAATTACCGCTGCCTTCATCTCTTTATGCCGGCAGTATTTCATTTAATAATATATAAGAAGCTGATAAACAGAATTTTAAACACTTACAGACTAACGAAATTGCACAATTATTTTTGATATTTCAGCAAGTCAATGCCTATATCATTACGGAAATAAATCTTGTCGTACTGTAAATGGGGCAATTCATTGTAAACTTTTTTGCGTGCTTCTTCTAATGTTGATGCTGATGTCTGCACAGCCAAAACCCTTCCTCCATTTGTAATGACATTGTTGTCTTTTGATACAGTTCCGGCATGAAAAACGGTAACCTCTTTCATTTTATCCAAACCTGAAATTACTTTTCCTTTCTCATAATTTTCAGGATATCCACCCGAAACAAGTATCACCACCATTGATGTTCGTTCATCAACCTGATAAGGTACGGATTTCAAAGTTCCGTCACTGAGCGACATAAAAAGCTGAAGCAAATCTGTTTCCATTCTTGGCAGTATAGCTTCCGTTTCAGGGTCGCCAAGGCGACAGTTATATTCTATTACAAAAGGATTACCATCCACATTCATCAGTCCTATAAATAAAAACCCTTTGTAAGAAATATTTTCTGACCGTAAACCTTTAAGTGTTGGCTGAATGATTCGCTCTTCCACTTTCTGCATAAAATTACTGTCGGCAAATGCCACCGGTGAAACTGCTCCCATGCCTCCTGTATTCAGTCCGGTATCGTTATTCCCTATACGTTTATAATCTTTAGCTTCAGGCAATATAATATAGTGTGTGCCGTCTGTAAGAATGAAAACAGATAATTCTATTCCATGTAAAAATTCTTCAATAACAACTTTGTTTCCTGCACTTCCAAAAGGTTGGTCATTCAGTATATGGTTCAGTTGTTGTTTGGCTTCTTCTATATTCTGACAAATCAATACGCCTTTGCCTGCAGCCAGTCCATCGGCCTTAAGTACATAAGGAGCTTTAAGCGTTTCCAAAAAATGATAACCTTCATTCAGAGTTGTTTTATCAAAAGTTTGATAGCGTGCAGTTGGAATATTATGCCGTTGCATAAATGCTTTTGAAAAATCTTTACTGCCTTCGAGCATAGCTCCATTTTTTCCGGGACCTATTACGGGTATTGTCTGCAATAATGGATCTGCTAAAAAATAATCGGCAATACCATTTACCAAAGGGTCTTCAGGTCCAACCACTACCATTTGTACGGCATTCTCCAATACAAAACGCTTAATAACTTCAAAGTCATTTACACTTACAGGAATGTTCTGACCACAATTTGTTGTTCCTGCATTTCCGGGAGCGATAAATAATTTTGTGAGTAAGGGGCTTTTACTGAGTTTCCATGCAAGTGCATGCTCTCTTCCACCTGAACCTAACAATAAAACATTCATTTAAGGCTTTTTGCTGCAATGATAGCTAAAAACCGGTATGCAGTGATTAGCAAAGGAGACAAACTTTATCCGATTGCCTCCTGTGTTGTTATGATATTTTATTATATGCGTGGATATTCTGTATTTTTAGCGTTTTAATTTTATTGATGAAAGAGTTTCGGAAGTATTTTAAGCAATGGTTCATATTGAACGACAGGAAGATTTTTTCTGTAAACGGCTCTACATTACATCGTCCAATTACAAAGTGTTTATGTTTTGATTTTAATACATCATGCGCAAACCTTTTAACGCATAAATTTAAACCATTGCTTTTTAGTTTATCTTTGCTCATGATGATATCATGCGAAAACGATATTAAGAAAGTGAATCTTATCACGGGCAAAAATCAGGAACCGGTAGAAAGTGCACAAGGTCTTGAAATATTGTATAGTGACTCAGGCATAATAAAGGTGAGTATAAAAACACCTGAGCTGAACCGATTTGTTCAGCCTAAACCGGTTACGGAATTGCCCAAAGGAGTTTATGTTGAATTTTTTGATGATGCGCAAAAAGTTACCTCCACACTTACCAGTAAATATGCATTGCGCAACGATGCAGATAAAACTATGGAAGCAAAAAAAGATGTGGTGGTGGTTAACGTAAAAGGTGATAAATTAGAAACAGAATATCTGAAATGGGATGAGAAATCAGGAATGATATCATCTCCCGAATTTGTAAAAATCACTACACCAGATGAAATTATTTATGGTAACGGATTTGAGTCCAATCAGGATTTCAGCCGTTATCGTATATTTGACATCAAAGGCATTATTAACCTGAAAAAAGATGAAAATACTAAGGATTCTTGAAGTTTCGTGGCTTCTGATAGCAATTGGTGCAGTATGTGCCGGTACATATAAATGCTTTCATGATGGTCTTAATCAGGCAGTATTCATCTATGTCATTGCGATAATTGCAACTATCTTTTTTCTCATTCGCAGAAAACAGCGTATAACCATGCAGAAGAAAAACTCTTCAAACTGATTTTGCGCATAAACGGTATTCTTTATAAATGATTGCTGACTATCTTCCTGTAATTTTATCTTCACTTGCTTTCATCGCATTTTATTCAGGGATTGAAATTGCCTATCTTTCAAGTAATAAATTTAAGATAGAACTGGAGAGTAAGCAGGGAAAATGGAGTGGGAGAATATTGTCATTCTTCAGCAAATCACCCTCACGGTTTATATGCACTATATTGGTTGGAGTGAATATTTCTCTCGTAATTTATGGTACATATATGAGTGAGTTACTCAGGCCATGGCTAATACAATGGGTGCCCGAACGTTTCAATACCGAAGCCGGAACACTGATTATCGAAACCGTGGTTACCACATTTTTTCTGCTCATTGCAGGTGAGTTTCTACCTAAAATCTTATTTAGCATCAACCCTAACGAGACTCTTACTTTTTTCAGTGGATTTATATGGCTGAGTTATATTATTTTGTTTCCGGTAGTATGGATTATCCTCAAACTATCACATTTTTTATTGCGTCAGTTTTTCAAGGTTGATTTTTCGGAGGAAAGCACCGGCTTTGGTCGTATAGATTTGGATAATTTTATTGGAGAACTAAGTGAAAAATCGGGAGGGAAAGGCGAGTTTAATAAAGAAATTCAGATGTTTCAGAATGCCCTTGACTTCGACAGCTTAAAGTTGAGGCAGTGCATGATACCAAGGAATGAAATTATTTCCATGAATGTGAAAGATTCGGTAGAAGCACTCAGAAAGAAATTTGTAGAGACCGGTTTATCGAAAATTATGATTTATCAGGGTACAAGAGACAATATTATTGGTTTTGTCCACAGTTACGAAATGTTTAAACAACCCAAGGATATTATATCAGTGTTACTTCCTGTATCTATTTTTCCTGAGACATTACCTGCCCGCCAGTTGCTGAGTCATTTTACTACAAATCATCGGAGCGCAGCCATAATTGTTGATGAGTTTGGAACTACTTCAGGCATGGTGACTGTAGAAGATATAATGGAAGAAATTTTTGGCGAGATAAATGATGAACATGATGTGGATGAACTCTATGAAAAGAAAATTTCAGATACTGAGTTTTTGTTTGCAGGTCGCCTTGAAATTGATTTTCTGAATAAAAAATATAACCTCGAATTGCCTGAATCGGATGAATACACCACTCTTTCAGGTTTAATACTGTTTAACTTGGAAGACATCCCACATTTGCGTCAGCAACTTGTTGTTGGTAGCTACCATTTGACCATTGAAGCAGTAAGCGGAAATAAAATAGAACAGGTAAGACTAAAAATTCAAGACTCGGATTAAGACATAAAACTGAGAGTAATAAATAATCTAAGCCAATAAGTTTCCCTTTATAACAGGAGAAAACTTCTCCTTTAAACTAAAGCCATAAAATCGTATCTTTGTAATGTTGAATTTAATAATTATTAAAAAATGAAAAAAGTACTCTTAACAGTTTTTGCCAGTGGGTTATTTTTTACTGCCCATTCACAAAGTATAAATGTGACAGAACAAAATGTATTGTTTTTAAACGGACAACATCCTGCCTTGGTAACAATGGTGTATAACAATTCCATGAGTGATGTTATGGAGAAATGGAAATCATTTTTGAAATCTTATAAGAATGAAAAAATTAAAGCCGATAAAAGCGGTGAAATTTTCGGAGATAATGTGCTGATAAAAGACTGGGGCAATAATCCGGTTGATATTTATGCACGTTTTGAAGAAAACAAAGCTGACCAGTCAGTGAAAGTGATGGCAGCTTTTGATTTGGGAGGAGCATATCTTTCGTCAGCAGGTGATGCTGCCAAATATTCTTCTGCCGAAGGAATGATTAAAAACTTTGCTGTAGAAACGACTAAGGGTCCATTGGCCGACAAAAAGAAAGAAGCTGAGAAATTGCTTTCACGGATGGAATCGGATAGAGACAGTCAGGAGAAGAATCTGAAATCACTGCGAAGCGATATCGAAAATTATAAGGAAAAAATCAGCAATGCAGAAAAGGATATTCAGAAAGGTGAAGCTGAACTGAGCAAAAAGAAATCAGAGATTGAAACCCAAAGAACAAACATTCAGCTAATAAATAGCCAGATTGAAGCTGTAAAGTAGTCGGCCAAAACAAAGAATATGGACAGTACACGTCAGCAAAAGATTTCGCGAATGATTCAGAAAGAAATCAGCGAACTTTTTCAGCATGAAGGAAAGGATATTTATGGAAATGCTTTTGTTACGGTTACAAACGTTAGAGTGACACCTGACCTTGGAGTTGCTTATATCAGGTTAAGTCTTTTCAAGCAAAAAAATGCACAGCAGGTTGTTGATGATATGAACAAACACATGCATGATATAAGAAGAAGACTTGGCAACCGTATCAAAAATCAAATCAGACATATTCCTGAATTGAAGTTTTTCAATGATGAAAGTTTGGACTATGTGGACCATATGGAACAGTTGTTTAAAGAAATTCATAAAGACGATACAAAAGAAGATTAAGCCAATCGATGCATTACGACCCAATAAAACGTTCGCTTGGCGAAGTGTTTAACAAGACTCCTTTTTTAAGAAAGATTTTTTACCGTTTGCTCGACTTATTGCTCCTGCGGGCATGGCATATCCATAAAGAACTGAAACCCTGGTTGCGTCAGCATACTCAGGGTGCTGATGTATTGGATGCAGGTGCAGGATTCGGACAATATACTTATTGGTTATCGCGCAAAAACAACAAGCTGAAAATTTATGCAGTGGATGTGAAGGAAGAACAAGTGCGCGACTGTAATAATTTTTTTAAGTCTATTGGATACAACAATGTATTGTTTGGCGTGGAGGACTTAGTTGTTTATCAGAAACCGGATGCATATAACCTTGTTGTATGTGTTGATGTGATGGAACATATTCTTGAAGATGAGAAAGTGTTTTCAAACTATGTTGCATCTTTAAAAAAGGGAGGTATGCTCATCATTTCAACGCCCAGTGACCAGGGAGGAAGCGATGTGCATGAAGGCGGAGATACTTCTTTTATTGAAGAACATGTGCGTGATGGTTATAACATAAAAGATATTGAACAAAAACTATTAAGAGCAGGTTTCAGCCGTGTAGAAGCACGGTACAGCTATGGGAGTCCGGGTAAAATTTCATGGCGATTGTCAATGAAGTACCCCATCTCATTACTTGGAGTATCCAAAATATTTTTTGTTGTATTACCATTTTATTATCTGTTGGTTTATCCTTTCTGTTATTTACTCAACTATGCTGACACTGCAGGAAATCATACTACAGGTACGGGACTTATTGTAAAAGCATGGAAAGATTAAGTGATATTCATGCATCTATTAGTGCAGATATTACTCAATGCTCAGCGGTTTTGCCAAACACTATAAATTGCGCCATTCATATTTAAGTATTACCAAAATCAAATTACAAAATGAAGTACATTACTAATTTTTTCAGAGTATGTGTAATTACTCTGTTAACGTTTGCTAACGTTAAAGCAGCTGACTCCCGCAGTTTCTGGAAAGATATTTCAGAATCAGAAATTACAGCTACAGGCGAACGATACACTATTCCTTCAAAATTCAGGGCATTACGTCTTGACATTAATCAGATGCGTCAATATCTGGCTACTGCACCTATGGAGCCTGCACAAACGGCTAATCTTAAAAATGGTTTACTGTTTGAAATGCCCATGCCTGATGGCAGCTTTCAGCGCTTTCAGATATTTGAATATGCGATGATGCATCCTGATCTGGCTGCTAAGTTTCCTTCTATAAAAACTTATACAGGAAAGGGAATTGACGATGCATCTGCATCTATTAAACTCGATGTAACGCAGTTGGGTTTTCATGCGATGACCTTGTCACCAAAAGGAAGTGTGTTTATTGATACATATAACAAAAACACAACTACAGAATATATCTGCTATAATAAAAACGACCTGATGAGGGTATCTTCTTTTACCTGTGAGTTTAATGATCTCACCAACGGTCTTATAAAAGTTCCTGATGCAACAAGTGCTCAGCGTTCCAGCGGTACGCAATTAAGAACCTATCGTCTGGCAATGGCTTGTACAGGTGAATATGCTTCATATTACGGAGGAACTGTATCAGGTGCTATGGCTGGTATAACAACAACTGTCAACAGAGTTAATGGTGTTTACGAAACAGAAACCAGTATAAGAATGGTGTTGATTGCAAATAATAATCAGATTATTTACACCAATTCTTCAACTGACCCTTATACCAACAGCAATGGTTCAACAATGCTTGGTCAAAACCAAACCAATATTGACAATGTAATTGGCTCGGCTAACTATGATATAGGGCATGTGGTGAGCACAGGAGGAGGAGGTGTAGCTTATCTAGGGGTTATCTGTTCTTCTAATTATAAAGCCAGAGGTGTTACCGGAAGTTCAGCACCTACAGGTGATGCATTTGACATTGACTATGTAGCTCATGAAATGGGTCATCAGTTTGGAGGTAATCATACTTTTAACAGCTCAACAGGAAGTTGTAGTGGAAACAGAGCATCTTCAGCAGCGTACGAACCGGGAAGTGGTATTACCATTATGGCATATGCAGGTATTTGCGGTTCAGATAATCTTGCTCCACATAGCATAGCTTACTTCCACACAAAAAGTTTTGATGAGATTAATATTTATTCTACTACCGGAAACGGAAACAGTTGTCCTGTAAACACAGGTACAGGAAATAATCCTCCTGTTGTAACCAGCATGGGCAGTACACATAGTATTCCAATCAGCACACCTTTTGTATTAACTGGTGCAGCTACTGATGCAGACAGCGATCCTATATATTATAGTTGGGAAGAATACGACTTAGGCCCGGCAGGCGCATGGAATGTACAGTCAACCACAGCACCACAATTCAGACCTTTTGAACCAACTCTTTCGCCATCACGTACATTTCCGCAAATGTCGGATGTGGTAAACAATACAACTACTGTTGGAGAATTGTTGCCTAATCAGGCACGCACTTTGAAATTCAGGCTCACTGTGCGCGACAACAGAGCAGGAGGTGGAGGAGTGATGCATCCCGATACAACTCTCAACATAAGTGTTGTAAACTCAGGAGGTGCTTTTGCTGTAACAGCCCCCAATACTGCAGTGACATGGGCAGGAGGGAGTTCTCAAACTGTAACATGGAACGTGAGTGGTACAACAGGAAGTGGAATAAACACTGCCAATGTAAAAATTTCATTAAGTACAGATGGAGGTTATACTTACCCAACGGTTTTGTTAGCCAGCACACCAAATGATGGCAGCCAAACTATCACTGTTCCTAATATAGCAACTACAACTGCACGTATAAAAGTAGAGGCAGTTGGAAATATATTTTTCGATATCAGTAATGTGAATTTTACAATTACACAATCGGTAGGTTTAACTACCATTACCACATCAGCAGTTTCTCCGCTGACTTATTGTGCAGGTGCATCAGTTAATGTTTCATTTACTACAGATGCTGCAGCTAATTCAGGAAATATTTTTACTGCTCAACTTTCAAATGCCGGTGGCTCGTTTTCAAATCCAACAAACATTGGTACTTTAAATTCAACTGCAGCAGGAACAATAGCATGTGTTATACCTGCTGGTACCTCTGCCGGAAATGGTTATCGTATAAGGGTGGTGAGTTCTAATCCTGCTGTAACAGGAAGTGATAACGGATCAAATATTACTATCAGTACAAACCCTACACCATCCATCAGCGGAACATTAAGTTTCTGTCAGGGCAGTTCAACTACACTGAATGCAGGCAGTGGTTACAGCAGTTATCTGTGGTCAACAGGAGCCACAACACAAACAGTAAACGTAAGTACAGCAGGAACATTTACTGTTACTGTAACTAATGCAAATGGTTGCAGTGGAAGTATTTCTGCAACAACCAGCGTCAATTCAAACCCTACACCATCCATCAGCGGAACATTAAGTTTCTGTCAGGGCAGTTCAACTACACTGAATGCAGGCAGTGGTTATAGCAGTTATCTGTGGTCAACAGGAGCAACTACACAAACAATAAACGTAAGTACATCAGGAACATTTACTGTTACAGTTACCAATGCCAATGGTTGCAGTGGTAGTACTTCTGCTACTACAAGTGTAAATGCATTACCGGTTGCCGCGATTACACCTTCAGGAACTGTTACTACATGTAATACTTCACAATTATTGTCAGCAACAACAGGAGCAGGGTATAACTATCAATGGCGTTTGAACGGAAGTAATATTAACGGAGCTACATCTGCAACATATAATGCTACTGCATCAGGCAACTATGATGTTGTTGTAACTGCTAATAATTGCTCTTCAACATCCTCTGCTACAGTTTTAAATTTAGGAACAGGATCACCGGTAATCACAGCAAATGGCAGTACAACTATTTGTGCAGGATCGTCTGTTGTTCTTACAGCACCTGCTGGTGCAAGTGCCTATCAGTGGTATAGAAATAATGTAGCACTGGCAACTGGTACAGGGCAGAATTATACAGCTAATTCACAGGGAACTTATTATTGCAATGTAACAGGAGGTTGCTCAGGAAACTCAAACTCTATAGTTATTTCCGTAATCAATAACCCAACTCCTGTGATAAGTTCTACTACGCCAAGAACATTTTGTTCACCGGGCTATGTAGTGCTTACAGCAAATTCATTTACAGGCGTAACTTACCAGTGGCAAAAGAATAGTGTAAATATTCCTGGAGCAACTTCTGCAACATTAACTGTAACAGATGCCGGAGGGTATCGTGTAATAGAAACGGCTAATGGTTGCTCAAAATCAATAACAGCAAGTGTGTTAAAGGCAACATCAGTAACAGCACATATAAGTACCAATGATCAGACTACAATTTGTGCAATGAATGGAACTGTTACGATGACAGTGGATGACAGTATTCCGGGTTACAGTTATCAGTGGCAAAAAGATGGTGTTTCAATAAGCGGTGCAACGGGAACAAATTATACAGCCACTTCTACAGGAAACTATACTTGTGTAATTTCCGCATCTTGTGGAACAACAACATCCAATAATATCGCTGTTTCTATAGGTACATTTGCTGCTTCAGTTACACCGGCAGGCACAGTTTATATTTGCTCCGGAGCTGGCTTAGAACTTTCTGCAAGTACAGGAACAGGGTTTACTTATCAGTGGAAATTAAACGGAATAGATATTCAAGGTGCCAATAGCCCCACACTCACCGTAAACACTGCAGGAAATTATTCTGTTTATATGACATCGCCTTGCGGAAATGCTTTGTCAAATACAGTAACTGTTAACAGTGCAACCGTGGTTGCATCCATAACACCTGCAGGGACATCCACAATTTGTGCTGCACAATATGTTCAGTTTAATACACCTTCTGACCCTGCATATACATATCAATGGTATCGTAATAATGTTCCATTATCAAATGGCTCAGTTCCTACTTATACTGCAGGTTCACATGGTACATATAAAGTAGTTGTTTCGCTTAATGGAATATGCCCTGTTACATCTAATGAAGTTGTTGTAAATGTCATCAATAATCCTACACCTGTTAACACTGCTTCAGGACCACTTACCATTTGTGATGGAGATTCAGTTACATTAAATACAAACTTCTGGAATGGCGCTAGTTATCAGTGGACAAAAAACAGCATTGATATTCCCGGAGCAACGGCACTTAGTTATACTGCTACAACAAAAGGTTCATACAGGGTGAGACAAACAGGTAATGGCTGTTCGAAGTTATCTCCTACTTTATCAGTAAACGTTAATCCCTGTCGTATTGCAGCAGATGGAGTTACTGAGTTGAATGAAGATGTTTCCGTTTCAATTATTCCTAATCCGGTAATAAATATTTCTGAAATTATTGTTGATGGTGATATTGTAATTAGCAATGCTCAGTTGGAAGTTTATGACCTGATTGGAAACAAAGTTATTTCCATTAAAGATATTCAAACCAACCGTTTGAGTTTTGGAAAAGGAAATCTCCGTCCCGGAATTTATATGATGAATTTTGTAAACGGAGATGGCGTTTCAGTGAGCAAACGTTTTGTTGTTCAGTAAATGAGTAAGTTTATTGAAACAACCTGAAATAATATTCGAAGACTATTACCTTGCCGTGCTACACAAGCCGGCAGGGTTAATGGTCGAGGATGATGGATTTGGTAATCCATCGGTTCAGCAGTGGATGCTTCAGCATCTTCAGAAAAAATTTCCTGATCATAAAACTTATTTTATTGGTTTTCCTCATCGCCTCGACAGGGTGACAGAAGGATTGTTGTTGGTGGCAAAAACCAAAGCAGCCCTTACAGCTCTCAATAAGCAATTTGAAAACAAAACAGTAAGGAAAATTTATCATGCACTTATCCATCAGCCATTGCGACATGCTTCAGGAACTTTACGTCATTATCATAAGAAGGATGTCAAACTTAAGAAGGCAATAATTTCACTGAAACCAAGAGAAGGATTTTCGCCCTGTGAATTGAAATATGAAACCATTGTTTCAGATAAAACCACTTACAGTTTGTTAAAAATAGAATTACTCACAGGGAAATATCATCAGATACGTGCCCAACTTGCATTTGAAAAATCTCCTGTAGTTGGTGATGTATTTTACGGCTCTGATATTGAAAATGGAAAAAACAGAATTGCTCTTGCGGCAACTGAATTATTATTTCATCATCCTAAATCAAATGAGCCTATGCTGTTTGAACTGAATTGGCAAAAGATATTTTCAGGATTTTTAAGTAAATGAAACAGAGCATTATTATCTGAATGGGCCAGGCTTCAGCCAAACTAAGTATCTTTGTCATTTTATTTTTATTCATTGCAAAAAATATTTTTTAGTGATTTAGGCAGGATTGATTACCTCAAGTCGTGGCAATTACAGGAGGATTTACTTCAGCAAATTGTTCAGCTAAAACTTGACGGACGAAATCACAATTTGGGCGATAAAGCTCCTACGCCTCATTACCTCTTGTTTTGCGAGCATCCACATGTTTATACACTTGGAAAAAGCGGAAGCAGCGAACATTTGCTGATCAACCAACATGAGTTGTTAAAGCAACAAACCACCTTTATAAAAACAAACCGCGGAGGTGATATTACCTATCATGGTCCCGGACAGATAGTAGGCTATCCCATTCTTAACCTCGATTTATTTTTTAACGATGTTCATCTTTATGTACGAAACCTTGAAGAAGTCATCATTCGTACTATTGCGGAATATGGTATTGTGGGTACAAGAATTCCCAAACTCACCGGAGTGTGGATTGACGGTGGCACTTCTAAAGCAAGGAAAATTTGTGCATTTGGTGTGAGATGCAGCCGTTGGGTAACAATGCATGGCTGGGCATTAAATGTGAATACACAACTGGAATATTTTAATCATATTGTTCCATGCGGAATCATTGATAAATCGGTAACTTCATTGCAATTGGAAATAGGGAAAAAATGTGATGAGGAAGAGGTAAAAGCAAAATTACTTATGCATTTTACAGAGGTGTTTCATGTGCAGGCAGAAACAATTCCTGCGGAACAGTTACTTTTGGCTAATCATATTATTTCCTGAATCATGAGAAAGTTTTTTCGGGTATTCGCTGCCATCATTGTTTTTTTAACAATTATTCTGTATTCCACAGGCAAATTGTATTATTACAAAGCCATCATTTATAATTATGTAGATATTGATGATTTAAATTTATTTTACAATCGTCCGGTTGAAGCAGATAAGAGTCAGGAATGGAATATTTCAAAATTTTACAACAGCGAAAAATTGAGTGACACACTCACTTCATTTCTGACAGCGAATAAAAGTGTGGCTTTCATGATTATCAAAGATGATTCTATCCGTTACGAACAATATTGGGAAGGTTATGGAGATTCCTCTCTTTCCAATTCTTTTTCAATGGCCAAAAGCATTGTAGGATTGCTTATTGGTGTAGCAATAGATGAAGGGAAAGTAAAAAGCATTGATCAGCCTGTGGGTGATTATATTCCTGAATTTAAAGAGGGAGATAAATCAAAAATTACCATTCGTCATTTGCTGATGATGAGTTCGGGGTTAGACTGGAATGAAGGATATGCATCACTTACTTCGCAGGTAACGGAAGCATATTATGGTTCGGATTTATACAAACTGATTGTAAATCTGAAAGTAGCTACACCCCCGGGCAAAGAATGGAGTTACAAAAGTTGCGATACTGAATTGCTTGCAATTGTGCTTACAAAAGCAACAGGTGTTCCATTGGCGGAATATGCATCAGAAAAAATTTGGAAACCGGTTGGTGCAACACACACTGCACAATGGAGTCTCGATCATAAGGACGGATTGGAAAAAGCGTACTGTTGTTTTTATAGCAATGCACGCGATTTTGCACGGTTTGGCAAACTCACTTTAAATGATGGTAAATGGAATGACAAACAGATAGTGGATTCAGCGTATGTTTCTCTGATTACACATCCAAACGGGCTTATTGATCCGGAAACCAATCAGCCTGTGAAAGTTTATGGTTATCAGTGGTGGATGGATAACTTTTTGAATCATCGCGTTTTTTATATGCGTGGCATTTTAGGTCAGTATGTTATTGTAGTACCCGACATGAAACTGATAATTGTGAGGCTTGGGCACAAACGCAGCACCGATGCCAATGGCAAAGCCAATGATTATCCTTTGTATGCTTCAGAGGTGATTAAGATGTATGAATAGGGTTTCACTGAAACAAAATTTAAAAAAATCAGTTTAAGGAGTTATGTTGAAAGATATTCCTGAGTTAAAGGTTGAAAATGTGGCTATAGCTGTTGTTAAAGAAATAAACAGCAGTGGTAAAGAGGAATGGAATGCCTACATTCTTAATCTGAAAGATGAAGAGCTGGAAGGAGTGCTGATTACCAGCAAAGGTTATGGCATACGTGAAGGTGAAAACATTAAAACATCAACATTACGACATTTTATTGAGAATATTCCTGCACACTCATTCACTAAAATAGAACCAATTATAGATAATGTCCTTGCATTGAACAATGAATACTGGGTCAGCTTTTATCTGAACAACAATATGTACGACAGAAAATATGTTTTCTTGCCGGGAGTAATCAACGAAGATTATTTTACAAACATTCCATTGCTCAACAAACGTGGAGTAATGATTAAATAATTTTTATTTCTGATTTAATCATTATTTAGTTCGGGTAAACTCATTACCATTTGTTCCGAAGTGTTGTTCATGTTTTCCAGTTCTTTAGACTGAAGTCCGCACACACGCAGCCATTTCGAAAATTCCGAAGTATAACCATGCGTTGTATAAATGCATTGAGCACCGGTTTCTTTTACAGCAGTATTCAATTCATCCCAGTCGGAGTGATCGCTTAATACAAACCCCTGATGATAGGAAGTATGTTTCTTTTTTTCGAAAGCTCCCACCCATCCGCTGCAAAAACCAACACTGTAATCTGTTAACTTTCGCAACCACAAGTTATCGGCAGCCGAAGGCTGAGACAATACAAGACATCCTTTCAGCGAGTTTGCTGTATGTGTTTGTTTCAATGGTATTACATCAGGAAGTTGAAGACCTGCCTCACATAGCCTGTCGTGTAATTTCACTATGGAAGAATGTGCATACACAGGGAAATCAAATTTCGGAAGATTAACCAACAGACGTTGCATTTTTCCAAGAGCATACCCCATCAGCACACTGGTTTTTCCTTCGGAATGATTTTTTATAGTCCAATTTGTGATTTCATCTATTACGGTTTGTTGGGGTTGCCATTTGAATTTAGATAAACCGAAAGTTGTTTCTGTAATAAACACATGGCATTTAACCGGTTCAAAAGGAGCACAGAAATTATCGTTTTGTAGTTTATAATCTCCACTCACCACCCACACTTCACCTTTATACTCTACCCGTATTTGCGCACTACCGATGATATGCCCTGCAGGATGTAATGAAAACCTGACGCCATTGATGGTAAACGATTCTCCGTATTCAACCGTGCGGAGGCTGATTTGTTCTCCAAGTCTCATCCTCAAAACAGGCTCTGAATGTTTGTGGGCCAGATAATGCTTGCTTCCGGGTCTTGCATGGTCGCCATGTGCATGAGTAATGATGGCATTTTCTACTCTTCGTGAGGGGTCAATATAAATATCTGCCTGTGGGCAATAAATACCTTTTCGGGTGTACTCAAGTAAGTGACTCATGGACGACTTTATAATCAATTCTGATATGTGTAAATATAGATGATAAATAAATTCAATTAAGGCATACACATCTGTTTTTTATCTTGTTTCTTTGCCGGTATGAACAGGAATGTACGGTTAATCTTCATCGCCCTTATTGTACTCAGCAGCCGTCTGATTTTTGTGGATGCCGGTTTTGGTTCCGAAGAAGATGCATGGGGTTATGCAGTAAATGCACAACTGATGGCGCAATCACATACCTATGAATATGCGCGTATGCCCGGACATCCTGTTGTGGAATATATGTACAGTTGGTTGCCGGTAAAAGAAGCCTGGGTTTTTAACATCTGCACGGCATTGTTGAGCACCATTGCTGTTATTTTCTTTTTTCTCATTCTTGACCGCTACAGACTTCAGGCAGTTATAGGTTCATTGATGCTGGCCTTTACACCTGCTTTTTACATTCACAGTTCAGATGCTATGGACTATAACTGGTCCTTATGTTTTTTGTTAGGCTCATTTTATTTTCTTGGAAAAAGATGGGTGTTGTTATCGGCATTATTTCTGGCCCTTGCCACAGGTTGCCGTATTACTGCAGCAGTTGCAATCATACCTTTTATGTATTATTTGTTTCTTGCCTCCGAAAACAGAAAAAATATTTTTCAGTTTGTGTTGCTTACAGTGATACTTATCTTTCTGATTTATGCACCTGCTATTAAACATTATGGGTTTTCATTTTTTAATTATGTAAATCAGTTTGGATATCCACCACTCATCAAATCATTGTATAAAGCTTCCTTTGGTGTTTGGGGAACTACCGGTCTGCTGGCAACAGGCATAGCAATTATCTTTTCAGCAAAAGAGCTTTTCAAAAAAACTTATTCCAGTGCATATCGTCCTTTGATTTCATCTATTATTCTGCTCGTATTTCTGTTTGTGCTTTTGTATTTTTATGAACCACATAAATCAGGTTACCTGATTCCGGTTATTCCCTTTGTAATAGTTTTTATTCTGCTTTTTGTAAAAAATGTAATACATCAGACATGGATATGTGCCATGTTGATTGTGGGATGTTTTTTTGCAGGTATAAATCTGGCTGACAAAAACCGAAGTGCTAATCCATCTGATTTTGCAATCATTAAAACCATACATCATCAAAAAGTAGCTTTTGATTTGTTGAATGGAAGTGTGACAGACGATTATAAAAAACGATGGGCAAGAATAAATTATACATACAAAGTTATTGATGCGGTTAATCGGTTAGAAAGAAAGAGTATTATTATAAGTGGATATTGGCTGAATAATATACTGATTCAGCAACAGGGCAGAGAGAATGACTTTACGCAATATGTTTATTATCTCGATATGGAGCAGATGTCAAAGTACATAAGTGAAGGATACAAAATATATTATGTGGAAGGACAGGATAAGTTCAATGATTTGTGTTTTAAAGGAAAGTTTACAAATGCATTAGCTCAACAAGTGCCTATGGCTAAAATCAGTAGTCTTTAGTTTCTGATGAGAATATAAATAGGGAATTTTGTTTCAAAAACCACATCCTTATTTAATACGGTTCGCCTTTAATTTGATGGTAATTATATAAAAACGCATAAACAGCTTATCAAGACAGTTTTTCAGGTAAAATATAAAATTACTATTGATATACTATTCTATATTTACATGCTTAATTGCAGATAATAGGTTAAGCAATAAATGTCAACTACTGCTTTCAAAAGGAAACCTTCAATTGAAATTTGTAATTGAAACCAATGACACTATCAACAAACATATATTTTCCTACATCTGAAACGGAAAGGTGTTTTATTAAGAGTATATGGAGGTTACAGGAATTTAATTTTAAGAAACGAACAGAAACAATATTGCCTAAAGGGGTTGTAGAAATTATTTTTAATCTCTCTGACAATATAACATATATCAATTCTTCTTACGATAATGGTATAGCTTTACCTCCCTGTTTCATTAACGGATTAAACTTTAAGCCATTTAAGCTGATTAAAAACGGACAACAGCTTTTTTTAGGAATTCAGTTAAATGTAATTAGTCTTAAATGCTTATTCGGTATTCCTGCTCAGGAGTTTAATGACACTGTAGTGGAGAGTTCACTGGTGTGCAAGTCATTGAATGAATTATATGATCAATTGTTTTTGGAAAAAACATTTGAAAAGCAGGTGGAAATAATCAGAAAATGGCTAAGCCATAAAATTTCCGAATCTAAACATACACCCACAGTGCAAAAAATTCATAGTTGGTTTTATACTCAGGAAGGAGAGGCTAAAAGTGTAAATGAACTTAGTCATAAAGTTGGAATTTCAGACAGACAGCTTAGAAGGCTGTCAACGGAATGGCTCGGAGTGAATACGGAAGCTTATCTGCTTTACAAAAAATATCTTACTGCTTTGCAACTGCTGCACAATTCTGATCTTTCCCTTACTCAGATAGGTTTGATGGCCGGATATTATGATCAGTCACATTTCATCCGTGAATTCAAAACCTTTACAAACCTCACACCTACAGAGTATAAATCATCGGTTAAAGGAATACCCGGCCATATTTTTGGATAAAGAGACTCATGTCCGAATTATACAATTACGGCAGGTAGTTAATTTCCAAATTTGTCCTCCCACTTAAATTTATTTACGATGATTTACAAATTTTCGTTGATTGAAAAAATACTCTTGTCAAATGACATTATTCCTCATCCGTTTGCTGATGCATCATCCTCTGTAGGGTTGGGTTTTGCTTTGGGTAGTTCTGTAAAACTAAAAATAGCCGATCAACTTTCCATGTCGTTTAAGGATGTTGGTACTATAGCAAAAGGAGCCAATGTAAGTGAAGTGGGTGCTGAGTTAATACTCGATTGTTTAGATGCACTGGGATATGTTAAGAAAAAGGGTAATCAGTATGCATTTACAAAAAGAGGATTCAAAAATTTATCAGCAAGTTCACCTCACAATTTCAGGTATTTTATTCTGTTTTGCGATTATTTATATAAAGGATACCTTCATTTAGACGAAACCATTCAGTTGGGCAGGAGAGCTCAATCCAGCATGCTTGAGGAAATGACAGATTATGAATGGGAATTGTTTTCAAGAGCTATGATTGATATTTCAAGAACTAACTTTAAGGAGGTAGCAGGCAAAGTTCCGGTGGCAAAGAGTGCTCAAAAAATGTTAGACCTTGGAGGTTCACATGGATTATACAGCATTGAGCTTTGCAAACGAAATCCTGATTTAAAATCAACTGTTGTTGATTTGCCTCCCGTAAAAAAATATGCTGACGAATGTATTGCGCAATACAATGCAGGAAAGAATGTTTCTTTTCTTGCTTCAGATTTTATGAAAGATGAGTTACCAAAGGATAACGATATAATTCTGGCATTTAATATCATTCACGGACTAAATCCGACAGAAAATGAACAGCTTGCTAAAAAGGTGTACAATTCATTAAACAGTGAGGGTATTTATGTGATACTTGATCAGATAAAAGGAACCGGTGGAAGCTCGCAGATGTCAAAAGCCACAACTTCGTATATGGCACTGAATTTACTGCATCAGGCCGGTGGAAAGACATACACAAAAAATGACGTGGATGCTTTCACTCAGAAAGTTGGATTTAAATCTTCAGTACTTAAAAAGCTAAATGCCCCGGGTTTTGGTGTAATTATTTGCCGGAAATAAATCAATAATCACTATACACATTTTTTTGTTGTAATAGGGAAAATAAACCTTTGAAATTAGAGGTTTCGCTACAATTCTTTTACACTGGAACGGGTTTATTATTTGAGTGAAGCTTTTGTGTTATTTTCGCCCGTTATTTTTAAAAATTTCAGCAATATGAAAGGGAAAGACAAATTCACTCTTGAAGAAGTTGAGATGATAATAAAACTTATCAAAAGAAAGGTTGTAGCATCAAAATTCGAGCAAAGAGCAATACGAGATGAAATCAGAAGTCTTGGATTTTATTTCTCAGATTTTAGTAGTAAAAAAGGATATACTGTAGCTGATTTTGAATCACTCATTCTTTCCGGACAAATTAAGATAGTTGATGGTGACTTTAAACCAACAACATCTGACAGCAAAGTAAACGGTAAGAATTTATCATCCTTTCAATCATTAGAATTAAATTCATTATTGCAAATATTAAAGCAAAATCGTTTTGACCCTTCAACAGATAACGAGCTAAATATTCCTGATAAATCAGGTAATTATCTTTTGTGCCTAAGAGATAATTCTGAACTTCCCAAAGTCTCAATCACACCGTCATTCAATCTTTTTGAAGGGCTTAAAGTTATTTACACAGGAATTGCCGGAGGAAGTTTAAGAAGCAGAGATTACCGACAACGTTTTAAAGGAAACAATGCCGGTCGCTCAACACTTCGTAAGAGTTTAGGAGTATTGTTTGGCTACAAACAAATTCCAAGAGATGTGGATGCAGAGAATGGAAAAACAAAGTTTGATCGAATGGACGAAATAAAACTGACGGATTGGATGATTAATAATCTGATTATGTTTTACATTCCAACAACGGACTTTGACACTATTGAATTAAAGTTGATTAATCATTTTAATCCACCATTAAACCTGAAAGACAATCATAACAGCATTAACTCAGAATTCAGAAAATTACTTTCAAGACTTCGGTCAGAGAAATAATTGTTAAAATACCCCTAACATTTCCATTAAATATTGGTTTAATTACTTTTGCATATATGGAAGAAATACAACCATTGATTCAAAGAATTGTTGAAGTTATCAGAACATGTTATGATCCTGAAATTCCGGTCAACATTTGCGAGCTGGGATTGATTTATGATATACACATCAGTGAGGGCAATGATTTATCTGTGAAAATGACACTTACATCGCCAAACTGTCCTGTTGCTGAAACACTTCCTGCTGAAGTGGAGCAGAAGTTAGAGAATATACCTGAACTGAACAGTGTAAAAGTTGAAATTACTTTTGATCCTCCCTGGGAAAGAGAGATGATGAGTGAAGAAGCCAAAATGGAACTCGGAATGTGGTAAACCTATGCAGGACGAAATAGTTAACAGAGTTGCACAGAGCGGACTGATTCAAATAAGCCCTGCTGATTTTCTCCCCACCGGTGAAAGAATTTTACTCGACATCAAGCCCTGGTTATTTCAGGAACTCATTCTAAAAGAAAAAGATTTTCGCGAACAGATTAAATCCTACAACTGGCAGCAGTATCAGCAAAAATATGTTGCTGTGCACTGCACTGCAGATGCCATTATTCCCACATGGGCATACATGATTATATCTTCAGCATTGGAACCTGTTGCCGCTAAAATATTTTTTGGTACCATCGAAAACATGGAAGAATTTCTTGCCACTGAAAATATCAAAAATACAGACTTTGAAAAGTACAGAAATCAACGAGTAGTCATCAAAGGTTGTTCTGATTATGCATTTTCTCCTGCTGTATATATGTTACTTACCGAAAAACTTAAACCTGTAGCCAAAAGTATTCTCTTTGGAGAACCATGTTCAACAGTACCCGTTTATAAATCAAAATAAAAACGGAGAGGCTTTTTTAACCTTTTATTAAAGTTTAATTACAGATATTCGCAACTCTTAAATAAAATTTACAAATGATGAAAAAATTACATTTATGGATGACGGCCGTAGCTTTAGCCGTTTCAGGAATGGTGCATGCCGATGAGGGCATGTGGTTACTATCTACACTGAAGCAACTCAACGAAGCAGAAATGCAAAAGATGGGCTTTAGGCTTACTGCTGATGATATTTATAATATCAACAAAGCTTCAATGAAAGATGGTATCGTTCACTTTGGCGGAGGATGTACCGGTGAGATTATCTCTCCCGATGGATTAATTCTTACCAACCATCATTGCGGACTTGACTTTATTCAATCACTGAGCTCGATAGAACATGATTATCTGAAAAATGGTTTTTGGGCTGCTACTCGTGCTGATGAGTTACCCGCTCCCGGACTAACAGTGCGTTTTCTGATCAGGATGGAGGATGTAACACAGAAAGTAAAATCTGAGATGAGTGATACGCTCAGCGAAGCAGATTTTCAGGCGAAGCTTGTTTCTGTTTTTGCAAAAATCACTAAGGAGGCAACAGAAAACACAGGATATATTGCCGATGTTCGATCTACCTTTGGTGGTAATGAGTTTTATTTATTTGTTTATGAAAAATACGAAGATGTTCGTTTAGTAGGAACACCGCCTATGAGTATTGGAAATTTTGGTGGAGATACTGATAACTGGATGTGGCCACGTCACACAGGTGATTTTTCCATGTTCAGAGTTTATATGTCGCCAGATGGCAAACCGGCAAAATATTCGAAAGACAATGTTCCCATGAAATCGAAGTATTATTTTCCTGTTAACATTAAAGGACTTCAGGAAGGCGATTTTACAATGATAATGGGTTATCCTGGACGTACAGACCGTTATGCAACATCATATTCAATTGAAAACTCATTGGATATTACCAGCCCTTCACTTGTAAAGATTCGTGACAAAAGACTGAATGTAATTAATGAAGCAATGGCTTCAAGCGATGAGATAAGAATAAAATATCAGTCAAAGAAGAACAGAGTGAGCAACTATTGGAAATACTTTATTGGTCAGCAGAAACAACTGAAGCGAATGAAAGTGTTAGATCAAAAGCGAGATCAGGAAAATAAATTTAACGAATGGGTGAATGCTGATAAGAAAAGAAAGATGGAATATGGATTTGTACTGAATGCATTACAAAATTCGTACATGGAGTCGCGTAAATATGCAAAAGTACGTGTGTATATGAGTGAAGCATTATTGGGAACCGAAGTGCTTAGATATGCCATGTCATTTGGGGCTCTCGAAAAAGCGCTGAATGAAAAAACTCCCAATCAGGAAGACATTCAGGCGAAAACTGCAATGTTGAAATCACAGGTTGATGATTATTTTGACGAGTATGATGCCGGGGTAGATAAGAAAGTATTTGCTGTATTGATGAAAACTTTCATGGAAGACATAGCTCCTGAACAACGGGCACCATCATTGGCTAAGATGCTTGGGAAAAATAAAGGCAATTATGAGAAGTGGGCAGACTATGTTTTTTCAAAAAGCATCTTTGCTGATAAGAATAAAGTGTTGGAATTTTTAAAAGACCCTTCCGCAAAAGCTATTCATAACGACCCTGCATTTCAAATTATAAACGATCAGTCTAATTTTTATTCAGATAATTTCAGAGATGCAGCACGTAAGGCTGAATTAAATCAGGCTGCCAATAACAGAAAGTACATTCAGGGTCTTAGAGAAATGATGCCGGAGAAAAAGTTTAGTCCTGATGCCAACTCTACCATGCGCCTGACTTATGGCAAAGTGAAAAATTACAACCCGGCCGATGCAGTAAAATACGACTGGATATCTACAATTGAAGGTGTTATGCAGAAGATGGATAACACTAACACAGAATTTGTAGTACCAGATAAATTGGCTGAACTTTATAATAACAAGGACTATGGCCGCTATGCTAAGAATGGGACATTATATACATGCTTTATTACAGATAATGATATTACAGGAGGCAACAGTGGCAGTCCTGTGATTAATGGTAATGGTGAAATTGTAGGACTTGCTTTTGATGGCAACTGGGAAGCAATGAGTGGCGATATTAAGTTTGATGAAAACTATAAACGTACTATTGCAGTAGATATTCGTTATGTATTATTCTGTATTGAAAAGTTTGGAGGTGCCAAACATATTGTGGATGAAATGAAAGTAGTAGAATAAAACATCAACAGATTTAATGAGAAAAGGCCACAGTAAAATGTGGCCTTTCTTTTTGTTTATTGGTAAAAGAATAAATCCTTTCGGCTACAAATGTAATAATACTTTGATTGGGTCGTTGCCTTCAAACAACATTTTTGTTGGGTCTTCCAACATTTGTTTTACCTTAACCAGAAAACTTACTGACTCGCGACCATCAATAATCCGGTGATCATAAGATAAAGCAACATACATGATTGGACGAATTACTACACTTCCGTTCACTGCAACAGGACGCTCTACAATGTTGTGCATTCCAAGTATTGCACTCTGTGGAGGATTGATAATTGGTGTTGACAACATAGAACCAAACACACCGCCATTGGTAATGGTAAATGTTCCTCCTGTCATTTCATCAATGGTAATTTTTCCGTCACGTGCTTTGCCTGCAAGTTCCAGTACCTGTTGTTCTATCTGTGCAAGTGTCAGCGATTCGGCATTACGAATTACAGGCACCATTAATCCTTTGGGTGCACTCACTGCAATTCCGATATCGCAATAATTATTGTACACTATTTCATCACCATCAATCTGTGCATTCACTGCAGGAAAAGATTTCAATGCAGCACAAACTGCTTTGGTAAAAAATGACATGAAGCCAAGACCCACGCCATGTTTTTCTTTAAACACATCTTTATATTGTTTGCGAATATTCATGATGGCACTCATGTCAACCTCATTGAAGGTGGTAAGCATGGCTGTTTCTTGTTTAACGGCAACTAAACGTTGCGAAAGTTTTTTTCGCAGCATGGTCATTTTCTCTCTCCTCACTTCACGCGAAATCACTCCGTCATTTTTTGCAACAGTTGCAGAAGTTGTTACTGCTGCAGGTTGCTTCATGGCTTCAAGTACGTCACCCTTGGTAATGCGTCCTGCTTTTCCTGTTCCTGAAATTTGAGCAGGCTCTACTTTGTTTTCTTTCATCAGTTTCTCTGCCGCTACTGATGGAGTACCTGATGCATAACTTTTGGTTTTCTTTTCTGGAGTTGCAGCAGGAGCAACAGGTTTCTGTTCGGGCTCTTTTTGCGATTTGGTTTCCTGTTTGGTTGTAGTAGCTGCAGGTTTTGCAGCATCGGTGTCAATGGTACAGGCAACTGTACCAACGGCAATGGTTTCTCCTTCCGGAGCTTTTATATGCAACACACCATCAGCTTCGGCTGCAAGCGTAAGAGTTGCTTTGTCAGAATCTATTTCTGCTATCTCTTCATCCTTTTCCACATAATCACCATCTTTTTTTATCCAACGTGCTATCTGAACTTCTGTGATGCTTTCTCCCGGGCTTGGGACTTTTATTTCGACAATCATTTTACTGATAAAATTGTTTCTGCAAAGGTATTGGTTATTTTGGATTTTGCTGAATGGAATAAGGAGAGCTCAATGTTATCAGTGATTTCTAATCAGAGTTGGACTTTCAAATTACATTCATTTGACAAATAAATGTTCTGCGGATTCAATTCCCTGTTAAATTTCATCAACTCGTAGTAACGATTCAAGAGCAATTCTACTTTTGTAATAGCATTTATCACAAACTTTAATTGATGGACAAGGACGAGATAGTTCAGATAATAAAACTGCAGCGTAACGAAAAAAATATTCTTGGACAAAAACGATTTGGTATCACGGGTGCTGAATCTTACGGGTTATCTATGCTGCAATTAAAAAGCATTGCAAAGAGCGTTGGAAAAAACCATGCACTTGCTCAGGAGTTATGGGCAACACAAATTCGTGAAGCGAGGCATATAGCGGTGATGATTGCCGAAAAAGATAAGGTGACAGAAAGACTGATGGAAAGATGGGTAAAGGATTTTGATTCATGGGATATTGTGGATAATTGTTGTTCAACATTATTTTGTCGCACACCTTTTGCTTATAGCAAGGTAACGGAGTGGAGCGCACGGAAGCGTGAATTTGAAAAAAGAGCAGCTTTTTCTTTGATGGCATTTCTTGCAGTTCACGATAAGAAACAATCCGATAAGGCATTTGAAGAATTTCTTGAAATTATCATTCGTGAATCTGACGACCAACGCAATTTTGTGAAGAAGGCAGTCAACTGGGCACTGAGACAAATAGGTAAACGAAACATTCGTTTGTGTAATAAGGCTATTGCCTCTTGCAAAACAATTCATTCCAAAGGCGATGCAGCCTCACGCTGGATAGCCAATGATGCACTTCGTGAACTCGAAAAATATAAACAGGAAGGGCGGATAAAATCTGTTGGAAGCATAAGTTAAGTCATCTTTTTTATAAAGAGATAGATACTTTTGTAATCGTGTATCAGCGAAGCTTTATAACGATATTTTTCCTTGCATCAGTTGCATTCATACTTGCTGGTGATATGGTTCATGCGCAGATTGGGAATACATTTGCAGAAGCATTCGAAAAAAAACCCAGACCGTTTTTTCAGTTAGACGGTTATAATTCTTTTGTAAGAAAACGGGGGGCAAATGCCATTGGCGTAAAAGCAGGATTAGGATTTAATAAGAAATTACGTTTTGGAATCGGGTATATGAAATTGTTTACTGATGTGGTTGACAGTATTGAAGTGAAGCCCGGTGTTTATTATCGTGGAGAAGTAAAAAGCGGATATTTTACAACGGGATTAGAATATATCATTTATGATCATGATCCCTGGCAACTAAGTTTCCCGGTACACCTTGGAATTGGGAACAGTTATTACGATTATCCTGATGGAAAACGTACACACAACAAAGCATTAAAAGGAAGTATTGTATTATTAGAACCTGCAGTTACCGGACATTATAAAGTAATCAGATGGGTAGGAGTAGGATTTGGTGTTGGCTACCGCATCATGATAAAAAACAATACACAGATTACAGATAAACTATCGTCACCATTATATGTTTTAAAGCTGAAAGTATTTCTCGATGAGGTTTACAAATCAGTCTTTCAGCCTGATGACAATAAAAAATAACAGATGAAATCAATTTTTGGAAACTACACACTTGAGCAGGTAAGAAGCATTGGCAATAAAACTATGTTCGAGCACCTTGGTATGGAAATTACCTCAATTGACAATAATAAGATATGTGGCAAAATGCCGGTAGATTACCGAACTGTTCAACCGATGCAGATTTTGCATGGAGGTGCATCATGTGCATTGGCAGAATCAATTGCAAGTGTAGGGGCATATCTTACCGTTAATCCTGAAACGCACTACTGTGTTGGAATGGAAATAAATGCTAATCATTTAAGACCTGTGAAGGATGGTTTTGTCTATGGAGAAGCTTCACCCATCCACATTGGCCGGACATCACAGGTGTGGAGTATTGAAATTCGAAATGCAGAGCAAAAATTGGTTTGCATAAGCCGCATGACCATTGCTGTGGTAGCACGACAGTAGGTGATATTGCTAAAATGATTACTTTAGCAGAATCTTAAATTTAAATAAAATGAAAAAGACATTATTATTAGCGTTTGCATTACTTGCAACCATGAGCTTATTTGCTCAAACAAAAGTTAAAGAAGGTACAGCAAAGTATAAAATAGACTATGACCTCGATGCCGAAGGTGAAGAAATGAAAGCTATGTTGCCTTCTGATATGACTATTTATTTTAAAGGTGATAAGTACGCTGCAGAAACTTCAGGAGGAATGATGGACCAGAAAGCAGTTACTGATTCAAAAACGCAGGAAACTATTATGCTCATGGATATGATGGGTAATAAGATTGCAGTGAAAATTACCAAAGAGGATATTGAAAAGGAAAAGAGTAAAGGAAATAAACCTAAGGTCGAAATAACTTCTGACACCAAAGATATTGCCGGTTTCAAATGCACCAAAGCAATTGTGAAATCAGATGATGGAACAAATTTTGAAATCTGGTTTACCAAAGACATTGCTGTAAACAATGCTTATAAAGAAGGATATGACGGTATTGATGGTTTGATGATGGAATATTCAGTTCCACAAAAAATGTTTACAATGAAAATGACATGTACTGAAATAAAACAAGGTGCTGTTGATGATAAAATTTTCGAAATACCTTCTGACTATAAAATGATGACCAAGGATGAATTAATGAAAATGAGTGGAGGAGGTCATTAGTAAAATTTAGCGGAGAGCTAACAAAGATTCTTTCCGACTTTATTTTTAAAAAAGCTTTTGTCGTTTACTTCAAAAAAGTTCAGACAAAGGCTTTTCTCTTCTGTAATCAATTTTGGACCGGATTTCTTTTTGGAAAAAGCAAAATGGAATAATTGTTTACTAAATTTCTGTTACACTTATTTTTAAAGTTCTTTTGCTTTCTTCTTTCACTCTCGCCCTATCACTGATTCGTTTACCAACCACCCAAAAAATTTCTTTGTTGCTTTCCATTAACCACTGATTTTCTTTTTCAGCAGCAGTGTATTTTAAATCAATAAAAAAATCACTGAGCTTCTTGTGATTGGTCATTCCAAACGGCTGAAAGCGATCTCCGTCTTTTTTATTCCTTATAATTATTGGAAAGGTTACTTCACCGGCATCAACCCATGCCTGATTAGGATTGAGATTTTTTGAAAGAGCAAGTTCTTCAAAAATTTTTTCTTCGTAATTTACGGTTATAGCTTTTCCTTTATACTCATATACTCCACAATCAGGTATTTCATAAAAAACGGAATTAACATTTGTGTGAGGAAGTATTATCAACTCATTTCGGTTTTTGGTAATGCAATATTTTTCTGAGTAAAACTTTTTTGATTCAGTACTGTCAAGTGTATTAAACAGCGAAATTGTTTGCGACCTACTGAATCCATAAGGCTCAATCAGATGGTATAAAACTGTTAATGGTGCCGGTGTGTTTCGCAATGCTGCAATTGCAATTACTATTTCATTCTCTTTTTGTGAAACAATCTGCTTGCTTACACTTTCAAGATAATGCCTGATAATTTTATCTTCGCCATAAACAAAGTCAGACTGCTCAACCAAATTGGTGCTGAAGGATGGATTTATTTCCTGAAGTATCGGCAGCAGATGTCTTCTGATTTTATTTCGCTGATATGCATCGGAATCATTAGAGGCATCCTCTCTCCATTTTAGCTGATGTTGCTGTGCGTATTGAAGGATTTCATTTTTTGTGGCAAACAACAATGGGTGTACGCGGTTACCATCTATTGGTAAAATCCCAAGAAGTGCAGCAGAGCCATACTGTCGGAGCAGTTTAATAATTACAGTTTCGGCAAAATCATCAGCATGATGCGCTGTGACTATATACTTCAACTGATGTTTTTCACACAATTCATTAAAAAAGGCATAACGCAAATCGCGTGCGGCCATCTGTATGGAGAGTTGATTTTCCTCAGCATATATTTTGGTATCGAAAGATGTTGAATAAAAATCAATTTGATTTTCTTCGCACCATTGTTTTACCAAAAGTTCGTCATAATCTGAATCCTGATTTCTTAATTTGAAATTGCAGTGTGCAACTGCGAACTTATAATCTGATTTCAGAAATAAATCAGCCATCACCATGGAGTCAACGCCTCCGCTTACGGCAAGCAACAGTTTATCTGCTGAAGTAAATAAGGAATGTTTGGCAATAAACCTTTTGAAGGAGTCAATCAAAACATAAAATTTAATGCTAAGATAAATTATCCTAACACATCAATCATAGCTTTGGCTTTGAGTAAACTTTCTTCATACTCGCTGTTAGCATCCGATTTGGTTGTTATGGCACCACCTGACTGAACTGATAGATATTTCCGCTGTGCATTATATAATATAGTACGGATTATCACATTGAAATCAAAATCGCCTTCAGGATCAATATAGCCTACACTTCCCGAGAAAGCACCACGTCTGGTTTTTTCATGTTCATCTATCAGCTTCATTGCACTTATTTTTGGAGCACCTGTCATACTTCCCATTGGGAAAGTTGCTTTCAGCATTTCGGAAAAAGTAATAGAATCTGAAACCTCACAACTTACGGTTGAAATTAACTGGTGGACGGTTTTGAAAGAGTAAAGTCCTAACAGTTCATCAACCTTTACACTTCCCGGTTGAGCAATGCGCGATAAATCATTTCTTACCAAATCCACAATCATCATATTTTCTGCACGTTCTTTTTCATTATGGAGTAATTGTTCTTTCATATAATCATCCTCTTCTGCAGATGCGCTGCGTGCCGCAGTGCCTTTAATAGGTTGCGAGTAAAGTTTATGCCCACGCTTGCACAAAAACCTTTCAGGACTTGATGAGATGATATGATGATTGTCTTTTTTATAAAAGCATGACATAGGAGCCCGCGACTTAATGCCTAATTTGATAAATGTTTCAAATGGATTTATCTCAGCATTGTCATTATAGAATTCCTGACAAAAAGTTACCTCATATATATCACCTTGTTGCAGAAATGTTTTTAATCGTGAAACAGCATCCAGATATTCATGGTTAGTGAATCTTGGGGTCAGCTCCATTGGCCGCGAATGTTTCATTTGTCGCAATTCTACATCATCTGCCGTAAAGTTATCAATAGTCTGTGCTTGCTGATCTATAATTTTAAGAGCACCGGCTTCAGAGGTTAGTACGATTTGAGGAACAAAAAAATGCAACGATGGAAAATTAAGTTTATCGGTATGTTTAGAAGTGAGATTTTCTATTTCATTCTTAAGGTCGTATGAAAGAAATCCAAACATCCAACGACCTTTATGTTTATCAATAAATTGTTGTAACTGTTCTAATGATTTCGAAGTTGTTTCAATACTGTCAAGGGCATTAATTCCGGCTAAAAAATCATACTTGCTCAAACCGCTATAACATCCGGAAGCGGCACCATTAGAAGTCAGGAAAGCAAAGTTTTTAAAGGCATTACCTGTTTTCAATATCTCCTCAAATTCGGATGGGGTAACTTTTTTATCGCTCATAATGCTTTCAAAATTAGAAAGCACATTTCAAAAAGAATGATAGCGGATGGCATTGTTTTAAACATTATAATATGGAAAATAAGTTGCATGAAAAAAGGCATAAAAAACATCTGAAAAGGTATTAAAACTCACTACTTCTCTCTGCAATTCAGGCACTTTCATCAAATTGTATTAATAATTTGCAGGTTGTAAGCGTTTTTTTTTATATTTTTGCATCTTCAAACTCAAGGTAGAATTTGCACATGATTAAAAAGCCCAAAGTCCTGTTTATTTCGCAGGAGATAGCTCCTTATTTAGAAGACTCTTCAATCAGTAAAATCGGACGTCACCTGCCACAGGGCACTCAGGAAAGAGGGAAAGAAATTCGGACATTTATGCCACGTTTTGGTGTGGTAAATGAAAGAAGAAACCAGTTACATGAAGTAATCCGTTTGTCGGGGATGAATCTGATTATTGACGATAGTGATCATCCATTGATTATAAAGGTTGCCAGTATTCAGGCAGCCCGCATGCAGGTTTACTTTATTGATAATGAAGAGTATTTCCAGCGTAAACACACTATTCGGGATGCTGATAATAAGTTTTTCAAAGACAATGACGACCGTACCATATTTTTCTGCCGCGGAGTACTCGAAACGGTAAAGAAATTAGGATGGGCACCCGATATTATTCATTGCCATGGATGGATGTCGAGCCTAATTCCATTGTTCGTAAAAACAGCTTATCGTGAAGATCCAATCTTTAAGAATGCAAGAGTGGTTTATTCTGTTTATGACGATGAGTTTACAGAACCATTTTCTGATAATTATTCCAAAAAGTTGATGATGGACGGCATATCCAATGCTGATGTAAAGGACTTAAAGAATCCTTGTTTTGACAGCATCACCATTGCGGCCATCAATAAAGCTGATGCCATTATTAAAGGAGCAGAAAAGTTGAGCACTAAGGTAGAGAATCATATTAAAAAATCAGGAAAGTTGGTGCTACCATACCAACCTGACGAATTTTACGTTGAGGCTTACAATAATTTTTATGATGAAATTATGGAAGAAATTCCAGTAGAAGCCTGATGGCTGTTATTATTAAACACAACAGTAAAATATTTCAGAAACCACCTCATAATTGATGGCAAAGTGTAAAATCTGGTTGGCTGCTCTCACGCTGATCATACTTGCTGGTTGTTCCAAACCAGATACCGTGGGTTTGGATTTATTACCAGGAGAAGATGCAATAAATGTTGATTTTTTTGATACGCTAACGCTGCGCACTTCTTATATGCTGGAAGACAGTGTTCGTTCAGATGCTAAACTTTTATACGACTTACAACTTTCCAATCATAATTTTATGATTGGCTCCTATGTTGACCCGATTTTCGGAGCTACTTCTGCTGAGTTATTTACGCAACTGAAGCCTTCAGCTACTTTTACAAATGACAACCGTACTTATGACTCATTATTTCTGAATTTGGCCTACATTTCAAATTATGGTGATACTTCTGTTGATCAGACTTTTGAAGTGTATGAACTGACAGAAACGATGTATGATACAGCATCCTATTACACCTTCAACAGCTTGACTTATGGTGATAAAGTTGGAGAAATTACATTTAATGTTAAGAATTTGGAAGATAGTATACCTACCTCCGATACTACTAAGATTGCTCCGAGAATGCGCATCCGACTGAGTGATGCACTCGGCCAGCGAATATTTGACGAAGCCGGAACCTACCTCAATGATGTAAATAATTTTAAAAATCAGTTAAAAGGATTTTGTATTAAACCTGCTTCAACCTCAACAGGCAGTATTATCACTTTTGATGCTAAAACCACAGCCACATCAATGGTGTTCTATTATACCGACCCAAATACACCGGGAACAGACTCGCTACCTTTTTATATTTACAGCTCTGATGGAAGTATTGCGCGATTCAGTCATTTTGTACACGACTATTCTGCCTTTGACTTCAACAATCCTGCTGCCGATAAGGCATATATTCAGACAATGGGTGGTATAAAAACCAAAATAGAAGCTCCATTTATCGAAAATCTTAAGGAATTAGGTCCAATAGCTATCAATAAAGCAGAGCTTATTATTAATGTTGAACCCGGTACTGCTACCTCTTTGTTGCCGGCAAATAATGAACTGAATTTATACGCTATTGACTCAGCAGGTGACATTCAAACAATGCCCGATTTGACACGTTCATCTGCCTTATTTGGAGGTTCACTGAATAATAGTCAGTACCGCTATAATATTGCACAATATTTGCAACAGATTTTATTCGAAAAACGTAAAAACTACGGAATGTTTCTCAGGGTTAGAATACCAGTTGCATATCAAACACCCAACAGGGTGGTATTGGTGGGTGGTGACCCTTCATTACCTCTCCGTATGAAATTACAGATTACTTATACAAAATTAAAACAGTAAAAATATGTGTGGAATTGTTGCCTACATCGGACATCGTCAGGCATATCCAGTAGTTATTAAAGGCTTGCAGCGTTTGGAATACCGCGGCTACGACAGTGCAGGTGTTGCGTTACTGAATGGTGAGTTAAGCGTTTATAAAAAAGCAGGTAAGGTTGCCGATCTTGCGGCTTATGTTTCAGACAAAAACCTCAATGGAACTGTAGGTATGGGACATACGCGTTGGGCTACACACGGAGAGCCTAATGACAGAAATGCCCATCCTCATTATTCTGAATCAGAAGAACTGGCTATCATTCATAATGGTATTATAGAAAATTATGCTGCCATCAAACAAGAACTGATTAATTCAGGGCACACTTTTAAAAGTGATACCGATACAGAAGTATTGATTCATCTGATTGAAGAAGTTAAAAACAAAACAAATGTACCAACAGAAGAAGCAGTGCGATTGGCGTTGGGTGAGGTTATTGGTGCATACGCTATTGTGATATTGTCAAAAAAAGAACCTGATAAAGTAATTGCTGCCAGAAAAGGAAGTCCTATTGTAATAGGTGTAGGTAAAGACGAATTCTTTATTGCTTCGGATGCTACCCCTATTGTGGAATATACCAAGAATGTGGTATATCTTAATGACAACGAAGTAGCCACCATCAACAATGGCGACTTAACCGTAAGGACTATTGACAATGAAATGAAAGTTCCGTTTGTTCAGGAGCTCGAACTAAAACTTGAAGCTATTGAAAAAGGCGGATATGATCATTTCATGATTAAAGAAATTTATGAGCAACCCCGTTCTATTTGGGATAGTATGAGAGGAAGAATAGATGCTCAGAATGGTCGTTTGCGTTTGGGTGGTATCAATGAGTTTGAAAAAAAACTCACCAACGCTAAAAGAATTATTGTTGTAGCCTGCGGTACTTCATGGCATGCAGGTTTGGTTGCTGAATATCTTATTGAAGATTTGGCACGCATTCCTGTAGAAGTAGAATATGCTTCAGAATTCCGCTATCGCAATCCTATTATTTCCGAAGAAGATGTGGTGATTGCTATTTCGCAAAGTGGCGAAACTGCCGATACACTTGCTGCCATTGAGATGGCCAAAGAAAGAGGGGCAACCATTTTTGGAGTATGTAATGTGGTTGGTTCATCCATCCCACGTGCCACACATGCAGGTTCATATACACATGCAGGTCCGGAGATAGGTGTGGCATCAACCAAAGCATTTACTGCTCAGGTAACCGTACTTACTTTGATGGCATTGCAGATTGCTCATAAAAAGGGAACTATTACCCAATCACGTTACCGCTCTCTGTTGCACGAATTGGAAAACATTCCTGCAAAGGTTGAAGTGGCACTTAAGTCAAATGATAAAGTAAAAGAAATAGCAGCTCGATTCAAAGATGCACGCAATTTCCTTTATCTGGGAAGAGGTTATGGTTTTCCTGTAGCTCTTGAAGGAGCTTTGAAGCTGAAAGAGATTTCATACATTCATGCAGAAGGTTATCCTGCTGCCGAGATGAAACACGGGCCAATTGCCCTAATTGATGAGGAAATGCCTGTAGTGGTTATTGCCACTAAAAATGCATCATACGAAAAAGTGGTATCCAATATTCAGGAAGTAAAAGCACGCAAAGGAAAAATAATTGCCATTGTAACTGAAGGTGATGTTACCGTAAAGAAAATGGCAGATTATACTATTGAAATTCCTGAAACAGATGACATTCTCGTTCCGCTGGTAAGTGTAATTCCATTGCAATTGCTCAGCTATCATATTGCAGTTATGCGTGGATGCAATGTAGATCAGCCGCGAAATCTGGCAAAGAGTGTTACAGTAGAATAATAATTATTGCAGACTAAAGCGAGCGAGGCTGACCATCCGGTCAGCCTCGCTCGCTTTTACGCTATAAAAAAATTTTAAATCTATCGCATGTATTTTGCTTCAAGCTGGTCGTATCGCTTCTGCAAATCATCGGTAATAGCTTTTTGATTATCAATTTTTGATAACCTCAGCAACTCCTGAAATACAGCCATACCCTGATTGGTTTCGCGATCAACACTTTTGGCATAAGATGTACCTTTCAAAGAGAGGTAATAATTCAAATCATTCTCGTAAATATCCGCTAATCGTTTTATGATAGCATTACCTTTTTCAATATTCGTTTTGTCGGTTGTTGCATTATGTTCCACATCACCACTAATGGTCAAGGAATCTCCGCTTTGCTTGGCTCCCCGGTAATATAATTCTGCAATGCGCAACATCATCAGATTGTATGGAACCGTTTTATCAGGCATTACTTCCGTACACTTATCCAGTACCTTCATAGCAGAATCACGTTTCCCTTCCTGCAAGAGTGTTTCACTTAATCTTGCAAAATTATTTCTGAAGTTCATTGTCATGTTCAGATTATTCTGATCAAGATAAATTCGCGGATCACTCATATTACCCCACAAAAACTTATTCATCATGTTGTCATACATCCTTGTGGAAGCAACACCACCTGTCTGACCTGATGGATCACTGTTAGCTTTAATAGGAACAAAGCGGTATGCTAATCCTTCTATCTGGAAATAATTTTCAAGGTTCATATAAGAATCATTCCCTACGGTGACAGCAAAATAGATAGGTCTTGTCCAGTCATTATGAGCAATGAGGTCAAGTATCATCAAATCTGCTTTCAGTAAATAAGATTTATCAAGCTCAAACTCGATGTAATCTACAATACGCGAAGTGTCTTTAGGTTCCACCACATTATTGCGAATTACGGCTTCTTTATCTACTTTAATTCTGAATTTTTTTGTTGGCAGATAATTAAACTCTTCTCCACCTTCACTGCGCACTTTAGCTTCGGGATTATCACTTCCGATAAATTCAATGATATCTTTCAGGTCGCTGTATCCCTGAATTTTTCTGTCGTAAAATGGTACATAGTCGCGTGTTCCCTGAATGTATTGTTTTGTTTTCAGCGAGAAAGGAACAGGGTCTGATTGATATGCTTTACGTTTTATCTGATCAATATACCAATCGGTATTTAAAAGACTAAGATTAATAATGCGAACATCGGTGCGTACACCTTCCACATCCTGAATATACCAAAGTGGAAAAGTATCATTATCACCATTGGTAAAAATAACTGCATTGGGTGCACAGGAGTTCAAATAGTCATAAGCAAAATCACGTGAAGTATAGCGATAAGAACGGTCGTGATCATCCCATCCTTCTTTGCCCATTACTCCGGGTACAATAAGACATACTAATCCGGCAATCATTGCAGCTGTAGTGGCAGGCATTCGTTTTTTCAGCATATCTGTTAAGGCAACAACGCCAATACCTATCCATATACAAAATGCATAAAACGACCCGGCATAGGCATAATCACGCTCACGTGGCTGATAAGGCGTCTGATTCAGGTAAATTACTATGGCTATACCTGTCATTACAAACAACAACATAACTATGTTGGCATTATTGACGTCTTTCTTGTAATGATAAAACAATCCTACAAGTCCGAGTATCAATGGAAGGAAATAAAATTTATTTCGTGCTTTGTTGTTTTTCATGCTGTCAGGCAGTTTGTCCTGTGGCCCAAGAAACATGCTGTCAATAAAATCAATTCCACTAATCCAGTTTCCTTTTAATAAACTTCCATGCCCCTGAATATCGTTCTGCCGTCCAGCGAAGTTCCACATAAAATACCGCCAGAACATAAAGTTCATCTGATAGGAGAAGAAATATTTCAGGTTGTTTCCAAAGGTTGGTTTTTGTTCTCCTTTAATACCTGACCATTCTTTATAAGCCGAAATATGATTGGGTTCGCGACTGTACATTCGTGGAAAAATGGTGCAACGTGCAGGATCATATTCAGGAATAACTTTGGCTCCGGTAGCAACATATTTACCATCTAGATTTGTGTAAGTCATTGCTCCTTCCTTTTGTCCAACTACTTTGGCATCGTAATACTGCCCGTAACCCAAGGGTCTGTCGCCATATTGCTCTCTGTTCAGATAACCTAAAAGACCGAAAGCATTTTCAGGATTGTTTTCATCCATAGGAGGATTGGCCATAGAACGAACTACAATCTGCGCATATGAAGTATATCCCAAAAGCAAAAATGCAGCACTCAGCAAAATAGTGTTGAGCAAGTGTTTATGGTTTTTCTGAGAGTAATAAATTCCAAATGCTATTAATGATAGAATGATTATGGAATAGATAGCAAACCCTGACCATATTTTCATACCTGACCGGTTAGCCATTAAATCCATCTTAGCACCTATACTTACAAACCAGGCAATGATACCATATTGTACTACCAACAGGATTACTATTGAAATACCCAAAGTTTTTGCTACTCCGGCCCATGAGAATGGATATTTTCGGAAGTAATAAATTAGGGCGAGAGCGGGAATACACAACAAGTTAAGTAAGTGTACACCTATAGAAAGTCCCATCAGGTAGGCGATTAGAATAATCCACCTGATAGAATGTTTCTCATCGGCTACTTGTTCCCATTTGAATGTTGCCCACACCACTATACAGGTAAAAAACTGTGATGTTGCATATACCTCACCTTCAACTGCCGAAAACCAAAAAGAGTCAGTAAATGTGAAAGCCAATGCACCTACCACTCCTGCAGCCATTACAGTGATAATTTCACTCATATCAGCTTCATTGTTTTTTATTACCAGTTTACGGGCAATTGCAGTAATGGTCCAAAAGGTGAACAGTACAGCAAATGCACTGGTGATAGCACTGAATGCATTTACCATGATGGGAACCATCTGCAGGTTGTCACCGGCAAAAAGTGTCATGATACGTGATAACATCAGAAACATAGGTGCTCCGGGAGGGTGACCAATCTGAAGTTTATAAGCTGCCGCAATAAATTCGCCACAGTCCCAAAAACTTCCAGTCATTTCTATGGTAGATAAAAACACCCAGGCAGCAAAACCAAACACAGCCCAGCCGGTAATGTTGTTAATTTTTTTATACTTGTTCATGTAGTATGAATAGTGGTTATGAGCGTGCGAATTTAGCAAAATTATATCCTGCTGATTTCAACTTCTTTATTTCATTTATTAAAAGAATGGATCGAGCATTTAATTATTTCCGATTCTGTCATCTAAACAAGGATTTCTCATCTGTGAAAGCAGAGACATACAACCCATTTGTCAATTCTTAAGAAATCATGAGTATGCTAAGTCGTAAAAGCGAAGAATGATTCCTGAAAGTCCCATTAAATCAATTTTACTTAATTTCATTACTTTTGGCATCTAATTAAAAAAACAGACTGTTTTTAGCTTTTATTTATGAAGATAATAATCCCGATGGCTGGTATGGGCAAACGTATGCGCCCACACACTTTAACTGTTCCAAAACCATTAATTCCTGTTGCTGGAAAACCTATTGTACAACATCTGATGGAAGATATCATTGCCGTATGTCCCGAGAAAGTTGACGAAATAGCTTTTGTGGTAGGACGTTTTGGTGCTGAAGTTGAAAAAACACTTACAGACATTGCTGCTTCGCTGGGAGCCAAAGGAACCATCCATTATCAGGATGAACCATTGGGCACAGCTCATGCTATATTATGCGCTTCGTCAGCATTAAAAGGAAAGGTGATTCTGGCATTTGCTGACACACTGTTTCGCAGCGATGTAAATATAGATCCTGACAGTGACGGAACTATTTGGGTAAAACAGATTGAAGATCCAAGACAGTTTGGTGTTGTTAAGGTGAACGAAGCCAATGTAATTACTGATTTTGTAGAAAAACCTTCCACCTTTGTATCCGATTTGGCAATCATAGGAATTTATTATTTCAAAGACGGGGAGAATCTGAAATCAGAATTGCAATATCTGATTGATAACAACATCAAGGATAAAGGAGAGTTTCAGCTGACCAATGCCATGGAGAATATGAAAAACAAAGGCAAAAAGTTAGTACCCGGAAAAGTTATAGAGTGGCTCGATTGCGGAAACAAAGATGCTACGGTATATACAAACGGAAGAATGCTCGATATTAAATACCCCGAGAATTATATTGCACCTACAGCTAAGATTACAACATCAGTTATTCAAAAACCATGTTACATTGCTGATGGAGTTCAAATCAGCAACAGCGTGATTGGTCCGGGCGTTAGTATTGGAAAAAATTCGCAAATAAATAATACCATTATCAGTTCAAGTATTGTTCAGTCAAATACTGTGGTGAATACAGCTGTAATTACAAATTCAATGATTGGCAATTATTGCCGCTACAATGGTCAGGCTGATGATCTGAGCATGGGTGATTACAGTACACAGGAATGATTAAAAGTGCTGAAGGTTATGCGTAAAGAATTTAAAGGAATTGTTATTGTTTTGCTGGCAGTGTTTTTTATAACAGCCTGTAAGTCCGGTGAAAAGAACATAACTTCTTCAAATGCAAAACCCAGCAAGCTTTCCGAAGAACAAAGTACCAAGCTGATGTACTTTTTTGTAAATGCCAATAAGGAAAAAATTCTTGGCAATTACAATCGCGCCATGGAGCTTTTTACTGAATGTCTGAAAATTGATCCGCGCAATGATGCTGCATTGTATGAGATTTCGCAGCTGTATGCCAATAACAAAAAGTATGCAGAGGCTATCAATTTCGCTTTGCGTGCATCAGAGATTAATCCCAATAATGAATGGTACAAACTTCTGCTTGGAGAATTGTATCAGCGTACAGGAAGATTTAACGATGCAGCTTCGGTTTATGAAAAACTTTCTGCCAAATTTCCGTCACGATTAGATTATCTGTATCAATGGGCTGAGGTTTTGCTTTATGCTGATAAACCCAATGATGCACTTAAAGTGTACGATAAAATAGAAGCAGCAGTAGGTTTAGACAAAGAAATTACACTTCGCAAAGAGCAGATTTATCTCAAACAAAACAAAGTTGATAAAGCGGCTGAAGTATTGGAAAACTACATTGCAAAGTATCCTGATAGTATGGATATGTATTCCATGCTGTATGAATTATATTCAGTAAATAATATGCCGGATAAAGCTTTGGCCGTAATTGAGAGAATGAAATCAGTCAACCCGAATGAGCCTCGCATCAACCTGAATCTTGCAGATTATTACAGAAATACGGGGGATAAAGAAAAATCGTTTGAGTATCTTAAGAAAGCTTTTACCAACCGTGATCTTGATACAGATATTAAAGTAAAGATTATTTCTTCATATATTCCACTGCTGCAACGTGACAGTACCATGATGTTGCAGTGCCTGGAGTTATGCAAAACACTTGCCGAGACACACCCTGATGAGGCACGTGCTCAGGCTATTTATGGCGACTTGCTTACGATGAATAAAGAGTATGAAAAGTCAGCCGGGTACTATCAAAAATCACTCGACCGTGACAAGAACAATCTGAACGTTTGGCAACAGTACATCATAAATCTTTCAGAGTTAAAAAAGTTCGGTCTGATGGACTCTGCAAGTACAGAAGCGATTACTTATTTTCCAAATGAATCTTCGCTCTATCTGTTGAATGGTATTGCAAAATCGCAATTGGACAAAAATGCTGAGGCCATCGAAATTTTAAATCAAGGAATCAAACTGGTGGTGGACAATGATGCACAATTGGTGCAGTTTTACAGCAACCTGGGCGACAATTACAATAAAATTAAAAAGTACGAAGACTCTGATAAAGCATTTGACAAAGCACTCGAACTTGACCCTAAAGATGCTTATGTACTCAATAATTACGCTTATTATTTGTCACTGCGAAAAGATCAGCTTGAGAAAGCAGAGAAAATGTCGAAGATGAGTAATGACCTGCAACCTAATCAGTCATCTTTTCTTGATACCTATGGTTGGATTTTATATCAGGAGAAGAAATATGATGATGCATTGATATGGCTTGAAAAAGCATTGGAGAATGGTGGCAACAGCAGCGGTACCATCTTAGAACATTATGGTGATGTATTGTTTCAGAAGGGAAATGCCGATAAGGCAATTGAGTATTGGCTGAAAGCTAAAAAAGCCGGTGATGCATCTGATATGCTTGATAAAAAAATAAAAGACCGTAAACTGTATGAATAAAGGACTGCGACTATTTTTTTTAGTTGGAGGCCTTCTGATTTTTTTCTCTTGTAAAACAACACGTAAGGCGGAGAAGCCCATTGTGATAAAACATGGGAAAAGCCTTGAAGAAATTGGGGCAGACATGCTCCTGAAAAATATTCATGACAGTGCTTTTTATGGCAAGTGGATAAGTGCAAAAGCCTCAGTAAACGCAACTATCGACAACGAAAAGAATTCATTCAACATAAATCTGAGGATGTGCCGCGACAGTGCCATCTGGGTATCTGTTTCGCCATTGCTTGGCATTGAAGCCGTAAGAGTTTTACTTACGCCCGATACAGTTCGTTTTCTCGACCGAATTAATCACGAGTATAAAGTATCAGGTTATAAACTCATCAACGATTTGTTGAACTCAGGCAATCTTGATTTTGAAATAATACAAGGTGTGCTCACCGGAAATTTGTTTGCCTATAAGAAAAACAGATTCAACTCTGTTTATCTCGAAGAGCAATCTTATATTCTAAGCACATTAAGCAAACGAAAACTCAAACGTTCGCTCGAAGAGAAAGACCCAAGTAAACCTGTAGTTCAGGATTTTTATGTGGATGGAAATACTTTCAGAATAACCAAACTTGCTATTGATGACCAGCGTATTCAAAA
This sequence comes from Bacteroidota bacterium, assembly GCA_019136655.1. Taxonomy (GTDB): domain Bacteria; phylum Bacteroidota; class Bacteroidia; order AKYH767-A; family OLB10; genus OLB10. The sequence continues at coordinate 44,571 of JAGVTU010000005.1, forward strand.
ATCGCTGCTCACCGAATATTCCGGCTTCAAAGAAACTCCTGAAGGATATTTTCCTTACAAATCAGTTACACACCTTAAAGCTGAAAAAGACATCACTATAGAAATAGATTACTCCAAAGTTTCTGTTGGTGAAATTCTTGAATTTCCATTCAGCATACCTAAAAACTACAAAGAATCAAGATAGAAGTCGTGCATAAAACTGTCGAAAAGTAATTCGTCAGGGAATAATGCCTCTGTATGCCGGTTTTACTTTTGCATGAATGCGATTCAGGTTATACCATATTGTTGCTTTGCTTTTTATCATTGGAGGAGTATTCACTCTTCAGTCCATATTTGCACAGCAGTCTAAACGCGACCTTGAAAAGAAACGTGAGAAACTCTTGAAAGAAATTGCTGAAACCAACCGTCAGCTTAAGCAAACCGAGAAAAATAAAAATGCAACACAGGCGCAATTGGATATGCTTCGCAAAAAAATTAATCTGCGTAACGACCTTATCAACTCCATCAATTCAGAGATACGTTCATTAAATGGTGAAATAAACCGTACCGACAAAAGCATTGATTCACTGGAGAGTCAACTTAAACAACTTCGTGCCGACTATGAAAATATGATTTTGTTTGCTCAGCGCAACAGCAATAAATATCAAACGATGATGTTTGTTTTTGCCGCTGACGATTTCAATCAGGCTTATAAACGGTTGAAGTATCTGCAGCAGCTTACAGAGAACAGGCGGAATCAGGCAGAGCTGATTACTGCAACACAAACAGAGTTGTCGGGTAAGAAGAAAGATCTTGAACAGAAGAAGAGAGAAAAAACAGGTCTGAAAATGTCGCAGGAAAGTCAGAAAAAAGAACTGGTTACTGAAAAAGAGAAACATGATAAACTGATGGCTAACCTGCAGGTGAGTGAGAAAGCTTTGCGTAAAAAGTTAGACGAGAAAATGAAGGCAAAGAAACGCCTTGAAAACAGCATAGCCGCATTAGTAAGAAAAGAGATAGAGGCAGCCAAAAAGAAAGCTGTGAAGGCAGGGAAGAAAAATGTTACCACTGAAAATGTATTTACACTCACTCCGGAAGCACAAAAGCTGAGCAACAGCTTTGCCTCCAACAAAGGTAGTTTGCCATGGCCGGTGGAAAAGGGAAGTATATCAGAAACATTTGGCGAACATCAGCATCCGCAGCTAAAAAATGTAACCACAAAGAATGATGGTATTGATATTCGAACTTCCAAAGGAAGTGCAGTGCGCAGTATTTTCAATGGTGAAGTTACAGGTACGGTTCATCTGCCAACAGGCTCAGCAGTTATTGTGCGTCATGGAGAGTATTTTTCTGTTTACTCAAATCTGGATGATGTGTATGTAAAAAAAGGAGATAAAGTATCCACCAAGCAAAGTATAGGTACCGTCAAAACGGACTCAGAAACCAATAATGCCGACCTTAACCTTCAGATTTGGAAAGGTTTTGCAAAAATGAATCCTGCTTCCTGGTTAGCTAAAAAATAATTTTTTTGTAAATTTGTCTGAGAATTAAAAACATCCTATATTTGTAGCATATTTTAAAGATAATGAGTTCTGTAATTTGTTTACTGATATGGAGTTTAGGTGGCTCCGAAGTGTTGCTGATAGTTTTAGCATTACTTCTAATTTTTGGAGGTAAAAAAATTCCTGAACTTGCAAGAGGCCTTGGAAAAGGTATTAGAGAATTCAAAGATGCATCATCCGGCATCAACAAAGAGGATGAAAAAAAGGAAAATAAATAACCCCGTAAAGATAGTTTTCATGGCTTCGGGACGTTTGCGCAAGCAGCGTCCCGTTTTTCTTTTTATCCTCTGGCATATATCCTGAAGCATTATCAGTATTTTTTTCTTTCCTTTACATGACTTTACTTCCTGAAAATTTATTTATGTCAAGAAATTTTCTTTTCGCTTTAGTCATCTCATTATTGTTTTCGGCCTGCAGCAACAGAGGTAATGTTCCTTCTGTAGGATTTTTAGATGTTGCCGAAGATGCTACTCTTGCCAAAGCGCGTAAGGGATTTTTTGATGCCATGCAGCAACAGGGCTTTTCTGAACAGCAAAAAACGTTGCGCATTTACGAAGCCAATGCACAGGGAGATATTGCCATGCTCAACCAGTCATGCGACTATCTGATAGCAAAAAATCCTGACGTAATTGCTGCCAACGCAACCCTGTCAACCATTACTGCCGTAAAGCGAACCAAAACCATACCTGTATGCATGATGGTAGCGCCAAGTCCTGAGTTGGCAGGATTAAACAATGAGAGAGGAATGGTACCGACAAATCTATTCGGAGTGTATGAAACACTCAGCTACATTGATACTTCTGTGGCCATCATACAACAGTTTTTCCCTCAGGCAAAAGTTATTGGTACCATTTACAACTCCAGCGAGCCTCAGTCAGCAAATGCACTCAACCGATTGCAGTTAGCAGCACAGAGATTGGGTCTTTCCATACTTCCCATGACGGTAACAGCATCGTCAGAAACGCAACTGGTGGCTCAGGCACTGGCAGCTAAAAAGCCTGATGTTTTTTTTGCATTGCCCGACAATGTGATTTTTGCTTCCTTTGAAACTATTGCCAAAGTATGCAATGATGCACATATTCCTGTCTTTACTTCAGAAGCAGGTTTGGTGAGCAGAGGAGCAATAGCATCTTACGGAGCCGATTTTTATCAGTGGGGTTTTCAGGCAGGATTTCAGGCAGCATCCTATCTTAAATCCGGAAAAAAAACGATTCCGCATCCCGAAGAAGTGAAGACCCGTAACTTCGTTTATAATCCGAAAGCTGCAGAACAATATCATATTATTTTTCCTGATAAATTTAAAAAAGCAGACGAATAAAAAATGGATGCCCTCTTTGCTGCCATCACACAGGGACTTGCTTATGCCGCACTGGCACTGGGAATTTTTCTTACGCTTAAAATTTTTAATATTCCCGATATTACCACCGATGGAAGCTATACGCTGGGAGGTGCCATCACGGCTGTTGCACTGTCGGCACATGTGCCCGTGGTGTGGGTGTTTCCAATGGCTTTTGCAGGAGGCGCGCTGGCAGGTGTTGCCACAGGAGTCATTCATACACGACTTAACATAAATCCGCTGCTTGCAGGTATATTGGTAATGATTGCTCTTTACTCAGTCAATTTATTTATCATGGGGCGCTCCAATATTCCACTCACTGATTTATCTTCATTCTTTAGCGATTCGTCTGTCACAAATTTTATAAAAGCTTTTGTATTTGCGCTTATACTTATTCTGTTGATTACACTTCTTCTCAAGACTGATTTCGGCATTGCCATGCGGGCTTCAGGCAACAGTGAGAGTATGGTACTTGCCATGGGAGTGAATATTGAAAAAATGAAAATTACAGGGCTTGCATTAGCCAATGCACTTACTGCATTAAGCGGAAGTCTGATGGTACAGTATCAGGGTTTTGCTGATATCAATATGGGAGTAGGCATTGTTATATCAGGACTTGCTGCAGTAATATTGGGCGAATCGTTCATCAGACTTGCAAAAAAATCCTCGTTGTTGCTGAACATTGTAATGGCTGTGGCTGGGTCAGTAGTATTCAGAGTGTTGCTGGCAGTTGCATTGCTTGCAGGGTTGCCTCCTCAGGCGCTCAAACTGGTTACGGCACTGATTGTACTGAGCATTATTGCTGTTCTTAAAATTTCGTTTCGAGAAAGAACATGATAAGGATTGAAGGATTAACCAAAATATTTAACAGCAACGGTAATGACATTGTCGCAGTTGACAGTATTGATTTAACCATACAGCCTGCAGAGTTTGTAATCATTCTGGGCACCAACGGCTCAGGGAAATCAACTCTGTTAAATCTGCTGGCAGGTTCGCTTGCACCAACAGCAGGAAGCATTTTTTTTGACCAAAAGGAAATTACTTCGCTCAAAGAATATCAGCGCAGCGCATTCATAGCACGGCTGTTTCAGAATCCGCTTGCAGGAACAGCCTCCGAGTTAAGTGTCATAGATAATTTCAGACTGGCCGCACTGCGTTCCAAATCGAGAAAGCTGATTTTGGGTAACACCAAATCTTTTGAAGAAAAAGTTAAACACAAAGTATCGCTGTTGCAACTTGGTCTGGAATCAAAATTACATCAGCCTATAGGCTCACTGTCGGGAGGGCAACGACAGGCACTCACCTTGCTGATGGCAACTATGGACAACATGCAACTGCTCCTGATGGACGAACCGACATCGGCATTGGACCCAAGAAGTGCCGAACGCGTAATGGAACTTGCAAGCCGGTTTATAAAGGAACTTGGAATTTCAGCCATCATGGTAACACATAGTCTGAAGGAAGCACACCGTTATGGAAACAGAATCATTCAGATGGATCAGGGAAGAATAATAAAAGACCTCAGCGATTCCGAAAAAAAGCAAATAAGCCTTCAGCAAATGATAGAATGGTTTGCTTAATAAAATCTTTTCTACAACCCTGCAGGTCGCGTTAGCTCCTGCTGGGTTGTTTACGTAGTATTAAACTCTTAACTGTTTAATGCATAACATGATTCAGAGAGCTTAAAAGTGTTCTACGACACAACATCCTGTATCTTATTTGAATAAAGCATTCTTCCTTTGCTACTTTTTCATTAAATTTGCCACACTTTTATCATAATGGAAGCAAAAGCAGGAGATATTCTTAAAACTATTCAATCGCCTTCAGATTTAAGAAAACTTGCACCGGAAAAACTGCAGCAGGTTTCGGATGAACTAAGACAGTATATTATTGATGTGGTTTCGGTACATGGTGGTCATTTTGCCGCAAGTCTTGGTGTGGTAGAACTTACCGTTGCACTACACTACGTTTTCAACACTCCTTACGATCAGCTTGTTTGGGATGTTGGTCATCAGGCATACGGCCATAAAATTCTTACAGGAAGACGTGATGTTTTTCATACCAACAGAATCTACAACGGTATCAGTGGATTTCCAAAACGCAGCGAAAGCGAGTACGATACTTTTGGTGTAGGCCATAGTTCCACATCTATTTCAGCTGCATTAGGTATGAGTGTTGCCAGCCGCCTTAAGAATGATAAAAACAGACAACACATTGCAGTAATTGGTGATGGTGCCATGACGGCAGGCCTTGCCTTTGAAGCATTGAATCACGGAGGTGTGGAAAACACCAACATGATTGTTGTACTCAACGACAATTGCATGAGCATTGATCCAAACGTTGGCGCTTTGAAAGAATATCTTACCGGGATTACTACTTCGCCAACCTACAACAAGTTGAAAGACGAAGTATGGAAAGCACTTGGAGTGGTAAGCAAGTTCGGGCCTAATGCACAGGTAATCGCTCAGAAAATTGAAAACGCATTTAAATCTGTTTTACTCAAGCAAAGTAATTTATTCGAGTCGCTGCGCTTCAGATATTTCGGGCCTATTGATGGGCATGATGTGGGAAATATGGTAAAAGTGCTTGAAGATTTAAAAAATATTCCCGGTCCTAAAATTTTGCATTGCCTCACCGTAAAAGGTAAAGGTTTTAAGAAGGCAGAGGAAGATCAGACCAAGTGGCATGCTCCGGGTTTGTTCGATAAAATTTCGGGTGAGATTTATAAACCTGCAAACGATAAACCACAGCCTCCGAAATATCAGGATGTGTTTGGACATACTATAGTGGAACTGGCAGAAAAAAATTCGAAAATAGTAGGAATCACTCCTGCCATGCCTTCGGGTTGCTCGCTGAACATAATGATGAAAGCAATGCCCGAAAGAGCATTTGATGTAGGAATTGCGGAACAGCATGCAGTTACTTTTAGCGCAGGTCTTGCCACACAGGGCATGATACCATTTTGCAACATTTACTCTTCGTTTATGCAGCGTGGCTATGATCAGGTGATACATGATGTGGCACTGCAAAAAGTGAATGTGGTTTTTTGTTTAGACAGAGGCGGTCTTGCAGGTGCGGATGGACCAACACATCATGGCGCATTTGACCTTGCTTATATGCGATGTATTCCCAACATGATTGTAAGTGCACCAATGAACGAAGAAGAATTGCGCAATCTGATGTACACTGCACAGCATGACAACATGGGACCTTTCAGTATTCGCTATCCAAGAGGTAATGGTGTTATGACAGAGTGGCGTACTCCTTTTAAAGCCATTTCTGTAGGCACTGGACGCAAACTTAGAGGCGGAGAACATATTGCAATTTTAACCATTGGCCATCCCGGAAATTTTGCAGTGGCTGCCTGTGATGAGCTGGCACATGAAAATATTTACCCGGCACATTACGATTTACGTTTTGTAAAACCACTCGATCAGTTGTTGCTGCATGAAGTATTTGCCAACTACAAAAAAATAATCACTGTGGAAGATGGTTGCCTCATGGGTGGTATGGGAAGTGCTGTAGCCGAATTTATGATAGACAATAATTACAGCGCAGAAATAATTCGTCTGGGAATTCCGGATAAATTTATTGAGCATGGCGAGCAGCGTGAACTGTATAACGAATGTCATTTTGATAAAGCAGCCATCATGGATACCGTGAGGAAACTCAGCACATCCGTAAGTAATAAATCACCACATCATATTAAAAAATAAAAAACCCGGCTCTCTGAACCGGGCTTTTGGGGCATACACAATGAATAATTTTAATTACTCATCGACATTAGTTTCTGTAGCATTGCCGGGAACGGTTTTCACTTTTTCCCATTGACCGGTGCTCCAGTTATATTTTTCTACTTCATAACGCTCTACGCCTGTATCCCATTTATCGTATTTAGTCCAACGTAAGCGACTGCTCTCATTTTCCCAGTTTCCTTTGAGTAAAATGGACGAGCTGTTGGAGCTTAATTTTCCTGCCATATCGCAATCGCTTACCACTTCTACTTTGTAGTAATAGTTTTGCTGATTGACGTTTACATCAAAATCTTCGTAGCTGGTAACATTGGCTGATACAGTTGCAAGGAATGAATAGTATGTGCCTGTAGTGTCAGTACTTCTGTAAATGTTGTACTCTTTCACTCTTTCAGGATGAACCTGCGGCTCTGACCATTCAGTAAGTACGTATTGGTTGTTGACAACAGTAGAACGTACAATGATGGCTTGCTGATCCTGTAAACTGTAATCAGGACGTGCTGCAGCTGTATCACTCAGTGAAGTATAAAGTAATCCACATAAGTCATATGCTTTAATTCGATAGCTGTAATCACCAGGACATAACATCATGGTATCGAGATAACTTAATTGTGTTCCCGGTACGGTAGCAATTACTGCTGTACTTCCGTTGTCAACTTCAGTTCTGGTAATTTCATAAGTTGATACAGGGCAACCGCCATAAGGAGTCCAGTTAACGTTGATTGAAGTTCCAACTTTATGTGCACTTACATTAATGGTAGTATGAGCTTTCAAAACATTTAATGGTAATGCCATTGAACAACGGTCAAGTGTTTGCAACTTGTAAGTGTAAGTGTTGGACAACGTATTCAATCCATTTTCAATATAAGACGACTCAGGATTCATGGACGCGTTCGTTGGATTATTGTCTGTATAAACGTTTACATAATTACCGCTTGCATTATCAAGTCGCCATAATTTATAGGCACCAAGGTCAAGAGCAGAACTGTTTTGCCATTTGATTTCAACCTGAGTGTCTGACAACACACTTACGCTGTAAATAGGATCCTGTGGAGGAGGTAATGTGTCGTACACCTGTATGAAGTTATTTTTGATTTCAGTGTCGGAACATCCATTGCTGTTGGTAACAGTTAATGAAACTGTATAAAATCCCGGACTCACCAAAGGAATACTTACGGATGGTGTTGCTGTTGAGAATCCACCTACAGTCCACTGATATACCGGTGAAATTGTGTCGGACGAAAGATTGCTGAAATCGAAAGTTGTTCCTGAACAACCTGCAGTTTGCGATGCACTGAAATTAGCTACAGGACTCAAATTAACCCGTACTGTTTTTGGCAGGTAGAATGTGTCTGTACATCCTGTTGAATTTATTGTAACCAAATAAGGCTGATAAATTCCCGGTTGTGTATAGGTATATTGTGTGACAGCACCGGATGCGGTTTGCCCATTGCCGAAGTACCATACAACAGAATCACTGCTGGTAGAAGTAGAGGTAAATGTTGCGGTAAACGGAGTACATCCTATTGTATCATTGGTAAATCCATTAGCTACAGGTGTAGATAATACATTCACACTGTGAGTTGCAGTGTCACTGCATCCACCCGTATTGGTAACAATGAGTGTTACGTTATAACTTCCTGCATTGACAAACTGTGCTGCCGGATTTGAAAGTGTTGAAGTGGAACCATTATCAAAATTCCAGCTGTAGGTTGCATTCACTTCCTGTGAAGAAGTGTTGTTAAAATTAACCGACAGTGGTGCACACCCTGTAGTTGCCGATTGTGTGAATGATGCAACAGGTGATTGATGAACGGTAATTGTTTGAGGCAGAACCAGTGTATCACTGCAACCTGCAGCATTGAATGCAATCAGCGTTACAGTATAATTTCCTGCAGCATTGTAAGTATGAGATGGTGTTGCTGTTGTTGAAGTAGCACCATCACCAAAGTTCCAGAGATAACCTGTAGCATTGGTTGAATTATTTACAAAGGTGCTGAGGTAAGGAGTACAACCTGTAGTATCTGCAGTAGATGCTATGGCCACAGGAGTTGCATTTACCTGCACTGTCTGAGAAGTTGTATCAGTACAACCTGAAGCATTGGTTACCTGAAGTTGTATGGTATAAGTTCCTGCAGTATTATATGTCACATCAGGACTTGCATCTGTTGATGTGGAACCATTTCCGAAATCCCACAGATAAGAAGCTCCATTAGTATTTGTAGAAGTATTGTTTAAGTGCACAGTCAGTGGTGTACATCCTGATGATACCGATTTGATAAAAGATGCAACAGGTGTTTGGTTTACGTGGATGGTGTAAGGGAATATCAGCGTATCCAGACATCCAGCACTTGATGCGGCAATTAATGTTACTGTATAATTTCCGGGTGTGGTATAAATATGACTTGGAGAAACAGTGGATGATGTAATGCCATCACCAAAGTTCCAGCTGTAAGCTGATGCATTTAATGAGTTGTTGGTAAACACTGCCGTCATCGGATTACATCCAACAGTATCAGCAGTAGATGCAATAGCTGTGGGCGACAGGTTAACCTGAATGTTTCTGATGGTGTCGTCCATACATCCGTTGCTGTTCATCACCTGCAACTGCACGGCAAAGTAACCGGAGTCAGTATATACTGCAGATGGATCGGAAGTGGATGAAGTTCCTCCATTTCCAAAATTCCAGTTGTATGAAGCACCAATTGTTTGTGTTGAAGTGTTTGTGAAATTCACAGTAAGCGGTGTACATCCTGATGCAGAAGAAGGAGTGAAAGATGCAAGTGGCGATTGCAATGCCTGTATAACATAAGGGAATACAAAGGTGTCTTTACAACCGTTGGAGTTTGTAGCAATAAGTGTTACTGTGTAATTACCTCCTGTAGTATAAGTATAGGAAGGTGTTGCAGCAGTAGATGTTGCTCCATTACCAAAGTTCCACAAATAAGATGTTGCATTTAAAGAATTATTGCTGAACTGTACAGTGTGAGGTGTACAGCCTACGGTATCTGTTGTAGCAGCTGATGCTGTTGGAAGATCATAAACTGTGATTGTTTGAGAAATACTGTCAACGCATCCCTGAGGACTTGTTATTGTTAACCATACGGTATAATTGCCTGCAGTGGTATATGTTGTTGATGTATTAGAAGATGTTGATGTTTGTCCGTTACCAAAATCCCAGAAAGTTGAGGCTCCTGTTGCATTGGAAGAAGTATTGGTAAAGTTAACAGTTAACGGAGCACATCCTGAAGTTTTTGATTTAGTAAACGATGCTGTCGGAGTCTGATTCACATGTACAGTTGTAGGTACGATAAATGTATCCTTACATCCGTTGGAGTTGGTGGCAACCAGTGTTGCATTATAATTTCCTGCTACGGTATAAGTATGGGCAGGTACAGAATCCGTTGATGTTGATCCGTCACCAAAATTCCACAGATAAGAAACAGCATTTGTAGAATTATTGGTGAAGTTCACAGTGTAAGGTGTACATCCTGAAGTATCATTTGTTGCAGCCAAAGCAGTTGGCGATAAGTTAGCACGAACAGTGCGTACTGTATCATCAAAACAACCGTTGTCATTGGTAACAAGTAATGTCAGATTGCTGGACACACTTGCGAAGTTTACACTTAAAGGAGTACATCCAACAGTAGGAGTGAAGTTAAATCTCGCACTTGGTGTTTGTTTCACATGAATACTGTAAGGGAAAGTAAATGTATCCTTACAACCGTTGGAGTTGGTCGCAATCAGTGTTGCAGTAAAATTACCTGCACCATAATAAGTGTAAGTTGGATTTGCCTGAGTAGATGTAGCACCATTTCCGAAATTCCACAGATAAGAAACAGCATTTGTAGAATTATTGGTAAAATTCACAGTGTATGGTGTACATCCTGAAGTATCATTTGTTGCAGCCAAAGCAGTTGGCGATAAGTTAGCACGAACAGTGCGTACTGTATCATCAAAACAACCGTTGTCATTGGTAACAAGTAATGTCAGGAGTAAAGTTAAATCTCGCACTTGGTGTTTGTTTCACATGAATGCTGTAAGGGAAAGTAAATGTATCCTTACAACCGTTGGAGTTGGTAGCAATCAGTGTTGCAGTAAAATTACCCGCACCATAATAAGTGTAAGAAGGATTTGCCTGAGTAGAAGTTGCACCATTTCCGAAATTCCACAGATATGAAACAGCGTTTGCAGAATTATTGGTAAAGTTCACAGTGTAAGGCGTACATCCAGAAGTATCATTTGTTGCAGCCAAAGCTGTTGGTGATAAGTTGGCACGAACAGTGCGTACAGTATCATCAAAACAACCATTGGCATTTGTAACAAGTAAAGTTACACTGTAATATCCTGAGTCAGTATAAACAGTTGATGCGTTGGAAGTGTTGGCAGTGTTTCCATTTCCAAAGTTCCATGAATACACCGGATTGTTGGTATTGGTAGAAGTATTGGTAAATGAAACGGTAAGCGGAGTACAACCTGATGAAGGTGTGAAGTTAAATCTTGCACGAGGAGTTTGTTTCACAATAACCGGGAAAGGTAACTGGAAAGTGTCTTTACATCCTGATGCATTTGAAGTTATTAATGTTACAGTGAAACTTCCTACAGTAGTATAAGTATGCGAAGGATTTGCCTGTGTTGATGTAGAGCCGTCACCAAAATTCCACAGATAAGAAGTTGCATTGGTTGACAGATTTGTAAAGTTTGATGTATAAGGGCTGCAACCCGCTGTATCTGTAGTTGAAAACAGTGCAGTAGGCGATAAGTAACTAGTAATGGTTGTTGTAGCAGTATCGCTGCAGCCGGCACCATTGGTTACAATTAATGAAACCGCAAATTGGCCTGAATCAGCATAGGTAATTTGTGGTGAAGCATCAACTGAAGTTGTGCTATTACCAAAATCCCACAGATAAGATGGATTATTTAAACTGGTTGAAGTATTGTTAAATGTTACTGTTAAAGGAGTACATCCTGATGATGGAGTGTTGGTAAATTGCGCTACAGGAGTTTCTTTTACATTTATACCGGTAGGTAGCCAGAAAGTATCACTGCAACCATAACTATTGGTAGCAACAAGATAAACCTGATACAAACCGGGCGTTGCATAACTATGAGTTGGTGCTGTAGTAGTATCTGTGTTCAGTGCACCTGAAGAAGGATCTCCAAAGTTCCATAAGTAGGAAGTAGCATTGGTGGAATTCTGGGTAAACGAAGCGGTAAACACATTACAGCCTACAGTATCCTGAGTAGAAGCAATAGCTGTTGGTACAGGATGAACCACAATTGGATTGTTGAAAATGTAATGCGATGAACATCCAAGCGTGTCACTGGTAATGAGCGAGACAATATAACTTCCTGTTGAAGAATAAAGATGTGTTGGATTTTGCAATGTTGAACTGTCACCATCACCAAAATTCCAAAGCCAAGATTGTGCATTTAAGGAGCTGTCAGTAAATTGTACAAGATTTCCCACGCAGCTTTGTAAACTTGTCAGGTTGAAGTAAGAGGCAGTTCCGGGAACATGAAGATAGTTTACTTTTTTCATAGTATCACGACAGCTACCATTAATTGCAATAAGTGTTATGGTATAATCTCCGGGGATGTTATATACATGTGAAGGTGTAGCTGCAACTGAAGTTGTACTGTCACCAAAATCCCATATGTAAGAGGTTGCATTCGTAGATAGATTATTAAAGTTTACTAATGCAGGAGCGCAAAATGCAACAGTAGGAGCATTAAAGTCCGCATGAGGGCTTGATATGTTCACTGCGTTTGGAACAACAATAGTATCCTTACACCCTGATGAAAATGTAGTAATCAGTGTTACAGTATAAGAACTGTCCGCAGTGTAAGTATGGCACGGGTTGCGTGTTGTCGAAGTGCTTCCATCACCAAAGTTCCATTGCCAGGAAACAGCAGTAGTATCACTTGAATCTGTGAAACAGATGGTAGCAGGAATACAACCTACAGAAGAAGCTACAGTAAAATTTGCTTGCTTATAATTTATTCCTTCTAGTTTTTTAGTGGCAGTACATCCGTTGGTATCTCTTACCCAAAGTGAAATGCTATCGGAAGCAGGAGGCGACAGATAGGTGTATGTAGGATTTTGAGTAGAGTCAGTGACTCCGTTGAAAAAATTCCAGCCCCACTCAACTGCAGGAGCCGGCCCTGTTAAATCGGTAAGTTGTATAGTAATAGGAAAACACTGACTGCTTTGTGTGAAACTGAAATTTGGCTTGGCAGCATAAATACTGATTAATGCCGGATATGTTACAGAGCGAGAACATGCACCATTTGTTGCAGTAAGCGTGATGGTGTAATCCTTAGGAGTGGAAAATTTTCTTGAAGGATTAACCAGAGTAGAATATCCCGTAGAAGATGTGGGGTCACCAAAATCCCATAAATAGGATGTGGCACCGGTGGAAGTATTAGTGAAGTAAACAATAAGTTTATCACAACCTGATGTAGGTCCGTTCACAACGAAAGATGGTTGTGGATTGGTAGTAACAATGGTATCCTGAAAAGTATAAGAACAGCCATCACTTCCTGTAGCATTTAATGTTACTACAAAGTTCCCGGCTACATTATATACATAAGTAGGCGTTTGAGAGGTGGATGTGCCTACCCCGTCACCAAAATCCCAGCTGACATTTGTCCATGGCCCACCTGTGAGCCCAAAAGTAAATGGATCATCACTACATCCTTCATCCTTATTAACAGTAATAGGATTACTCATACCCAATGTAATGACAGTGCTCATGCTTGTCATACACCCTGAAGCCAGTTCAATATTTAACGTAACAGTATATGTTCCGGGTTGGGTATAAGTGTGAGATGGAAACTGAGTAGTGTCATGAGGTGATCCATCACCGAAGTCCCAATCCCAGTGTATCACACCTTGAGTTGTGTCACTGAAATGTATAAGGTAAGGAGCACAAGGTGTTGCCTGTACATAGGTGATTGGAGAAATAATCATCGGGAATATTTGTACATAAGCAATCGGATTGAAAACCTGTGTACAACCTGAACCGTTATTACCTCCCATTGTAGCAGTCAGTGTAACTGTAAATACACCTGCAGAATCGAAAACATAAGTCGGATTTGCAATATTGCTTGTATCATCTGTTAACCACGGAATACCAAAATCCCAATGGAAGAAAGTGGCACCTAGCAATGGGTTGGTAAAAGAAACAGAATAAGGCTGACAACCTTTGATGGTATCAGGAACAGTATAAACAACAGAAGGTGCAGCTACAGTTACTGCTGACTTTCTCACTGTATCAACACAACCATCAGCAGAGGTTACAATTAACTGAACATAATAATTTCCTTGTGAAGTGTAGGTGTGAGTTGGATGAGGGAGCGTTGAAGTGTTGGCAGCACCTGAAGCAGGGTCTCCAAAATCCCATAACCAACTTACTCCTCCAAGTGAACCACTTGAGTTGAAAGAAACAGTTAGAGGAGCACATCCTGACCGTGGAGTAGAATTATATTTAGCTACAATGTCATTTACGGTTATATAATTGAGTTTTTCCTCAATTGTTTCACAGCCATTGGCTGAGTAAGCATGAAGTCTTACCGTGTAAGTTCCTGCAGCAGTATATGTGGCAGTTGGCGATGCAAGAGTCGATGTGGTACCATTACCAAATTCCCATAAATAAGTAGTTGCACCACTTGATGCATTATTAAACTGGACTGTGAACGGATTACATCCTGTTCTTGGATTTGCATTAAAAGCAGCAACAGGGGGCTGATCAACAGTGATAATATTATTTAAAGTTACACCACCATTACAACCACTGGAGGTGGTAATAAATAACGAAACAGAATATGTACCTGCTGAATTATAAGTATGTGTTGGACTTGCTGCAGTTGAAGTATTGGCAGCACCTGATGACGGATCACCAAAATTCCAAGAGTAGCTGGTAACACCTGTGATGGATGGTGGAGTAAATTTTACCGTTAAAGGTTCGCATCCTGCACTTTTATTCCAGGTAAATGTTGGAGTTAATGCAGAGCCGATTGATATAAGATTATTTACTACTGCAGTATCGCTGCAACCATTTGCATCTTCAACAATAAGGCTAACAGTGAAAGTTCCCTGTGTACCATACACGTGCGTTGGGTTAGGTAAGGTAGAAGTATTTGCTGCACCAGATGACGGTTGCCCAAAATTCCATGTATAATTGGTAATACCGGTTGACGATGAAGAAAACTGAAACACCTCATTTTGATCACATGTACTGGAGGGAGTTACTGACAGTTGTGCATTAGGTTTATCATAAATACGTATATAATTTAATTTGGTTTTTACGTTGCTGCAGCCGAAAGCTGAATATGCAACCAACTTCACAGTATAAAACCCGGGTATTGAATAGGTATGACTCGGATTGGTTTGTGTGGATGAAAACCCATCACCAAAATCCCAAACACATGATGTGTAATCTGTAGAGTTATTGGTGAAGTTAACCGTTAATGGACTGCAACCAGATGTTACATTTGAACTGAAGTCTGCTGTAGGAAATGAAACTACAGAAATATATGCAGGCATAATCAAAGTATCTGATTGACCGGATACTGAATTATGGGCAATAAGTGTTACTGTATATGATCCGGGACTCAGATATACGGTCTGAGGATTAGGAAGTGTAGAAGTATTGCCATTACCAAAATCCCAGAAAAAACTGGTTGCTTGAAGAGAAGTGTTCGAAAAGTGAACGGTCAGAGGAACACAACCCTGTGTTGAGTCTGCAGCAAAAGATGCAGTAGGTATTTGTGCTTTCGATTGTAAAGTGCTGAATAACACCAGGAGTGTTACAGCACAAAATGTTCGAAAATAGCTCTGACATTTTCCGGTCGTTGAGTTTTTCATTTTTTTGTATGGTTAAATATTATTCAATGTGTAATGCCTGCCCTTTGGTTTTTATCTATTGTTTTCTCTGCTCATCCGACTTTTTGCCGGCTGCGTAATTGGAGTTCGGATCATAACTCGAATCCATATTTATTACTGTGTTGGTAGCACTGTAGTATTGTGATCCATCACGTGCAATTTTTTTAACACGATAAAAAGCATATCCGTTAGGAGGGGTTTGGTCCATCCATGAATAAAATAATTCAACAGCTGTTCCTAATCCTTCTTTAATACCAACAGATTCATATATTTTACCATCAACAGATCGCTCTACTATATATAAGCAATCTGCAGCTTCGTTTTTAGCTGTCCAGTTAAGGAATACCTTGCCTGAGTTATATATTGTTGTATAGTTGGCTATGGTGCCATTAGCACCTGCATCAGCCATCACAACAGGTTGTGTAGGCACTGCCTGGCCAACGGCTGATTTTATACTGATCATCATCAGAAGAAAAATAATTGCCTGAACGAAGAACAGAAATTTAATAGCCGATCCTTTTATGCCATCGCGGTTGTAATACCTGCGAGGTTTTGAATACATCGCGAAGCGATTTTGTCTGACCATTTTATAAAACTCCATTGAGTTCATGGTATCCATTGTTGTATCTTCCATATCGTTGTAATTTTTAATATGCATAATTTACGAGCCAATGCCGGCATTGTTTGATGGATTTTTCTGAATTATTACATCGCATTTTGCAAACATCTGGCGTGATTTTTTCTGAATTTTTACGCTTGGGTTCGTTTTAGGTTTCACTTATTTTAAAAAAAGAGCGCTTAACTTCAGGTTTTGGAGGGTTTTGTTTCTAAAAAATAAAATTTCTTACAGGGTTTGTTGACCTCTGTATTTATTTATATGAATAATTGGGAAATGCTTTGTCCTTTCAAAAATCAGCTAATACATTAAAAAAATAAAAGAAACTAAAACCTTACAGAAGTTTATGCGTAACAAGGAGAGATTTTATAATTAAATAGTCTTCAATCTATGGATATTTTACGTAAAACAATTAAGAAGCTGACAGAAGAAGAGTATCAGGCTTTGCTTGAACAGGTGTCAGGTAACAGAAAGAATAAACCTTTCATGGTGTTGGAAGCAAGCAGAAGCAACGAGTTTGTCAGTGACACCGAAATGATGGAGAAACTACAGGTCAATCCAAGTGCATATTATACTTTAAAATCACGACTCAATTCAAAAATTGCTGAAGTTCTTTCAAAGAAAGTAGAGAATCCTGTTCGCGAACTTATGGAAGAAGTTGTAAGAGTACCGGCTACATTGTATGCTACTAATCGCGAATTCTCCATCCGTTCATTAAAGGAGCTTGAAAAGAGATTGAAGGAATATGATATGAGCAATGAATTGATTACTGTTTACAAAACGCTTGCTTTGCTTCACCTGCATCACGATGATTACGATCATTATATAAAATTATATAACCGCCATGTTGCTTATTCTCTTGCCGTAGCCAAGGCTGAACAGTTGTTTGCACGTTTCTTTAAGAAGATGGGTTACTTTCAGCTTACAATGGATGAAACAGTTCTTGATGAGGCAGTAAGAATCAAACGGGAGTTATCAAACATTACGGATATGTACGATTCGCACCGCCTGTTTGTGCTTTATAACATTGTGCGTATTTATTATTTATGCAATGTTCCTGAAAAACAACAGGAGTTGAAATCGCTTGAACTGGAAATGGAAACGGTGCTGAAACGCATGAATGAAATTTTTGAATCATATCCATTAGACACTTTCTATAGCAACATCAGACCACTTACCAACATTCTGCAATATGAGTATTTCCAGAAAATAAAAAATCAGGTAAGAGCCAACAGCTATCTTGCAGGAACTGAAGATGTGATCCTGGACTGGAGCGAAAAAAATGCACTGCATTATTTCATCATTCAGTACCTCAACTCACGAGTGGAGAAATTTTTGGAAGACGGAGAAATGCACAGGCTGATGGATTTTAATAACAAAATCGAAAAATCTTTTGAGCTGAATATTAATGAACCATATCATTATATTTCTTTCAGAAAACACATCAGCATTTGTAAATTTTATAACAAAGATTATCAGGGTGCAGCCCGCACTATTTATGATCTGAGAAATAATATTTCTTTAAAACAATTTACACATACTGATATTGAATGTAAGCTGTTCCAGGCATTGTGCTATTGCATAATGGGTGAAGACGGACTGACGCAACAAATTATTGCAAGTATCAAACGTCAGACAGCAGATGCGGATCAGGATTTTGAAGCAGCAGCAATATTTATTAAAATATTGAAGACCGCACTTAAGCCTTCCGATTTCCGTAAAAAAATCGCAAGGATTAATGATTTGCTTGTTCAGTTCAATGAAGCTAATAAAGGCTCACAACCATTGTTGAAATTCCTGCGCATAGATGATGCTCTCATACGCAAGATGACCAATCCCATCAAAGATTGATTTGAGATGATTATACAATAAAAGGGAGTGATTAATCACTCCCTTTTTGTTTTACTTATTCACGAACAATTGAAATATTATTGTCATCAACATTGTATAACATGGGTGTTACAAGAATTTTTGGATAACGCAGTCGGATGCGTTTAGCTTCTGCCGAAACAAAATCTATTTCATCACCAATTTCATGCACCGGTTCATAATGATAAAAATGTTCCTCTGCTTCAGCTCTGTCCCACCCCGCATTTTTCACCAGCCCGTCAACGAAAATATTTCTTCTGTCCATCAGATTTACCATGCCGCAATTATTATGGCCAATTAAAACAATTGAAGTTATTCCACCAACCGCAATAGCATAGCTCACCCTGAATTCACTGTAGCGCAGATTAGCTCCACCTGTTCGGATGATGTAAGCAAAGTTATCAGGAATACGCAGATGCTTGCGGTGATCCATACACATACCTACCAGTAATTGAGCCTGAGCGTATTTATCGAATGGAATGTTGAAGTTGTGATACCTGAGCAACATTCCTGCCGGAGTCTTGCTTAATTCAGCAGGGATATCAGCCTCGCTGTTAATTGCTAAAAGTCGTTCCATAGTGAACAAATGTATAACTTTACACATTCAACGACAGAAACTTTTATGAACATTGAACAAATCAGAGAATATTGTTTGTCAAAGAAAGCCGTAACAGAGAGTTTTCCGTTTGATGAGGATACGCTGGTTTTTAAAGTAGCCGGAAAAATTTTTGCTTTGATTTCAATTTCTGAACGACCATTGAAAATAAATCTAAAGATGAATCCTGAAATAATAAACGAATGGAGAGAACAGTCTGAAGACGTGCAACCGGGATTTCACATGAATAAAAGCCACTGGAACACAGTAACTACAGAAAGCAGCTTGCCGGCCGAAAAAATTTTCTGGATGATAGACCACAGCTATGCAGAAGTAGTCAGCAAACTGACCCGCAAAGCGAAGAGCGATTTTGGGTTGTAATACTAAAGGAGATTTTACTTCTCCGGTTTTTTATTAAAAGGCAAAACCAATCTGCTTACAGGGCGATTGTTTAAAATATGTTCGTTGAAAATTTCTTCCACATCTTCCTGTTGTACATTGCCATAAAAAATTCCTTCAGGATATACAGCAATGTTAGGCCCATATTCGCAAATATCAAAGCAACCGGTTTTTTGTGCCCTCATGGTATTTTGTAAACCATGCTCTTTTATTTTTTTCTTAAAAGCATCAACCAGTGCCATACCATGTGCTTCGCCACAGCATTTGCGTGCACCTTCTTTGCGCTGATTGGTGCAGATGAAAATATGTTTTTCGTAAATCATATCATTAATTGACTGACAAAATAAACTATTTCAGAAATGCATAACAACAAATGCTTTTAAAAAGTTATGCCAAGGCTGATAATGTATTTAACATCGTAGCAGAACAGTGGTATAAAATTTTATAGTGAAGCACTATTTTATTAATTTTGCACTGATAAATTGGATAACAATATGAATGAAATAGCAAAAAAGACCATTGACAATATGCAGGCTCATATGAATAAATCCATAGCTCATCTGGAGGTTGAGTTGGCAAAAATCAGGGCAGGCAAAGCCAATCCTCAAATGCTTGAGACAATACATGTGGATTATTATGGTGCACAAACTCCTTTGAGTCAGGTAGCCAACGTCAATACACCTGATGCGCGTACTATTGTTATTCAGCCTTGGGAGAAAGGAATGTTAGGGCCTATTGAAAAAGCGATTCAGGCTGCCAACCTTGGTTTCAATCCGCAGAATGATGGAACAATTATTCGTATTGCAGTTCCACCACTTACTGAAGAAAGAAGAAAAGAATTGGTAAAAAAGTGCAAAGCTGAAGGCGAAACAGCAAAAATTGGTATTCGCTCATCACGCAAGGAAGCTAATGATGCTATAAAGAAAGAACTCAAGAAAGGCATTACTGAAGATGAAGCTAAAGAAGCTGAAACAAAGATTCAGCAACTTACCGATCAGTTCACTCAAAAAATTGACAAACACCTTGAAACCAAGGAAAAGGAAATTATGACGGTCTAAGGACTGTCAAAAAGATTTTCTCTTTACCAATTTATTTATTCATTCTTAATTCAAAGAACGCTTGTATTACAGGCGACATTTATTTTTTTTCGCAGAACACCACTGTGCTGACATCAGATACCCAATAGATTGCCTATTTTTGCCACAATGACCACGAAAGAAATTTTAGAAAAACTGGAAGTATTAAAACATCGCTTTGAAGAATTGGGTCAGCAATTGAGCGACCCATCTGCCACAGCTGATATGAAACGTTTTCAGCAACTCAGCAAACAGTATAAAGAGTTGGAAGAAGTTGTTGAGAAATACAATCGCTTTAGCAAGGTGGTTAACAATTACGATCAGGCATATCAGGTGTTGAATACTGAAAAAGATGCTGACCTGAAGCAAATGGCAAAGGAAGAAATGGAAACACTTGAGGCGGAGAAAACAAAACTGGAAGAAGAAATTCGTGTGTTGCTCATACCCAAAGATCCTGTTGATGAAAGAAATGCCGTAGTCGAAATAAGAGCAGGAACAGGAGGTGATGAAGCAAGTATTTTTGCAGGAGATCTTTACAGAATGTACTCACGCTACTGCGAAAAGAAAGGATGGAAAACCGAAGTTGTTGACGAAAACGAAGGTACTGCAGGTGGTTATAAAGAAATAATTTTTGAAGTGACTGGTGATGATGTTTATGGCACACTGAAATATGAAAGTGGTGTGCACCGTGTGCAGCGTGTACCCGATACTGAAACCATGGGCCGCGTACATACATCAGCAGCATCGGTAGTAGTGTTGCCCGAAGCAGATGATGTGGATGTGGTAATCAACCCTGCTGATCTTGAATTTCAGACAGCAAGATCAAGTGGTGCAGGAGGACAGAACGTAAACAAGGTTGAGACAAAAGTGCAACTCACACACAAACCAACCGGCATTATGGTTACCTGCCAGATTGAACGCTCGCAACATGGCAATCGCGAACGTGCATTACAAATGCTTCGCACCAAACTTTACGAAATAGAATTACAAAAACATGAATCGGATATTGCAGCACGCAGAAAAACCATGGTGTCAACCGGTGACCGCTCTGCAAAAATCAGAACATATAATTATCCGCAAAGCCGAGTAACAGACCATCGCATCGGATTGTCAACCTATAATCTGCCAACATTTATGAATGGAGATATACAGGAATTTATTGATGCCTTGCAGTTAGCCGAAAATGCTGAGAAAATGAAAGAAGCTTCACTGGCATAATTTTTTTTAAGATGAACTACCGTGAACTTGTAGCTGAAATAAAAAGAAAGAAATCTTTTTTATGTGTAGGGTTGGATACCGATCTTGAGAAAATTCCATCTTCAGTTCTTTCACGTAGTGATGATCCTGTCTTAGAATTTAACAAACAAATTATTGAAACAACACTTCCACATGCAGTTGCCTATAAATTGAACTTTGCATTCTATGAAGCACGCGGACCACAAGGCCTTGTTTCAATGGAACGCACCATGCAATTTTTGAACAACAGAGCGTTTACCATTGCCGATGCCAAACGTGGCGACATAGGTAACACTGCAGCTATGTATGCCCGGTCTGTTTTTGATTATTATAAATTCAATGCCATCACACTTTCACCTTATATGGGTGTGGATACGGTTGAACCTTTTCTGAAATATAAAAATCACTGGAGCATTGTGCTGGCCCTCACTTCAAATCCTGGTGCTGATGATTTTGAAACGCTCGAAACGGGAGAAGGAAAAGTTTATGAAAGAGTCATAAAAAAATTTGCTACTTCGCAAATGTCAGAACAGGTGATGTTTGTAGCTGGAGCTACCCGCCCTGAAACTTTTGCTACTATCAGAAAACATGCACCTGATCATTTTCTGTTGGTTCCCGGTGTAGGTGCTCAGGGAGGAAACCTGGAGGAAGTTTGCCGCTTTGGTATGAATAATTCGGTAGGGCTGCTTATCAACTCTTCCAGGCAGATAATTTATGCTTCGTCAGGAAATGATTTTGCTGCAAAGGCCGGTGAGCAGGCGCAAATCATACAGAAGCAAATGCAACAAGTTATGCAGGACAAAGGAATTATTTGACATGCCTTTTACATTAGCACATCCTGCAGCAATAGTTCCGCTTTATAAAATTTTTAAAGACCGTCTGTCATTAACAGGTTTAATCATTGGCAGTATTGTTCCGGATACCGAATATGCTGTCAACACAGTGACAAGAAGTGTAATCAGCCATACAACAAAAGGTATATTCTACTACGACTTACCAATGGGAATTTTGATAGCAGTTTGTTATCATGCATTCATCAAGCAGGTATTCACTTATCAGCTTCCTGGATTTTTTCGCAACAGACTTGCACCTTTTGCTGATTTAAACTGGTTTCAGTATCTGAAGAAAAACAGCATCGTGTTTTTATTATCTCTGATGGCGGGAATAGTGTTGCACATAGGATGGGATTCTTTTACACACGATGGCGGATACCTTGTAAGACGAAATCCCATACTTACAACTGAGGTGATAAGCGGGTTAAAAATTAATCGTCTGTTTTGGCATATCAGCACCATTGCAGGCCTTTATGTAATGTATCGTTTTTTTGTAAGTTACCCGTCAGTTGCTTTGCCTGAAAATAAAAAACCTGACAAAAATTTTTGGCCATTGGTATTTCTGGTGGCATGTGTAATTATGTTTTTACACTGGCTTCCTTTTGTGCGACCACAGGAAGCACGATTTATTTTCATATCATTTTTTGGTTCCATGGCTTTGGGAATATGCGTGATTTGTTTTATTTTTCGCATGAAAATGATTAGCCGCAATGAATGAAGCCTTTCTTTACCATGTGTGGAAATACCGGTTGTTTAACACAACCGTTTTACAAACCATCAATGGTGATGAAGTGCATGTAATTAAACCCGGTGAACAAAATCCTGATTCTGGTCCTGATTTTTTTAATGCACGGCTGCGCATAGGCGAAACTGAGTGGGCAGGCAATGTTGAAATTGATACTACCAGTGCCGACTGGTATCATCACGGTCATCACACCAATAAAGCATTTTCAAAAATTATTTTACATGTGGTTTATGAGTTGAACAAACCACTTACGCACGGCATTCCGGTGGTGGAGCTGAAAAAATATATTGACACCACTGCAATGAATCAGTATGAACTGTTGCAGAAATCCAATGACGCAATTCCCTGCAGTAAGTTGTTACATACGGTGCCTGAAATTACATGGCAAACCTGGCTGGAGCGGATGGTGATAGAACGAATAGAGCAGAAAAGCAAGGTGATGGAGCAGACTCTTGAAAACAATAAAGGCGACTGGGAGATGACATTTTATCATCTGCTGGCACGCAACTTCGGATTTAAAACCAATGCCGTTCCATTTGAATTGCTTGCCAAAAGTATTCCACTGAGTGCACTGGCAAAACAAAAAAACAACCTGTTGCAGTTGGAAGCAATGCTATTCGGACAGGCAGGGCTGCTGAATGAATCCAAAGGTGATGATTATTATAATCAACTCAAACAAGAATACAAACATCTTGCTCTTAAATTCAACTTCACGCCAATGGAAAAAAACCTGTGGAAATTTGCAAGAATGCGTCCGGTTAATTTTCCTTCGGTGCGCATTGCTCAGTTTGCAGCATTGGTACACCAAAGCAGTCATTTGTTTTCAAAAATCATTGAGGTGAAAGAAGTGAAACAGTTGCATAATCTGTTTGAAGTACAACCTTCGGATTATTGGAAAACGCATTATCATTTTGCAAAAAAATCTGGTGATCAAATCAAGGCACTCGGGCAATCATCTATTGACAATATTCTCATAAATACAATTTCGCCATTCTTGTTTGTGTATGGTAATCTGAAAAATTCAGAAAAATTTCGTGAAAGAGCATTATCTTTGCTTGAGCAATGCAAGGCTGAGAACAATACCATTATCAGACTTTGGAAAATGGCAGGAGTTAAGCCTGAGCATGCATGGCACACGCAGGGACTGATACAATTGAAAAACCAATATTGCAATTCGAAGCAGTGTCTGAAATGTGCAATTGGAATTAAAATACTAAAACAAAAATGAACAGCATAATTGAATCGGTAAAAAATTTTTTCGAGCGTCAGGCATTTGGTATCTGCGAATTCTGGGGCGAAAAATTCGGAATCAAATCATCACAGATACGTTTGTTTTTTATCTATGCTTCTTTTCTCACCATTGGCTCTCCCGTTATTTTATATATGATTCTCGGCTTTTGGATGAAGATGAAAAAGCTCGTCCACAGGCAACGCGGAGGCGTGTGGGATATGTGATGAATATTCTTAACAAGGTATTCACCTTTGTGCTAAACCTGATTTTAATAATACGCTACATTTGCAATCTAACTATCTGTTATGAGCATTTTATCAATAAGAAATGTTACTAAGAACTATGCTACCCACAAAGCACTTGATGAAGTAAGCATAGAAGTGCCCGAAGGCAGTGTTTTTGGTTTGCTTGGGCCAAACGGTGCCGGAAAAACTTCCCTCATTCGTATCATCAATCAGATCACCGGACCTGACAGTGGTGAAATTTATTTTATGGGAAACAAGTTGCTTCCTGAACATGTTGCGTCTATAGGTTATTTACCTGAAGAACGCGGTTTGTATAAAAAAATGGAAGTAGGCGAGCAGGCATTGTATCTTGCTCAGCTCAAAGGAATGTCACGCAGTGAAGCCGTAAAAAGATTACGCTACTGGTTTGAGAAATTCGAAATGAAATCGTGGTGGAAAAAGAAAATTGAAGAACTCAGCAAGGGAATGCAGCAGAAGGTGCAGTTCATTGTTACTATTTTGCATGAACCCAAGTTGCTTATTCTTGATGAACCATTCACAGGCTTCGACCCTATCAATGCCAACATCATAAAAGACGAACTGCTGAACCTGCGTGAGAAAGGATCTACCATCATCCTCTCCACACATCGTATGGAAAGTGTGGAAGAACTTTGTACACACATTGCTCTAATCAATAAGTCGAAAAAAGTACTCGATGGTGCAGTGAAAGATGTGCGCAAACAATTTCGTACCAATTTATATGAAGTAGAATATAAAGGTACTTCAATCGGATTTGCCAATGCATTGTGGGCAGGATTTGAACTTATTGACAACAAACAAACCGATGATCATCATTTTGCTTTGGTAAAAAACCTGAACAACGCAAGTCCGAATGATTTACTAAAGTTATTAATCAACGAAGTTGAAATACTTTCATTCAAAGAAAGAATTCCCGGAATGAACGATATATTTATTGAATCAGTAAAAAATTCTAATGGGTAAAAACAATATACTATGAATAAGATTTGGCTCATCATACAACGTGAATATCTTACAAGGGTTAAAAAGAAATCCTTTATCATCATGACCATTTTGGGTCCATTGCTCATGGGTGGTCTGGTAGCAGGTTTTGTATATCTCTCCCTGAATCAGGGCGACAGTGTTTCTGAAATTAAAGTGGTGGACGAGACAGGTGTGCTTGCCTCTAAACTGAAAAGTACAAAAACAATTATTTTCAAAAATGATACGATGTCTGTTGAAATAGCAAGGCATTTGTTTAACCCTAATACCGATTATGGTATTCTTTATCTTCCTAAAAATACACTTGAATCAGGAAAGGCTGCCGTGTTATATACAGAGAAACAACCCAACCTGACGATTGTATCTTATCTTGAAACAGAACTACAGAAGAATATTGAGAATATCAAACTCACTGAGGCAGGTATTCAAAAGTCAACACTGGATTCTATCAAGACCAATATTTCATTACAACAAAAACCTGTTGACCCATCAGGAAAAGATCAGGAGTTTTCTGCAGGCCTTACTGCAGGCATCGGCTTTGTGAGTGGGTTATTAATTTACCTGTTTATATTTATGTATGGCGTGCAGGTGATGCGCGGGGTAATTGAAGAAAAAACAAACCGCATTGTGGAAGTGATAATTTCTTCAGTAAAACCATTTCAGCTGATGATGGGAAAAATTATCGGTATTGCGATGGTGGGATTGACACAGTTCCTCTTGTGGATAATTTTGTCAATAGCGGTTACATCTTTTGTTACAACAGCGATGGTAGGTAAGGATCAGAAAAAGTTGATTGAAATGCAACAGCAGCAGCAACAACAAGTAATGCAGGGAGCAGATACTCAGCCCGCAGCACTTAAAGCTGCTGATATGGATTTTGCAGGAATGTTTGAAGGATTTAACATCACCAAAATTCTGTTGTGTTTTGTGTTTTATTTTCTTGGGGGCTATCTGCTTTACAGCGCACTGTTTGCAGCCATAGGTGCAGCCGTTGACTCCGAAACCGATACACAACAGTTTATGCTACCAATTACCATTCCGCTGATATTTGCCTATGTGGTTTCTACCATTGTCATGTCAAATCCTGAAAGTCAGTTGGGATACTGGTTCAGTATTATTCCGTTTACATCTCCGGTTGTGATGATGGTGCGTATGCCTTTTGATCCACCAATGATTGATATTATTATTTCAATGGTATCGCTCATAGCAGGATTTCTGTTTACTACCTGGATTGCAGCACGCATTTACCGTACCGGTATTTTGATGTATGGTAAGAAAGTATCTTATAAGGAGTTGGGAAAATGGCTTTTTCATAAGCAATAACAGCAGATGATAGTTGCTGTTGTTGATTGTGGTACAAATACATTTCATCTGCTTATTGCATCAGATGAACAGGCTCAGAAAATATTATATAAGAAGAATTTAGCGGTAAAACTTGGGCAGGGTGGTATTGCGGGTCACACTATAACTGATGAAGCATTTGAACGTGGAATAGAAGCTTTGAAGGAATTTTCAGTGGTTATCGACAGGTTTCATCATGATAAAATTGTTGCTTACGGAACAGCAGCACTTCGCAAAGCCCACAACGGAAATGATTTTATTTTGGAAGCAAAGCGTAAGACCGGTATAGAAATTCAACTCATAGACGGACTGAAGGAAGCAGAACTGATTTATCATGGAGTGCGACAAGCAGTGCCGCTTACTGAAAAGAAAATTTTGATAATGGATATTGGCGGAGGCAGTGTGGAGTTTATTATTGCCAACAGAGATACCATTTTCTACAGACAAAGTTTTGAGTTAGGTGCTGCACTCCTTCTGGATAAGTTTAAACCTTCAGACCCCATTACTAAAGAAGAAACTCAACAGATTGCGGAATTTATCTTGAAAGAAACAACACCATTGCTTGCTGAGTTGAACAAACATCCTGAAATTGACACACTGATTGGTTCAGCAGGCTCTTTCGAAACCTTCGCTGAAATTATTTCTGAAAAATATGATCATCATCCACTGGAGTATAAAGAGAAATCTTACGACATACATTTAAGCAGGTATGAGCAGGTGCATGAGCTTTTGCTGCGATCTACTACCGCTGAGCGCAAACGAATGAAGGGAGTTGTAGATATGAGAGTAGATATGATTGTAATAGCATCCGTCCTGTTGCATTGCGTTATTCACACTGCACCTATTAAAAATATAAAACTGAGCACCTATGCACTGAAGGAAGGAATGCTTTACTTTGCATTCAATAAAGACATGAAATAATTGTTTTAAGTTTTAGTTTAATTGGTTTAAAAAATACATGGCGCACATTCTTATTATTGATGATGAAAAAAGTATCCGTCACTCGCTGAAGGAGATTTTGGAATACGAAAGCTATAAAGTTGACGAGGCCCCCGATGGAATAGAAGGAATTAAGATGGCCGAGAAAACAAAATACGATCTTATTTTCTGTGATATCAAAATGCCTAAGATGGACGGCATTGAAGTACTCGAAAATCTTCAGAGCAAATGCCCGGAAGTTCCTGTCGTAATGATTTCAGGTCATGGAAATATTGACACTGCTGTGGAAGCTATTAAAAAAGGTGCATTTGATTTTATTGCCAAGCCACTTGACCTTAACCGTATTCTTATCACAGTAAGAAATGCCATGGACCGCACGGTGCTGGTAAAAGAAACCAAAACACTGAGAAGAAAAATAACCCGTACCAACGACATGATTGGCGACAGTCAGGGGATTAAGCACGTAAAAGAAATTATCGAACGTGTGGCGCCCACTGATGCGCGCGTGATGATTACCGGAAGCAACGGAACAGGTAAGGAACTTGTAGCACGTTGGATTCATGAGAAGAGCAACAGAAGAGAAATGCCGCTTATTGAAGTGAACTGTGCAGCCATTCCGTCAGAGCTGATAGAAAGTGAATTATTTGGTCATGAGAAAGGAGCATTTACAAGCGCTATAAAAACACGCAGCGGAAAATTTGAACAGGCCAATGGAGGTACCATTTTTCTTGACGAAATTGGCGACATGAGTTTGTCGGCACAGGCAAAGGTGTTGCGCGCATTGCAGGAAAACAGAATCACTAGAGTAGGTGGCGAAAAAGATTTTGCAGTGGATGTCCGTATTCTGGCTGCTACCAACAAAGACCTCAAGAAAGAAATTGAGAAGGGCAATTTCAGAGAAGATTTATACCACAGGCTCAGTGTTATTTTGATTCACGTACCTTCACTTGATGAGCGCAAAGAAGATATACCACATTTGGTTCGTTATTTTCTGAAAGAAGTTGCTGATGAGTATAAAAATCCGGTAAAGGAAATTTCTGACGAAGCCATTAAAGAATTGCAGAATAAAAGCTGGACCGGAAACATACGCGAACTGCGCAATGTGGTGGAGCGCTTGGTTATCCTTGGCGAAAAAGTCATCAGCAAGAATGATGTGATAAACTTTGTGGCCATGCCTAAATAAAAAAGAAGAGCATTGCTGCTCTCCCTTTTTTATATGATGAAGGAAAACAATTTTTACCAGGGAACTAACGACACACCTATTGTCCATGGGCGTAACTCAGGTCCTTTGTTCTTCTTGAAAAAATCAGACAATGCATAATTGGCAAACAGGGTATAATTTCTGTAACCAATTCTCACAGTGGCATCATATCTGAATGGATCAATGTTAAAGTCGTCATAGGTTTTATCTTTTTTCTTGCTGCCGTTATCGTTATAAACTTTCTTGGTATGCGATCCTAACTTATAACTGAACAACATTCCTGCAGTTATATGAAATGCTTTATTGGCTTCGGTGCTGGTATTGATGGTAAGCAGTACTGGAACTGTGAGATAACTTACAGTAAGTTTATTCTTGCGAAGGTTCATGGTATCGGCAGTGTACCAGAGAGCATTGGTATCAGGTATCAGGCTCATGTTTTTTCTGAACCTGAAATTGTTGTATGATAAACCAACTCCTGTGGATGCAAGAATGTAGTTCTTATACAATTTCAGCTCCTGCTCATAAAAGTTGATGTTTACAGCGATGGATTTCTCAGGAATCATTTCCAGAAAATCATAACCATCAGGAGTGTCAAAGTGTGATTTGCTGTTGTAAAATCCATTGAAACCAATATCAAGACCTGCCCAGTAAGTGCCTGCTTTATTGGGTTTGTAAGCATCGTTTTTATTAAATTCTTTTTCCTGATATTCTGTAAGCGGTTCAATTTTTCCAATTCCGCTTATTTCACGGTTGATGTGTTTAGGTGTACCTTTATAATAGATGCTTCCTGTACCTGTTATAGCTGTTGTCAAAGTATCCTGTGTAGCTGTAGTTGCAGTACCCACACCGCTAATATTTATTGTAGTTATTTCTGTTTTCAGGTTATGTGCTATCAGCTTTCCTGATCCTGAAATATCTGCATTCAGTTGATGGGTTTTTCCTTCAAGTTTTGTTTTTCCGGAACCACTGATGTTCACATCCAAGTTATCTGCATTTGCTACTTTAAGAGAAATTTTTCCACTTCCTGATACAATTAATTTAAGAGAAGTTGCAGTTAGACTATCTTTAGAGGTTAAAGAACCTGACCCTGAAATTTCAATGGATTTTAAACCGGGAGCTGAGATTTGAATATGATCTCCGGCACCATTAAGTATAAGACGATTGCCTTCCAGTTGCCACTGAGAGCTACCTGAACTATCAGGAGTCTGTATGGAATAAGCAGCTCCATTTTCAAGAATAACTTTTGAAGAACCTTTTATCTCCAGTTCGCTGAATGGGTTTAATGGAGTGATAATTTGAGCTTCTGTTATAAAGCCGGTTGCAGCGATGGCTAACGACAGGAATATTTTTCGATACATAAAATTAAGATTTTGTCTTGTTTTATGAATAGGACGGCCTGATGTTTTGAAAAGTTACAGCCACTTCAAAGAAAATTTTGATGGATTGGGGCTGATTAAATTATAGCAACAAACGGTGAAGCAGGTAAAGTAGCTAAACTTTCTATTATCTAAACCTGTCATTCAATTAATTTAATTCAAAAACCACATTAAAATATGATTTTACTTGCATAAACACTAAATATTTCTTACTTTTGACTATAAAATCACATTATAATGTTAGTTAGATCGCTTGGTGAAACTATTAAAAAAAGAAGAAAGCAATTGGGTATTACACAGCCTCATTTGGCTGAACTGGCAAATGTGAGTATAAATACGCTCTATAAACTGGAGAATGGGATTGGCAATCCTTCATTGTACGTGTTAAGTAAATTGGCAGAAGTGTTGGGAATGGAGTTGAAAATGGAAGTTAAAAGAAATACTGTTAAATGAGATCAATGGAAATTTACTGCAACGGAAGTTTAGCCGGGACACTCACTGAAGAGAGTAAACAACGTTATATATTCAGGTATGACGACAGATATTATTACGATTCAGGGAAACAGGCAATCAGTTTAACTTTACCCAAAACACAAAAGGAATATATCAGCAAAACTTTGTTTCCGTTTTTCAGCAATATGATTGCTGAAGGAGAGAATAAGAAAATACAAAGCAGGCTATTGAATATTGATGAGAACGATCAGTTTGGATTCTTGATGTTGACAGCCACTGCCGATACAATTGGAAGTATTACTGTTAAAAGCATCAATAGTCAGTGAGTTTACCGAAAATAAAATATTGTCCCGGAACTCTTGCAGAAGGATTTAATAGTTACAGTCCCTCTTGCTTACGCAAATTGTTTTATGGAAAATCAGTTAGTCATGTACTTCCAATAGCTTCTCCTCAAAAGGATGAAAAAGTACTTACTGATTTTCTTGAAAACATGAGAAGAATTTCAATATCCGGTTTTCAGAGTAAAATAAGTATGGTGCTTGATAAAAATGTTTTAAGACTTACCCGAGAAGGTGAACAGGGCACTCATATATTAAAACCGATTCCTTCATTAATTAAGAAAAGAAATGAAGCTCCTGCAAACGAACACCTGACAATGCAGATTGCAAGCCAGGTATATGGATTAAAAACAGCAGAGAATGCACTTGTTTTTTTTAAAGGTGGAGAGCCTGCTTATATTACCAAGCGGTTCGATGTAAAAAATGTAAAGGAGAAAACCAAATGGGGGCAGGAAGATTTTGCTTCCCTTGCAGGAAAAACAACTCTGCATTCTGCTGATAAGTATGAGTACAACTATGAAGAAGTCGGTTTGTTAATACAAAAATATATTCCTGCCTGGCGTGTAGAAATTGAAAAATATTTTTCGTTAGTTGTTTTCAATTTTTTATTTTCAAACGGTGATGCACATCTGAAAAATTTTTCAGTTTTGGAATCAGCAAGCGGTGACTATTTGTTAAGCCCAGCGTATGATTTAATAAACACAAGGCTGCATGTAGATGATTCTGATTTTGCGTTAAACAAAGGTTTGTTTGCCGACAATTATAAAAGTACACATTACAAAAAAAACGGACATCCTTCTAAAAAAGATTTCACAGAGTTTGCAAGAAGAATTGGAGTTGCAGATAGCAGGACAGAGAAATTATTGGCTCCTTTCATGCAAAAGCAACCTTTTATGGAATCATTGGTTGACCGTTCATTCTTATCCCAAGCCAATAAGAGGGCTTACTTATTAATGTACAACACAAAACGGAATTATCTGATAACTAATTAATATATAACAATAGATAAGCGCTCAGAACAGAAAAAACAAATATCATTCCTATAGAAGCTATCTGGGAAATATAAATTAAAACTGTACGATACAATCTTACTGCAAAACGATTCGCTGTGTTTTAACAACGTCATTGGTAACGATGCAAACATTATAAATTCCTTTGGCAACGGAGCTTAAATCAAAATCAATAACTCCTGCAGCAAAATTCTTACGAGAGGATTTGGCTACTACTTGCCCTACGGAATTATAAACCATTACTTTTACATCACCGGGTTTTTTAAGACTCATATCCACATTTACTTTACCGGTAGTTGGATTAGGATAAATGGTGATATCGGTGAACTCAACAGGATCGTTCATACCAACAATAGCACCAGGTGATGCGATAAAATTATATTCAAATCTTGAACCGAAATCGCGCTCAAAATTTCTGGCAATGGTGTTGTTAAGTCGCAATATGCGGTGATATCCTGCACCTTGTCCCGTATTTGCCCACCAGTATAATCCATCTCCTCCACTGTCAGTAATCACATAACGAAAACATCCGGGTGATACATAAAAGGTATCACGATAAATGGTGTTTGCTGTCATAGAACCTGCCATTCGTTGAACCAGAATGTTTCCGTTTTCGTCCGTTAATGAATAACCATTCTGACCTACTGCGGTATTGGTTTTAACCAGAAGTATAAATGCCGTATCCATCACTTCAGGTACAATTGCATTAGAGTATGCAGTATCATCGTAAGCATAATCATCAGCAGCGTTGTTCACAGATTCGAGATAGGCTCTGAAAACACGGTTGCCGGCAGTGTAACTTACCAATCCGCTCAACGCAATATCTATAGTTTGAAAAGTATTCAGAGAACCGGTCCAGTTGTAGGTACTTTCCGGTTCACCCATCAGGCCATATTTTATTACAGCAGATGTAAGTACGTTCGAACCATTATTTTTCAGTCTTATTTTTGGATTATTACATGCAGGATTACTCCTTGAAAATTCAAATTTATCAGTAGGTGCAAGTATTTCATCAATAGCAGCATCGTTGCTGAAATTGAGTGGGCCATATTCAAACAATTGTCCCTCTACTACATAATTTGCTGAAGGGCTGGTTACATTATATACCGGCATATCCATATCCACAATATGTGTTGAACCACCTGCAACTGCAAAGTTGTAATCAGAAGGATATACCCAACTGCCGGGACACCAGTTGGCGCGGTTATAAACCCATGTGCCTGCTTGCGGATAGAGTGGATTGGTACCACAAAGTCGCCAAACAGGTTTGTTTTCTACAACAGCATTATCAAACAATACTGTTCTTATTTTAGAACAAAACTCAGCGCAGTTACTCGCATCAGCTCCATGACCTGATTGTGTAATTTTCAGTCGAAGATTAGCAGTGTTGGCATTCACAGTGGTGGTGTCAGGTTGCAGGTAATTTTCTATAGGATTGGATGCATTACCAAAAGGAAATGAACCATGCCATAAACGTTTAAAAGTAACAGGATTCATAACAGGCGTACCTTCTATCAGAGCAAAATCAACATTTATCAACCAGCCTTTTCCCACGTTGGTTTCATAGCCGGTATGAATATATTCAATCTCTACCGAGTCATGAAGAAATTGTGCATAGTCGGTAACATCAAGTGTCCACGAAGAATGAAAAGAAGAATTGAAACTGTTTCCGTAGGGCGTAATATAACGTGCAAGTTCAATATCCTGTGAAGGAGCATTGGCTCCGCCCACCCTGCGGATATAAACATAATCCAGATAATCCCACTCTCCACAAGCCATTCCACTCGGGCAACGATGCGATAACGTAAGTATGATCTTTCGGTAGTTTGTAGCTGAAGACGGAAATACTGCCCATGCAGGATAACCATTACTTCCAGCACTCGGATTGGTAACTACAGTAACATTGGTATGTGATGAAACATAAGTAGTATCACCATTGCCGGCAAAACAATAAATACCTGACATTAAAAAGAGAAGAGTAGTAAATATCTTATTCATTGTAATATGTGTATGTGAATTAAAAAAAGGAATAGTCCAAAGGTAATGACTTATAGGATAGTCGCTGATAATTTCATGATGTTTTTTTATAGAGGTCATTGCCCACAATTCATTGTTAAAAAGAAAAAATATCAGTGAATCAGACCGTTGCATGATTCCGTTCATCTGTTTATTTTTGTTAGCAGACAATTTGATATGAAGCTATCTGCAATCATCCTTTCATCAGCCATAACTTTTGTATTTTTTTCTTCTGCCTATGCAGGTGGTTTTCAGATATCTAGTCAGAGTCAGAAGTCAGCTTCTATAGGAGGTTCGCAAACCGCCATGTATAGTGATGCAGCAACTGTTTTCTATAATCCCGGAGGAATGGTTTTTATCGGCAAAAACACATTATCTGCAGGTGGATTTTTACTGATGCCTGCAGTGGCCTATCGGAGTCCGCTTACCGGAAAAGTGACTCAGTCAGATAAAGTAAACATCATCCCTTTTTATCTTGGAGGAAGTGTGATGATAGGGGAGAAAATTGCTGCAGGAATTATGGTTAATTCACCTTTTGGATATGCAACCAAATGGGCTGATAACTGGGAGGGAAGATATACAATTCGAAGTGCCCGGCTGAAAACAGTTTTTATTCAACCTACAGCATCCGTAAAAATTTCAGAGAAGTTTGGTTTCGGTGCCGGATTTGTTATGGCAGTTGCAAATTACAAATGGAACAGAGCGGTTGGTGTGGCTTCTGCATCAACAACAGACGGAGATGTTACCGCTGATGGAAAAAGTTTTGGCTATGGTTTTAATGCAGGATTGCATTTTCATGCAAACGATAAACTGGATATGGCACTCACATATCGAAGTAAGGTGAAGCTAAATTTTAAGAATACCGATTTTTCTTTTTCGCAAATCCCTTCATCACTTGCCTCTTACTATCCTTCCGCAGTAAAAGCAGATGCAACCATGCCATTGCCGGCTGTGTTGTCACTTGGATTTTCATATAAAGCAACTGATGAATTAACTTTTCATCTCGAAACAAATCTCACAGGATGGTCATCATTCGATTCTTTGAATTATAATTTTGAAGAAAACTATACTTATCTGGATAATGAGTTTAAACAAACAAGAAAATACAGAGATGTAATTGCAGTTCGATTAGGTGTTCAATATGCATTTACCGAAGCACTGCAAGGCCGTGCCGGAGTTGCTTATGACCAGTCATCGGTGAAAGACAATTTTATTACCACAGATATGCCTGATGCAGATAAATATGTTTTTGGACTTGGATTAGGCTACACTTGGAAGTCGGGGCTTACTTTGGAAGGCTCTTATCAGTTTGAAACAAGACGTGAACGTCAGGGGAAGAACAACAATACACAATTGGACGGTAGTTTCAGTTCAATCATGCATGGTGCAGGTATAGGACTTAGTTATACATTCTGAAAAATACAATGATGAAAAATCTGAGTGAGAAAATTATAATCAGGGTATTTGCAGCGGTTATTTTGCTGACAGCTGCCTGCAAACCTGAACTGAAAGAGTTGAATTTTGATGATAAGGGTGCAGATTTTTCAAAGTATGTTGCATTGGGAAGTTCCTATACCGCAGGTTATCAGAACAACGCATTGTTTGATGCAGGACAACAACAAAGTTTTGCTGCAATACTTGCCAATCAGTTTAAATTAGTTGGAGGAGGAGATTTCAAGCAACCGCTGGTACCGGGAAATTATGGCGCAGGATTTAATTTTTATCTTAAAACATACATTCCGCAACTAAACTTGAATTATGGACTCACGTGCAATGGTACTAATGATTTCAGAACAGGCAATGCAGCTGTAACGGATATTACTGCCATAGAAAATTACATAGGCGGTGAAGCACCATTCAACAATATGGGTGTGCCCGGAATGAAAGCTACCGATTTGGATAATGCCGATTTTGGTTCGTTGGATTTGCAATTATCCAAGAATCCTTTTTACTCACGCTTTGCAACAATACCTGAAAACTCAACAGTGCTTACAGATGCTACACGGCAGTTGCCAACTTTTTTTACTTTTTGGGTAGGAATGAATGATATTTTTGATTGTGCCATGGCCGGTTATAACCAAACACTGGCAACAATTACTCCTTTAGCTACATTTCAAAATGCGGTAGTAAATGCATTAACATCACTCAC
The DNA here is from genome assembly GCA_019136655.1 of Bacteroidota bacterium. Lineage (GTDB taxonomy): Bacteria > Bacteroidota > Bacteroidia > AKYH767-A > OLB10 > OLB10. Next base: position 80,754 of record JAGVTU010000005.1, read on the forward strand.
TGCAGGAAACAGACAAGGAGCTGTGGCCAACATCCCTGACATTTTGGATTTACCTTATTTCAGTGCAATCCCTTATGATGCTTTGGTGCTCACTCAGGAGCAAGCCGACACTTTGAACTTGCTGTATGCATCCAATGTTCCGGCTATACATTTTGCAGCAGGCAGAAATGCAATGGTTATTTCAGATACGCTGACATTACCTTCAATGAAAAGACAACTGAATCCTGATGAACTGGTTTTGCTGTCTGTTCCATTTGACAGTATTTACTGTGCTGGATGGGGTTCTAATACTCAGAAACCTTTAGGCAATCGTTTTGTGCTTACCACTAATGAAATAAATACCATACGTCAAGCCATTAACAACTACAACAGTTTTTTAAAAACCAAGGCTGCTGAAAACAATCTTGCTTATGTGGATATATATTCATTGTTTAAGAATCTTAAAAACGGAATTACATTCAACGGAGTAAAACTGACGAATGAATTTCTGAAAGGAAACTTTTTCTCTCTCGATGGCATTACTCCAACAGGTAAAGGCAGTGCTGTTATTGCTAATGAATTTATCAAAGCCATCAACGAAAAATATGGTACTCAAATTCCATACGCTGATATAAATAATTATACCGGAACAATTTTCCCCTGAAAGACTAACTGCAGATTTCAGCCACTTTAACTCAGCAGGTAAGAGCGGTTGTTTCGTAAACAACAGGTCTGGGGTTCGATTCCCCAAGGTGGCTCGATAAAAATTTTCAGACAGAAATTTTATCAGATACCTACAGGATGCCAGGTAGTTTTCACCTCCTGCAACTCCATGATGCGATAAGGACTTTCTTCTTTAATATCTTTTACTGCAATCACTCTTTTCACGTTCAGTGCTGCATTGGTTTGAATGGTTTTCAGCTCATCTGCATTGCTGCCGCAATACATCATTGCATTCACATCCATGTGTGATGAGAAATGAGTGTGAAGTTCCTTGCTGTAGCCTGTAAGAATATTTACCACACCTCCCGGAACATCACTTGCATTAAGCACTTCAGCAAAATCTATTGCTGTAAGCGGATATTTTTCAGCTGCAAGAACAATGATGGCATTGCCACCTGCAATAGAAGGTGCAATTGCAGTTATTAAACTTAACAATCCGCTTTGCTGATTTGCAATAGCAGCAACTACTCCCATTGGTTCAGGAAACGAAAAGTTGAAATAAGAAGACTCTACAGGATTTACTGAAGAAAACACCTGTTGGTATTTATCGCACCAGCCGGCATAATACACCAGCATATCTATAGCTGCATACACTTCCTGCTCTGCTGCCTGATGTTCGTAACCTTGCAGCATAAGTGTTTCTACAAATTGTGCCTTGCGTGTTTCAAGAGTTTCGGCAATTCGATACAGAATCTGACTTTTATTGAATGCACTTTTTTTCTGCCATCCTTCCTGTGCCTTGCGTGCTGCAACCACAGCATCACGAAAATCTTTTCGTGAACCGCGACAGATGTTTGCAATTACTTTTCCGTCACGACCGGTAAGTTTATAGTATCGTCCGCTCTCAGTACGCGGAAACTGGCCATTGATATAAAGTTTATATGTTTTCAGAACAGGAATACGTTTGCTCATTACGGCAGTACCGTTTAAGCTGTGACCGTTTTCGTTTTTCTGCTGAATTGTTTTTTTAATTTTTTCTTTTACTTGCATCGTTATTGTTTTTTAATAACCAGACTTAATTATTTCAGATAAGCACTTAATCCGTGCATTCCACCTTCACGGCCTGAACCACTTTCTTTGTATCCCCCAAAAGGTGAAGTGGGATCAAACTTGTTGAATGTGTTTGCCCAAAGTACTCCGGCTTTTATTTTTGATGTTACTTTAAAAACTTTACTTCCTTTATCTGTCCACACACCTCCGCTGAGTCCGTAAGGAGTGTTGTTGGCTTTTTCAATAGCCTCTTCCACAGTTCTGAAAGTTTGTATGGCAAGCACGGGGCCGAAAATTTCTTCCTGTACTATTTTGCTCGACTGTGCTACATTGGTAAATATGGTTGGTCTGAACCAGAACCCTTTCGAAGGAAGTGAACAGGACGACTGATAACACTCACCACCTTCGTTGATACCGATTTTTACCAGTGATTTTATTTTGTTCAGCTGATCACGTGAATTGATGGCACCAATGTCAGTGTTCTTGTCGAGAGGATCACCAACAATCAGTGTTTCCATACGGTCTTTCAGTTTTCGGAGCAATGTATTGGCAATACTTTCCTGCACAAACAACCTCGAACCTGCACAACATACATGTCCCTGATTGAAAAATATTCCGTTCACAATTCCCTCTACAGCCTGATCAATAGCGGCATCTTCAAAAATAATGTTGGCAGCTTTACCTCCTAATTCAAGTGTAAATTTCTTTGAAGTTCCGGCTAATGCTTTCTGAATAATTTTACCTACATCCGTTGATCCGGTAAATGCAATTTTGTCTATTCCTGCATGGTTGACAATGGCTGCGCCTGTTGCACCTGCACCTGTAACAATATTTACAACTCCGGGAGGCAAATCGGCATCACGGATTATTTCAGCAAGTTTAAGTGCAGTAAGAGGTGTTGTTTCTGCAGGCTTCAGCACCACTGTATTTCCACAGGCAAGTGCCGGAGCAATTTTCCATGCAGCCATCAGCAGAGGAAAATTCCATGGAATAATTTGTCCTGCCACACCCATAGGTTCAGCTTTCATTCCAGGCAATGCATAATCTAATTTGTCAGCCCATCCTGCATAATAAAAAAAGTGTGCTGCTGCCAATGGTACATCAATATCTCTGCTTTCGCGAATGGGTTTTCCGCCATCCATGCTCTCGATAATGGCCAACTCACGTGCACGCTCCTGCATGAGTCTTGCAATGCGATAAATGTATTTGCCTCTTTCGCGGGCAGGCATCTTGCTCCACACCTTGTTGTAAGCCTGACGTGCAGCACTCACTGCAGCATCCACATCTGCCTGTCCTGCTTCTGCTACCGAAGCAATGCGGGTTTCTTTGGCAGGATTGATGGTGTCGAAATATTTTTTGGATTGCGGAGGAGTGAATTTTCCATTGATAAACAAATCGTATTTATCAGATAGAATAATATGATCGGGCGATTCGGGTGCCGCTGAATATTGCCATTGTGTATCGAATTTCAGCTTTACATTTTTTTTGGAGCCTTGTTTAGCCATTACTTCATAAATTAAAACTCAAAGATAGTAAATTACAAGGATGAAATGTGATGGTTCAGGTGATAAATTAAAGGTATGACAGAAGAAATACACAATCTCAGGCTTCAGTATATTTTTTGATTAATTTTAATGTTCTTTGTACGGCAAAATAATTACTTACAACAGTGAAGAAAATTTATCATTTGGCAACCTGCACCACCAATCAGCGAATTTTGCGTGAATTGAAACCGGGCAGCGATGTAATATTGCAGGACATAAAAACCGAGCCAATCACATCAAAACAAATAGACGAAATGAAAAAACTTGCAGGCAGCTATGAAGCCTTGTTCAGCAGGGTGGCTATGAAATACCGCTCCATGGGGCTGAACCAAATGAAACTGGAAGAAAAAGATTACCGCAATTACATTCTGCAGGAATACACTTTTCTTAAAAGACCTGTTGTGATTGCTGACGATAAAATTTTTATTGGCAATGCAGCTAAAACAGTTGAAGCCGCCAAAAAAGCTTTACACTGATTCTGCAGTAAATTCTCAAAACCTTGAAAGCTACTACCCGCGCACATCTTTCAGTGTTTGTTGTCAACCTGATTTATGCTGCAAATTTCAGCATTGCCAAACTGGTAATGCCTGAATATGTAAAACCCTTTGCATTTATTGTATTGCGTGTAGTGCCTGCAACGGTTTTATTTTTTATCATCTCGTGGATGTTGCCAACGGAAAGAGTTAGAAAAGAAGATAAGTATTTTATGGTGCTGGGTGCTTTGTTTGGTGTTGCTGTCAATCAACTGCTATTTTTCAAAGGACTTTCGCTTACTTCACCCATTAATGGCGCTCTTATTATGACAACCAATCCTGTGCTGGTGCTGATGATGGCTGCATTTTTTCTAAAAGAACATATTTCATGGAATAAAATTTTGGGAATTGCACTGGGAATTGCAGGAGCATTTATTCTCATTTTGTTAGGAAGCAGTTTTCATATCAAAGGTGGAAATACAGAGGGCGACATTTATGTTTTTCTGAACTCAGTGTCCTTTGCTTATTTCATTGTGATGGCAAAACCGCTCATGTTGCGATATCATCCGATAACTATCATGAAATGGATTTTCTTCTTCGGCAGTCTCATGGTTTTTCCATTTGGCTATCCCGAATTGAAACAGGTTGAATGGTCATCAATTCCTTTGAAGATTTGGCTGTGCATTGCTTTTGTTGTATTTTTTGTAACGTTTATTGCATATCTGATGAATGTGTTTGCACTGAAAGAACTGAGCCCGTCACAGGTGAGTATTTATATTTATCTGCAACCTGTTTTTGCAACCCTTATATCAATGATGATTGGCGAAGGTACACCTGGGTGGTTGCATCTGATTTCTGCAGTGATGATTTTTGTTGGTGTGTATCTGGTAAGCCGTCAGAAAATAGAAGGTGTAAACCGCAGAAGACAGAATGAACATGTGGAATGATTACTGGAAAACAAAATACATTGATGGTAAAATCTTTTGAAACAGTTGTAAAACATATTTTTGTAAAAAAATCAGCATTATGATACATTCCATGACCGGTTACGGAAAAACAGCCGGTGAGTTTGGCGGAAAAACAATTTCAGTAGAAATAAAATCACTCAACAGCAAGTTTTTTGATTTGAATCTTCGTTTGCCGCAGGCATATAAAGACAAAGAGATGGAGTTGAGAACACTGCTGCAAAAAGAAGCCGAACGTGGAAAGATGGATGTTATCATCAACATTGAAACCGATCCAGCACAGCAAAGTAATTTGCTCAACAAAGATTTGATAAAAACATTGCTGAAAGATTTGAAGGAAATAAAAACAGAATTAAATCTTGCTGACGAAAATCTGTTGCAGATAATTATGCAACAACCTCAGGTGATCAACGATGATGCTGCCGAAGCCGATGAGAAAGAGTGGGAGTTGATTTTTAGATTGATTCAGGAGTCATTGGAAAAGTTTAAGCAGTTCAGGCAACGCGAAGGCAAGACACTGCATGATGACATAGCACAACGTATAAATCTCATTTTACAACTGCGTGAGAAGTTGGCAGAGCACGAAACCGGACGCATGCAGGGCGTGAGGTCGCGATTGATGAATGCGTTGAAATCCTTTGAAGGAAATATTGATACCGACATGAACCGTTTTGAGCAGGAGCTGATTTATTATCTCGAAAAATTGGATATTACAGAGGAAAAGGTACGGCTACTCACACACTGTAATTATTTTCTGACCATGCTGAATGACAGTAACAATAATGGTAAGAAATTAGGTTTCATCATGCAGGAAATAGGACGTGAAATAAATACCATAGGAAGCAAAGCCAATGATGCAGGCATACAGCGAATTGTTGTTGAGATGAAAGATGAGGCAGAAAAAATAAAAGAACAACTTTCAAATATTTTATGAGAAAGCATTTTTTGTTTTGTGGACCCAGTGGCAGTGGTAAAACAAGCATTGTTCATTATCTGCTTTCACAGTTTTCGTTTATGCGTTTTTCGGTATCAGCAACCACAAGGCCCAAACGATATAACGAAGAGGATGGAAAGGATTATTATTTCCTTTCGGTGGAAGAGTTTAAAAAGAAAATTGAAGAAGATGCTTTCATTGAATGGGAACAGGTTTACGAAGGCAGGTATTACGGAACCTTACGCTCGGAAATTAAGCGTATAGAATCTATGAACTGTTCAGTGGTGTTTGATGTGGATGTGGAAGGAGGAATGAATATTAAAAAATGTTTTGGTGATAATCTCCTTTCTGTATTCATTCGTCCGCCTTCGGTAGAAGATTTGCGTCAAAGGCTGATTGCTCGCAGCACCGAAACTCCTGAAAGTCTGCAGAAGCGACTTGACAAATCTGTTTTTGAATTGGGTTACGAAAAAAATTTCGACAATGTAATCATCAACTCGGATTTGGAGGAGTCGTGCAAGAAAGCGAAAATGTTGGTGGAAACTTTTTTACAGAAAGTCTGAAAGAATTATTGAGAGTAATCTTCTGAAGTTGCGGTTAGAAAAATATCCCTAAAACTTTTTTCTTCTGTTTGCAGTTTTTTCAATTTTATAAACCAATGCCAGATAATAGCTGCGCCCATACCTGAAAAATATTGGAAGCAACAATATCAGCAGCACACTGTTGATGATGAGATATGGTACAACAACAAATCCCCAAAGCATATAAACCCAGAAAAAATTAAATACCGAGAGTGCAATAGTAAGCGCATAACTTACATACATGGCACCATAATAAAAACCCGGTTCCGGCATAAATGAAAGACCACACTCCGGACAGTGGTCAGGCATATCTGTAAATTTTTTAATATTATATGGATTGGCAGTGCTGAATAAATTTCCTTTTCCACATTGAGGGCATTTTAAAAATGCTGCTGCCTTAAACGGAGATACACTCATAATGATTTTAAATTTTGCATAAAATAATTCCACAGCGGGTCGTCAGGCGGAGGAGCTGCAAGGTTGACAGATTCCTGTTTTACAGGATGAATAAAATTAAGTTTTCGGGCGTGCAGATGAATGGAGCCATTGGAGTTGCTTCGGTCAGCACCATATTTCAGGTCTCCTTTTATCACACAACCTATTGCTGAAAGTTGTACTCTTATCTGATGATGTCTTCCCGTCATCGGATTTACTTCCAGCAGGTGATAATGCTCAGATGATGCCAGTAGTTTGTATGATAATTCGCAGCGTGTGGCATCTTTGCGCGGCTGCAATGAGGCAAAACTTTTGTTCTTGTTTTCGTTTTTATTCAGATAGTGCACCAGCGTTTCTTCATTGTGCGGAGGTTTGTTTTTTACAACAGCCCAGTAAGTTTTTTGCACCTTACGTTCTCTAAACAGTTCATTCATTCGCTCGAGTGCTTTGCCTGTTTTGGCAAATAATACAACACCACTCACCGGACGGTCGAGGCGATGTATAGTACCGCAAAACACATTGCCGGGTTTCTGATATTTCTCTTTGAGAAATGCTTTGAGCAAATCACCGAGAGGAATATCACCGGTTTTATCACCCTGAGTAATCTGTCCGGGAAGTTTGTTGACTGCTATCAGATGGTTGTCTTCAAAAATAACCTGTGCAGCAATGTTGGTGTTCGACACAACCTTAGAAAGCATAAAGTCAAAAATAGGTATAACAAAAGTTAATCACAATAATTAATAATACAAGCTGTGTATATTGATGCAGAATAATATTCCGGTCTATTGTTAATATTTCAGATTAAAAATTTTTCTTTTTAAAAATGAAATCTGAATCTGAGATAATTAATACTGCTCCTTCTCATTCGGGAAATCGCGGTTTTTTACATCTGCAATATATCTTCCTGTAGCAGATTTAATTTCGTCATAAAGGTTGAGGTATCTTCTTAAAAACCGTGGATGAAACTCATTGTTGATACCAAGCATATCGTGCAATACCAGCACTTGCCCATCCACACCGTTGCCGGCACCTATTCCTATGATTGGAATTTTTACTTCCTGTGCTACTTTGGCAGCAAGTGTTGCAGGAATTTTTTCGAGTACGATGGCAAAACATCCTGCCTGCTCCAGTGTGTGTGCATCTTCAACCAGTCGCTGCGCTTCTTCCTCTTCGCGAGCTCTTACCACATAGGTTCCGAATTTGTAAATGGATTGTGGTGTAAGTCCGAGATGTCCCATCACAGGAACTCCTGCTGTAAGAATGCGCTCGATTGATTCTTTTACCTCACGGCCTCCTTCCAGTTTCACGGCATGAGCACCCGATTCTTTCATGATGCGTATGGCCGACTGCAAAGCTTCCTTGCTGTTGCCCTGATACGATCCGAAAGGCAAATCAACAACTACCAAAGCGCGCTGCACGGCACGCACCACACTCGAAGCATGATATATCATCTGATCCAGAGTGATAGGCAATGTAGTTTCATGTCCTGCCATCACATTAGAAGCGGAGTCGCCCACCAACAAAACGTCTATACCTGCATGGTCAAGAATACGAGCCAGACTGAAATCATAAGCCGTGAGCATGGCAATTTTTTCACCATTGCGTTTCATCTCCTGCAAAACGTGGGTGGTTATTTTCTTTACTTCGCTGTGTACTGACATACGTTTGATTTTAATTTTCCTTAGGCAGCGTAAATTCTGTGTTTTGTTTTTGCTCTTTTGGTTCTTTCTTTTCCTCTACAGTTGTTGGTTTGGAGTTTCTGGCTTTTGCCAATTCGGCTTTCAGTGTTTTTAGCGAGTCGCTCAGTTGTTGGTTTTTTTCTTTCTCTGCTTTTACTGATTTACTTAACGTTATAATCAGGTCAGAGTTTTCATTTCCGGCAACTAAATTTTTATACTTGAGAAGACCTTCATTCACTTTCATCAGCGAGTCGAATGACGCATCTTTCTGTGCAAGTTTTTTCTGCAAATCTAAAATGGTTCTGTCTTTAAGTTTACGTTCATTCTCATCTTCTTTATCGGCAGTTTTTTTGTTTTCAAGATTGCGTTTCAAATCTTCGTTCTCTGCCTGAAGTTTATTGATTTGTGTTTTCAGTTTGATGATGGATTCGGCAAGTTCAATAATGTCGGGCGAGCCTGAAGATGCCCCATCCTGTGATTTTGAAACTTCATTTGCCTGAGCTGCAGAGAACAGATAAAAATAATCTATTTTGGCTCGGGTTGCAGGTCCAATGATGAAACCAAAACGACCGGTTTTGTAAGCTATTTCAGTAAATGACAGAAGCAAATTATTGTTGACGTAAATGTCGTAGTTGCGGTTGGATGTACGAATGTCAATTACATTGTAGGTATTCAGTCCATTGAGAGAATTACTCTTTGTCCATCCTCCATTCTTCGCATCTCCGGTCTTATAATTGTACTTCCCTGATACAATTTGCCTCAGCCGGAATTGTTTCTCTGCATTAATTTCGAACATAAAACCACCGTTGCCATCATTCTGAGCCATGAATATGACACCGATAGAGCCATTCTGATCAGCTGCTTTTTCAATTTTTAATGAAGTCACCAGTTTAAAAGCCTGCTCATTGTAATCGTAATTAGCAATAAGTGCAAAGGGTTTTTCAGGAGCTTTACGGTTCAGAATATATTCTCCCTCCTGAACTAAAAACAGATTTTCAATATTGGAAAGGAATGTCCATTTGTCACTGGCTGAATCAAAATTTTCACTCAGGTCCAACCGGTCAAATTTCTCATTTACAAGCTGACCACGTGATGGCATTGCGGCAGTAAGAAGCCATCCTGTTATTAAAACAGATAGAAATTTCAGTTTATGCATTGGGCTGAACACCTAAAAATTGTTAAATATTTGAGTGCTGAAAATTACATATTTTTTTTATCGGCATTCATCCTCTACTTTTGACGCATGAATAAGTTATTAATATCTTTTTGTGTACTGATATTGGCATTTTCGTCCTGCAAAACGGATGTGGATCTGATAGCACCTTATGAGGAAATAATGGTGGTTTACGGAGTGTTGAATCCTGCCGATTCAGTGCAGTATGTCCGCATTAACAAAGCATTTTTGGGAGAAGGGAATGCATATCAGTTTGCTCAGGTGCCCGATTCATTTCAGTATGGCGATATCCTTGATGTGAAACTGGAGCGTTATAAGAATAACAACATGATTGGTACCATCAACCTGGAGCGTTTTGAAGGCTCTGCTTTGGATACAGGCATTTTTGCAACATCTCCCAATTATTTATACCGCACTTATGGCAGCGATTCCATCTATCAGGACAGTCAGTATAAACTGGTAGTTTATAACCGTGAAACCGGAAAAACCACCACTGCTCAAACTATTATTGTAAATAAAGTAAGTGCTATTGCCACGCCAACAAATTTTCAGACTTCGGTAGAACTTGCTGATGCAGCCAATCCTTTTCTATCCAAATTTACCAGAGGCAACAACGCCAGCTACTACGACCTGAATATGCGTTTCAGCTATTATGAAAAAGAGATTGCCAATCCTTCCAATGTGCAGATAAAGTCAGTAGAGTTTAAGATAGGAGGAGTTGAGTATAAAAATTCAACTTCGCTTGAGATTGCAGTTCCTTATACTACCATTTATTCTGCCATCAGAAGATATATTCAACCTGACCCGGCAGTAGAACGGATTGCACGCTCAGTAGATTTCTTCTGGGTAGGTGGTGCCGAAGAACTTTACACTTATTATCAGGTGAACCGTCCTCCAACAGGTATCAACCAGAATATTCCCCAATACACCAATGTTGAGGGAGGAATAGGTATTTTCAGCAGTATTTTCAGAGATGGCATGTACAATAAGCTGTTGAGCAACCGCTCTAACGATTCGCTTATTAATGGCCAGATTACCCGAGACCTGGGCTTCAAGTAAAAGTGTCGTTTTGTCAGTAATTTTTCTGACGGCATTCCAACTGCATGCCGTTTAGGGGGCATATTGGCATGATATGACGGTTGGCACAACCATTGACACAGTGAGGGTGTAAAATAAAAACCTTCAAAAAAGTATAGATAAAATGAGAAAAGTAATTGGAATCGACCTGGGAACAACCAACTCTTGCGTAGCTGTGATGGAAGGCAGCGAGCCTGTTGTGATCCCTAACAGCGAAGGTCGCAGAACGACACCTTCCATAGTAGGATTCATTAAAGATGGTGAGCGCAAAGTGGGTGACCCTGCAAAACGTCAGGCCATTACAAACCCCAAGAATACCGTTTATTCAATAAAACGTTTCATGGGTGAATCTTTTGACCATTCAGCCAAAGAAAGAGAACGCGTGCCTTATGAAGTGGTGAAAGGTGATAACAACACTCCGCGTGTGAAAATCAACGACCGCTTATACACTCCTCAGGAAATTTCAGCAATCATTTTGCAGAAAATGAAAAAAACAGCTGAAGATTATCTTGGCAGCGAAGTAACAGAAGCAGTAATCACTGTGCCTGCATACTTCAACGACTCACAACGTCAGGCTACCAAGGAAGCAGGAGAAATTGCAGGTCTTAAAGTGCTTCGTATCATCAATGAGCCTACTGCTGCTGCACTGGCTTATGGTCTTGATAAAAAACATAAAGAAGAAAAAGTAGTTGTGTTCGACTGTGGTGGTGGTACACATGACGTATCAGTTCTTGAACTGGGCGATGGCGTTTTCGAAGTAAAATCAACTGATGGTGATACCCACCTGGGTGGTGACGACTTTGATCAGCGTATTATTGACTGGCTTGCCGATGAGTTTAAAAGTGACGAAGGCATTGACCTGCGCAAAGACCCAATGGCATTGCAACGTTTGAAAGAAGCTGCTGAAAAAGCTAAAATAGAATTGTCAAGTTCTACACAGGCTGAAATCAACCTTCCCTACATTATGCCGGTTGACGGTGTTCCAAAACACCTGGTGAAAACACTTACCAGAGCAAAGTTTGAACAACTGGTAGATGACTTGATTAAGCGTACCATTGAACCTTGCAAAACAGCATTGAGCAATGCAGGTTTCAAACCAAGTGATATTGACGAAGTGATTTTGGTAGGAGGTTCAACTCGTATTCCTGCCATTCAGAATGCAGTGGAGAAATTTTTCGGTAAAGCTCCTTCCAAAGGAGTAAATCCTGATGAAGTTGTGGCCATTGGTGCAGCAATTCAGGGTGCAGTACTTACCGGAGATGTAAAAGATGTATTGTTGCTTGACGTAACTCCGCTGTCATTAGGTATCGAAACATTTGGCGGTGTGTTCACCAAACTTATAGAAGCCAACACTACCATTCCTACCAAGAAGAGTGAAGTGTTCAGCACAGCCAGCGACAGTCAGCCTTCTGTAGAAATACATGTATTGCAGGGCGAACGCAGTATGGCAAAAGATAACCGTACAATCGGACGTTTCCACCTCGATGGAATTCCGCCTGCACCACGCGGTGTGCCTCAGATTGAAGTAACATTTGATATTGATGCCAACGGTATTCTGCACGTAACAGCAAAAGACAAAGGCACAGGCAAAGAACAGAAAATACGTATAGAAGCCAGCAGCGGACTGAGCGATGAGGAAATCAAACGTATGAAAACTGAAGCTGAAGCCAATGCTGAAGCTGACAAAAAAGCGAAAGAAGAAGCTGATAAAGTAAACATGGCCGATACCATGATATTCCAGACTGAAAAACAGTTGACTGAATATGGCGATAAACTTTCGCAAAGCAACAAGGAGAATATCCAGCGTGCACTGAGCAAACTCAAAGATGCGCATAAGGAAAGAAACCTTGCTGAAATTGATACTGCACTCAACGAACTCAACTCGGCATGGCAGGCCGCTTCACAGGAGATGTATAATGCATCCAACAATACAGGAAGCGCTGCAACAAATGCTGATGCCGGCACCCAACAGGATGCTTCGGCACAGGGCGACACCGTAACCGATGTTGACTACGAAGAAGTAAAAGACGATAAGAAGTAAGTTGTGTTTAGAAGTTGTGGAGAGGCTGTCCCGAAAGGATAGCCTCTTTTTTTTGTTCATCTGTATGAACCTTCATGTTTGCAGCAGATAGTTGCCGATAATTGGTTTATCTTCGGACACAGATTTATTCAGATGAAACTGCAGGCGCTTACATCGTTAAGGTTTTTCTTCGCATTTATGGTATTCCTATGTCACCTTACTTATTTCAGAGATTCCGGAATACCTGCCATACATGATTTGTTGGAAAACTATCTGCGATACGGATATCTTGGCGTTAATTTCTTTTTTATGCTTTCGGGTTTTGTCATGGCATTTACCTATGCTTCCGCTATAGGCGACAAACAATTTTCAAGAAAGAATTTTTTAATCAAACGTGCTATCCGCATTGTACCGCTGCATTATTTCACCTTGCTGCTGATTACTCCTGTTGTGGTTAAGTCAGTATTGGATGATGGCGGATTCACTGCACATCACACGTTTCAGTTTCTCGTTAAGTTGGGCGCACACCTCACACTGACGCAAAGTTTTATTCCTGCAATCCCATATTATTTTTCATTCAACGCGCCTGCCTGGTCCATCTCTGACGAAATGTTTTTTTATGTCTTGTTTCCGGCAATTGTTGCATTTATTTTCAGAAAGGGGCTTATTCGCAGCTATGCTTTTTATCTCGTACTGCTTGCAATTGCTTTAATAATGATGACGGTAATCCGGAATTTTTACGAGATGCACTGGTTGTTTTATATTAATCCGTTCATCAGGATACTTGATTTTATTATGGGCATTTTTTTATTTTTCTTCTACAGCATTATCAGGTATTCAAACAAAATGAATTCTTCGCATGCTACACTGCTTCAGATTATATCACTCATCGTGCCCGTTTTATTTTTTATGGGAATAACGTATGTTGATTGGGCTTACACCAATTCTCTTTATTTCTATATCCCAATGGCTCTGATGATTTTCTCATTTGCTTTCAGCGAAGGGGCATTGGCTAAACTGATAAGTGGCCGCACATTGGTATTCTTAGGCGAAGCAAGTTATAGCTTTTATCTAACTCAGGATATTACTGCACGATACATGAACTGGAATGGCAACAGACTTGAAATCATTAAAACATATTTTGGAAATAATTATATGGCTTTTGCTGCAGTGCAGTTTGTAATTGCTCTGGGTGTTGCAATCATCATTCATCTGTATGTTGAAAAACCTGTGACAGCATGGTTACGCAAAAAGTTTGAAAAAAAATCACTTACCGAGTGAGATTTTATTTCATGAATTAAAGACCTTGTACACAATTGTTTTTTCACTCTGCTGTCATTTTACTTTATTTGCATAGTAATTCAGAGTTATGCAGTTTGAAAATAATATTGAATTTGCCCGTCAGCTTGATAAAGAAGATGAGTTAAGTTCATTCAGAAAAAAATTTTTATTCCCCGAACATAAAGGCAAAAAAGTAATTTATTTCTGTGGCAATTCACTTGGATTGCAACCGGTAAATACACGCGAATACGTAAATCAGGAACTGAGCGACTGGGAAAAATTTGGTGTGGAAGGACACTTTCAGGCACAACACCCATGGTATCCCTATCATGAGTTTTTGAGAGATAATATGGCTCAGGTAGTGGGAGCACTCCCTCGCGAAACAGTTGTGATGAACTCACTCACTGCAAATGTGCATTTTATGCTGGTGTCGTTTTACAGACCTGACGCCAAACGTTATAAAATTATTTGTGAGGCTTCTGCCTTTCCTTCTGACCAGTATGCTTTGCAGTCGCAGGCAAAGTTTCATGGCTACAGCCCAAAAGATGCCATCATCGAACTTAAACCCCGTGATGGTGAATATACACTTCGGCATGAGGATATATTGGCAGCAATCGAAAATCATAAAGACAGTCTGGCACTGGTGTTTTTAGGGAATCCAAATTATTACACCGGTCAGGTTTTTCAGATGAAAGAAATTACCGAAGCAGCACATCGTGTGGGAGCATTGGCAGGTTTCGATCTGGCACATGGAGCCGGAAATCTTGATTTGCATCTGCACGATTGGCAAGTGGACTTTGCTGTATGGTGTTCATATAAATATCTGAACGCAGGACCTGGTGGAGTGGCCGGAGCTTTTGTACATGAGAAGCACTGCGACAATACCGACCGCGTTCGTTTTGCAGGATGGTGGGGCAACGACCCTCAAACACGGTTTACCATGCCTCATGATTTTGTGCCGGTAAAAAGTGCCGACTCCTGGCAGCTGAGCAATGCACCGGTATTGCCAATGGCAGCATTGCGGGCATCTCTCGAAATTTTTGCATCAGCAGGTATGGACAGACTTGTTGCAAAAAGAAAAAAGCTGAATAATTTTCTGCGTTATGTAATTAATGAAGCAGTAACAGCCACAGGGCAACAGCAGAATATCATCATCGTCACTCCCGAGAATGAAAATGAACGTGGAGCACAGGTAAGCATGTTATGCAAAAAGAATGGTAAAAAAATATTCAGCTACCTCACCGATAACGGAGTGATTGCCGACTGGCGCGAGCCTGAGGTATTGCGGATGGCAGCTGTTCCGTTGTATAATTCTTTTGAAGATATTTTCAGTTTTGGAGAATATTTTAAACAGGCATTAGCACTTCATAAGTAATGAAAAACAAAAATATTGCAATCATAGGAGCAGGGCTGGTAGGCTCACTGCTTGCTATTTATCTGCGCAAAAGAGGTTATCAGGTTACACTGTATGAGCGCAGACCGGATATGCGTAAAGTAAATATTCCTGCAGGGCGAAGTATCAATCTTGCCCTCAGCGACCGTGGGTGGAAAGCATTGCGCGGTGTAGGAATTGAAGAGGCCATCAGAAAAATCGGAATTCCAATGACACATCGCACCATGCACAGCATGGATGGAAAAATTACTACACAGCCTTACGGAAAAGACGGTCAGGGCATTTACGCAGTGTCCCGTGGAATTTTAAACTGCACTCTTCTGGACCTTGCAGAACAAAATGGTGTGAAAATATTTTTCGATGAAAGATGTACGGAAGTGGTGCTGGCAAAAAATGAAATGCATTTCGAAAATCAGCAAACCTTTGAAAAATCCACAGCGCATGCAGATTTTATTTTTGGTGCTGATGGTGCATTTGCTGCAACACGCTTGCAAATGCAGTTGTCAACAGCGCAGTTTAATTACTCACAGTCGTATCTGGAACATGGTTATAAAGAACTTATGTTCACCGCCAATGCTGACGGTACACATCGCATCGAAAAAAATGCATTGCACATCTGGCCACGTGGAGGATATATGCTCATTGCACTTCCTAATCTGGACGGAACATTTACGGTTACGCTGTTTTTCCCGATGAAAGGAAATCCTTCGTTTGAATCGTTGCACAGCAAAGCAGAGGTAAAGAAATTTTTCAGTGATGTTTTTCCTGATGCTGTTCCGCTATTGCATGACCTGGAAGAAGATTTCTTCAACAACCCTACCGGCTCGCTGGTGACGGTGAAGTGTATGCCCTGGCATGTAGGCAATCAGCTTGCACTGATAGGTGATGCTGCTCATGCCATTGTTCCTTTTTATGGGCAAGGCATGAACTGTGGTTTTGAAGATTGTACCATACTCAACGATTTGCTGAATGAACATCATGACGACTGGGAGAAAGTGATTCCTGAATATGAACGTCTGCGTAAACCTGCTGCTGATGCAATAGGCGAACTGGCTGTAGATAATTTTATTGAAATGCGCGATCTGGTTGGTCAGCCTGAATTTTTGCTGCGTAAAAAAATTGAAGGATGGTTTTATGAGAAGCATCCCGATAAATGGATGCCACTTTATTCAATGGTAACTTTCAGCCATATTCCATACAACGAAGCACAGGCACGTGGAAACCGGCAAAATGTAATTATGGATAAAATTATGGCAATGCCAGACATTGAAAAAAAATGGAACAGCAGTGAAGTGGAAAATGCCATTCTGAATCTGCTCAAAGTAAATTCATGAATGGAACAAACGGGTTTAAAAAGGCCTTAACTGCTGCATTTAAACCTTGTATTTGCCACTTGAAAATTATAATGGGATGAAGTCCTGCCTTTACATGGCAAAAGATTGATGCAGAGAGATTAAATTCCTTTAAATAAGTGTAATTCATACACTTATTTTTATTTAATTTTGCATTCAAATGTCTGACATCCTACACCACGAATGTGGCATAGCAATGATTCGTTTGCTGAAGCCACTTGATTATTACCGAAAAAAATACGGCACCTCATTTTACGCATTGAACAAGTTGTATCTGCTCATGGAAAAGCAGCACAACCGCGGACAGGATGGTGCAGGTGTGGCCAACATTAAGTTTGATGCCGATCCCGGAACGCGTTATATCAGTCGCTACCGCTCTAACGACAAACAGGCCATACAGGATATTTTCAATATGATTTTTACCAAATTCAACGAACGCACAAAAGGCGATCCTTCAAAATTAAACGATGTTGAATGGATGAAAAAAAATATGGCCTTCAGCGGTGAACTTTGGTTAGGGCATCTTCGCTATGGAACCTATGGCGGCAATGGCATTGAAGCATGTCATCCTTTTTTGCGTCAGAATAACTGGATGACACGCAATCTGGTGCTTGCAGGAAATTTTAATATGACCAATGTGGATGAGCTATTCGATAATCTTATCAGAATTGGTCAGCACCCCAAAGAGAAAGCCGATACAGTAACCGTTTTGGAAAACATCGGCCATTATCTGGATGAGGAAAACGAAAGACTTTACGATCAGTTCAAAGAACAGGGATATTCCAAACAGGAAATATCTCCTCTTATTGCAGAGCACCTGGATGTTGAAAGTATTCTTAAACATTCTTCAAAAAAATGGGATGGTGGTTATGTGATTGCAGGAATGATGGGACATGGTGATGCATTTGTGTTGCGCGACCCTGCAGGAATAAGACCTGCCTATATGTATGCCGATGATGAAATTGTTGTAGTTGC
Source organism: Bacteroidota bacterium (assembly GCA_019136655.1). GTDB lineage: Bacteria > Bacteroidota > Bacteroidia > AKYH767-A > OLB10 > OLB10. Next base: position 98,329 of record JAGVTU010000005.1, read on the forward strand.
AAGTGAGAGACCGGCCATTCAGACAGCGTTTAAACTTTCGTTTGAGCAGATTGAAGAAATAAAACCCGGACATGCACTCATCATAAAAAAGAATGGCAAAATTTCAATGCCACAAATAAAGGAACCTACCGAACGTAATTCATGTTCTTTCGAACGTATTTATTTTTCGAGAGGAAGTGATGCAGAAATTTATCAGGAACGAAAAGAGTTGGGACGACAACTTTGTAAAAGTATTCTTCCTGCAGTGGACAATGATTTGCGGCATACAGTTTTTTCTTTCATACCCAATACGGCAGAGGTAGCATTTTATGGTATGATGCAGGGTATGGAAGATTACCTGCGCGATGTTCAGAAAAGAAAAATAAAAGCAGCAGGCAATCAGCTTACCGATGAAAAACTGAGTGAGATACTTGCAATCAGACCACGCTTCGAAAAAATTGCCATTAAGGATGTCAAGCTGCGTACGTTTATCACCAATGATGATGACCGCAGCGATATGGTTACACATGTGTATGACATTACTTACGGTACACTGCAGAAAGGACAGGACAATCTGGTAGTGATTGACGACAGTATTGTGCGCGGAACAACACTTAAAAATTCCATCATCAGAATGCTCGATCGCCTGGAGCCTAAAAAAATAGTGATTGTTTCATCAGCACCACAAATACGTTATCCCGATTGTTATGGTATAGACATGGCACGTATTGGCGACCTCATTGCTTTTCGTGCAGCTATTGCATTGCTCGAAGAAAATAATCTCGAACATATCATCGAAGAAACCTATGTGCATTGCAAGCAACAGCTTGAGCTTGGCGTGAATGAAATGAAAAACTATGTGCGCGATATTTACAAACCTTTCACTGCTGAACAGATTTCGACAAAGATTGCCTCTATGCTGAAACCTGAAGATTGCAAAGCCGAAGTTGAAATTATTTTTCAGAAAATTGAAGACCTGCACGAAGCATGTCCGCATAACAAAGGCGACTGGTATTTTTCAGGAAATTACCCGACACCGGGAGGCAACAAAGTAGTGAGCCGTGCTTTTGTAAATTATATGCAGGGCATCAGCGCAAGAGCTTACTAATTACAGTCGCACTCATGTTCCACGCCTAAGTCAATGGTGGTGACTACCCGTGTAGTTGTTTTGCATGCAGCAAAAACAATACGCACTTTTTGTCCGTCATTTGTGTTTCCTTCTATTGCATAAGTAGGGCAGGGCTTATCATTCAGGTTGCTCTTTTTATAATTGACAGTTCCGTTGCGCAGAATTTCATTCACTTCGGCCTCGCTGATATTGCGGCATTGCATTCTGCAACGCGCATGCTGTGTGTATTCAAGAGTGCGGTAGCGCCATTCACTTCTTTTGTTACGGCCATCATCTTTCCATGCCGGAGTTTCTTTTATGGGAGTTTCGCTGCTGTTGCGGCAACTTTTTATCCACTTTGCTGTTATTAATGCAATGGCAAGTAATACAATCAGTAAAACAGAACCTTTAGCTGAACTTTTAGCCATAGAAAAGACTTATATTGTTTAATTTTGCAGACCAAAGTAAAACGTTTTTTTTAATACACAGAACAATGAGTACAGCAGTAAAAACCGGATACGGTATAGAGAAAGCCCTGAAACAACTGGGAATTACGGAAATGAATAAAGGTGCAACCACAGGAACAAAGTGGTTTGATACCAAAGGTGATATTCTCGAATCTTTTTCATCATCAGATGGTGAGCTTATTTCTAAAGTGAAGCAAGCAACTGCTGACGATTACGAAACGATTATTCAAACAGCCCAACAGGCTTTTAAAGAATGGCGCATGTGGCCTGCTCCCAAGCGTGGAGAAGTAGTTCGCCAGATTGGAAATAAACTGCGTGAATATAAAGAGCCGTTAGGACAGCTGGTTTCTTATGAGATGGGAAAAATTTATCAGGAAGGCCTTGGCGAAGTTCAGGAGATGATTGACATCTGCGATTTTGCAGTAGGACTTTCACGCCAGTTACATGGGTTCACCATGCACAGCGAGCGACCCAAACATCGCATGTACGAACAATATCATCCGCTTGGGGTAGTTGGAGTGATTACCGCTTTCAACTTTCCGGTAGCTGTATGGAGCTGGAATGCCATGCTTGCAATGGTTTGTGGCGATACCATCGTTTGGAAACCATCATCAAAAGTTCCGCTTTGTGCTATAGCAGTACAAAACATCATTGCCTCAGTGCTTGAAGAAAATAAAGTTCCGGAAGGAGTGTGCAATCTGGTAGTGGCAAACTCCAAACATGTTGGAGACAATTTTCTTGCTGACAACCGCGTGCCATTGATTTCGGCAACAGGCTCTACTCGTGTTGGCAAACGTGTAGCATCCATTGTGGGTGAGCGCTTAGGCCGCAGCCTTCTCGAACTCGGTGGAAACAATGCCATCATCATCACAGAACATGCCGATTTGGATATGGCAATCCGCGCAGTATTGTTTGGAGCAGTAGGCACAGCAGGACAACGTTGCACCAGCACACGCAGACTTATCATTCACGAAAGTGTGTTTGATACCTTTAAGAAAAAACTTGTAAGTGCTTATCAGCATATCCGTATCGGTCATCCATTGGATGCACATACTCTTGTTGGACCGTTGATTGATACCGGAGCAGTAAAAGATTTTCATCAGGCAATTGAGCGTGTAAAACAGGAAGGTGGAACCATACTTTATGGTGGTGAAACAATGACGGGTGAAGGTTTTGAAAGCGGCTGTTATGTAAAACCATGTATTGCTGAGGTTCCAAAAAATATTCCAATTGTATGTCACGAAACTTTTGCACCATTGCTTTACATCATGAAATACAAAACACTGGATCAGGCAATAGAAATGCAGAACGATGTTCCTCAGGGATTGTCATCAGCCATCTTCTCACGCAACATGCTCGAGACTGAAAAATTCCTTTCACACGAAGGAAGTGATTGCGGTATTGCCAATGTCAACATCGGAACATCAGGTGCAGAAATAGGAGGAGCTTTTGGTGGTGAAAAAGAAACCGGTGGAGGACGTGAGTCAGGAAGTGATGCATGGAAAGTGTATATGCGCAGACAAACAAACACCATCAATTATTCTACTGAACTGCCATTGGCACAGGGAATACATTTCGATATTTAATTTTTTTCAACCTGAAGAATGCAAGGCGAAGTAGCGGCTGCAACAAAATTTGATGTTGATGAAATCAGAAAGCAATTTCCGGTTTTGTCGCAGAAGGTTTATGGCAAGCCATTGATTTATTTTGACAATGCCGCCACTTCGCAAAAACCGTTAAGCGTGATTCAGGCTATTACGGAATATTATTCAACCTACAACTCCAATGTTCACAGAGGAGTGCATTTTCTCTCGCAGAAAGCTTCTGATGCTTATGATCAGGTGCGTGTCAAAGTGAAAGATTTTATCAATGCTCCTTCTGAAGAAGAAGTAATATTTACATCAGGAACAACAGACAGCATCAATTTAGTTGCTTATACGTGGGGACGAAAATTTATTAACGAAGGTGATGAAATAGTAATTTCTTCAATGGAACATCACAGCAATTTGGTGCCCTGGCAAATGCTATGCGAAGAGAAGAAAGCTGTGCTCAAAGTTGTTCCCATGAATGATGCTGGTGAATTGCAGCCCGATGATTTTCAAAAAACACTTTCACCGAAAACTCGTTTTGTTGCCATCACACATACTTCTAATTCGTTAGGTACCATCAATGCTGTGGAAGAAATGATAGGTATGGTTCGCAAACATTCAGAGAAAATAAATTATGATGTTCCTGTGCTGATAGATGCAGCGCAGGCCATGATACATGAAAAGGTAGATGTTCAGCAACTCGATTGCGATTTCTTATGTTTTTCTTCTCACAAAATGTTGGGACCAACAGGCATGGGTGTGTTGTACGGCAAAGCATCACGACTGAACCAAATGCCGCCATGGCGCGGAGGTGGTGACATGATTAAAAGTGTGAGTTTTGAGAAAACAACTTTTAACGATATTCCTTATCGCTTTGAAGCAGGTACACCTCACATTGCAGGAGTGATAGGAATGGGAGCAGCTATTGATTACCTGAACAGTTTGGACAGAAAAGCTGCATTGCAACATGAATTGCAACTGACACGACATGCACAGCATCTGTTAGCCAATATTGCCGGAGTTAAACTTATTGGAACAGCAAAACATAAAACGAGTGTTGTTTCCTTCATCATCGAAGGTGTGAACGCCATGGATGCAGGCATGTATCTCGATACGCAGGGTATTGCAGTGCGCACCGGCCACCATTGCACAGAACCGTTGATGAACCGTTTGAACATTCCGGGAACCATTCGCGCTTCGTTTGCATTTTACAATACGCTCCACGAGGTTAACGTTTTTGGCGAAGCAGTTAAAAAAGCAATCGCTTTTTTAAAGCGATGACTTTTGTTTTTATTCAGCTGTTTCACCCTTAGAAGTGATTTTTACGGTTACATCTTATAAGAAATTTCATAAGCTTACTGCATCAGTTGCCGGTATCGTTGAAGTAATTAACGTAATTTTGCAGCAGAATCCGAACAGTCATGTCGCATAATAATAAAACAGAAAAAGAGTCACTTAATTTTTTAGAAGAACTGATTGATGCCGAACTCCATTCGGGAAGAGTAACACGAGAGCAGTTGCTTACTCGTTTTCCTCCTGAGCCAAACGGATATTTGCATTTAGGTCATGCTTCTTCCATCTGCCTCAATTTTGGAATTGCAAAAAAATTTGGCGGACGTACCAATCTTCGTTTTGATGATACCAACCCCGTTACTGAAGATACAGAGTATGTAGAAAGTATTAAAGCCGATATTCAGTGGCTCGGTTTTCAGTGGGCAAATGAGTTTTATGCAAGTGATTATTTCGAGACACTTTATTCCTATGCAGTGGAGTTGATAAAAAAAGGATTGGCTTATGTTGATGATTCCACTGCGGAGCAAATTGCTGCCATGAAGGGAACTCCCACACAGGCAGGCACTGACTCACCATTCAGAAACCGCTCAGTTGACGAAAATCTGGATTTGTTTACACGCATGCGTAACGGTGAATTTAAAGATGGTGAAAAAACGCTGCGTGCAAAAATTGATATGGCATCGCCCAATATGCACCTGCGCGACCCGCTGATGTATCGCATCAAACATGCACATCATCATCGCACAGGCGATAAGTGGTGTATTTATCCGATGTACGATTTTGCGCATGGACAAAGCGACTCTATCGAAAATATTACACACAGCATTTGTACGCTCGAATTTGAAGTGCATAAACCGTTGTACAACTGGTTTATTGAGAAACTAGGAATTTTTCCAAGCCGTCAGTTTGAATTTGCAAGAAGAAACATCAGCTACACAGTAATGAGCAAACGTAAACTGTTGCAGTTGGTGAATGAAAAAATTGTAGATGGATGGGACGACCCGCGTATGCCAACTATCAGCGGTGTTCGCAGAAGAGGATATACGGCAGAGAGCATCAGAAATTTTGCTGATGTGGCAGGCATTTCGCGAAGAGAAAATGTTACTGATTATAACTTGCTGGAATCATGTTTGCGCGAACACCTGAATAAAATAGCTGCGCGCACCATGGCTGTTATCAATCCGCTGAAAGTAGTGTTGTTAAATTACGAGGAGAATAAAACCGAAACGCTGAAGGCTGAAAACAATCCTGAAGCTGCTGAAAAAACGTATCGTGATATTTCATTCAGTCGCGAAATTTATATTGAGAAGGACGATTTTATGGAACACGCTCCCGAAGGATTTTTCAGACTTACTCCGGGAGGAATGGTACGTTTGAAACATGCTTACATCATTCGGTGCGAAAAAGTGGTGAAGAATGATGATGGAAGCATCAGCGAAATACATTGCACCTACATTCCTGAAAGCAAAAGCGGACAGGATAAATCAGGAATAAAAGTAAAGAGTGTCATTCACTGGGTGGACGCTTCATCAGCCATTACTGCAGAGGTGCGTTTGTATGATAAACTTTTTACTGTGGAAGCACCCGATGCACAGGAAGGCGATTTTAAAAGTTATATCAACCCTGATTCTTTGAAAGTTTTCGCTGAGGCCAAAGTTGAACCTGCTTTGTTGAAGCATGATAAAGATGAACGGTTTCAGTTTTTACGTCTCGGATATTTTGTGGAAGATAAATACAGCACACCGGAACATCGTATTTACAACAGAGCAGTAACACTCAAAGATGAATGGGCAAAAGAACAGAAGAAACACAGGTGAGATGGCAGAAACAATCAATGCAACAGAACAGGAAATCATAGCTGATTTTGAATTGTTCGATGAATGGACGGAGAAGTACGAATACATTATTGAAATGGGTTTGAAGTTACCACCCATTGATAAAAAGTATATGACGGATGCATATAAAATCAAAGGATGCCAGAGCAGCGTGTGGCTGAACTCGTATGAAAAGGACGGACTGCTTTACTTTGAAGCTGACAGTGATTCTGCATTTGTAAAAGGTGAAATAGCCTTGCTGATAAAAGTACTCAGCGGTCGCAAACCGCAGGAAATAATAGATGCAGAATTAAAATTTATTGATGCAATCGGTTTGCGTCAACATATTGCGGTGACACGTGCCAATGGTCTTGCAAGCATGATTAAGCAGATCAAAACTTATGCACTTGCAGAAATCAACAAATCTTAATCAGTAATTTTCCAGGCAATAATGCTGCGGTCATCACCTGCCGTCAGCAGGGTGGTGTCGTTAATCCAGTGCAATGTATTTACAGAATGTTTATGTCCATGCAGTGTGTCATCAATACGTGCCATAAATGTCAGCTCAGCTGACCAGAGTTTTACTTTCCTGTCGCGGCTGGCAGTTGCAAGAATTTTTCCTGACGGATTAAATGCCATTTTATAAATCGCATAGTTATGGGCAGGAATACTTTCCACTTTTTTAAAATCATTGCTTAGGTCAAACACTTCAAGCATGGCATCTCTCGATCCGGATAATAATTTATTGTCGGGTGTGAGACAAAGCGTGTTTACTGAAAACTTTTCGCGGTGTGCCTGAAAAGATTTTTTCAGTTCCAGCGTATCAGAATCCAAAACTTTAATGGTGCCATCACCACAGGCTGCAATTATATTTTTTTGATCAGGATGCAGCAGTAAATTTCTGACTTTGAATTTTCCGAGATAAACAGAAGCTTCTTTCTGCAACTGCATATTGAGTTTAACAACAGTGCCATCACCTCCTGCAGAAAAAATATGCTGCTGATGTTGCAAAAGGTCAAATACATAACCATCATGCACGGGAGATTTGAAAATATCTGTATTGCTCTCCAAGCTGATGCAGTGAACTTCGCCATTGCCACAACCGGTGAACAACATTTTATCCGACTTTAAGAAACAGTAAACCCCTGAAGGCATGGTGCTCATTACTATTCCTTCGTTGTCATTTTCAATATTCCATTTTACCACATAGTTGTCACCGCTGCCCGATAAAAAACCTTTTTCATCAGCTGCTATAAGAGCGTACACAGCACTTTTATGTCCGGTAAAGTGACCGATTTTTTCAATTTGCATTTTTGGCAATGGGTAAGGTGATGATAAACTCTGTACCTTTATTCAGTTCGCTTTTCGGTTCTATATGTCCGTCAAGCAAATCAAGATACCTTGCAACAATATTTAAACCTAAGCCCGTACCCTGAATGTTGGTGGCATTATGTCCTCTGAAAAACCGCTCGAAGAGATGTTGCTGATCTTCTTTGCTGATTCCAATTCCTTCATCCTTAATTTTAAGAATCATTTTTTTTGCATCAACATCAGCAACAATGGAAATAAGTTTGTCCTCGTCAGAAAATTTAATGGCATTTGACAGTAAATTGATAATGATATTTCGCAGCAGTTTCTGATCGGTATAAATTTCTTCTTGACCTTTATGTGCATAATGAATAGTCTGACCTTGTTTTTTGATCGGAATCACATCGCTTATCAATTCGCTGAGTAGTGTTTTCACGTTAAACACTTTCTTGTCGGTATTTATTTTTCCTTCTTCAATGCGGCTCAGCGACAGAAAATCACTGAGTATATCGTTCAGATTATTTACAGCAGATTGTATTCGCTCCACATGCTTGATTCTTTTTTCCTGCTGCTCTTTTTCAGGATAGGCAGTGATAAGCGAAGCAGATGAAAGTATGGTGGTAAGTGGAGTACGAAACTCATGTGATGCCATTGACAGGAAGCGCGACTTCAATTCATTCAGTTCTTTTTCTTTTGCTAATGCTTCACTCATTTCTTTACGCGATTTTTCAATTTCAATGAGTGCTTCCTGCAAAATTTTTGTACGGTCAATAACTTTCGCCTCTAATTTTTCATTGTGTGCTTTCAGTTCCTTGGTCAAATCTTCAAGCATTTGTTTGTGGAGCAACAGCTGTTGTTCTGCATGTTTACGGGTAGTAATATCCACAATGAATGCAATCACCAACCGCTCTCCATTTAATTCAAACGGACTCAGGCTGACTTCTACAGGAAATTCTGTTTTGTCTTTGCGCTGCGCTTTCAGGTCGAGGCCAATTCCCATTTTGCGGCTGTGAGGATTCTGATTATAGTTATCGCGATGCCTCTCATGTGTTTGGCGTATATCGCCTGACATTAAAAACTCAACTCTTTTTCCTTTAAGTTCGTCTGATGTATAGCCGAAAAGTTTTTCAGTGGCAGGATTAATCAGCAATATAAAACCTTTTGAATCGGTTACCACCACACTCTCAGTAGCATGCTTGAACAATTCATGTTGTATGTTGGCTAACTGCTTTTCGTCCATTGACATATTTTGTAAGTGCTAAAATAATGCAAACCGATGAAATAATTTGGGTAAAGGTGTGTATGGATAATGCAATAAAATACATGATGAATTTAAATCCGAAAAACTTTTAAAAACATCAGTTACTCAGTCCCTGCAATTCATACAGTTTTTTGTAAACACCATCGGCAGCAGCCAATTGCGAATGTGTTCCACGCTGAACAATTTCGCCTTTTTGCAAAACAATTATTTCGTCAGCATGCTGAATGGTGCTCAGCCTGTGCGCAATCACAATCACCGTACGGTTTTTCATCAGTCGCGTCAGAGCGTCCTGAACCAACTTTTCACTTTCAGTATCCAAAGCTGATGTGGCTTCATCGAGAATAAGTATGGGTGGATTTTTCAAAACAGCGCGTGCAATGCTCAGCCTCTGACGCTGCCCTCCTGAAAGTTTGCTGCCTCGGTCGCCAATGTTGGTGAGATACCCTTCAGGCATTTGCGAAATAAACTCATGTGCATTGGCAATGCGCGCAGCTTCTTCTACTTCGGCCTGTGTGGCATTTTCCATTCCGAATGCAATATTGTTGAACACGGAATCATTAAACAAAATAGCTTCCTGCGAAACCACACCCATCAGCGCTCTCAAATCATGTAGTTTAATTTGTCTGATGTCGGTGCCATCAATCAGAATTTCACCTTCATCCACATCGTAAAATCGCGGAAGCATATCTGCAAGCGTGGTTTTCCCTGAACCTGACTGACCAACAAGTGCAACAGTTTTTCCTTTGGGAACATTCAGGTTGATGTGGCGCAATACATAACCATCATCACCTTTGCGATATGCAAAAGATACGTTTTTATATTCAATGCTTTGGTTAAAGGAAGAAATAGATTTTGCATCGTTAGATTCCTGAATGGTTTCTTCAGCATCCAGCACAGCAAATATTCTGTCGGCAGATGCAATACCTTTTTGAATGTTGTAAAAGGCTTGAGTAAATGATTTTGCCGGAGGAATAATCTGTGAGAAAAGTGCAATGTAGGTAATGAATGCCGATGCCGACAGCGATGCATCATTGCCGAGCACCAGCATACCGCCATAATACATCACAATCATCAGAATGATGGTTCCTAAAAATTCGCTCAGCGGTGAAGATAAATCAGCTTTGCGCAGTATGCGTATGGCAATTCTGTTGTAGGATTTATTCACTTCCTCAAATTTTTGTGCCACCACTTTCTCTGCATTGAATGCCTTTATAATTCGTAACCCCGACAAAGTTTCTTCAATGATGGAGATAAGACTTCCCAATTTCAACTTTCCTTTTACCGAAGTTCTTTTCAGACTTTTTGCCACCCATCCAATCAGAATTCCTATAGCAGGCAACAGCAGAAAGACAAACAGAGTGAGTTTGGCACTCAAAAAGATCATCATTCCAAGAAAAAGCAATATGTTGAAAGGATCTCTGAATACCACTTCAAGCGAGCTCATCACACTCCATTCCACTTCATGCACATCGGAAGTTACGCGGGTAATGAGATCACCTTTGCGCTCATTGTTGAACCACGAAAGCGGCAGCCTCATTATTTTGTGATGTATAGCACTGCGGATGTCTTTGACAACTCCGTTTCTGATGGGTGAAATAAAATACTGACCCAAATACCGAAACAGATTTTTCAGAAAAAACATAACTACCACTGATACACAGATAAACATCAGTGCATATCCTTTACCCTTGTTGGGGTCGGTAATCATTTCAGTAAGGTAGTAGTAGAAATTATCAATTACGGATTTGGCAGACAGATGCAGTTCCGGTTTGCCCAAGGCAATTTTTTCCTGATAAAAACCCTCATCTTTCAGAAACAGCAAATCAAGAAACGGAGCAATAAGCGTTAATGAAAAAAATGAAAACAGTACCGATAAAATATTGCAAACAACGTTCAGGATGGCATATCCCCAGTAGGGCTTTACAAAGCGAAGTATTTTTAAATATGTCTTCAAAATTTTAGTGGAAAAGTGAATGCATTCATTTATTAAAAAATGCGATTGCAAACTAACATAAAATTGTGCAATATTGTTTCGATATTTACATTTTAAACGTAAGAATATTCCACACCATTGCCCGAAGATTATTATAAAATTTTAGGAGTGACACCTGTTGCCACAGCTGATGAAATAAAAAAAGCATGGCGCAAGCAGGTACTGGCATGGCATCCCGACCGTAATGACGATCCTTTGGCTGTGGAGCAGTTCAGACGCATTACTCTGGCCTATGAAGTGCTGAGCGACCCTGTTCAGCGAAGAGATTACGACCGCAACTCCATTGCTTTTGCACGAAAGCCCGATACTTTTCAGCATCATTATCTCGAAATGCGTTTGAACAAAAGTATTGTTAAAGTTTGCGAAGAGTTTGAACTGTCCATCGTATATTCAGGCGAAGGTCGCTACCTGCGCAAACCCGACCTGAGTAATTTTTATATAACCGGAAGGCCTTATGTTACTTTCAGTGATGTTAGCCACTCCGGATTTCTGATTCGTGAAACAGAAATCCGTTATGTGCTGAGCCCTCGCAAGCCGGGGAATTATTTTATAAGGCAGGCTTCCATAAAAATTAATGGCAAAGAAATTTTTTCAAACAACCTGCAACTGGAAGCCATCAACAACACCTGTTATTATTCAGGTGATGAAATTGCTGATGGAAAACCCTTTCAGCTGAACTTGTGGTACGATGCAGAACGATATGGAAGTCACAGACGTTTTACCATCAACACCAAACATACCGTTTTTATTCCGCGCAGTCACAGAGCAAATGTTTATCATAACATCGGCAGAGGTTTGAAAATCGGATTTGCTGTTTGGGGATTGATACTGGCAATTGTCATTCACAAAAATTGGTTGCTTGGCCTGATAGCCGGTTCGGCTTATGGTGCACTGATGACTTATGTGATGTATGCTTTTGTGAGGATAAAGCCTTGTTTTTATTTCAGCATGAAGTATGATGTCGTAAAACAATATCTGGAACAAAACTATCACCCGTATCCTCCATCCGACAAGGTGCCTGCAGCAAGATGGGTTTACTTCTTCAGAAGGTTGTGGGTTTAATCGTCAATATTTTTTTGTCGTGATTTTTTTAAGAGTGATGTCTTTCGTTTTTGCGAAAGCCGCTCTTCATTTGCTTCAGCAGGTTGTGAGGTGGGCAGTCTTTTCTTTGGCACATGCAGCGCTTTTTGAATCAGCAATTTGAATTTTTTTATCACCAAATCTTTATTGCCTGACTGACTGCGCGCTTTGCTGCTCTGAAGTTTTAAAACGCCTTTTTCGTTGATGCGTGATGATAATTTTTCAGAAATCAGATTTTTCTGCTCTTCCGTAAGGCAGCCTGAATGCCTGATGTGAAAAGAAAGCTCAGCCTTGGTAGAAACCTTATTGACATTTTGCCCGCCTTTGCCTGAACTGCGTGAATACGCAAACCGTAACTCTGCCAGCAGGCAGTCATAATCTACTTTCGGCATCAGAATTTAATGGTAAAAGTATCGGCATCATTTCCCACAGGAAAAATATGTCTGGCATTTTCAAGCGTATCAAAATCCAATGTGATGGTTTCAACCTGTTCCACACCGGCTTTTGTCTTGCTGATTTTTTTTCCAAACGGATCGAGAGCCATGGTGTCACCTGAATAGGTAATGTCATTGCCATCTTTGCCAACACGGTTTACGCCAATGTAAAAAGTTTGATTTTCTATTGCCCGTGCCGTCATCAGTTGCTTCCATGCAAAGCTGCGTTTCTCAGGCCAGTTGGCAATAACTATGGCACAGTCGTAATCGCGCTGATTGCGCAACCACACAGGGAAACGCAAATCATAACAAATAAATGTGGCAAGGCGCCAGCCTTTGTAGAGGATGATTAGTTTTTTATCTCCTGCATGATAATAATTTTGTTCGTCAGCCATTCTGAACAGATGACGCTTGTCGTAATGCGCATGCACACCTCCCGGAGTCATCCATATCAGTCTGTTGTAATATTTTCCTGACTCTTCAATGATGAGGCTGCCGCATACCACTGCATTTTTTTCTTCAGCGGTTTTATGCATCCATTGCATGGATGGGCCTCCCATTTTTTCTGCAAGTTTTTTTGCATTCATGCTGAATCCTGTGCTGAACATTTCGGGAAGCACAATAACATCGGTGCTGTTTGGTTTCACGGATTTCAGCAGTGCTGAAAAGTGTTTAAGATTTTTTCCGGCATTTTCCCATTGCAGTTTTGCCTGAACAGTGGTGACACGTAACGTACTCATAGTTGGTAAAATTAGTGCACAGCAAAAGTATTCAATATGATGGGATTTCAGCCCTCAGCAAAAAAGATTAAAGATGAAATATTCTTTCAAAACGGTTACTTATCCGCTTTCAGCAGTTTTTCGGCAGCTTTTTCAAGTGTTTCATTCTTTTTGGCAAAGCAAAACCTTAAAAGTTTATGGTCGGTTTCGTTTTTGTAAAAAGCAGAAGTAGGAATGGAAGCCACTCCATACTCGCGCGTCAGCCGTTTGGCAAATTCTGTATCTTTTTCTGTACTTATTTTACTGTAATCAAGCAACTGAAAGTAAGAACCATAACAGGACAATGGTTTAAACTTGGAACCTTTGATGAGTTTCAGAAAAAAATCCCTTTTCTCCTGATAAAATTTTTCAATACCTGAAGTGTTGTCAGGATTTTTCAGAAAATCGGTATAAGCATACTGCACCGGAGTGTTGGCACTGAATACCATAAACTGATGTGCTTTTCTGAACTCCGTCATCAATGCTGAGGGTGCAACGCAATAACCCATTTTCCAACCTGTGGTATGAAAAGTTTTTCCGAAAGAATAAACGATAAAACTGCGCTCTGCCAGCTTTGGAAAACGTGCCACACTCTGATGTTCGTATCCGTCAAAAATCACATGCTCATAAACTTCATCGCTTAAAATAAGTATGTCGGTTTTAGAAGTAATTTTTTCGAGCATCTGCATGTCTTTGGCACTGATGATGGCACCACTCGGATTCTGTGGTGTGTTGATGATGATCATCTTGGTGCGCTGGTTGACGAGTTTTTTTACTTCATTCCAGTCAATATGAAAATCCGGCAATTTTAACTCTGCATGAATGGGCACACCTCCTGCAAGAATTACTGCAGGTGAATAGGAGTCGTATGCAGGATCGAAAATAATTACTTCATCTTTTTCGCGCACCGTTGCTGCAATGGCAGTGTACAAAGCCTGAGTACCTCCGGCAGTAATGGTAATTTCTGTTTCAGGATTATAAACCATGCTGTAGCGCTGTTGCATTTTATCGGCAATGGCCTCGCGCAGCGACATAATTCCCGGCATGGGAGCATACTGATTCAAACCTTTTTTCATGTACTTATTTACCAGACTGATTAAGTCGGGCGAAACTTCAAAATCAGGAAATCCCTGCGAAAGATTAATGGCATTACATTCATTGGCTAATGCCGACATGACACTGAAAATACTGGTTCCGGTTTTAGGCAGCTTCGATTTAATGAATACGTTTGGTTGTGGCATAGTCTTTTTCTGAATTTTCAAAGATAAAATGATAATATTTAATCTCTATGACATTTCTGTCATTAAAAAGTTTTTGAAGTGTATGTATCTGATTCTAACAACTATGATTTTTGAACACTGATTTTTTTCGAAGTATTTTTATTTCAATGTTTAATTCTGATCAGCTGAATTTTTTTATTAAAAATCATTCAGCAGCTTTGATGGCAGTTAAGAAAAATAGTTTTTCTTTGTATTTAAATCACTGATACGATGAAAAGTAATACATTATATGTAGTGCTGATGCTTATTTCGCTGGTGTTGCTCATTATGGATATTTATGACGGAGCACTAAGTAAAATCCTGCTTTCAGGATTGTTTTTTGTATCGTTTTTGTTTTTCTGGATTGGCACATTGATCAACAGTGCAACAGGTTTGCGCAAAGTGGCACGCATCATCTTAATTATTGCTTTGCTGTTGTTGGCTTACAGGCTTATTCAATACTTCAACATCCGCATAGGAACAACTGCTGCAGGATAAACATGTTCCTGTTTCAGCACCTTTTTAATCAGAATAATTATTTGTTCCACAAACCGGTTTTGCGCAAATGATTTTCCAGCACTTCAAGTTGTGAACTTCCGGTTACTCCCAATAAATCTTTTATCTGACTTACTTTAAGTTTCCATTCTTTGGCAAGCCACAATAAATCTTTTTTGCTGAATGGATTGATGGTTTTCTTTTTACTCACTCTGGTCATATTTCTTTTTTCGGTTTTGTAAGGTTAAACTGAAAAAATAATGCCAGGGTTACAATGTTTGTTGTCTGTAACTAAAGACAAGATGAATAAATTTTGCCGGTTACAGTCTTGTTATTCGGTTTTTGCATCATCAGACGGGGCACTGCTGCTGATGATTTCGCCAAGTTGGGTTTCTTCTCCGTTGAAATTTTTTATCAGAATACGATAATAATTCTTGTTTTGGTTTTCCGTTCGGTCTATAAAACTATAAGGCGAAATCATATTGTTTCTTTCGGCTTTTACCAGTCCGGCCTGACTGAAATCGGTGCCGTTGGCTGAATGTTCCACAATGAAATAGTTAATCTGATCGGTGGTCTTACTCTTCCAGCTTAGCTTGCAAACATGCTCCAGTTGCACTGCTTTCACTTCAGGGTCATCGTCTTTTGATATGGCGGTAATATGAATCGCTCCGTCATTCAAACGCCATGCACGGTCGGCACCCAGTGATTTAAAAACAATATTAACTTTAAGCACGGGTGATTTTTCATTGTCAAATTCAAGCGAGAAATTTTTGCTTGCATCAAATTCATTTCCTTTGATAACAAAAGCTTTGGCAATGGCTTCATTTTTCATAATGTAAATGATAGCCTGATCGGAAGAATTGAGTTTTCCCTCTGACGAAAGGGTAACCTCTACGCGGTATTTGTAATTTCCTTTTTCGTTGCAAAGCCAGTTGCCCGAGCTGAAAATGGAAGAGTCGTTGCGCACTTCCCAGAATCCGGCTAAAATTTTTCCTCCCGAAATTTTATAACTGTCGCTCTTCTTCCAGTTAAGTGTATAAAGTTCTTTATCTTCAGCTGAAACCTGAAATTGTGATACAACAAATGCAAGCAGCAAACAAATCTTAAAAGTTCTGATCATCTGAAAAGGTTTAATGCAAATATTAAATTTAACCCTTTATCCTTTATCATACCTTTGTCATTCTTTTCAAATGGCAGGTGTTTATATCCATATTCCGTTTTGTCACAAGGCATGTACTTACTGCGATTTTCATTTTTCAACTTCACTGAAAAATAAATCTGCATTTGTTGAAGCGTTATTGCGGGAAATTGAGTTGCGTAAAAATTTTTTGGACGAACCTGTTACCACCATTTATTTTGGCGGAGGCACACCTTCTGTTTTGAAGGCTGATGAAATCAATCGCATTACAGAAAAATTAGCCGAAAATTTTAAGGTGATACCCCAGGAAATAACTCTCGAAGCAAATCCCGAAGACCTCACCCAAGACTATCTGCACTCGCTGCGCAGCACAATGGTGAACAGGCTGAGCATAGGCATACAGTCGTTCCGTAATGAGAGATTGCAATGGATGAACCGCAACCACACAGCAGAACAATCGTTGCAGGCTGTGCAATGCGCAAAAGATGCAGGTTTTGATGTCAGCATTGATTTGATTTTTGCATTGCCTGCAATGACCATGGATGAATGGCAGCAACAGCTGATGCAGGCTGATGCACTCAGGGTGTCGCATATTTCGGCTTACAGCCTCACGTTAGAATCAAAAACTGCTTATGCTTTTCAGGTGAAGAAGAAACAAGTACAGGAGCTGAATGAAAATGATGCAGAGAGGCAGTTTCTTGCAGCACACGATTTTTTTACTGAAAAAGGATATACGCATTACGAGATTTCAAATTATGCTCTGCCCGGGAAACAGGCCAAACATAACAGCAGCTACTGGAACCGCACACCTTATCTCGGATTAGGCCCTTCGGCACATAGCTTTGCAATGAACATGCGTTGCTGGAATGTGGCCAACAACAACAGCTATATTCAATATATTTCTGATGGTGTATTGCCATTGTCGTGCGAAGAGCTGCAGCTGAAAGATGAGTTGAACGAAACCCTGATGACGGCATTGCGAACTGCCGAAGGTTTGAATATTGAAACGCTGGAAAATAAAATGCCTCCTGAAATGTACCGGCACTTTATGAAAGAAATTGCATTGCAGGAAAAGAGAGGATGGATAGAAAGAAAAAACGCTGTTATATTTATCCCCTTCAAACACTGGTATAAAGCCGACCGTATTATCAGCGAATTTTTTATCACTACATAAAACAAAAAAATGATGCATGCCGAGTTAACCATCAATCAAAAAACTTACAGAGCCAATCTGAGCAAGCCGCTCGATATTTCCATTCCGCTGCGGGCAGGAATAAATAATGTGATTGCATGGTATGCTCCTCCCGTTGAAATTTCGCCTGTGCGCATGGATAGCTGGGTAGGCGAAGTTGCACAGGGTGGTTCCGTAAATTTCAGAAATATTTTTTTTAATCCTCATGCTCACGGCACACATACCGAATGTGTGGGACACATCACCGAAGAATGGATTTCGCTCAACCAACATTTAAAACAGTTTTTCTTTACTGCAAAACTTATTACCCTGCAACCTGAAAAAATAAATGGCGACAGTGTGATTACCCTGAAACAACTAAGTGCATGCAATACCGAAGGAGTGGAGGCCCTCATCATCCGCACGGTTCCCAATACTGCTTCAAAACTTACGGCACATTATTCAAATACTAATCCGCCTTATCTGCATCATGAAGCTGCAGCATGGATGGTGAAACAAAATATCAAACACCTGCTGCTCGACCTGCCTTCTGTTGACAGAGAGCAAGATGGCGGACAACTGCTTGCCCACAATGCTTTTTGGAATACGGCAAACAGCGTACGCTACGATGCAACCATTACCGAATTAATTTTTGTGCCTGACGAAATCAAAGACGGATTATACCTGCTCAACCTGCAAATCACTGCATTGGAGAATGATGCAAGTCCTTCCAAACCTGTGTTGTTTGAGCTGACAGAAATTCAATAATGAACTCAAATTATTGTGTAATTGAAATAGTTTGAAATTGAATTAATAATTCATTCTTACTGATAAATCTTCTATTGAGATAATTTTTTCAAAGTAAATGGAGAATACACAACAGTTCCAGGTCAATTTACAGACATCATTAATTATTCCTACTTTTGAATGAACAAAATGCAGATAAATTTCTCGGAATTGGGTTTATAAAAATTGAAAATTGAAATGAAAAAACTTCTTAATTATTTCTTTCAGGGTTTACTTGTAGTTATTCCCATATCGGTAACTATTGTGGTTATTTACAAAATTATTTTCTGGATTGATGGTTTATTGCCTTTTCAGCTTCCGGTGAAGCTGCCTGGCATTGGCGATGTAAACATTCCCGGCCTTGGTATTCTTACCATTGTTGTAGGCATTACCATTTTCGGATATTTCGCTAAGTTTTTTGTGGCCAATCCATTCTTTCTGCTGTTGGAGCGGTTGCTGGAACGCACACCTCTTTTGAAAATTATTTACACCTCCGTAAAAGATTTGATTGAAGCATTTGTGGGCGAAAAGAAAAGGTTTAACCAGCCTGTATTGGTTACCGTCAACAAAGAGTCGCAGGTGCAGCGCATAGGTTTCATCACAAAGAACGACCTTACTGAAATAGGTATCAGCAATCAGAAGCTGGCAGTGTATCTTCCATTTTCCTATGGCTTCAACGGTCAGCTGGTTATTGTTCCTTCTGAAAACGTTGAAAAAATAAATGCATCAGGAACTGAGATGATGAAATTTGTAATTTCAGGAGGTGTTACCGAAGTAGATTAATTAATTACATATCATTGCCGGATAATAGTATGAACCACCGTTTACTTTTCACTTTTATTCTAATCGTATTTTTTTCGTCAGCACAGGCGCAGGATTATTATCTGCCGCTCAACCGCGAATGGAATCTGCGTTACGAACCTTATCTGCAACTGAAACAAAGCAACGTGCATACTTCCATAAAACCATTGCGCCATGACGAAATTATTGGTGTTGCGAACATTGATTCATTGGACGCTCCGCAGATTAAGGAAACACGTTTTACACGCACGCTGGTAGGCAGAAAAATATTTAAAGAGCATTTGGTGCAAATAAGAGACAGCGATTTTGTGGTGCATGCCGATTTTGTTTTTGAAGGCCGACTTGGAAATGAAATGGCAGAGAAAGAAAATCTTTTTACCAATACCAGAGGTTTCTGGATTGGAGGTACTGCAGGAAAACGGTTTTCTTTTTCCACAACTTTTTTCGAAAATCAGGCACGCTTTCCTGCCTACATTGATACGTTTGCTTTGCGCTACAGCATCATTCCCGGTGAGGGACGTATCAAACGGCAGTATGGAAGTTATGATTATGCCAACGTTTCAGGCACCATTTCTTACACCATCAACCGGCATTTTAATGTGCAGTTTGGCCACGACAAAAATTTTATTGGCGATGGCTACCGCTCACTTTTACTGTCAGACAATGCTAATGCATATCCGTTTCTTAAAATCAATACCACTTTCTGGAAAGTAAAATACATGAACCTTTTCACCGTGATGGAAGATTTGCAGTTTCCTGCACCTGATGATATTGCTTTCAAGAAAAAATATGCATCATTTCATTACCTCGATATCAATATCGGCAAACATGCTTCTTTCGGTATTCTTGAAAGTGTGGTGTGGTCGGGCGATTCTGCGCGCGGGCAGGGGTTTGATATCAACTACATGAACCCGTTTGTCTTTATTCGGCCTGTTGAATTTTCACTTGGCTCACCTGATAATATGATGTTGGGCTTTAACCTTAAAGTAAAAATTATGCCGAGACTGGTGTTTTACAGTCAGCTGATGCTGGATGAGTTTAAACTCTCGGAAATAAAATCCGGCAACGGATGGTTTGCTAATAAACATGCTTTTCAGGTAGGTTTGAAATCTTATGATTTACCTGTACGTAATCTCAATTTAGTCACTGAATTTAATTATGTGAGGCCGTTTACGTATTCGCACCGAACCACTTTTACCAACTATGCCCATTTCAATCAGGCATTGGCTCATCCACTGGGATCTAATTTTTACGAGTCGGTTTCCATTGCAAATTACAGATATAAGAATTTCTTATTCAGACTTCAGGTAAATTATGCACTCACTGCCAAAGACACCGGAAATTCCAATCTGGGCAACGATATTTTTAAAAGTTACGAAACACGCACTTATGACTATGGCAACCGTATGGGTCAGGGATATCAGAGCAGAATGTTGTACAGCGAATTAAGAGCATCTTATCTGATTAATCCGAGAACCAATCTCACTTTTGATATTGGTTACATTTACCGCAGAATTTCCAATCAGGCCGGTATCAACCAAACCAAATGGATTTTTGCCGGAATACGTACCAATCTTACCAACCGATATTACGATTTTTAGCCACCAATAAAAAAAATACTTTTACGGAGAAATTATGGCGATTGGCAAAATATTACTTTTGCCATATTGTTGAGAATCTACATTTGACTCAAAGAAAAACCGTCCATGATTAATATTGCTTTTAGTTGCATCACCGCATTCATTATTACTTTTCTGGCTATACCTTCCATTATTAAGGTTGCCGTTATCAAAAATTTGTTTGACGAACCGGGAGGACGCAAAGCCCACAAGTCAAGCATTCCTACCTTAGGAGGTCTTGCCATTTTTGCAGGAGTAGTTTTTGCATTTACTTTTTGGTCAGCAGGTTTCAACCTTCAGGATACGCAGTACATTATTGCAGCTATGACCATTATTTTCTTTATTGGAATTAAAGATGATATTGTGGAACTGCCCGCCATTAAAAAATTATACGGACAGTTAATTGCTGCTATCATCATTGTGTTGTTTTCCAATATTCGCATCACTGGTTTGTATGGCATTTTTGGTATTGATCAGGTTCCTTACTGGTTCAGTATTTTATTTTCTATTTTCACTATTATTCTCATCATCAATGCTTTCAACCTCATTGACGGTGTTGACGGTCTTGCAGCAGGCATAGGAGCCATAGCAGCATTTACCAATGGAATTTATTTTTACAACTACAATGAAATAGCTCTCTGCATTCTTTCATTTACTTTATTCAGCTCGCTGCTGGCATTTTTGGTTTATAATTTTGCACCCGCCAATATTTTTATGGGCGACACAGGCTCGCTGCTTATAGGATTGATTCTCTCCATCCTCACAATCAAGTTTATTGAGATGAGCTTTGCGCCACATCCTAAGGATTTTCCATTTCAGGCAAGCCCTGCCATGGCCATTGCCATACTGGTATTGCCTCTGTTCGATTTGCTGCGTGTTTTTGTTGTGCGCATTCTCAACAAACGTTCTCCTTTCCATGCCGACAGGTTGCACATGCACCACCTTTTACTCGACATGGGGCTTAGCCACAGAGAAGTTTCCATGACGCTTTATCTGGTGAACATTGGATTTATTCTCATTGCATTGGGGCTTCACTCTATCGGGGCTTTAAAACTGTTGTTTGTTATCAGTTCATTAGCTTTACTGTTAAGTTTAGTTCCATTTTACCTGAAATTTCAGGCAGAAAGAGGCAAAGTTACGGTGAAGCAAGATCGCTGAAAAGCATCAAATTTCCCGATATTACCGCACTTACATGAAAAAATGCTTTAATTATGTAAGCATTTCTCGTTTTTTTCATTCATTTTTTTATTTTCGGCCGAAATTGACAAAGGGGCTCCTCTGCTCCCGGATTCAAAAAACATTTGTTTACCATGCCGATAAAAAAAATTCTTGTATTAGTAGCCGGATTTTTACCCTTGGTGGGTATAAGTCAGGTTTCTTCGGACGACATGGCAATAAAGCCGGGCGATCCTGTTGTATCAACACTTGACAGCTTGTTATCCATCAGAAATGTATTGCGCCTTTCAGAAGCCGATATGATTTCAAAAGATGCCGTAGCTCCCAATGCTGTAGTTCTGAGCAATGATTTTATTCAGTCACGCATCTCAAAAATTTCTACACCTGTTCCATTAACCTACAATAATCAGGTTAAAAGATATATTGAACTCTATGCTTCGCAGCGTGTGCAACTTACATCAAGAGTTTTGGGTTTATCACGTTTATATTTCCCTGTTTTTGAGCAGATGCTTGATAAATATAATATTCCTGTTGAATTTAAATATCTTTCAATTGTCGAATCAGCACTTAACCCAATAGCAGTATCATCTGCAGGTGCTACAGGAATATGGCAGTTTATGTACAATACAGGAAAACTTTATGGTTTAAATATCAACTCATATATTGATGAGCGCAGAGATGTGATGAAAGCAACAGACGCTGCATGCCGTTATTTTAAAGAGATGTATGATATTTATGGTGACTGGTTGTTGGTAGTTGCATCATATAATTGTGGTCCCGGAAATGTAAACCGGGCCATTGCACGTGCAGGAGGTTCAAAAAACTTTTGGGAAATAAGTCGCTTCTTACCTGCTGAAACAAGAGGGTATGTGCCTGCATTTATTGCAGCCACCTATGTGATGAACTATGCAAACGATTATCAGATTTACCCTACCGCGCCTGCTTATACTTTTTATGATGTGGACAGCGTTGGAGTAAAAGAAAAAGTTTCTCTAAGACAGTTAAGTCAGACATTAGATATTCCTTATGATGTAATTTCTTTTCTCAATCCGATTTACAAAAGAGGAATAATTCCGGGAGAAGGATATAAACTGAACTTGCCTTCAGATAAAATCAGTCAGTATATTGCCAATGAAGCAACCATTTATGCACTGAGCGGAAAAGAACTTGCACCATTTTCAGTGGCATTAGCTGATGATGCAAATTATGTGCAGGTAAAGCGTCATGTGAAGGTGAGAAAAGGAGAAAGCATTTATGCTTTTGCACAACGAAATAACTGTACTGCTTCACAGATTAAAAAATGGAACAGGCTAAAGTCAAATCATCTGGTTGCAGGACGTTCACTGGTGGTGATGGCAATGGTGAAACAAACTCCTGCGAAAGCAGTTAATGATAATATTGCTGAGAATAAAATAGTTCCTGATGTAAAGGACTCATCAACTGTATGTGCTGATTCAACAGAAGAAACTATAGCTACATCAAGTGTTGAGCAAAAACAAAGTGATGTCCATACGGAAGTGAAACAACATCCTGATTTTATTTATCATTTGGTGCAGCCTGGCGATACCTTATGGAATATCGCTAAACGTTATGATGGTGTAACAGTGGAATCATTAAAAGAGGTAAATAACTTCTCTTCTAAGTACACACTTAAAGTAGGTGCTAAGATTAAAGTTCCTGCAAGTTAAGCTGACTTATTTATTGCCATCACCTTCCAGATTATTTCTGAATTCGTTTTTTATATCCTGAAAAGCAGGAGTAAGAAAGGTGGAAGTTTTTAAAACAGGATTATACAATACCGATTCTTTCCTGGTTTCCTTATTGATAAAATTCAGGTGTGGTTCAAGTGATTTCAACAACCAAAGAATAACACTTATCACCAATGCGAATTTTAGTAAGCCGAAAACCGCTCCCGCAATTTTATTAAACACGTTCAAATCACCGGCTTTCAAAACACCTTCAAGCAAACGTGCATACAAAATAAAGATTGCCATGATAATTCCTGAAACGATAAAAAATCCTACCCACGAAGGAATGGCACTGTCTTTAGAAACAAACTGCTGCAACCACGATTGAGCAAGACCTGAAAACTTAAAAGCTAAATACAAGCCGGCAATAAGACCTAAGATCATGGCAATTTCGTAAATGAGGCCACGAGTAAATCCTTTGTATGCTCCCCAAAGCAGCGGTATGGCAATTACAAGATCGAGAATGTTCATGCAGATAAATACACTTCAAAGAAAAGAAGGAATGAGAAGCGGCAAAACGCTGTTATTTGCGATTACCCAACAATGCAATGTTAAAAGAAAACAGAAGAAATAGAATGGAACTGTTGATTAAACCAGCGTAATATCGAACTGAACCAAATCAATAAATTCCTGAATACGCTCATTCAGTTCTTCTGATGAAAGATTTATAATGCGTTCGGTTCCGAATTTTTCTACACAGAACGAAGCCATTGCCGATCCATAAATGATGGCACGTTTCATACTGCTGAACGATATATCTCTCGATTTTGCCAGATAACCGATAAACCCTCCGGCAAAAGTGTCACCGGCACCTGTCGGGTCAAACACATCTTCCAGAGGAAGTGCAGGAGCAAAGAAAACCTGATTCTCGTGGAATAGCAATGCACCATGCTCTCCTTTTTTGATAACCAGATAGCGTGGACCCATGGCAAGAATTTTCTTGGCTGCTTTTACCAGTGAATATTCATTGGTGAGTTGTCGTGCTTCAGCATCGTTGATAGTAAGAACATCAACCATGGCAATGTTTTCAAGCAAGTCATCCATGGCTGTTTCCATCCAAAAGTTCATGGTGTCCATCACAATAAGTTTAGGACGTTTTTTCAAACGCTCTATTACCTGCCTCTGAATCTTAGGCATCAGGTTACCTAACATCAAAAACTCGCATCCCTGATAACTTTCAGGAATAATCGGATCAAAATTGGCAAGCACATTCAGTTGTGTATCCAATGTATCGCGGCTGTTCATGTCGGTATGATAGCGGCCACTCCAGAAAAATGATTTTTGTCCCTCTAATATCTGTAACCCTTCGGTGCGCACACGGTGGTTATTGAACTCCTGAATCATTGACTGTGGAAAGTCATCACCCACAACACCTACCAGATTTACCTGTGAGGCAAAATACGATGCCGATAAGGAAGCATAAGTAGCAGCACCTCCTATAATTTTATCGGTTTTGCCAAAAGGCGTTTCAATAGCATCAAAAGCAACAGTTCCAACTACAAGTAATGACATAATATCCTGATTTTAAAATTCCGCGCAAAACTAAACTTTTAATCGGAAACAGAGGCTTTGTGTTTACATCACAGAAAATTTAAAATCAGCGACCTGATAAATTCAATATTTTTGATGCCGTTTATGTGAAGTCAGAAAGCTGCCCGATTTTCAAACTGAAATTATGATACAATTTAATAAAACAAAAATCATCACAACACTGGGCCCGGCCACAGGTACTAAAGACATGATTTGGAAACTGATAAAAGCAGGTGCTGATGTTATGCGCATCAATGCTTCGCATGGCGATCATCAGTTTTTAAAATCTATAGTGGATAATGTTCGCAGCATCAATGAAGAGGAAAACCTAAACATTGCATTGCTGCTCGATTTGCAAGGTCCCAAAATCCGCATTGGCGAAATTGAATCAGGTGAATGTGTGCTCAGCGATAAACAAACTTTTATACTTACAACCGAGGAGATGACCGGTAATGCGCAGAAAGCTACCATACGTTACAGTCATTTTTCGTCAGATGTAAAAAAGGGTGATATTGTGCTGATTGATGACGGTAAACTAAAACTGGAAGTGAAAAAAGTGGAAGCCAATGGCGATGTGGTTACGCAGGTCATCAATGGTGGTGTACTCATGTCGCGTAAAGGAGTTAATCTTCCATTTACCAAAATAAGTATTCCCTCCATCACTGAAAAAGATCGTGAAGATATTTCCTTCGCTCTTGAAAATGATATAGAATGGATAGGTTTGTCGTTTGTACGCACTGCAAAGGACATTATTGATCTGAAAAATATTATCAAAGAACATGGCAAGCCGATGCGAGTGATTGCAAAAATAGAAAAGCCTGAAGCTGTGCGAAATATGGATGAGATTATTGATGTTGCAGATGGCATTATGGTGGCACGTGGCGATTTGGGTGTGGAGATTGACCTGGCACAGGTGCCTATCATTCAGAAAAAACTGGTTCATAAAAGTCGTGCTGCGGGAATTCCTGTAATCATTGCAACACAAATGATGGAGAGCATGATTACCAACTTCAGGCCAACACGTGCCGAAGCAAATGATGTGGGTAATGCTGTGTATGATGGTGCTGATGCGCTTATGCTGAGTGCCGAAACTTCGGTAGGAAAATTTCCTGTTGAAACGGTTAACTCCATGCGAAGAATTATTCAGGCAATTGAATATGATCAGAGTATTTATTACCGAATGAATCATCCTGACAAACATTCCAAAACATTTATATCCGACACACTTTGTTACCATGCTGTGGAGCTTGCGCAACAGTCAGGAGCCAAAGCCATAGCCGCAATGACACATTCAGGTTATACAGCATTCAAAATTTCGAGTCAGCGTCCAAGAGCAGGTATTTTTATTTTCACGGACTACAAACCTATTCTCAATACTCTGAATCTTGTGTGGGGGGTGCGTGGATTGTATTACAATAAATACATCAGCACCGACCAGACCATTGACGATATTAAGAATACGCTGAAGAATGACGGCTACATTGATACAGGTGATGTAATCATACATGTGGCCAGTACGCCCATGCAGAAACGTTCAAGAGCCAATACTATTAAAATAAATGTAGTGGACTAAATGGTGAGCAGCGACATTCTGAATAAGGCAAAAAAATATTGCGCATATCAGGAGCGCTCGCAACAGGAAGTGAGGGATAAACTTTATTCATTGGGTTTGCATAAAAGCGATGTGGAGGAAACTCTTGCACTGCTGGTGACAGAAGATTATGTAAACGAGCAACGTTTTGCAGTGGCCTATGCAGGAGGAAAATTCAGGATAAAAAAATGGGGTAAAATAAAAATCAAACAAGGACTTAAGCAGAAAAAAGTTTCTGACTATTGTATCCGCTATGCATTAAACAGCATCAGCAATGGCGACTACAGAAAATGTATTTCAGAAATTATTTCAGAAAAAAATGCCAGAGTGACAGAAAAAGATTTGGTCAAACGCAAAGCTAAAATTGCCCGGCAGGTAATTTCGCGTGGCTTTGAACCGACCCTGGTGTGGGATTTACTGAATGACGCAGATTAATGAGATAATGTAATCTTCTTGTGGTTAAGTGCTTCAATTTCTTCAGCAAATAAATCGCGCAGGAAAGCGAGAATGGCTTTAGGCTGAGTAATGATTTTTTTAGCCCTTTTGGTTTTTTTAGCAGTTACCTTTTTCATTGTCTTTGTTTTTAAATGTTATACTTTTAATTCGGTAAATCATCTATTCAAATGCCGTACCAAAATTTTATCTTTAAAAGGGCATCAGTGATACTTTTCTGAACATTTGTTAAATTTCGTTATACCCAAATATGGTAAAGCTTCTAATTTTAGCTTTGTGTAATAAAACCATTTATTATGACGCGACCTGTATTTAAGACTATGCTGTTTTGTATAGCGGTGTTGCTTCAGCAGTCATCCTTTGCGCAACTTCTTTCGGGAAAAGAAAAAAAATTTACCCATGCTGATTCACTTCGTGGAATGCTGACACCTTTCCGCACCTGCTATGATGTTACTTATTATGACCTGAATGTGGATATTGATATGGAGAATAAATCCATCAGTGGTTATAACAAAATTTATTTTGATGCAGTCAGTGATTTTGAAGTGATGCAGGTGGACTTATCTTCCCTTTTAAAAATAGCCTATATCACCGATCGCGGAAACAACTCATTGCGGTTTACCCGCGATGGCGATGCAGTTTTCATCACCATGAATACTAAAATCAATAATGGCGAACGAAATTATATCTCCATCCATTATTCCGGTAAACCACAGGAAGGCAGGATGCTTCCCTGGGATGGCGGTTTCAAATGGACGAAAGATGCAGATGATCAACCGTGGACTGCTGTTGCCTGTCAGGGGACCGGTGCAAGCGTATGGTGGCCATGTAAAGAGCATCAAAGTGATGAGCCTGACAGCATGGCAATAAACATTACCGTACCCGCTTCGCTGATGAATATTTCAAACGGCAGATTGCGTGAGGTAAAAAATGTAGATAATGGCAAAAAACAATACAGTTGGTTTGTGAGCTATCCCATCAACAATTACAATGTGACAGTGAATGTCGGAGTGTTTACACATTTCAGTGATGTATATGTGAGCGGAAATGATTCTCTTACGCTTGATTATTATGTGAAACCATACAACCTCGAAAAGGCAAAAAAACAGTTTCAGCAGGTGAAGCCAATGCTTGCCTGTTTCGAAAAGTATTTCGGACGATATCCTTTCTGGCGTGATGGATACAAACTTGTTGAAACGCCCTATCTTGGTATGGAGCATCAGAGTTGTATTGCCTATGGCAATAAATACCAGCATGGATATTTGGGAATGGATTATTCGGGAATAGGTATTGAGTTTGATTACATCATCATACATGAAACGGCACATGAGTGGTGGGGCAATAACATCACCACTAAAGACATTGCCGATATGTGGGTGCATGAAGGTTTTGGAAGTTATACCGAAGTGTTATATGTAGAATGTTTATATGGAAAACAAAAAGGGAATGACTACGTCAATGCGCAGAAGAAAAAGGTTTCCAATGATCGTCCTGTGATAGGACATTATAATGTTAACGAGGAGGGAAGTGGTGATATGTATCCCAAAGGAAGCCTGATGCTGCATACCATCAGAAATTATATCAACAATGACTCTTTATGGTTTTCAATAATACTTGAATTGCAACAAACATTCGCATTGCAAACTGTAAATACTCAACAAATAGAAGACTATATAAGTAAGCAAAGTGGCATTGATTTATCGCCTGTGTTTGATCAGTATTTGCGACATGCTGCCATACCTGTTTTGGAATATGAAGTAAAAAGTACAAACCCACTGACCTTGCGTTGCAGGTGGAAAGCTGATGTAAAAGAGTTTAATCTTCCTGTTTGGATTGGTAAAGGCTCTTCCATGCAATCGCTGAAGGTAACTACCTCCTGGCAAAATTTTGAATTGAAGGGAATGGATGAGAAATCTCTGGACATCAGAGATGATCTGGGCTATTTCAAAATAATTGACCTGACTAAAAAATAGAACTTGAATGTAATAAAAAAAGCAGGTAAATGAATACCTGCCTTTAATACCTTACATCATTTTATTTCTGATGCAAGAGGGGGATTAACCAATATCTCAGAGTGACATTTTTTTAAATGTACATTCAGATTAATTCTTCACCAGTTTAAGCTGTGTTTGTTCACCTGCAGTCTGAATGTTTACTACGTAAATGCCTGCTGCGAATCCGGCAGTAGGAATGTCTATACGTTGCATACCTGCCAACTGATAATTTTGTTTGTAAACACTTTTTCCGCTGATATCATAAATATTAATTTCTGCCTGCTGGTTTTTTGTTGTTGTAAGCACAAGTGATGTGTTGTCAGTTGCAGGGTTGGGATATAAAGAAACCACATCAACTGTTTTCACATCGTTAATGCTTAACGGACCTAAGTCGTACTGGTCAAAATAGAAGTTACCATTTGCAGAACCGCCAAAGCCGGTGAAAACGATTTTCCATTTATGTGCATGACGGTCAATAACGAAAAACACGGTAGAATCAGCAATTACAAATGTTGATCCGTTAAATGATTTCCAGTCGTAACCGATGATGTTATTTTCATAAGAATAAGTAAGTCCTGCATCAGTTGCTGTGGCTGCATCCACAGGATATGCTTTTACTGCCTGCACACTGTCGTTGGTAAGCACACCCGTAACTTTGTAATTGATAAAATGGTCAACATACTGTGCAAAGCTCAGATCCCAATCCTGCTTAAGAGGTTCACGGTCTAAGTACTGATCATTCTGAATGGAGTAGTATCCGAAATTTTTACCCGGATAATTCAGTTTGTTGAACGAACGTAACACTTCATTGCTGCCATCCAGATCGGCATAGCGAAAGTTATAAGTAGAGTTAGACAAAGATTCTATACAAAGTTTTTTGTACGTATTGTTGCTGAGTTTGATAAAATAAATTGAGTCGCCCATGATAATGTGCGTTCCCAAATCATAAACACCCCATCCCAGATCGAATGCATTGCTTGTGTCAGCAGTGGTGTTGAAAGCACCATTGAACATGTGTGCTTCATTATTTAGTAGCTCATTGTTAGTCATGCCTGCAGTGTCGGCAACGGTCATCAAACTCCATTCAGAGGCATCTCTGCCTGCACTGTACAGTTTTACATTGTTCTTCGAATTAATCAGAATGGCCGCTTCAAATCCTGATATCTGAAATGCCAGATCCCAGTCAGTATTGCTGACTGTTGATACTGTTGCATTGGCCATGCTGTAAAAAGTTTGATCTGAATAACCTGTATTGACTGTAACAATTTGTTGCACTTGTGCAGTTGCCATTGCAGGCAGCAGTAATGCTATAATGGTTTTTTTAATTGTTGATAATTGTATCATGTATTTGTAGTATTGATGTTATAAAATTCGTTGATATTGAAATGCGGGACATCCGCGTAATCCCTGTGCATTGTAGAAGTCGTAATACTTCAGCTTGTAATATTCACCATTATGATTTTTTATCACATAAAATAAATCAGGCACGATGTAATACATATTAGTGTTGAAATCAAAATCTTTCCAGTCAAAGCCCATGACATTGGCATCATTATAAAATGTAAAATTGGCAATGTCATTATGATTGAATACACCAAAAGGTTTGTATCCCGGTACTGAATCTTTTTTGAGGATGGCACAGGTTGTTTCATTCCATCTGTTGGTCATGGTTCCGTTTACCAGATAAAACCTGAACTGCAATGTTTCTTCCCAGTAAGTATGAATGTACCGCGTAAAAACAATATCCCACTGATCTTTGGGCGGAGCCAATGAAACCATGGTGCCACCATTGGTAAAACTAAAATACATGAGCGAATAGCTGTCATCTTTTGGAACAGTGAATTCGTGATAGTCGCTGTTGTCAAGTTTGGAATAACGTATTACATAATCACTGCTGCTGATTGAAACTATCTGTAATTTTCTGTACCTGTCGCTGCCGAAGTGATTATACTTGCCGCGGTCAATCACTACAACAGTATTATTGCTGTTTCCTGCAGCGTCCTTGTTTTTTCCGAAGGCAGTGCTGTCGCCCAGCCATGTATCTGCATCTGTTGCCCACACCAATCCTGTTGTGTCGGTATTTGCAAGGCCAGTTGAAGCTGAACGCCATGCAAACATATACTTGCCTGTATTCAGATAGATATATTGTCCCTGTGGTGATGCTTCAAATGCCAAATCATAATCTTTGATAGCACTGTATTTTGTATCTCCTGTAGTCAGGTTTACAAATATCATCGTATCATAATTCACTCCCATACTCACCTGCATGGAGCTCATGGTGGTGTCAATAGGAGGAAGTACTATTGCCTTGTCATTGTCTTTTTCGCAGGATGCAAACAGCAATGTTGTGACGATTGCAGAAACAAAAAATAAAAGTTGTTTTGTTTTTTTCATTTGCTAAAGACTCAGTTGAAGTTTAACACAGTAAAGCCTGCCCGGCAGTATGGATGATGAGCTGCTGCTGCTTCCATGCACCTGTCCGGTTGACATTTGTCTGATGGTGGTTACGTTGAAAATATTTTTTACTCCCGCACTTAATGTGAATCGCTCTTTCCAGAATGATTTACCTGCAATAATATCCATCAGCTGATAGGCTTCGCTTCGCAGAATACTTTCCTGTTCAGCATCATCTACTACAAACACCGGCATGGCTCCGTTGTATTTATAATAAGCATTCACATTCACTCCAACTGCAGGCCATTGCCAGCCCAGAGCACCGTTGACCTGTGTAAACCATTCAAGCTTACTGCTTCCTTCTGCATATTGCGAAGTGTTGCCTGTATGTGCTACACCACCACTCAGCGACCAGTTACCATAAGTTACGGTCTCTGTCCATTCGGCACCTGTTGCTGTGTAATGTCCAACATTGATGTAGGTGTAAAGGTTGGATGTATCGCTGTACTGTGCCAATGTAATCAGGTTCGACACTTTATTGTAAAAGCCTTTTATTTCTGATTCCAATTGCAGCTTTCCTGTTTTGTAACGATGGTTCAGTGACAATTGATAGTTGTCAGACGACTCAGGTTTAATATCAGGGTTACCCTGAATGTTGTGATTGATATCCACAAAATCGAGATACAATTCTTTCAGCCCCGGTGCACGAAATCCTTTGCTGTAACTTGCACGCACTGCCATTGATGGTGTGAAGTCATATTTTACATTCACCGATGGAATTAGCGGAGCTTTGTACATGGTGTTGTACGAATAGCGCAAGCCCGGTCTGATGAGAAGATTTTTTATCCCTGTGTATTCAGCACTGGCAAACACTGCATAATCATCCACATGACGGTTGCGGTCCAGTCGCTTGCCGTTTCCGCTTTCAAGGTTCAGGTCAATGCCTGTCTGAAAATTTATTTTACGGTCGTCATTGATGTGATTCCATGCGCTGCGGACATTCCATGCAGCAAATGCTGTAGTGTCACGAAATTCAGGCGTTGTAAGTTCGGTTTGCTGAAGTGCAACCATGTCTTTATAATACACTTCTTTTCTTCTGTTGTAGGAAGAGTAAGAAATGTGACCGGTAATTTTATTTTTTTCGTCAGCATAGTAATCATAACTTATCACCTGACTATGTCGCAGTGTTTTGTAATACGAATCATATGCATACGCTGAAAACGGTGTGATGGTAACAGGCCCTTTGTCTGAAATTTTTTCATCGAATAAGTTAAGCTGATAGTTCAGTTTTATTTTTCCAAAAACAGCACTTATCATTGCCGAACCGTAATACTGTGTTTTTGGTTTCCATTCATACACTCTTCTGTCGTCTGTCAGATTCCATCCCTGAAATAAATTACGTCCTGCAGAAAGTTTCAGATTGATTTTATTCAATGCAGCCTGAGCACTTATGTCAGCATTGTAGGTGCCGATACTTTCGTAATAAGCAGTGGCCGATGCCGAATTTTTTCTGATGTTCTGCGGTTTGGTGATGATGTTGATGACTCCTGCAATAGCATCCGTACCGTAAGAAGTGCTCATAGGTCCTTCCACCACTTCAATACGTTCCACGTTGGAAGTGTTAAGCTGGCTCAGGTCAATGTTTCCATTCATTCTGCCGATTACAGGAACACCGTCTATCAACACTTTTATATTATTCATATCCAAGCCTTGCATTGTCAATGTACTTCCGAAAGCCTGATCGTAGCCGGTACGCATGTTCAGTTGTTTGCCAAGTACATCAGCGGCATTTACTGCTGCCATTGAAGAGATATGTTCTTTGTCAATAATTTTCACGGTATAAGCCGACTGCATTACAGGCACAGGAGTGTAGGTAGAAGTGATGGCTACCTGATCAAGGGTTATTTCGCTGCGCTGCAGATGTATTGTTTGTTCACCGGAGTTCAGGGACGTAAGTTTCTGAGGCGTGTAACCAATACATTTTATTTCAACAACAGATTTTTCACTGTCGAGTAATGACAATGTAACCCGACCATTATAGTCAGGCAGATAAACAGTGGTTTTTCCTGAAGGTAAACTTAAAAACACTACTGCCCCGGTTACTGCTTTGTTGTCAGTAGCATCTTTAATTACCAGAGTATGTTCCGAAGCATAGAGGCCTGTTGCCTGAATCAGAAAAATGAATATTAGCGCTGCTTTTCTCACGGGGGACAAAAGTATTTTCGCGGGTAAAAACTATGCCCCTTACTTTGTTGATAAAAATCAATAGAAAGGTATTATTGACAGATATATGACAATTAATTTAGCAGGTGAAAATTCACTGAGTAGTACAATTTATTTTTCCAAAAAGAAAATGTAAATAGTAATACTGCGTTAGTACAAAAATCACAATTTAATGACAAAACAATCTGTAGTCGAAGAAATACGTACAGCACTGGAGCAAATCAACCGTCAGTATGCTGTATTCACTGTAGGCAACCGAATTCCTGAAGATGACGAACTGGATATGCTTAAAGGAAAAATTATCCGTTTGTATGATAAAATAAATATGCTTCAGTTAGTGGAGGGAAGCCCGGTTCAGCCTCCGGTGCAACACTTTCCTTCATCAGGAATTGAGTTGATGCAAACTGAAAGAACACCGGTTTCCAAGGTGCAGCAGGAGATTGAAAAGACAGTCAGCCTGCCTGAAGAAAAAGTGGAGATTCCACAACCTGTAGAAACAAAACAGGAAACCAAAGTTGCACAGCCGGAAAACAGCAGTGATGAAATTATATTTAATGCACCTCAGGCCGAAGCAGAAGAAGTTAAGGAAGTTGAATTAGTTAAACCTGTGGTAGCCGAAGTGCAGGCAGTTCGTTCAGGTATTTTTAAGGAAAGTGAGCCTACCATTGCACAGCAGTTTCATGAGTCGGAAACCATTCACGATAAAATTGGTGCAGCACAACATGCCTTTGCTGTTGCCGACAAACTCAAACTAAGTCCTGTTACCGATTTGGTTAAAGCGATTGGTATAAACGAAAAATTTTTATTCATCAGTCAGTTGTTCAACAACAACCATCAGGCGTATCAGCAAGCTATTGACAAACTCAACAACTCCAAAACTTTTGCTGATGCCTACATGTATTTTGATACGGAAGTAGTTTCTCAGTTTCATTCCGACAAAACTTCTGATGTTTACAAACAGTTTATAGACTTACTTCAGAGACGATTTATCTGATGACCTGCAGGCAGCAAAGCATAACACTAACGGTTATGGCATTGCTGCTGTTGCTGTGGAAACCGCTGCATGCACAACATGTGCAGGCAATGAAAGATATTTGTTATCTGACATCGCCCAAAATGGCAGGTCGCGGTTATGTAAAGAACGGTCACCATAAGGCAGCACGTTTTATCCGTGAACAGTTTAAACTTTGTGGCCTGACTCCTGTCAGTGACAACTGGTTTCAGGATTTCACATTTCCCGTAACCACTTTCCCCGGTAAAATGCAACTGATGCTCGGTGACAAAATGCTGACTCCGGGAGCAGATTATCTGGTGCATCCTTCATCAGCAGGAGGTAAGAAAACATTGCCGCTGGCATTTGCAGATTCCACTGACTTGAATCGCCTAAAAGAAAACAGCGACACCTGTTTTGTCATTTCACAGAAAGTATATGAACTACTGCGACAATCCGATGACCGTTTGCTTTACACCAAAACCAAAGGAGCACTTCTTGTTCAGGAGCCGCACAAACTTACCTGGAGTGTAGGTGCGCAACCCTTTGGTATTCCTGTTTTCAGAATGTTGCAAAGTGTTTTCGATTCTTCTGCAAAGAATATTTCATTCAACATTAGTCAGCATTTTTATCCTGATTTTAAAACACAAAATGTATTGGGGATGATACGTGGCAGTGTACAACCTGATTCATTCATTGTTTTTACGGCACATTACGATCATCTGGGTATGATGGGAAGAAAAACCATTTTCCCGGGAGCCAATGACAATGCCAGCGGCACTGCCATGTTGCTTGCATTAGCCAGACATTATTCAATGTCTGCCAACAAACCCAAATACAGCATGCTGTTCATAGCCTTCAGTGCCGAAGAAGCAGGACTGCTTGGCTCAAAGTATTATACCGAACATCCTTTGCTGCCGCTTTCATCTATTCATTTTCTGATCAACCTCGACCTGGCAGGGAATGGTTCCGAAGGAATTACGGTTGTAAATGCGACTGAATTTAAAAACCAATTTCATTTGCTCGATAGTATTAACAGTGCAATGCATACATTGCCATCTGTTCATCAGCGTGGCAAAGCACGCAATTCCGATCACTATTATTTTTCAGAAAAAGGAGTGCCTGCTTTTTTTATTTATACCATGGGAGGTGCACCCTGGTATCATGATATTAACGACAAATGTGACACGTTAACATTATCACATTTCGACCGCTTTTTTAGTTTGATTACTTCTTTTGCTGATGCTTTGCAGCACAATTAAATGCAGTTGATCTAAGTTGTGTTTTAGGATTAATGATCCAGCCTGTTTTCAATTTCCTGATCAATATAATCTTCAATCTCTTCGCGGCTCATGTTATTTTGCTTTTGTTTTTGCAATTCTTTTTTCAGATATTCAATTTCCTTTTGCTGATTGCGCCACTTGCGTAATGAGTCAGGGTTGACGACAGAATCATTTTCTGATGTAGTATTAAGCAACGGTTTTTCATCTGCATTTGAAGAATTATTGTTGCTATTAGACCTGAAAGTGGGAATACCGGGTGAAGAATTATTTTTTTCAGGCTGACGGCTTTCATTGTCATAACTGTTATTGGACTTGGTAGTTTTTTTCGTTTTATTCTCTTGAATCATGTCTTTTATGAAATCCACAAGGGTTACTGATAACACCAAAATCAGAATCCATTTGAATAGCCATCCGAATAACCATCTGAAACAACCCATGCATGATTTTAAATCATCTGAACCGTAATCTGGATTTTGCAGATCCCTATTCAATTCTTCAAGCGACTGCTTCTCTAATTCAACCTCTGACAGTTTCTTCTTCTTGCTCATTTCTGATAGAGATGATTCAATTTATTCCAGCACGAAGATAATTATATCCTGAAACCGGAATAAGAAAGTAAATCAGATGTTAAGAAAGATTAAATTTCGCATGAGGTTTGTAAAGTTTATTTTCTCCGTTACCTTTGAACCATAAATTCACAATTTATGAGAAACATATTACTTGCATTGGTGTTTATCGGAACACTGGCAGCCTGCAACAACCCCGAACAGAAAACAGTTCGTACCATGTCGGATCAATTAAAGGATTTGGCGAGTAATTACTATCAGGAGCGACTGAAGTATTACCCTTTTGAAGCTACTGCCATTAATGATAACCGTTACAACGATTTATTTCCTAACTACATCAGTGAAAGTTACCGTGATACACTTCGCAATTTTTATACACGCTATCAGAAGCAACTCGAAACCATCAACGAACCGGAACTGACAGGGCAGGATTTAGTCAGTTACAAAGTGCTGGTGCGTGAAATGAAAATTCAGCTGGAAGAACTTTCTTTTCCTTTTAACCTGATGCCGGTGAATCAGTTTACGGGAATGCAACTGGCTTTTCCGGTGCTTGGCTCGGGAAGTGGCAGCCAGCCTTTCAAAACTGTAAAAGACTATGACGATTTTCTGAAACGTATCACCGCCTACGTTGTGTATGAGGACACGGCTATCGTAAACATGCGCAGAGGAATGAAAGAAGGAATTATGCCTGCACGCATTTTAATGCAACGCACATTGCCACAGTACAAAGGTCTCATTGCTGCAAAAGCAGAAGAAAGTATTTTTTATAATCCTGTTAAAGATATGCCTGACTCTTTCAGTGATGCCGATAAGCAGCGGCTGAAAGATGCTTATACCAAAGCTATAACCGAAGAGCTGAACCCATGTTTTCAGCGTATGTATGATTTTATAGAGAAAGAATATATTCCTGCATGCCCTGCTGCAGTAGGTATTTCAAATGTTCCGCAGGGGAAAGAATACTACGCTTATCTTGCACGCTTTTGGACAACAACCAACCTTACTCCTGACGAGATTTTTGAAATCGGGCAGAAAGAAGTTGCTCGATTACAAAAAGAAATGGAAAAAGTAAAAGAAGAAACAGGATATAAAGGAACAATGAAAGAGTTCTTTCACTACCTGCATACCGATCCTAAATTTTATCCTTTCAAAAAAGATTCAGATGTGCTGAATGCATACCTCGATATTGAAAAACGTATGCAGCCACAATTGAAAAAACTTTTTGACAAAACACCTAAATCACCATTCGAAGTAAGGCAAACAGAAGCGTTTCGCGCAGCATCTGCCAGTGCAGAATATATGCCGGGTTCACCTGATGGAACACGACCCGGAGTTTTTTATGTACCCATACTTGATGCTACAAAGTTTTGCAACGTGACTATGGAAGATTTGTTTTTGCACGAAGCGATTCCCGGACATCACTATCAGATTTCATTGCAGCAGGAAAATACTTCGCTGCCTGACTTCAGAAGATTTGGCTGGTATGGTGCCAATGGCGAAGGCTGGGCATTGTATTGCGAATCGCTGGGTAAAGAACTTGGTTTATATACCGACCCTTATCAGTATTTCGGTTGCTTGTCGGAAGAGATGCATCGCGCCATCCGTTTGGTTGTGGATGTGGGTATGCACCTCAAAGGTTGGACTCGCGAACAGGCCATACAGTTTTCATTAGACAATGAAATGGAGAGTGAAGCTGATATTACAGCAGAGATTGAACGTTATATGGCATATCCTGCACAGGCACTGTCATACAAAATTGGACAGATGAAAATTCTGGAGCTTAGGCATAAAGCAGAGCAGGAGTTGAAAGATAAATTCAGCATAAAAGAGTTTCATAATCATATTCTGGAAAATGGCTGCCTGCCTCTCGATATTTTTGAAGAAGATATGAATCAGTGGATAAAGAGCAAGATGTAAGTGGATTTGTCCTGTTTTAAGAAACTTTTGTAAAGTACATTTGTTGCTTTTACACACCTTCATTAAATCAAAATATTTATGCCAAATAAACTAACAGTTACCATGGCATCTGCTTCAATGCTGTTATTTTTCAGTTCCTGTTATTACAATTCGCGCAAGGCTACCAGTTTGCTTAAAGATGCAGAAAAGAAAACGTACGATATCATTGTGGTGCCCGGTGTGCCGCTTGTAAATGGCCAATGGAGTGATGTGATGAAAGCCCGCGTGTATTGGTCTAAATATCTTTTCGACAAAGGAATTGCACGCAACATCATGTACAGCGGAAGTTCTGTCTATACGCCATACAAAGAAGGAGAAGTGATGGCCATGTATGCCAAAGCAATCGGAATACCTGCTGAGCATATCTTCACCGAAACCAGGGCCGAACACAGCACTGAGAATATTTATTACAGTTATAAGAAAGCAAAAAAACTCGGCTTCAACACTGTTGCACTTGCATCAGACCCTTTTCAGAGCAAATTGCTGAAGTCGTTTATAAAACGAAAAGTAAGTCGCGAAGTTGGGATTATTCCTTTTATTTCTGATACTTTAAGGACCATGCAACCCACAATGACAGACCCTGTACTGGATTTTTCTGCATTAAAGGTCGAAAATTTTACGGCATTGCCTGAGAGAGAAGGATTCTGGAAACGTTTTCGCGGAACCCGCGGACATAATATTGATAAAAGTGCCTACAGCGATACGCCTGTAAGTCAGGAAAAATGAAACAACAAATCCACTTGAAATTTTTTAAAATGTATTGCTGAACAATTCACAGGTAGTCGTTAATTAAGCATCTGTTTTTACTGTTTTGGATGACAACCTTTTTTAGCTTTGCATTTCTTATTTATAAAAACTGCAATGAGAAAGTTAGCAGACCGTGTAGAAAATTTAGAAGAGTCGCAAACCATAGCCATGGCGCGCATCAGCCGCGAATTACAGGAGCAGGGACATAACGTCATCAGCCTGAGCCTTGGTGAACCCGATTTTAATACTCCTGAATATATAGGCAATGCTGCCAAGCAGGCTATTGATGACGGATTTACGAAGTATCCTCCCATTTCAGGTTATGGAGATGTGCGCGAAGCGATAGCACAAAAATTTAAAAAAGACAACAACCTTGATTTTAAACCTTCGCAGATAGTAGTGAGTACCGGTGCCAAACAATGTATTGCCAATGCTGTATTATGTTGTGTAAATCCCGGAGAAGAAGTGCTGCTGCCTGCACCTTATTGGGTGAGTTACTCTCAGATAATTGAACTCGCAGGAGGTATTCCTGTTTGTCTGGACACTACTATTGAATCTGATTTTAAAGTTACACCGCAACAGGTAGAGCAGGCCATCACTGCAAAAACAAGAATGTTTATTTTTTCATCGCCATGCAACCCTACCGGAACAGTGTATGGCCGTGACGAACTTAAAGAACTTGCTGCAGTGTTTGCAAAACATCAGCAGATCATCGTATTGTCTGACGAAATTTATGAGCACATCAACTTTGTGGGCAAGCACGAAAGCATTGCACAGTTTGAAGAGATAAAAAACAATGTGATTGTGGTGAATGGTGTGAGTAAAGGTTATGCCATGACGGGGTGGCGTATTGGATATATGGCAGCACCGCAGGATATAGCTACTGCATGCGATAAAATGCAGGGACAGTTTACATCAGCAGCATGCAGCATTGCACAAAAAGCTGCAAAAACAGCCATCAGCGTAACCACTGACGACAGAAAAAAAATGGTGGACACATTTCACAAAAGACGTGATATGGTTCTCGACCTGATGAAAGATATTCCCGGATGGAAAACCAACAAACCCGAAGGAGCTTTTTATGTATTTCCTGACATCAGCTATTACTTTGGAAAAACAGACGGACAAAAAATAATTAAAACACCTTCTGACCTGTGTATGTATTTGCTGCAGGATGCCAAGGTAGCACTGGTAACAGGCGAAGCTTTTGGCGACAACCGCTGCATCCGTTTTTCGTATGCCACCAGTGACGACTTACTCAGGGAAGCCATCCGCAGAATAAAAGAAAGTCTTGCAAAACTGAAGTAACAGTTGATTGCAATCTGAAATTTATTTTGTGTGAGAGGATTTTAATCAGCTAACAGATTTATTCTGTGTTAATCTTTCAATTTATTTTCGAATTCTAATGTGTCTGCATTGTCAGATCTTGTGTGTTTTAATTTTTTAAACGAGAAGGAAAAATATTTTGAAATACTTCTTTGGAGTGGCAGGCATACTCTTTGGCAA
This sequence comes from Bacteroidota bacterium, assembly GCA_019136655.1. Lineage (GTDB taxonomy): Bacteria > Bacteroidota > Bacteroidia > AKYH767-A > OLB10 > OLB10. Next base: position 138,837 of record JAGVTU010000005.1, read on the forward strand.
GCTTTGGTCGGAACCTCGGCTTGCAATTGAAAATCATGAGCACCGCTGACTTACAAATATCAATTGCGAATAAATGTGCTTACACCTGTGTGTTGGCTTTCACTCATGAGAGATTGAATTGATTATACGTTTACGGTTTTATTGATAGTTAATTCCCCCCTAAACGCCTTTTGGCTCAAACTGCCATACATCCCGATAGCTATCGGGACCAACTCCTGCAACCATTGATTGAATATCTGTTTCATCTTGTTAGTTCTCCTCTGAATGCTTTCTGACTTAATGAGCCATACAGGTTTTCAAGTTCGCTTAAGCTTTGTTGGTATTGGCTTTTGAGGGCTTCCGTTTTTTCTACGATTTGGGCAAATTGGGTTTGGAGTTCGATTGGTGCATAGAATGTTTTAATTGGATAAAGCCTATTACCTGAAATAAGAGGTTGTGCAGCTTTCCCAGCATAACGATTTAACTTTAATAATGTCAGAAACTGCTTTAGGTAATAAATATTTGAGGCTTTGTAAAGTTCCTTAATATAAAGTGCATTATCTGTCACCCAAGATTTAGGTTCCGTTAAATGTACGGCTCCACAGTAATATCCTACTCTGCCTATGACAATCTGCGGCTCTTCAAACATGTATCTATTATGCTTGCCATTTACTCCATTTCCTCCATATACATTGTGTTTACCAGAAGGATTCATGTTTTCGGAAGTTAGTCCATCACCACTAGATACTCTAAATAAATCACCAAGGGTTATAGATTCAAATCCCTTCTCATTCCTCACCGGGTCTCCAAACATCTCCAAAAAAGTGCTTTTTAAAAATTCATCCAGCAGGCGGATGCTTTCTTTGCGTTGTGCTATCAGGTTTTCGGCTTTGCTGAGTGATTGTGTAATTAACTTTTGTTCTTCAAGCAAAGGGAGATTTATTTTCAAATTTGTCAAATCACCTAAACGAATGAATTGAATCACTGCTCCCTTTGTTTTGCTTCTCAGCTTCCTTAAACTTAAAGCCAGAAATTTTGAAAGATAATCCGTATCAAGGATATTTTTGTCTTTACTCTCTATGATGTAAACCCTTTGATAAGCATTGAACTTTCCATTGTAATATTTTACGTTCAAATCTCCATTACCAGCCACTAAAGCACATTCACAATCATATGCGTATGTATTAATTTTTAAAGGTTGAACTGCACAAGTAAAAAATGGATAGAGCCCATCTTGGTCTGCGGCATTTGCATCAAGTTTACCTGTTTTAATATCTACTAATTCTCCTAATTTCCGCATTAGTCAATTACTTGATTTAGTTCTTCAATACCAGTAATAATTATTGCTTCCATTTCTGAAAGTTTCTTCAAAATTACTTCCGGTTTTTCATACACTACTTCTTCATACACTTCTTCTTTATAGGTATTTAGATTTAAGTCAAATCCATTTTCTACAATTTCTTTTTTCGGCACCATAAAGTATTTCTGCTTTCGGTCGTTGTCTTTTTTTGCATCTCTGGCTTTGTAGAGTTGCACAATGTCGGGCAAATCGCTTTCGGCAATTTTATTTCGCTTGTCGTCCAAACTGTAGCCATCGGCTTGCATATCGTAAAACCAAACGTTGTTGGTTTCACCTCCTTTGGTAAAAATCAAAATGGCTGTGCTTACCCCTGCATAGGGTTTAAATGCTCCGCTGGGCACAGCAATCACCGCTTTCAGTTCTGCTTTTTCAATTATCAGTTTCCGCAGGGCTTCAAATGCCTTTCCGCTGTTTTGTATCACACCACTGGGCACAATTACCGCAGCCGTTCCGCCCATTTTCAGCATGTTAAAAATGCGTTCTACAAAGAGTAGTTCGGTTTTGGTGGTGGGCAATTTCAGACCTTCATTAATATCACCTTTATCAATGTTGCCCGTAAAAGGCGGATTCGCCATAATGATGTCGAACTGACTGTCTTCATTGTAGCTTTTGCTTAGGGTGTCTTTGTAGTCAATTTTGGGTTCGTCAATACCGTGCATCATCAGGTTCATCAAACCCAATCGCACCATGGTGGTGTCAATATCATAACCCACAAAACTTTGGTCGAGTATTGTTTTTACTTTTTGCGTTAAAACGGCACTGATGGCGGCTCGTTCAAAACCATCTTCATCTTTTTGCAGTTTGGCAGGGTCTTTTTTTCTTACTAAATCGGTGAGGATGTATTGATACGCACCCAATAAAAAACCGCCTGTTCCGCAAGCCGGGTCGGCAATGCGTTGTCCTAATTGCGGAGCTACCAATTCAGCCATGAGTTTAATAATGTGGCGTGGTGTGCGGAACTGTCCGTTTTTTCCAGCCGTGGCAATCTCACTCAACAGCATTTCATATACATCACCTTGTATATCCTGAAAAGCATGACCGCCTTCGGTAGCGTCTTTTTCAATTTCCTTGAAAATATCTTCTACAATGTTGATGGCAGAAACCAGCAAACTGGCTTTGGGCATAATGAACACCGCATTTGCCATGTGTTTGGTGAAAGGTGAAGTTTCACCGTTCAAATCCTTTAAAAACGGAAACACTTTCATTTGCACATGCATCAGCATTTCGTCTGCGGGTTTGTGTTTAAAAACACTCCAACGCAATTCGTTTTTATCAATGCTTTCGTTGCTGCCCGGAATTTGAAACTTGCCTGCAAATCGGCTTGTATATTTTTCGCCTGTCCATTCCGCATCCCGTTCACGTTTGGCTTCCAAATCGTCCAAACGCTTCATAAAAATGAGATAGGTAATTTGCTCAATGGCTGTTAAAGGATTGGCAATGCCGCCTTCCCAAAAGTTCTGCCAGAGCTTGTCTATAAGCGATTTTAGTTGTGTGTTGTTTTGTAACATTATGTTCTTTTAAAATTTAATTTATCTGTTGGACTCCAGAGGAGTCCTGATGTTTGTAGCAAATAAATTTGCTACAAACATGCGACCCCAGAGGGGTCGGACTATTCCAACCATTCAAACAAATATTTTTCATTGTATTCAATTTCATATTTTTTTAAAAACTCCAAATACTCCTCTTTGAAGGTTCGTTCCTTATGATGTTCCTTTTGGTTCAAAATATATTTCGCCACTATATCAATCTGTGAACGGCTATAAGAGAATGCACCAAACCCTTCCTGCCAATAAAATTTAGCAGGGGTTAATCTATGCTCATTAATAAAATCGTTGCTCGCTTTCTTAACTTCTCTTATCAAATCTGAGAGGCAACAATCCGGTTTAAGCCCAATTAAGAAATGGATATGGTCAGGCATTCCATTTATGGCTAACATTTTCTGACCTTTATTTTGAACGATTCCTGTAATATATTGATATAATCGTTCCTCCCATTCGAACTTGATAACAGCATCTCTGTGCTTAACCGCAAACACAACTTGAATATATATCTGTGAATAGGAATTTGCCATGTTACGCTGCTAACACTTTTTCGGTTAAACTTAAAATTTCGTCAATCTCTTTTTGATTGAAAATTCCTCTTATTCCTTCAGGATGAAGCATGGTAAAAGGAGATTCAATCAGGTTTCGTTTGCTCACATCACCTTTATCCAATACAAAGTTTTTGAGCAAGTCCAAAAACTCAATTTGTCGGCTGGTGAGGTAACTATGATCGGCAATAAAATCATCAAATGCTTTGGTAACGGTCTCGGCAAAAGTTTCTAGTTGCTCTATTCCTAAAATATGTTTGATGAATTGCACCAACGCAGCTTTGCGGTGGTTATAAACCTTGCGAAGCAAATCAATGGTAATATGCGGATGCTCGTTGTGAAGTACTTCCGCTAATTGCTCAGCTTCTTCGTTGGTGATTTCTTTACCTTGTTTCAGTTTTTGTAAAATAGGACTGCTTGAAACCAGTTCATTGATTTTCTTTTCTACCAATTCTCGGTATTTGGCTATACTCAAGGCTTCGTGTTGCGGACCAAACTCAATAGACTCTTTTTCTTTTAGTATGTCTTTTATGTTTAACTTCTCAGGAGCAAGAGGAACCACATTTTCAATATATTTCATCAATGGAGCAAGTTTTTGAATCAGCTCTTCAAACTTGTCTTCGAGGATACCTGCTTCGCTCCCTGCGGGGATTGCCCAATAATGATTGGTTTGTGCTTTTCTAATTAACTCTTCTTGTCTTGCAACTATATTTATGGACAATGGTAATTTTCCGATTGTTTCAATAATACTGTCACGGAGTACTTCATACTTTGACAAAAGAACATCCTCTCTTGAAAACGGCTTGGCATAAGGTGAGTTATCACCTTTTAAATGAGCAAGTGATACTTCCACAATGTCTTTTTCAAAACGCATGGCTTTGAAATCAACATCTGAAACCGTGCGAAGCAACGGTTTTACAACTGCTTTCAAAAATTCCATTTTGTCAGAAGTCAGGTTGTTCCAAAAGTTTTCATCTTCCATGCGTTGCAATTCATTTTTGGCTTCCATAATCACCACCGAGTTTTTAGGAAGTGTTTCAACCTGCTTTCTTATTTTCTGAACTTCTTTATTTACAATTTCAGATTTGCTTTGTGTTTGGGCTTCCTCAATCTTTTCCAATCGCACACCAAACAATCTTACAGGCAAGGGAATTTGTGATTTTATTTCCTTTCCTCTGGGGTTCAGTTTGAAATATTCAAAATTGTCCCAACAATCGAGAATAAGGAAGTTATCTTTTTGAATGCACCAGGGTTTTATTTTCTCTGTTTCAAGCAGGCGAGTTCCTCTGCCAATCATTTGCCAAAACTTCGTATAACTATAAACAGGTTTTGCAAAAACCAAATTCACCAATTCACGAACATCAATACCTGTGTCGAGCATATCCACACTGATGGCAATGCGTGGCATATCGTTACTCACAAACTGATCAAGCAGTCCACCTTTGCCGTAAACCCGTGGGTCTTCGCTCACCAATACTTTGGCTAATTCCCCTTTGTATTCGGGATAAAGCGAATCAAAGATTTCTTCTACTCGTCTTGCATGAGCTTTGCTGATACAAAAGAAAATTGTTTTTCCCGGCAAAACACCGTTGGCGTCTTTGATGCATTCTTCCATGAATTCACGGACAATCAAAGCGTTTGTGCCACGGTTGATTACCTTCTTTTCAATGTCCGTTCCTTCGTAATTGATTTCTTCAATTTCCTTTCCTTCCAACATGAGTTTCTGTTGGTCTTCCAAAGAAATTGTCCGCTTGTTTATTCCTTCATCCTGAAATTTGGTTTTGATTTTCATAACCTGAAAATTGCTCAGGTAGGGCGGAATATGATTTACCGCTTCATCATAAGAATAAGCAAAGGTTGGAACGCCATCCTCACATTCAAACAATTGAAACGTGTTGTGGTCAATTACTTCCGTTGGCGTGGCTGTTAATCCAAGCGTAATGGTATTGAAGTAATCCAAAATTTCCTGATAGGTATTGTAAATGCTTCGGTGGCTTTCGTCCACTACAATCAGGTCAAAGAAATGAGGGCTTAAGCTTTTTACCTCATCACGGATAATGTTCAACATAGTTGGATATGTTGAAACATAAATGCGTCTGTCGGTGGCAATTTCTTTTTCGCCTTGCTTTGGCCAGCGTGGTTCGTTTGGTAAATGCTCTTTGAATGCTTCCAGTGTTTGGTCACGGAGTGCAATTCTGTCAACCAAAAATAGAACACGTTCTGCCCAACCTGCTCTCATTAATGCATCAACCAAGGCAATGCAAGTTCTTGTCTTACCCGTGCCAGTTGCCATTACTAACAAAAATTTGCGTTTCCGTTTTTCAACGGCTTCCATCACTGCACGGATTGATTGAATTTGGTAAGTCCTACCTGCAATTTTGGTGTTAATCATATCACCAACCAAAGACTTTCTCGCTTTGCGAATGTATGCATAGCGTTCAAGGTCGTCACGGGTCGGAAAACCATAGACTTTTTTGGGTGGATAGTTGTCTAAGTCCCAAAAGTAAATGTCGTGTCCGTTTGTATAAAAGCAAAAAGGCAAGTCAACGCCTTGTGTTTGTTTGATGTTGTAGCAATATTGTTTGGCTTGTTCTCGTCCGAGTGCAGCGTCCACAGAAGTCTTTTTGGCTTCAACAACAGCAAACGGTTTACCATCCTTGCCTAATAAAACATAGTCGCTGTATTGGTGTCCTGAGTATGGTGTTGCCGGTTCTTCTACAACTGTCAAGTGAATATCAAATTCTTCAATTACCTGAGTTCGGTCAGTCACATTCCAGCCCGCTTGTTTTAAGCGGTTGTCAATGATTTCTTTCCTTGTCAGTTTTTCGTTTTTCACTTTTATATTCTAAAATTTATAGTTGGTCAAAATACGCAAAAAATCTGTTTTGTTGTCCGAATGCTAAGTCAGGGCGTTGGCAAAAAAATAAAAATACAGAAGTGTTGGCTTTTGGGTCATCTGTCTGCTGGTTCATTTGCCCAGTCACTTTATGTTTATTTCTTTCGTTCATTCTTGTCGTCTTTTAGCATGACCGCCAACTTGCGGTTTTGCGCCATAACGTTGTCATTTACTTTCGAATCCCGATGTGCTGGGAATCTTTGATTAAGTTCTTTCAATTTAGCCAAATAGTATATCTTCCATAACCATGATAATTTACTGCATAACCTCCAATGAGCATGAAAGAAGTTTTTGTTTCATTCAATTTTTTTAGCACATCAACAAATAAAGGCTCAAGAATTTTCATCTAATCTGTTTGTTTTTATTCTGCTTTTGTAAAATAATTCTTCTGCTTTACTTAAATCATTTCCGTGGATGATTGAACGAAGTTGAAGAAGATATTCCATTCGCTGTTCCGGTGTCATATTTAATGTATGCAACAGGCTTTGCTTCTCTAACTGCTCAAGAGTTGTTATTCTAATGCGGTTGTGTTTAGTGCTTTTTGTCATCCTATGCTTAACTCCGTTTTTAGATTGCATTTAAATTATTTCCTTCTTAGTGAAAATCAACAAGGCTTTAAGCCGCAGCGTATTTGTACTCTTAGCTCCGCAAACCTTTGTGGAGCTTCTTTTTTGTTGATTCATTTCACCCCCTAAAGAAAAGAATTTTCCTTCAAAAAGAAAAGTATCAGGAAGGTTGATTCTCGTAAAAGTCATCGTATTCAAAATATTTCATTCTTATCTGTTCTGATATGTGCATTTCATCCGTCAAACCTTTTCTTTGCATTTTTGTATCAGCTTGTCTGTATGTTTTCAGTTTTGGTAAAAAGGTTTTTCAGCATATTTTTTCCTGTCATCTGCTTTTGTTGCATTACAGCTGATGTGCACGCACAAACCGACAGCTCTAAAAACAATACGCAGCAACTCTACACCAAAATGGAAAATAAAACTTCGGGCAACAAATATCTGCGCCAGTTTTATCGTCTTATTTTCAGACCAACAGGAAAAACAAGCAAGCAGCGCAAAGCGGATAAAACGGAAGTGATTTATCAGAATCCGGAGTGGCAGGGATTAACCGTTGGCGATATACATGTTACGGTGTACGACCCGTTTGGATATTCGCTGAGTGATACCTTGCGAAGACCTTCAGGCTTTTTGCCTAAGGCAGGAAATTTTATGCATAAGAAAACAAGGACTGCACAAATTATGGGCATGCTGCGGATTATGCCCGGTGAACTATACGACTCGCTGCATGTGCAGGAATCGGAAAGGCTTATACGAAAACAGATTTATGTGCGCGAAGTAAAAATTCTTCCTCACCTGAACGACAGCACCGGCAAGGTGGACCTGAATGTGTATGTACTGGATGCATGGAGTCTGATTGTATCGGGGAGTACATCAGAAACAGCAACACGAATAGGAATTTCAGAAAGGAATTTTGCAGGCATGGGTCATACCTTCGACAATTCATATAAATGGTATTACAACAGAAAAGCAGATGTGTATGAAACCAGCTATATGGTTCCTGATATTTTGCGCAGTTATGCAATGGCAAAATTGGCTTACACCTACGATGCCTATCATGGCGAAAAGAAAAGCATAGAAGCAGAGCGGCCTTTTTATTCGTATGAAACACGTTATGCAGGTGGTGCTGCCTACAGTCAGAATTTTGTGAAGGCAAGATTTATTGCTGCCGATACCTCGCGGCTTACCACTTACCGGCAAAACACCACAGACCTGTGGGTAGGTCATGCTTTGAAACTTCTCAGAGGAAGTGCAGCTTATCAGCGAGGTTCGCGGCTGGTAACTACTGCACGTTTCTACAGCGAACAGTATCCCGTAAAACCTTCATCGCTGTTTGATACGCTTGGAATTTTTACCAATCAGAATTTTTATCTGGCAGGGATTGGATATTCTTCCCGTTTTTATAACACCGAAAAATATTTGTTTAAGTACGGACAAACAGAAGATGTTCCCTCCGGAAGAATGTTGGGAGCTACCATTGGCTACCGCGAAAAAAACGGAAGCGGAACATGGTATGCAGGATTTACTGCCGGCATTGGCGACTATACTTCCTTGGGATACTTCAGTGCAATTGGTCAGTACGGGACTTATTTTTATACAGCACGTCCGCGTGAGTCAGCCGTAAAAATTAATGGCAGCTATTTCACTCCATTGCTTACAGCAGGCAAATGGAAGCTGCGACAGTTTTTGCGCATTGAGTCGGTGTTGGGTATTGACAGGGTATCTAATGAAGTGATTACTTTCAAAGATGAGCTGAATGGTTTTGAAGAATATCCTTATGGCACCAGTCGAATCACTGTGTCTTTTCAGACACAATCGTATGCTCCTGTTGATTTTTATGGATTCAGGTTTGGCCCTTATCTGGTGGCATCGTTTGGAATATTAGGCGAAAACGGAAAAGCATTTTCACGAAGCCGTGTTTACTCACTGTTTGGTTTGGGATTGCTTGTTCGAAACGATTATCTCGCTCTGAGTAATTTTCAGTTAAGTTTTGCTTTTTATCCTGAACTTCCGGGCAAGGGTGTGGATGTGTTCAAGTATAATCCGCTGCGAAGCAGCAATTTCAGTTTGCCCGATTTTGACCTTGAAAAACCTTCTACCGTTGAGCTGATTCAGAATAACTGATGAATGTAAAATAAATATTGCAATACAGTTGTTGCACCATGATGTTTCGTTATCTTTGTTTACTTTCGCATGAGTATGAGCACTGGAAATAGAATCAGGAGTTTTTTAATTTTTCTGTTTGTTCTGTTGGGATTTTCGCAGGCAATGGCCACACATATTGTAGGTGGTGAAATTTATTACGATTATCTCGGAAATAACAACTACCGCGTCACCATGATTATTTACCGCGACTGCTTCAATGGTGTTCCTCCTTTCGACAATCCCGCTTCCGTTGGTGTATATGATCAGAATAATAATCTTGTACGTCAGTTGGCAGTCACAGTAAATCCCGACTCAGTACTTATTCCGCCTACCATCAACAATCCCTGTTTTATTCCTCCAACCAATATTTGTTACCGCAAGGCTTCTTATACATTTTTTGTCAATCTTCCTCCCACATCCGGTGCATACTACATCGTTTATCAGCGTTGCTGCAGGAATAATACCATTAACAACATTTTAAATCCTGATCAGACAGGGGCAACCTATATTGGAGAAATACGCACCAGTAATTTTTTCCCGAATTCAAGTCCACGTTTCAAAGCGCTGCCACCGCCTTTTGCCTGTCTCAATTATCCGCTGGTATTCGACCATTCCGCAACCGACCTTGATGGCGACAGCATTCGATATACTTTATGTACACCACTTATTGGTGGCGATACCCTGAATCCTGCACCTACACCACCAACAGCACCTCCTTATAGCAATGTGATTTATGTTCCACCATACGGTATAAACAATATGCTGAATGGTACTCCGGGAATTCAGCCACTGAGTATTGATTCCATTACAGGACTGCTCACTGCCACTCCCAACACGTATGGTCAGTTTGTGATTGGAGTTTGTGCGAAAGAATATCGCAACAATGTTTATTTGGGTGAGACACGCAGAGATTATCAGCTGAATGTAGTGCCATGTCCTTCATTGGTGGTAGCGGCATTCTTAAATCCAATAACCAGTTGTGGCAGCAATACGGTAACTTTTCAGAATGGAAGTTATGGTGCTATATCTTATCACTGGGATTTTGGTGTGGATGGTGCTACTGATGATACTTCCAATGCTGTAAATCCGGTATTCACTTATCCTGATACAGGAACTTATACAGTAACGCTGCTGGCATTTTCGCAGTTTAACCCTAACTGCGCAGATACCATCACTGGTATTGTAAACGTGCGCCCACAGATGGTTGCTGACTTTACTTTTACCAAAGACAGCTGCACCAATCAGTTTCAGTTTAATGATACCATTCTTTCGGCTTATACTCCTTCATCGGTTTCTTACAGCTGGAATTTTGGAGACAATACCTCTTCAAATATTCACAACCCGCAACACACCTACAGTTCTCAGGGCAACTATAATGTCACTCTGATAGCCTCCGCTGACGGATGTAAAGATACTGTCGTCAAAACGGTGACTGCCTTGCCGGTGTTATCAGCCTCCACTCATTTGATAAAAAATGTTTCCTGTTCAGGATTGTGTGATGGTGCAGGTTATGTTCAGGTTGTAAATAATCAGGGACCGTTTACCATACTGTGGACAAATCCACCCGGACAAACAAATGATTCCATCAGCAACCTTTGCAGTGGCACATACAATGCAGTGATTACCGACTCTGCCGGATGTACTGCCTCAGCTACACTTTCAATTACTGAGCCTGCACCTTTGACGTTGAGTGTAGCTACCACACCTGATTACTGCGGAGGATTGTGTGTTGGAACAGCTACAGCACAGGTAACCGGAGGCACTGCTCCTTATAGTTATAGCTGGAGTAATGGAAATACAACTTCTTCAATTCAACATTTGTGTGATGGAAATTATACGGTAACAGTAACAGATGCCAATGGTTGCACCTTGCCTCCTGTTGTGGCTACGGTAGTTTATATAGATTCAATTCCTCCACTGGAAGTTATACCCGATTCAGCAGTAATTTATTTAGGTCAAAGTGTAAACCTGCAGTCCACCGTTGCAGCAGGTTATACCTATAACTGGCAACCACCAACATACTTAAGCAACAGCACAATTGCCAACCCCGTTAGCACACCTACACAGAACATTCAGTACATCCTGACCATAACCGATCAGTATGGATGTACCAACAGTGATACTTCTGTCATTCATGTGCTGAATTATATTTGTGATGAACCTGAAATTTATATTCCTAATGCGTTTTCACCCAATGACGACAATAAAAATGACGTGGTGTATGTGTATGGTGATCAGATAAGAGAATTGTTGTTCCGCATTTACGACCGGTGGGGTGAAAAAGTATTTGAAACCACTAAACCGGGTGAAGGATGGGATGGCACTTACAAAGGTAAGAAGGTAATGCCCGGAGTGTTTGTGTATTATGTGGAAGCCACTTGTTATAACGATGAGAAATTTTTCAAAAAAGGAAATATTACGGTTATACATTAACAGATGAAAAAAATAATTTTACATATAACCATAATTTTTCTTTTTGCTGAAATAGCTTCAGCACAGGATGTGCACTTTTCGCAGTTCGATTTTTCGCCATTGCATCAGAGTGCTGCCAATACCGGAAATTTTAATGGTGATTATCGTTTTACAGCCATTCACCGCAATCAGTATCGCTCAGTTACGGTACCGTATAAATCTATCGGAGCTTCCTTCGATATGAATCACAACCTGACGGACGAAAAGATGAGTTACTGGAGTTCGGGAATTATGTTTGAGCAGGACAAAACCGGTGATGCAGGTTATTCCACTCTTGACATTGAACTGTCTGTTGCATGGAACCGTTTCTTAGACAGTGATAAAAAACATCGCATAACTGTGGGATTGCAGCCTGGTTGGTTTCAGAACGGACTGGATTTTTCAGAATTGTATTTCGGAAATCAGTATGACAATGGTTCATTCGATTCAAATTTACCTAACAATGAAAATCCTGATCAGACAAAAAACAATAATTTCAATCTGAATGCAGGGCTTGGTTATCGTTACCTTTTTTCAGAAGAGTCAGACATGCAGATAGTATTAGGAATGAATCACCTGAACAAACCCAATCTTTCTTATTATGGTGACAAAGCACCGTTGTTTATGCGTTTTACTGCTCTGGCTATGTTTAATATCCGCATGAGTGAGCGGTTGTTTTTGCTTCCGCAGTTGTTGTATTACAACCAGAATAAGTTTAACCAGATTAATGGTGGAGCCAATTTGTCATTCCGTTCTGCAGATAATAAAAGTTATCGTTTTCTGGCAGGAGTTTTATACCGAAATAAAGATGCAGTGATTGGCAGATTAGGTGCGGGATACAACAATCTTGACATTGGTTTTGCTTATGACTTCAATATTTCAGATTTGAAACGTGCAAGCAATGGCAGAGGTGCTTATGAAATTGCAATTACATATATTATTCATACCGTAAAACCATTGAAAAAGAATCCACCCTGTCCGGTTTATTAATTTTAAAATGATACAGCGATAGATGAAATTGAAAATAATTTTTGTAATCGGTTTTGTTTTGTGTGGTGTTGTTGCAACTGCGCAAAGCCCGTCAGCGTATGTGCGTGCAGGCGATAAAGCAATGGAGCAGGCTGATTATTATTCAGCATCATCTTATTATTACTCAGCTTATGTGGCAGATGCTTCCAAACTTGAAGTGGTGTACAAGCTGGCTGATGCATGCCGTAAGTACAATGATTATGAAAATGCAGAAAAATATTTTACCAAAGCCTATGCCCTCGATCGCGAACACCGTTATCCGCTCATTTCTTTTTATCTGGCCGACATGAAGCAGCGCCTCGGTGATTATTCCGAAGCTTCAAAAATTTATTCCAACTACCTTCAGATGTTTGGCCGCGACAGCAGCTATTTTACATATAAAGCGCGTTTCGAGATGGAAAGCTGTAACAGGGTAAACAAGATTCTGAAAGATACTGTGAAGGCTGATATCAATAATCTCGGCACAGAAATCAACTCGGTATATTCTGATTTTGCAGCGCAATATACTGATACTGCTCATCTGGTTTATTCTTCATTGCGATATCTTAATGAAAATTCTAAAACGAGGAAACGCAATAAATATATTTCAAAAATTCTGTCATCGGAGAATGAAAAACAAACGTGGAGCAAACCGGTTGCACTGAGTTCAACCATCAATGCTGACGGACTGCATTCATGCAATTCTGCTATCAGCAGCAATAACACGTTTATGATTTACACACAATGCAGTCAGGTTAAAGACAATCTGATTTGCGAGTTGTATTACAGCACACATAAGGATGGAGAGTGGACAAAAGCAGTGCGGCTGAATGACAGCATCAACTTAAAAGGCTATACAGCCACCATGCCATGTATTGCCAACAATGGAATAAGTGGTTACACTGTTTATTTTGTGAGTGATCGTCCGGGAGGTTATGGCAAACTCGATATCTGGAAAAGTGATGTGAATGCTGAATTTCAGTTTTCAAATCCTGTAAATGCCGGACCTGAAATCAATACTCCGGATGATGACATAACTCCATTCTATGACAACCTGAACAATGTATTTTATTTTGCGAGTGACGGACATCGTGGTTTAGGTGGTTTTGATGTTTATAAGATTCTTTCTGCAGGGGGACAGGTAATGAATGCCGGTTACCCCATCAACACCAGCTATAACGATTTGTATTTTACTGCTTATCCCAACAAATTTTTATTGTCGTCAAACAGACCGGGCTCTATGTATATAAAGGCACGAACCTGCTGCTACGATATTTATGAAGGAGTTTATCGCGACACAACAAAGAGAACAGATTCTGTAAAAATACTTCAGCCACTGTCTGCATTGGATTCGTCACGTCAGGAAACAGCAAAGCAAATAGAACCATTGCTGCCAATGAAACTCTATTTTGACAATGACCGGCCAGATCCCAAAACCATGCTCACAGTTACACGTCACAACTATGTTGAGTTATACAACCAATACATTGCAAGAGAACCGGAGTATGTACAGAATTATATTGCAGGTATAACTGACAACACAAAATTGCAGGATGCAAAGAAGAGAATGACGGACTTTTTTACGAATACCGTAAAGAAGAGCTTTAGTGACTTAGATCGTTTTTCGGGATTACTGCTTAAACAGCTTCAGGCAGGCGATAAAATAGAAATTGCAGTAAGAGGTTCTGCCAGCCCTCTTGCTGAAAGTAATTACAACAAAAATCTTTCGAAAAGAAGAATAAGCAGCGTGATGAATTTCTGGAAGACTTACGATAACGGAAAGCTGTATAATTTTATCAGCAACGGTTCGTTAAAGGTAGTTGAAGAACCTGTAGGAGAAGATATGGCAGGAAAAAATATCAGTGACGATTTGAAAGATAAACGCAACTCAGTATATAGCCCTGCTGCGTCATCATTGCGCTACATCGAAGTAATCAGGGTATTAATCAACGGAGTACCGGTAGAGTAATTTGCAAATTCATGTAATTCCGATTGTGCTAATTCCTAAATTTGCAGGAAAGTCAGAAAATATTGAATAGCGGACAACAGAAAATAAACAGTTTACGCGAACAGGCCGAGTCGCTGATGACAATTGACCCTGCGAATGCATTGCAGTCACTGGAAGAGGCGTTTTTGTTGCTTACCAAGGAGCCTGACAGTGAAAAATCCCTCGCTGAATGTGGATTGCAACTTGCAACAGCTTATCATAACAGCAGAGAAGATTTAAAAGCTGTAAAAATAATTGCGCAGTGCCTGGACGAAAAGGCCATTGCAGAAAATTCCAAACTCAATGTACCATTACATGAGTTTGCCGCTGAAATATATTCAGGGTTAGGACAACATGACAAAGCGCTGGAGCATTTGCTTAAAATAGCATCGTCCTACACTTCGGTAAAAGATAAATCCAAACTCGGGCATATTTTAAATAAAATTGGAGAAACCCATAAAATGCTCAGTGAATATGCTGAAGCAATAGCACAACATGAACGTGCGCTTAAAATATTTGAAGAGTTGGACAATAAAGAGCAGATTGCGGTTTCAAATTATTACATCGGCAATTGCTATAACTGGGCCGATGAGTTGGATATTGCTTACAACTATCTGATAAAAGGACTTAAAACTGCTGAGAAACTGAGAAGCCCCGAACTGAAAATTAAACCACTCGGTAGCCTTGCAATATTATTTACCAAGCAGAAGAATTACGAAAAGTCATTAGATTATTTTTTTGATGCAATAGATAATTGCAGCCTTGTTGACAATGTAAGACTGAAAAGCGATTTGCTGAAGAGTCTCGGCAATTTGTACAATCAGATGGGGCGATACAATGATGCGATAAGAGTGTTGTTGGAAGCTGCTGAAATTTGTCATAAGTTAAATCTGAAACAACCTCTGCACCTTGTACACTTGTTTCTTTCTGACTCGTATGAAGCATTGGGAAATCACGAAAAGTCATTAGACCATTTTAAATCTTATCATCAGCTTAGCCGCGAAATTCAGAATGAAGCGGTAAGCTTAAAAACTAAGGGATTACAGTTAAAGTATAACCTGGAAGAAACAGAACGCCAGAAAATGTTGGCTGAGCAATCGTTGTTGCTGAAGGATACTTTTTTGGCAAATGTAAGCCATGAGTTTCGTACACCACTGAATGGTATTATAGGCATGGCCAACCTGCTTAATGATGCCAATCTTCCTGAAGAGCAACAGAAATATTTAACTACAATACGTAACTCAGCATACCAGCTGGTTTACATTGTGGATGACATTCTCGATTATGCGCGCTTAAATACAGGTCAGGTGGTTTCGTCCGAACATATAGCCAACCTGAATCAGGCCATAGACGAAACTATTAAAAGACTTGCTGAACGTTATCCTGAAAAAACAATTGAAACGGATACGGATTTCAAAGAAGAAGAGGAATTGATTTTTGATGAAGTGTTATTCCGAAAAATCATTTATAATATTTTATTTTTCGGAAGTGCATTTTCAAGTAACGATAAAATTCATCTGGCAATTTATCATTCACAGAATAAATTGTTTGCCAATATTAAATTCAACATACACAGCAAGAAAGCATTTCCGCGTCCGGAAGATTTTTTTGAACTCAACAACCCCCAATTTACACAGGCAGGATTGAATGGTTATGGACTAGGCTTGTCGCTGATTAATGCACGAACGTTTACACAGGTTGCAGGTGGAAAAATTTCAGTCAAGCTTGAAAGCTTAAAATGCAGTTTTGTTGTGGAATTGCCTTATAAACTTACACCTGCTGTTAAGAAGCAGGAGGATAAGGTTAAATTGCAACATAAGACAACTGCCAGTATTTTGTTAGTAGAGGATAATAAGATTAACCAGTTTCTGGCGCGCACCATGCTGCAGAAGAAAGGTCATACAGTAGAACTTGCTTCTGACGGAGAGGAAGCACTTAATAAACTCCAGGATGCTCAGTATGACATGATTATTACTGATGTACAAATGCCCGGTATGGACGGATATCAGCTTACTACGCAAATACGTACTACGTTGCCACCGCCTGCATGCCACACACCTGTAATAGCATTGACGGCTTATGAATCAACTTCTGAGAAGGAAAAAGCCAAAGAGGCAGGTATGACAGATTTTCTGACCAAACCATATCTGCCTGAGCAGTTATATGATATGATCAGCAAGCACCTGAATCAAACCGTTACAGTGACCCAACAATATGATTTTGACAGTGACGAAATTTATGATAACCTGTTGACCATAATGGCTGGCGACCGTAAAGAAACATCAAATCTTATTGGGATGTTTGCACATCAGTTTCCTGAATTGCTCAGCGATATGAATAGCAGAGTAATGGAAGATGATGCTAAAGGACTATTTAGAGCAGCACATAAAATAAAGCCCAATCTAAAACTGTTCAACAATAATGTTCTCACACATCTGATTGAAAAGATTGAAAAGAAGTCCAGAGAAGGTAAAATAAATTTTGAGTTGGCACAGTCTGTAAAAGAACTTACTGAAATAACTCACGGGATAATTGAGCAATTAAGCAAGTTCAAATGATTTCATTTCATGAAATGATGAGGATAATAAGGTGAAATCATCAGATACGCAATCACACCACTAAGCGTAACGTATAGCCATATAGGAAGCGAAAAACGTGTTATACGTCTGTGCTTTTTGATATCCATTTTAAGTCCGTAGTAAAACGACAGTAATACCATTGGCAGTACGGCAGCTGACAGAATGATATGTGTGATAAGTATAAAGAGATAAAACCCTCTCAGTGGATTATCTTTTGGAAAATGTGTTTCTTCTGCAAAATAATGATACGTGATATAAGAAACAATAAAAATTGCACTGAGAAAAAATGCAGTAAGATTAAGTTTCTTGTGAAGGTCAATTCGTTTTTTTCGGACGAAGTAAAACGATACCAGCAACAGTACGAAGCACGTACCATTGATAATGGCATTCAATGCCGGCAGAATGTAAACAATTTCAGGAGTAGCATCAGGTCGCGGAAATACTCTTCTGTTTAAAAACAAAACCAGTAAAAGCACTACAGCTGATACAACAGCCACCAGTCTGAAAGTGGCTTTTTCATTTGGCAACAGTTTACTCATTTCTTTTCTTTTTGTTTTGTTTCGTAACTCAACATTTTTATGTCCTCTTTAAGTTTACGCATTTCCAAAGGATCAGCACCATCATAAATTCCTCGAAGATGCCTATAACTATCAACTAAGAATATGGAATTTAATGCTGCATTCTTCAGGTTGCCATGTAAAAAGAAGGATTCTTGCATGAGTTTATCAGTTTCTAAAGAATCACCTGTGCAAATATACCATTGAGGTGATGTTATTCTGATTTTATTCTTCAGTGCTATAAGTGAATCCTGAATATCACTGACAGGTTGTGTGGAAATAGAAACAAATTTAACCTTTGGAGCTTCTGAAAAATCCGGAACTAATCCATTGAGGTTGTAAAATACATCATTACAGGGATGATTGCATTGGGTATTAAAAAACTGAAATACCCAGTAGGAAGGATTGTACTTTTCAAATGAAACCTCATTATTATTCAGGTCAGTTACAGCAAAATCTGCTATGGTATGATAAACAGTATCTGTGCCGGCAGAGTTTAGATGTTTAGGTCCGTAATACTCAAGAAAACGGTAACGGTGGTCGCCTTCTTTAATAAGTATATAAAAAAACAAAGGCAACAGAAATATCAGAAGTAATATTACTATTGCCTTTGAGCCTTTCAAAATTTCCTGACTAACCTATTTTATGAAGATAAATGCCTTCAATCAGGCAAAGTGCAATAAGATAAACTATAAGAATAAAAGGCAGTAAAATAGAATACTGCAGGCTTTTCTCTTCTTTACCTAAGTGCATAAATACTCCTACTATATATGCTGACTTAAAGATGGTAAGTGCTACAAAAATCCACTGAAGCAATTCTTTATTCATTGGAACAAATGCAATAGCCACTTCTACAATAGTTGCAATAAGTAATATCCAGAATGTGCGCCAGATTATTTTTTTGCTTTTTGGATCATAATGCTCCTCAACAAACTGGTTATGTATATCTCCGGTGTAATAGCCGTGTTTGGGTTGATTATGCGTATCGTTGCTCATATCAAAATTTAATTAGTATCTGTTAAACAAGATAGAAGAAGGTAAACACGAAAACCCATACCAAGTCCACAAAGTGCCAATACAAACCGACCTTTTCAACCTGTTCATAATGACCTCTTCGTTGATAAACTCCTCCTAATACATTAAAAAAGATTATAATATTGATGACCACACCACTGAAAACGTGGAAGCCGTGAAATCCTGTTATGAAAAAGAAAAAATTGGCGAAAAGTGGGGTGTTGCCATACTCGTTTTCAATAAGATTTGCTCCTTTGATATTTTTTACGGCTGATGCTTTTAATTTTTCAGCTTCTGCACCTTCAATCACTGTTTTTTGGTGATTATGCCAAAGGAACAACTTACCTGGCTCATAATCGTCAGTTCGTGCAAAACGACCATCGGCCAAAACATAAGTACCTTCTTTAGAGCCTTTAATAAAGTGATACCACTCCCAAGCCTGAGAACCTAAGAAAATAAATCCTCCAATGATGGTTAGCCCAAGCCACATTGCCACACTTTTGTTGTTGCGCTGATGTCCTGCATCTACTGCAAGTACCATTGTCACCGAACTCATGATAAGGATGAAGGTCATAAGACCTACATATGCTAAGGGAACATGTCCATGAATAAACGGAAAATGAGTAAATACATCACCGGGAGCCGGCCATATATCTGTAAAGCGGTGACGCATGGTGCCATAAGCTACCAGAAGAGATGAAAATGTAAAAGCATCAGATACGAGGAAAAACCACATAAACATTTTTCCCCAGCTTATGTTGAACGGAGAAAATCCTCCGCTCCACATTGACTTTGGCTTTACTTCAGTTGTTGTTGACATATTATTATTAAGTAACTTGAGTTGTTAGAGGTTGCAAATATTTAATTTTTTTTTCAATTCATCAATTTATTGTAAAATTTTCAGGTCACACCATGCCACATTTATTGCAACCTTAATGAACTGTTATCATTTTCAAGCGATAAACACAACGAAAAGAAAGAGGTAAACCCACAATATATCGAGAAAATGCCAGAAAATGGCTCCGAGTTGCAATCCCAGATAATTTTTGGGTGTATATTTTTCAAGAATAGACTTAGTAGCAATCACAATCATGGCAATGATACCTCCAAACAGGTGTACGAGGTGCATACCCGACAACACATAAAGAAATGAGCCGGAAGGGTTTCCGACAAAATAAATTCCGTTTTGTACTAAAATCGTCCATGCATAAAATTGCATAAATACAAAGGCAAGACCAAGACCCAAGGTCACCAAAACGGATGTTTTTACAAGATTTAGCTTGTTGTGTTTAACAGCCATAATTGCAAAATGCATAGTGAAACTGCTAACAATAAGTACAATTGTACTGAGGGTAAACATTTTTGGCAATGTAAACTCTACCCAGTTACCTTCAGCCTTACGTACCACATAAGCACTGGTAAGCCCTGCAAAAAGCATGACCATACTGGCCATTGCTACCCATAATAAAATTTTTGGAGTTGGAATACCTGTATAATTATTCTCTTCGTGAGATGGAGCTGTTGTATGCATGATTAATGGATTTTATCTAATACTAAAGCAATCAAAACAACCGGTAAATAAATAAACGAACCGAACATGAGTTTTCTGGCTGCCTCATCTGTACATTTCTTAAGTAAAAGGAAACTTTGAAGGAAAAAAGCTATTCCTGCTAATGTAATTACTAAAGCTGAAATTTTTCCGGCCATTCCATAATAGTAAGGTACCAAGCCTAAAGGAATCAATGTGAAGGTGTAAATCGTAGTCTGAAGTGCTGAGGCATTGTTTTTGCCGCCTGCCGGTAATAATTGAAATCCGGCACTCTGATAATCATCGTGCATAAGCCAGGCAATAGCCCAGAAATGAGGAAACTGCCACATAAACTGTATGGCAAAAAGTACCCATCCTTCAAAACTGAAAGTATCTGTGGCTGCTACCCAGCCAAGTAAGGTAGGAACAGCTCCGGGAAATGCCCCTACAAAAACTGCAAAAGGAGTAACTCGTTTCAATGGTGTATAAGCAAAAGCATAGCTTAGTAAACCGAATAATCCGAGCAGACCACTTTTTAAATTTAAAAAATAAGTGAGCAATAAAAACCCTGAGACACCCGCAATGATACTAACTATAATTGCCTCTGTAACGGTCATCCTGCCATCGGGCAAAGGACGATTTTGGGTACGTTTCATTAGCTTGTCAGTATTGCGCTCATAAATTTGATTGAGCGCATTTGACGAACCTGTAATCAGGAAGCCTCCCAGAGTCAGCATCCATAGTTTTGTATAGTTAACTGTTTCGGAACCAATAAGAAATGCAAGTACCGCAGAAAGTACTACAAGTATGGTAAGACGAAATTTGAAAAGTAAGCCATAGTCATAAATACGACTTAATGCTGAATTATGGCTCATAGTCATGGATAACTTTGACATTGATTTAATAAAAAGAGCATGCAAAGATATGAAAACAGATATTAAACTTTCTTAAAATGAAAAAGACGAAGCTTAGCCCCGTCTTTAGTTTTGTAATTATTTTAACGTTAATTTAATCTTTATTTTTTTCAACGCGATCAGCGAGGTAATTTCGGGTTTTTCCTTTCATTACTCTCTGCTCATAAATAAGCCAGTAAATACAGCCAATGGCAATGATTATTATAAAAATAACATCAACCATCATTCCGATTGGTTTAATCAAATTGAAGATAAACTCAAAAAAAGCGGCAATTCCGTTCCATATCGCGTTTAGCATAATTCAATAAATTTTGGACAAAAATAGTATTTTTAGAATACAGATATTCGCACCAACAAAATTTTAATTCAAGGGTTGTGATTATCCGACTTTTTAAATCCATACAAACGCCACCATTGTTTTTAATTCCGTTATTGTCGTTGTTGGCGGTTTATATGGCATTCAGAACAAACACATTGCACCTGCTTTCTGACACTAACCATGGTCCATTATACTCTTTGCTTGTGAGTATTCCGGTATGGCAGTCCAAGTGGGCTGTCTTCTCTCTTGTTTATGTCGTGTTTACCTCACAGATTTATTTTTTTAACTATATCATCAACAGGTATGAGGTACTTTATAAGAGAAGCAATATACCTGCCATATTGTTTCTGTTGCTTTATGCATGTATTCCTGAATTTCTGATGCTTAGTCCTTTTCTTATTTTAAACAGTCTTATTCCTGTTCTTTTATATAGTTTATTTGGAATATATAAATCTGAACGCCCTTTGGCTTTTGCATTTGATGCGGGGTTTATATTGTCGTTGATGATATTATTTTATATTCCCTCTGTACTCTTAATACCATTTCTTTTTATAGGTATAGCTATATTAAGGCCATTTAGCACTCGTGAGTGGCTGGCCACTTTGGCAGGGATAGTGGTTCCAATCATATTGATGATAACAATTTTAATCCTAATAGATAATCTCAAGTTGTTATATCAGGGTTATGGAAAGGAAAACTGGTTGCCAGTTCTAAAATTCAATACTATCAATTTCAAATACTTAATTACAGGTGCAGTCATTGCATTTATACTCGGATTATCTGCTCTGAAATTAAGTGGGAATTATTATAAAAATATTATCAGAACCAGAAAGTTTCAGCTATGTTTTATTCTGCTGTTTTTGTTTTTAATTTTAATCATTATTTTACCTGTACAACACAGTGTTTCGAGATTTAATTTGCTTATTACTCCGGTGACTTTATTATTATCTTATTATTTTCTTACAATTAAAAAGAACTGGTGGTTTGAGTTTCTTACGTTTTTACTAATAGGCTTAATAATCTTCAATAATCTCAAAATCAATTATTAGTGTCACCAAAAATCTTCAATGATTTGCATTTATTGATTATTATCATTAATTCTGCACTCCATTATTAAATCAATTATAACCGGAAAATAAAATGATCAGAAAGTTACATCTAATTCTGTTATTCGTAGCAACAGTATCAATGGTTCAGGCACAACATAATCGTGCTGTTAAGTCAACTCATAAAAATGCTTTGGCCAAAGGGTCATTGAACTATCCTGTTAAGGCTAATAATACTTTCAAGGTACAGATGGCACCCCCGTTTTTTACTGAAAATTTTGCGGGAGGTATTCCGGCAACGTGGAGCGTTACAGATAATTTAGGATTGGGAGGAGTTGTTTGGCAATTCACAACTACAGGAGCTTCTTATCCTTACCCTTTTGACTATCAATTGAGCACATTCAATACAACTGCAAGTAATGGTTATGTAAAGGTGGATAGTGACTCTGCTATTGGTGAGCAGGTAAATACTTCCTTAACTACACCTGCAATAAATTGCACCGGAAAACCTGTGGTTCATCTTTCGTTTGCAGAATATTTTGTTCAATATGATGTCAGCACCGGAACAGTTGAGGTAAGCAACAACGGCACAACCTGGACAGCAGTACATCATGCAGAAGCAGGTTTGGCACCTGATTCTGCTACAGCTAATCCAAATCTCGTTGATATAGACATCAGCAGTGTTGCAGCTAATCAGCCAACAGTTTATGTTAGGTTTACCTATGTTGCTGACTGGGAATACTGGTGGTTTGTTGATGATGTTGCTTTATATGAACCATCTGCTATTGATATGGCATCTCAGTCTGTTGAAAATTTAGGAGGTTCATATACGTCTGTTCCATTATCGCAGACAACACCTGTGACAATGAGGGGTAAAGTGAAAAACACCGGAATAAATGCTATTAGCGGAGCTACAGCACTGTTTGAAGTGGTTAATACAGCAACTTCAGGTGTTGTACATAATGAGGTAGTTAATATACCTACAATTGCTTCGGGAGCAACACAAAACATCGCTTCTACAACTACATTCAGCCCGTTAGCAACAGGATCTTATAAATTACGAATGACTGTAAATGCAAGTGGAGATGGTAATGCTCTGAATGATGTGTCAGAATCAATCATAAATTATGTTTGTAATGATTCGGTTTACTCACGCGACAATGGTCAGTGGACAGGTTTTATTGGAATTGGAGCAGGCCAGGGCGAAGATGGAATCGCAGGACATAGTTTTAGAGTAAATTACAATGATGTGTTGACATCAGTGAGTATGTATCTGAGTGACACAAATGGTATTCCGGCAACAGGTATTCCTGTTTACCTTACAATTCATCCTCAGGCCAATGATACAGTTCATCCTGATAAAAATACTGTATTGGCAACATCAGACACTATAATTTTAATGCCCGGTGCAATTCAACCCGGAGGTAATTGGTTTACTTTTAAAATAAATGGAAATGGATTGTCAGTAGTTCCCGGATTGTATTTCATAGGTTTTCGCGAAGATTCCGCTATGCTTGCAGTAGGTTATTCCAACAGAATTTATACACCCGGTGCGGGTTGGTTTTATTTTAACAGTAACACACTGCCTCAGTCAGTAAATGGGTGGTCACATTTCGAAGACCAGGGATATACAGTTGCATTAATGATACGTGCTAATTTTGGTTCAACAGTTGGTATAGCTTCGCTCGAGAATGATAAAGTGGAAATTTATCCAAACCCATCAGACGGATTGTTTCTGCTAAAACTTAACGGAAACACTAACAAACGGATAGAAATATTCAATGCCCAAGGTCAATTGGTCAAGCAAATGGAAGTAAAAGGGGATAGAACTGCTGTTGATTTACGATCAATGGCTGATGGGATATATCATACCGTAATTTATAATCAAAATACAAGACAGAGGAGAGTTTTGATAAAAAGCAGCAAATAAAATTTTGTTTTATCAAATAAAATAGTATTATTGTAATCTATAATCATTTATTAATATTTAAATTCACAAAAACATGAAAAAGTTATCTTTAGTAGTAATGATTTTGTGTTGTGCATTGATTACGAATGCGCAGTTTACAGAAAATTGGAATGTACGTTATCAGGCAACAGGGTCTCAAAACTACAGTAATGAGGGGCGTAAAGTAGTTGTTGATGGTATGGGAAACACATTCGTACTGGGCGATTTTAGCTCAGATCGTGATACTGCCGGAAATTTATTACCCGGTGGAACTACACAATACACCGTTAGATTGCAAAAATATAGTTACACCGGTACACTCATGTATTGGCGTAGTTATATTGTGAACGGACTGTTGGTTCAGGGTGGTGGTGAAAACATTGCCAGTTTTGGTTTAGAGTTGGATGCATCCAATAATGTTTATATTGGATATAACATGGTTAATGCTTTAGGTAACAGAGATGTTGTGTTTAAAAAGTTCAACAATACTTTAACTTCTGAATTAATGAGCAGAACATATATGACACCAGCAAATGATTATGGTGTGGATATGAAGGTTGCGACAAATGGTCAGATTACTGCTTTGGTAAAGTCTGTTGCCGGGGCAAACACTACGTATGCTTTGGTACATGCCAATAATTTTTCAATGAATGCACTGAATTTCTACAACTTTATTGCCAATACAGAAGTGATTAATTCAATAGCAATTACTTCAAGACAGGTTTTTGCTACAGGATATACTTTAACTGGTGGAGTAAAATCAATACTCGTTGCTGGTATAAGTTCATCGGGTACATTGCAATGGAAACAAAATTTTGACAATAATTCGCCATCAAGCGGCAATGATGTAGGAAATCATATTATGGTAGGATTAAACGGAAAGGTGTATGTTGCAGGGACAACTTATACCAATGCTGCTAACGGCACAGACGCTATTGCAATGATTTACAGAACAACAGGACAACGCGAAACTTTGCAAGTGTTTAATCATGGTACTTCAGATTTTGGTTGGCAAATAGTAAATGGTCCTGCAGCCTACGTATATTTAGTTGCTTCTGAACCAACAGACGTTACAGTTTATAAGTTGTTAGCTTCTAATTTGTCAATGAATTCCAAAGCAATTTATTCGCCAACTCCAATAACGGATTATACAGCAGTAACCGATATTGCTATAGCAGATGTTAAAGTGTCAAGTGGTGGTAATGCTTATGTAGCAGGAACAGTTACCTGTTCATCTTTAGCAGGAACTTATGGTGCTTCGTTTTTATCTAAGTTTGGTCTTAGCGGACTTATTTTTAAGAATATTGGAAACATGAATGTAAGCGGTGCTTTTACTGATAGCTATAAGACAGCTGCCATTGCTATTAACCCATTAAGAACAGATGTGGTTCTGGTAAAAAATGCTGCTAACACTTATACCAGTCATGCAATTGAGAAAATGTGTGTAAACAGTCAGGATGTGGCTCTGCCATTTAGAATGGGAGATGGTAATCAGAATTCTGATATTTCAAATGTTTTTTTAAGTCCTAATCCTGCAATAGACCATGTAACTATTAGCTGTCAGCAGCCGGTTAGTTCAGTAACAATGTATGACTTACTTGGTAAGCAGGCAAAAGTTCAGTATGCAGGCGGTGAAAGTTCATTAAAAGTTGACTTAACTCAGTTGAATAATGGTATTTACATCTGCAAGATTGTTTACACTAATGGACAATCTGAAAGCAGGAGATTAGTTGTGCAATAGTTAACTGTTAAGAGATAAAAAAACGGGGTTGAATTTTCAACCCCGTTTTTGTATGAAATATGTTAATTGACTTTTAATTGTCAGGCCACTTCAAATTTTTCTTCGATGGCCTTCTTTACATCTTTCATCAGCCAGAATGGAGTTGAAGTAGCACCACAAATACCTACTGTATTCACCTGATTAAACCATGTAGGGTCAAGTTCTTCAACGGATGAGATGAAGTAACTTTTGTCATTGGCTTCTTTGCAGGCAGCATACAAAGCTTTGCCGTTTGATGATTTTTTTCCTCCGACAAAAACAATCACTTCATGCTGTGAAGCAAACTCACGCATTTGCGGTTCGCGGTTGCTAACCTGCCTGCATAATGTATCATTGGTCACAAAATCATTTTCTTCGAGTGAGCCTTTGGCTTTGATTATTCGCTCCTGAATCATCTGCTCCATTTTCTGAAATCCCAGTGTGCTCTTTGTAGTCTGTGAAAAAAAATGCACAGGCTTTGTAAAGTCAATTTGATCCAGATCTTCTTCTGTTTTAACAACAATTGCCTTTCCTCCTGTTTGTCCTACCAAACCATTTACTTCGGCATGGCCTTTTTCACCATAAATTACAATCTGACCTTTTCCATCTTCTAAAATCTCATCAAAACTGTCATGCACACGATGTTGCAACTTCAGCACTACCGGACATGAAGCATCTATCAGTTCAATATTATTTTTTATGGCTAATTCATAGGTAGAGGGAGGTTCGCCATGCGCTCTGATTAACACCTTACAGTCTTTAAGTTTGCTCAAATCCTCGTGATTGATAATCTTAAGACCCTTTGCTTTCAGTCTGTCCACTTCCATGTTGTTGTGAACGATGTCGCCAAGACAATACAACTCACCGCTTCGCTCTAACTCCTCTTCGGCATGCTGAATGGCATATGTCACCCCAAAACAAAAACCTGAACGGGCGTGAATAGTTACTTGCATGTGAATGATTTAAATTTCGACAAAATTACAGAGAAAAACAGTTGAACCGACAATTAGTTTGTCAGGCCACTTCAATCTCTAAGCCATCATACGCTAAAAAAACGTTTTTAGGCAATTCTTTCTGCACATCACTATGTTTGCCAAGTTGGTGGCTAATGTGTGTCAGATAAGCCTTAGCAGGCTTTAATTCATCAATCAGCAACAGAGCTTCCTCCAAATTAAAATGCGACACGTGTTTCTCTCTCCTCAGTGCGTTTATGACCAATACTTCACTTCCCCTGATTTTTTCCTTTTCTTTTTCTGAGATGAAATTAGCATCAGTTATATAGGTGAAATCGTGAAGGCGATAAGCCATCACAGGCAATTTGTAATGCATTACTTCTATAGGTATGAATTGCAGTCCTTCAATGATAAAAGGATCTTCCTCAATGGTATGCAGGTTAATTTCAGGAACCCCCGGATATTTAAAATCGTGAAAAACATAAGGAAATTCCCTCACCAGTGCTTCCTGCACTCTCAGTGTGCAATAAATATCAATCTTTTTTTGCAATACATAGTTAAATGCACGAATGTCATCCATACCGGCAACATGATCTTTGTGTTCATGTGTAAAAATCAGCGCAGTCAGGTCTTTGATCTTTGCCCTGAGCATCTGTTGCCTGAAATCTGGGCCTGAGTCAATGACAAAACTGCTTCTGTTGTGTTCAATATGAATAGATGTTCTAAGCCGTTTATCTCTTTCATCGTTGCTCAGGCATACGTCACATGTGCAGGCTATTACCGGAACGCCTTGTGATGTGCCCGTACCTAAGAAAGTTATTTTCAAGATAATTTGTTAATCTTTTCGTTAAGAACAGATTCTTTTTCCTGCTCGGGAGATTGCATGGCAGCAAATAATTCCTGCCTTTGCATACTTATTTTTTGTTGTGACTCCAGAATGTTAATGATTTCAAGCAAAGCACTGCAACGCGTTTCCATTGCTGAAAACTTGTTTACCATTACCAGTTTTTTTGACTCCAGCAGGCAATATCCGTTTTTAAAATTGCCTTTTTCATAGCGTACTTCAAACCCGTTTTCTTCAAGGTATTCTTCTAACTTTTTGAGGTACTGTGTTGTAAATTTAGCCATATCGTTTTTAGAGGTTCTATAATGTCAAAAGTATCAACATGAAATATGTGTTTTTGTTCAAACTAAAATAATTTTCAACAAATAAGGTGGCACGTTTTACCTTGCATTTACGGCTAAAATCATTTTCTTTGCACCGCTTTTGTAAAAATTGTTAATCAAAAATTTAGCTGTATGATATTAGGCGTACCAAAGGAGTTGAAAGAACGTGAAAGACGAGTAGCTCTGACTCCTGACGTTGTTAAAAGTCTGATAGCTTCAGGCTATCAGGTAATGGTAGAGGCTGAAGCCGGTGAGAAGTCTTTTTATACCAATGAACAGTATAAAACAGCAGGTGCTGAAATTGTTGATAAAACAAAGGTTTACAGCAGTGATGTGGTATTGAAGGTCAATGCTCCTCAGCCTGCAGAAGTGAGTATGATGAAAAAAGGAGCCACACTTATTTCGTTTATGTGGGCAGCAACCAATCCTGAACTTGTTGAAGCATGTAAGCAGGCAGGAATCAATGCATTTTCAATGGATGCTATACCTCGTATTTCACGTGCACAGAAAATGGATGCATTGAGTTCGCAAGCCAATCTTGCCGGATATAAAGCAGTGTTGTTGTGTGCAGATACCATTGGAAAAATTCTACCCATGATGACTACTGCAGCAGGAACCATTCGTCCTTCTAAAGTTGTAATTTTCGGAGCCGGTGTAGCCGGTTTGCAGGCTATAGCTACGGCCAAACGTCTTGGAGCAGTAGTAGAAGTAAGTGATATCCGTCCTGAAACGAAAGAGCAGGTTCAGTCACTGGGTGGTAAGTTTATTGAATTAAAAGGTGACGACAGTATAAAAATTGAAGGAGGATATGTGAAAGGTGTTTCAGAAGAATTTCTGAAAAAACAACAGGAACTTGTAGCCAAGCATATTCGCGAGGCAGATATTGTAATCACTACAGCATTAATTCCAGGTAAAAAGGCACCGTTGTTGGTGACAGAGGAGATGGTGAAGAGTATGAAAAATGGCTCTGTTATTCTTGATATGGCAGTGGAGCAGGGAGGTAATGTGGCAGGAAGTGAACTGAACAAAACCATACTGAAAAATGGAGTAACTATCATTGGTGAAAGTAATATTCCAAGTATGCTGCCGATGAATGCAAGTGATTTGTATGCTAAAAATATTCAAACATTGCTGTTGCATCTTACCACCAAAGATGGTTTTAAATGGGAGATGGAAGAAGAAATTACCAAAGGAAGTTTGATTGTAAAAAGTGCATAAACTTTCTTTCAATAATATCGAAACAAAAATTCAACAATAAAAAATATGACTGAAATAATCAATTTTATTGGAAATCATCAGGAGATTATTTTCTTTATCATCCTCTCTGTATTTGTAGGAGTTGAAGTTATTGGCGGAGTGCCTACCGTATTACACACTCCACTCATGTCAGGAGCCAATGCAATTCACGGAGTAGTGATAGTAGGTGCAATCATTGTAATGCTGAATGCTGACCCCGGAGATTATCTGGCTCTCACTCTTGGATTTCTGGCAGTAGTGCTGGGAACACTAAATGTAGTAGGTGGTTTTGTAGTCACCGATCGTATGTTGGAGATGTTCAAGAAAAAATAATTACTCTCTGTTTTTTATAAAGAACTCAATAAAGAAATAAATGCAACCTGAATTTTTATACAGTCTTAAAACAATAGCGTATATCATAGCATCGGCAACGTTTATCATTGGCCTGAAGCGTATGGGTAATGCAAAAACAGCACGAAGTGGTAATCTTTTAGCAGCAGCAGGGATGACGCTGGCTATTATTGCTTCCATTTTTATACATGTCAACAAAACAGCTGATGGGTATGAAACAGTTGAAACTTCCGGATTTATTTACACATTAATATTTGCAGCGATTGCTATCGGAACAATCATCGGATGGGTAACTGCAAAAAAAGTGCAAATGACTAAGATGCCTGAGTTGGTATCTATGTTCAACGGTATGGGTGGTGCCTGCGCTGCTCTCATTGGTTTGATGGAGTTTCATCACAATCTGGATAATACCGGTGCTCTGCTTGCAATTATATTAGGATTGATAATAGGCAGTGTTTCATTTTCAGGAAGTGTTATTGCCTTTTTGAAACTGAACGGAACCATGAATCAACCGATTCGTTTACCTTCATACAACATCATCAACACACTGGTGATGATTGGAGTATTGGCATTTGGAGCTCACATGGTGTTTAGTGGAACACATAGCACTACATTGTTGTATTTGCTTTTTGCATCGGCATTGGTGTACGGTATTTTATTCACCATACCAATTGGTGGTGCCGATATGCCTGTTGTTATTTCATTGCTTAATTCGTTTACAGGTTTGGCAGCAGCATTCGGAGGATTTTTGTACGACAACAAGGTGATGCTTACAGGAGGTATTCTTGTAGGCTCTGCCGGTACCTTACTTACACTGGTGATGTGTAAAGCAATGAATCGCCCGCTGAGCAATGTAATTTTCGGTGCGTTTGGTGGTAATGCAGCATCTGGTTCAGGTCCTGATGTAAAAGGCAGTATCAAAGATTTATCTGTTGCAGATTCAGCAGTATTACTTAACTATTCAAAGAAAGTTGTTATTGTGCCGGGTTATGGACTTGCAGTAGCACAGGCGCAACATATTATTCATGAACTGGAAGAATTACTGGAAGAACGCGGTGTGGAAGTAAAATATGCCATTCATCCGGTTGCAGGTCGTATGCCGGGGCACATGAACGTACTCCTTGCCGAAAGCAATGTGGATTATGGCAAACTGGTGGAAATGGAAGACATCAATCCTGAATTTGACCAAACAGATGTAGTGTTGGTAGTAGGTGCGAATGATGTGGTTAACCCGGCTGCAAAAACAGATCCGTCATCGCCTATTTATGGAATGCCAATTCTGGAAGTTGAAAACGCTAAACATATTATTGTAAACAAACGTTCGATGAATGCAGGTTATGCAGGAATTGATAACCTGTTGTTTTATGATCCAAAAACAAGTATGCTATTTGGTGATGCCAAGAAAGTATTAACTGAACTTGTAGCTGAATTAAAAACGATGTAAAATAATTTAAGTTGTTTTTATAAAAGGCTGTCAAAAAAGACAGCCTTTTATGTTTTATTCAAATTTAAATAAAGTTAAATATTAACAATCGCAGAATGGCATGTATGTTAATGTTGTTTTTTCTAAATAAAAATTAACACGTGCTCTTTAACTTGAAAAATTTAGAACAGGTTAATTAGATAGATGGTATTAAATCATAAGGAAAATCTCAACTCAACTTTTAAAATTATTGCATGCTAAAACCTGTATCCCATTGAAAAGCTGAATTGCACATTAGGACTTACTACATCCGTTTCAAAATTATTATGATTCTTTTCGTCTTCTTTTTCAGAGTCAAAATATCTGACTCCAATACCTAAATCCATTCCCATATACAGATTTTTTGCAATGGTTAGATTGAAGCTGTTATTAATCATAAAGCCTAATTGTGTATGATTATCGCTGTAGGTAGTTTCATTGTAGATATATTGGTTGCCATTCCAATAGGATTCTGTAGAAGTGTGTTTTACTTTTCCTGCTGCAATATAAAACTGTGGTCCTACAGCGTAACGCACAACACCCTGACGGGTAGGATATAATTTTATAGTTGGCATGAAGTAATAAAATCCCGGATTACGCAGCGAAAAACTTACAGGAAGCTTAATTCCAATCAAGCCGTTGTTTAATATCCTCTCATAGTTAATGCCCACACCTATGTCTGAATCATCATCCATCACATCATTTGAAATTACCATCATAGGTGTAAACGAAATCATGTTGTTGCCATATTCAGGCTTATCCTGACCTTTAACAATACCGGCAATAAGTAGCAGAAATAATACAGTAATTTTTCTCATAAAAATTTTTGTTTAAAAACGGAATTTCAAAATGTTTAGTGTGCAAAGTTAAGAATACCGTTTCACAGCCTCTCATTTGATGAAAAATTACTTTCAGAATTAGGGATGAATGTTTAATTTTGTAAATGACTAAACTGTTGAGCAATGTCCGAACAAAAAGCAATTTCCGAGAATAAAAACCTGTCGTTTGAAGATTTTAAGAATTCAGTAAAAAATGATTACCGCATTGGCAGAATAAGCCGCGAAACAAGTTTGCTGGGGCGCAAGGAAGTGCTGACAGGCAAGGCTAAGTTTGGCATTTTTGGTGATGGAAAGGAAGTGGCCCAAATAGCCATGGCAAAATATTTTCGTAATGGAGATTTTCGTTCAGGATATTACCGCGACCAGACGTTTATGTTTGCTTCGGGATTACTTACGGTGCAGGAATTTTTTGCCCAACTGTATGCTCATCCCTCAGTAGAAGCCGAACCTGCTACAGCAGGGCGCGCCATGAACGGGCATTATGCCACAAGGATGTTGAATGATGATGGCAGCTGGAAAAATCTTACACAACAAAAAAATTCTTCTGCTGATATTTCGCCTACTGCAGGGCAAATGCCGCGCTTGCTTGGACTTGCATTGGCTTCTAAATTTTATCGCAACAATCCCGAATTGAAGGATGCACGCTTTTCAGGTTTTTCAGATAATGGAAACGAAGTGGCTTTTGGAACCATTGGTGATGCCAGCACTTCGGAAGGAATTTTTTTCGAAACCATTAATGCTGCAGGAGTGTTGCAGGTGCCCATGGTGATGAGTGTGTGGGATGACGGTTACGGCATTTCTGTTCCTAATAAATTTCAGACTACCAAACAAAGTATCAGCGAAGTGTTGCAAGGCTTCGAGCGAACAGCGGATAAAACAGGTTATGTTATTCTCAAAGCTAAAGGATGGGATTATCCCGGTCTTTGCGAAGTGTATGAAGAAGCAGCTTCGATTGCGCGTAAAGAGCATGTTCCCGTTTTAGTGCATGTGCAGGAAATGACACAACCACAGGGTCACTCCACATCAGGCTCGCATGAACGTTATAAATCAAAAGAGCGGCTTGCATGGGAAGACGAATTCGATTGCCTCAGAAAAATGCGTGAGTTTATGCTGCAATCGGCAATAGCTACTGAAGCAGAACTTGACGAAATAGATGCTGAAGCAAAAAAATCAGTGCAGGAAAGCAAAAGAAAAGCATGGGATGACTTTACTTCTGAAATAAAAGCTGAAAAGAATCAAGCACTGCAACTTGCACAACAGGTTATTGCCGGAAGTGAGAATGGTGTTTTTCTGCAAAAGGAGCTGGATGATTTCAGTGCACAAACCGACAGCGAGCGAAGAGACATTGCAGCTTTTGTTCATCAGGTACTTTTTATGATTCGTGCTGAATCATCAGCAGCAAAAGATAACCTCACTGCATGGTTTGGACAGTGGAAGCAATTGAATTTCGACCGTTACAGTTCGCAACTTTATACTGAAGGTGCAGGCAGCGCATTGCGCATTGCCGAAGTAAAACCTGTGTATGATGAACAGCCACAGATGATTGATGGCCGCGAAGTTTTACTTTACAACCATGATGTTTTATTAAGCCGTTATCCTGAGTATATTGCCTTTGGTGAAGATGTAGGAAAGATTGGCGGAGTGAATCAAACCTTTGCAGGATTGCAGGAGAAATATGGAGAACATCGGGTGTTTGATGTTGGAATTCGTGAAGCGACTATTGCAGGGCAAGGAATAGGAATGGCATTGCGTGGGCTTCGTCCTTTGGCAGAAATTCAATATCTCGATTATCTGGCTTACGCTATTCAGATACTTTCTGACGATCTTGCTTGTTTGCGCTACCGTACCAAAGCCGGTCAGAAAGCACCACTCATCATCAGCACACGCGGACATCGTCTCGAGGGAATATGGCATTCGGGTTCGCCCATGCAGTTTATCCTTGGTGCATTGCGCGGAATGTTGGTGCTGGTACCTCGCAACATGACACAGGCTGCAGGATTTTATAATACATTGTTGCAGGCTGATGACCCTGCATTGGTAATTGAACCTTTGAATGGATATCGTATTAAAGAAAAGAAACCTGTAAATCTTGGAGATTTTACCGTACCTGTGGGAGTTCCTGAAATTATGCAGCAGGGCGATGATGTTACACTGGTGACCTATGGTTCATGTGTGCGTATTGCTCAGGAGGCAATTAAAAAACTGCAACAATGCGGTATCAGTGTGGAACTGATAGACGTTCAGTCACTCATTCCTTTTGATATTCATCACATCATTGGCGAATCAGTTCAAAAAACAAATAAGGTTGTTTTTCTTGACGAAGATGTTCCCGGAGGAGCCACTGCTTACATGATGCAGGAAGTACTGGAAAAACAAAAAGCATTTGATTTTCTTGAAGCACCACCGGTAACAATTACAGCTAAGGAACACCGGCCTGCCTACGGCAGTGACGGTGATTATTTCTCCAAGCCAAATGCCGAAGATGTTTTTGACGGAGTTTATAACCTCATGCACAGTGTCAACCCACAAATGTTTCCGAAGATATTTTAACAGGAAACAAATTTTAATATGACCATTCATATTTTTCAGAGATGATTAAAATGTACATTAAACCGGATTGCTCAACATGCAGAACGGCAGTGAAACTTGTTTCTGAAAATTCTTCAGAAGAACTTGAAACCATTCAATACCTTGTTGATACTCCTTCGGAAAAGGAAATCAGAGAAATTATTAAAATGCTTGGAATAAAACCCATTGAGCTTGTAAGAAAAAAGGAAGCATTGTACAAGGAAAAATATATGGACAAGAAAATTTCAGATGCTGAATGGATAAAAATTTTGCATAAACATCCGATACTTATCGAAAGGCCCATTGTTATCTATCATGACCGTGCAATCATTGGGCGACCACCTCAAACCATTGTTTCATTTTTGAATTCCTGAATTATACAGGAGTAATAAATTCTGTTTTATAGAAATTTAAACATAATGTTATTAAAGAAAATTTCAGGGAGCATTCTGTTTTTAGTTTGCTGTTACTCTGCCATAGCACAAGATACGACTCAGCTTTATATTCCCCGCAATATTCAAAAGGCGTATGATTCAGGCACAAGAAATATTAACGGAACTCCGGGCAAACACTTTTGGAAAAATTATGCTGAATATTATATCCGTGTTTCATTCAATCCTAAAACCCGAAAAATAGAAGGCGAGCAAAACATAACCTATTATAATAACTCACCGGACACATTGCGTCAGCTTGTATTCAGAATAGCCCCCAACCATTATCAAAAAGGAGGTGAACGAAATAAAATTCTAGAGCCTGCTGATATTGGTGACGGAGTAAAAATAGAATCACTTTCAGTGAACGCTGATCCTATTAATATTGCTGATGGCAAGGTGTATAAACAGGAAGGAACAATCACTAAGCTAAGAATTAAACCGTTATCACCTCATGGAGGGCGACTCTCTGTTCAGATGAAATGGAATTACACACTGAACAAAACTTCGCATGAACGTACGGGGATGATTGATGAGGGAACTGCATTTATTGCATACTTTTTCCCTCGTATTACTGTTTATGACGACCTGCAGGGCTGGGATGACTTTCCTTATTTGGGAAGGCAGGAAACGTATTTTGATAATGCATTTTTTAATGTGTTTATTTCTGTTCCGAAAAATTATATGGTGTGGGCAACAGGTGATTTGCAAAACCCAACGGAAGTACTTCAACCTGACATTTTGAAAAAGTGGACAACTGCATTGTCATCTGATGTTCCTGTATTCGTAATTGATTCTGCTGACCTGGCAAATAGTGCAGTGACAATGAAAAAGAAACTAAACACTTTTAACTTTAAAACCACTGCACCCGATTTTGTTTTTGCTGTAAGCAATCATTATCTGTGGCAGGTACGAAATATTCTTGTTGACAGTGTTACTCAAAGGAAAGCTGCAATCACAACTGCTTTCAATCCTGCACATAAAGATTTTTTTGAAGTCAATGATTTTTCTGTAAAGACAATTCAAACCATGAGTTTCGATTTTCCCGGAATATCCTATCCTTACAGTCATCTTACAGTAGTGGATGGTTTGGATCAGATGGAATATCCAATGATGATAAATGACAATCCTACTTCAACACGGTTTGACGGAATCACTCTCACCACACATGAAATATTTCATCAGTATTTTCCATTTCTGATGTGTACCAATCAAAGTAAGTATGCATTTATGGACGAAGGTTGGGCTACTATTGGAGAGTGGTATATAAGCCCGTTGATAGATACAACCATTGTAAATGACTATGGAATGCCGCAGACTAACAGAGACATGGGAAAAGACTGGGAAGTGCCGATTATAACACCTACTACAGAATTGTCGAAGTCAATGTTTATGAATAACTATCCCAAACCTGCGCTTACGTTTTTATATGCGTGGGATATGTTGGGCGACTCACTGTTCAGAAAATCTCTGAAGCATTACATCATTACCTGGATGGATAAGAGTCCTTCGCCATGGGATTTCTTTTTTTGTATGAATGAAGCAAGTGGTGTAAATCTGAACTGGTTTTGGAAGGCATGGTATTTTGAATTTGGTTATCCTGATTTGTCAATTGCCAAAGCTGAAAAAACAACTGAAGGTTATAAGGTGACGATCATTTCCAAAGGAAATAAACCTGTGCCCATCAATCTTTACGCAACTCTTGCTGATGGTACCGTGCTCAAACAACACCGCACAGCTGAAGTTTGGAAAACTCAAAAAACAACTGTAGTTGAGTTCATCACATCACAAAAAGTGAAGGAGTTTAAACTCGGAGATGTGTATGATGCTGATGTAAATAAAGCAGACAATATTTTAAAGCTTTCAGAATAACATTAAAGTAGGATTACAAAATGTATTTTTGTCCGAAGTTATTGGTCCCGTAGTTCAACGGATAGAATAGAAGTTTCCTAAACTTTTGATGGCAGTTCGATTCTGCCCGGGACTACAATAAAATTTTTTAGAAATTAGTTCAATGGATGTTTACCCGAACGTACCGTCAGGTACGATCGGGGAATAGAAGTTTCCCCCGCCTGACTGACGCAGTCGGGCAGGTAAACTTTTGATGGCATAGGTGCGGACGTGTAAATAATTTGGAAAAACCTGATTCTTCCTTAGAACAAAAACGATTAAAAAATGTATTACGCATATATTTTACGAAATAGCAAAACTCATAAATTTTACAAAGGGCATACATCAGATCTTGAGAGAAGATTAAAGGAACATAGAAGGGGACATACCAGATCAACAAAAGAAGAAAGTAAATCATGGGAGGTGATATATTATGAGGAATTTGAATTTCGAGAACAAGCAATTGCACGAGAGAAATACTTTAAAACAGCTTCAGGTAGAAGATTTATAAAGAATAAAATTAGTTCAACGGATATTTATCCGAACGTACCGTCAGGTACGATCGGGGAATAGAAGTTTCCCCCGCCTGACTGACGCAGTCGGGCAGGTAAACTTTTGATGGCAGTTCGATTCTGCCCGGGACTACAAAAAAATTTTTTAGAAATTAGTTCAATGGATGTTTACCCAAACGTACCGTCAGGTACGAGCGGGGAATAGAAGTTTCCCCCGCCTGACTGACGCAGTCGGGCAGGTAAACTTTTGATGGCAGTTCGATTCTGCCCGGGACTACAATAAAAATTTTTAGAAATTAGTTCAATGGATGTTTACCCGAACGTACCGTCAGGTACGATCGGGGAATAGAAGTTTCCCCCGCCTGACTGACGCAGTCGGGCAGGTAAACTTTTGATGGCATGCCTGTTGCTGCTTTTTCATTCTTTTCATTTATGCCATCCCACGTAAATGAATCATTGGGCGAAATCAATTTTGACTTCACCAGATTTTTGACAAGCTGCCCGGCATCGTTATAAATTTTTGCATTGAGCATATATCCCGTTTCATTCAGGTTAAGATGAAAGGTTATCACATCATTGTATCCGTCATTGTCGGGCGAAAATATTTCAGGTTCTGCACTGAACGATGATTCAGACGTAATTTCATTGGCAGCCTGCGAATTTTTATACCCCGGAGTAGCATAGCCAACATTGGCTGCAGCCGAGTGCCAGTTGCCCACATCCTGTGTGGGACGGTCAAAACGAATTCTTTCAAGAGATACTCCATTCAGATCATCAATCAAAGGATATTGCATTGATGATGTATAGGAGAAACGATCCAATCGGTTAAATGAATAATCAGCAATGATACAGGTGCCTTTGTCATCGTTGTAGGAAGGCAGAGTTGACGGCAGAATATTTTCTTCAACAGCAGAAGGATAAAAACTCATGAGTGATGCAACATCAGAAGTGAGCACCACATATTCACCGGGAAAAAACAAATATTCATCAGCACTGATTACATAATTGGTGGCAATTGAATCGAGGTCATCGGTATTGCAGATGCGCAGATTTTTCAAATCAAAAACTTTTGTTGAATTATTATACAACTCCACAAAGTCATTACCACCTGATTTTGGGTTAAATAAAATTTCGTTGATGAGAATTCCTCCTGCAGTAACAGCTTCGGGTATTGCAACTTTAAGACTGAGCGGTCCCGTAATTTTATTGCCGGGGCAGTCAGAAATATCATCACTTACAGTAACATGATAAATAATTCCGTTTTGCAATGGTGATGATAAAGTTAGTGATACAATATAATTGCTGATATTTACTGAAATCGGTTGTCCAATTCCATTGTCAACAGAATAACTGGATGTGAGTGATGCCACTGCTGCATCAGGAACTTTAGAAAATGTAAGATTTATTTGTGTGGGCGATACAGGATAAACTCTTAACAACTGCGGTGCAGTAGTGTCAGTATAAATTCCTTTTACACTGTTTATTTTTCCGGGTGTTCCTCCTGCCGGGTCGTTGGATGCTGACCAGTTAAAACGATTATCACAGGTGAAGTCAGGGTCAATTCGCTCAATGGTGAATCCTCCGTTTTTCTTGGTGCTGTTGTTATAATAATCGTCACTGAAAACTACACGATCAGTTAATTGTCCGTTGTTATCTATCAGTTGCAAATCATCACCTGTATCATTATTAAGTGTAGGGAATGAAGGAGTGCCTGCAACATTTCCGTAAGAAGAAAATAATGCGGTATCACTGCTTTTACAAACAATAAGATAATCACCGGGCTGCATAGTTACATTACCAATAACAGCAATAGAAGTTGAGCCATCTGTAATTTTCCATCCTGTTAGATTCATTGCATTCGCAGAGCGGTTAAACAGTTCCACAAACTCTGCATTGGGTAATGGAGCAGCGGCTACAGGTTCGAAATAAATTTCATTGAAAACGATATCAAAGGGCTGAGCGGTTACCGGTGCCTGATAAGTGAATGTAGTGGTTGAGTTGGGCGTAATCTGATTTCCTGCAAGGTCAGCAATGTTGTTTATGGTAATGGTGTTTGAAATACCGCTGCTAAAAG
Source organism: Bacteroidota bacterium (assembly GCA_019136655.1). Taxonomy (GTDB): domain Bacteria; phylum Bacteroidota; class Bacteroidia; order AKYH767-A; family OLB10; genus OLB10. Next base: position 178,462 of record JAGVTU010000005.1, read on the forward strand.
AGGAAGAAAATGTCAGATGTACAAGTGAAAAATCAGTAGCATCAAGTGAGGCAGTTGCAGGATTACCTAATCCATTATTAACCGAATAATTGGTTACCGTTTCAGCTGTAGCTTGTGTAACAGGTTCAGAAAACTGAACATCAGCTTGTGTGGATGATATTGCCTGTGCGCTTACAATGGTTGGAGCAATTACATCAGCAATATTGGGAATGATAAAATCATCGAAGAAAAAATTGGTAGCATTACTTGATGTATAATTACACAACACGCCAAAATAATTTCCATTGTTAAATGTTACATCAGTCCCTGTTGCCTGCAGGCTGAAGTTCGTTCCTGCAGCAGCATCTGCATAAATACTCCATAAACCATTGTTGTCTCTCGTTACTTTCACTCTGATGGTGAAGGCAGAGGCAAGAAAACCATCTGTTCCGCGAGCTACAGAAACGGAAGCAGTTCCTGTTTGTTTGAACAATTCAATGGCATCGTTGGATGAATTTTCACCAAACTGCAGATAGTATCCATTGAGACTTCCTTTCAGATTTTGCGAGCTGCTTACCAGATATACTCTTGCATTATTATTTCCTGAAGGTGAAAAATTGAGTTTGATATAAAACTGCCATTCTGTGTTGTCAAGAGTGGGAAGACTGGTAGCCACTGCCAGATAGGAGCTGCCTGTGCCACTGCTGTTAAGTTGTAATTGTTGCGAAGCATTTACGGTAAACTGTGCAGCATCACCGTTCCATGTTGGGTTATTCGTAAAATCGCCATCTGAAAAATCATCGTTAATCTGTCCGTATGATAAAAAATTCAGCAGAGAAAAGGCAATGAATAAAAACTTTTTCACGTTCATATTATTTATAAGGCAGTGAAGATACGCATACCATTGCAAATTATCCAATGAAAAATTATCATTACTAAAACTTAATTTTGTAAAATTAAATATTAAAAATAAGAATTATGAAAGTAGCTGTAGTTGGAGCAACAGGGCTGGTAGGTCAAACCATGTTGAAAGTACTTGAGGAACGCAAGTTTCCACTGACGGAATTGTTGCCTGTAGCTTCTGATAAATCTGAGGGTAAGGAAATAATTTTTAATAATAAAAAATACAAGGTTATCACCTGTGCTGAAGCGGTGAAACAAAAACCACAGGTAGCATTGTTTTCTGCAGGAGGAAGTACTTCTCTTGAGTGGGCGCCTCGTTTTGCCGAAGCAGGTACAACAGTAATTGACAATTCATCAGCATGGCGAATGAATGATGCATGCCCGCTGATAGTTCCTGAAATAAACGCTGATGTATTGCAACCTCAGCATAAAATTATAGCAAACCCAAACTGTTCCACCATACAAATGGTATTGGCATTAAATCCTCTGCATAAGAAGTATAAAATAAAAAGAGTTGTTGTTTCAACTTATCAGTCAGTTTCCGGAACCGGAAAGAAAGCAGTTGACCAGTTGATGAATGAACGTGTTGGTCAGGATGGACCTAAGGCATATGCTTATCCGATTGACTTAAATGTTTTGCCTCAGATTGATGTTTTTCTCGACAACAAATACACCAAGGAAGAAATGAAGATGGTGAATGAAACCAGAAAAATTATGAGAGATGACAACATACGTGTTACTGCCACTACAGTGAGAGTCCCGGTGAAAGGAGGCCACAGCGAAGCTGTGAACGTGGAGTTTGAGAATGATTTTGAACTGGATGATGTTTATGAAACGCTCAAACATGCACCCGGTATAGTTGTGTGTGACGACATCAGTAAAGCAGAATATCCTATGCCACTTTATGCTGAAGGGAAAGACGAAGTTTTTGTTGGACGCATTCGCAGAGATGAATCACAACCTAAAAGTTTGAACTTGTGGGTTGTGGCTGACAATTTAAGAAAGGGCGCAGCTACCAACGCTGTTCAGATTGCAGAATATCTCTTAAAGAATCACCTCATTAAATAAAAAAGCTGCCTGAGTGCAGACAGCTTTTTTATGATATTGTTTTTATGTTTTCTTAATTTCTTCTTCCTCCGAGGTAAATCATTACATAATACATCAGCGTGGCAAGAGCACTTAATGCTGCAACTACATAGGTCATGGCAGCCCACCAGAGGGCATCTTTTGCTTTTGCATGTTCGGCACTGTTTACCATACGGCTGCTCTCAAGCCAAACCAATGCTCTTTTGCTGGCGTCAAACTCTACAGGCAATGTGATGAAACTGAACAGTACAGTCATTGCAAACAAAATAATTCCGGCAAGCAGCAGTGAAGGAAATGTATTAATGAGCAGAATACCTGCCAATAAAACCCATTGTACCCACTTGGAAGCAAAACTTACAACCGGAACCAGAGCAGAACGCAACTGAAGCATTGAGTAAGCTTTGGCATGTTGCACTGCGTGGCCACATTCGTGAGCAGCCACTGCAGCAGCAGCAGCATTTCGTCCGCTATACACAGGTTCGCTCAGGTTAACAGTGCGATTGAGAGGGTTGTAATGGTCTGTAAGCTGACCTTCAACAGAAATTACTTTTACATCATTAATACCATTATCATGAAGCATTTTTTCGGCAATTTCTTTTCCGCTCATACCGTTGCCTATCGTTTCTTGAGAGTATTTCTCAAACTTTCGTTTTAACTGTAAACTCACCAGCCAGCCGATGAGCATAAATAGAATTACAATCAGATAAATTCCCATTTTTTATATTTTATTTGCGTTGAAAACAGTTTTTTAATATTAAAGTTTTGTTGTCAAAAAGTATGCAAATATACACTATCGGCACTTTTGGCAGAAACGGACATGCATACAGGAATATTATTCCCAACGGAAGGTTTTAGCTGCCAAAATGTAAATGCCTACGCCCCAACCCAGTAAAATCAGCAATTGCGAAGTAACATCTAACAATCCCGCTCCTTCAAAAGCTACTTTTCGCAGTGCATCGTTCAGATAAGTCAGTGGCATGGCTTTGCAGATGGGTTGCATCCATGCAGGAAATACTTCTATAGGAAAAAAAGTTCCTGCCAACAGAAATTGTGGCAATGTAATGATGTTGGATATAGGAGGGATGGTGCTCTCACTTTTTGCAATTCCTGACACAATGAATCCAAATCCCATAAACACAATTAACCCGAAAGCACATAGCAAAAGCATATTCAGAAATGTTACCCAGCCATGAATGAGGGTAAATCCGAAGGCATATTTTCCAATGGTGATAATAAAGCAAGCTCCCAATAATGAAAATGCCATTCGGCTTATTGTTTCACCAAAAATGATGGAAATACGTTTTACAGGTGTTGCAAAAAAACGTTTGATTACTAACGTTTGACGTAAACTGAAAAACACAAATGCTGTTCCGAAAACTCCGGTTGACAACAATGCAAATCCCAACTGCCCGGGCAATATAAAATCAATTTGTTTGTATTCGCGTCCCGGAATTACTTCCTGTTTTAATTCAGCCATTGGATGTTGAATGTGCGCCATCTGAAAATTTACCTTGCTGATGATGTTGTCGAGCATGTTATGGGCAAGAGTGCCTTTGTCGGGTGAAGCGGTGGAGGTTATCAGGTGTGCAGTATAGTCTGTATGTATGCTGTTGGTATTTTTTTCAATTTTTAAAATGGCATCAATTTCTCCTTTTTGTAATTCCTGCAGCATTTTTTCGCGAGGGCCATCCACTATTTTCAAAACATTTACTTTTTGCACACTCTGAATGATAGCGTTATTTGTGTCGCTGTCCTTGTCAATAAAAAGTTTTACTTTAACAGGGCCTCCGGATAAGAAACCAAATACAAGAATAAAAATCAATGGGAATGCAATGGTAAAAACCACAGCACTGGGGCTGCGAAGAATGGAGCGGAAGCTGGCTTTTGCAATAGCCATCATCGCTCTTAACTGTGAATATTTCATTGTGGTATCTTAATACGAAAATCAGGCGTCAAAAGTAATTTAGTTATTACCTTCTTAGTTTTCTTTTTATTAAAAAATTGTGATTTTATTCAACATTGAAAAAACTTTGCCTTTCTAATTTTACAGTAATACCATTGATTAAGGACAAATCATATAAATGTGAGGAATATTATCTTCCAAAAATGATTCGCCCTGCATCTCAAATCCAAAGGATTCATAAAAATTTTTCAGATAACTCTGCGCCATAATTTTTACAGGCTGATGCCCGAATAACTTCACACATTCATCCATCGAACGTTTAAATAACTTGCGTCCAATTCCTGTACCTCTCACCTCTATGTGGGTGGCTACTCTGCCTATGGAAGGTTCAGGATAAAGAATTCCCGGAGGAATAATTCTGCTGTAAGCCACAATGATGTTGTTCTTTCTGCCTGTAAGGTGCAGCGACAGTTGATCAATTCCGTCCAGATCGCGATAAGGGCATGTTTGCTCTACTACAAATACCTGCTGACGCATTTGCAACAAATCGTACAGTTCGTTGGACGATAAGTTGTGAAACGATTTTAGCGACCAAAATATATTTGCAGATGATGGCATAGCTGCTGCAGAAATTCAATTTGTCTGAAAACAAAAATGAGTAATTTTCTTATTGCAATGCTTTTGAGTTTCATAAAATATATTCAACAATTCTGTTTTTAATAACAAGGGCTGTATGAATGATAAACCAAAGTCTGCAGGCTGATAAATATTTTTAAACGTTGATACCTGTAATTCGTATTGTAATTCAATATTTTTGCAGTCATGTCATCCGGTCAGATTATCAGCAAAGACAGCAGCAGCACTGCTGCTAAAATTTCAGTTGACGGAACTCATCAGGTACATCAGATAATTTCAGGAATTGCAAAAACTGATACAGTTTTAAAATCGGGTGACACAACTGCGATTGCCGATTCAGGAAAGACAACACTTGATTCAGCATCAGCGGTTGCTGCATTCAGATTTGTGGATGAGGAAAATACTGACCTTACTTCCAATGAAATTTCATTTCTTTCTTCATCATCATATTTAGGTTCACATGCCCTGAATGTGCAATCACGCTCACCTGTTTCGTTTAACAAGCCGGTTCCCGACTGGTATGCCATTGTACTTCTGGTACTCATAGCAGGAATCACAGTGATAAAAGTTTTTTATCACAGCATTTTCAGGCAAATGATAAATGCACTTTACAATTTTGCAGTTACCAATCAGGTGGTGCGCGATGAGAATATGCTGGTGCAACGTGCATCAATTTTGCTCAATGTAATTTTTTATGGCGGAGCAGGTTTGTTTTTATATTGGGTAAGTATGAAGCTGAGTTGGAATAATCCGGTACTAAATCATGGGTTGCTGAGGTTTTTCTTTTTTGCATTTGTAACAGCCGTATTCTTCTCTGTAAAAATGCTTTTGCTAAAATTCATCGGTTGGGTTTTTGGTATTGACAAACAAATTTCAGTGTATGTGTTCTCCATATTTCTGGCCAATAATGCTATTGGCGTAGTACTGGTAGCAACAGCAGCAGCCATGGCTTATCTGACAGAATTTTCATTTGTAAATTATCTGTGGCTGGTGTTGGCAACAGTGGCAACAGCCTTCCTGTATTTGTTTTACAGAGCCATCTTGATATCCCGCTCTATTCCGGGCTTCAGATTGTATTATTTATTTTTATACTTTTGCACCCTTGAAATTGTACCGTTGATTTTAATCATAAAGTTGACGATTTGGTAATTAAAAAAACAGGTGAATTAAAAGTATGACCGGTAATTTGAAGGTAAAAACAATTTTAGTTACACAACCAAAGCCAGAGACGGATAAAAATCCATACTTCGACCTTGCAAAGAAGTTTAATCTGAAAATTGATTTCAGACCATTTATTCAGATTGAAGGAATCCCGTCAAAAGATTTCAGGAGAGACAGGGTAAACCTCCCCGACTTTCAGGCAGTAATTCTCACAAGCCGTCAGGCGGCAGATCATTATTTCAGAATGGCAAACGAAATGCGCTTTACCAATTTTGATGAAGTAAAATTTTTCTGCGTATCGGAATCTACAGCATTTTACCTGCAAAAATATATCACTTACCGCAAGCGTAAAGTATTTTATGGCAACAACAGCATCAACGACCTTACTGATGTTCTGAAAAAACATAAGAAAGAAAAGTTTTTATTGCCATGCAGCGAAGTGATGAACCCTGATATCATCAACACACTTAAAGAAGGCGATATTGATTTTGTTACTGCTGCAATTTACCGAACAGTTAGCAGCGACCTCTCAGATGTGGATATAAATTCTTTCGACATGATTGTGTTTTTCAGTCCGTCAGGGGTGCAGTCATTGATCAAGAATTTTCCTAAATACAAACAGAATAATACACGCATTGCTACCTTTGGTGTTACCACAGCTCAGACTGCAAAAGAGGCCAAGCTCAAAGTAGAAGTGATGGCTCCTGTTCCTGAGGCACCCAGCATGACAATGGCTATTGAACAGTATCTCAAAAAAGCCAATAAATAAGGTAAACGATTTACTTACTGTTTTTATTAATTGCTGCGCGCAACTTCACTGATTCCTGCTGAAAGGTTTTGTTGGAAGATGCATCCAGTTTGTTGAGATAAACAAGTGCATTGCTGTATTGTTTCATTTCATTGCAGCACCAGGCTCCGTAATACAAAGCATTTACGTCATCAGCATGTTCTGATAAAATAAACTGAAACTTCTGCAATGCGCTTTCATATTTTTTTCGGTTCAATTCACTCAAAGCACTTTCAAGCAATTCATCATAGCTCACATTTTTAACCTGCATGGTGTTCAGTGCTCTGATTTTGTCTTTGTTTTTATGAATGTCTGAATCAACACTTTCTTCGTTGCTCATGGCAGGCACATCCGCTCTGTACGTATATTCATTTGCATAATTGTACGTTTTGAAACCCTGTATTTTTTTCAGTCTTGAATTGTTTTCAGCAACCGGTGCACCGGCAGCCATTACTGATTTTTCGCGATACGAATGATCCTGTACAGGTTCGGGCTCTGCAACGGTGGCTGCTACAGCGTATGCATCATTTAAGCCAACACCTGAAGAAATAGTATCTGCAGGAGGCGATTGCATGGGCTGAGCGGTAATGCCTGAAGCTTTTTCACTTTTCTTGTTGGGTATAGCAGCAGCATGCTCCTCTGAAATTTGATGTTGAGATTCTGCCACCAACTTATCACTGTTAGGCTCAATCGGTGTGGCCTTGATTTCGGCAGGAGGTGGAGGTGGAGGAGTGGCAGTGTGTTCGGCAGGAGGAAGTTTAGCAGCAATTTTTTCTTCACCGGTGTGATTATAAACAGAAATAACCCAACCTGCAGCAAGCAACAGCACTACGGATGCAGCAGCATACCACCATCGGCTGGCAGCAGGCACATGGCCTTGTCCTGTTGAATATTTAGCTGCTACTGTTTGTATAGTTTCATCAAGTGCATGTGAAGTGCCGGGCATTGCCAATCCCTCCAGTGCATCGGAGCACAACTCACAATCGGTTAAATGTTTTTCAACTTCATGTTCTTCAGCAGCTGTGAGTGTGCCTTTGCTGTAAGCAATCAATTTCTCTTTGCTGAGGCATTGCGAAGTTTGAAATATGTCTGTTTTATTGTTGTACATGATTTTTCTTCTCCATATAAATTTTGAGGTTTCGTTTTCCGTTCTGAATGTAACTTTTTACCTGTTTGAAATCAAAACCCGTAAGCTCTGATATTTCATTGTAGCATTTTTCTTTCAGGTAAAACAGTTCAATACAAATACGTTGTTCCTCATTCAGTGTGCTGACAGCTTCTTCCAGCAGTTGCAACTCATATTCACGTTCGTTTGCTTTTTTCAAATGGTCGTGATCCATATCCTCTGCCATTGTTTTTTCGTCCTGCACAAATCTGTCGGCCCGGTTTTTTGCAGCCTGATTGCTTCGCAACTGCATCAGGCAGAAGTTTTGTGCAACACGGTGCAGCCAGTACGAAAACTTTTGCACTTCATGCTTACGCAAATCGGTATGCAGTTTTTCAAATATCTGCAACACGGCATCCTTACTCTCATCGGTATCTTTCAGATATTTCATACATACACCAAATACCAGATGTGCATAGCGGTTGAACAATATCCCTACAGCCTGCTTATCGTTTTTCAGGCGATACGCTGCTATCAGCTCTTCATCGGTTAAAGCGCTTTGATCCTTATTACGGATGAGCCACATAAATAATTTTTACTTTCTGATTGATGTTAAGATGCCGTTGCCGGAAGGATTCCATAAAGCCTTTTAAAAAAATATAAGCGGAAGGTAAATGCCGTCAAAGCACCACTTCTTTGATGGCCGTAATGGGAATATCTTTCCCTGCCTTCAGCTCGACATGGTTGGAGGTAACGGCCCAAACGGTGGTTTCAACTGCGCAGGTGCCTTCTGTTGTTTCAAACACGATGCGCACTTTTTGTTTGTAGTCGTTGCCCAGTGCCATGGCTCCATCGAGGAGAATTTTGCGTTTGGCTCTGTCCACTTCATCAGTAAGCACTTCCTGTTGCACAAAGTGATACTGGTTCAGGTCTTCTTTTGGAATAATGGTGAGTTCCATATATCAGGTGTTGATTGAGTCCTTAAAAAATGCGGCATCTAAAGATATATGTTTTTTTTATTTCTGCCAATTTAATTTTAGCCGTGCAATCCGGCCTTTGCTGCCTGCCATCCAAAGATAGTGGCTGCCCGGTGCATAGCTCAGCGCATAAAAGGGGAGAGAAGACCCGTTTTCGTCCAGCCACTCTACGGCTTTTCCTTTGTTGTCAATAGCATAGGTGCCCTGCATTCCGGTAACTGCTGTCAGGTTGGTGCCTGATAATATCTTCACCGATGATACAAAAGCATTGCCCGGCAGCGGCAACGCAGTCCAGTGATGGCCGCCATCTGTTGTTTTAAAAAGGGTAACAATGGAAGAATCATTTTTCAGATAATTTCCGCCACCGATATATCCTGTTTGCGCATTGGCGAAGTCGGTGGTGAATATACCCGTGAGTTCCTCTCCGCTTACCACGGGTGCAGGCAGCGCAGTAAAGGAAGCACCATCATCCGATACAAAAAGACGTGAATGTTTTCCTCCTGTAACAAAACGCAGGTGGTTGCCCTGCCACCATACAGTAGAATTACTTGCTGCAAAACAGGCTTCGCCATCATAAGCAGCAGGCAGTGCCTTGCAGGGTATCTGTTGCCATGTTTCACCGCCATTGTGTGTCATAATCATTCTGAAACATCCGTCAGCAGGGTCAGAAACAGCTATGCCATGCTGTGCATCTTTAAAATACAGTGCGTCAAAAAATATTTTCGGAGCATGATTGGTGTAAACCGTGCGCCAGTTTTTTCCGTAATCATAAGTCTTAAACATATAAGCAGGCGAGTCAATACTCAGCAGCAGAACGGTAGAGTCATTGAGCGCTGCTATGGAACGGAACTCAGGATATTTTCCTTCAACGGCAATCGAATCGGTATGCCATGTTTTACCTCCGTCACGGGTAAAGCCATACACACCATTGTTGGCAGCAAACCAAACGGTTTGGTCGCTGCACACTTGTAATGCACGGATGCTCAGATGCGGCTGCTGCTGAAAATAATCTGTCGCAACACGCTGTGTGTTTTGAGAAAAAATACTTCCGTGCATCCATAACAACAAAATAAGAAGTGTGGCAATGCGCATGGTTATTTTTTTTTGAAAGAAATCAAATGTAATTAAACCTTCTGTTATGACAGCCATGCAATCTTTGATAAAAAATTTTTACCCTGAAAAATAAAGAATTAGAGATACAACATGATTTTTCTGAAAAGAGTCCGTTACAACAGATTATATTGTAACCATTATATTGATTGTATTATAAGCATGGCTCAGCTATCAGACAGGCAGATTGTACACATGGATCTGGATTGTTTTTTTGTTTCCGTATCGAGGTTGCTGCATCCCGAGCTGAATAACAAGCCCGTGATTGTAGGAGGAGGCGAGCGCGGTGTAGTGGCAGCATGCAGTTACGAAACACGCAGGTACGGTGTTCATTCGGCTATGCCCATCAGGCAGGCTAAACGCCTTTGTCCGGAGGCAGTGATTATACGTGGCGATTATGATGCTTACAGCAGCCACTCCGATATGGTGAATGAAATCATCAGCGAAAAAGTGCCGTTGTATGAGCGCAGCAGCATTGATGAATTTTATATTGACTTCACAGGGATGGATCGTTTTTTCGGGTCGTATAAGTTTGCAACCGAACTGCGCCAATGCATCATACGTGAGACGGGGTTGCCTATTTCCTTCGGGATGAGTGCCAACAAAACCGTAAGCAAAGTTGCCACCGATGAAGTGAAACCCAACAACCAGATGAAGGTTGATTCAGGAGAAGAAAAATTTTTTTTGGCTCCGTTGTCGGTGCGCAAAATTCCTATGGTGGGCGAAAAAACCTATACGCTGCTGCGCAGTATGGGAGTAGAGAAAGTAAAAACCGTGCAGGAGATGCCTGTGGAGCTGATGGAAAATGTACTGGGCGAAAACGGTGTAAGCATCTGGAAAAAATCCAACGGTATTGATCCTTCACCCGTAGAACCATATCACGAGCAGAAAAGTATGAGTACCGAAGAAACCTTCGAACAGGATACCATTGACGTGCAGCGGATGAAACACATCCTCATTGCCATGACGGAGAAACTTTGTTTCCGCCTGCGCAGCGAGCGCAAACTCACTGCCTGTGTAGCCGTAAAAATCCGTTACAGCAATTTCGACACGCACACCATGCAATGCCGCATACCCTATACCAGTTGCGACCACACACTTATAAAATATGTAAAAGAGTTGTTCGAAAAACTGTTTCACCGCAGACTGCTCATACGGCTGATAGGCGTTAAGTTCAGCCACCTCATTGGCGGTGGTCACCAGATAAATCTTTTTGAAGACAGCGAAGAAATCATCAACCTGTATCAGGCAATGGACAAAATGCGGCTGCGCTATGGCGAAGATAAAATTCAGCGGGCAGCAGCACTGAGTTTTTCGCTGCGCGGTTTCAACCCTTTCAACGGATTGAGTAAATCGCCTGTCGGGAAACAAACACGTGATACACTTCTTTTGGCAGATGGCGATGTAAAAACTTCGGCCCCGGACAATACGGAAATATAAAAACAGTAACTCTTTCGTTGCGCGATAACGTGAATCAACCCAAACATCATGCACCTGTGTCACACCTGCTTCTCTTTCAATTACGGAATTATGAGTCCGGAAGAACTGCTGTGCGAAGCGCAGCAAAAAGGGGTTTCCACATTGGCCGTTGCCGACATCAACAATACATCAGCCATACTCGATTTTTTTCGCCTTGCTCCCAAATACAACATCAAACCGGTAGCCGGAATAACATTTAAAAACGGTACACAGAAAAAATTTACGGCCCTGTCAAAAAATGCAGAAGGATTTTATGCACTCAATCTTTTTCTTTCGCAACATCTGCACAGCGGAGAGCCGTTTCCTTCAGAGGCTCCGTCATTTGAAAATGCATTTATAATTTATCCGTTCGGAGAAAATATTTTTCGTCTGAAAGAAAATGAGTTTATCGGAGTAAAGCCATCCGATTTGTTCAGGCTGAATTTTTCGGGATGGAAAAATTATCCGCAAAAGCTGATAGCACTGGCCCCTGTTACTTTTCGCAACCGCATTGATTTTAACACACACCGGCTGCTGCGAGCTATTGACAACAATATTCTGCTGAGCAAACTCAACGCTGCAGAACAGGCTTTGCCCGATGAGGTAATGTTTACTCCCGAAGAGCTGCAACGCATCTACAGCGATTATCCTTTTATGCTCAGCAATGCACAGAAACTTCTGGAGCCATGCGAAATTGATTTTGAATTCGGAAAAAACAAAAACAAAAAAGTGTTTACCTCCAGTGCCAGACTCGATTATCACAAACTGATGCAACTGAGCTACGAGGGACTTGCACAACGCTACGACAATCCGGATGAGGACATCATTGAACGTTTCGAAAAAGAAATCAGGATGATTTGCGAGCTGGGTTACTCGGCTTACTTTCTCATCAGCTGGGATATTGTGCGCTATGCACGCAGCAAAAATTATTTCTACACAGGCCGTGGCAGCGGAGCCAACAGCATGGTGGCCTACCTGCTGCGCATTACCGATGTGGATCCTGTGGACCTCGACCTGTATTTCGAACGGTTTATCAATGCACAACGCACCAGCCCTCCTGATTTTGATATTGATTTTTCGTCAGACGAACGCGATGATGTAGTTGCTTATATTTTTAAAAAACATACACAGGCGCATACGGCTTTGCTGGCAGCATACAACACTTTTCAGTGGGATGCAGCAGTACGCGAGCTGGGAAAAGTATTCGGATTGCCAAAGGCAGAGATTGATTCTTTTTTCGACAAAGGCAATTCACGCACCGACCACATCAGCAAACTCATACTCCGCTACGGACAGCGACTGATTGACCTGCCTCACCATCTGAGTATTCATGCAGGTGGTGTACTTATTTCTGACAAACCTGTTTATTATTACAGTGCCACACAACTGCCGCCAAAAAATTTTCCGCTGGTGCAGTTCAGTATGCTCGAAGCAGAAGATGTGGGGTTGTATAAATTTGATATTCTGGCACAGCGAGGATTGGGAAAAATCAGAGATGCCGTAGAGATAGTTCGCAAAAACCGCAGTGTGGAAGTGGATATTCATGATGTAAAAAAATTTAAGGAAGACAAAGCGGTAAGAGAAAATCTGCGCACAGCCAATCTCATCGGATGTTTTTATGTGGAAAGTCCTGCCATGCGCATGTTGCTGAAAAAACTCAAAGCATCAACCTATCTTGATCTGGTTGCTGCCAGTTCCATCATTCGTCCGGGAGTAGCGCAAAGCGGAATGATGCGTGAGTATATTCTGCGATTTCATGACGAAAGCCGAAGGCAGTACATCCATCCGCTGATGCAGGAGCTGATGAGTGAAACATTTGGTGTAATGGTGTATCAGGAAGATGTCATTAAGGTAGCGCATTACTTTGCCGGCCTGTCGCTTACCGAAGCGGATATGCTGCGCAGAGGGATGAGCGGCAAATACCGCGGGCGCGAAGAGTTTAAGAAAGTAGAGAAGAAATTTTTTGACAGCTGCAGAGCAAAAGGTCATGATGATGCCATCACAGGCGAAGTGTGGCGGCAGATAGAGTCGTTTGCAGGATATGCATTTTCAAAAGGACATTCGGCATCTTATGCTGTGGAAAGTTATCAGTGCATGTATCTGAAAACACATTACCCGCTGGAATTTATGACAGCCGTCATCAACAACGGTGGAGGGTTTTACGCAGTTGAACATTATGCCCACGAAGCCCGCCTGTGCGGAGGCAACATTCACGCACCTGACATCAACAGGAGTGTGTATGAAACCACCATTTACGGAAACGACATTTATCTTGGCTTCAACCTCATCCACGAGCTGGAACAGAAAGCGGCAGCAGCTGTTCTCCGTGAACGGCAGCAAAACGGAAATTTTCTTTCGCTCGGAGATTTTATGAAGCGCGTAGAAATTTCAGTGGAGCAACTGAGGCTGCTCATTCGCATCAATGCATTTCGTTTCACAGGGCGCACGCGGCAACAGTTGCTGTGGGATATTCATACCATTGTAGGCAGCGAAAAGAAAACGCATACGGAAAGTGAGTTGTTTGAAGCACAACGCAAAACATTTTCATTACCCAAACTGCACTACAGCAAAACCGATGAAGCATGGGATGAGATAGAGTTGCTGGGGTTCCCGTTATGCTCACCGTTTGATTTGGCTGTGCCGCCATCTCATCAGCAAAAAAATGGAGCGGTGATTCTTTCAACGGCTTCGGAATTGCCGAAGTATGCAGGAAAAACAGTTTCGGTAACAGGTTATTTTGTTACACGCAAACATACGCGTACTAAGAAAGGTGACATCATGGCTTTTGGTACGTTTCTGGATAAAGACGGACAGTGGCTTGATACGGTTCATTTTCCTGATGCCGTCAAACAATTTCCTTTTCGCGGCAAGGGTTGTTATTTCATCACCGGAAAGGTAACGGAAGAATTCGGCTTCTACAGCATTGAAGTTATACACATGGAGCGACTGGAATACAGGCAACGATATGAGGAAATGACATGTGAAGAGGAGAAGAGTACAGTTTCAGATTGTTGATAAAAATGACAAACTATATAAAGTAAATCAGAAAAGACTTGTTACATTTGACAAATATTGTCAAAAAGAAATTTTCAAATGAGAACAACAGGAGAAATAATCAGAGAGAGAAGAGAGAAAAAAGGGTTGCTCTTGCGACATGTTTCTGCTCAACTCGACATTGACACAGCTATACTCAGTAAAATTGAACGTGGGGAGAGAAAAGCCACACGAGAACAAATTACAAAGTTGGCTGATATTCTTGAACTCGACAAGGAAACCTTGCTTATTCATTATTTAAGCGAGAAAATTCTTTACGAAATTCAGGACGAAGATTTAGGAATACAGGCATTGAAAGTAGCTGAAAAAACTATTAAATACGGAGTGACTAAACATAAATAAGATGGCGGAATACAATTACGATGAAATTTTATTTTCTATCACCGGTAATGATTTACAAGCAGAGGCATTGCATTACTTAGGCAGAGAGTTGAATGAAGAGGAAATCAGTATTGTTAAGAAGGGTCTGGAATATGGCTTACTTACAGATATAAATACTGTATATAAAACAATTTTTAATGAAATGATAAACAATGCAGGAAATTAAAACAGATATTTTATTAGGCGATAGCAAAGAGGTTCTGAAGAGTTTATCTGATAATTCGGTTGATCTTATTGTTACTTCACCACCATACGCAGATCAGAGAAAAGACACTTATGGAGGCATCCATCATGACAAATATGTTGAGTGGTTTCTTCCAATTTCAGAGCAATTGCTAAGGGTGCTTAAACCAACAGGAACTTTCATTCTCAATATTAAAGAAAAGGTTGTTGATGGGGAGCGCAGTACTTATGTAATGGAGTTAATTCTCGCTATGCGTAAGCAAGGTTGGCTATGGACAGAAGAATTTATCTGGCATAAGAAGAATAGTTATCCGGGGAAGTGGCCTAATCGTTTTCGTGATAGCTGGGAGAGACTACTGCAGTTTAATAAAGAGAAGAAATTTAATATGTATCAGGAAGAGGTGATGGTTCCTATGGGCAACTGGGCAAAAACCCGATTGAAAAAGCTATCTGACACAGACAAAATAAGAGACACTTCGAAAGTAGGAAGTGGTTTTGGCAAAAATATATCTAACTGGATTGACAGAGATAAAGCTTACCCAACCAATGTACTTCATCTCGCAACAGAATGTAATAATAAGAATCATTCGGCTGCTTTTCCTGAAGAGTTACCGGAGTGGTTTATAAAACTTTTTACAAAACAGTTTGATACGGTGCTTGATCCATTTATGGGAAGTGGAACATCATTAGTTGTTGCCAACAGGATGAGGAGACATTCTATAGGTATAGATATTATTCCTGAATACTATGAAATGGTAAAAAAGAAATTACAACCGGTTGAACTTTATTTACTTGAACCAAAAGTAAAATATGCAAAAGCTAAATCTAAAAGATCTTTCACAGTACGTTGAGAATCATATCGGGATATTTCATTTGAAAAGAATACAGAGCTTAGAAAGTTTGAAGCTTTCACAAGTTCTCAAAAGAAAAAACCCGTACCTCTTCAAAGCAAAATATGTTCTGACAGCTGAGCAAATAATTAAAGGATTTGTTGATGCACACATTTCTTCCAATGAAGAAACTATATTCGGAGACTGGCTTGAAGGGCTTGCAATATTTATAAATAGTAAGGTGTTTGGAGGAAAAAAATCAGGCATTAAAGGAATTGACTTGGAGTTTGACAAGGACAATGTACGCTATATTGTCACTATTAAATCTGGCCCCAATTGGAGCAATAGCTCTCAAATTGAAAAGCTGATTTCAGACTTTAAAACAGCTAAGAAGACTTTGCGAACTTCCAACTCTAAAATTATGGTGACTGCAATTAACGGATGTTGTTATGGAAGAGATAACAAACCGGATAAAGGTGAGTACTTCAAATACTGCGGACAACGATTTTGGGAATTTATTTCAGGCAACAACAATCTTTATACAGAAATAATTGAACCGTTAGGGCATAAAGCTAAGGAGAAGAATGATGATTTCTTAAAATCCTATGCTCAGATGATTAATAAGTTTACCAAAGAATTTTCAAATGAGTATTGTGATAACAACGGCATTATTGACTGGAAGAAGATTGTAGAGTTCAATTCATCAGCAGATGATTCTTACAAGTAAACAAACTGTTTTTTAAAATCAATCTGCTATTTAATTAAATTCAGGAAATAAGTTTTTAATTAGGATATCCCCTCAAAAACAAACAAAGGCAGAAAAAATTTTTTCTGCCTTTGTCATTGTTCTGAATGTAGGTTATCAGGGTATCATCATTTTTCCAACCCACAGTTTTTTGTAATCTTCATCATGCCCAAAGTAGATTACTGATTTTTCTTTTTCATCATACATAGGCAGAAAATCTCTCCGTAAGAAATATTTTTCATTGCCCATAGTTTTAAAAGCACTCACTGTAGTTGCATTCATATCAATTTTTGCCACTCTCGGAAAATACAACGGATAAAACGTTGCTTCACCATTATAAGCGTCCATAAAAGATTCATAACCTTTTACGCCTTTCACTTCAAGCAGTTCCCAGCAGATGTTGTTATCGGAGGTTACATAAAAATTATTTATCGTACGGAACACTTCACTTTTTTTATCAGTATTCATCTTATTCACTCCATATTGTGCTTTCAGATTTCCTTTGGTATCAAAATGAAAACAAATCAAATCACTGAAGTTGCCATCATCAATCAGTTGCCCTGCTGCTAAGTATTCGCCTGCAGGTGTAACATAAAAGTTGTTGACAGAAAAACGTTTTCCATTGTAAGCCTTTGCACCCTTTTCACCTGCAGCAGGTTTAAATTTGGCTTTGAATTCAGATACAGGAGAAGTTGATGCAAAATCAAGCGCATTGCTGCTGAACTTCAGCAAATGAATGTTTTCCATTTTTTCATTGAGATGTTTCCTCCATTTGGCATCCAGTCTGTTTTCGCCACCTTCGGTGAAACCGGGATTGTAAATAGGTGCATATTCGCTATATACTCTTTCAAACGATTCTTTTGAATCACCTGACGAACCAAAGAAGTAAACATTTCCATCTTTGTCATACGATGCAGTGATTAACATGGCTGATGCCGGGCTGCTGTATTCCACGCGGCTTTTTTGGTTACCTTCAATATCAAATCTGAAATAAACATATTTGGAAACATCAGCAGCACCTCTTACGGGAGCAAAAATGGCCACCACATCTTCATTGGAAAGCTGGTCGCTGAATACAAGAGAATATTTGCCGTTGAGGTCAATTGGTTTTTCCACCAGATTCAAATCCTTGTTGAACATTGCAATACAAAATTTATCAGCAACCGATTTGTCTTTGGAGTCAGCTTTGGCAATGGTCAGCACATCGGGTTTGTCTTCTGACGAGTAAGCTGCATATCCGAGATATACTTTGCCATCATCGTTATTTGGTTTAATCACATCACGCGAAATGGTTTTCTTGGTCACAAATCGCTGCTTTGCATAGTTCCATGTTTTCAGCTGTACTACTTTATTCAGTTTAAGTTTCATGCTCAACACGTCAAATGAGTTGGTGCCACCCACTGTTGCATAGTAGTATGTTTTTTCAAAATCAGGTTTGTCAACTTTTTTTTCCTGCACATCCTTTGAGCCGGTAAAGTTCAGCGACTTGTCAAAGCCATATTCTTCATAGGTGATGTCGTCACTTTTTTTATTTAATTTCATCTGATATGTTACATATACGGAACCGTCATCACCTTTGCGTGTGTCGTACATGTATCCTTTCACCGCTTTGGATGATAATGGTTGAACTACTTCTTTTAATTCCTGTGCTTTTGAGAATCCTGACATGAGGATTGCTGCAGGAAGAGCATAAATTAATTTATTCATCTGTATTGTTTTTTTTGTGTTTGTTTATTGAACGATTAATTTTTTTACACTGTGATTATTCTGATTCCATATATGAACAAAATAAATTCCGGGTTGTGCATGCAAGCGAATGGATGTTGCTACCGAATTCAGTTCATTATGGTAAACAGTTCTTCCGTCTGCTGACGTAATGCTCACCTTGTCGGTATGTTGCGGAGTTTGAACAGTGAAATCACCTGCAGCAGGATTTGGATAAACTGAAACAGCTGATTCGTTCTCCTGCAATGCTATACCCGTTGGCATATCTGTAGTGAAAACTGTGGTGATGGAACTTCCGTTGATGCTGTATCTCAGAAGTGAATGACCGTTGCTGAGGCTGATCCATGTATAAACATAAGAATCGGGACCAAGGTTGTTGGTTCTTGTTTCTGAAATCAATGCCACATCGCTAAAAGTTGCCTGAGGCAATATCAGGGTACCGTAGCCGCTGAAAGTTACCGTGCGCGTACCGTTCTGATAACTGCTTACGGTGTTGGCATCGCTGTAATTTGTTTTTTCATACGTATCGCTGAAAGTTTGCCCATAGAAGAAAGGAAATATCATTCGTTTATCGCCATTCTGATAAATTTCATGTTCCGTTGATGGCGCATAACTTCCCTGCAGCACTACGCTGTCGCTGCAGATGTAGTCATACTCATATTCAATCAGCGAGGTGAGCGATGGTTCGTAAAATGCATAATTGGCTGCCGGGTAAAGAGCTGAATATGGCGTTGTGTTAGGGTTGAAGTAAGAGAAGTTAAGAACAGGGTAGGCATTGTTGGCAGTAAGTGAAGAAGCATTCCAGGTAACTCCATTGCCTGTAATGCCATACCATGCCGTGTTGAACGAAGAATTGTCGGCTACGCGGATGTGTTGCACATCAGAAAGCACCATACTGTAAGTGCCATAGTCGAGTGTTTGTGCTGAAAGGTTAATGCTCAGGGCCATCAGCAGCGATAAGGCAGATACTTTTGTCATGCGAATTTATTTTACAATTTGCTGTGACAAATTTGCATCCGTATGCCGCATCACGCAATACCACGATAGTAGTAATTCAGCACGGGGTGGCCGTTTCTTCTTTTTTCAACACACTCTCCGCTGACTTAATATAAGTTTACACAAAACATCTTCCCTACGCCTGCGCCCTTCAGGGCCACGGGTGCGCGGAGGAGAGTGTAAGCTCATTAAGTTTATTTGTAAGCTTATGGAAGAGGTAATCTATTAAGTCCTATAACCTTCTATAAAATTTACCGCCACGAAAAAGTTTTTGTATTTATTTATAATGAGTTTGTGTAACGCTGCTTGATATTATAGGTTCACCAAGCTATTGATACAGATTGCATTTGACTGAAGCCCACATCAAGGTTTGTTCAATGCAATGTCGTCAGTATAAGTTTATCAAAAACATTTATTTAAGCATTGAAATAATTGTTCAGCATTTTTATTTGAATATATGACCAATAGCAGTAAGCAATCAGTATTAAGTTTGTTAAGTAGTTGGCATACACCCAATGTTTGAGTAAAAGGAAAATCACTGCAACTAAAAGAACAGAAAGAATAAATTCAACCTGCTTGTATGAAATGCTTACATCAGTAATTTCAGAATCCTTGTTCGCAACTTTCAATTTCAACTTTTTATTTATCCATAAACCTAAGTAAAGCCAAATAAGAGCGGCAACAGGAACTATTATCAGCACTGGCGAAAATGATTCACTTTTGGTAGCAGCATAATAAATTAGTAATGCACTTATGGTAAATAATGCAATGCCATTGCGAATAAATTTGTTTTTTAAATACATGGCTCGTTCGTACATGGTGGATGTTTAAAATTTGTTACAGTTGAACTGTCTAACTTTGTAACAAAAGTAATGCTCATTAGAATTCCAACCATGAAAATTTAGTGTTCAGGCATTGGTGACGCAAAACGTTCCAATATTTGCCAAGGCAAGGAAGTTGGGATTTGCATATAGCTGATATTACAATGTCGTGCCCAACTTGTTTAAAGCCTCATGTTATGCGTAGAAGTGTTTAAATTTCTTACCTCAATTAGCTTATTTGTGACATTCCACAACATTATCTTGTGCTGCTATAATCTGCCACTTTCCATCTCGTTTCAGCCAGGTATCTGTCCAAGCTAAGCAACGTGTATATTCCTTTCCATCTGCTCCTTTACGAATGCTGCTTTCGTTGCCATATGCTATGGCTAAATTATCGCCAAAAAAGTGGATTTTAACATCTCCTAATTCGCATTGTCTGTCCCGGGTATTAACGTCATTTGACATGGCTTCTACTTTATCATATCGGGTTCCGGTTGTTGATGTTCCCTGAAAATCATCTGCAAACACTTCTTTTAGTCCGGGCTGTGCGCTGCAACTTGCATTTAACCACATCTTTTCCATTGATATAAGCTTTATGGCTGTGCTATCATCAGGCAATGCCCATTGTGCAGTCTGTGCTGAAACGGATGCAGATATAAAAAGAGATGTGAATAATACTGAAGTGAAAATTGTTTTTTTGTGCATGATTATAGTTTTGTCAAATTAATATTTCGAATTATTACATTGCAGTCATTACTTTGCTTACGCACAACGTTTCTCGTGTATTACTATGGCAGGGTAATCGGAGCCATTGTGTTCGGCTAATGTACAATATTTTAATAGAAGTATTTCGGACATCCGGGATTGTGTTTTGCATTTCAGTTACGCCATAACGCCAAACCGCTTGTTGTGCGTTCGGCTTTTTAGTCCATTGTTTTGTTTAATGTCCAAATAATCGCTTTCTCTTTTGTCGCTCTGAAAATTGTAGTGTGTTTTTCTTTCGGTTCGTCAGAAAATTTCCATTTTAGATTCGTTTTGTTTTCGGCTTTGAAAATTTTGGCTAATTCTTTTGTGAATACAGAAATATCTTTTGCGTTTGAACCTGCAAACCAAAGTCGTTTTTCAGTTTCAGGAAAACTTGCCAAATGTTCTTTTGCAGTTCTCACTAAATAATGATTATTCCACCAAAGAGAAGGGTCAAAAGCAATGTAATTGTCAAACATTTCTGGTGTCAAAAAGAAAGTTTCCATTACAAAAAGTCCTGATGCAGATTCTCCAATGATGCTTTTTTCTGATGTTGTTCTGTATCTTTTATTGATTTCAGGAAAAAGTTCATCATTAATAAATGCTCTGAATTTTTCCGATCCACCAACAACCGGTGCAATCTCTTTGTCTTTGGCTACTTCGGTAAAACCTGTTAAATCTCTTCTGCGTTGAGTGTTTTCGATACCAACCAGGATAATTGGTTTTATTTTATTTTCCTCAATCAATTTTGCTAATGTATTTGCAATGTGAGGGAAATCTTCTTTTATTCCACCATCTGCCATATACATTACGGGCAAAGAGTCTTTACTTGCTTTGTAATTTTCCGGTGTCCAAACGTTGATGACTCTTTCTTCTCCAACTTTTTTTGATTGAATTTTAAAAGTTTCGTGTTCCGGAATTGGGTCGTTTGGTTGTGATGCGTTTGAGCAGCTTGTTAATGCTGTAAGTATAAATAATAAATGTAAGTAAAAAAATCTCATATTTTTTGTTTTTGTTGTTTATTGTTTTGAACTGTGTTGTTTTAACCTGACGCACAACGAAGAAGGGATTAAAGAAGTTTTTTAAAAGGGGGATTAGATGCACAACTGTTCGTTTACCTGCACTGTTTGTTAGAAGCTCAACTCTTTGTTTACCTATCAAAGCCCTTCTTTTTTTATTTCTCTTAATCTTTGTGTTATGCGCATCACCCAACTGTTGGAAAGAGTGATGCAGTTTAATGTCAGCAGTAATGTTAATTAATAGATTCAGCTCTGCCATGCTTAAAAGTCCTTAAGGGATTTCTTCTTTTGTGTATCTAATTTCCCTTTGATTTTCAAGTAAGCATCATTGGAACATTTTTGTAGAGTGCTCAACTTCGCATTATCCTTAACAGAAAAATAAGTCAGAAAGCTTCCATTACAACCGTATTGTTTAAAATATGATTTAGCTTCGATTGAGCCATTTTTCCATGAATAGATTATTTCCGTTTCATCTTTAGTAAATTTGTTACCAATTTTATTTTGACAGTTGATTAGAGTTGTCTTCATAGTTGGTTGAATATTACCATACTTTAATTTCATTGCATCTGTGATTTCCTCTGAATAGTCAGATACAAATCCTACTAAGGTATCTTTTCTAAATGTTAGATAAACACTTTCAAATTGAATATTAGCAATAGAATAACTTTTAATAAAGTAAACTGTTGCCATTGAGCAATGTAGAGGCAAAAGATTTACTTTTTCATAATTATAGTAAGGGTGTGCGTAATCTTGGGTGGAATCAGGTGTTAGAATAGCCCACTTGGATTCGTGTATGGAAAGAAAATTATTTTCGTTTTTATCAAATGTATCAGGAAATTGTTGCCCTAAGTCACCAGCTAAAATTGAGTCAACTTGCGTCCTTGTTGACTCGTTGATTTTAAATTTGCCAATTCCCTTAATCTTTTCTTGAGCGAAACATTTAATTGCACTTAGCAATACAATTATTAAAAAAAGTTTTTTCATATTCTGCTTTTTAATGATGAGTTAATGTTTAGTTTATAAAGTCGTCCATTTCTTGCAATCAGTTGGTAGTCGCTGTGCCGCCAACGGGTTGCGCATAACGGCAGTCCGTCTAAAAACCTCTAATTGCATTCAAAAGTAACAAATAAATGGCTATAAAAATGCATCAGAACGATTTTAAGTGGCTTTAAAAAAACTGTGTTCTGTTTGTTCCTTTGTATTGCATGCAATAATTATAAACTTGCGCATGCAACACAACCCACTGCTATTTAAAAAGTTTGCAACAAATTGATATTGGGTTTTTGGACAGTTTGACGGTTTCGGGCTTGGCGTTCGGGCGGGTTTCGGAGCACAAAGTTTCAATTTATTATTAAAGTTCATTAGAAGCACAAAGCTCCAAATTTGCACGTCTGCCCGCCTGACGCAAAACCCGTGTGTGTGCTTTGCATGAGCAGAAGCACACGCTAATTCAAGCTATCATAAAATTTCAAAAATACAAATATATTTTATGTGAGCAAAGAATAGCGTGTAGTTTCAAATTTCCAGA
>JAGVTU010000022.1 GCA_019136655.1 Bacteroidota bacterium
AATCACTGTAACAACAGCAGGCTCTTATTCAGTAACTGTTAGCAATGGAAGTTGCTCTGCAACATCTTCACCTACTGTAGTAACTGTAACAAACAATCCAACAGCAACAATCACTGCAAATGGCCCGACATCATTCTGTCCAGGAGGCAGTGTAACTCTTACTGCAAGCACCGGAAGCAGTTATTTGTGGTCAAATGGTGCAACAACAAAATCAATCACTGTATCAACAGCAGGATCATATTCAGTAACTGTAAGTAATGGAAGTTGTTCAGCAACATCTGCACCTACTGTAGTAACTGTAACAAACAATCCTACTGCAACAATTACTGCAAATGGCCCGACATCATTCTGTCCAGGTGGCAGCGTAACTCTTACTGCAAGCACAGGAAGCAGCTATTTGTGGTCAAACGGAAAGACAACAAAATCAATCACTGTATCAACAGCAGGATCATATTCAGTAACTGTTAGCAATGGAAGTTGTTCAGCAACCTCAGCACCTACTGTAGTAACTGTAACAAACAATCCAACAGCAACAATCACAGCAAGCGGAGCAACAACTTTCTGCGCAGGGGGCAGTGTAACACTTACTGCAAGCACAGGAAGCAGCTATTTGTGGTCAAACGGAAAGACAACAAAATCAATCACAGTAACAACAGCAGGATCATATTCAGTAACTGTTAGCAATGGAAGTTGTTCAGCAACCTCTGCACCTACTGTAGTAACTGTAACAAACAATCCAACAGCAACAATCACAGCAAGCGGAGCAACAACTTTCTGCGCGGGTGGCAGTGTAACACTTACTGCAAGTACAGGAAGCAGCTATTTGTGGTCAAACGGAAAGACAACAAAATCAATCACTGTATCAACAGCAGGATCATATTCAGTAACTGTTAGCAATGGAAGTTGTTCAGCAACCTCAGCTGCAACAGTTGTTAATGTGAATAGTATTCCAACAGCAACTATTACTGCCAGTGGTTCAACAAATCTGACACAGGGACAAACAGTAACTTTAACTGCAAGTGCAGCAAGTTCATACCTTTGGTCAAATGGAGCTACCACTCAATCCATCACTGTTTCTACAGCAGGAAGTTATTATGTAACAGTTACCAGTGCAGCAGGATGTTCGGATGTTTCATCAGCTATTGCTGTAACTGTTTCGAGTGCACCACAGCCTGCAAGTATTACATCAACTGCAGTGAATAATACAATTTGCTCAGGACAATCAGTGTCACTTACTGCCAGCTCAGGTTTGCAATATTTGTGGCTTCCGGGTTTACAGGTTACACAGAGTATCAATGTAACTGCAGCAGGAACCTATACAGTAAATATTAAAAATGCTGATGGATCAACATCAACTGCAAATATTACACTTGCACAGGCGCCATCACCCAATATGCCGGAAATAACTTACACTTATCAGCCATCATTATCATATCAGTTGAAAGCATTTGAACCAAGTGCTGTATCATACCTGTGGAATGGTGGACAGACAACATCTGTTGTGACAGTAAGTACATCTGGCACTTACACTGTGAAAGCTGTTAACAGTTACGGATGTCAGTCAGCAGCAAATACTATTAAAGTAAATTCACTGAACAACTCCAATTGTGGCAAGCCTGATATGTTAACTGAATACAACATATTAAACAATAAAGCTACATTGATGTGGAATCCTGCAGTTAAGGCAGATTCATTTAAAGTAGCATATAGTATCTTAGGTGCCAATAGTTTCAGATATAAATATGTACGCAATGCACATGAGGTATTAATTAACGAATTGCAAGCTTGTACGGATTATGAGTGGAATGTAACCACAATTTGTGCCGGAGGAAGTGTGGTAAGTGCAACAGAAAGATTCCAAACTCTTTGTAGTTCAACAGGATGTGGAAGTACTGTTATAAATACTTCAAGTAACAATATCACTACTTCATCTGCACAGTTGAACTGGTATGGTACTACTGCCAGCAGCATTACAATCCGTTACAAGAAACTGGGAGCACCATCATACAGTTATAAAACCATTGCAACCAACAACACTACTGCATGGGGATATAACCTTACCGGATTATCTGCCAACACCACCTATCAATGGAGTGTGATGACAGTGTGCGGATCAATATCCAGCAACTATTCTCAGGATAATTACTTTACCACTCTTGCCGGTTGTATGTTAGTAGCAAACCCTGCTGTAGTAAATGTGCAAACCAATAAAGCAGTTGTAACATGGACTCCTACATCAGAAGTATCGTATGTGCTGATTCGTTATGCTGTGAAAGGTTCTACACAATATAAATATCGTTTTGCTAACGCCTCAACAGGAAGTGTTGTAATTGCCAATCTGCATCCCGGTACACAGTATGTTGTTCAGATAAGATCAATGTGCAGCTATAATTCATATTCAGCATATAGTTCTGACATTAACTTCACTACAGGTGTTGGACGTCTGGCTGATGAGGGTTCAGCAATGTTACTGAATGCTTATCCTAATCCTGCAACAGAATATATTACTTATGCATTTCAAACTGAAAAAGAGCACTTGTATGAAGTAAGAGTTTGTGATATGTCGGGACGTGAATTGTATAAGCAAAAACAGGAAGGACAAATTGGAATCAATTCAGGTAATATTGATGTAAGACAGTTTACCCCGGGAATGTACCTGATAATTATAAAACAAGGAGGAGTTGAGAATCATTTAAGATTCCAGGTCAACAGATAGTTTCAGATTCCCATAGTTTAAAAGGGCTGCTTTCGAAAGAAGGCAGCCTTTTTGTTTTCAATGTGTTTCTGTTAAACTTCATCCGCATTTAGGTTAATATTGTTAATATTGCCGTCTATGATAATTTTAAAAAGATGCACATTGTTACTCTTTGTGCTATTAATTATTGCAGGTCATGTAAAATCACAAAACATAACAGTAAGAGCCAGTGTGAGAGGCAACGACCCAACATTGCCTGTGGTAGGGTTGATGGTTGTAAATAAAACAACAGGTTTGGGTTTTGTGAGTACAGAAGATCAGTTATTTTCAATCCAAGCAGATAAGTCAGATACCATCATGGTGACTGCTTCAGGTTATTCTGTCAAAAAATTATGTTTCAAAGATTCGGCCATGCGTGATACTTTTTTTGTAAATGTATTGCTCGAAAAACCTTTTGTATCACTTAAACCGGTAACCATAATTCCACCACGCGAACTTGAAGTCATTCAAAAGGATATTGATAAGTTAGGCTATAAGAAAGAAGATTACATGGTGTCTGGAATTGATGTGCTGCAAAGCCCAATTACATTTTTGTATCAGTCGTTCAGCAGGAGAGAAAGGAATAAGCGTGTGATTGCTCAGAAAATTAATGATGATAACAGAAGGAAATTGCTGAAAGAATTATTCCGTAAGTATGTTGACAATGATATTATGAATCTGGACGAAAGTCAGTTTGATGACTTTATAGATTATATCAATGTTAGCGATGAGTTTCTGAAAAACTCTTCACAATATGATTTTATTATGTATGTAAAGAGAAAGTATGAGATGTATAAAAATATTAAACCTCCTTCAGGAGAGAAGGACTGAAAGTAATCAGGATCCTATAATATGACGCAGGTTTTGTATCTGAGATTCCCAGAGGCGTTGCGTTTCTTCCATATCCTCATCAGCAGCAAAATCAGTTACCAAAAGAGCAACATCTGAAGTTAATTCGTCAGTTGCAATTTCAAATTCAATAAAAGCATCATCAGGTTCATCAATCCACTTGAAACGTACCATTT
The DNA here is from genome assembly GCA_019136655.1 of Bacteroidota bacterium. GTDB lineage: Bacteria > Bacteroidota > Bacteroidia > AKYH767-A > OLB10 > OLB10. Next base: position 3,760 of record JAGVTU010000022.1, read on the forward strand.
GATTGTCGCGCTTGTGAGTCATCTTCGCCTGTTGCTCATCACCATCCCAATGAAAAGTATAAACACCTTCACGTACGGTAACGTCATCAGCAAACCAATCGGAAAGTCCTGACGGAGTTGACAGGAATCCATACAATATTTTTGGAGAAGACCTTACCGGAAATTCCATTTTAATTTTCTGTTTTTTGCGAACTGCCTTCATATCGTCAACCCTTAATTTTTACAATAATAATGAAAAATAATATATGAAACAAATGAGTAATTGATTTCAGGCGATTTCAACTTTTTTGCTCATACGTTTGCGCTCATTTTCGTCCAGATAAATTTTTCTCATTCTGATGCTGAGTGGAGTAACTTCAAGGTATTCGTCTTTTTCGATATACTCCATTGCTTCTTCTAATGAGAATTTTATTTTAGGAGTGATTCTTACATTTTCATCACTTCCTGAAGCACGCATGTTGGTGAGTTTTTTTGTTTCGCAAACGTTAATCACCAAATCGCCCGGACGAATATGTTCTCCAATTACCTGACCACCATAAACTGTTTCACCCGGGTCAATAAAAAATGCTCCGCGCTCCTGTAATTTATCAATAGAGTATGCTGTAGCTGTTCCAGCTTCTTTTGCAAGAAGAACGCCCATATTTCGTCCCTGAATTGCTCCTTTAACGGGTTCATAAGAATTAAACCGGTGTGCCATGATTGCTTCTCCTGCAGTAGCAGTAAGCACTGCATTTCTCAATCCAATTAAACCTCGTGCAGGAATATTAAATTCAAGTCGTTGCAAATCTCCTTTAGGCAACATGCTTGTCAGTTCACCTTTGCGCTGTGTAGCAAGTTCAATCACTTTTCCTGCCACTTCTGATGGTGTATCCACTACGAGATGTTCAATTGGCTCGCAGCGCACGCCATCAATTTCCTTATAAAGCACCTGAGGTTGGCCCAACTGAAGTTCATATCCTTCACGTCTCATGGTTTCAACCAAAATCGAAAGATGTAATATACCTCGTCCATAAACGAGATAGGCATCTGGAGAACTTGTTTCTTCTACGCGCAAAGCAAGATTTTTTTCTATCTCTTTGTAAAGTCTGTCGCGCAGATGTCGTGATGTTACAAATTTTCCTTCTTTACCAAACAGAGGACTGTTATTGATGGTGAACAACATGCTCATTGTAGGCTCATCAACAGCAATAGATTTAAGTGCTTCAGGATTTTCAAAGTCAGCAATCGTATCTCCAATTTCAAAATCATCAACACCTACCACAGCGGCAATATCTCCACTGTCAACACTGCTGACTTTTTTTCTTCCTAAACCTTCAAACACAAACAATTCTTTGATGCGTGATTTTTTTGCACTGCCGTCACGTTTCATCAATGTCACCGGCATATTTTCTTTTAAGGTTCCTCTGAAAATTCTGCCTATGGCTATTCGTCCTACATAACTGCTGTAATCAAGAGAAGTAATCAGCATCTGTGGTGTTCCATCCTGTTGTTTAGCTGCAGGTATTTTCTCCACAATAGCATCGAGTAAAGAAGTAATATCTTTTGTTTCCTGTCTCCAGTCTGTACTCATCCATCCATGTTTGCTGCTGCCATACAGGGTAGGGAAGTCAAGTTGTTCTTCCGTAGCATCAAGATTGAAAAACAAGTCGAATACTGCTTCATGTACTTCATCAGGGCGGCAGTTTTCTTTATCAACTTTATTGATAACTACAATTGGTTTCAGTCCTAATGCCAGTGCTTTCTGCAATACGAAACGTGTCTGTGGCATAGGGCCTTCAAATGCATCAACGAGTAAAATTACACCATCAGCCATGGTAAGAACGCGTTCTACTTCTCCGCCAAAATCTGCGTGGCCGGGTGTATCAATAATGTTAATTTTAACGTCCTTGTATTGAACAGAAACATTTTTAGCAACAATGGTAATACCACGTTCGCGTTCCAGATCATTGTTGTCAAGTATTAATTCTCCGGTTTGCTGATTCTGACGAAACACCTGTGTCTGATGTAAAATCTTGTCAACAAGAGTGGTTTTGCCATGGTCAACGTGGGCAATGATAGCTACGTTTCTGATATTCTGCATTGATTTTTTTATTAGGGGTGCAAAAGTAGCGTTTTTACCCGAGAAATCAGCAGGTGGAGTCAAGAAATTATTTTAAAATCAGATTTTTAAGAAAGCAATTATAAAGGAGAGTAATACTTCTTTCAAACAGGATTTAGTCCAAGTTCTTTTCCTTTTTCCAGCATCAACTGATAGGCTTCTTCATAGGAATTACTGATGTCACCATCCAGAATTGCTTCTCTCACAAAGTCTTTGATGATGCCAACATTTCTGCCGGGCGCAATGCCAAAAGTTTTCATAATAAGTTCTCCGGTAATAGGTGGCTGCCAGTTGCGAATGCGGTCTTTTTCTTCAACTTCTTTCAGCTTGGTTTTTACAAGTTCGAAATTATTGCGATAACGAATTTTCTTAAACTCATTTTTAGTAGTAACATCAGCATGGCACAGCAGCATCAAATCGTCAATATCATCACCTGCTTCAAATAATAATCTTCTCACGGCAGAATCAGTTACCGTTTCTTTTGCAAGAACAATCGGACGCAAATGAAGCAACACCAGTTTCTGAACATATTTCATTTTCTCATTCAGTGGAAGTTTCAGTTGTCTGAATATGTGAGGTACCATACGTGAGCCTTTGTCTTCATGCCCATGAAATGTCCAGCCTTGCTCGGTATCGTATCTTTTGGTAGCAGGTTTTGCTATATCGTGCAACAAAGCCGCCCAGCGTAACCAAAGATTGTCAGTGGTTGTACTAATATTATCCAACACTTCGAGTGTGTGATAGAAATTATCTTTATGTCCTTTCCCGTTTATTTTCTCAACACCATGTAGTCGGTGCAATTCAGGGAAAATAATTTCGAGAAGACCAGTGTCAAAAAGTAACTTAAAACCCACAGAAGGTTTTGGCGACAGGAGCATTTTATTTAGCTCATCAGTGATACGCTCTTTGGAAACAATACGTATTCTTTCTTTTTCGGTGCGAATGGCATTGAGTGAATTTTCTTCGATTTCAAATCCCAGTTGCGTTGCAAAGCGAATAGCACGCATCATACGCAATGGGTCATCGCTGTAGGTAAGTTCAGGATTACCGGGTGTGCGGATTATTTTATTATGCAAATCCTGCAATCCGTTGAAAGGATCGAGCAGTTCGCCAAAATGTTGCTCACTCAGATTGATGGCAAGAGCATTGATGGTGAAATCTCTTCTGAGCTGATCGTCTTCAAGTGTGCCGGGTTCTACTTTAGGTTTTCGTGAGAGATAATTGTATGATTCTTTTCTGGCTCCGACAAATTCAATTTCGTAGTCAGGTGTTTTCACCATAGCAGTTCCGAAATTTTTAAAATAGGCAAAGTCAGAATCTGGAATCTGTTCAGCTAATTTTTTTGCAAGCTGAATGCCATCACCAATTACAACTATGTCAATATCTTTAGAAGGACGTTTCAGAAAATAATCGCGCACATATCCTCCAATAAGGTAAGCTTCCTTCTGTTGTTCTGCTGCCAACCTAGAAATTTGTCTGAATAAAGGATGTTGTACAAAAAAATCTTCCAAAACTATTTTCTGATAACAGCTACTTCGCCATCGCTTTTCAGTTTGATGATAGAAGAGGCCTTGTGTTTGACATTATCTTTCTGACGGAAATTTACAACATAATCCACTCCGCTGATTATTTCCTGACTTATTTCGCTGAATACAACAGGTGATGGCTGTCCGCTGAGATTTGCAGAGGTGGATATTATTGGTTTATTGAATTTATAAATCAGTTGTTGGCAAAATTCATCTTTCACCATTCGTATTGCTGCGCTGCCATCAGCAGCAATAGCTTCGGGAGCAATTTGATGTATATCATCATAAATAATGGTGATGGGTTTTTCAGAATATTCCATGATATCCCATGCAACGGCAGGAACCAACTTCACAACCTTGTTAAGCATTCTTTCATCACACACCAGCGAAATAAGACTCTGAGAATTGTCTCTTTTTTTTAACTGATAAATTTTCTTAATTGCTACACTGTTGGTAGCATCGCAACCTATTCCCCAGATGGTGTCAGTAGGATAGAGGATAAGGCCCCCTTTTTTTAAAACCTCAATGCTTCTGCTTATGTCGTCAGAAAAGTCGTAACCTGTTCTGTTGTTTTTCATTGGGAATAGCAGGTAACAGAATAATTAATTAAAACAGTTAATTCAGAAGCTCAAATATTCCTGCAGCACCTTGTCCGTTGCCTACGCACATGGTAACCATTCCGTATTTCAGTTTTCTTCTTCTCATTTCGTTAAGAAGCTGAACAGTTAATTTCGAACCTGTACATCCGAGCGGATGTCCTAATGCAATTGCTCCGCCATTCACGTTTACGATATCAGGATTAAGGCCTAAAGTATTGATGACAGCCAAAGACTGTGAAGCAAAAGCTTCATTCAATTCAATCAGCTGAATGTCGTCCTGTTTCATTCCTGCACGTTTGAGCACGGCAGGAATTGCCTCGATAGGGCCTGTTCCCATGATACGAGGTTCCACACCTCTTACAGCATAAGAAACCAATCGTGCAATTGGTTTTACATTGAGTTTTTTGAGCATGGCTTCAGAAACAACCAGCACGAACGAAGCTCCGTCACTTGTTTGTGATGAATTGCCTGCAGTAACAGTTCCTTTTGCATCAAACACAGGTTTTAGTGCAGCCAGTTTCTCTGCAGTAGTGTCGGCACGGGGGCCTTCATCGGTATCCATTATCACAGTACGTTCAGCTCTTTTTTCCTTTGCATCAAGATACACTTCTTTAATCTCAACAGGAACAATTTCGTCTTTGAACAAATTATTTTTGATGGCAGAAACAGCTTTGTGATGTGATGACAATGCAAATGCATCCTGCGCTTCGCGCGATACTTTAAACTCACGTGCCACAGCTTCCGCAGTCAGACCCATGCTCCAGTACCACTCCGGATTGGAAGCAGCTACTTCGTAATTGGGAACTATGCGCCAGCCTCCGAAAGGGATAGGCGACATACATTCAACACCACCTGCAATGACGCAATCGGCAAGTCCGCTGTGAATTTTTGATGCCGCAATGGCAATGGTTTCAAGTCCTGATGAGCAATAACGGTTCACAGTCATGCCGGGAACTTTAACTGTGTCGAGGCTCATCAGAGAAATCATTCTTCCGATGTTAAGACCCTGTTCGGCTTCGGGGGTTGCATTGCCTACAATCACATCATCAATCCATTCTTTGTCGAGTGATGGGACCGACTTCATCAGATGACGGATGACACTGGTAGCAAGATCATCCGGACGAAAATTTTTAAACTTACCGCGTGGTGCTTTGCCAACAGCGCTTCTGTAACCGGCAACGATATATACATTCATTCGAAAAAAATTAAATCAGTTAAAAACGTAAAGATATAATGCTACCGGCAAAAAAAAGTTTTATAAAAATTATTTGTTGGCAGGTGGTGTCTCTGTAGGAGCATTTTTATATTTTGCTCCGGGCGGTAATTTCTTTTTAGCTTCTTCCGCCTTTTTAGCTTCTTCGGCTTTTTTAGCTTTCTCGGCAGCTGCTTTTGCTTCCTGTATGGCTTTTACATCTTCGCCCATTTTATATTCAATCTGGCTGATCAATTTACCTTTTCGACTATACGTTTTCCATGTGCCGTTTTTAAGATTCTTCTTGTAAGAACCTTCGTTTCTTATCTCTCCATCACTGTAATAGTTTATCCATCTGCCTGATTTTTTTCCATCCTCATATTCACCTTCCACCTTAGTTTGACCGTTGTAATAATATCGTTTGAATTCGCCATCTTTTATTCCATTGGCATATTCAATTTCTTCCATAATCTTACCATAAGGATAATATCTTTTAGTAACCCCATTTCTTACATCGTCAAGATATTCAATTTCCTGCATCAGTTCTCCTGCCTCATTGAAATACTTCCACACTCCCTGTTTCTGGCCTAATTCATCCATTTTGTTGCGGTGCTTTTCTTTGCCGGGAGCATAACGTGGCTTCATTTCACGTTGAGCCAAGCCCAACATTGGCAAAAAAATACACAAACAGAACAATTGTTTAGCTATTTTCATTTTTCTTAATTGCTGTTTTTTCTAAACTTCGCGCTAAAATAAGTTATTTTTTCATAAAGAATACAGCAGTATTTTCAACTTTAATAACATCTGTATCTGCACAAATAAACAACAGTAATCAACCCGTTTTCAGAGGTAAAACGCCAAATGGCGGCTTGTTGTTGTTGAAAACTTGAAGTAATTGAAAAATATTCCGAAAAAAATCTGCGTCAATTTCGCAAGGGTTTTCCCGTGGTAAGAATTGCCTGAATACGTTCCAGAGTTTTCTTTTCGCCTAATAATGACAGGAATGCTTCACGTTCAAGATTGAGTAAATATTGTTCGGAAACCTGTGTAGGTGCAGATAAATTGCCTCCACACATGATGTAGCCCAATTTGCGCGAAATGTGTGCATCATATTCGCTGATGTAGTTTGCTGCCTGCATGGCATTGGCTCCCACCTGCACAATTCCCAATCCTTCGCGCCCCAACACGCGGATATCATTTCGCATAATTGGTTTTACATATCCTGCATCAGCCATTTCAAGTGCACATCTTTTTGCATCGGCAATCAGTCTTTTTTTGTTCAGTGTAATTTCGTCATGGCCTTTGCGCAAAATGTGTAAATCGAATGCTTCATACGCTGAAGTAGATACCTTGGCCTGACCGATAGTCAGAAAATAATCTCTGAATGCATTGGTTTCAATATCTCCTTCTTTGAGCGAATCAGCAAATCTCACTGTAAGTTCTTTGGTGCCACCACCACCGGGTATCAGTCCAACACCAAACTCTACAAGGCCAATGTAGGTTTCGGCAGCAGCGCATACTTTGTCTGCATGCAAACTCATTTCGCAACCGCCACCAAGTGTGAGGCCATGCGGTGCAACCACCACAGGAACGGAAGAATAACGCAGTCGCATATTGGTATTTTGGAATGCACGAATAGCGTAATCCAGTTCATCGTATTCCTGTTCAACGGCAAGCATAAATATTAAAGCAAGGTTGGCACCTGCAGAAAAATTAGCTCCTTCATTTCCTATCACCAATCCCCTGAAATCTTTCTCTGCAAGTTCCACTGCTGTGTTCATGCCCTGTAACACTTCGCTTCCAATGGTATTCATTTTTGTTCTGAATTCAAGATTCAGTATTCCATCACCAATGTCGTGAATGTAGCAACCTGAATTTTTCCAGACAATTTTTGATGAATCAGAATTTTTCAGAATGATAAAATTCTCATTTCCCGGAACCGGTTTATATTTTTTGTCAATGCTGCTGTAATAACTGCGGATTCCTTTTTCAGTTTTATAGAAGGTAGTGTTTCCGTTTGCAATCATTTCGCCAACCCATGGTGCAATGTGGTAACCATTTTTCTGCATGATGTCGGCAATGTTTATTACACCGAGGCAATCCCATGTTTCAAAAGGCCCCTGTTCCCAACCGAAACCTGCACACATGGCATCGTCAATTTTGTATAAATCGTCAGCTATTTCAGGAATGCGGAAAGACACATAGGAAAATAAACTGAAAAACATCTGTCTGTAAAAATCTCCAGCTTTGTCTTTTCCATTAAGCAATACAGGCAATCTTTCTTCAAGACGATCCAGAGGTTTGGCAGCCTCAAGGGTTTGAAATTTACTTTTCGCAGAAGATTTATATTCAAAAGTATTCAGGTCAAGTTCGAGAATTTCAGACTTGCCTCCCTCTTTTTTTGTTTTCTTATAAAATCCCTGTTTGGTTTTATCGCCAAGCCATTTGTTGGCAACCATCTTTTCGATAAAATCGGGTAATTTGAATTGCTCTCTTTGTTCGTCATCAGGAAGATTTTTCCATGCATCGTTGGCCACATGCACCAGTGTGTCCAATCCAACCACATCACTGGTACGGAATGTTGCTGATTTTGGGCGACCGATAACAGTGCCTGTGAGCTTGTCAATTTCAGAGATGGATAATCCGATTTGTTTCATTGCATGAAACAGCGACATTATTCCGAAAACACCAATGCGGTTGGCAATAAATGCAGGTGTATCTTTGCATAAAACGGTTGTTTTACCGAGATAACGATCGCCAAAATGTTGCAGAAAATCCAGCACTGCACCATCTGTTTCAGGGCCGGGAATAATTTCGAGCAATGGCAGATAGCGTGGCGGATTGAAGAAGTGAGTTCCGCAAAAATGTTTTTTAAAATCATCACTTCGTCCTTCTGTCATCAGATGAATAGGAATACCTGATGTGTTGGAAGTTATGAGCGTTCCCGGTTTGCGCAGCTGATCCACCTGAGCAAACAGTGATTTTTTTATTTCAAGATTTTCAATGATTACCTCAATTATCCAGTCGCTGGAAGCTATGTCTTTCAGATTGTCGGTAAAGTTTCCTGTCTGAATTCTTTTGGCAAAACTCTTGTGATAAATTGGGGAAGGATTACTCTTTAAAGCAACCTGCAAAGATGCGTTGACAATGCGGTTGCGTACCTTAGGATGATCGAGGGAAAGTCCTGCATTTTTTTCTTCTTCACTTAAATCTTTTGGTGCAATATCGAGCAACAACACTTTAAACCCTGCATTTGCAAAATGACACGCTATGCGTGAGCCCATAATTCCTGAACCCAAAACTGCAACCGACTGAATGGTTCTTTTCATAAGAAAAATACAATAAATATTAAACAGCCAAACCTAATAAATTTGACTTAAAGAACAATCAGCGACTCAGGAAAGTTATTCAATTCAAAAAATAAATCTGTTATACACAGTTGTTAACTGTAAACAGATTCTTTGGGATAACGGTAAGAGAGCAGTTTACATGTTCCTGCTTCCATTTCATTCCAGTTGTTTACATCCGTCTCAATAATGGCAAAAGCACTTGTGCTGAAGTGAATATGTTCCTGCGAAGTCAGCAGTTTTACAAGACGTTCCACTCCGGGGTTGTGTGCAAACATGGCAACAGATTGATGTTGGTTGTTCAGTCCTTTAATGATGTTGAACAGGTCGGTGGAGCCTGTCATATACATTCTTTTTTCAAGAACAATTGAATTCAGAGAATAGTTGAACTGTCGCGCGAAAATAAGTGCTGTGGAAAATGCGCGAACTGCCGGGCTGGTAATAAACAAGTCTATTTGTTTTGTATGCTCTTTCAGCAATGTGCTCATTTTATCTGAGTCAACACAACCTTTTTCAAGAAGTGGTCTGTCAATATCACTGATTCGCGGAAAATCACGGCTTGCTTTGCCATGGCGTATAAGATAAATAGTTTTGGGCATAGATTAGTAATAATCAAATTCAGTGATGCAATTTTATAAAAATCCGAATTACAAAACAATAGGCCACCCGTATTTTTTACAGAAAAAGGAGTTAAAACCTGAAATGGGGCAGGGCCTGTTAATTTTAAAGATGTAGTGATTTGCGCATGGAAAAATGCTGAATCTGTCCGAATAATAAATGTGTTTTTTCAATCACCTGATATCCGTTGCGCAGATAAAACGGTACTGCATTGTCGCGTGCCTGCAGAAACAAAGAAGTTGCTTTATTCTGAACGCACAACTCTTCTGCATGGCTGAGCAAAATATCACCTAACTGATGATGTTGCCATTCTTTTTTGATAGCCAGAAACCTGATCTGACCTTCAGTTGCCGAGTTGTAGTGAAGGCGGCATACGCCCATTATTTCATGGTTATGCGATAAGCAAAAGTGAATTGCTGTGTCATCATCTTCTACGTGCACACTTGATGCAGGCTGATTCCATGGTTTGCGCAAAACTTCGTAACGGACATTGTAGTAGGCATTCCATTCGTCAGCAGTTTGGGGAACACCCAACTGAATTGTTTTTTGAAGTTGTGGGATGAAATGCTCTGAGATTACCTTCATGCATTTACGCTTAGAGTTTGCTAATAATAAATGCGTTTATTCATCACAGTATCCGCTGTGCGAACAGTAATAAAATATATTCCGTTAGCCAACAGAGATGCATCAATTTTCAGTGCAGGTGATTTAAAAGGAATTTGTTTTATCAGTTTTCCGCTTGCATCCGTAAGTGTGAGGAAGTATGACGATTCAGTATCACCTTTCATCTGAATAAGAATCTGTTGATTTTGTCTGTCGGGCAATACGATGAAATCATTCATCTTATCATTAAACTTCACAGCCACAACAGCTTTCTCAACAGTTGTTCCGTCATAATCCGTCTGAAAAAGTTTGTAATAGTTAACGCCTGCAAACGGATGTTCGTCATTCAGGTAATATAAACTTGAATTGTTGGTAGTGCCTGCACCTTTTACTCTGCCGAGTTCGGTAAAGTAATTATTGTCTGATGATTTCAGTACAGTAAAATAATCATTGTTCAACTCTGATGATGTAATCCAGTTGAGATGTATGTAATCACTTTTTCGCTGACCGTTGAAATTAATCAGTTCAACAGGCAATGGGTTGCCTGCCAACGGTATGGTTGATGCAAGAGTGAGCGGACCATACAAGGCAGTAGAATCAGAAGTAATGGTTCCTGCTGCTACAGTGCCTGTTGTTGCAGTGTTGCCTAAATCATCCCATGAAGCACCGTTAAAACGTGCAACACGCAAATCGGGCAAACTGGTTACACCACCACTGTTGCCATCCCAGTAAAGCGTAACTTTTCTTTTTCCTGTTCCTGCATCATTGGTCATATACCAGTATTCCATTCTGCTTACGTGGTCTAGTGGAGGATTCACCACATTGTTATAAACTACTGTTGGGTTTACGTGAAAATATTCCGTTGTAAATGCGTCAAGCGATTTTCCGATAATGATTACGCTGTCAACAGCAAAAGAGCCATTGGTGTTTATGGTAGCTCCCGTTTGATTGTTGTTGTTAATCCAGCGGAATGCAATCCGAAGGTTCGAAATGTTATTACACGCTGCAGGCAGTGAAACTCCTGTAAACTGTGTCCATTTTTTCAGCAACGTACATCCTCCTGTTGTGCTCGAACGTCCAATATTCAATAACGTAATCCATGTAGTACCGTTGTCAACACTGTATTCGAGAATGGCTTTGTCGGGGCTTGACGAAACAGAAATCAAATCACCCACATTAATATATTTGAATTTAATGGTGAGGTTGGCTTTCCCCATGGTGTTGATAGGAGGAGAGATGGCTCTGATATTCGTTGTTGGATCAGTACCTGAGAGTACACTGGAAACGGTATCGTACACCGCACCACAGTCACCTGTTGGGCAGATGGCACATGCTGCACATGGCGAAGGACTGATGTGTAATGTAGCATCGCCTCCGGTAGCACAACCTCCGCCACAAATATTCACAGGTCTGTTTGCTTCAGCACAGCTTATATAAAATTTATTGGGTCTGTTTCCATTGGGTCCTGCATCTTCAGTAGTCCATGTGCCATTGGTTCCTGTATATCCATTTGCATCGCAAAGAGCAGAGCATCCGTTGTTGAAGTCTTCGTACCAGATAATTCCTGAATCGGCAGGCGCAGCCGAAGAAGAGATTCCTGCAGGTTGCACATCGCCTCCTTTGCCAACAGGAAACACAAATGATTCACTGCCGTATTTTACGCAAGGCCCTTCCACATAACTGTTGTTGTTGGATACAGTGCTTACCGTTGCACCGGTGTTCACAGCTAACGGACTTGCCAGACTGGTATAAACTATTCCTGTATTAAAATTAACACTGTGGTCAACCAGCAGCATGCGGTTCAGCGTTACACTTGCTGCAGCCAGTTTGGATATTGTCAGCGTATAAATACTGAATTTCCCGCTTCCCCAAACGGTAGAATTTGTTGCTCCCGAAAATTTTAAATCTCTTCCGTCAGCAGCATCATACGTCCAGGTGCCATCCATGTATAAGTCGCCCCAAAGTTCTGTTCCTGTTCCGGTGTTGTTATATACATTGCCGGGCCGCACAATCATATCTCCTCTTACCTGCACGCCAATCACTGCATTCTTATCATCACTTGTAAAATCAACATAATTGGTACCTGCACCGCCTATATCAAAATTTCCTTTGATGATGGGATAACTCGCTGTACCAGTGAAGTGAGAGCTTGCACTGCCTGAGGTCACAAACTTAGTGGCCGTGTAATTCTCATAAATAAAATTTGGGTAATAAGCCTGAGAGCCACCGTTGGTAGTGCTGATAGCAGGATTTAAAGTGCCTACTTTGCGGATAATCCAGTTGGCTGTTGCCGGAATGTTGATGATGCCTGTGTCGTAGTTTGACTGCCAGTTGTTGGACGATGATCCTGTGTATTTAATAAAATTTGCTCCTGCACTAATTTTCCATCTTGCACCACTGTTGAAGTTTATACTTGAAGATCCGTAGAGTGAATCCACAAAGGTTCCGTTAATTGTTAAATCAACACCTGCACCGTTATTGATTGTCAGTGTTGCATTCGTTTTTGCCGATAAAGTTCCTCCTGCATCTATCACTACTTCATCCATGGTAAGTCCTGCAACTATCAGCACCCAGTGACCTGACTGAATGGTAACGGTTTGATCGGCTGAGGTAGGTGTGGCGGCAGCAGGCGACCAGGGACCTCCGGCAGTGGGGCTGCTTTCCCATGTGGACGTTGCATTCCAGTTGCCTGACTGAACAGAACGGTAGTATAATGCCTCTGATTTAACAGATATAAATGCTAATGCTGCAGTAATGAAAAGAAACTTCAGAAAAAAGTTGTGGTTCGGCATCTCAATATTCAGAATCTTAAAGTGCAAAGGTATTATTTCGCATGTTAAAACAGTATAGCTTAAAACTAAAAACTGTAATAAAAGTTACACTTAAATAAATAAATTGGTACGGTTGATAATTTGACCTTTTTATCCCATGGGGATGATTACCTTTGCCACGCAATTTTTGTTAAATAAAGATGAACAGGGAGCTGGAAGCGGTACGGAATATTTTTACCGAATACATGAAGAAGAGCGGGTTGCGCAAAACACCTGAACGTTATGCAGTTCTGGACGAAATTTATATGATGGATGGTCATTTTAATGTGGATATGCTTTTTACCCGACTTCAGAAAAGAAAAATAAGAGTGAGCAGGGCCACTGTGTATAATACGATTGAACATTTGCTGAATTGCGATTTAGTTACCAAACATCAGTTTGGGCAAACCAATTTTATGTATGAAAGGTCACTGGCTTACAAACAGCACGACCATCTTATTTGCGGAGATTGTGAAAAAGTTTTTGAATTTTGCGACCCGCGCCTTTATCTGGTGCAAACAACAGTTGAAAAACTGATGAATTTTACCATTACCCAACATTCGCTGAATTTTTTCGGCAAATGCAATAAACTGAGTCAAACAGGTTCGTGTGAACATTTAAATAAAAAGAAGAAATGAAATTTAGCTTTACAACAACTGAAAAAGGAAAATACTGCATTGTGAAATTAACGGGAAACCTGATGGAGAAAGGGCAGGCAAATGAATTGCTTGACGAAATAAATGCCTGCATTGTAAGAGATATAAAATCATTTATCCTCGACTTCACCAATTTTCAGTATATGAACAGCAGCGGACTCACCGTGTTGCTGAACATTCTTACCAAATCGAGAAAGGCGGGAGGTGAAACCATCATCTGCAATATAAACGATAAACTGAAAGAGGTTTTTGCCATAACAAGGCTTACCGATGTATTTGAAATTGCTGACAGCGAAAAGGCTGCTGAAGCAGCTATCTAAAAAATTTTTTTGAGATGAAAGTAGATGTATTATTAGGTCTTCAGTGGGGCGATGAAGGCAAAGGGAAACTGATTGATGTACTCGCTCCCGATTATGATGTGATAGCCCGTTTTCAGGGAGGTCCTAATGCGGGACACACGCTGGAGTTTGACGGTATCAAACACGTATTGCATACCATCCCTTCAGGAATTTTCAGAGAGGGAAAACTGAATATTATCGGCAACGGTGTGGTCATTGACCCTATGGTGTTTAAAAAAGAAGTGGATGCACTGACTAAACTCGGTGTTGACGTGAAAAAGAAATTATGGATTTCGCGCAAGGCACATCTGATATTGCCCACGCACCGCATGCTCGATGCCGCTTCGGAGGCCATGAAAGGAAAAACCAAAATAGGTTCTACGCTGAAAGGGATTGGACCTGCTTATATGGATAAAACCGGACGTAACGGTATCCGCGTTGGCGATGTAGAACGCACCGACTTTAAAGAAGCAGTTGATGTGTTGCTGAAAAAACATGCAGAGTTGCTTTCATTCTACAATCATCCCGCAATAACTGCTGAAGAACTTGATGCCTGGATGACAAGTATTGAAACACTGAAACAAATGACACTGATTGACGGAGAGTATGAAATCAATCAACTCATATCAGAAGGCAAACGAATACTTGCCGAAGGTGCGCAAGGCTCGCTGCTCGATATAGATTTTGGGTCGTATCCGTATGTAACATCAAGCAATACTGTTACGGCAGGTGCATGCACCGGTCTAGGCATTTCGCCTGCAAGGGTAGGCAAGGTGTATGGTGTTTTTAAAGCTTACTGCACCCGTGTGGGCAGTGGCCCTTTTCCTACAGAGCTTGAAGATGCTACAGGAGAAAAAATGCGCAAAAACGGAAATGAATTCGGAAGCACAACAGGTCGCCCGAGGCGTTGCGGATGGCTCGACCTGCCTGCGCTGAAATATGCTGTTATGCTCAATGGCGTTACTCAACTTATAATGATGAAACCTGATGTGCTCAGCGGTTTTGATGAGCTGAAAATTTGTCATCAGTATAAAGTAAACGGCAAATCACAAAAAAGAATTCCTTACAATATTGTGAATGAAATACCCGAGCCTGAATATATGAGTTGCAAAGGATGGCAAGCAGATATATCCAAACTCAAATCGTATAATGAAAGACCTGAAGAACTGCAGCAATATATTGACGTGATAGAAAAAGAAATTCAGGTGCCGGTAACCATTGTATCAGTGGGGCCCGACAGGACTCAAACTCTGATAAGATAAAACTGTTATAATGAAAAAGCTGATTATTGCATTTGTTGTTCTGTGCACATACTCGCAGGCGCAGCAACTTTCGGTTGAGAACAAACCAGTGATGAATGAAGACGGAAAAATGGTTGACTCATGGGTAGCTCATCTCGATCAGGATCAGAGTTACTGTATGAATACGTATAACGAATTTATGCGCAAGAATTTTGATTACAGAACGGGAAGACGTGCAAAAAATATTTTGTCGGTTGACAAAAAAACTTTTGCTGAAATATCAAGTCTGCGCATTGACCAGCGGGCAATTTTCTGGCCTGAATCCAATGGCACGGCAGTAGCTTTTCAGTTCAGCCCGGGATACGACATCCATTTTGGAAACGAGATGTATAAAGAAGAGTTTAACAGAGCAGAAGCACTGGTAAAAAATTATGTGCGCTTTCATTACAAATATTTTTATGAGGAAAAGAAAAAAGAGCTGAACTCCAAAATAAAGAGCAAGCAGAAAAGCATCAGCAACAATGAATCGCGTATAAAGAAAAATGAAAAAACTATTTCCGACAACAACGAAGACATTGCAGCCAACTCCATTGATGCAGATAAACTGCGCGACAAAAACACCAAACTTGAAAATGAAAACAACAACTTACATTCGGAAATAGATAAACTTAACGCAGAAATATCAAACCTCGAAGGCGAAATTTCCAAAGCGGATGAGAGCCTGAAAAACGCAGAAGCATTTAATTAACAGAAGGAATAAATATGAGTACAAACACAGAGCATGTAAAATGTTTGATTATTGGTTCGGGGCCTGCAGGATATACGGCAGCAATTTATGCAGCGCGGGCCGACCTTAAACCGGTAATGTATCAGGGATTGCAGCCGGGAGGGCAGCTGACCATCACTACTGAGGTCGAAAATTTTCCGGGATATCCTGAGGGAGCCATGGGACCTGAAATGATGGAAGACTTTAAAAAACAAGCTGAACGTTTTGGAACAGATGTTCGCTGGGGCTATGCCACCAAGGTTGATTTTAAAGGGCCGGTGCATAAAGTGATTATTGACGAGGAAAAAGAAATTGCTGCCGATGCAGTAATTATTGCAACAGGAGCTTCGGCAAAATGGCTTGGTTTGGAGAGTGAGAAAAGACTTAACGGCTTTGGTGTTTCGGCATGTGCAGTGTGTGACGGATATTTTTTCAGAAATCAGACTGTAGCCATTGTAGGTGCCGGTGATACCGCTGCAGAAGAAGCTACCTACCTTGCAAAACTTTGTACAAAAGTTTACATGATTGTGCGCAAAGGCGAAATGCGTGCATCCAAAGCCATGCAGCACAGAGTAATGAATACAAAAAATATTGAAGTGCTCTTTAATACTGAAACGGCAGAGGTGCTGGGCGATAAAACAGTGAGTGGTGTGAAGGTGAGAAACAACAAAACAGGAGAAGAAAAAATTCTGGATGTTACCGGATTTTTTGTTGCCATAGGACATCAGCCCAATACTGAAATTTTTAAAGGATGGATTGATATGGACGAAACGGGATATATCAAAACCATACCCGGCACTTCCAAAACAAACATTGCCGGAGTGTTTGCTGCAGGCGATGCACAGGACAAAATTTACAGGCAGGCTGTAACTGCTGCAGGTACGGGATGCATGGCTGCACTGGATGCTGAAAGATATTTAGCCGAAGCAGGAATACATTAACAGCATTTACAACCCAATAAACACTTAAACAGTGAAGGTTATAAAAACGCCTTCACTGTTTTTTTTTATGCATACATCAATGATTACATCTGACTAATTGCCTGACTGAATTTATACAGTTCTCAGCAAATTAAATTTTTAAAAGTTATTCTTTTTTGGAATGACTTTAATTATATTTGACAGATACAACTGACATAAAAACTGATTTCAGTTTATAGGGCAGCAAACTGCATGCATGCGTATGCAATCCGCATAAAATGGAAAATTTATCACCGGGGATGTAGGAGCAAAGCAAAATGACAGGACTCACTTCGTTCAATAACTTGACTTATGCATTGTGCAACAGTTTCAGGCAGGCAGTAGTATTTTTCTGTTTTGTGCTGATGAATTTGAACTCTGCAGAAATGTTGGCGCAACAAAAGTCAGATTGCCTGAGTCATTTAGACAGTGCAAGTGTGATGTCTATGGCACATGAAAGAAAATGGATTTCTGCAAACAGCGATGCTGAACTTGCTCCATCGCTTAAGCCTCAACTGATTTTCGACAGCGACCATTGTATGTGGATAATGATTACCAAAAGTTATAGTACTACTTTACGTGGCAAGTGCAGACATACCAACGGATGCACCATTGAAACCACTTATGTCAGACGTATAGCAGCCGACAGTGGAAAAGTAATCAGCAAAAAATCGAAAAGAAAAGTAATACCCAATTACGAAATGTGATTTCTGTTATTTCACTCAGGCATGCAATCCATGAAATAGAAAATTCTTATCCTATTCTGAAACTCGTCATCGAGAGTGAACCTGCAAGCGGTTTGTCGTTGAACAATTCAACGGTTTCATTTTTGTCCTGCAAAGCAAGTGTATATAACAGCGGCAGATAATGTTCGGGCGAGGGGATGGCAAGCTGAAAAGATTTGCCCTGTGCCGAATAATTTATCAGTGATGAATGGTCGTGATTCAGCACATACTGTTTCATTTTTTCGTTGGCTTCCTGTGCCCAGTCGTAGGCATAGTGTTCATTCATTTTGCTCCATTCAACCATGCCCAGGTTGTGAACTATATTGCCACTGCCAATAATTAAAACACCTTTGCTGCGCAATACATTCAGCTCTTTTGCCAAATCGTAATGATAGGCTGCTCCCTGTCCGTAGTCGAGGCTCATTTCAACCACAGGAACATCAGCCTGCGGATAGAGATGTTTTATCACACTCCAAGCACCATGGTCGAGTCCCCATTTTTCGTCAAGCCCAACGGTGGTTTTACGAATCATTTCGCTGGTTTGCTTTGCCAGCAGCGGACTTCCGGGAGCAGGATATTGCACTTCATAAAGTTCTTTTGGAAATCCTCCGAAATCGTGAATCGTTTTGGGTTTTTCCATGGCAGTAATCCATGTTCCTTTGGTTTCCCAGTGAGCGCTGATGCAGAGTATGGCTGATGGCTTCGGCAACCTTTGGGCCATGTCTCTGAAACCCTGTACAAATTCATTTTCCTGAATGGCATTCATGGGGTTGCCATGTCCTACAAAGAGCACAGGCATTTTTGGCGAAGAGGCATTGCCTGCAATTTTATTCAGCGTATTGAGTTTGGTAGTCATTCCTGTAAAAGGCAGTGCTGCAAATGGCAGCATGGAGATAAACTTTTTTCTGTCCATTGAATTAAATCAACAGTTGGATGTAAAAATAGTTTGAATGGCAAAGGATCCTATTGCTTGCAATTGCAGGGAGGCGAAAGGTAGATGGTAGTGTAGGGCAGTAAGTCGTGGAAACGTTTTTGCTGTTCTTCGTTGAAGAGGATACCACGCAGCTCGAGTTTGCGCAGTATGCTTCGCAGACTTTTTATATCGTCAGGCAAATCGGACAATTCATTATCCCACATGCTCAGCACTTCCAGGTTTATGAGCATACCAATTTCAGGAGGCAAAGATTCAATGCGGTTGCGGTCGAGGTCGAGCAATTGCAGATTTTTAAGTGTGCCTATACGCTGCGGCAGTGCAGTAAGCCTGTTGTTATTGAGATACAGCCGCTGAAGGTTTGAAAGTTTGTAAATGTTTTCAGGAATTTCAGTAAGCTGGTTGCGGCCGAGGTTCAGCTCGCGCAATTCGGTAAGCTGAAACACTTCAGGAGGAACTTCTTTGAGTTTTCGTTTCGACAAATCGAGACGAAAAACAGAATCGGGTTTTTGAAGTGCTTCCGACAACGATTTCCATACTTTTTGATGGTTAATAGAATCTTCTTCCCAAAGCTCCTGTGCTTTCAGACTCATGGTAAAACATACCATCAGAAGTATGGCTATATGGCTCGTTGCCCTTTTCATATCCTCATTTAACGAAGGAATTACGATAATAGTTTTACTGCTTTTGATTTATCCATATTCATGGCGGCAATTAATTCTTCTTTTGAGTTGAATTTTTCCTCATTTCGTATATGTGCAATCATTTGCAGTGTTAATTTTTCTCCATATAAATCGCCCTCAAAATCAAAGAGATTGATTTCTACTGAACGCTCACCATTGTCGAAGGTGGGCCTGTTGCCAATGCTCATTACGCCATTCAAAAGTTTTCCTTTTACGAGCGCTCTTGCAGCATAAATTCCGTTGGCAGGAATGAGTTTATAGTCTTCTCTGATATGCAGGTTTGCAGTAGGAAATCCGAGTTCGCGTCCCAGTTTTTTTCCATGAATCACAGTGCCCGTCAATTCATAATCATAACCTAAAAATTCACGTGCAGCAGCCACATCACCGCAGAGCAGTGAGTTGCGTATTTTGGTAGAACTTACAGCCACTTCGTTTACGTCCTGCTCGGGTATGCGTTCCACTTCAAAATTATAAACCGGTGCCAGCTCTTCCAGGTCGGCAAAACTTCCTTCGCGGTTGCGGCCAAAGTGATGGTCGTAGCCGATTACCAGTTTTTTTACTCCTAATTTGTTTACCAGAATATCTCTTACAAACTCAGTGCTGCTAAGCCGCGAAAATTCTTTTGAAAAAGGATGGATGATGAGGTGCTGAATGCCTGCCTTGTCCATGAGTGCCGTACGCTCTTCGATGGTGTTGAGCAACTGAAGCCCGTGGTCGTCAGGAAACAATACCATGCGCGGATGCGGAAAAAAAGTGAGAACAACCACTTCACCGCCAATTTCGTCAGCTAATTGTTTCAGCCGGTTGATGATGACTTTATGTCCTTTGTGAACACCGTCAAAAGTGCCAAGAGTGATGACAGCGTTGTTAACCTTTTGGAAAAGGTCAATATGATTGTAAATTTTCAAAAATGATAATCTATTCAGCAAAATTACAAAAGATTTGAGTTGATGGTTTCATGGGCAGTGCAGGCAATGGCATTATTGGAAATCGGGATATAAGAGGTATTTTTTTCTGATGTTTTTATAAGCATCCAGATCTTTCTGCCACGACTGACGAATCTGATCTTCATTCAGTCCTTCGATAATTTGTTTGCGCAGCTTGTCAGTGCCTGCAAGTTTATCAAAATACGAGTTGAAGAATTTATCTTTCTGCGTATAGTTGTCGTAAATATTTTTCAGCCAGAAGAGATAAAGTTTTTTTGAAGTAGGGATGTAATAATTTCCAAAATCGCGAAGGTCGAAACCGTGGCACTTTTGATTTTCGTACAGCGGTGCAAGTTTCATTTCAGGATTTTTATGTGGCGTAAATTCGAGAGGGCCTTCAGTGAATCCGGGATAGCCAACTATCTGAAAAGGATAATCGGTTCCGCGTCCTATACTCACAATGGTACCTTCAAAAAAACAAAGAGAAGGATAGAGATACACTGCCGTCATGTTGGGCAGATTGGGCGAGGGTCTTACAGGAAGCTGATAGAGTGTGCTGTGTGTATAACCTTTCACCGGAATAATTTCGAGATTGCATTGCATTTTATCTTTCAGCCATCCTTCACCATTCAGCATCTGTGCATATTCACCTAAGGTAAGTCCGTAAACCACTGGAATGGGATTCATGCCAACAAACGATTTGTAAGCAGGCTCCAGCACCGGTCCGTCCACATAGTATCCATTCGGATTAGGTCTGTCGAGCAGAATGAGTTTTTTCTTTTGTTCGGCACAGGCTTCCATCACATATTGAAGTGTAGAACTGTAGGTATAAAACCGCACGCCCACATCCTGCAAGTCGAAAACCACCAAATCAATTCCCGACAAATCATCGGCAGTAGGTTTCTTATGGTCGCCATAGAGTGAAATAACGGGCAATCCTGTTTTTTTGTCAACGGAAGAAGCCACTTCTTCACCTGCTTCGGCAACACCTCTGAAACCATGTTCGGGAGTCATAATTTTTTTTACATCAATGGATGCATGCAACAACACATCAATTAAATGTTCGTTACCTACAATGCTTGTCTGATTGGCAACCACAGCCACTTTCTGATTGTGCAACTTGGGCAAATAAACATTCAACTGTTCGGCACCGGTAATGACGCTGTCAGGCATTTGTGCAGCACAAAAAGTTGTTGCTGCTGCCATCACCAAAACAAAACTGAAGAAACGCTTCAAAAGCATAATTTTGAAACCGATTAAAAAACAAGATTAGTCAATTCATTGAAATACGAGTCGTACATAGCAAGACGTTTTTTCACAGGCAGTGTTAACAACCAACGAATGTCGAAGGCAGTTCTGTACATTGCCATTACAAGTGTTGCACTGAGTGTGCTGGTGATGATTGTTTCCATTTGCATTGTCACAGGTTTCAAGAATGAAATCACACAGAAAGTTGTAGGATTCGGCTCGCACATACGTTTAAAAAATTTTGACAACAACCAGTCGTTTGAAGAAACTCCTGTAAACATCAGTCAGCCATTTATCAAAACACTTCGCGCTGATAACAGGATTGAGAAAATTACAGCCTTTGCAAGCAAGGCAGGAATCATTAAAACCGATGAAGACATTCAGGGAGTAGTCATCAAAGGACTTGACAGTCTTTATCAGGCTGATTTTTTCAGTGACAAGATGTTTCAGGGACGATTTGACCTTTCAATTGTCAACGGCCAGTATCCTGCAATCATTTCAAAAAACATTGCCGACAAAATGAACCTCAAACTCAATGATCCGCTGGTAGTGTATTTCATTGAGCAGCCACCGCGCATCCGCAAGTTTGTTATCCGCGGAATTTACAACACCGGCCTCGAAGAGTTTGACAACATGTATGTTTTTTCGCTACTGTCAGTCATACAAAAACTCAACAACTGGACACCGGACCAGGCGGGAGGTTTTGAAATTTCACTGAAAAATCTGAACGACCTTTCGTCAGTAAATCATAAAGTGTATGAGCTGTCGGGCTTTCAGTTTAACTCGCTTACGATAAAAGAACTCTATCCCGATATTTTTCACTGGCTCGATTTGCAGGATGTGAATGTAATTATCATTCTGGTGCTGATGATACTTGTTGCAGGCATCAATATGATTTCTACACTGCTGATTATAATTCTCGAAAACACTTCTACCATTGGTTTGCTCAAAGCCATTGGAGCAAGAAATGCAGGCATACGCAAAATTTTTATTTATGTGGCATCGGGTATTGTGCTCACCGGACTGGTAATCGGAAACCTGATTGCATTAACCTTATGCTTTCTTCAGTACCGTTATCATTTGGTAGGCCTGCCACAGGAATCGTATTATGTATCGTATGTTCCGATTAATTTTTCGCCTGTAAATATTTTGCTGATCAATGCAGGAACACTGATTGCATGTGTGCTTGTGATGGTGATACCTTCAGTCATCATTACACGCATCAATCCGGTGAAATCGCTGCGCTACGAATAAAGTCAGTCTTTTATTTCTTCAAAGTCAACATAATCTCCCTTGTCGTCCGATTTACTTTTTGGAGGCTGACCTGTTTCAATGGTTACTTCGCCTTCGCGCGGGCGCGTTTGCGACTGCTGACGTGTAAAGTTTTTCCGCGACTGAAAACTATGGTAAATTCTCCACACAATCCAGATAACTACAACGGTATAAAATACATCACGCATGGTTTATTGTTTGCATTAAAATGATTATCGCGACAGGTACATACTTTTCTCTTTATACAAATGTCTGAAGTAAGCATCTTCTACCGACTCAATAAAACGTATGGCTTCTCCTGTTGATTTCATCTCGGGGCCTAATTCTTTATTCACATCAGCAAATTTCTCGAAAGAGAAAACCGGTTCTTTAATGGCATAACCAAAAGCAGCAGGTTTTATTTTAAAATCAGCAAGTTTATTTACGCCAAGCATTACCTTGGTGGCAATGTTGATGTAAGGCACCTGATGTGCTTTGGCAATGAAAGGCACTGTGCGTGATGCACGCGGATTGGCTTCAATGACATAAACTTTTTCATTCTTCACGGCATACTGAATATTGAGCAGACCTTTTACATGCAGCGCAAGTGCCAGTTTTTCGGCATAGGTTTTCATTTGCGAAAGCACATTTTCACTCAGGCTGAAAGGAGGAAGTACGGCATACGAATCGCCACTGTGAATACCTGCCGGTTCAATGTGTTCCATCATACCGATGATCTGCACATCTTTTCCGTCACAAATAATATCTGCTTCACATTCTTCGGCCATGTCCAAAAAATGGTCAATGAGCACTCTGTTGCCTGGAAGATTTTTGAGAAGTTTGATTACTGCACGTTCCAGTTCTTCGTCATTAATTACAATACTCATTCCCTGTCCACCGAGTACGTAGCTGGGTCTCACCAAAACGGGATAGCCAACTTTGTTGGCAACAACCAGTGCTTCTTCTGCACTCTCGGCAACACCGTAAGGAGGATAAGGAATATCCAGGTCGCGAAGCAGGTCGGAAAAACGTCCTCTGTCTTCGGCAAGGTCCATATCTTCAAAAGATGTTCCTATGATTTTAATTCCTTTTTCGTTGAGATACTCTGAAAGTTTCAGCGCTGTTTGTCCGCCCAACTGCACAATTACTCCTTCAGGTTTTTCGTACTCGATGAGTTCGTAAATATGTTCGCGGTAAACAGGTTCGAAGTAAAGTTTGTCGGCAATATCAAAATCAGTACTTACGGTTTCGGGATTGCAATTAACCATGATGGCTTCGTAGCCCGATTCTTTGGAGGCAAGCACACCATGCACGCAGGAGTAGTCAAACTCTATTCCCTGACCGATGCGGTTGGGGCCACTGCCAAGAACGAGAATTTTCTTTCTGTCGCTCACCTTGCTTTCAGTTCCTGAAACAGTATTTCCCGAAACATCTTCTGCCGGTTTTTCAAATGTGCTGTAGAAGTAAGGTGTTTTGGCTCCAAACTCTGCCGCGCAGGTGTCCACCATTTTATACACACGGGTGATGCCCATTTGTTTTCTTCGTTCGTAAACATCTTCGGCAGTAACATTTCCGAGTATGTGTGCTATCTGATAATCGCTGAAACCGTTTTGTTTGAGTTCGAGCATCAGGTCATCAGCAATGTTGTTCAGATTATATCTGCGCAGTTCCTGTTCCATACTTACCAGCTTTTGTATTTCGGTAAGAAACCACTTATCAATTTTGGTGTGGTTGTGTATGGTTTGAATAGGTAATCCAAGTTTCAATGCATCTCTCACATGAAACACCCTGTCCCATGACGGATGTTCGAGTGAGTGAAGAATATCGTCAACCTTATGCCAGCCTGTGCCGTCAGCACCTAATCCGTGGCGGTTTATTTCAAGACTCTGACAGGCTTTCTGCAATGCTTCGTTGAAGCTGCGTCCAATGCCCATTACTTCGCCAACCGATTTCATCTGCAAACCCAGTGTTCTGTCGGCACCATGAAACTTGTCGAAATTCCATCTCGGTATTTTTACAATCACATAATCGAGGGCAGGTTCAAAAAATGCTGATGTACTTCCTGTGATTTGATTTTTCAGTTCATCGAGGTTATAACCGATGGCAAGTTTTGCAGCAATCTTGGCAATAGGATAACCTGTTGCTTTGGAAGCTAATGCCGATGACCGCGAAACACGCGGATTGATTTCAATGGCAATAATATCTTCGGTGTCGGGGTCAACAGCAAACTGAACGTTGCAACCTCCTGCAAATTTCCCGATGGCACGCATCATTTTTATGGCCATGTCGCGCATACGCTGATAGGTATGGTCGCTCAGTGTCATGGCAGGTGCTACGGTAATGCTGTCACCGGTGTGAATGCCCATCGGGTCGAGATTTTCTATCGAGCAAATGATGATGACATTGTCATTGGAGTCGCGCAAAAGTTCAAGTTCAAATTCTTTCCATCCAAGCACAGCTTTTTCTACCAGCACTTCGTGAATGGGAGATGCCTGCAGACCACGCATCAGTTTTTCTTCAAACTCTTCTTTCTTCATTACAAAACTTCCGCCAGAGCCACCAAGCGTGTAGGAGGGACGTATCACCAGCGGGAAACCTATGCGCTGTGCAATTTCTTTTCCTGACAAAAAGGAGTTGGCCACTGCTGACGGTGCCACACCCATTCCAATATCAACCATCAGCTTTCTGAAAGCTTCGCGGTTTTCAGTAGTTTCAATGGCATCAATATTTACACCGATAATTTTTATACCGTGTTTTTTCCATACACTGCGCTCATCAGCTTCCTTGCAGAGGTTCAGTGCTGTCTGGCCACCCATGGTAGGAAGTACTGCATCAATTTTTCTCTCAGAAAGAATTTTTTCAATACTCTCAACAGTAAGCGGTAGCAAATAAACATAGTCGGCAGTAACCTTGTCAGTCATGATGGTGGCAGGGTTGGAATTGATGAGGGTAACTTCAATTCCTTCTTCGCGCAGCGAGCGTGAAGCCTGAGAGCCACTGTAGTCAAACTCACAAGCCTGACCAATGACAATGGGGCCGCTGCCTATTATTAAAACTGATTTTATGGATGTATCTTTTGGCATCGTGTTCTTAAAATTTCACAAAAGTAGGAAATAGTGCATCTGCATGCCGCCATTGTGGATAAGTGTTTCAGTATGTTGATAAAGAAAACAGATGTATAAAACACTCACTGAGATGCATTTGAAACAACACACGTGCAGTTGGTTCAAACACTCACACGTAATTCATATTACAAAAGGAATAACAGCTTTTCGTTCCTTGGGATAACTTTCGAATTTCTGTTTGTACCACCTGTGATGCGACAACGCTCTGGGAACAAGGTTGCAAAATGTCCAGATAAAAAATGCCAGACCCGGCAAACTCCAGGTGAGAATGGCAAAGCCACACCATTCGATAATTTCGCCCATCAGGTTGGGGCAACTCACGTAGTGAAATAATTTTCCTTCGGGAATTTTGTAACCGGTGTCACCGGATTTGCGAAGTCCGATCAATATTCCATCTGACCACCAGTTTACGGTGAGGCCTGCAAAAAATATAATGGTTCCGGTGATAAATGGTAAACTGCTCAGCCATTCCCTGTCATAAATTTTAAAATTGCCGAGATAATATCCGATTATAAATCCGTTGACGAGATTAAAAGTTAATCCCATGAGTGTAATCACAACAGGCATTTTTTTGCCTTTTGTTTTTAGCCTTAACGGAAAGATGATACTTCGGTTGAAATAATGAAATGCAAAAAAAGAAATGATGAGCAGGTTGGTAAATGATTGCTGATTTTGTCCTGTAAACACAAACCAAAACAGCACCAGCAACACAAAAATTTCCATCAGCATCCATCCAAGTCTGTTGTCAATAAGCGGTCCCCAGGTTGTTTTGGTATGTCGCCCATAGGGAGCAGTAACAAACATCAGCACGAAAAAAATGATGACTGCAAGGGCAATCCATCCATAAACAAAAGTGGTATAATTTTCAAATGTCATATCCGCCCTGAATTTTTAAACCACTGAATGGTGTCGGTAAGTGTTTCTTTAAGTTCGCGCGACTGATAACCAAGTTCGCGTTGTGCTTTTGCAGACAAAACATTTTTGTTGCCATCCATCAGTATATCGAGATAAGGTTTGTCGTAGAGCGGTGGCTTGCCAATGACGAAAGAATAAAATCTGATAAATGGCAGCACAGCTTTTGCAACTGTCATGGGAAGTTGTTTTAGTTTTTTCTTACTTCCTTTTATCTCAAGAACGATTTCTGCAAATTGTTGAATGGTATAATATTTTCCACCTAAGATATAGGTTTCGCCCGAAACACCTTTGGTAAGTGCAGCCACAATTCCGGCAGCTATATCGCGCACATCAGCAAAATCAAAACCACCTTCAATAACTGCAGGCACATAACCTTTGTAAATATCAATAACAGCTTTGCCTAATTTGGAAGGTTTATGATCGGGAGGCCCTGCAGCCGAAGTAGGACAAACCACTACCACAAACATTCCGCTGCGAGCAGTTTCAAGAGCTAATTTGTGTCCGTCACGTTTTGTCCTGTCGTAAAACAATGCACTGTCGTTCACAAACTCTCTCGTTTCATCAAGGGGAATGTTGTGCGGTGAATGTGAGAATGCATGTATTGAGCTGAGATGAACAATTTTTTTTATGCCGGTTTCTTTTGCAACTTCCAAAACGTTTTTGGTACCGGTTACGTTGATGTCGTAAACTTTTTGGTTGAAGTGATAGCTCAGATCAATAGCGGCAGCAGTGTGTATTACTGCATCGCATGTCTGCATGAAAGCAATCAGCGCTTCACGTTTCAGAACATCACCTTGCATCATTTTCAGAGGCAAATCCTGAATAGCAGCCACATCCTTGCGCACCAGTGCAACCACTTCATGTCCATGCGCAATGAGATGTCTGCAAACAGCAGAGCCAATATGTCCGGATGCGCCTGTTACTGCAACTTTCATTTGCCGAATTTAGAAAAAGTTGATGCAGCAAAAGTGTAATCAGACTTCTTTGACAGAAATAATTTTTACAGGGCATGCTTTGGCAGCTTTTTCGCATGCTTCCAAAGCACTGTGTTGTTTTGTTTTCATAGTATGGAAGCCTCGCTTTTCAGTTGACTGCAGCAAAACTGATTTACCATCTTTCTTCGACATTCTGAAATATTCGGGAGCAAACTCCACACAGTAGTTGCAGCCAATACATTTATCACGCTGAAGTGTAACAACAATCATTCAGGCATCAACAATTTTATACAACTTATCGGAAGGACGCACTTTGAAATTTGTTTTAATGGTAACGAGGTCTGATTTTTCAGCAGTGAGAGCACCTTCCTTTTTGTCCACACGCATATCTTCCACTATCATTTCCTGTGAGCCTGTAGTAGGGCCCTGCACTAAAATTTTATCACCTAAACTCACGTCAAACGATTCAATAAGAAAAACAGCAACATTGGTTTTAGGAAAATAATGTTGTCCTTTTCCGATATACACTTTCTTCTGTGTTGCCTTGGAGCCTGATGAGTCTGTCCACTCACCGAGTTTCTGACCTAAATAATATCCTGACCAGAAGCCACGGTTGTAAACAGTTTCAAGTCTTTTCATCCAGTCAGCCACTTTCTCTTTGCTGTAAGTGCCATCAGCAACGGCATCAATAGCCTCGCGGTAACATTTGGTTGTGGTGGCCACATATTCAGGAGCGCGGCCTCTGCCTTCTATCTTCAGAACTTTAACTCCTGTATCAGCCAACTGATCCAAAAAATCAATCGTACACAAATCTTTTGGCGACATCATATACTCATTGTCGAGTTCAATTTCAAAACCTGACTCCTGATCAATCACCGTATATTTTCTTCTGCAATTTTGTTTGCATGCTCCTCTGTTGGCAGAAGAGTTGTGTGAATGCAGGCTCAGATAACATTTTCCTGAAACGGCCATGCATAAAGCACCATGACCATAAATTTCTACCTCTACCAAATTTCCTGAAGGGCCTTTGATTTGTTCTTTCTCAATCTGACTGCAAATTTTTTTTACCTGATTCAAACTCAGCTCGCGGCTCATCACCATGGTGTCGGCAAAGAGTGAATAAAAACGAACCGTTTCGATATTGGTAATATTTATCTGAGTAGAAATATGCACTTCCATTCCAATCTGCCGCGCATAGGCAATCACTGCCTGATCCATTGCAATCACTGCTGTAAGTCCGGCTTCTTTTGCTTTGTTGATAAGGGTTTTCACAACAGAAAGGTCGTGATCGTAGATGATGGTATTCAGCGTGAGATAGGTTCTCACATTTTTTTCTTTGCATCTTCTTGCAATTTCAGGCAAATCTTCCATCGTAAAATTGATGGTTGCTCTGGCACGCATGTTCAGCTGTTCCACACCAAAATAAACAGAGTCGGCACCATTGTCAAGTGCAGCCTGCAACGATTCGAAATCGCCTGCAGGACTCATCAGTTCTATTTTTCCACTTCGTGTCATGTGCTATAAAAAACGCTGCAAAAATACACATTGCTGCGCACTCACTAAACCGTTGTGGTCAGGTGATTTCAGAAACATCAGCATCAGTGAATTTAATCCAATGGTGTATGTGCAGTAATGGCGATACGGTTCCATCCGTTGATGGCTACAACAGCCATAATAACGGCAGCCAATTCTTTTTCGGTAAGATGTTTTGCTGCTTCATCATAAACGGCATCAGAAACATGACTGCCTGCAATGAGTGTCATCTCTTCGGTGAGAGCCAGCACTGCACGTTCCTTTTCAGTAAAAAGTTCTGTTTCGCGCCATGCATTGAGCAGGAACAAACGTTGTGTTGTTTCTCCGATTTTCAGCGCATCGCGGGTGTGCATGTTGATGCAATAAGCACATCCGTTGATTTGTGATGCACGTGTTTTTATCAACTCATACAATTTCTTGTCTAGGCCGCTTTTTTCGAGATACTTTTCAAGGCCAATCATGGCTTCATACGCTTCAGGTGATACTTTCGATAAATTAATTCGCTTTTTCATTTTATAACTGATGTAAAAATTCTATTTCATTTTTGATGACAAAACTAAAGGAACATTTTCATTGCTTATGTGATGAAAGTGTAACATTTAAAGTTTGCAATCCGCATTAAAACAAAGAGTAATTATGTTTGTTAAAAATTATTTAAACAAAAACAGGTATGAGCACACCGCAAAATCCTTCTTCAACTCCCAAGTTTGAAAACGAACTGGATGCTAATTTCTGGAATCAGCGATGGATAAGCGGACAAACAGGGTGGGACATTGGTTACGCTTCGCCTCCGTTGGTAAAATATTTGGAAGGTTATCCAAACAAAGACGCAGCCATACTCATTCCGGGATGTGGAAATGCTTATGAAGCTGCACATTTTGCAGACAATGGTTTCAGCAACATTACCCTGGTGGATATTTCAGAAGAAGCAGTTGCGCGCTTAACAGAAAAATTTAAACATACACCTCAGATAAAAATACATTGCGAAGATTTTTTCAAGCATCAGGGAAAGTATGATTTGATTCTGGAACAAACATTTTTTTGTGCACAGGTGCTGCAACAAAGAGAAGAGTATGTACAAAAGATGGCCTCACTGCTGAACAAGAATGGCAAACTTGCAGGTGTTCTCTTTGGTGTTAGCTTCGGAGAGTCGGGTCCGCCATTCGGTGGTGATGAAAAAGAGTACAGAGAATTATTTTCTGCGGAGTTTCACATTGATAAGATGGAGCCTTGTTACAACAGTATCGCTCCAAGGGCAGGGTCGGAATTGTTTTTTGTGTTTACAAAAAAGTAAATCCTTAAATGCATCAGAGATAGTTTAAACATCTTTTAAAAAAATTCTCTTCTACTTCAGCCCTGCAATCCGCCTCAGCATATTTCTGAAAATAAAAAAATGAAACGGTAACATGGCATACCAGTAATTTCTTCCCCAAATACCTTTAGGTCTGAAGGTGGCAGTTTGTTTCAGGATACAGTGCTGGCCATTTTGCACAATAGACCATTCGAGCCAGGCTTCACCGGGGAGTTTCATCTCTGCAAATAACAGCAAGCGGCAGTTTTTTTTGTCAACCAGAATGACTCTCCAGAAATCAATGGTATCACCGGGGTCAATGTCCACCTTGCTTCTGCGGCCACGGCTTAATCCCACACCTCCAACAAATTTATCCAGCATACCACGTATTCTCCAAAGTGAATCCGCATAATACCATCCATGCTCTCCGCCAATACCAAAAAAACGGTTTGCAATTTCTTCCTTATCAGCACAGTCAATTTTCAGCCACTTGCGGTCTTTGTAACATCCGTTCACAGGCACTTCTATGTGCTGATTTACTTCAAGATGAGTGAGGCTGCTGGATGCAGAATCTGTCCAGCTCGATACAACCATGTTCTGTTCTATCCTTGCAAAAGCCATCTTAATCGCTTCCTTATAGGTGTATAGTTCCTGCGGAATTATGGAACGGATGGATGTTTCCTTGCAAACAACATCATTTTTCATACTCTGCACAAGCTGTTTTGCAATGGTGTAGTTGGCAGAGGTAGTCAGGTTGACCCAGTGAGCAGACAATCCGGGAAACAGCAAAGGCAAAGAAAAAATATAACGCTTGTAACCACGTACTTCAGCATAATCAAGAAGCATTTGTTTATAGGTCAGCACATCAGGTCCGCCAATTTCAAAAGTTTTGTTGAATGTTTTCTCATTCATCAGACAAAGCTGCAGATAGTTTATCACGTTTCTGATGGCTATGGGCTGGCATTTAGATTTCAGCCAGTGAGGTACAATCATCAATGGTATTTTTTCTGTCAGGTCACGAATAATTTCAAATGAAATACTTCCTGAGCCAACAATCACTCCTGCTTCAAAAATTGTATATGGAATCTCGGAACGTATCAGCACATCTTTCACCACTTTGCGGGCAGTGAGATGTTTTGAAAGCATTTTTTCATTGCTGATACCACTCAGATAAACTATTTGTTTTACCTTTGTAAGCGTGGCTACAAGCACAAAACAACCTGCTGCCCTCACTTCATATTCCTTCAGCGTTGTTGAAGTGTCGCCAAGGGAGTGAATCAGATAATAAGCAACATCAAACTGTTTTTTGTTGAACTGCTGAACAGCATTTTCGGGATGCAGAAAATCAAATTCAATGATGTTTACTTTTTCAAGTAAGTCGGCTGAAGGTTTGAAACGGTTTTTATCTCTTACCACACAGGTAACATCATGGCCGGCCTCTACCAGCACAGGCAATAGCCTCATTCCAATATATCCGTTAGCTCCTGTGAGTAATATTCTCATAAATTTAAACGCTTTTGCAGAAGCAAATATAGGAATAGATAAATATGAATTATCATGATAAATATCTGCCATATTTCTGTATTAAACATTTGTGGAAACAATGATTAATCATTATAGGAGTGGATGTATCATATTGCTGAATTGATGTTATAGGTTCTATTTTTAAATCAGACTTAGAATCAAAACACTATTCAGCGCTCATCTTTTCTTTTATATTTAATTATCGTTTCTGATCAACTTAATATGACTATTGTAAGTGAAAAAAGTAAAATAAATCAACATAACAACATCCGGATAATATTTAACTTTGTGCTATAAATTTTAAAAAAACCGGAAGTATGAAATTCAGAGTAGAATCAAAGGGATTCAGGCTAAGCCCTTCGTTGAAAAATTTTGCAACAGAAAAACTGAGTAAACTCGACCGATATTACAAAGATATTCAGGAAATAGAGGTAACACTTGAAATAGAAGTAAGGACATCAAAGGAAGTAGTCAACTGTATGCTCAACATCAGAGTTCCCGGCAAGGATGCTTACATCAAAACTTCGTCATCCATTTTTGAAGATGCCATTCTGAAAGCAGCAGATGCTGCCAAAAGAAAACTGAGAACACGTAAAACTCAGTTGCAGATTGCCAAGAAAAGAAAATCACCCGACAGAGTGGTTTCAGCCAAAAAGGCAATGAAATAAGTTTGTACCTGATTAAACAGTTGATTCAGCGAGAAACTCATTCCTCATACCATTCGCCACGAGTGGGCTTCAGGTCGTCTCTCACCTGTATCATTTCATCTTCGTCAACCACCATGTAGGCAACAGAAAGTGTTTCGGAAATAACTTCTGTTCCGGTAATATGGTTTTTAAGCTTTTTGTCTTCAATATATTCTGAAAGATGGTGGGTGTGATGTTCTGCTATTTTGATGGATTCAGGTCCTCTGATATCCCAGATTAACTTAATTTTCTTACTCATTTCAAAAACGAAATTCAATTATCTTTGTTAAATTCACTGCAAAGAAAAAGTTATTGATACAAAATTGCAATGAACCATTTGTTGCAGAGGTTATTCAGTTAACAAACAAAATAATTTAAGCAGCTAAGAAGGCTAACAGTAAAACAGTTTAAAAGTATGCTTTGCATTTATCACGAATCAACAGACCCTTATTTTAATGTTGCCACCGATGAATATATTTTAAAACATCTCGAAGAAGACTGTTTTATGCTTTGGCGCAACGACAATGCTATCATCGTTGGAAAATATCAGAATACACTTTCAGAAATTAATTACGACTATGTAAAAGCCAACAACATTGCGGTGGTCAGAAGAATTTCAGGTGGTGGTGCAGTGTATCACGACCTGGGAAATCTTAATTTTTCGTTTACCAAAACAGGAAAAAATTCAAGCCTTACTGATTTCGAAAAATTTACGCGACCTATAGTTGAAGTGATTCGCTCATTGGGCGGAGATGCACGCTTCGAAGGGAAAAACGACCTGATGATTGACGGAAAAAAGATTGCAGGAAATGCTGCTCACATTCATAAAAATAAAATTCTGCATCACGGATGTCTGCTTTTTTCTTCCGAAATGCGAAATGTAAGTGAAGCACTCAGAATAAATCCGGTTAAATACATTGACAAAGCACATAAGTCAGTGCCCAAGCGTGTGACCAATATTTCAGAGCATATTAAAGTGCAAATGAATGTTTCTGATTTTGCAAAAAGCATTATGGACTATGTGCTTGCAAATTTCCCGGGCAGCAGACTTTATACATTTACCGAGCAGGATAAAGCTGCCATTCAAAAACTGCGTGACGAAAAATATGCTACGCATGATTGGAATTATGGCAAATCGCCCGATTATAATTTCAAAAAAGCAATACGTACCAAAGGCGGACTGTTAGAGATGAATCTCGAAGTAAAGAAAGGTGTGATACAGCAGGTAAAAATTTTTGGCGACTTTTTCTCCGAAAACGGAATTGAAGATGTTGAAAATGCACTCGTCAACATCAACCACGAAGAAACAGCCATCAGAGAAGCACTGAAAAAGTTCGACATGAACCGTCATTTCAGCAACATCAGCGTGGATGATTTGATAGAATCTATTTTTTAACCGTTACACTTTCAACGCTGCTGTTGATAAATAGTAACTGAATAAAAAAGGTACTGCACTTTCGTTTCCGAATTTTGTATCACTTGTTGACAATATATTTTGACTGCAACAAATATGCATGCAGCATCAATGCAGTTACGCAGTAAGGTAAAAACTCGAAAGTGAGCAGCGATAAAAGTTATCACAAAGGCATGGCACAAACTGTTACTGAAAGGCAACGTACAAACACTGCGGTGCGGCTCTGGAACAAAAATTTTATCAATGCCTGCATTGCAAATTTTCTGATTGCCTGCTCTTTTTATCTGCTCATGCCTACCATTCCGATATTTTTATCGGAGCAACTTCACGTATCGCAGTCGCATATCGGACTTGCACTTTCATCCTATGTGGTTGCACTGCTCATCATGCGGCCTTTCAGCGGTTATTTAGTGGATGTTTATCCGAGAAAAAAATTATTCATGACAGGAGTGACGTTGTTTGTATGCATGTTCACCGGATATTATTTTGCTGCCACAGTATTGTTTTTTGTGGTGTTGCGATTTGTTCACGGTTTGTTCTGGGGCTTGTCAACAGTTTCGGCCAATACGGTTGCAATAGACATTATTCCCTCTGAAAGAAGGGCAGAAGGCATCGGATTTTTTGGTGTCACCATGAACATTGCCATGGCCACAGCACCTTATATCGCTGTAATTATTTACGACTCTTTTGGTTTTTCAAAACTGGTTTCTTCAGCATTGATGATGGGAGCGTTTGCCATTCTTGCAGTGAGTTTTATAAAAACACCCTGGCGCAAAAAACCTGATAAAAAACCACCATTGTCTTTCGACAGATTTATTCTGATAAAAGGAATTCCGATTTTTATCAATCAGCTGTTTCTGTCATTCGGATGGGGAACGCTCGTAGCATTTGCAGTTTTGTATGGCAAAAAAACCGGCATTCACAATGCAGGTATATTCTTTTTGTTTCTTGCATCGGGCATTGTGCTTTCAAGAGTAAACTCAGGTAAGTTTGTTGATCGCGGATATCTGCACCGCGTAGTTGTCATTGCCATATCACTTATCACCATTGGATATTTTTGTTTTGCTTCTTATCACAATATTTATGCATTCTGTGCATCTGCATTTATTCTTGGTGTAGGATTCGGAACTCTCTTTCCTGCATTACAAACCATCTACAACAACATGGCGCCATCCACCAGACGGGGTACAGCAAATTCTACCTATCTCACCGGCTTCGATTTGGGCATTGGCATCGGCATGCTGGCAGGTGCATACATCAGTGATGTTTTTGATTTTTCAACTTTGTATTATGTCACTTCGGGTTTAAGTTTTATTGCATTGTCTATTTACTGGTTTAACTCGAGGAAGGTGTATGAAAGAAATAAAATCAAACAAAGCTGAAAAAATATTTTGAACTGAACCATCTAACAATTAACCATTACAGCTGTTTGTCATTATAAAAAAATACAATGGATCATAAAAAAGTGGTGTATATCACCGGTGGAAGCAAAGGCATCGGTCTTGGAATTGCGCAGTATCTTCTGCAAAAAGGTTATCAGGTTGCCATCAGCAGCCGGCAGTTGAAATCAGCACAGCAGGCTGCTGAAAGTTTAAAGGGAAATAAAGAAGATATTCTTGCGCTGCAATCGGATGTGTGCAATGCTGAAGATGAGCAACAGGCAGTGAAAAAAATTTTAGATAAATGGGGAAGGCTGGATGTGTTGGTTGCCAATGCAGGTGTGGGACATTTTGCACCCATTGAAGAACTCACACATAAGCAGTGGAATGAAGTCATCAACACCAATGTTACAGGAGTATTTCACAGTGTGAAAGCTGCCGTGGATGCCATCAAAAAATCAAAAGGATACATCATCACCATAGCAAGCCTTGCAGGAACTTATTTTTCAGAAAAAGGAACTGCTTACAATGCAAGCAAATTTGCAATGGTAGGTTTTACTCAGGCTCTCATGCTCGACCTGCGGCAGCATGATGTAAAAGTAACAACCATCATGCCCGGCTCTGTTACCAGCCATTTCAACAACCATGTGCCGTCTGCAGAAGATGCATGGAAAATTCAGCCTGAAGACATTGGCGAAATGGTGTACGATTTACTGAAGATGAATCCGCGTGTGCTGCCCAGCAAAATTGAAGTGCGTCCTGCCAAGCCGCCTGTGAAGAAGTGATATTTATCATCACTTAAGTATGTTCAAGGTGCTTCAATCTGCCAAATATGACATTCGGATGGCAAAGGCTCTTCATACCTTTGTGCGCTGATATTTTAATCACATTATATAAAAATTTCAACTTTAAAAATTTACGACATGAGTAATATTATTCAATCAAACGAAGAAATAGATGTGCGGGTATTTGTACCTATCAAACGGCATGAGTTGTTGTTGAAAATGTTTCGTGAGTTGCCGGTAGCACAAAGTTTTACTTTTATCAACGACCATGATCCCATTCCGCTTTACTATGAGTTTCGCTCTGTATTTGGCGATGTAGTAGGGTGGGAGTACCTGAACAAAGGTGGCCGCGAGTGGAAAGTAAAAGTTACACGCACTGAAGAATCGCAGGGACGTGAGTTTAAAGATATTTCAACCTTGCTCGATTTGCGCAAAGCAGATAAAAAAGAGTGGAAGCAAATTGTTTTTCATCGCTACGGAATGATGGAAGAAGGAACCACTATGGAAATTATTTCGAGTGAAGACCCGGGAGAAATACATGGCATTTTTATGCAGAAGTTTGAAGGCAAACACAGGTGGATTTACAAAAAGAAAGATGACGGGGAGTATGTTGTTCATGTAACCAAACAGGACAACAGCGGACTGGGTGACGAAGGTTATTCCGTTGTGAACACTTTTGATGTGCGGCCATATACTCCCACCGACAGACACGAAATGTTTTACAAAGCTTTTGCAGATATAAAAACAGGCGAAGCTTTTGAGTTTATCAACGACCATGACCCCAAGCCTTTGTATTATCAGATGGAAGCTGAGAGCAAGGAACCATTCAGATGGGAATATCTTGAAAAAGGTCCGGAAGTGTGGAAGGTGAGAGTTATCAAAACAAAAGAATAGAAATTGTCAGCGGTCATTTGCTTGGAGTGAAGGCTGCTTTCTAAAATAAAATTAAACCATTTCAGGTCTGTTGTAAAACAGGGCTAAGCAATCAGTTGATTCCTGCATGGATTTGATCACTGAATCAAGTGGCTTTGCATACACTTCAGGATAATCAATTTCGCCAAGGGCAGTACGGATTGGATAAGCCAATTTTTCTGTTTCAGTTGAAAACTGAGAGTCAATGCCGGGTTTGTTTCCTCTCGGATCAAGTCTGAACCAGCCTTTGTCTTTCAGGTAAACGGCATTGAGTCCGTGCAATGCATAACCGGAGTCAATAGTTCCTTTGCGCAACACACGCTGATAACAAAATCCTGCAGGTATGCCCATGCCTCTGAGCAGTGTGGCCAACAAATGCGATTTGGCAAAACAAATTCCTTCTCCTTTTTGCAAAGTATCTTCAGCACTTACGGTGATAACTTTACTCTGTATGTCGAAGGAGTGTGTGATTTTGTCTCTTGCCACTTCAAAAGCTGCCTTGGCACGTTCTTCATCGGTGCTCGCCTGCATTTTTATTTTTTCAATCTGCTGCTGCACCAATGGTGTGCTGAACACAATCACCGGAGGAATTTCTTGCAAGTAGTCATTCAGGTTGTCGGATTGAATATGTAATTGCATAACAGGAAAATTAATTGACGTTGAAGGTACACATTTCTGAGTTATCATAACAATTTCGCTCTGAATTTGGTTCACCAATTTGCATCACATGGTTTTTATTTTTGACTGAATCATTACACTGCCAAAGCTGTTTTTAAAATACTTTAGCAACCTGCTACTTGCAGAAGTTCTACTTTTGCAGCACAACAACATGAGATAAAATTTTTATGGCTGATTTATACCGCGTGCTGGTAGTTATTCATGTGCTTTCTGCCATTCTTGGTTTAGGTCCCGGCTTTGTGATGATTTATGTGGTAACACGTGCAACCAACATGACAGAGCTGAAGCATGCATACCTTATCCGCAACAGGCTGCATAATTTTGTGATAGTAGGAGGTACGCTGTTGTTGCTTTCGGGTTTGGCAATGGGCATTATCACTCCATATTTATTCCGGGCAGGATGGTATGTTACTGCACTGATTTTATTTTTGGTAGCTCTGGCATTCGGGCCGGTTATGCTATCGCCACGCTCCAAACCTATCAAACAATTGCTCCAAAGCCACAGTGGCGAAAATATTCCCGAAGCGTATTACCCGCTTGCACGAAAACTGTTTTTCTATGAGCGTGTAGAAAATGTTATTTTCATCATCATCATTTTGCTGATGATACTTAAACCTTTCTGAAAAATTATTTTTTTATTCCTGCAAAGTCTTTGAGGTAAAAAGGCTCGAAGTAAGCAATGTCTTCAAATTGTTTTTGCACGTATTTGTGCAGGGCAAGGTTTACAAGTCCCGTTGCCGACAAATTGAAATCATTGGCAAAATGCGCATGTTCACTCTTGCAAATGTTTTTAAACTTTATGCTGCCGCTGCCAAAAAACTGTATGTTGTTATGCTGCAAATAATCTGAAAGAAAATCTTCTTCAAGGATAACAGCTTCTGCAGGTCTTTCATATTCCAGCTCACGGTTGAACAATGCTGTATAAACTTCCATTCTGCGGGCGTCAAGCATCGGGCAAAAATATTCTGCATTGCCTGCAGCATTGTTTTTAAAAAGATGAGCCATGCTCTCAAGTGTGGGCACTGCAATAAGCGGTTTTTCGAGAGCAAAACACAGACCTTTGGCTGTGGCTGCGCCAATGCGCAAACCGGTGTATGACCCCGGCCCGCAGCTTACTGCAATAGCATCCAGTGAAGCATATTGAAGCTGATTTTCTTTAAGCAGTTCATCAATAAATACCGACAACTGCGAAGCATGTGAACGGCTGTGATGTGATTCTTTAACGGCTATAACACGCTGCCCGTCTGCCACACACACCGAGCAACTGTCTGTTGCAGTTTCAATGCACAGTATCAGAGGCACTGTTAATTGTTTTTCTCGTCAGTAAACAACTGATCGCGGCTTACCACTTTTATTTTGTCGCCATCATTCAGCTTTTTCGAAACTGCCTGATACGGGTCGGTAATTACTTCGTCACCAACTTTCAGGCCTTCGGTAATTTCCATATAATTCACATCCTGAATTCCTGTTTTTACCACACGCATTTTCGCCACACCATTTTCATTCACAAAAACCACTTCTTTCACCGGTGTGTCGTTGCCACTATTTTCAGGTTCCAGTTTTTCTACTGTGCCGTCATCATTTCTGCGTGCCACCTGCTTGCTCGAGCGGTGAATAGCTGTATCGCGGGTGGTAACAGCTTTTATAGGTGCTGCTATTACATTCACAGCTTTTTTAGTTTGTATATCCACTGTTGCCGACATGCCCGGCCTGAACGGAGAATACTGTGGATTATCGGCAGGAATCAAATCAGCATACGACTCGCGCAAAATGCGAATCTTCACAGCGAAGTTGGTAACGTTATCTGTTCCGGTAACAGTTTCATTGGGTGTATTGGCAATTTCAGTAACAATGCCTTTAAACTTACGCGGGCTGTAAGCATCAATCTCTACCAGTGCTGTATCTTTTAAGTGAATACGTATGATGTCATTTTCTCCCACATCGGCTTTTACTTCCATTTCCTGAAGGTTGCTTATGCGCAAAATTTCAGTTCCATCGGTGAAACTTGTTCCTGCCACACGCTCACCTTTCTTTCTGCTGATTTTAGAAACCGTTCCATCTACCGGAGCAAAAATGTCTGTCTTGTTCAGATTTTCTTTTGCTTCTCTCACTGATGCACTTCCGCTTTTCACATTATACTGCGCTCCTGAAACTCCTTGCTCTGCTGCTTCCACTTCTGCCTTAGCCACTTCATAAGCCGACTTTACAATTTCCCAGTCGGAGGCACTGATTACTTTTTCTTCAAACATTTTTTTGTTGCGCTGATAGGCTGTTTCAGCTTTCTTCAGCTGGCTTTGTGCCTGGTCAAGACGTGCTTTGCTGCTCTCATAACCTGCCTTGGTGGAGTTGAGCCCCGCCACTGCACGGTCGAAAGAGGAGATGTATATCTCTGGATTTATTTTACATAATAACTGACCTTTCTTTACCACATCACCTTCCTTCACCAGCATCTCCACAATTTCGCCCGAAACGTCAGAGCTAAGTTTCACTTCCACTTCGGGTTGTACTTTTCCGCTGGCCGAAACAGTTTCTGTAATAGTTTGCAGCGAAACTTTATCGGTGCTCACTTTAATGGTGCTGTCGTCACCAAACCATCCGGCTTTTTTACCGACAACCAAAATGACAATGATAATTCCTGCAACAATCAGAATATTTCTTAACAAGTTATTTTTCTTTTTCATAATTTAAAATGATAAAGGTTTCCCAAGATAAAAATCGAGTACTTTCAGTTTTAAAATCAGTTCATACTTTGCCTGCAGCAAGTCGGCCTGTGCCTTGGTGAGATTATTTCGTGCATTTACATAATCAAGGCTGTTGAGCAAACCTGCATTGTATTTTTTTTCGGTATAGCCGAAAGCTTTCTGCTGTGCATCGTTGGTTTTGGTAGCAGCATCATATTTGTTGATGGCAGCAATGGCATCGGCAAGTGCAGTGCGTATGGTTTTGTAGGTATCGTTTTTTACCTGCAATGCATTCAGCTTTGCATTTTCAAAATTGAGTTTGGAGCGTTTGATATTGGCATTCACAGACCATCCGTTGAAGATGGGAATTGACAAGCTGAAGCCCAGTGATTTTCCGAAATTGTTGTTGATCTGTTTATTCAGCGGAGTGTCTTTATATTTATACGAATACACAGGCTGAAAAACTTCTTCACCTGATGACGTTACTGCTCCCGTGGGCATATATCCTACAAATACCGGAGAACCGTCAAGTGTTGTAGCCTGATTTGAAAAATTGGTTGCCAGCGATCCAAATGCAGATAACTGCGGGTAACGGCCACCACGTGCAATACTCAATGAATAGCGCGCACTGGTAATGCGAAAATCTGCTGCTTTTATTTCAGGTAAAATTTTCAGTGCCTGACTGTAAATGGCATCTGCCGTGAGCAAGGTTGACTCTTTTGAAGGAATTTCAACAGCAGGTTTTTCAACGGCAATATCGCTTACCGAGTCGAGTTGCATCAGTTGTATGAGCGAAATTTTTGCATTGGTAAGCATATTTTCCGCAACTATTTTATTGTATTCTTCTGTTGACAAAAGCGCATCAGCATCCAGCAATGAACCTTCTGCAAGCAGTTCATTATCCACCAAAAGTTTGGTGCGGTTGCGCTGAGTGGTAGCTGCTTCAATCCTTACGTTGGTGGCATCCAGTTGTTCGCTGCTGAATAATACCTGCAAGTAGGCAGTTGCCACAGCAAGAGCAATATCGTTTTGTGATTTGATAAAGTCCTGCTTGCCTGCATTGAGGTCGCTCACACTTTTGCGGTAACTGTTCTGAATGCCGAATCCCTGAAAAATCGGAAGACTTGCATTGAGAGAGGCTGTACCCGACTGAAAAGTTTTATCAACATAAGTGTAGCTGGTAGGGTCGAGGCTGCGGCCAAAATTATAATTCATACCTGCGCTGCCGTTTATCGAAGGGAAGAATCCGGCAAAATTCTGGTCGCGGGCTGCTTCGGCCATCTGCGCTGCCACAGCTGCCTGCTGCACACCAATGTTGTGGTTGAGTGCATAATCAATACATTCTTTCAGCGACCAAACTTTCTGTCCGAAACCCAGCATGGGCAAACAGGCAAATACTAAAAGGATGCGATATTTCATGATGATTGTATATGGTACAGGAGGCGAAAATAAGCATTGTTTTAATTGCTGTTTTGTATGTGGCCTGAAGGATTCCAACAACTTTACAGAGTTAACATAATTTAACTAATTGTCTTGTCGTCATCGCGGACGTCTTCGAAGGAGAGGAAAAGTTTTGATTGGGTAAAGGCTGAAGCCTTTTTTTGTTTGACGGTTTTATTCTTTGTCATAATGATGGAGTTATTTTTTGGGGAGATGTTGTATAGCCTAAGCGCACCCGTAGCCCCAAAGGGCGCTGGCGCAATAATTTTTTTACACATGCCTCCGCGCACCCGTAGCCCTAAAGGGCGCAGACACAATAATTTTTTTACACATGCCTCCACGCACCCGTAGCCCTAAAGGGCGCAGACGCAATAATTTTTTTACACATGCCTCCACGCACCCGTAGCCCTAAAGGACGCAGACGCAATAATTTTTTTACACATGCCTAAGCGCACCCGTAGCCCTAAAGGGCGCAGACGCACTTCAAATATGTTGTGCGTTGTCACCCCCCTTCAGGGGTAGGGGGTGAGTGCAAGCGATGTGAATTATTTATAAAAAAGTTTGAAGTTATCTTTTAAATTGAGTTCTTACTCCACCACCACCAGCTTTTTATTTACCCGTTGGTTGTTGCTTGTGATGGTGCACTGATACACTCCATCTGCAATTTTGGGTAATGAAATATATTGCAGCGTACTCCATGGCGGCAAGATTTGGTGGTAAATTTCTTTTCCTGTTATATCAAATATCTGCAACGTGCCGCTTTTGTTTTGTGGCAACAGATACATGATTTTAAAATTACCATTGTTGGGGTTGGGCGAAATGGAAAAGCGAAAA
>JAGVTU010000027.1 GCA_019136655.1 Bacteroidota bacterium
TCGCCATCGAGAGCTATGCCTCTTGATGGCAAAAGCTTGGCTCGCCATCGAGAGCTATGCCTCTTGATGGCAAAAGCTTGGCTCGCCATCGAGAGCTATGCCTCTTGATGGCAAGGGCCTTGCTCGCCATCGAGAGCTTCGCCTCTCGACCCCCGATATACTAATCGCTTATATCAAAAAACTTCCTGGTAAAAATAACTTAAACAATTCTGCAAACAATGAATCTTGATTGCCAAGTATTACTCGCTATTGATAGCTCCGCGTTTTGATAGCCACGTTTCGCTCTCAGCCTCCATACTTTTGTATAAACTTTTTTAAATCTTCTGTATTCAGATTCTTCAGTTTCTTCTCTAACTGCATGGCCTCACTGCGTGTTGGCTTTTCTATTTTGCAAACCAAATTATAAGGCCTGTATGGCGATGTTGAACTTTCATATCCGGAATTATGGCGCTCCAAACGCTTAGCCACATCCTGCGTTTGTCCGATATAAAAACGTTGACCTTTTTCTGAATACAATATATAAACCCAATACATATTAAAAAAGCTTCCTCTCGGAAGCTCATTTGGCGGAGAGAGAGGGATTCGAATGGCGAGGCTTGGCTCGCCATCGAGAGCTTCGCCTCTCGACCCCCGATTTGCCTCTCGACCCCCGATATACAATTCGCTTATATCAAAAAACTTCCTGTTAAAAATAACTTAAACAATTCTGCAAACAATGAATCTTGATTGCCAAGTATTACTCGCTATTGATAGCTCTGCGTTTTGATAGCCAAGCTTCGCTCTCAGCCTCCATACTTCTGGATAAACTTTCTTAAATCTTCTGTATTCAGATTCTTCAGTTTCTTTTCTAACTGCATGGCCTC
This sequence comes from Bacteroidota bacterium, assembly GCA_019136655.1. Classification (GTDB taxonomy): domain Bacteria; phylum Bacteroidota; class Bacteroidia; order AKYH767-A; family OLB10; genus OLB10. The sequence continues at coordinate 864 of JAGVTU010000027.1, forward strand.
ACTGCGTGTTGGCTTTTCTATTTTGCAAACCAAATTATAAGGCCTGTATGGCGATGTTGATTTTTCATAGCCGGAATTGTGGCGCTCCAACCTCTCAGGCGGAGAGAGAGGGATTCGAACCCCCGTTGGTGTTACCCAAGGCGGTTTTCAAGACCGCTGCAATCAACCACTCTGCCATCTCTCCGGGCGCGAAAATAAAACAATTTTTAATACCTCAATCAAATTTGAACTATCCTAATGCTGATTTATTTGTTTATCTTTATATCGTAAAAATCAATTAAAATGAAACGTGTTCTGTTAGTATTCGCAGCTTCCCTGATGATGGTTTCTGCTGAAGCAAGGAACCTCAAAGCCTTATTCGATTATAAGACTTTTTATGCTCCCGGTCAGGGTTCATATTTAGAATGGTATCTTTCAATAAATGGAAGTTCAGTTACCTATCAACCCAATAAGGAAGGTCAGTATCAGGCATCCGTTCAAATAACCTATCTGATAAAGTCGCAGGACAAGATTATTAAAGCCGACAAATATAATTTGTTAGGCCCTGCTATTAAAGACACATTGTTTGTAAGTGATTTTCTGGATGTGAGAAGAGTATCACTTCCTGATGGAAATTACGACCTTGAGTTAACTATCAAAGACAATCAGGGTGGAAATGAGTTCAAACTAAATCAAGCCATCAGTCTGGCATTTATTCCTGATAAAGTTAAAGTGTCAGACATTGAGTTGGTTCAGGATTTTTCACAAACAGATAAACCGGCAGACATGCTTGTAAAAAATGGTTTCTCTGTTACACCCCGTGTAGATAATTTTTATAGTACCAGTGATAATCATTTGAAATTTTATGCTGAGGTGTACAACACTCAAAAACTTGCTGACGATGCAATTGCCCTCTCTTGCTACATCCAAAAAGCTGAAGGTAATTCTATGTTGTCCGATTTTGGAATGATACAGCGTAAAAACGTCTCTGAAGTTATACCTGTTCTGAGTGAAATGGATATCAGCAAGCTTCCTTCAGGGAACTACAATTTGGTGGTAGAGGTTAAGGATAAAGCCAACCAATCGCTGGCAATGTCTAAAGTTTATTTTCAGCGTCATGCACCTTCTTCAGAAGTTCCTGTTTATGCAGGTGACATTAGCAAAACTTTTGTTGGTAATATGAATGATAAAAATGTATTAGCCGAAAATATTGCCAGTCTTCGCCCCATTTCAGGACCTCAACAATCGGATTGGATAACCAATCAAATGAAAGCTTCTAACATTGAAATGATGAAAAACTTCTTTTACGATTTCTGGCAACAGGAAAATCCTGCCGACCCGGAAGGAGCATGGAAAGCATATAAAGAAAAAGTAGATATGATTCAGAAGAAATACGGTACTCGTGCACTCAAAGGGTATAATACTGATATGGGAAGAGTTTATTTGCAATATGGTGCCCCTTCGTCCATCAACAAAAGTGATTTTGAACCAAATGCCTATCCTTATGAAATGTGGCATTACGACAAAATAAAAAACCAAACCAATAAAATGTTTGTGTTTTACAGCAAGGATATGCTTTCGAGAAATTATACTCTACTGCACAGCGACATGCCCGGTGAACCCAACGAGCCTGCATGGAATATAATTTTAAGACAGAAAAGCGCCATCAATGCCAAAGACATTGACGACACAGGAAAAGATCTGAAAGGAGTTTATTCCGGTGACCGTACCTATGACAATTATAACGACAAGTAAATTTTTGTGCATTTGGTGCTGCGTGGCCTTATTTATCTTCTTTCGCTGATTGACCTTCGCATACTTTACTTCTTATCAGATGTTATTGCTTTCGTTCTGAAACATTTTATTCAGTATCGAAAAAAAGTAATTCTTGACAATCTCTATCGTTCATTTCCTGAAAAAAATGAAAAAGAAATTGAAGAGATAGCTGCAAACTTTTATACCAACCTATCAGACCTGATAGTGGAAACCATTAAAATGGTAAGCATAAGCAAAAGTGAACTCACAAGAAGATGTCGCTTTACCAACCCGGAAATACTCAACCACTATTACGACTCTCAAAAAAGTCTGATTGCCGTATGCGGGCATTTCAACAACTGGGAATTGGGTGGGCTGGCACTTTCAGCCGTTGCACCACATAAAGTCCTCGGAATTTATAAACCACTTACCAGTTCGTCATGGGATGATTACTTTAAGAAAATAAGGTCGAGGTTTGGAATGTATCTTGTTCCAATGAAGTCCACCACACGCGAAGTGGTGAAACATAAGAACACTCCTACCATTACCACACTCATTGCTGATCAAACCCCACATCGTAGCGAAATAAATTACCGTACTACATTCTTAAATCAGGATACTGCTGTGTTTTTGGGCGCAGAAAAGCTTGCCAAATTAACCGGTTATCCGGTGATTTATTTTTCGATGCACAGAATCAGAAGAGGTTATTATGAAATTACCATTTTGCCTGTAACAGAAAATCCACAGGAAGAAAACGAACACGTCATTACCAAAAAACATCTGACATTACTCGAAAATGACATACACCAGCAACCCGCCAACTGGCTATGGAGTCACCGAAGGTGGAAATATTAAACATCTGAATAAACGCCTGTAATTTCATTTCTTTGCACCCGGATGAAGGTAGCTGTAGTCATACTGAACTTTAACGGGGCAAAACTGCTTAAACAGTTTTTGCCTTCGGTCATACAACATACACCTTCGTGGTGCGAAATAATTGTTGCTGATAATGCATCAACTGACAACTCACTTCAGGTCATGAAGGAGGATTTTCCGCAAATAAAAATTATTCCATTATCTGAAAATACCGGTTTTGCAGGAGGATATAACCGCGCACTGAAACAGGTGGATGCTGAATATTATGTTTTGTTAAACTCCGACATTGAAGTTACTCCTCAGTGGGTGGAGCCTGTCATTCAGTTTATGGATGCCAATGAGGATGTAGTTGCCTGCCAGCCTAAGATTTTAGCTTACCATCAAAAAGATGAGTTTGAGCATGCCGGTGCAGCAGGAGGATTCTTGGATTATCTGGGTTATCCTTTTTGCAGAGGCAGAATATTTAACACACTTGAAAAAGATTCAGGGCAGTACGACCAACCAACAGAAATTTTCTGGGCTACAGGTGCGTGCATGTTTATCCGCAGCAAGGAGTATCATGCCGCAGGTGCACTGGATGAACATTTTTTTGCTCACATGGAAGAAATTGATTTGTGCTGGCGACTCAAACGTAAAGGACTAAAATTATTCTGCATTCCGCAGTCACATATTTTTCATGTAGGCGGAGGCACCTTACACAAAAGCAACCCCAGAAAAACTTATCTCAATTTCAGAAATAATCTGATGATGCTGTATAAGAATCTGCCACCACAAAAAATGCTTCGGGTTTTTATCAGCAGAATTGTACTTGATAAACTTGCTGCCATCAGCTTTTTTTTCTCTGGAAATATGAAAGACACCATAGCCGTTTATAAGGCCTACTTTTATATTTTAAAAAACTTGAAACGGTTAAAAAAGCAAAGAAATAATTCAGGAATTCCGTTCAGAGAAGTTTCAAATCTTTATAAGAAAAGTCTCGTTTCAGCTTATTATTTTAAAAAACAACATCACTTTTCAGAACTCGACCTAACACAATTTACACAATGAAAATAATTTGTATAGGACGAAATTATGCTGCACATGTAAAAGAGCTGAACAATGAAACAGCAGAAGAGCCTGTAATTTTTCTGAAACCTGAAACCGCACAACTGCAACCACGCATGCCATTTTTTATTCCTGATTTTTCTGCACAAATACACCATGAAGTAGAGTTGGTAATTAAGATCAACAAAACCGGAAAGCACATTCAGGAGAAATTTGCACACACCTATTATGATGAAATTGGAATTGGAATAGACTTTACAGCACGCGACAAACAATCCTACCTCAAAACAAAAGGGTTGCCCTGGGAACTTGCCAAAGCTTTTGATGGCAGCGCACCGACAGGTAAATTTTTAAACAAATCAGTATTTGAATCGGTTCAGCAAATTTCGTTTCATCTCGATAAAAATGGACAAACTGTACAGCAGGGAAATTCATCACAAATGATTCATTCCATTGATAAGATTATTTCATTCGTATCAGAATATTTCACTCTTAAAAAAGGTGATCTCATTTTCACCGGAACTCCTGAGGGTGTAGGCAGTGTAAAACCTGACGATATTCTGGAAGCATTTATAGGAGATGAAAAGCTGCTGACTGTAAAGATTAAATAAACCCATTATTCCTGTCATGAATGGTAACAGGAAAAGGTTAAAAAGCAATAATTTCATTTAGTTTTAAAAAAGGTATTTGCCTAACTTTACAGCCTTTTAGGACGGGATTTTTCAGTTTACAATGCCAGCGCAAATACACATGGAGGAAATTAAAGAATTACTTCAGCAGGATAATCTTGCCGGCTGCAAGGCATATCTTGAAAACTGGCTTCCTTCAGAGCTTGCAGAACTGATTGTTGAAAGTGATGATGCTGAACGTGCATTTGTTTTTAAATCTATTGACCGTGAGCGCGCATTTGAAACGTTTGAATCGCTGGATGTAAATCTGCAAAAATCACTGCTTGATGTACTTCCTTCGCGTCAGGTGCAGCTCATTCTTAACGATATGAGTCCTGACGACCGTACGGCACTTCTCGAAGAAATAGATCCGGAACTCCTCAACCGATTACTTAAACTACTCACGCCAAAAGAACGCGCCATTGCACTTTCATTGTTAGGTTATCCTGAAAATTCTATTGGACGTTTGATGACGCCCGACTACATTGCTATACGCAAGCACTGGAGTGTGCGTTATGTGTTGGATTATATCAGAGAGAATGGAGAAAATTCAGAAACACTTAATATTATTTATATTGTTGATGAACGCGGTCATCTGATTGATGACATTAAAGTTGCAGAAATTCTTCTGGCTGATTTGAATACGCCTATTGAAAAACTGATTGATGGCAAGTACACAGCACTTTCTGTAACAGATGACGAAGAAGTGGCTATCGGTGTTTTCAAAAAATTGAACCGCGTGGCATTACCTGTTGTAAATTCCTCACAAACGTTGTTAGGCATTATTACTATTGATGACGTACTGCAATTGGCTGAAGAAGAAACAACAGAAGATATTCAGAAGTTGGGAGGTGTGGAAGCTCTTGAAGAACCCTATATGGAAATGCCTTTGCCCAAATTACTTCGCAAACGTGCACCCTGGTTAATCATCTTGTTCATTGGTGAAATGTTTACTGCATCAGCCATGAGTTTTTTCGAAAATGAAATTGAACGTGCAGTAGTGTTGGCATTATTTATTCCATTGATAGTAAGCAGCGGTGGAAACAGTGGCTCGCAAGCTGCAACACTTATCATACGTGCACTTGCTTTGGGCGAAGTAACTTTGAAAGACTGGTGGAGAGTGATACGCAGAGAAATTGTTTCAGGTTTGATCTTAGGTTTAATATTGGGTGTAATTGGATTTTTACGTGTAGCAGCTTGGGCAACTTTCACCAATATTTATGGCCCACACTGGATGCTGATAGGCATTACCATTGGTATTACCTTGGTAGGCGTTTGTACTTGGGGAACTGTAATGGGTTCCATGCTTCCTATTGTGTTAAAACGTTTTGGCGCAGACCCTGCTACATCTTCTGCACCATTTATTGCTACTTTGGTAGATGTTACAGGGCTTGTAATTTATTTCAGTATAGCAGCCACAATACTTTCAGGGACGCTTTTATAAATGTTCTATTTAAAATGATCGCATGAGTAAAATAATTGTAATAGGCTCCGGTATGGTAGGCAGTGCCATGGCTTTGGATTTAGTAAAACAACATGATGTTACCGTTGCCGATAAAAGCTCCTTTGCACTTGATAAATTAAAATCAAAGAATGAAAAAATTACAACCATCATTCTGGATGTGTGTAACTCTGATGAGTTAAAAAAAACAATACAACCTTTTAATCTTGTTGTAAGTGCAGTGCCAGGATTTCTGGGTTATCAAACTTTAAAAAACATTATTGAAGCCGGAAAAAACACTGTTGACATTTCTTTCTTCCCTGAAAATTGCCTCGAACTTCAGAGTCTTGCTGTACAAAAAAATGTAACAGCAATTGTAGATTGCGGTGTAGCTCCCGGAATGGGAAATATTATTTTAGGATATTACAATGAACAGTTGAACATTACAGATTTTGAATGTTTGGTTGGCGGTTTACCTAAGATAAAAAAATGGCCTTTTGCCTATAAAGCACCATTTTCTCCAATTGATGTAATAGAGGAATACACACGACCTGCGCGTTATGTGGAGAATGGTTGTATAGTGACAAGAGAAGCACTGAGTGATGTAGAGCAGGTAGAGTTTGAAGGTGTTGGAACACTGGAGTCTTTTAACAGTGATGGCTTGCGTTCCTTGCTGTTCACCATGCCACACATAAAAAATATGAAAGAAAAAACACTGCGGTATCCCGGTCATGTTGAATATGTCAGGGTACTCAGGTCAACAGGTTTTTTCAGTACCACACCTGTTGAAATAAATGGTGCAAAAATCCGTCCGATAGATTTTACCTCACGTTTGCTTTTTGATGAATGGAAACTTGGCGAAACAGAAGAAGAAATTACTGTTATGCGAATTACCATAAAGGGTATTGATGATAAAGGACGACAACAAACCATCGTTTATCATTTGCATGACAATTACAACCATGCTACCAACACTTCTTCAATGGCACGTACAACAGGTTATACAGCCACAGCAGCTGCCCATTTAATTTTAAACGGTGTGTTTAATAACAAAGGAGTGTTTCCTCCGGAGTTGGTTGGAAAATATGAAAAATGTTTTCACTCCATCATGCAATACCTGAATGATAGAAGTGTTCAATATGTAAAAACACAATATTGAATGAATGGTTGCGGCAGTGTTTAATGCCTTAGTATTTTCTGAATAATGGTTTTTGAAACTGCTTCACTTACGGAGTTGACATGCAGTTTCTGATAAATTCTGCGTATATGAGTATGAACTGTTTCATAGCTTATATTGAGTTGGGTAGAAATCATCTTATAAGATTTACCTTTTACCAACAATTCCAATACTTCCTTTTCGCGCTTACTTAAATTATATTCTTCACTGGCACTTTGAGGTGTCTGCTGTTTGGCAAAAGCATTCAGCATTTTTCTGGCTATAACCGGTGTCATAGGTGCACCTCCTGCATATACTTCCTTGATTTGAAAAATAAGCGATTCGAGACTGGTAGTTTTAAGTAAATATCCGTTGGCGCCTGCACAAATAGAATTAAAAACTTTATCGTCATCTTCAAAACCGGTAAGCATAAGAATAGGCAAACCCGGAAATTTTTTTCTGATGATTTTTACGGCTTCAATACCTGTCATTGCAGGCATATCAATATCCAATAGTACTACATCGGGTTTCAGTGATTCAATATTTTCAACACATTCTATTGCTGAACCGAATGAGGCTACCAAATGGATGTCTTGGGAATCATTAAGAACTGCTTGTACTGACTCCAGTATATTCTTATTGTCATCAGCGATAATTACTCTGATGGGTTTATCTTGTTTCGTCATTTCCATGGTGCAAATTTGCTAATCATAATATTTGTCATCAATCACCATTTATGGTTAAAGTTGTGATCTTAATGAATGGTTATCAGAATTTCTGTTCCTTGTCCTGCCGGAGAAGTCAATACAAAATCGGCACCTATTTCTTCTGCACGTGTCCTCATATTATTCAATCCGTTTCCGGAAAAATAATGCCCTTTTTTTTCTGAACAAATCCCACAACCATTGTCAGTAATTCTGAATATAGTTTTGTTTCCCTCTCGTTTCAGTGATATATCAACTAAAGTACAGTTGGCATACTTCACAATATTGTGGATGGCCTCCTTAAATATCAGAAACAGATTCTTTCGTGCTGTCATGGTCAGTTTATTGTCCAGTATTTTCTCATCTGTTTCAAAATTGAAGTTGATATTGGCCTCTCCAAGAATATTGGCTGCATAGCTTTCCATGCGCAAACTCAGGTCAGAATAATTATCATTTTTTGCTTTTACAGCCCAAATGGTATCCCCTGTTTTTTCGATAATTTCTTCTGAAAAAACTTTAATCCTTTCTAAAATATTTTGTGTTTCTGTTGGGTCTTTTTCAGAGAGTTTGCTTTTGGCAATCTGGCTGTACAAATGGATACTTCCCAGTGTGCTCCCTATATCATCATGCAGGTCGCGTGCCAAATTATTACGCACCTCCTGAACTCTTAAAATCTGATTTATTCGCATCCGGTAAAGTAAATATATAATTGAACTGATGGCAATAACTAAAATGGTGTAGAACCAGTACGTAAGGTAAAATGGAGGAATAATTACAAAATGAAGTCTTTTTATATCACTTTCAACATTGTCATTGGTCACAGCTTTCACTTCAAGCTCATAAGAGCCGTGAGGCAGATTGGTATAATTAATCACCGGGTTGTTATCATTGCTTCGCCATGATTTATCAATTCCATTTAACCTGTAATAGTAGGTTATCTGATTATTTTGTGTGTAGGTGTTAGACGAAATATAAAATTTCAGAAAATTATTCTTGTAGTTTAATCTAATATCAGAAACCAGCATGGAATCTGCTGTTTTATCCATCACCCACAACTTGGTAAAATAAATTGTAGGTTTTTCGAGACATGGCGACATACTGTCAGCATTGAAATAAATATAGCCTCCGTTGAACCCTACTGCCATTTCATTGGATTTGAAAGGATTTTTCTTAAAAAAATATCCTCCAATTTTCTCACGTACACCACTGTTTGCATCAAACATTTTAAAAATTCCGGATTTAGTCTGATATCTTAAAATTCCTGATGAGGTAATCATCCACAACACAGAGTCGGAGGATTTGGAAACTCCAGAAATTGATGTTATATCACGATTAATAAAAGTAAATGGATTCTGCTTGTGTGCAGGATTAAAAAGTACCAACCCATTTCCCTGTGTAGTCATCCAATATCTGCCCGAATCAGCCTCAGTAATATCATAAACATTTTTAATCTGAATCGTTGAATCGCTTTGGGCTTTGTTCCATAGCTTAATTCCAATTTGCATTTCGCTGAAGAGGGTGTCATTCGCAAGTCTCTCTTCAAATTTTGAGGTATTGTCAAAATAGATTTGAGACAATCCTGAAGTTGAGCCACAAATCCAGATATTCCTTTTAGAGTCAACCCATAATTTCCGAACAAGATTTTCAAGAAAATAATTTTGATTAATTATTTTATGAGTCAAAAAATAAATATTGTTTCTTTTAAAGTCAATAACACTAATATACATTCCATAGAACGAAGCCAATATTAAAGGTGAATCCTTGTAAGTATAATCAACTATATTATTGACAACTGTAGCTCCGGTAAAATAGAAATTGTCTTTACGTTTTCCTTTTATATTTGACTTAATTGTCTTATAGCCTAATGTATGAGGGTCGAACTCCAGAACAGTTCTGTTGGTTCCAATATAAATTTTACCTGATTCACTTTGCAGAATACTGTTGAGTTCCTGTTTTTCGTCTTGGTAAATAATTTCAAGATAACGATATTTTTCTTTAATGTTTTTGCGATAAAACAGACCACACTTTGATATCACCAGATCCATGCCTTCACTGGTAATAAGCCTGTCAACCACATGACATGATTTAATCCCTGATGGTACAGGCATTAATTCGGTATTGAACTGATTCAATAATGGGTCGTATTCAAATAGTCCTTCGTTGGTGGCAATCCAAATACGGTTAAAGTCATCCGTATAAATTGCATTTACACGTGAAGTAATATTTCTTGAAAATGTAAAAGAGTGAAGGAATTCTTTTTTCTTTTTATCAAAAATCAATATTCCTGAATTTTTAGTACCGCACCACAAAAGGTTATCTTTATCTTCAGAAATTGAAATTATTTCCTCACCTGAAAGTTTAAGTTTCCCGCTTCCGTCAAAAATAAAGGAGTTAACCCGCTCAGTATTTTTATTGAATAAATGCAATGCATTATCCCAGGCGCCACACCATATATTTCTTTCCCTGTCAATATAAATTGTATTTAAAGTTGTGGCGGTATCTTTAATTAACCTCTTGAATCTTCCTAGATCTTTCAGTAGTTTCAATGATTCAATGATTCCACCAAAATATGGAGTTGTATCAAGTAGTGCTACCGTATAATAAGTGTTGACTGACACCAGTTCAGGAATTATCTGCTTTTTCTTAAGATCAAACTTCTGCAGTCCTGAATTATTCATGGCAATCCACAAACAATTACGATAGGCATCATAGGTTATATCGTTAATATAATCGGCATTGAGCTTGGAATTGGTAGTATTATAATGAGTAAATTTTTGGGTTGCGAAGTTGTAACTGCAAAAACCATTGGAGGTGGTACCAATCCAAAGGAGCGAGTCGCCATCAAGTGACAGGCAAGTGATGTAATTACCGGGAACGGAATTAGCTGTGTTAGCTTTAAACACCTGAAAGGTTCTGCCATCAAAACGGTTTAGTCCATCCTTTGTGCCTACCCAAATAAATCCATATTTATCTTTTATGACACAGGTTGTCTGATTTTCTGACAGCCCATCCTGTACTGAATAATAATTGAGATAAATATTATATGAGTTGGCTTTGCCTGTAAAAGGAAATATGAATGTTATAAAAAACAACAAAGCAGCGCGGTTCCCCATATTTGGTTTAGGTGGATTTTGCGCTAATATAAATAAAAAGCCCCGGTAGGTCAACCGAGGCTTTTCTCAGAAAAACAGTTTTTTTATTCCTTAATCAGTTTAAATACCTGATTTATCTCCTGTGTGTGAATATGCAGCAGATATATTCCATTGTTAAATCCTGTAATATCAATGGTTTGGTTTACACCCAATATATGCTGTTGAAGTATTACTCTTCCCTGCATATCTGTTACTTCCATCATTCCATTTATATTCTCCTGTGCAAAATCTATCTGATATACTCCTTCTGATGGGTTTGGATATACTGATATACTGTTCAACCTATTGTCCTGTGCCGATGACTGTGCCATTCTGCAATTGGTGCTTACGGTGATACTTGCTGTGCAATTTCCACAATTATTAGACATAAAACACAATACTCTGCCACCAGTTGCTCCCCAATCTACTGTGATGGCATTGGTGCCCTGACCTGATGTTATTGTTGCTCCTGCCGGTACTATCCAGTTATATGTTACTCCTGCATACAATGGAACATCATAACTGATGCCTGTTGCATTAGGACATACCACAGCTGTACCATTTACTGTCTTCAGACTTGGTGCTCCTTTTAATATTACTGCTCTTACAGGACTGATAAATCCACATACTTCTGATTGTACCATCAACTGGAACATATTATATCCTCCATTGGGGAAGGTAAGATTGATCATATTTCCTGATTGCGAATTCACCACCGTGCCCGCAGGATATCCACTCCATGTATATGTTGCATACTTCATATTGGGTACTGCTTCATACGTTTGTGTTGCTCCGCACAGTGCATTAGGTGCTCCACTGATTGCCTGTATTCTTCCTGTTGAATAGCTGGCGCTCACAAATACTATACTTACTGTATCGGAGGTAGAACAGCCACCATTGGATACTGTCCATTCAAGAAGGTATGGATGGTTATATATTCCACTAAAGTTTGAATTTGGATTGTTCGGCTGTGCTATATTTCCTGTGCCTGCTACTCCCTGAACTATACTCCATGTTCCTGTTCCTACTATTGGTGCTACTGCTGAAAGTGTTGTACTGTTAGCAAGACAAACTGCATTATCAGCTCCTGCATCAGCAACTGATGCATTGTTCTCATCAATTTGTCCGTTGCAGTTGTCATCTATTCCGTTTCCGCATATCTCTGTTGCTCCGGGATTGATGGCTGCATTGTTATCGTTACAGTCAGTACTGTCGGCTACATAGCCAACAGGCTGTGTCTGGCTAACTGTTGAGTTGGTGATATCTCCATAATTATCTCCATCATTATCCGCATACCAGGTAGTTGTATTACAACCTTCATCTGTTTGTCCATTACAGTTGTCATCTATACCATTGCACAATTCTGTTGCTCCGGGATTGATGGCTGCATTGTTATCGTTGCAATCAGTACTGTCAACTACATAACCTGCCGGTGGCGTTGTACTGATATCAGAAATTGTATTGGCTAAATCGCCATAGCTGTCGTTATCGTTGTCGGCATAATAGGTATAAAATTCAAACTGGTCTGCTCCAATATCATGAGGTGCAGTGCGTGTTTCGCAATCCATATCTACGGTTATATAGGATGGTGGAGGCGTACCTGTACCATTTAACACAGCAGACTGATTACTTGCATGCAAATCTGTTGCAGGATTGGCGAAGTGCGGGTCTGCAACCTGTGAGTTGGCATCGGTACCGGGGTTAAGCGACATGGCTGCCTGCCATCCGGCAAGTGAACTGTATAAAATTGATGTGGCTTTACCAATGTAACCATTTGTAGCATTTGCAAGATAATAAACGTTATAATCCGACAGAGAAGAAGCGTTACCGTATTTATTAGCTGAGTTGGTATAAAAAATTGAATGATTTGCTAAGCCACTTTGAGCCTGGGTAAAATTTGCAAAAACATTATTTTTTATTTGAAAAGTCTCCGTGGGATAATCTATACTTAAACAAACAGAAGAGGCATCCGGGAAAGAGCTTCCATCTAAACTAACACTGTTATTGTACACTTCAGAAGAAAAATTACCTGTAAACTGAAAATAAATTCCAATTATGGCAGCTAAATCAGTAGGTGCTCCAATGTAAGAAGTTAAAAGATTACTTATGCTGTTATTAAAAATACTGGCGTTGGTATTCTCGTTACTGTTATTTATTCTTATGCCTGAGACCCAATGTAAAGAGTTTAGTCCAGCGTTATCCCTTCTTAAATTACGAATGATGTTATTACTGATTTCAATACTTCCCCATGAATTCCATACATTAATTCCATCCACGTCACCCGTTGTTGTTGTACCTGTTATATTTTGAATAATACAGTTTCTTACTACTACATTACTCTGACCATTTAAATATACTCCAAATGAGCCATCGCTAATAATATCATCAGGAGTATTCGGATCACCAATGTAATTAAAGATATTACAGGACGATGTAATAATCTGGTTACCCTCATCTGCAGGACCGGTTCCGTCATTAGGTGCGGACAGCCGTATCCCGTAGTTACAATCTTTTATACTAATGTCGCGCCAGGTGTTGTATGAGTTTGATCCCGGGATACCACCGGGGGAAGAGGTACTAAAAGAATAAATTCCATAACATTCTCCTTGGTTACGGTCAAGGTCAATTGAAATTTTATCATATAAATTATGTTGTGCTCCTACATTATAAAACATTTCAAATTGTGCCAAACCAATTTCAACCTGATGAGGCATTGTGCCATGAGTGACAAGGTTTAAGTTACTGATAGTGGTATATGAAGCGCATACACCCATCAGTGGAACTGAAGTATGTCCTATGGCATGAGAACCTACACCTGTTCCATAACCTTCTGCCGGATAAGCTATGCTGGAACCCCTCCAGGCTAAAGTAGCAGGAGTTCCGGTCTTTGATATGGTCAGTAAATTAGTTGAGCTGCCATTGGGTGTGGCTACAAAAATCGGAAAGATGTTACTTCCATTTGCTGCAGTAGTATCATATTGTGCATCGGTAAGATTTAATGTAACCGCACCGTTGATACCTCTGTGATTTACATCGGCAACAGCCTGTGTTAAACTGTTGTAGGTTTGACCCACACCTACATTGTAGGTACCCGCAGATATTGTTGAAGGCGCTCCGGGTGTAAATCGAAAATTATAAGTAGGCCAATCAGTTGCAGCGCTTAACATGCGGTTGCTCACTATTGATGAACCGGTAACGGCATCAATAAAGTTTTCATTACCGCCATTTCCCCATTCCAACCCAATAAATGCTCCAGCGTAAGTATTTTGACTGCCTATGATGGTTTCGCTGCCATATCTGAATTCAATAACATTTGTTCCTTCATATAAAATTATCTGGCAATTCATTCTTACATTCGTAGCCTCGGCTCCGCTATTATATGTTGGATAATTGGTATATTGAACTGTAAAAGTCCGACTGCCTGGTGCGCCTTGTGTTTGATATAATATATCGGAAGAAGCATCGTCCATGAGGTCATTACACCATGCAGAAAGTGCCTGATTAGGAGAAGATGTTACTACTAAGTTTGTTTTATTTGCATCGGGATTGGGTTCAATGGCATCAAACCAAACCAATCCATTTGTATTTAACCCAATGGTTGTAAAAGTACTGTCACCATAACCGAAACTGAAGCCGATTGGAATTCCGGTTTGATTGACATCATTGCCTGTGGCCGAAGAAGAAGTAGCTCCACCGCCAATGGTAATTGGGGTGTATGCTGCATTAAATGTTGTTCGCGTAAAGCGTGGTTGTGCCCATGAAACGGCAACAAGCCCAACAACCATACTTAAAGTAATTAAGGAAGTAAACAAATTTCGTCTTCCATTACCTCTTGCGGAATGTTTAGCGTTTTTCATAATTTTTTTTGATTTTAGAGATTGAAGAATTATTTGTTGCCAAAAATCCTCAACAGATAAAAACCGGTCAATCACCAATTATGGTGAAATCAAAAAAATTGTTAAACCAATTAAACCATACTTTTCCACACAATGATTATGCACTTCTCTATAAATAAAAAGCCCCGGCAGGTCAACCGGGGCTTTTTTTCAGAAAAACAGTTTATTTATTCATAAATCTGTTTCATTACCTGATTTACACTCTATGCATATTTAATAGAATTTGTATTAAAAATATCGCAAAATCTATAAAATGGTACTCTCTTGAGTCAGACGTTTGAGAATTACATATTCCTGCATCTGCTGTCTCTGTTTTACATATCTATTGTGTGGATAAAATCAATTTGTTAATCCATTTAACAGATTTGTCTAAGCAAAATACATATATTGAACATCATGTTGCACAATGTCGGTTAGGGTGAAGTCCATTCTTTGAACACTCTCTTCTGTATTACTCTTACTATTTTTACTATTTACCTTTTTTATTACTCCTGTTACATGAAATTTACTCGGTTCATTAACTGCTATGTCATTGCTGTTTTTATAAATTAGTTATCCCATAATAGTTACTTAATCAAAGTAAATCGTTTGTGCTATTTAAAATTGGTATTGCAAAGTATTAGAAAGTGCCTGTTGTTATTTTTCTTCTAATTCTAATGTTGTATGATTAATTTTTGAGTCATCACGCCACTCCCGTTCAAAAGAATGGGAGATGCAAGCTGAACAAAATAAATTCCGTTCGTAAATTTGCTTACATCAATTTCTGCTTGATTGCCAGTAATTTTTGTTTTTAAAATTTCTTTTCCCATCACATCAAAAATTTTTAATTCAGTGTTTTCTTTTAATGATGGATGACTAATAACCAATGACTGGTTAGCAGGATTTGGATAAACCAAAAAACTATTTTCATACGTACCTTCTGTTATTCCTACTGTATTTTGCTTCATTTTAAGAACAAAAACGTTTTGAAAGAATCCAGGTGCTGTAAGGTTGTAGGATCCGGAATTAAAATCAAAATCGGTTGTACCAGTAAAGCTGCCCACCGTAAATATATTTCCTGTGGCATCTAATAAAATTTGTTCACCAACATCAGTTGCCGTTCCACCGGCACTGTTACCCCATAGAAAATTGCCGTTTGCATCTAGCTTTAAAATAAAAATATCAGAACTTGATGATGGAGTGCTTACAAAAAATGAATCAATACCGGGGTCTAAATCAACCGTGCCGGCAAATGAGCCTGTTACGTAAACATTGCCTGCTGTATCGGCAGTAATTCCATTTACGCCATCATAAAAAGAGCTGCTGTGTATTTGCTTAGCCCATATAAAATTGCCCGATGAATCTGATTTTAGAACAAACATGTCCTCATATAAACTAACTGTAAGATTAAACGTGTTAGTTCCCCATTGAAAATCTACTGTTTGTTCAAATATGCCTGCTGTATAAACATTGCCATTGTCATCAACATGAATGGTCTGTCCGATATCTTCTTTGATTGAACCAAAATTTTGCGCCCAGATAAAATTGCCCGAAGAGTCTAATTTTAAAATAAAAATATCAGGATCGCTTGCTACAAATTGATTTGAGCGTGGTGCAATTAAATTAAAGATACCGGCACCGGGATCAAAGTCAACTGTATCGGAAAAAGAACCTGTTGCATACAGGTTACCCAATGCGTCAATGGCAATAGATCTGCCAATACAATAATTAAATCCTCCAATATT
Organism: Bacteroidota bacterium; assembly: GCA_019136655.1. Lineage (GTDB taxonomy): Bacteria > Bacteroidota > Bacteroidia > AKYH767-A > OLB10 > OLB10. The sequence goes on from JAGVTU010000027.1 coordinate 17,238, forward strand.
TTTTGCATACACATAATCGCCATTTGCATTTAGTTTTAAAATAAATATGTCGCAATATGGTCCTGCATTAAGGGTTACGGTTCCTGGTCCAGGATCAAAATCGGCAGTTAATGCAAAACTTCCAATGGTGTAAATATTTCCCCAGTTATCAACTTTAATATCATAACCAATATCTTCACTTGTTATAGAGGATGCCGTGCTACCAATATTTTTTGCCCACACAAAATTTCCATTTGTATTTAAGTGCCATATAAAAATATCACGTCCTCCGTTAGATACTAAATTATAGGTTGATGCACTTGGGTCAAAATCGGTAGAATCAAGAAAGTGGCCTGTTACAAAAACATTTCCAGTGGCATCGCATGTAATTGCTAATTCTGCCATGTTGGATGACCATCCTCTGGTTTGCACAGCCCATTCAAAATTTCCTGATGCATTCAGCTTTAAAACAAAAATTTCACTTCCAACTGCGCTGGTCATGTTATAAACTCCCGGACCAGGATCAAAATCATCAGTGCCAATAAAACTTCCGGCTATATATAAATTTCCTGATGCATCACGGGCAATTCCCCTCCCGGTTTCACTCGAAGAATCTCCAATTTGTTTTACCCAGTCAAAAGCTGGGATTTGTGCGTGTAATGTTATGGTTCCAAAACAGAGGATGGCGAATAAGATTTTTTTCATACTGACTTTGTTTAGTGATCTATGATTAATTTTTGAGTCATCACGCCATCCCTTACTATAAGAGATGGAGATGTAAACTGAACAAAATAAATTCCGTTCGTAAATTTGCTTACATCAATTTCAACTTTTGAATTTTCAATTTTTAACTGTTGAATTACTTTACCAATAGCATCAACTATTTTTATTTCAGTATTTAAAAGTTCTGTTGACTGCAAACTGATGGTTACAAATTGGTTTGCCGGATTTGGATTGACAGTAAAAACATCTTTCTCACTGTAATCATCAATGCCTACAGATGAAGAGTATTTTAAAATAATTCCGTTATTACCTACTGCATAACCTAATCCTGCATTTAAGAAAAAAGCATCGGCAGTTCCTACGTTAACAGGTGTTGGGTGCGATAACCAAGTGGTACCTCCATCATTGCTTATCCTCATTGAAGAATTTTGATTTACAGGTGCGCCAATATTTATCCAACCTTTAGTGGAGGATACAAAGTGTACTGCCCAAATCTGCATATTCAAACCTGTGTTGACTGAATTCCATGTAACACCACCATCTGTAGTTTTTGCGACTGCAGAACTTGGTCCCACTATCCATCCCTCATTTGCATTTATAAAATGTATGTCGGCATAATTACCTGTAGGTACGGTTTGCAGCGTCCAGTTTAAACCGGCATCGGAGGTATGCAAAACTGTACCTACTGCCCCAATTCCGGTACCACATATCCATCCTTCTGTAGATGATATAAAATATATTGCTTGCAAATCGGATGTTGTATTTGATGTTTGTGATGACCAGGTTGTACCACCATCAGTTGTGGCTTTTATGGTTCCGTCATCACCAACTACCCACCCAACTGTGGGACTAACAAAATATACATCGAGAAGTATCTTAGTGGTTCCCGATGTTTGTGGTGTCCAGGTTGCACCTCCATCAGATGTTTTGATAATAGTTCCATTTAGCCCAACTGCATAAGCTGTTTGAGGGTTTGCCATAAAAACATCTTTTAAATTAGCCGTAACACCTGTAGTACGGGGCACCCATGTTGTTCCTCCATTTGTTGTTGTTACAACAGCTCCATTCATGCCTGAAGCAATGCCATTATTTGCATCTGTAAAATGAACAGCATTGAGGTCATCGGTAATGTTACTTGTTTGCTGCGTCCATGTTTGCGCTGTAGAAAATTTAAAACTCAACAGGAACATTAAGAGTATAGCAACTCTTCCTAAATTGTAGATTTTTTGCATATGTCAGATATTATGATTGGGTTTCAAACATAGTTATATGAATGTAAGCCAGCAATACTCAATTTTGATTATTCCGGTATTTTCATTCAAACGTATTGCTAAGAATTACAAGGTAACATCAGAGGAGATGTTACATGTTGGTAAAGAATTCAAAATGATTAATTTAGGCCGGTGTCAGATTTATTATAAAACCTGCACTTCTTAAAAAAAACGCTAAATATCTGCAGCTAAGCCCTGAAGTATTTTTTCAATCTTTCCAAAAGCTTCCTTATCCTTTATAATATAATACTCTGCTCCTTTTTGCAGAATTTGCATAGCTACACCATAACGCTCCTGTGATGACAGAAAAATAACATGAATCTCAGGATGAACTTTCTTTATAGCTTTTAATACTTCCATCCCATTGGATGCATTGAGGTTTTCTGAGTTAAGATAATAGTCAAGGATGATTACATCCGGTTTTTCATTAACATGTTTAATGCACTCCTCTCCGGTATGAAATAATGTCACAGAGTGAGTTGTATTGTGAGTAATCTGGTCGCGAAGCATTTCAGCTACCATTACATCATCGTCCACAATAAATATTTTTAGAGGAGAGGAAACTTTCATAATCTAAATTAACTTTCTACAAAACTACATTTTTAATTCCAACACAAAAAATTTACTGATGTCTCTGTGTAGGTTGCCATACACCACTTTTTACTCCTTTAAGATATCTAAATAAACCTCTTAACAGGGCAATATTCATGACGATAAAATGTGTGTTCAGTCTTAGCAAACTTATGTGAATCCCTGCTTGGTTCAACATTCTGTCAAATATTACCAGTATCAAACTTAGAGAAATACCTGCAAAAAGAATTTCAAAAAACAAATTACCTCTGTCTGTAAAAACTAATATTCCTGAACAAATGAGAATGATTATTAAAAACAATGGTCCCAGCCAACGCAATACTTTATGCGATAAAAAACAAAATCCAATGCCTTTGCCTTTCAGCATCAGATGACTGAACGTTTTAAGATTCTGAAAATTTCCGGTTGCAATTCTGGTCTTTCTGTTATACTCTATTTTCAGGTTGTTAGAAACCTCTTCATAAACTACTGCATCGGTATTACTCACACACTGATAGCCTTGTTCCAACACTTTCATGTTTACATAAAAATCATCTACCAGATTATTTTCAGGAACAGGTTGATAAAGCTCCTTCCTCACTGCATAGCATCCTCCAAATGGCCCCATCATACATCCCCATATTTTACCTTCAGCATATTTGGTGACAACCTCTGAACTGATGTATGCTTTTTCCTGATGTGATATACCTGATTTCTTTAAACCGGTGTTGACCATACGCGTATCGGCAAGCCCCACTGAATGATTTTTAAAACTCATTGCCAGTTGTCGTAATGTATCCTTATCGAAAAACACATTTGCATCAGTAATTACCAATATAGTGCCTTTACTACGGCTTGCGAGTTGGTTGATGATAGCCGGTTTGCCGCTTCTGTTCTTGAATTGAATTAGCTTGATGCAGGAAAACTTTTCGGATAACATCTCTACCTGTTTGTCAGTATCATCTGTTGAACTGTCGGAGCCTACCAGAATTTCAAGTTTATCTTCGGGGTATTGGTTATCAATGATGCTATTTAATTTATCACGAATAACTTTCTCTTCGTTATGAGCTGCTATCAAAACACTTATAAATGGAAGCTCGTTATCATTTATACTTATGAATGGTTTTTTTGAAGAAAACCGCAACAACAACCTCATCAACAGAGGAAAAAAAACATAGGTGTGAAGCAGACAAAGTAGTGCAATCACACTTAAAATCAAACATGCAGATTGTATCATACAAGAATGGCAAAGGTCATCATTTCCATTCATATTTTACGGCACAAATCGGTTTTTGTATGTATAAAAAGAGCATTTTTGCAGCCACTTAAAAAATATCATGCGTTTTACCTCCATTATTTTATTCCTGATACTGGCTGCAAGCAATGTGTTTGCACAACAGGTACGAGGTCCTTTTACAAAAACTGATTTATTTACACTAAGCCGTGAAGAATTAATTGATGGAGGAATATTTACCTACCGCATTGCAGTAGATGCAGAAGAAATCATTGCGTTCAATTCCTGTAATCAACCAATAGTATTTCTTATCAGTCAACAAGGAAAAATTTTAGAAGAGATAAAACTTCCTTATGATGGCTGCATTCGTAATATGGAGTTTGATGAGTTTGATAATCTGCTGATGATGGATAATGAGGAAACGCGCATATTCCGATATGTGCGGAGAACAAAAAAAATTGAAACATTACCCTACAACAAACCTGAAGACTGGTATAAATACCAGAATCATTTTTACAAATTTTTTGAAATAGCATCCATTCCGACCTATTATAACAACCCTGATTACTATCAGGATTTTTATAAAACACGTTTCCCTTACTCCTATAATCTTTGGTTGAACTATCAGGACGGATATATTTATCAGTTTGCCTATAATTTCATCAAGAAGGTTGGCAACCGTAAAACATATTTAGCTCTTAAGCGGAGCGACCTTTGGTTTAGTGACAGGCTAAGTAATAAATGCAAACCGCTGCTGATAGATCTTGAAAAAGAAACCACCGTATATTTTGATCGTTCGTTAACGTTGTATTACGAAGATTTTAAGAGTGGATTATTATATACATGGCCTATGGCCGAAGGTCATGACGAAGCTGTTCAACTTGATTACTCTACGAATATGAAACAAAAAAAAATATGGGGAGTAAGTACATTTGATAATAAGCATATCACCTTTGCAGTTTGGGAAATAAAATAATTCACTGTTTTTTTAAGAAAAGACTTATTGACTTTTGAGTGTTAATAAGACAAGCTGCTACATTTGTTGATTGAATACTAAGGGTATTAGTTTAGCAGAAATTTAAACAGAATAAAAATGAAAAAACTCATGTTCATGGCATCAGGCATTGCCCTGTGCCTGTCGGCTGCACAAGCCCAGGATTTTAAACAAAAAGGTGGAGACAATAACCTACAGTTGTTATTTGCTCCATTCGGCAGCAATCCAATTTCACTTAACGAGGGAATCACCTACCGCAGATTTCTGAAAGACGGATCTATGGCTGTAAGGCTGAGCTTATCAGTAAACAGTTCAAAACATACTGATGTATTGCAACAAGCGGATGATACACTCTCTTTCCCAAAGCAAATCAACTATTATTCACCTTTCCCGGGACCCGATATCAACCTTGTTACAGGAATGAATCCTGAAGCAAATCTGGTAACTAAAGAAAGTGGATTTAGTATCCGTCCGGGATTTGAAAAACATCTTGCCGGAACAGAAAGACTTTCACCATACTTTGGAGCTGAGATTGTTTTCTCAAGTTCTAAAACAAAAATGACTCGTGATACCATTGTAGTAAGTGATTTCACTACCACGTTAACTGATACTATTTCCAATGATGTTACTATTTCAGCTCCATGGACAACAAGATCATTAGGCACAACCTATGGCAGCAAAACTTTTGGTGTGAATCTGATTGCAGGTATGGATTATTATTTCACCAAAAATCTTTCATTAGGTGCTGAATTTGGTTTTGGCTTTTACAGTACTAAATATACTGATTACGATACTGATTTTCTGAAGGCAACAGATACTGCACCTATTGTAGGACCTGATCCTAATGGTGTTTATTCTGCAACTGTAACACATTCAACTACTGTTGAAAGCAATCCTTCACAGAAACGTGGAAAAGATTCCGGTTTTGGTCCAAATGTAACTGCAAGAATTAAATTAGGCTGGTTGTTCTGATAGAATAATCGGTACGATAAAAGAGCCGCTGCACAAAAGTGTAGCGGCTCTTTTATTTCAGCCTGAAAAAATCATTCTTAAAATTTCAGAAATGTCGTTTCTTCCTGAACGATAAATTCATTTATCCGCTCATAAATATTCATGAGTATCTATACATTTAAATTTATTGTTATTCTGATCTAATAACTCTCAACAGGCAGAACATTCAAATTCTTCTCGTCTAATTCTGCATTTTGAGTTTCTGATTAACAAATTCCACACTACCAAAGAAATGACAGATAAAAATGAAGTAACGTAGCTATCATATCAGCCACCATCGAAATTTTGGAGAGCAAATATTAATTCTCCCCTATAAAAAACTAAAGCCAACAAAGTAAAAATTTTACTTTGTCGGCTTGTCCGCAAGAATTTAAAAAAATTATAAATTAAGAGTAGTTAATTTTGTGTACACAGTAAAAGACTGGCTGGAACCACCGGAATAAGTAGCGCCTGTATAATATCCATTAAAGTTTGTTCCTCCACTTATGGTACCACCATATTGAATAGTATATGTTCCATTCACAAATGCCGGGTCGCTAAATAACATTATCAACTTACCTCCACCTGGGCTTCCTCCTCCAGAAAGTGCTGGGAGAGCATACATAAGAACAACCTGGTTAGACGAATTTTTTATACATATATTCTGATTGGGATTAATGGAAAGTTTAAGAGAGTTTTGTGTAGAAACACTTGTTGTAGGATTGCTTGAGTTTCCACCTGTTCCTACGATGATTCCTCCTAATATTTTAAAAACATTATTGTCGCAGTCGAAACCTTCTTCAGGGCCACCTGCACCTTTTGAAATAATCATACCGCCTGCGATAGTAAGTGTGCCATTAGAATCCATTCCGTCATTTCCTCTTGCAGTTAAAGAATGTGTTCCTCCTGTTACTTCAATATGCGATGTAGCATTGATACAGTCGTCATAAGTGTTTGCAGTTATCTGCCCACCCTTAATATACATGTTAGCTTTACTTTCAATTCCCTCACCACCATCTGTTGTTTGTGTACAGTTAACATTTATAATTCCGCTGTTTATCGTTAAATCTCCATCTGACTTAATTGCTTTTGGATTGGCATAGTCAGCATTTTGCCCTGAACCAGACACGTAGAATCTGTTTCCTGATGTAGTAACATATAATGTCAACAATGAATCATTTGCATTGAGGTTGCCAATAGTAATGGTAGTATCTGCTGAAACTCCTTTACCTGCAGTACCTGAACTGGAACAGGAAATATTTCCTGCCAATAAATCAATATTTCTGTCGGCACTCAAACAGGTAGCTGAATAGCTGTCAATAACACCCAATTCATTGGTATAAGTAGCACCATTACCTTCTGTAGTAATGGTAATTGCTCCTCCGTTCACAATAATATCCTGATCGGCAGAAATTCCTTTCCCACCGTTGTTGGATGAAGGACATTGAATCTGAACACTTCCTCCGTTGATGATTACATCAACATCACTTTTTATTCCTGTACAATAAGAGGGGTCGTAACCACTTCCTGAAGCTTCCAGCACAACTGTACCCGAAGCAATAATAGAGAGTGAGCCACCGTCAATGGTTGTGTTTGCACTGCTCTTAACAGCTTTCGACTGATCACCTGAAACAGTTATCTGAATGGTCCCATCACTGATTAAAATGGTGGTTGCTTTAACTCCTTTCACATCTGCAGATGCAGCACTCACCGTTAAATCACCACTTGAAATTATTAAAGTGTTTGAAGCATCAATGCCATCACCTCCTGCAATTATAGTAACTGTTCCTCCTGTTTGATTATAATCGTCTGCATGTATTCCATCTGATGCAGCCTGTGCAACATTTACAATACCTGATTCGATGTTAAGTGTGACGTCTGTTAAAATGCCATGTTTTTTATAACCATTTACATTCAGCGATCCTGAACCGGTTATAGTCAGGTTTCCTGACGCATATAAAGCACCATTTGATGTAGATGTTGATGAATCACTCAAAGTGTTCACTGTTCCGGAGGACAAAAACATTTCACATTCTGTTGAGCCGTTTAATGCAATGGCAGCACCATTGGGATTAGTAATTGTCGCCTGACTCATAATTAATCTTACTGATTCTGTACTTGTCAAATTCAAAGAGCCGTTGGTAGTGGTACCGAGAATGTTATATTTTAAATCAGGATCAGGGTAAACAGATGTGGCGGTAACATGACCTGAACTATCAGTTATAGTTACACCGGCCGATGCAAACGGGTTGATGATGGTTGCTTGCTGTCCGTTATAAATAATATATATTTCTGAGTCAACAACGGCAGAAAATGTTATACTGTCAATTCCTGCTATCGGTAACTCAAACATTCCTGTGTTGGGATAAAAAGATGATTTGCTGTTAGCCAATTTTAAACTATCAATATTATTTACATCCTGCTGATAGATTAAATTGTTGCTGTTATGAACACGCATTATATCCTGAGCATTCGTGTTGATGCCAAATGCTATTAAAGCAACAGACAAAATTATTTTTATTCTATTCATGACTTTGTAAGTTTAAATGACTGGTTATTTATTACTACAATATAAATGCCTTTAGCCAAAGATGTTATGTCTATGCGGCTGCCGCTGGTATAAATTCCTTCTGCAACCTGCAATCCCGCAGTGTTAAAAATGCGAACAATCATCTTTTTTGCCCCGGCAGATTCCACTTCAAAATAATTTTCAGCAGGGTTCGGGAAAATGATTATTGATTCATTATCATTTGCGACATTAGCAATACCGGTAGTTGTTCCGTCAAAAGTTACAGTCCTTATGGTAGATAAGGGGATGGAAACAGGTGTGGCAACACCATCTACATTAATCATTAAGGTGCTGCTATTAAACCATAATTTTCCGTCAGGATCTACTGAATATACCTGCACGGAATTGTTCTGCAAAGTAACCTTTACAGTCTGTTGTCCGAGTGCAATTCCTACACTGAACAAGCAAAACAGAGCTGTTGCTACTACATTACTCCTGTGTGCTTTCAAATTTATTTTCATATTATTTAAATTTTTATTCAAAAATAGTATTATCGTTTAATTGCCAGACACAAATGCGATAAACGAGTAGTATTCTGCGAAGTATTTACTAATACTGAAATTTACTAAAGAAACTGTCTTTATAATTAGTTCCTATCGGAATTTCTCTTCCGGCTATAAACAGCTTATTTTGTTGAACTTTCTCCACATGATTTATGGCTACAATAAATGAACGGTGAACTCTAACGAAACTGTTTGGTGGCAACTTCTCCATAATATTTTTCAGTGGCATCCGCACGGTTAGTTTACTTTTATCTTTGAGATGAATGTCCAGATAATCTGCAAATGATTCTATGAGTAAAATATTTTTGAATGAAATTTTATGCAATTGATAATTTGATCGCACATAAATATTCTGAATATCGGGGTTCTTTTTGTTATGCTGATAATCATAATAGTCATTTGCCTTGCTCACAGCAGTCAAAAACCGTTCATAAGAAAAAGGTTTTAGCAGATAATCAGTAGCATTCAGATTGAAGCCCTCAATGGCATATTCGCTGTAAGCTGTGGTGAAAATTACCATCACCTCCTGCTTCAGTGATTTATACAACTCTATTCCTGAAAGTTTCGGCATGTGAATATCCAAAAACAATAAGTCAACTGAAAATTCACTTAAATACTTTTGCGCTTCACTGATGTTGGTGAACGTTTTTTCCAAAGAAACAAAATCTGTTTTCGAACAAAACTTTTGCAGCAATTCCAGCGGCAAAGGCTCATCATCTATGGCTATAGCTTTCAACATTAAAAATAAATTTGTAGTATTGTTATAAACATGTTTTCCTGATCAATAATTTCCAAATAATGTTTGCCGGGATAGAGTAGTTGCAAACGGTGTTTTACATTAGCAATACCCAAACCTGATTTTTCTATGGTATCATTTCCTATAGATACTTTTTTGTTCTTTACAAACAGCTTCAGGCTGCTTTCAATAACATCAATCTGAATATCTATTTCCGAATCCTCATCCGTACTTACTCCATGTTTAAATGCATTTTCTATCAACGGAATCAGCAACATTGGTGCAATTTCTTTTCCGGAAAGATTTCCGTTTACCACATAACTTAATTTAACATTTTTTGTCAGTCGCAATTTTTGCAATTCGATAAAATCGCTGATATAGGTAATTTCTTTGCCTAATGAAATACTGTTATGGCTGGTTTCTGTAAATACATATCGTAACAGACCTGACAATTTGAGCAATCCCGAAGAGGAATCCTGTGCATTCTCTTTGATTGTAAGAGTATAAATACTGTTTAATGCGTTGAATAAAAAATGTGGATTAATCTGTGCCAATAAGTAGTTGATTTCTGCTTTCTGTTTGGCATTTTCTGATTTATAAAATTGGCTACTCACATTCAGCAATAAAGAAAAGAGCACTATAGAACCAAACAGAAAGAAAATCTGATCATTCTCAGTAAAGAAAAACCTTACTCTGGCTATTGGAGACTCATGAAATTCCGGAGGTATATTGTTAATATCAGGAGGAGGAGGAAAATCTCTAAACTTTGGAGGAGGCGAAAATGGCCTGTCGTATTCAACAGGATGAACTTTTAAAGTGAATGTATTGGAAACTAATAATACTGCCGAGAAACAAGCAAGTACTAATAAAAAATAAGTCAGGTATTTTTTGCTTCTGTAAAAGCGAGGAATCAGAACAAAATAATTTAAATAAAAAAACAACAGAATTAGAGCATTGGCAAGTATGTTCTTTGATATTTCTCTTGAAAAAGCAAATCTTTCCATGTCATCCGGTCGCACGGGTAACAAAACAGGTTGAAGTAAAAATATTATGCAACCTATAACCTGAAGCCAAATTAATTTATTTCTTCTTGACACCTTTGAGAAATTATATAACAAAGGAACTTAATTTATTTCTTTTATATTATTAAGATGAGAAGTATGAATTGAAAACTGCGATGAATTGTTTTTCTGGAGATAAAATCATACGGAATAATTCATGTCTTTTACTTAATAAGGAAATATAATGCCTATGTTATCACGGATTGATCGTTAAGAAAATATATGCAATCAGATTAACCAACAGTACTACGCCATATACTGCATTACTTCGTCCTCCGATTAAAGAAAGCATTACCGTAAAAATTGAAATCACCAAAAGGATAATGGATAACAAATCCAGTCCCAGCACTAGCGGAAAATCATAAATATAACTTGCAAGTGATACAGTAGGAATAGTAAGTCCGATACTTGCAATGGCTGAACCTAATGCGAGATTCAGGCTGGTCTGAAGTTTGTTTTTTCTTGCTGCACTTACCGCAGCAATTCCTTCAGGCAATAATATCACAGCAGCAATGATGATTCCTACCAGGCTTTTTGGAAGTCCATAATGAACGATTACTTTTTCTAAAGGAAGCGACAAACTTTTAGCCAATAACACAACAATCGTCAGGCTAATCAGAAGAAAAACAATACTTATAAAAAGTGCAGTCTTGGAAATTACATGGCGTTTATCTTCAGAAATATCATCTGCATCAGTAATAAAATATTCTCTGTGGCCAACTGTTTGTGCCGAAATGAAAGCTGCATAAATGGCAATGCATGCAAAAAATTCAAATAATATTTGGGCTTCTGTATAATAAGGTCCGGGTTCACCTTTGGTAAATGAAGGTAATATCATTGTAAATGCTACAATGGAAATGAGTGAAACCAACGCTATCTTTACTGAGTGTGGAGAAAATGTTTGGGTGTGAAATTTTAAACCTCCAATAAACAAACTCAGTCCAACAATTCCATTCAGCAACAGCATTACGGCAGAATAAACGGTATCTCTTGCAAAAGATGCATATTGTTCGCCACCGGTAATCATCAACGAAACAATGATGGCTACTTCAATGATTGTGATAGACACAGCAAGAATAATTGTTCCATAAGGCTCGCCTACACGGTGGGCAACGATCTCGGAATGATGCACCGCTGACATCACACATATTACCAGTAAAACTCCGGCAACAACCTGAAACATGAAATTGTTGTCGAGATATCCTGATAAATAAAGTATAACTGCCAGTATGGGCACTGATGTTGTCCATTCATAAAATTTTCTAACCTTATTTAAATTATTCTCTTCACCCATCTATTTTGATTTGTTTAATCGATAGGTGGTAAATTTAAAAGTTTTCTTTTTAAATGACTACAACTTGTTAAAGAAAACTCATTCTTAAAAACATGGTAACTCTCAATAACTTCTAAACTGTTATTTCAGTCTTCTTTTAAATAAATTCCTCACACATTCTATATATTGATTGGTAATTGTGCTAATCTTCTCCTGAATAATCATTTGATTGAATTGAGTATTCACTCTATGTTTCAAATACATAATATACGAACGGTGAATGCGCATAAACTGATCAGGAGGCAATTCTTCTTACAACTTTTTAAGACTGATAATATTTAATACGGGGGACGGATGATTTATAAGATCAAACTTTACACAATTCTCTTACCAGTAAAATCTCTAATCCGAATAAAGTTAAGTTTTATCAGATTAAACTGCACTACATCAATGAACAGGCAACTCTGCAACTTTTGCAGCTTACTATAAATATCTTACACTAAACAATTCTCAGATGCAAGATTGAGTAACTGCTGTATTACACTTAATACTATGAGTGTCTTTCATTCAACAGTTACATAAAGCAATTTACTTCAGCAACTCACGTGCAATAACCAGTTTTTGTATTTCGGAAGTCCCTTCACCAATGGTGCACAGCTTGCTGTCGCGATAAAATTTTTCTACCGGAAAATCTTTGGTATAACCATATCCTCCGAAAATCTGCACTGCCTCTGTGCTTACATATACGGATGTTTCGGAAGCATAGTATTTGGCATAAGCCGATTGTTGAGTAACTTTCTCACCACGGTTCTTAAGGTCGGCAGCCTGCAGGGTTAGCAATTCTGCTGCTTCAATACGTGTGGCCATATCGGCAAGTTTAAATCCTATTGCCTGAAATCCTGCAATGGGTTGCCCAAACTGATGACGCTCTTTGGAGTATTTTACTGCAGCATCAAAAGCACCTTTGGCAATACCCAGAGAAAGTGCTGCAATAGAAATACGACCACCATCCAAAATTTTCATTGCCTGTTTAAATCCTTCTCCTTCTTTGCCCAACATATTTGCCAAAGGCACACGGCAGTCTTCAAAAACCATTTCAGCGGTTTCGCTGCAACGCATACCCAGTTTGTTTTCTTTTTTTCCGGCTTTGAATCCGGGCGTGCCACGCTCCACTACAAGAGCAGTTATACCATTTGAATCGAGCAACTCTCCTGTTCGCACCAGCACCACTGCCACATCGCCACTCTTGCCATGTGTAATCCAGTTTTTAGTTCCGTTAATCACCCAACTGTCACCGTCTTTTTTGGCTACACATTGCATACGCATGGCATCGCTGCCTGTATTGGCTTCGGTAAGTCCCCATGCACCTATCCACTCTGCGGTAGCAAGTTTTGGCAACCATTTTTTCTTTTGCTCTTCATTGCCGAAAGTCATGATATGACCTGTACAAAGTGAATTATGTGCTGCCATGGAAAGCCCCACTGAGCCACAAACACGGGCTACTTCAACAATTGCTGTAACATATTCAAAATAGCTGAGTCCTGCGCCTCCATATTCGGTTGGAACCAACACTCCCATGAGGCCGGTTTCGCCCATTTTCTTAAATGCTTCCACAGGAAATTCCTGCGACTCATCCCACTTCATCACATTGGGGCGGATGTGTTTTTCAGCAAAATCTTTTACGGTTTGAGCAATAAGTTGCTGGTTTTCTGTAGGTGCAAATTCCATTGTAATAATTGTTAAAGTTTAAACTGTATTTTCAGCAGGCGGCAAAGATAAAAAATGGTTGCTGATGATGCTATGGGAACGTCAATTTATCTGATTTACGTCATAGGGCTTTGCATACTCATTTATTCTGAATACTTTCGGAAAAAAATACATTATTACATTTGCTGAATGGAAGATATTATTGAAAAAACGGAAGCGCGTACTGCATCGCTTATGGCCGAAACGCTTATAGGCTCTGAAATTATAAAACTCGCTGCCGAAGTAAACGAAAAAATAAAACAAGGTGCTACGGTTCACAACCTGACGATTGGCGATTTTAACCCTGCCATTTTTCCCATACCTGACGATTTAAAAAATGAAATCATTCAGGCATATCAGCAGGGAATTACCAATTATCCTGCAGCCAATGGTCAGCCTGAATTGCGAAAAGCTGTTTCTGCCTATATCAAAAAATATCAGAAGTTGGATTATTCGGCCAATGAAGTTCTGATTTCAGGAGGTGCACGTCCGCTTATTTATGCCATCTACAAAACCATTATTGATCCGGGCGACAAAGTGATTTTTCCAATTCCATCATGGAACAACAACCATTACTGTCATTTATCACAGGCACAACCTGTTGCCATTGAAACATTGCCTCAGAATAATTTTATGCCTAATGCTTCGGAACTGAAAGAACATATTTCATCAGCAGCACTCGTGGCATTGTGTTCGCCACAAAACCCTACAGGAACTGTATTCAGCAAGGAACAACTCAACGACATTTGCGAACTTATAATTGCTGAAAACAAAAAACGTAAAAACAAAAAGCCGCTGTACCTGATGTACGATCAGATTTATATGGCACTTACATTTGGCAACACACGACATGTAGATCCGGTATCACTGCATCCTGAGTTGCGTCCTTACACCATTTATGTTGACGGATTGTCGAAAGCATTTTCGGCAACAGGTTTGCGTGTGGGCTGGGCTTTTGGTCCGGAAACCATTATTGAAAAAATGAAATCCATTCTCTCGCATGTGGGAGCATGGTCGCCAAAACCCGAGCAAGTGGCTACTGCACATTTTCTGAGCAAAGAATCTGTTGTAGATGATTTTCTGATTCATTACAAAAGTGAAGTAGAAAAAAGGCTGAATGCTTTTTATGACGGGTTTACGCAGTTGAAAAAGGAAGGATTGCCTGTAGATGTTATTGACCCGCAGGCAGCAATTTATCTGACCGTTCAGATAAATATTCTGAATAAAAAACTTCCTGATGGAAGTCGTATTAAGAATTCAGCAGATATTACTTCGTTTTTGATTAATCATGCACAGGTGGCTTTGGTTCCGTTCTCGGCATTTGGAGCTTCTGAAACTTCTGCTTGGTTCAGGTTGTCAGTAGGTACTGCACACATGCAGGATATTTCATCCATTTTCAAAAACCTTCGCACAGCATTAGCGAAGCTCACTGACTGATCTGCTTCGGGTGCGGTACTGAAGGAAACTGTGTATAAACACTGAGCTGATAACAATGGCCGCACCGAGGTAAAATCCTCCGCTCAGCAATTCGTCTTCCTTGAAAAGAATAATTGCCAGCACAATACTGTAAAGCGGTTCAAGATTTACAGACAGGTTCATGGTGAATGCACTTATTTTTTTCAATGCTTCGAGTGATAAAGTAAATGCAACCGATGTACATACCACACTGAGCAGAAAGAGCCAGAGCCAGTCTATTCCTTTTGGAATTTCGAAACTGAAATTAAACACCGGCAACAACCATGGAAGTATAACAGAGAGAAATATAAAACCACTGATGAGCTCGATAAATGTTACGGGTGCAGGTTCGTCCTGATATACAAACTTCTTGTTGAGAATGGTGAACAGTGCACCAAGAAATGCACTTACCAAAGCAAGTACAATTCCAAGTGCATACATTTTCTGAAAAGCAAAAATGATGTAGATACCTGCAATCACAAACAATGCAAGTACAATATTTCCCTTATTGATTTTTTCGCGGAAAAACATTGGCTCGAGCAATGCAGAAAATAACGACACTGACGAAAAACAACTCAGCGCAATAGACACATTCGACTCTTTGATGGAGCCATAAAACGTGAGCCAGTGCAAACACACCACACAACCGGTAATGATGATTGAAGCAAGTCTTTTTCGCTCCGGAAGTTTGAAACTGCGATTCCTGAGCATAAACGGAATCAGTGCAACAGCACTTATGATCATCCTGTACCATACAATCATCACAGCATTCATGCCAATGGCTTTTCCGAAAATTCCGGTAAAGCCCCATAGCAAAATGGACACATGCATCTGAATGTATGCCTTGCGCATAGCTTAAAAATGATTGAGATACTGATACACTTTTCGGGTGGGCAATCCCATCACATTATAAAAACAGCCATTGATTTTTTCGATACAGGTAAGCCCAAACCAATCCTGAATACCATAGGAGCCTGCTTTGTCAAATGGTTTATAATGTTCGATGTAAAACAAAATTTCCTCAAGACCATATTCTCTGAAATACACTTCACTCCTGTCGAAAAACACTTCTTTCTTTTCGGTTGAAGAAATACAAACGCCCGTAAACACTTCATGCATTTTGCCGCTGAGCATGGTGAGCATGTGTATGGCCTCCTCTTTACCGGCAGGTTTGTTTAGTACCTTTTCGTCATAAAGCACAATGGTGTCGGCAGTTACCAGCAATTCGCTTTCCTTTAAATCTTTTACGGCAACCAACGCTTTCTTCAGAGCGAGATGCAATACAATTTGTTCGTTTTTGAGATGTGAAGGAAATGTTTCGTCCGTCTGAAAGCTGCGCACTTCCACAGGAATATTCATCATATCGAACAGTTGCTTGCGTCTGGGCGATTGCGATGCAAGAATAATTTTTCGGTGTTGCAATCCGGGAATCATACATTAAGTAAGCTGTGCAAAGTAAAGAATTTTTGATACTGTTTATATTTAAAACATACTTGTTCACAGCTGTTCGTAACGTTAACTGTATGTTATTCGGCAAAAAACTACAAATGCTTCAGTCTTTCTTCTTCAATATCTATCTGAAGTAAATATTTTCTTATCACTTCTTCGTCAATTCTTTTTTCGTTTTTGTTATGAGCAATCAACCATTGCCTTTGTTGCTCCAGCACTTTAAAATATATTTCTTTTTGTTCAGCAGGTATGGTTAATTGTTCCGTTTCAATAATATGGTTGTTCCATTTGGCTGTTGCATGTTGTAAAAAAACATGTGTTTTTAAATGCTCGCTGTGAAAATCATTTACATATTGAAGTGAATGTTTAGCCAATTCTTTTCTTATAAACTTATCGGCTTCCTCCTCGGGAATATAATCATTATAATCAGGCAGGTTTAGTTTTTTGATAAAATATGGGAGTGTTAACCCTTGCAGCAACAGTGTACTCAATATTACAACGAATGTGATAAAGAGAATTAAATTGCGTTGAGGAAATTCAGAACCATCTTGCAGATAAACCGGAATGGATAATGCAGCCGCTAATGAAACCACACCGCGCATTCCGGCCCATGCCAGAATAAACGGACCTTTAATACCGGGATTCGTACTGTCGGCCACGGTTATAAAATTTCTCATCACGAGCGTTACAACCACAGCGCCAAAAGCCGTTAAAATTCTTCCAAGTATCAGCACCATTGAAATAAGTAAACCATAACCCACAGCAGTATAAATACTCATATCGTTTATGCCCGAAGTTATTTCGGGCAGCTCAAGCCCAATAAGCAGAAACACCAAACCATTCAGTACAAAAACAAGTCCTTCCCATATGTTCAGGCCTGCCAATCGTGATGCACTGTTTAAGAAATAAAGCCTGCGGTTGGACAGATATAAACCACCGCTTACAACTGCCAATACTCCTGAGCTATGAACTTCTTCTGCTGTTATATACATCAGGTAAGGTGTAACAATAGTTAACACAACATCCATGCGTGCATCGGTTGGCAACAACCTGTGCAGTTTCATAAATATCCATCCTAACAGTAATCCGATACCTATGCCACCAATCAACATCCAGGCAAAACTTAAAGCTGCACTGTACCAAACAAATTGCCCGGTTGCAACAGCAATTAATGTAAACCGAAAAATAATAAGTGCTGATGCATCGTTGAGTAAACTTTCACCTTCAAGAATGGAAGTGATGCGTTTAGGAATTTTTACAAATTTTAAAATTGCACTTGTACTCACAGCATCGGGAGGTGAAACAATTCCGCCCAACAACAATCCCAATGCGAAAGAAAATCCGGGTATAAATGCATTGGCAACAAATGCAACTGACAATGCCGTAAGGAAAACTACTACAAATGCAAAGCTGCAAATGATACGTCTCCATTTCCATAACTCCTTCCATGAAATGGCCCACGCTGCCTCGTAAAGCAACGGGGGCAAAAAGATGATAAAAATTAATTCAGGTTCAATACGTATAACCGGAGTCCCGGGTAAAAAACTTAGCAATAATCCGGCTATTACAAGTAATACGGGATAAGCCACTTTAATTTTATTGGCTACTATCACCAGTATTACTATAGCAATGATGGCTGCCAGAAACCACGGAAAATATTCTGTCATGCGTGTAGTTCAGATTTTTACTTTTCTCTACAATATTATGGAGATGCACATTTCATGTAACATGAAATTTCACACTGAAAGATAAAAGCATGTTTTTCTACATCACGTCAACTCACTAAACCATTTTACCACTTCAGGGTCGGTATGGTTTAAGAAACCGCTTGCATTGGTATCGAGGGTTTTTATTGCTTCCATATCCTGATTGCTCAGTTCAAAATCAAATACGTTGAAATTTTCTGCTATTCGTTCTTTATGAACAGATTTTGGTATAACAACAATGTCTCGTTGAATCAACCAACGCAGCACAATCTGAGCAACAGTTTTATTGTGCTTCTTTGCTATATCAATCAGCAGCTTGTTATCAAAAACATTGAGTTTGCCTTGACCAAACGGTGCCCATGATTCGTGTTGCACATTATTGTCACGCAAAAACTTATTATTTTCTATCTGCTGAAAAAACGGATGGGTTTCTATTTGGTTGATGACGGGTTTCACTTCATTGTACAACATAAAATCCATCAAACGGTCAGCACGGAAATTGCTTACACCAATCGCTCTGATTTTCCCTTCTTTGTACAACTCTTCCATAGCACGCCAGGAACCGTACACATCATTGAAAGGTTGGTGAATGAGATACAAATCCAAATAATCCAATCCTAATTTTCTCAAAGATGTTTCAAATGCTTTTTTGGCTTTTTCATAACCGGCATCTTGTAGCCAAAGCTTGGTGGTGATGAACAATTCTTCTCTCGGAATTCCGCTTTCTTTGATGGCTTTACCTACTGCTTCTTCGTTGTGATAGGCTGCCGCGGTATCAATGGAACGATAACCAATTTCGAGTGCATCCCGCACACTTCTTTCACATTCCTGTAAATCGGTCATTTGGTAAACACCAAATCCAAGTATTGGCATTTTTACTCCGTTGTTTAATGTTACGTATTGCATAAATTATTTTGTTTAATTGTTATTTATAATCTTAATAGCATTGATAGTATTGGGGAAACCGATGTATCCCATGCATTGCACCATGGCTGCAACCAATTCGTCTTTTGTGTTTCCTGCTTTCATTGCTCCTTTTGCATGAGCATTCAGTTGAAATTCTGCTCCCAAGGTTGCAACAACACAATACATCAGCAACTCCCTTGTTTTGATATTCAACCCACCACGAGTGTAGTAGTCACCGAAATTGTGTTCGGTTAAAAATTGGGGAACAATTTCTTTGAAATTTCCAGGTAGTGTGCTCATCATTTTTTTGATTTCATCGCCATACAATGTGTCCTGAATAGCTTTTCCTTTTTCGAATCTATTTTCATCTGTTGTGGTAGCTTGATTCTCCAATGGAAGTTGAATTCCCTTTTCTTTAAACACTTCATTCATTACGCCCAATGCATTTAATGTTTTTGGATATCCGATATAAGGTGCACATTGATAAATCGCTTCCCGAATTTCAATTGGTGTTACACCCACATTTAATGCTGCAGCAGTGTGTGCTTTTAGTTGCGGCAAGGTTTGCTGAGTAACCAGTGTTACAATGGTGATGAGTTCTCTTTGCTTTTCGTTTAATACACCTGTATGAAACACATCTCCAAAAATAAATTTCTTTAAGATGTTCATCAGTTCCGGGTCAGTGCCTGTTCCTGTCAATGCTTCTCCACCAAAGAGTTGATGATAGGTTTCTTTAGTTGCTTCAATTCTGTTCATGTCCTTATTATTTTTATTGTCTTGCGCAGTTGCAGCTCTTGCTGACACTACAGCAATCAACATGTATAAGAAATATTTTTTCATTTTGTCAGATTTACTTCTTTGTATTCTGCATCTGTAACGGGAGTGAGCCATGTTACAAATTCTTCTTTTTCAAAATTGGTAATTGCAATATGCGTCATAGCACTATTTGCTGAAGCTCCATGCCAGTGTTCTACGTGCGGTGGTATGTTTATTACATCACCTTTCTTAATTGGTTGTGCCGGTTTCCCTTTTTCCTGATAGAAACCTTGTCCATCGGTAACAATCAAAACCTGACCTCTTGGATGAGTATGCCAGTTGGCTCTTGCTCCTGCCTCAAAGACAACGTTGCCGATAGAGAAATGATTTACGCCATCATCGGCTAATAATGGGGTTACCCAAACGGTTCCTGTAAAATAATCAACTGAACCTAATTGACCTTTTGGGAAAATGTTGTTTTGTGAAGTTGTTGAGTCCATAGTATTTATTTTTTGCGCTTGAATTGAATTAAATGATGTAGTCAATAAAATAATGCAAGAGATGAATGTTTCGATTAATCTTTTCATAATTCATACTTTTCAAAATTTCTGATACAAAAGTCGAAAGATTAGAGGTGAGTGCTGTACTCCGATTACTGTAATTTGTATCAGAATTACTTTAATTAAAGTTATTCGCTTTACACTCTGCCAAACACCGGGAAATGACTGTATTCGCCATAATTTTCGATGGTTTGTAGATTTTGCAATTGCGACATATCGGATTCTGAAATCACAAAATCCACAGCAGCATTGGCTTCCATGTGTTTTGGATTTGCTGTCTTTGGCAACGGTAATAAACCTAATTGCAAACAATAGCGAATGGCTAATTGAGATACAGAAACTTTGTATTTTTCTGCCATTGCCTGCACTTGCTTGTTCTTAAACAGTTCACCATGACCAAATGGAGAATAGGCTTCCACCAAAATATTTTGCTCTTTACAAAAGTCAATCAGCTCTTTTGGGGTGTTGCTGATATGCGTCAAAATTTGGTTAACCATTGGTTTCACTGCACAGGAAGAAAGTATATTTTCCAAATCCTGAATTTCAAAATTAGAAAGACCGATTGCACGTAGTTTACCGGCTTTATAAGCTTCTTCCAATGCCCGCCAGGCTTCCCTGTTTCCCTCAAAGTAAGGTTCGCTTTCCAGAAAATTTGCCCAGGGTTTCGGACTATGGATTATCATCAGGTCAATGTATTCCATATCCAATTTTTGCAAAGAACCTTCGATAGAAGCTACTGCTTCCTCATAAGATTTCACTTCTGCAGCGAGTTTGGTGGTAACGAAAATTTCTTTTCTTGGAATACCTGAAGCTTTCACTCCTTTACCAACTCCAACTTCATTAGCGTAAGCCTGAGCAGTATCGATGTGTCGGTAACCCATTTTTATGGCTTGCGCAACAGCATCAACTACATTTTCATCAGAAATCATCCAGGTTCCTAAGCCTAGTTTGGGGATTTCAATACCATTGGATAGCGTATATTTTTCATTGAATATCATACTCTATTATTTTAAAATTTTATTGTGGAATTATTTTTATTGTAGCAGCTTTTGCTCGTTCACCAATCATCGGCAACAAATACGGACTATTGCCGTATTTCTTTTTATAGGCATCATCAATTAGATTATTTATTTCTCCTTCAACCGGCTCAAATTGTACTTCATAAGTCTTGCCAGCTGCGATAATGCGACCTCCTTTCTGTATTAATGCCGCATTGTACCATTGTGAATACACTCCATTGTATGCTCTCACATATAAATCGCCATCTACCACCACTTCCCAAATCCAGGTAGGTGTGCCGTAGGTTTTACCATCTTCACGGTAAGGTGATATATGAAGATCGTCTGCTTTATCTATTTGTTTCAATTCTTCGCTTGAAAACTGTTTCATTATAGAATTCATTTTTATTTGTGTTTGAAATTATTTTTTGGGCAATGGTGATTTACCGTGTGTTCCTTTAGAGCTATCACCCAGGTTTGCACCGATGTCGTGATTGGCAAAAAGAGCTTCTGTGGTTCGTGGACCTTCTACTTTAATTTCAGCAAAACCATTTTCCAAAGCGTCCATATCGGTTGATGAAAGTGTAATCTTAAGTGCGTTTATATTTTCATCAATATGCTTTGGATTGGAAGTTCCCGGAATTGGAACCAGTGATGGATATTTTGCCAACAACCACGCAAGAGCAACTTGTCCCGGAGTAGCATAAATTTTTTGTCCAATTTCCTGAAGTAAACCAATCAACTTCCAATTGTGTTTTTGCGCTTCGGTTGTAAATCTTGCTCTGTGTGCTCTTAAATCCAATTGCGCATCAAAAGGAGTTGTTGGTGTGATGGTTCCGGTAAGATAACCTGAACCAAGCGGACTCCAAGGCACAAAACCAATTCCCAATTCCTCGCACACCGGTAATACTTCATGCTCCGGGTCTCGTGTCCAGAATGAATACTCATTTTGTACCGCTGTTACCGGATGAACGGCATGTGCTCTGCGTATGGTTGCTTCGCCCACTTCTGACAATCCATAATGCAATACTTTTCCTTCCTGAATTAAATCTTTAATCACTCCCACCACATCTTCAATCGGAACATTAGGGTCAACACGGTGCTGATAATACAAATCAATGTGGTCGGTTTTTAATCGTTTGAGTGAGCCTTCTGTCATTTTGCGGATGTAATCGGGCTGGCTGTTCAATCCGATATTTTTTCCGTTTTCATCATAACCATAACCAAATTTAGTTGCAATAACCACTTTGTCTCTGATGGATGAAAGAGCCAGCCCTACCGATTCTTCATTGATGAAAGGACCGTAATTGATAGCAGTATCAAAAAAGGTAACTCCTTTATCATAAGCCGAACGGATGACTTTGGCTGTTTCTTCGTTGTTCAATCGTGGTGCATAACCATGTTGCATACTCATACAACCAAAACCCATTGCTGAAACCTCAAGTGTTCCGAGTTTACGGGTTGGCAACGATGTAATTTTTGAATCTGTATTCATTGTTAATGTATTTTTTTGAGAAGAGAATAATTGTGCAATACTTGCAAAAGGATTTACCAATGGTAAAGCCAATGCTGTAGCAGAGGTTTTTAAAAAAGTTCTGCGTTTCCAGTTGTTGTTTTTCATTTTATTAAATGTTAAGTGGTTAATTAAATTTTCTGATACTATTTAATGGTGTAACCTCCATCAGGTGTTACTGCCTGACCAATCATAAACCCTGCACCATCGCTGCATAACCAAAGCACAGCACTTGCAATTTCTTCTGCTTTGCCCATTCTTCCCTGTGGTATCGCACTGATAATAGCGTCCATGTGCTCGGGTCTGTCGGCAACAGCATTGGCAACCATTGGCGTTTCTGTAGTTCCGGGGCAAATACAATTAATACGAATACCTTTGTGTGCATATTCCAATGCACTTGCTTTGGTTAATCCCACCACACCATGTTTGGCTGCTGTATATGCACCCAAGTTTGCTGTGCCTACTATTCCGCTTTGCGAAGAACAATTTACAACAGCACCACTGCCTTGTTTGCGCATCTGCTGCAATTCATACTTCATGCAAAGCCAAATACCTTTCAGATTTACGGCAATGGCTTTATCAAAATCCTCTGAAAGTGCATCAGCCGTTTCAACTACAGTTACATGCACACCGGCATTATTGTAAGCATAATCCAACCTTCCGAAAGTTGTTACTGTTTGTGCTACCATGTTTGCAACGTCTGCTTCATTTGTAACATCACATCGGATAGCCATTGCCTTGTAGCCTGCATCAGTAAGTTTTTGAGTTTCTGCTTTAACCGTTTCTTCGTTGTAATCAGCTAATGCAACCAAAGCACCGGCTTGGGCAAAAGCTTTTGCGGTTGCAAGTCCTATTCCTGAACCGGCACCGGTGATAAGAGCGACTTTATCTTTAAAATTGTAGAACATCTTTTGTTGTTTTTTACGATACAAATGTCCATACTTTAGCTACGGTTGTGGGTATGCAGATTACTGAACTTTGTAACCGTTTTACTGAACTTCAAAGTCATGCTATTCTTCTAATTAATATTTTTGAGATATATTTATTTATGACTAAGATTCTGAATGTTGAAAATGTTGCGGATTACGAGCGCTATGTAGGGCATGAAAATCTGCATCCTTATGTGAGTGTGATTCCTTATGAAAGCGTTTCACCTATTCGTCACAGCCGCACCAGGTTTAATGTTTACGGATTGTTTTTGCGCGATGACCGTTTGGAAGAATTGACTTACGGAATGGGGAGCTATCAGTATGAAGAAGGAACTTTAATTGCTGTATCGCCCGGACAAATTGGAGGTGTAGAAGACAATGGTGAAAAGTTTGATATTAAAGGCTGGGCATTGCTTTTTCATCCTGATTTATTACGTGGTTCTTCGCTTGAAAGTAAAATGGATCGCTACACTTTTTTTTCTTACCACATCAATGAAGCATTGCGCATGACTGCTGATGAAAGAAGCACTTTCATTTGTTGCCTTGAGCTTCTTGAACAGGAATTACAAAGCAACGACAGGTTAAATCAAAATACCATAGTTGTAAGTTTGATTGAAGTTGTTTTGGAATATTGCCTGCGTTTTCACAACCGCCAGTTTAATGACAGAAAGGTAGAGAACAATGATGTGTTGGTAAGGTTTGAGCAGGTGCTGAAAGATTATTACAAAAGTGAAAAGCAATTTACCGAAGGTATTCCATCCGTAAAATATTGCTCTGAAAAACTTTTCCTATCCACCAATTACTTTGGCGATTTGGTAAAGAAAGCAACAGGCAACTCTGCTAATTATTTCATTCAGCAATTTATCATCAACAAAGCCAAGAGCGAACTGGTTGCCAATAAATCAGTAAGTGAAACAGCATATAATTTAGGATTCGGAACACCGCAATCGCTAAGTCGTTTTTTTAAAACCCATACCGGAAAAACACCATTGGAATATTCGAACTTAAAAAGCAAATGAATAGTCATCCATATTAGACAGTATAGTAATTTGCACTATCCTTCCTATCTCAGGTAAATCGCCAACACCCGGTTAGTTCGCCTGTTGAGTTTTCAAAAAAAATGCACCATATTTGTATGGTTTTATAGCTGACTCAACTATAGACCAATCCATTTTAGTTTTGAAACCTTTTATCAAATATTGCTTATTAATTATCAAACAAAAATCATCATTCAGAAAAAATAAAAACTTAAACTATGGTTATAAAGGTTATCAACTCTGCACTCATACTGTTTGCAGTGTATATGGGCATTAAACACGGCTGGAATATGCTCAACGCCAAACCCGAAATGCTTGAAATGTTCGGTAAGTGGAATCTCAATAAGAATTTTGTAATGATTAACGGAGCCATCACGCTCCTTTCGGCCATTCTTATTTTGTTTCCAAAAACGTTTGTCTGGGGAAATTTGCTTATGGCTCTTGGAATATTATTAATTATCTGCATGCAACTTCTGCACAAAGACTTAAAAGGTGCGGCTATTGAAGTTCCGTTCTTATTGCTGAATCTTATCATCATATATTTACAACATCCATTAAAATCAAACTCATGAAACCAACTCTTCTGCTTTTATTTTCGGCACTGATAGTAAATGCCTGCGCACAAACTCCCAAAAATGACAAACAACAAACTGCTGTTGAAACTTCAAAAACTGATAATACAATGGACATATCAAAAATTACAAACCCTCAGGTTAAACAAGCTATAGAAGCTTTACAGGCCAGCGACAAACAGGCCTGGTATGCTTATTTTACTAGCGATGTCGTATTTACCGATGACGGAAGAACTTTAGATTTCAAATCCTTTTTTGATAATGCTTTTAATCATAAAGAAAAATTTCTGTCAATTGAAAAAGTAGAAAATGACGGGAAAGATGTTTACGGAAATTTTTATGCCGGACAATGGGGAACATTTAAAGTCTATTTCAAATTTCATCAGCAAGCTGACGGAAAGTTTAACCGTATAGACATAGGGCAAGCAAAATAACCATTTACCCTCTGGTCATTACGAATGAACAGATACTCCGGTTTTTTACAACCTTTATCAAAACGATTCGAAGATTCAACGCCTGTGCATTGGATGGACTTAGGCTGCGGTTCAGGAGTGTTTACACAGTTACTGGCAGCATATTTACCTGCCGGGAGTTCTATAACAGCAATTGATAAAACACCTCAGCATTTGCCTGAAACAATGGGAAATTCAGTAGCAGTTAATTTTAAAATTTATGATTTTGAAAATGACACTTTGCCATTACAACAAGTTGACGGAATCCTCATGGCAAACTCTTTACACTATATCAGAGATAAAAAAGCACTAATCATTAAATTAGAAAAGTATTTTACAAACACTCCAACTTTCTTAATCATTGAATACGACCACACACAAGCAAATCAATGGGTGCCGTATCCCATTTCATTCGAAAAACTTAAACAATTGTTTGCTCAACTCCATTATTATAAGACTGAAAAAACCGCTGAACAAAAATCAGTTTATGGTGGTACGATGTACGCTTGTATGATTTCAAAAAACTAAATTATTATCGAATAAATATGCATCATAATTTGCTTTACGTATTAACACTGCTATTTGCAGTATTTCTGCTGGTAATGCTGGCAAAGAGAATACGAGTTGCTTACCCTATTTTTTTAGTGATAGCCGGATTAGGAATCAGTTTTATTCCCGGAGTCCCTGTATTGCATCTCTACCCCGAGTTGATTTTTTTAATCTTTTTACCTCCTCTATTGTACGAAGCAGCTTGGTACACTTCATGGAATGATTTCTGGAAATGGAAACGCCCCATTTCGCTGTTAGCTTTTGGATTGGTATTTTTTACTTCAACTATAGTAGCTTATGCTTCATCGTCAATCATTCCGGGATTTACTCTTGCTCTTGGCTTTTTATTAGGCGGCATTATTTCCCCACCTGATGCAGTTGCCGCTGCTACTGTTTTAAAAGGCATGAGTGTTCCTAAAAGATTGATGACTATTTTAGAGGGAGAAAGTTTGGTGAACGATGCTTCATCACTTATTGTTTTCAAATTTGCTTTAGCAGCAGTGCTCACTGGTGCATTCTCTTTGCAGGAAGCTACCGGTCAGTTTTTTTTGGTTGCCGGATTAGGAATTGTAATAGGACTTATTGGTGCTCACATTATGTACGTCATTCATCGGTTCTTGCCAACTACACCCCCAATAGATGCAGCATTAACGGTAATGACTCCTTATATTTTGTTTTTAACTGCAGAGCAATTTCATTATTCAGGAGTGATGGCTGTTGTGAGTGGCGGTTTGTTTATGTCATACCGTTCGCATGAAGTTTTTAAAACGGGAAGTACGCGCTTGAATATGTTAGGCGTGTGGACAACCATGATTTTTGTAATGAATGCATTGGTATTTGTGTTAATTGGTTTATCGCTTCCTGAAATTGTTAAAGGATTAGGCGAGTATTCAGTTATGGATGGAATTAAATATGGCTTAATCATCAGTGCTATTATTATTGCTTTGCGATTTTTATGGGTTTACCCTGCAGCTTTTATTCCACGCTGGTTAAGTGCTAAAGCACGACAAGATCCTTCACCAGGGTGGAAAGGACCTTTGGTAATCAGTTGGGCAGGTATGCGTGGAGTGGTTTCACTGGCAACAGCACTTTCCATTCCGATGTTGATGAATGATGGTTCAGCATTTCCACATCGTAATTTGATTGTGTTTGTAACATTTGTAGTCATTTTCATCACGCTTGTTTTTCAAGGTTTAACATTGCCGTTTATTATCAAACTTATCAAACTGAAAGAGATAGATAAGATAATTCCGGAGGAAGAACAGGAAGCAGGCATACAATTACGATTAAATCAATTGGCTTTGAAAATCGTTAAAGAAAAGTATGCAAAAGAAGTTTCAGAAAATGAATTAGTAGGTTTTTATAAAACCAATTTGGAAGAAACCATAACCAATACCAGCCAGCGATTAGAATCTTTGGAATGTGATGAAACCGAGCAATTCGAAATTGAACTTTATCATCATGTATTATTGGATATTTATGCACAGCAGCGAAAGGAGCTCTTTGCACTGCGTAAAGAAAAATACTTCAGTGATGAGGAAATCCGTAAAGCCGAATTACAATTAGATTTGAATGAATTGAAAATAACCGGTGCCGGGCACTAAGACTTAAAGCATGAATATATCCACACATTACAGGCTGCATCACTTTCTTCCCTGGACAAAGCAGAAGATTATTAAAATGCTTTTTCTGAGTCTTGTTCCTACGGCTTTGTTTTATTTTCTTGATTGGAACTGGCTGGCTATCCCATGGGTTCCGGTGGCGTTGGTTGGTACGGCAACTGCGTTCATTTCCGGATTTAAAAACACTCAAACTTACAATCGTATGTGGGAAGCCCGAACCATTTATGGTGCTATCATCAACAGCAGCAGGGCATTTGGCATGATGACCAAAGACTTTGTTCGCACAGGCGAAAATGAAAAAGACTTGCAAAAAGAAATCGTCTATCGCCATTTTGCTTGGCTCACCGCACTTCGCTTTCAACTCCGCGAAACAAAAAGTTGGGAGAACATAAAAACCAAAAGCTACAACAAAGCGTATCTGAAATATTACAAAGTGCCTGAGTGGGAAAGCAATTTAGAGGATGAACTAAAAACATTTCTATCCGATTCAGAAAGGCAGCACATTCTTTCTACCAAAAACAGGGCAACACAAATTTTGGCTCAGCAATCTGAACGCCTCAAAGCGTTGAATAAGCAAGGAGTAATTTCCGATTTCAATTATGTAGCATTAGAAAATCAGTTAAAAGATTTATACGACCAACAAGGCAAAGCTGAGCGCATCAAAAACTTTCCTTATCCGCGTCAGTTTTCAAGTATCAATTTATACTTTACCAACTTGCTGTGCTTACTTATTCCGTTTGGCTTTCTTGGTGAGTTATCAAAGCTGATGGATAAAAATGGCGTTTGGGTTATTTGGTTGACGATACCCTTGAGTGTATTGGTGGGTTGGGTGTTTTTGGTGCTCGAACAAATTGGCGAAAGCACCGAAAATCCATTTGAAGGCGGAGCAAACGATATTCCTATTACACAGATAAGCCGAATGATAGAAATTGATTTGAGAGAAATGCTGGGTGAAAAAGATTTGCCACCGGCAATTCAACCACAGAATAATATTTTGATGTAAACATTGGATTGACGATTGTGGATTGACGATTTTAGATTGTAGATTTTAGATTGTAGATTTTGGATTGACGATTGTAGATTGACGATTGTGGATTGGCCAACTTAAATCGTAAATCATAATTCGTAAATCGTAATTCGTAATTTATAATTCGTAAATCGTAAATCGTAATTCATAATTCGTAATTCGTAATTCGTAAATCATAATTCGTAATTCAAAATTCGTAATTCGTAATTCGTAAATTATAAATCATATGAGTTTAACAACCGTAAGAAAATGGTATCCCAAAGCATTAACTTCTATTGATACCGTTAACCGTCTTTTAGACACCATCGAAAGAGAATTAGGTTTAAAACCGCATCAACTCATGCATGCTGACAGTATGTGCTGCGATGATGTGAATGCCATACAGTATCCACCAAGAGCATATGAAATGTTAGGACCTTTTCATCTGGGTGGTTTAGATGGTTTTCCGTTTGCAGGGATTACCGGTATGAACGCCTTTGCACACCACGTGCCCGAAGACGGTGCTGTGCTTGTGTTTTATGCGCCACATATTGGCATTACCAAAGACGGCAACATCGGAGAAATTCACCGAATTGGGCAGTCTTCCAACTCTGCATGTTGCGGGGCGGCTAAAGGTGCATTAGGAAAGTTATTAAACAATGAAATCATAGAAGGAAATGTTACCGATTTGGATTATCAGCAAAACACCATCGAACAAATATTTTTAAAACAAGCCAACCGGATAAAAGCCGCATCCAATAAAATATTTGAAGCTACGGAAGTAATGTACGAAGCCATAGACATGCGCATGGAGGAATTGGTAAAAAAAACTCATTATCCATGCAAGTATGTGTTGTTGGTTGGCGCTGTATTTATCAATGGAGATAAAGACATGGGCTCTTTCTGTGAGTATAAGAAATTTGATTGCCTGAATCTTGAAACAGGAGTTCGAGAAAGTTTATTGAAAGCGTATTATCAATAGCAATAAATTTTAGTCTCATTCGAAAATTTACAATGAAGAGTGGAAACCCAATTTTATCGCTTACTCTTACTGCTGATACACCGAAATAATAAAGGGCGAAGCCTATTTGATTTAAGTCCCCTTCAGCCTTCTTGTAAAATCAACAAATGCAGGACGGAAGTCTGTAAACATAGGCATTACACTCAATTTATAGTCAACCGCTGTTCAAATCATTTATAACAGAGATAAAATTTTTTACTGAAAATAACATTTGAATTTACTACTCAGCTCATCAGTGCAAATACAAAACTCACTGCACGGATTGTGAAACCTTGAAAGGTTAGTTTGAAGAATAAAAATGCGTTAAAGTGTCCACTACTGTTTTTGAAGAATCATTTCTGCTAAACCTGCAATTGATTAAAACAAAAGCGGAAATAGCAGTGAAATTACTTTCATTGTCAAAACTGAATTTTAAAACAGAGTGTATATCACTTATGCTTTTGAAGTATTCCATTTCAAAGCCATTTTCTTTTCATTCCTTTCAGCTTTTTTTCTTGCTGATCTTTCTTTTATGCGATCCACAGCCAGATAAGTAACCGGCACAATGAGCAATGTTAAAATCATGGAACTGGTAAGTCCGCCAATCAGCACCCAGGCAAGTCCGTTCTTCCACTCAGAACCTGCTCCTGTTGCAACAGCAATCGGAATCATTGCTATGACCATTGCAATGGTAGTCATCAGAATAGGCCGAAAACGTTCCATTGTTCCTTCTACCAGTGCATCAAAACTGCTCTTTCCTTCTGACTTCAGATGATTGGTGAAGTCCACAATCAATATTGCATTTTTGATAACCAGACCTACAAGCATAATCAATCCCAACATACCGAATATACTCAGGTTGGTCATGGTTAATGCCAATGCAAGGAATGCACCAATCATTGCCACCGGCACAGAGAACATCACCACAAAAGGATACACATAGTTGTCGTATAATGCAACCATAATGAGATATACAAGAATTATTGAACCCATCAACGCTACCAGCAAACTGGTAAAACCTTCTTTTTGATTTTTTACATCACCGGCTGCAGCAATGTTAACACCTGCAGGCAAATCCATTTTTTTAAATGCAGCCTGTATTTCATTACCCACAGTACCTACAGGACGGCCCACTACCTGTGATGTAATAGTTACTGTTGGCACCTTATCTTTTCGCTCTTATGTAGTTGGACCTGTAGAAGGTTCAACAGAAGCAAACTGACTTAGTTTAATCAAGTCGCCTTTTGAATTTTGAAAACTTAAATTACTTACATCGTTCATATTGCTTCGGTCGAACTGGTCAAGCTGCACTCTGATGGGATACTCTTCATCACCTACTAAAAATTTGCTTTTGTCGTTTCCTGCAAAAGCATTTTGCATGGTTGCTCCTACTACATCCAATGACAAATTCAATTCTGCCAGTTTATCTCTGTCCACCTTAATTGATACTTCCGGACTTCCACCTTCCATAGAAGCTTTTATTTCGGAAGTGCCGGGAACACTTGCCATGATGGCTTTTACTCTCTCACCAACAGCCAAAACAGTATCGAGATTGGCTCCCTGCACCTGAAACTGTATGGGTGCTGATGCACTGCCTGAAATCATACTTACAGGAGTTGCTGTAATCTTTGCACCGGGAATTGTCTCCTGAATTTTCACTTTTATTTGTGCTGCATAGTCACTGGACGACAACGTTCTTTTTTCTCTCGGCACCAGCTTTACATTTATCTGAGAAAAATATGCACTGGTAGCTGCGCTGCTTTTCCCTGACGATGCACCTACTGTTGTGAATACATTTGTTACTGCAGGATCACTTAAAAGCTCTTTCTCTATTTTTTGGGTGAGAAAATTAGTTTGTATCAGAGGAGTTTCTTTTGGCATTTCAGCCTGTATCTGAAATTCTCCATTATCACCATTGGATGCAAATTCAAAGCCTATCATACCACTGCCTATGAGGGTAAATGAAGCAATTACCAACGCTATGATAGAAGTAAATGTAATTCGCTTGTGATGTAATGCCCATTCCAAAATTCCTTTAAAAAAATTCTGAAAAGATTTGATTGTGTTTTCAAACCATATCAGCGGCTTATCTCTTAGCTTATCAGGATTGAGATGTGAGAGTTTTGTGAATCTGCTTGCAAGCCAGGGCGTCAATGTGAATGAAACCAGCCAGCTGATTAATGTAGCTGCAACAACTACAATTGAAAACTGAAACAACAAATCAGATATGATACCTTTTACAAAAACAATTGGGAGGAATACAGCCACAATTACCAGTGTAATGGATGTAACTGAAATACCAATTTCTTTCCAAGTGCCAACAGCAGCATCCCAAGCTGAACTGCCTTTCTCCATTCTCAGATGAATATTTTCAAGTACCACAATGCTGTCGTCCACCAGAATACCAACTACCAGCGACAAACCCAGTAAACTCATCAGGTTTAACGAAAACCCAAATGCTGCCATCACTGCAAATGTGGATATGATTGAAACAGGAACTGCAATCATCACAATCAATGCATTTCTGATATTATGCAAAAAGAACAACATGATGATGGCCACCAGTATCACTGCCAATATCAAATCATGAATCACAGAATTTGCAGCTTCCTTGGTAAAATCGGCACTGTCGTTCGAAATATTGAAATGTACATTGGCTGCGCTGTACTGCTTTTCTATCTGTGCTAATCTTTCTTTCACCTCTTTGCTGATACCAACCGTATTACCTTCTTTTGTTTTTACAATTGAGATACCAATAGAAGGAATACCATTTACTCTTGTCAAAGTAGTTGCTTCTTCTTTTGAATCATAAATATCAGCAACATCTTTAAGCAATACCTGGCTGCCATCAGACGCAGTGGATACTGCAAGATTACTAAGTTCATTGAGGCTTGTAAGTTTTCCGCTCAGGCGGATGGATACATCCTGCTGTGTATTTTTAATACTTCCTGTAGGGAAATTCAAATTTGCATTTGCAATTGCATTTGATACTTGAAGTATGGAAATATTGTAAAACTTGAGTTTCTCATTCTTTACATTAATTTTAATCTCCCGCTTTTCACCTCCGGTGATATCAACTTTGGCAACACCGTCAATACGACCTAATTCAGGTTTAATTGTTTTATCCAGCAAGTCAGTAAACTCCCGTTCATCCATATCCGATGATGCACCAATACGCATGATTGGTAATTCATCCAGTGAAAATTTACCCAGGCTTGGGTCTTTAGCTGATGCAGGCAACTCCGACTTAATGGTATTTACCTTGCGTTGTGCATCCTGTAATGCAATGTCAACATCGGTTCCATATTTCAGATTAACGGTAACTACTGAAACACCTTCCTGCGAAATGGATTGTGTGTTATCCAGATTTTCTATATCAGAAACTGCTTCTTCAATTTTTTTGGTTACTGATGTTTCCACTTCATTAGGTCCTGCACCAGGATAAATGGTTGTGATGCTGATAACCGGTGTGCTCAGCTTTGGCAACAACTCATAGGTTAGCGTGTTGTAGCCAACCAGTCCCAACAACACCAGTATACTGAATATAACTACTACCAGTGTGGGGCGCTTAACGGATATACTTGAAATGCTCATAAGAATATTTTTATTTTTTTAAGGATGAAAGTTTACTCTACTACACGAACTCTGGTACCTGTCTGAAGATTGATTTGTCCTGATGTAACTACTTTCTCTGTTGCACTAAGACCTTTCAGCACCACTAAGCGGTCGCCACTCTGATTTTGAACTTCAATATTTTTCAGAGAAACAGTGCTGTCGTTATTCAACACAAACACCTGTGCATTCTGAATACTTCCTACAATTGCCTGACGAGGTATAAATAACTTTTTACTGTTATCTTTATTGGCAGTGCTGAATTTTGCAATACCAAACATACCTGCTTTGAGCGGACACTCTTTACTGTTGGGAACCTCTACTTCTACATCATATTTTCTTCCTGCATCAGCCTGAACACTTATTAAACTGATTGTACCGCTGAACAAATGATCGGGGTAAACCTCTGTTTTGATAGATACAGGTTGTCCTTTCTTCAGTTTAATAACATCCTGTTCATCCACTCTTACCACCATTTTCAATTTTGAAATATCCACCACACTTCCCAATTCCATTCCCGGTGAAGCAAAACTTCCCTGCTCCACTTTCACTTTGCTCACAAAACCCGACATAGGTGAATGTATGTTGGTATATTTCATCTGCTGCTGAATATTTTTCATATCGGTACGTGCTTTCTCCACACTCAATGCCACATCCTCATATTGCTTTTGACTGATGGCACCTGCTTCTGCCAAACGTTCATATCGTTCTTTATTTTTAATAGCATTATTATAAGTGGCCTGCGCTGAGGCTAAACTTGCCTGAAGAGAAGTTGGGTCAATTTGTGCTACGATTTGCCCTGCGCTGATACTTTGGCCTTCGTGAATGTTGAGTTTAATAATTGAGCCCTGTGCTTCTGCAATCAGAGGCAATGTTTGTCTTGCTTCAAAAGAGCCTGTCAGTTCAATATTGTCATCCATTGCTTTCAATTCTACAGAAGCAATTTTCACCGGTATGGCAGATGCCTCTCGCGGAACAGCATTTGCCCTTGCTTCAATTTTTCTTTTGTTGTTGAATAATGTAACTGCTATGGCTATTACCAGTATTGAAATTACAGCAACAGGAATTATCAGTTTTGATTTTTTATTCTTTTTAAGATTTTCCATTTTATAGTTGAATATATTTTTAATGATTAATTTTTGTTTGACAGGTCTTTGATTAGCTGACTCAGCTGTCCACTTGCTTTCATTGTTTCCAGTTCAGCAAGATGAGTTTGCAGCATTGCTGTAAGAAACTGCGACTGAGCTTCACGCAAACTGTTTTCAGCATTTATTAATTCCGATAAATCTGATACCCCTTCTGTGTATGATAGCTTTGCAACATTGTATAAATCTTCCGCAAGTTTCATGTTCTGTGTTTGAGCTTCAAAAACTTTTTGATTCTGGTTAAGATTGTTGGTAGCTGTCCGGTATTGGGTTTCAATATTTTTTTCTGTGTAGGCTTTGCTGAGCTCAAGTTGTTTCATGGAAATTTTGCTCTGAGCAACCTGATTACGTTTTTTAAAACTGTCAAAAATCGGAATACTCAGATTCAGACTATAATATCCTGATGTAATACCGGTGGTAGCATTGTTGTCAAACAATTTTTCAGTTTGCCACTGACGGCCGTAATTGGCAGAAAAAGTAAGAGTGGGTTTATAGCCCGACTGAATATTCTTTGTATTTAACTCTTGCAAACGGATTTGCTTGTCAATAATATTCAAATCAGTGTTAGCAGCCAGATTTAATTGTCCGGATAGAGCTATTTTTTCTGATTCTCCGGGAGCAGTAACTACAATGGGTTGATTCAAATCGATATTCATCAATAGTTTGAAGTTGTCAATTACCTTTTCATAATCATTCTCTGCATTTGAAAGTTGGGTTCTCATATTGGTGAGGTTTACTTTCAATTGTTCAACATCCACTTTTTTGGCAATACCTTCTTTAAACTGAAGGCTGGTGATGTCCAACAGTTTTTCTGTTCTGTCTATATTGCCTGCATAAAGTTCTTTTTGTTTCTCGGCTAACTGAATCTGTATATAAAGACTTGCCATGTTGTATATCAAATCTTCTTTAGACTGAAAAGTCTGTAATTCATACAACCCCTGACTTTCTTTTGCAGCCTTCAGCCCTGTGATTATTGATGGATTGTAAATATTCTGGCTAAGCTGAACTGTGCCATTATACACGTATCGGGTTCCAAACTTTACAGGTATGGTTGTGCCCGGTTGCCCCATCAATTCTCCCGGCAGCAGTTGTGATGCCTGCTTATAGTTGTCTGTACCACCGGCACTGCCAGTAATTTGCGGAAAGGCTGATGATCTTATTTCCTTAATCTTATAGCGATTAGTTGTTTCGTCTAACTCTGCACTTTTTAGCTGAGGATTATTTTTTACTGCATATCTAATGGCCTCTGTTAAGGAAAGTCGCAAAGTATCTTTTTGCTGCGCAAAAGTGGTACCGCCAAATAGAGTTACCGCTGCTAATGCTAACCAATATTTCTTCATATGTTTAATATGTTTAGTTTGTTCACGTGTTACTGAACTTAAATGATAAAAAAATTATTTAATCTTTTCTGTGTACACTTTGTGTAAAGCGCTTAGAAATTCTGTCATTTCTTTGAGAGCTTCGTTAAACTCTTTTGTTTTCTTGCTACGTTGTGCCAATATTCTCTGATTAAGGTTTCTGTACTTTTCCAATCCACCAAAATGTCTGGATGCAGTATCCTTCCATTTATGTATAGGCACATAAAAATATCTTTTTCTGTCGCCAATTTTAGTTTTGTATTCCATTCTGTTTGTAGCAAGCAGGTGACTGATGGCCTGGCTGGTACCGCTTTTGCTCAACCCCAGCGTATCCTGAATCTGATTAAAACTCAGTTCCGTTTCATCAGCTACATTTAACAAAGCAAGAATCTTAGCCATAGCAGGTTGCAGGTTGGTTTGTTCCATAAACACTGCATACTGTTCCACCAATTCCACCTGTTCCTTAGTTAGTTTAATTTTCTCTGACATAATTTTTCTTATTTGATGGCACAAAGATAAGCAGGTTTTTTTGGTTCACAAAATACTGAACTTAGTAGTTTTGTAAGAATTTTGTCAAATCTGAAATAAGAAAACAAATCATTCATAAAGTAAGATTGAGTGCTATGTTTCGGAAATTCAGTTGGAATACCCATTCCACGTATCGAGTTAATTTAACTTTCAAAATCTGACTAATCAAAGTCTTCTCGTATATCTTCTATTTTGTTTTTAATCTTTCTTAACCCAAAAGCTAAAACAATTTGCACCATTCCAAACATCAACAGACCCATTCCTATCCAATATATTATTGCAACACTTGTTATTATAGGATTCCATAACAGAATGAGCGAAGTGATAACTCCCAAAATTCCAAAAGTTAACACCCATCCCCAGTTTTTTACATGATATTTCTTAAGATCAATTGAGTTGGTTATCTCCATGATAGAGCGAAACAGCAACCAGAAACCAATATAATAACACAAAACCAATCCGGTTACTCCGGGAAGCAATGACAGATGCAATCCCAGTATAAGTGTAATAATTCCTCCTGTTAAATACCAGCCCCAGTTTTTGAGATTTTTTCGGTTTGAAACACTATATGCAATTTCCGAAATACCACCTATCACAAATCCAAAACTGATAACCCATGCCAGCGCTAAAAAAGAAGTAAGGGGTGTAAAGAAAACCCAGATACTAAGAAGGATAAACATAATTCCGGTAATCAATAACAGATACCAGTAATTTAAACGATTTTCGATTTTACTTTTCATTTTCTTTAGTGTTAAATTTTTATAATGAATAATATTTATAGAAGCTAAATGTCTTAGGAATTATTGATTTAAGTTTAATGGTTTTTTGATTTGTATTTTTTCTGAAAGAAAGCTGCCTCAACAGAGGAGGCAGCTTCTCGTCAACCCCTCTACCCTTATCAAATCACTAAAATTTATATTTCAACCCTACCTGCACACCGGTTGTCATATTATGCGTGTCTGCTCTGCCTGAAATGAAGCCGGAATAATCCTCATTCTCTGCATTCGTAATGTCATAATCAAAGTGCAAACCTGTTTGCAGGAAAATGTTTTGAGATAATTTGAATTGTACACCGGCATTAACCATAGCACCTAAGGTTACATCCTCAAATCTGTCTTTGTTATCCACTGATCCGCTACTCTCATCATCAGAAAATTCAGCTTTGGTAAGTATGCTTACCTGTGGTCCAATTTTTCCGAAAAAAGATACCGGCTTTGATGCATCTGTATTGTACGAAAAATAAAATGGCATTTTCACATACTCAAGTTCCTGATTTACTTCCAGACCTGACACTTCCCATTTTTCGCCCTGAAGCGAATAAAGTACATCCAGACCTATTCCGATATTATCGGTAAAGTTGTAACCTGCACCTATTCCAAAGTTTGAATTGAAGGTGGCTTTCTTTTCAATAGCGCTGTTGTC
The DNA here is from genome assembly GCA_019136655.1 of Bacteroidota bacterium. Lineage (GTDB taxonomy): Bacteria > Bacteroidota > Bacteroidia > AKYH767-A > OLB10 > OLB10. Next base: position 55,462 of record JAGVTU010000027.1, read on the forward strand.
ATTATCATCACTATTTTGCAGGAAGCTGAACTGAGGGGTTGCTTTCACACTTACTGAAAACCCCTGTTGTGCCATTGTGGTTGAAACGCTTCCTGAAATCATTGCAACAACCATTGCACTCATTAAAATCTTTCTCATTTTTTTTAATTTATTTTGTTAAACTTTTTTCTGTCAAAACCAGAATGATTGATTGGAAATTGACGGGACAAAAGTACCCGCAGCAAACCCCTGAGAGAAGGGCTGGCATTCGGCATTATTGGTTTGAAAGTCGGAATCTGCAGTATATTTTATAAAATACCTTGTTGTTTTCCGCTCAAACTTCGGAATTACTTAACTTATAATCGGTTTAACCTGTAGGCCTTAGGAGATACTCCTTCCATACGTTTGAAAAACTTTCCGAAAGAAGACTGATCGCTGAAGTTTAACGCGTCTGAAATTTCAGCAATACTTTTAGAAGTAGTTCTTAATTGAATTTTAGCAGCCTGAACAAGCAGAGAATCTATTGTTTCACCTGCAGTACGTTTGCTCACTTCCTTAACAGTTTCAGTAAGATGTTTGGAAGTTACAAACAGTGCATCAGCATAATATTTCAATTCTCTTTGTTCACGAAAATGTTTTTTTGCCAGTGCATAAAACTCTATGGTTAAAATTTCTTTTCTTGTAAATTGCTGATTGTTCTCTAAAGCATACCGGGGAGCAAGAGCAGCTAATTCAAGAATGAAAATCATAAAAGTATATTTTACAATCTCCATTTTAAATGGATGATCATTTTCTGATATTCTTGTCTCCATTTGGTTAATCAGCTTCACTAAATTCTTCGCTACTGATTTTGGCAATGTCCACACCGGCTTGTGTTTGGTTGAATAATAATCCGTAACCTCCCAGAAACGATCAGGTAAATTCAACTGCGAAATGAATTCAGAAGTGTAAGCAACAATTTTCAGAACTGCATCCTTGCTGATGTACACACGCTCTTTTGCAGCATCAGGCGGAATAATCAGCAAATCTCCCTTCTTAAGATTTATTTTCTTGAGGTTAATCATTGCGCCTGATTCACCCTCTTCAAATAAAACGAAGATGAAAAAATCATTGCGTACATTACTTCTGGCTATTAAGTCCTCCAGAATTATTCCTTTTGAAAAATCCAAAGTCAGAGCAAAGAAGTTCTCAGTGTTACTATTTGCTGTTTCGTTTTTGGAATTTTTCATAATGACAACTTTGTATTAATTTAAAAGTGTAAAAAAAATACAAAGGTACAATACAACTTGAGTACAATTATTCAATAATAGTTTCAAGTATGTCTGCTTATAATTTAAGTCTCCTTCAGCCTTTTTGTAAAATCAACAAATGCAGGACGGAAGTCTGCAAACATAGGCATTACACTCAATTTATAGTCAACCACTGTTCAAATCATTTATAACAGGGATACAAATATTTTACTGAAGATAATATTTGAATTTACTTCTCAGCTCATCAGTGAAAACACAAAACTCACTGAACGATTTGTGAAACCTTGAAAGGTTAGTGTTGAAGAATACACTTAAGAAAAACTTTCAGCGAATAAGAATTTTTACAAAATCTTTTTTACTGCCGTTGAATACATTGGCATCATAGGTTCCGGGTGAATTGATGATTCCTGCACGGTCGGAGTGTTGCCAGAACAACCATTGTATGGATTTCTCCACCTTGAGTTCCTCCTCGTAGTAGTGTGCAATCCAAAAATAATAGTCCGGAAAATCATCAGCCAGATAGTCTTCAATAAAACTGATGTTGGAGTAAAGAATAGGTTTAACTTTATATTCTTTTTCGATGATGGCAATAAACACTTTTAGTTTTTTCACCAGTTCTTTTCGTGTAAGTCTTCCTTTTTCTTCCACATCAATCACCGGAGGCAAATCACCTTTGGAAAGGTTGACACTTGAAATAAAATTTTTTGCCTGAAGTGTAGCATCAAGTGATGGCAAAAAATAATGATAAGCGCCTCGGGTGATTTTGTTTTTTCGTGCAGCATCCCAGTTGTCTCTGAACATGGGGTCTTCGAGTAAAACACCTTCGGTAGCTTTAATAAATGCAAATGAAAACCGAATGGTATCGCCATCTCTGTTCAATGTTTTCAGGCTGCTCCAGTTGATGTCGGGTTGCCATCGTGATACGTCAATACCATGAACTGTGTAACCGGCAGGATAATCAATCTTACTGAACTTACCTGATTCTTTATAAAATATTCTTTTCTGAAAACGCCATGCTTTATAACCATAACGAATGACCTGTTTCTGATAAACTATTAATACGACAGGCAATAATATGGCTATTGCAAGAATCCATATCCTTCGCGAACTAAAAGCCTTTCTTTTTGCCATAACCGTAAAACGAAGTAACAGAAAAAAATGTTATCGGTTTATTTGATTGATGATTAAACACTCTAACGATTAATTTTCTTTTTATCAGAAGACAAAAAATTTAACTCTCATTCATGACAGGAATAAATGGCTTGATTATCTGAAAAGAACAAAAGATAATCCTGAATAAAGAAATTAAAAAGGTGAACTACTTACTCTATCACCTTCACAGTCATCTTCACATCCTGCAGAGGTCTGTTTTGTGGATTGGTAGCCACGGCAGCAATTTTTTCGAGTACATCCATTCCGGAAATCATTTCACCAAAAACGGTATAGTCCATATCGAGGAATGGTGTTCCTCCTTCGGTTTCGTATGTTTTAATTTGTTCAGGTGTATAAGTAATTTTTTTTCTTGCCGCCATCATATTCAGCTCGGCAGCAGTCATAGGTTTGCCCTCCACAATATAAAACTGGCTTCCTGAAGATGCTTTCTCTGGATTTACCTGATCGCCCAAACGAGCTGCTGCAAGTGCACCTTTTTTATGAATGAGTTTTGAATTGAATTCTGCCGGAATGGTATAACCGGGACCACCGTTGCCAAGCATCACATCAGGTGCAGCATTTCTTGACTGTGGGTCGCCACCCTGAATCATAAAGTCTTTGATGACTCTGTGAAACAGTGTGCCATTATAAAAACCTTCATTCGCCAATTTGATAAAATTATCTCTGTGCTGAGGTGTTTCGTTATAGAGTTTGAATTTCATTGTACCAAAATCGGTACTGATTTCTACTATAGTTTCTTTGTCAGAACTTTTGGCTTTATCTGCCAAGACGTTACTTTGAGTTTGTGCCAATGCAGCAAACGGCATTAACAATGCGAGGAAAAGGAACTTTTTCATATTTATTTTTATCTATTTTTGAAGTGTAAAACAAATTTAGGGAATTCACCGTAAAACAGCATACAAGAATAATAAAATACCATTCACATGAAAAGTAGCTTTCTGAAAACTCATCTGATGTTAATTGCAGGTCTTATTCTGATAACAGGAATGATATCATGCAAAAAAGAAGGCCCCTGCGAGGCTGTGATTACAGTGACTGATTCTGCAGGTGTTGCCGTTAAAGGTGCTACTGTAGTACTACGTCAGGATGATGTTATTAACCCCACCACAGGAGCACAGGCCAATGTTCATGCCGAAGGAACAACCGATACCTATGGCAAGGCTACTTTTGAGTTTAAACTGGAAGCGGTGTTGAATGTGGAAGTTACCAAGGGTGCACTGACAGCCAAAGACTATGTTCGTTTAGAGCAATCCAAAACCGTTTACCGCACGGTTATTCTCAAATAGGTTGATTTTCAAGGTTAAACCCCTGAAATTCAAAGTACTGAATCACATTTTTTTTCAGCATTAAGTCCTGATCCTTCAGACTCATCTGAGGGGGATGTTTCACTATTTCATACTGAGGCCATCCATCAGCATCCAGGCCTGTAAACTCATAGTATCCTTCATAGCTCAGTAGTCGGCAGGTGGCAATATGCATTAAGTCCTGTTTTTCGTCTTTGCTGAAGTTGAGAGGCCCTTTGCCCAATTCCTGCACACCAATAAGGAAAATCAGACCCTGCAAATCGGGCTTTTCACCAAATATATCGTTGAGTTGCCGTAAAAGTTCACCCCACTTATGCTTGATTTTCTGAATATTTGTTTCGTCCATAAACAATAAAGTGTTCAAAAGTAGCGCAAACAGACAATAAAACGCATGTAGCAAAAACCACTAAATTTGAAAAACCACAGTAAATCCCCCATAAACAATGAACCTCAAAAGATTAAAATCTGTAGTTATAGCTGTAACCATAGCTGTAACACTAAACAACCATGCCACTGCCGCAGACAAATCTGCACCTGTTGATGTAGTATTTACGCTTGACCTGAGCGGAAGTACCAACGGACTCATTGACGATGTTCGCGATAAAATCTGGGACATGAATAATGAGTTGACCCGTTTGAGCAATGCAGGTACCATCCGTTATGCTGTGGTAGGTTACGGAAGACCAAGTTTCGGCAGTAAAAATCAATTTGTAAAAGTGCTGTGTCCGTTAACTACTGATGTAGATTTTCTGGCAGGAGAATTATATAAACTGAATCCTAATATCGAAAAAGGTGATCAGCTGATGGGAGCTGCCATCAGAGCCTCTGTTGAATTGCTAAACTGGTCAAAAGAAAAAGGTGCTATAAAAGAAATGTTCATCACCGGCAACGGTTCAGCTTTTCTAGGTTCTTTTAATCTGCAGGAGTCATGCGAACTTGCAAAAAGTCATGGCATAAGCATACATCCACTCTATTGCACTGCTTCATTAAGAGCAAGAGATATTGGTGGATGGAATTTTATAGCAGATTTCTTTAATAATAAAACAACTGACATAAAAATTCATAAGCGTTTACCTGTGTTTTCTACTGTTCAGGATAACAATCGCCTGCGAGAACTGGCAACAGAACTTAGCAAAACCTATATCTACTATGGAAAAAATGGTTTGGCAAACTACAAGACAATGATGAGCAATGAAAAAAATGCATTGCGTGCAGGTGCTTCTACTTTTGAAGCGATGATGTATCATAAAATTTCTAATCAGTATCAGGGAAATCAGTCAAACTGGGATTTGGTTGATTTTATAAAATCACGCAACGGTAATCTTAAAAACGTTGATCCGAAAACTTTACCAGATTCACTAAAAAATATAAATCCTGAACAGTTGCTCACCAAACTGATTGAGCTTAAAGAAAAAAGAAATTATCTGATAAGTCAACTACGTCAGCTGCTTCCATACAACCGTCAGGATGCAGTGAATGCATTTTATGCAACTAAAACAGACGAAGGCGCAATGATTTTTGACAGAGTAGTTATGACAACACTACAGTCAAAAATCAGCGGAACAGAATTGGCAGCAAATTAATTTTCGAAAAAAAATTAAACTGCAAAATTTTTGGCAGCTTCGTTCCAGTTGACCACATTCCACCAGGCATTGATGTAATCAGGTCTTCTGTTTTGGTAATGCAGATAATAAGCGTGCTCCCAAACATCAAGTCCTAAAACAGGTTTACCTTTCAGTTCACTGATATCCATTAATGGATTGTCCTGATTGGCAGAAGAGCCTACTTCGAGTTTACCGTCCTTGTTTACAATGAGCCATGCCCATCCCGATCCAAAACGGCTTTTAGCCGCATCATTGAATTTTGTTTTTAAGTTTTCAAATGAACCAAAAGAAGCGTTAATGGCTTCTTTCAGTTTACCTGAAGGTTCACCGCTGCCACCCGGAGTAATCAGTTTCCAGAAAAAAGAATGGTTGTAATGCCCTCCTCCATTATTGCGAATAGCAGCAGAATAATGTGAGCAGTTTTTCAAAAGTTCTTCTAAGGTTTTGTTTTCAATTTTTTCTGCAACAAGTGCTTTGTTTAAATTGTCAACATACGCTTTGTGATGTTTGGAGTAATGTATCTCCATAGTCAGAGCATCAATATGTGGTTCAAGTGCACCATATTCAAATCCCAGCGGTGGCAAAGTGAATGCAGGTGTTTCTGCCAATCCGCTTAGCCCTGCTTTGGACTGAATGCTAAACAATGCCAGCGAACCTGCTGCCAATGCACTGTTCTTTAAAAAAGTTCTTCTGTCGCTCATGATTAAATTTTTATTCCAGTTCAATTAAAATTTCATTCTTCTCCACTCTTGCTCCTTTTCCTACCTTCACTTTTTTTACTACTGCATCGCTCACTGCTTTCAGGTTGTTTTCCATCTTCATAGCTTCAAGCACCAACAGGTTTTCTCCTTTTTTGATTTGCTGTCCTTCTTTAACCAACACATCCAGTACCAAACCTGGCATTGGAGCTTTCAGGTCGTTCACCTTTGCGCTTAACATCTTATCCATGCCGAGTTGCTGTAACAACTCATCATATTTGTCTTTCAACTCCACTGTATAGTTGTTGCCATTGATTCTTACCCTGAATTTTTTTTCAGCAGGAATAGCCTCAATCAGTTCAACTGTGTACGACTGATGGTTGACAATTAAATGCAAACGGTTTTCAGACACTTTTACGATGTCGGCACTTTCTTCTTTTTTGCCATGCAGAAAAGTACCGGACTGTTTATTGTATGCCGATTTATATTCTTTTCCGTTTATAATAGCTTTCACCTTTTTTCTCTTTTTTGCAAAGATAAGATTCTGTCATAATAATACTGAATGATAAACTTCACTGATACTCACAACACATTGCATTTCATTATTCTGGTCAACCATTGACCTGTTTGCATAAAGTTATGTCTGTGCCGTTGTTCAAACTATTTACATTCATTTCACTTTTTATACCATGTTATCTTGCATTTTTGTAATCTTAAATAACGGTTGTTTTAAATGAAAGTTTTCAAGTTTGGTGGTGCATCGGTAAAAGATGCTGCTTCAGTAAAAAATGTAGCGGCAATTCTTACTAAATTTCAAAAAGAAAAATTGCTTGTTGTAATTTCAGCTATGGGCAAAACCACCAATGCACTTGAAAAAGTAGTGAACGATTTTTTTTACCAAAAAGGCAATGCACATCAGGCACTGGACGAAGTTCGCAACTATCATTTTGCCATCATGGAAGCTTTGTTCGAAAATAAGCAGCACGCTGTGTTTGGTGATGTACAGCAACTGTTTGACACTACTGCGCAAATACTGCATACGAAACCCGATGGAAGCTTTGGATTTTATTACGACAAGATTGTTTCTGCAGGTGAGCTTGTATCTACAAAAATTGTCAGCGCGCATTTGAATGAAAGTGGCATTAACAACTCCTGGATGGATGTGCGCACTGTACTGAAAACTGACAGTACTTATCGCGAAGGAAAAGTTGACTGGCTGCAGAGCAGCGCACTGGCACATGATATTGTAATGCCTTTGCTTCAGGAAGAAAATTCCATTGTGCTTACACAGGGTTTCATCGGTTCCGATGCTGAAAATCATACAACCACTCTGGGCCGCGAAGGTTCTGACTATTCTGCAGCCATATTTGCATATCTGCTGGATGCGGAGGAAATGTATATCTGGAAAGATGTTCCCGGTGTGCTGAATGCCGACCCTAAGTTTTACAGTGATGCACAAAAACTCGACCAGATAAGCTACCATGATGCCATTGAACTTGCGTATTATGGTGCTTCAGTTATCCATCCTAAAACGATCAAACCCCTGGAGAATAAAAATATTCCGCTTTATGTAAAATCATTTCTCAAACCTGATGCAAGCGGAACAGTGGTGCGAACAGGAGTTCAGACCAAACCACTTATACCGTCATTTATTTTTAAAAACAATCAGGTGCTGATCAGTATTTCTGCAAAAGATTTTTCATTCATTGCCGAAGATAATTTGGCTAAGATATTTGAGCTGTTTGCTTCTTCAGGAGTAAAGATTAACCTGATGCAAAATTCAGCTATCAGTTTTTCGGTGTGTGTGGATATGGATGAATTTAAAATTCCACCCCTTACTGAAGCACTGAAACAGGATTTCAAAGTGCTTTACAATACAGGAGTGATGTTGTGTACCATACGCCATTACTATCAGAACACGATTGACACACTCACCACAGGAAAAGAAATTCTGCTCGAACAGCGCAGCCGCAACACTGCTCAACTCGTAATACGTGACATTAAAAAATAATTTCCTGATGAACACATTACAATCACTTCCTACAATGCGCAAATCCATCATCATCTGGTTGCTGACGGGTTGCTTGCTAATAGCTGCTATGGTTGTTATTGGTGGCATCACCAGACTGACAGGCAGCGGCCTTTCTATTACTGAATGGAAACTAATACGCGGAACCATTCCTCCGCTCAACGAGCAACAGTGGCAGGAAGAATTTGACAACTACAAAGCAATACCACAATATCAGAAACTGAATTATCATTTTACGCTGGATGACTTTAAACAAATTTATTTCTGGGAATATTTTCATCGCCTGATAGGCAGAGTAATTGGAATGGTTTTTCTGATTCCGTTTCTGTTTTTCTGGATGAAAAAACAGTTTGACCGCAAACTGATGAGGAATGTCTTATTGCTTTTTGCTTTAGGAGCATTTCAGGGTTTTTTAGGGTGGTTTATGGTAAAGAGCGGTCTGACCAAAAACACTTACGTGAGCCATTACCGGCTGGCCATACATTTAATTTCTGCATTTATCACTTTTGGTTTTACCTTTAAAGTAGCTCTCGACCTTATTTATCCTGAAATAAAACCATACGATATGCATCTTAAAAAACTCTATCGTTTAGCATGGATAACTTTAGGAGTAGTTACATTGCAGATTATTTACGGAGCTTTTGTTGCTGGACTGCATGCAGGTCACATTTTCAATAAGTTTCCTAAAATGGATGATGACTGGATTTCGTCATCGGTGTCGTTTGCTTTGCAAAAAAACGGAATCACTGCCTTGTTTGATGCCATACCTGTGGTGCAGTTCATACACCGCTATGTGGCCTATGTAGCTGTATTGTTGATTTTATATTTGTTTTTTATGGCTAGAAATTTCAACCATGCACGAATGAACAGCCTTTTTTCTGCGGAATTAAAAAATGCGGTGAATTTGCTTCCGGTAATTGTGTTGCTGCAATTTACACTTGGTGTTTTTACCTTGTTGTACTCAGTACCTGTATGGCTGGGCGTTCTTCATCAGATTGTTGCATTTATACTTTTTGCTTTGATGGTATTCCTTATTCATCGTCTGCATTCAGACAACATTCCTGCCACCCGATAAATAAATTTCATGGTTAATACTATGCTGAAATTCATAAGAAGGATGAATAGAATTATGAATTTACTGAGCAGGGTTTTTTCTGTCATTGTATTGAATGATATTATATGCCGATAAGTAATAATTCAACTTCAAATTACTTACTTTCGCATAGTATTATGTTTAGAGCATCTTCTCGTTTTTGTATCAGATTAGTTTCTGTTGTATTTCTGCTTTTTCTGCAAAGCACTTTTTCCAATGCACAGTTTTATCAGGGTGCACAAATGACTTTTGGAAAAAACAGAGTACAATACACCGATTTTTACTGGACTTATTACAAGTTCAAAAACTACGATGTTTATTTTTATGTAGGAGGCAAAGAACTTGCTGCTTATGTGGCAGAGCAGGCACAAAATGAAATGGATGATCTGGAACGTTTGCTGGACTATCGCAGCACCAACCGTTTTCAGATTATTGTTTACAACAAACTCAGCGACCTCAAGCAAACCAACATCGGTTTGGAAATGGATGATTTGTCGTATAACATTGGTGGACTTACCCGAGTAATAGGAAATAAAATACTCATATATTTTGATGGCAATCATGCCCACCTGCAACAACAAATACGCGCAGGAATGGCCAGGGCATTGCTCGACCAGCTGATGTATGGAGGTAACATTCGCGAACGACTGCAGGCATCTATTTTACTCAATCTTCCATTGTGGTTCAATCAGGGATTGGTAACCTACCTTGCCAAAGGCTGGACAGTGGAAGATGACAACCGTCTTCGCGATTTGCTCTTGTCGCATAAAATAAAAAGTATGAGCCAGCTAATGGAAATGGATGAAGTGTTTGCAGGACAGGCTTTGTGGAAATACATCATGGATACTTACGGACAAGCCTCACTGAGCAATCTGGTTTATATGACACGCATTAACCGCAGCCTCGAGAGTGGATTCGTATATGTGCTTGGCACTCCTTTGCGTCAGCTTTCAAAAGACTGGTATAAAAACAGCATTCAGCATTATGAGCAGTTTGACAAAGACAAACTTCCTGTTGTAGGCAGTCCTTTGCAAATAAAGGATAGAAAGAAAATACTTACACAAGCTACACCTGACCCCTTTGGCAGCAGAGTAGCTTATGTTGCCAATAACAAAGGAAAATACAAAGTGTGTGTTTATGATGTACAAAATAATAAGCGATACACGGCAGACTGTGGAGGATATGTTTCAGTAACTACAGAAAACGATCTTTCATATCCGCTTCTCGCATGGCATCCGTCAGGTAAAATTCTTGCCATCATCAAAGAGAAGAAAGGAAAAATATGGCTGAACCTTTATAACACTGATACCAAAGAGTCGGACATTTCGGAGCTGATGTATTTTACAAAAATTTTAAGCATCAACTATTCACCTGACGGAAGCAAGTTGCTGATGTCTGCTGTACAAAAAGGACAAAGTGATATTTATCTTTTTAATCTGCGCGGACGAAATTTTGAACAACTCACCAATGATATTTATGATGACCTGTATCCTGCTTATGATATCACAGGCACACGTGTACTTTTCAGTTCCAACAGACCTGTAGATACATTAGGTGTGGATTATAAAACGCATCCTGCGCAAAATAATCTTGATTTGTTTGCGCTGAACATTTACGACCGTACCGGCACTCTTTTACGCATAACATCAACTACGGCAAATGAAATAAATCCGATTGCATACGACTCTTTGCGCATTGCTTATTTATCAGACAAAAATCAGGTGCTGAACCGCTTCATTGCTGAAATGGACAGCACCATCAGTTTTATTGATACCACAGAGCATTATCGTTATTTTTTCAGGAATTATGCCATGACCAATAACAACAGAAATATTTCAAGTCAGGCCATCAGTTTCAGAAAAAATAAAATTGCTGAGTTGATTCTTAACAAAGGTCGCTATAATATTTATCTGAAAAATGCAGACCCTTTTGATAAAACCAAAACGTATTCACTTAACAGCACTTCCACAGCTTTTCCGCCACGTGCCGAAACACCATCGCCTAAAGTTGTAAATAAAGATGCCATCATCATCAATCAGGAAACCAAACTGAAAGATACCACTGCTATTGATGTCAGCAATTATGTTTTTCAGAGTGAGTTTGCTTCTAAGAAAAAGAAAAAAGAAGAACCGGAAAAAAATACAACTGCCGTAACTGATACACTCACCAAAACAAAACAGCCTGAAGAAACAATAACAACCACTGAACCTGAAGTGCAAATGGACACAGTTGGATTCAGAGTGCCCAAGCAGCGCAATTATGATATTTCTTTTGCATCAGATTACATCCTCACACAGCTTGACAACAGTTTGTTCAACACCACCTATCAGACTTATACAGGAGGAGCTGTTTATTTTGACCCGGGGCTGAATGCTTTGTTTAAAATTGGAATGAGTGATTTGTTGAATAACTATAAGCTGACTGCTGCCATGCGTTTGGGATTCGATTTCAACAGCAATGAATATTTGGTAACATTTGAGTCGTTGCGTAAGCGAATTGACAAGCAAGTTGTTTTTTCACGTCAGACAAAATTGTTTTCAGTTTCTGATCTTGAAGTCATTAAACAACATACTTACGACTTAAAATACAGCAACAAATTTCCTTTCAGTGAAGTGTCTGCTATAAAAGGAACTATTGACGGAAGAATGGACAAATCAATATATGTATCTACAGACATCAATTCACTGCACAAAAAAGATCTTACTAATTACTGGGCAAGTCTGAAGGGAGAATATATATTTGATAATACCATCAACAAAGCTCTCAACCTGTATAATGGTACACGGCTGAAATTATTTGCTGAAATGTTTCGCAAGCTGAATAAACCTGAAAAAATGGTTTACATCATTGGAGCTGACGTTCGTCATTATTTAAAAGTACACCGTCAGATTATCTGGGCTAACCGTATTTCTGCAAGTACCTCTTTAGGCAAACAAAAATTAATTTATTATCTCGGCTCGCAGGATAATGTGATTGTTCCGGGAAATAATTTTAATGACGGAATAAGTACAGACAATAACGAAGAGTATGTATTTCAGACGCTGGCATCGCCAATGCGCGGGTTTAAACAAAACATTCGCAACGGAAGCAGTTTTGCCCTCGTAAATTCAGAGCTGCGTGTGCCGGTGTTTCAGTATTTATTCAACCGACCCATCCGTTCTGACTTCATACGTAATTTTCAAACAGTGTTGTTTTTTGATGCAGGAACTGCATGGTCAGGCGAATCACCATTTTCTGACAAGAACGGACTCAATGAAGAAACCATTGGTGGTGTTGGCGGCAATCCCATCACCGTTACTGTAGTAAAACAAATACAACCTGTAGTTGCTGCTTATGGTATAGGTTTGCGCAGCAGATTATTTGGATATTTTATTCGTGCTGACTGGGGTTATGGTATTGATGACAAAGAAATTCAGAAACCACTTTTCAATCTGTCATTAGGTCTTGATTTCTGATAAAGTACATTCACTTATCTGAGCATAAACGTACGGTGGCTGTCTAATTTTATCAGAATAAAAAGCAGCACTGTAAATCCCCACAGAGAAGAACCGCCATAACTGAAAAACGGAAGTGGAATTCCTATGACAGGCATTAATCCAATCGTCATTCCAATATTAATGAAAAAGTGAAAGAAGATGATAGCTGCCACACCATAACCATAAATTCGCGCAAATGCAGACTTCTGTCGTTCGGCAATAAAAACAATCCGATAAAGCAATGCCACAAACAGCAGTATCACCACAGTAGTACCTACAAAACCCCACTCCTCTCCAACGGTACAAAAAATAAAATCAGTGCTTTGTTCAGGTACAAAATTATACTTTGTTTGTGTGCCTTTCAGAAATCCTTTACCCAACAATCCTCCTGACCCTATCGCTATTTTACTCTGGTTAACATTATATCCTGCACCTTTTAAATCGTCTTCCATACCGAGTAATACCTGAATACGTTTTTTCTGATGCGATTCCAAAACGTTATTAAACACATAGTCCACACTAAAAACCACACCAATGGAAATAAGTGTAATGCCAATTACAGGTAAAATGTATTTTCGCTTTTGTACCAAAAACAAATACAGCCCTCCAAGAGAACACAGAATAATCATTAAAGTAGTTTTTGGTACTAACAGTGAAATAATGAATAATGCAGTTGCCAATATTCCCAGTAACAGTATCCATCCGGGAATAATATTTTCACGATAAAGCACTAAGGTAAATGCAAAAAACACCAATGCTACTCCGGTTTCGTTTTCGAGCAGAATAAGAATGACAGGCAACAGAAAAACAGCAAACGACTGAAGACGTACAGGCCAGGTATCTTTTTTTAATCCGACAGGGCTTAGCAAACGTGCCATCATCAGAGCAGTAGCAAATTTTGCAAACTCAGCAGGCTGAATTCCAAAATCACCAAAACGAAACCACGACTTACTGCCTGCAACCTCATGACCAAAAATCAGTACTGCAATAAGAGATAAAATTGATATGCCATAAATCACACCTGAGAAAGCTTCATAAAATTTTCCATCTATAATCAGAATAGCCAGTGCCAGTACCAGCGATGTAGCAATCCAAATCATCTGCTTGCCATAGTTCTGAGTAAAGTCTGTAATATTGCTGTGGTCTTCGTTATATACTGCTGCAAAAATATTCAGCCACCCTGCAATCACCATCACTAAGTAAAGCAAGATGGTGAGCCAGTCAATGTTCTGAAAAATACTTTTCTGTTGTCTCATTTATCAGTCATCATCATTAGTATCACTCATCGGAACTACTATAGCATCAAGCATTCTCTTTTCGAGGTCAGGGCGCTTGATGGTTCCAAGCAAATATTTCTGCACCATTAAACTGGCAATCGGTGCTGCAAACTGAGCTCCCTGTCCGGCATTTTCAACCAAAACCGCTACGGCAATTTTAGGGTTTTCTCTTGGAGAAAAACAAAAGAATACAGAATGGTTTTTTCCATGAGGATTCTGAGCTGTTCCTGTTTTTCCGCACATCACCAGGCTGTCAACGCGTGAGCCTCTTGCAGTACCGCGTTCAAACACCCATTGCATTCCGTCCTGAATAGCATCAAAATATTTAGGGTCTATCTTGGTGTAATTTTTTTCTTTAAAACGATCTGGTAAATAATGTTTGGAGCCTATTTCCTTTACCACATGCGGTACATAATAAAAACCTTTATTGGCTACAATACATGCAGCATTGGCCATTTGCAAAGGTGTAATTCCCAACTCACCCTGACCAATGGCAAGAGATATAATGGTGGATGATTTCCATCGGCCTTTGCCAAAAAATTTGTTGTAATATTCTACTGTTGGCACATTGCCTTTGAGTTCATGTGGCATGTCCACATCAATTTTTTTACCGATACCAAAACTTAAAACATAATCGCGCCATTTATCAAAAGACCTTTCCGTACTTGCATACTTGCGATTATCAATCACAGCACGAAATGTCTGACAGTAATAAGAGTTGCACGAAACTGATACAGCATTGCGCAAATCAACAGGAGATGAATGAGGGTGACAATGAACGAAAATTGGTCCAACTCTGTAGCCACCAGGGCAACTGAAATATGTTTCGGGAGTGATAACGTGCTCTTGCAACCCAATGAGTGAGTTAATAATTTTAAAAGTAGAACCCGGAGGATAATAAGCCATCATGGCACGATTGAAGAGCGGCTTGCTTTCATCCTGCAGCAGTCGCCCGTAGTTGCGTGAACGTTCACGGCCTACCATCAGATTAGGATTATAAGAAGGGCTGTTTACCATTGCCAAAATTTCTCCTGTTTGCGGATCAATGGCAACTGCGCTTCCACGTTTGTTCTGAAAAAGCAATTCTGCATAAGCCTGTAAGTCGGCATCAAGAGAAAGTTTTAAATCTTCTCCCGCAACAGATAATGTATCAAACTTGCCATTCTCAAAACGCCCTTTCTCACGGTTGAAGTTGTCCACCATGATGTAACGTGTTCCTCTTCTGCCGCGGAGCTCTTTTTCATAGCTTTGTTCAATTCCGCTGATGCCAATATAATCGCCCATCTGATAGTATGGGTTTTTTGCAGTAACATTTTCATCAACCTCGCCCAGATAACCAAGCAGGTGTGCTGCTGTGTTGTAGGGATACTTGCGTATGGTACGCGGCTGCACGGTGAATCCTTTGTACTTGAAAAGTTTTTCCTGCAAGGTACCATACGTTTCTGCAGAAATCTGTTTTTCGAAAACAGATGCTTTGTAAGGAGAGTATCTTTTTGCTTTCTGAAATTTGTTTCTGAAATCTTCCAGCGAAATTTTGATGATGCTGCAAAACTCTGCCGTATCCATAGCTTTCACCTCTCTTGGTGTTACCATCAGATCATACACTGTTTGATTGAAAACAAGCAGTTTCCCTTTGCGGTCATATACCAAACCTCGGGAAGGATAGTCAATCACTCTGCGCAATACGTTTTCATCAGCCGACAGTTTGTATTTGTCATCAATAATCTGCAGATAAAAAAGTCGTGCAATATACACTAATGCTACTGCAGTAATGGTAACTAAAAAAATAGTGCGTTGTACTGAACTGACTTTTCTCAATGTAAACGATTAAATATAGTTAATGCTTTTCTTTCTGTCTGTCGAAAAGATAAAGAATAACAATTATAAGTAAAACAGAAGTTAAAGTGCTGAGAACAACACGCAACAATGTGTACCAGAACTCGCTGAAACGAAATACTTCAGTATAAAACAAAAACAGGTGATGTGCAAAAATACTGATGAGCAGATAATACAGAAACCAGAGAAAACCCATCTGATGTAATCTGGGTGAGGCCTCTGCTTCATAACCATCACGTGGTGCCAGCAGTTTGAGAATAGTAGGTCGAAGAAAACCTAAAAACACCGTAGCTGCAGCATGCATTCCCATGGTGTCGGAAAACATGTCAATAGTAAGACCTGTGATGAACGACAACAACAACAATAAAGTTTTGGGAATACGCACAGGCAACAACAGAATAAAAAGCGGATACACAAAAGGGTTGATAAAACCTGCAAACCTGATTTTATTAAACAGCAGCACCTGCACCAGTACGAGCAAGATGAAACGAAAAATGATTCTAATTATTTCGGCTAACATCTTTCAGATTATCTTCAAGTTTTTTACGCTCTGCCTTCAGCAGGTTATTTACCACATATACATAGGAAACATCATTAAATCCTACGCTCAGATTAAGTATTATCTGATAAGAGTTGCTTCCCGGATCGAGATAAAATTCTTTTACGGTACCAACCATAATCCCTTCGGGATAGTAAGCAGAATATGCTGTAGTCACCAGCGTATCGCCTTTTTTGAAAGGCACATGCCGTGGTATGTCAATGACTGTAGCTTCAGTAGGACCGTTGTCGCTGTCCCATATCATGGAACCGTTGTAATTGTTCTTTTTGAAACGCACGCTTACCTTGCTCTGCGTATTGAGAAATGAAATGACAGTGCTGTAATGTGCAGATACTTCCTTTACTATTCCAATGATGCCATGTCCGGTGATGACACCCATCTCGGGAGCAATTCCTGCATCAGCACCTCTGTTGAGTGTAAGATAGTTGTTGCGTCTGTTGGTGCTGTTGTTAATCACTCTCGCTTCAATATAACTGTATTGCTGGTTGTGCAGAGTATCATTCACACTGTTCTTCACTACCACAGTATCAAAATGAGAGGCAGGAATCATAGCTCTCAACTGTGCATTTTCTTCTGCAAGGCGTCTGTTGTTTTCAGCTAAGTTAAGGTAGTCGGTCACCTTGCTTACTCCGTCATAAATTGTGGCAACTACCTGATTGGCTGAGTTGAGCATGCCTGCATTGTGGTAGGTATTGTTTTGTGCAATGAGGTAAAAGCATACTGCTTCCATTAACAGAAACAGAATGAAAAAATAATTTCGGCTGAGGAATAAAAATAAATTACGCATGCCCGCCTTTTAGCTCTGTGAAAATAAATTAATCTGTGAACCTGATTTTACAAAATTGCAAAGTTAAAAAGCAGGACTATTAAAACGGTAAAAGTATGCAGGTAATTTTACGATAACTTAAAATACTTTTCAGCCATTTCAGTAACAGCTGTACCTATTGCCAAAGAAGCTGTTGCTGCCGGAGAAGGTGCATTGAGCACGTGTATAGCATTGCCGCTGTATTCTATTTTGAAATCGTCAATCATATTTCCGTCATTGTCGAGTGCCATGGCACGCACACCTGCACGGCCCGGAGTGATGTCATCCATTTCGAGAGAAGGAATGAGGCGTTGCAGCCTGTCAAGAAATAAACGCTTGGAAAAAGCTCTTCTGTATTCATCCAGGCCAAAGCGCCAGTGCTTGAAAAACAGCTTCCAGGTGCCTGCATATGACAGTGCCTGCAAAGTATCTTTCATATTAAAATCGGTTTTGCCATAACCCTCACGTTTGAAGGTAAATACAGCATTGGGGCCACACTCAACACCATGCTGAATCATGCGCGTGAAGTGAACTCCCAAAAAAGGAAATTCAGGATTGGGAACAGGATAAATCAGATTGCGTACTTTGTGCATACCTTTCTCGGTAAGGTCGTAATAATCACCACGAAAACCTACAATCTGCATGTGAGGATTCACACCATCAGCTTTGGCCATACGGTCGCTGAATAATCCCGTACAGCTGATGACATATTTGGTTTTGAACTTTTGTTTTTCAGTCACCACCACAGTATGTCCGTCTTCTTTTTCGAAGGCAGTAACTTTCTGTCCTGTAAGCACCTTGCTTCCCTGAAACTTTTGAGATATAAGCTCTGCAAGTTTGTTGGTCAGCCCCACATAATCCACTATTCCTGTGCATGGAACCCAAATTCCTTCAATACCTGTGCAATAAGGTTCGATGTCTTTAATCTGCTGAGCCGTAATTTTCTCAATACCTTCCACACCGTTTTGCAAACCATTGTTGAACACCCTGTTCATGTGTGGCAATTCTTTTTCATCGGTAGCCACAATAATTTTTCCGCAAACATCGTGTGCTACGTGATGTTCTATACAAAAAGCCACCAACTCTCTTCTGCCTTCCACACAGTTTTTTGCTTTGTAGGAACCCGGCTTGTAATACAAACCTGAGTGAATAACTCCCGAATTGCGACCTGTTTGATGCGCTGCCAGTTTATTTTCTTTTTCAAGTACGGCTATCTTAAGTTCAGGATAACGCAGGTTGAGTTTATAGGCTGATGCTATGCCAACACATCCTCCGCCAATGACCACTATATCATACGCTGTCAGATCGTTCATCTTGATGAAAAAATTTGGGCAAAGGTAACGGCTAAATACTTACAGGCAAGATGAATTAACAAAGTTGTATTTAAAACTCTCCTGCATAATCCTGATTTCATTATGATTACCTTATAGTTTTGTTCTGATGAAAATGAAATTGATTGCAGCCGTCCTTTGCTTCTTGGGGGCAAATGTTTTGGCACAAACTCAAACCAAAACCATTACAAAAGACAGTATTGAACATCACATATTGCTGATTCCTTACGACCCGAGATTCTATTTATCGGATGCCGACAGGGATATTGCTGAAGTGACACGTAAAACTCCTGACCTCATTCGTGAAACTTTTCACAACAGAAGCGAATGGTTTGCATGGCGTGAGCTGAAACATCATTATCCTACTGTATCATTGCTGCAGCACGACACCCTTGATGCCTATGTGCAGGCGGCAGGGTCGGTGTTTGCTGTCACCGCTTTTGAATATGCAAAACCTACCGTTAAATCTCATACCATCACTTTGCCCGAATCAAACAAAGAAACATTAGACTCGAGAATAGCATCCAGCTATCTGAATACTGATGATCATAAACTTTATATGAAAGCTGATATCAAAAATAAAAGTGTGCTCGACTCTTTAGCCAATCAGTTCGGTACCGATATTTTTGTTTTTCTTACTCAGTTTGAAATTAAAACCAACTATAAAAGCTGTCTGGACATTGCCAACCAGATTTACGAACGTGAGATAAGACTGCACTTCACTATTTATGACAGAAACGGAAAACTCATCAATGGCAATTATGCCGTAGCAACCATTCCTTCCAATGTCAATCAAATGGACGAAATCATTTTAAAATGTTTCCCTCTTCTAGCCAAAGGGGTAGCCTCTGCACTTTAATGCCGTTATTCCTTATATCAACATTATTATTACCTGATTTCAAACAGGTATCGTCAAATAATTATACTTTAGCATCAAATTCAAACACATGACAAAATTCTTACTCACAGCAGTTGTATTAGCCGGTGGCATAGCTTCTGCGTTTGGCGCTGCTAATCACTGGACATTAAAAACCGAAACTCAGGAAATGAAAACTTCGGTAAGGCAATTGGTGCCCGACAAATATTTAGTTTATGCGCTCGATGTGCAGGCTATGCGCAACGAATTGCAGAATGCACCGATGGAGTTTACCGCTGCAGCAAATCAACCGCTGCTGATTTCATTGCCTATGCCTGATGGCACGTTTATGGATTTTGAAATGGTGGAATCACCTGTGATGCATCCTGACCTTGCAGCAAAATATCCAATGATAAAAACCTATTCAGGGCGGGGAAAATCAGACCGTTCAGCGTGGGTGCGTGCAGATTTCACACAATGGGGATTTCATGCATTGATACGTGCGGGCGAAAATGATTGCTATATTGATCCCTACTCCATGCAAAACAGCAATGATTATGTGGTTTATTACAGAAAAGATTTTTCTACTTCAAAAAATTTCTACTGTTCATTTGATGATATAGCTTCCAATGCTGCTACACAGCGTAATTTACAAACCATAGCACCTGCTTTAAACCGCTCTATAGGAACTGAACTTCGCAAATACCGACTGGCACTTGCCTGCACCGGTGAATATGCAGCCTATTATGGAGGAACTGTTTCAGGAGCATTGTCGGGTATGGTAACTTCTGTTAACCGTGTTACCGGAGTTTATGAATCTGAAGTTGATATTCGGATGATATTAATTCCTAATAACGACACGTTGATTTTCTTAAATGCTTCAACAGATCCTTATGACAACAATAACGGAGGTAATATGTTGGGACAAAACCAAACAACCGTAACTGCACGTATAGGCAGTGCTAATTATGATATCGGACATGTGTTCAGTACCGGTGGTGGTGGAATTGCAAATTTAGGTTGCATCTGCAACAACAGCAACAAAGCCCGTGGCGTAACAGGATCAGGAGCTCCTATCAACGACCCATTTAATATTGATTATGTAGCTCATGAAATGGGACATCAGTTTGGTGCAAATCATACTTTTAACAGTGTAACAGGTAGCTGCTCAGGAAACCGTAACAGCTCTACAGCTTATGAACCCGGAAGCGGAGTTACCATCATGGGATATGCAGGCATTTGTGGTTCTGATGATTTGGCAACACACAGCATTGCCTATTTTCATACCAAAAGCTTTGATGAAATTGTAAATTATACTACCATGGCAACAGGAAATAATTGTCCTGTTATAACTTCAACTTTCAACAATGCTCCAATAGTAAGTGCGGGTGGTACTTTCAATGTGCCTGTAGGGACAGCATTTAAGTTAGACGGAAGTGGTTTCGATCCTGATGGCGATTCAATTACTTACAGCTGGGAAGAATTTGATCTTGGACCTTCAGGTAAATGGAATACCCCATCGGGTAATGCTCCTATTTACAGAAGTTATGCGCCTTCTGCTTCAGCATTACGTTACTTTCCTAAAACAGCTGTCGTGCTGAACAATGCCAGTCAGAAAGGTGAACTGATAACTACTTATGCACGCACACTTACATTCAGACTTATTGCACGCGACAACAAGCCCAATGGCGGTGGAGTAACATATAATGATACCATCACTACCGTAAATGTTGTTCAAACTTCAGCTCCGTTTTCTATCACGTATCCTAACGTTACCGGAATATCATGGCCTGCATTAAGCACTCAAACAATTACATGGGATGTGGGCGGAACAGATGTTGCTCCTTTCAATGAGCAGTTTGTAAATATTTATTTATCTACCAACAACGGAACTTCATTCCCAATTACTATTGCAACAAGTGTTGCCAACAACGGAAGTTATACTTTCACTGTACCCAACAATCCTTCTAACTCCTGTCGCGTTTGGGTTGAAGGTGCAACTGCAGGTACCATATTTTTTGATATTAACAACAAAGCTTTTGCCATTACTGCTCCTGTTGGTATCAATGAATTATCATCTCCGCTTGGCAACGTTTCTTTATACCCGAATCCTGCCAAAGAAAAAGTGACTGTTTATCTCGGAAATAATTTCAGCGGAAAAACAACTGTTTATGTTATGAATACACAGGGTCAGCTTATACAGAAACAGGAGTTCAACAAATCTGTGCAAATGGCAGAAACCACTTTTGAAATTTCAAACCTTGCTGCAGGAATGTATTTTGTTCGTGTAGAAAATGTTTCAGGAATTGCAGAAAGAAAATTAATCATTCAGTAACTGAAAGTTTTTGCAAAAGAAAAACCGCCTCTGAACAAGGCGGTTTTTTATTTCTTTCTCTGCTAAAATTTATTAATCAACTATTGTTTGAAGAAGCTGATTGTTGCATCTACCACTTGCTGATAATGTGGAGTGAGTATTTTTGATTGATATGGATGCTGTGCTCCAAAAGAATGATTGGCATGATCAATGGCAACAAAATCTGCATTCTTATTCCATGAATGTAAAATAAGTGCATCAGCAAAATTTACGGTTTCATCATCGGTGCCATGAATGATGATATGTGGAATGTTTATTTTTTTTGCTGCTTTTTCAATATTAATACGATCAGGGTTGCTCATCACATCTTCTGCAAGCTGATAGTACAAAGGCATCTGTTGCAGTGTTCTCGAATTTTCAACATAAATAACTCCGCTTTGTTTCCAAACGGATAGTTGCTCAGGCGAAATGTATTTGCTGAAATCTATTGGCGATGCCCATGTGGCAATGCGCCTGATGCGCGAATCTTCAGAAGCTTTAATGATGGCTATTGCTCCTCCGCGTGAGTGTCCGGCAATAGAAACATCTGATAAATCAAATATTGGTTTCTGCAAATTAAACTGTGAAAGCCATTCAAGCAAAGTTTGTAAATCGTCAAGTTCCTTGGTGAAATTGTTATTTCCAAAAGCGTCCATGTCGGCAAACTCATCAGGGCTTTGCGCAGTAGTTCCGTTATACGAAAAATTGAATTTTATAAATGCAAATCCTGCTTTTGCAAATGTTTCAGCTACGAGCGGAAATGTTCCCCAGTCTTTGAATCCTTTGAATCCATGTGCAAACAGCACCACAGGCAATGGATGCGATGTGTCTGTGTAATACAAATCCGCTATCACAGGTTTATTGTGCCTGCCGGGGATAATGATATTTTTAATGCGGTTCATCGTTTTTTTTGCAATATAATAAAAAACAATGCTGTTGCCAAATGGTTCGGCAACAGCATTGCATTCAATGTTTTTTAATTCTTACTTTTCTTATCCTTATCAGGAGGAACAGTGAGAGAAAAACGTACAGGCAATGTAAATTTCACACTTACTGCCTCGCCACTCTGCATAGCAGGTTGCCACTTAGGCATGGCATTCACTACGCGCAGCGCTTCACGGTTGAGGCTTTCGGCAGCACCACGAAGTATCTGTGCTCCCGTAACTTCTCCTGTTGACGAAACAACAAAGGTTACGAAGCATGTTCCTTCTGTAGCACTTTGTTTTGCATCCTCAGGATATTGTATGTTTTTTTGAAGATAATCATTCAGTCCTGCTTCGCCACCCGGAAATACAGGCATCTGTTCGGCAACGGTGAGTACTTCACCTTGCTGAGCAAACATGACTAAGCTGCTCAGCACACATGCGATGGTAAGAATATATTTTTTCATTGCTGTAAGATTGAGAAGTAAAAATACTAAAATAATTTTACAATCCAACCATTTCTTCGGGTTTCACCCACTCGTCAAACTGCTCCGAAGTAACATATCCCAAATCAATAGCAGTTTGTTTGAGTGTCTTGTGTTGCTTATGTGCAGTCTGTGCAATTTCTGCTGCTTTGTAATATCCTATTTTGGTGTTGAGTGCAGTTACCAGCATGAGTGAGTTCTCCAGATTTTTGTGGATGTTTTTCTCAATAGGTTCAATACCTGTTGCACATTTATCGTTGAACGACACACACACTTCGCCAATGAGGCGGGCACTGTGCAGGAAGTTGTAAATCATCACCGGTTTGAAAACATTCAGTTCAAAATGTCCGGTAGCACCGCCAACGTTTATGGCCACATCGTTGCCCAACACCTGTGCTGCCACCATGGTCATGGCTTCACACTGTGTAGGATTTACTTTACCCGGCATAATGGATGAACCCGGTTCGTTATCGGGAATATGTATTTCGCCAATGCCACAGCGCGGACCACTTGCCAACAAACGAATATCGTTTGCAATTTTCATCAGTGAGCAGGCAACAGTTTTCAGAGCACCATGCGATTCTACAATTGCATCGTGTGCAGCAAGTGCTTCAAATTTATTTTCAGCAGTGATAAAAGGAAGTTTTGTGAGTGCTGCAATATGTTTGGCAACATTCACTGCATAGCCTTTGGGTGTATTGATACCTGTTCCTACTGCAGTTCCTCCGAGGGCAAGTTCGGCAAGATGCGGCAGCGTATGTTCAATGGCACGCACTCCATGATCCAGTTGCGATACATACCCGCTCAGCTCCTGACCCAGTGTAAGTGGTGTGGCATCCATCAGGTGTGTACGTCCTATTTTCACCACGTGCATATATTGCTCTGATTTTGCTTTAAGCGTATCACGCAGTTTTTTTATTCCCGGAAGTGTTACTTCCATCAGAATTTTATATGCTGCAATGTGCATAGCTGTTGGAAAAGTATCGTTGCTCGACTGCGACTTGTTTACATCATCATTCGGATGAATAATTTTTTTCTCATCCATCAGGCTTCCACCGTTAATAACATGAGCACGGTAAGCAATAACTTCATTCACATTCATGTTGCTTTGTGTGCCGCTTCCTGTCTGCCATACTACCAGTGGAAACTGATCCATCCATTTACCTTCCAGAATTTCGTCACATACTTTACAAATGAGATCGCATTTTTCTTTTGGCAATACCCCAGCATCAAAATTGGTGAGTGCTGCTGCTTTTTTCAGATAAGCAAATGCTTCAATAATTTCACGAGGCATTTTATTGGTTTCACGGGCTATTTTAAAATTTTCAACTGAGCGTTCTGTCTGTGCACCCCAATAGGCATTGGCAGGAACTTCTACAATTCCCATGGTGTCTTTCTCTTTTCTGAATTCCATTATTATGTATTTTAAAAATTAATTATTATTTTACTGTACTTCCGTTGGTGATGACATCTTTCTGAGGAGAAATAAATGAAAGCTCTCCTTTTTCATTCTCAGCCATCAGTATCATTCCCTTACTTTCTATTCCTTTTATTTTTCGTGGAGCAAGGTTGGCAAGCATCACCACTTTTTGTCCGATGATTTTTTCGGGATCGTAATAAGCAGCTATTCCCGAAACCACTGTACGTTTATCAATGCCTGTGTCTAACAAAAGTTTCAGCAGCTTGTCGGTTTTGGGTACACGCTCTGCTTCAAGTATGGTAGCCACTCTTATATCCATTTTGCTGAAATCGTCAAAGGTAGTTTCTGCAAGTTGCGCTTTTAATGTTTCGGTTGCTGATGCTGTTGCCTGCTGATTGTTCATTGCTTTTTTGTCGTGCAGTTTTTGAATTTGTTTTTCTATCGGCTCATCTTCTATCTTCTGAAATAGAATAACACTTGATGTATGGATTTTGATTTTCTGTAAATCCAAAAAATTATCTTCTTCGCTTACGATGTTGTTTTTCTTCACCAGTTTTTGTTTGTCAGCAGAAATGCTCAGCAGGTTGAATACTTTATCTGCAGTGCGAGGTATAAATGGCTTAAAGAGTAAACCCATCTTTGCAATAATGCTGAAACAGTTGATCAAAACATTTCGTGTTTCATTCACACTGCCTGCATCAGCGGCATTGTATTTTTTCCAGGGTTCTATTTCTGTGAGATATTTGTTTCCGATGCGTGCCACTTCAACAGCGCAGCTTTGTGCTTCGCGAAACTGAAAATTATTCATCGCCTCATCATAACGCTGATACAACTCTGCAATAGCTGCATGATAAGGATGCGATTCAATGTTTAAATCTGTTGTCAGATTTCCTTCAAAATATTTGTTTGAAAGCACTACCACCCGATTCACAAAATTTCCTACAATAGCACATAACTCATTGTTCACTCTTGCCTGAAAATCTTTCCATGTAAACTCACTGTCTTTAGTTTCAGGAGCAATGGAAGTAAGTACATATCGCAGTTCATCTTCTCTTCCCGGAAAATCCTGCAAATATTCATGCAGCCACACAGCCCAGTTGCGCGAAGTGGAAATTTTATCGCCTTCGAGATTCAAAAATTCGTTGGCAGGAACATTACTCGGCAACACATATCCGCCATGTGTCATGAGCATCATCGGAAAAATGATGGCATGAAAAACAATATTGTCTTTTCCGATAAAATGAATCAGCGTAGGATTGTCTTTTTCATCGAGTTGTTGCTTCCAGTATTTTTCCCAGTCGTTGGGCATAAATTCTTTCGATGCAGAAATATATCCTATGGGAGCATCAAACCACACATACAAAACTTTTCCTTCGGCATCGGGCAACGGAACTTTCACACCCCAGTCCAAATCGCGTGTCATGGCGCGCGGTTGCAGTCCTTCATTGAGCCAGCTTGCACACTGACCTTTGATGTTGGGTTTCCAGTTGTCGAAACGTTTAATGTATTCCTGAAATTCTTTCGACTGCTGAATTTTATCCATTGGCAGAAACCAGTTTTTTGTAGGTTTCAGCACAGGAGTTTTGCCACTGAGTTTAGATTTTGGATTGATTAAATCGGTTGGGTTCAGCGAAGAACCACAGTTCTCACACTGGTCGCCATAGGCATTTTCATAACCGCATCGCGGACAGGTGCCGGTAATGTAACGGTCGGCTAAAAATTGTTTCGCTTCCTCATCATAAAACTGCTGCGTGGTTTCTTCAATAAAAACTCCTTTGTCGTAGAGTGTCTTAAAAAAATCAGAAGCTGTATGGTGATGGATAGGAGCAGAAGTGCGTGAGTAATGATCGAATGAAATTCCAAACTGAAAAAAAGCATCGCGCATGATGGTATGATACTTATCCACCACATCCTGTGGCGACACACCCAGCTGACGTGCTTTGATGGTAATAGGAACACCATGCTCATCGCTGCCGCAGATAAATTTTACGTCTTCACCTTTCAGTCGCAGGTAACGTGCATAAATATCGGCAGGGATATAACATCCTGCAAGGTGACCTATATGTACAGGCCCGTTGGCATAGGGAAGAGCAGCAGTAATTAAATATCGTGACATGAAAAACGGAACATTATCAGCTGAAAGTTGAAAAGTCAAAGAGAGAAAATCTGAAATCTTCGAATATCAAACCTCAAACTGTATTTCTTTGCAAAGATAAAAAAGTAAAGCGCAAATGATTTTACCTCCCGTACTGAAATCCGGTGACACGGTTGCACTCGTTGCCACTGCCCGCAGTGTTACCCGCGAAGGCATGCAACCTGCCATCAGCTTGCTCCGCTCATGGGGACTGAAGGTAACAGAAGGCGCCAACCTGTATGCTTCCAGCAATCAGTTTGCAGGCACCGACCATCAGCGGGCTGCCGATTTGCAACAGGCACTGGACGATGAAAAAGTTAAAGCTGTTTTGTTTGCCCGAGGTGGCTACGGCACTGTGCGCATTGTTGATCAGATTGACTT
Source organism: Bacteroidota bacterium (assembly GCA_019136655.1). Classification (GTDB taxonomy): domain Bacteria; phylum Bacteroidota; class Bacteroidia; order AKYH767-A; family OLB10; genus OLB10. Next base: position 82,428 of record JAGVTU010000027.1, read on the forward strand.
TTCTTCTTTCTGCAAAAAACCAAAATGGCTTATCGGCTTCAGCGATATCACCGTATTGCATGCACACATCAATCAACTTTTTGGGATAGCTACCCTGCATGCTCCTCTGGCTCTTACCCTGCCCGATGCGCCTGCAGCAGTGCATCAGCAACTTTACGATATTTTATTTCATGGTAAGATTCCTGTACAAACTGTTGCACCACATGCGCTGAACAAAACCGGAGAAGCTACTGCCGAAATTGTTGGAGGGAATTTATCGGTGCTGTATTCTCTCGGAGCATCGGCATCAGCCCTGAACACCGAAGGCAAAATATTGTTTATTGAAGACATTGGTGAATATCGTTATCACCTGGACCGCATGATGATGTTTCTGAAACGTTCAGGAATGTTGAACCGGCTGAAAGGACTGATAGTTGGTGCTATGACAGATATTAACGACTACAGCGGTTATCCTGTTCCGTTTGGAAAAGATGCTTACGAAATTGTGGCTTCTCATGTTGAAGCGTTCAGTTATCCGGTGTGTTTTGGATTTCCTGCAGGACATATTGCCGGCAACTATCCCCTGATAACAGGAGGCACCTATCGCTTATGCGTAAATGCCACATACGTTGAGCTGGAAGCCAACCATACATCATGAATCTGATGAAACACTTTGCACCGGGAATACTTGCCGGAATAATTATTTGTCTGCTGTTGAAGATAAGTTTTGTAGTGCTAAAGGTTTATATTTTTTATGTCCTGCTGATGGGCACTTCAGCTGCTCTGGGAATAATTTCAGGATTGATTTGTATTTTTTCAGGTAACAAAACTACTCTGACGAATGCATTCAGAATATTAGGTGGAAATTTTTATACCAGCGAAAAACAAACCTTCTTCAGTGCATTGCTGCAAGTGTTGCTGCGCCACACATGGGAGATGCCACAAACCGCACTCGGACACTTTTACTTACAGATTCAGAATATTTTGGTTTCAAAAAAACGTGTTGACTATTGGGGAGGAGCCACTTTTCTGATTTTAGAAAATCAAAAAACAAGAAAAGGAGTCTCCATCGGTTCTTTCATCAATGTATATATAAAGGATGAAATAAAAGACGATTTTGAAACTGCTGTTACCAAAGGCATGTTGTTTATGCATGAATACGGGCATACGTTCGACAGCAGAATTTATGGAATATTTTTTCTGCCGCTGATTGGTTTGCCAAGTTTAATAAGTGCTGCCACTGCAAAGCCTGTTGAAGGCACAAAAGGTGTGCTCACACATGACTACCGCTGGTATGAGATGAGTGCCAACCGGCATGCTGCACGCTATTTCAAAAAATATTACAGTTTTGACTGGAAGGTGTTTGAAGATTTATATCCATTGCAAAAACCTTCAGACTATGCCTGAAAAGGTTGTCTGTCTTTTTAACCGGTTTGGTTTTTTTCTTTTGTCCGAATAAAAATCATGGCTACTGCCGTTGTAATAATTCCCATCAATAAAGCTCCGATAGCTCCCTGCTTTGCATAATTCGGATAATTAAAGTTTTCCTCTGCCGCTTCAACCGTAGGATAATAACCTAACTCTACAGAACGCTTTATCACATTCGGAAAATATTCGGGTGTGATTACATAAGTTGTGACCCATTGAGTAAGCGGACTTAACAATGCAATGAAAAACGAAAGTATAATTCCACAAATCAATCCTTGTATATACGTCATCTGCCCGTTATAAAATTCCTTCTTCTTTTCTTTTAAGGCCATTACCATCATAATAATGGCCGGTATGGCAAACAGATTGGTAAGATAAAGATGATAGTCAATATACTTACCATGAAGACCACTCAGTTTCTCCAGTACCATCCACAGCAGTGTTACCACCGAAAAAATGATAGCCCACTTTATTTCTGTTTTAATCGGTTTCATATTTTGATTTTAAAAAATCTATGGTTGCCTGCATTATTTTTTTGAGGGCATCGGTGTTGATGTCTGAAAGTTTCCTGACATAAATACATGCTTTGCCCATTTTGAATTTTCCCAAATCGTTCAACAGATGTTCATGTTCCTTTTGTCCGGTATAAACATAGAGTGAAATGGCTGCTTTGCGTGGCGAAAAACCCACCAAAGGCCAGTCGCCCTGCTGACTGCTTCTCTCCGACTTGTAATGATACTTTCCAAAACCTATGATGGATGCTCCCCACATTTTAGGTTCATACCCTGTAAAATCCTGCATCAGCTTTAGCAGTTCGAAACTGTCCTTTTGTTTCTGCTCTGTATCGGCAAACGTTTTTATAAACTTGTGAACGTCCTTTTCTGTTTGTTTGGTTTTTAGCTCAGCCATGTTTGGTATGTTTAGTCAACCGGTTCCCAAAGTTCAATTTTGTTTCCTTCGGCATCGAGTATGTGAACAAATTTTCCGTAGTCGTAAGTTTCAATTGCGTCCACAAACTCTACGTTGGCTTTTTTCAGTTCCTCCACAAGAGCTTCCAGATTTTCTACTCTGTAGTTAATCATAAACTCTCTGGCTGACGGTTCAAAATATTTTGTCGTTTCCGAAAATGGCGTCCACTGTGTCTGTGCTTTCTTTTTTCCTTCAGCATCTTCATACCACTCAAAAGTTGCTCCGTAAGGATTGGTCTCAAGGCCCAGATGTTTCTGATACCACTCTGTTATTTTCTTGGGGTCTTTGCATTTGAAAAATATTCCCCCAATTCCTGTTACTTTTTTCATTATTTTATTCATTAGATGTTATGGCAAATGTATTCATTACTTTCTATGTATTGCATTAACAGTGATGTATTTGATTATATACCTGTTCATATTACCTGCATCAAACCGTAGTGTGCTAACATAAATTCTTATACAGCATCCTACATGGCATTATCCCTTTCATATCCTTCCGGTATGATTTGATGAATTAAAAACTATAAATAACCTTAAGACTGATATTTCTGCCCATATCAAAAACGCCCTCTCGTCCTGTTGCAGGATTTGCCTCTGCATATTTAAGCCGGCTCAAATGATTCCGGTATGCAATATTTGCAAGATTATCACCACTGACAAACACATTCAACAGATTATTTTTTCTGCCGGTTTTAAATGTTGCTCCTATGCCCGCACTCAGCAATGTATATCCGGGAGTAGGTGTTTCTGTATGATAAGCACTGTAAATATTATTCTGTGCAAAAAAATAATCCACATTAAAGCTGATATAAAAATCAGGTACTATTTTATTGATTTCTTTAAACTGAGCTTTTAATCCTCCTCTGTAATGCGGAGCAGGATTGTAAGGCAGATATTTCGTGCTGTCGGACCGGTGTTGCTGTGTTGCATTTACATAAGAAAACATGTTTTCAATATGCAGCCAGTCCAAAGGGTGAGGATGTATGTCAAGATATATCTCTCCGCCAGCCAGTGTTGCATTACCTGACTTATAAATAAAAGCCGGAACAGAATCCTGTGCATCAGGAAAAATATCATTCCCATTATCATCTTTCATTTTTTCCAAATACGAGAAATGATTTATAAAATTGATAAAGGGGCTGATCATTAAAGTTAAGTGCTCTGTATTTATATGATAAGCAACATCAATCTGATGGCTGAATTCAGACTTCAGATCGGGGTTTCCTTTTTCATAACGAAACGTACCCTCATGTTTGCCGTTTGACGACAATTCAGCAATACCCGGAGCTCTGAAACCATTAGAAAGGTTAACCTTTAAGGACGAAACTTTCGATGTCTGAACAGATAAACCAATGCTACCTGACAATCCGAAATAGTTTTTATACAGGTGAGCAAATTTTAATTCAGAACTTGTATCGGGATGAGCTGTTGGTTCTTCATCAGCATTCAGATAAAGTTCGCTGGCATTTAAACTTCTGCTGTCAAATCTAATTCCTGCAGCAAGTGTTGTTTTTTTAATTGTTTTCTGTGTAAACAAAAAAGCTCCTATATCGAACAGGTGATAATCCGGAATTAAAAATTCATTTCCTTTGTTTTTATTGAGCTGATACATTCCGCTTACACCGGCTGTTGACTCGAGGTTATTCACTCTGTCGAAATTATACCGAATGTTGTAAGTAAGTGTGGATGATGAAAGGTAAAGTCCTGCATGATCAGGGTGCATGGCATCTTCAAACTCTCTCCTTCTGTTGTTCTGAAATCCAATATCCGCTGTTAAAGTTCCTTTCTTTAAAATGAAAAAATTTCTGGACGCAACCATTGAATGATTTACCCGCTGATAAGGTACTCCAATATGATAGCCGTTTAAATTATCAGCTGTTGCCGTTTGTTCAATACCCTCGTGATTTAAATAAGTAAATTTTCCGGTGCTGTCTCTGTTTCCTTCAATAATACCTGGCACGGTGTTGAACGAGCTTATCTCTAAAAATGTATGCCCCCAGTTTTTCGACAGTCCGAGTGAAAGATTGCCATCATACTCCCTGTATCCTGAGTTCAGTACTCTGCCGTCATATTTATTTTTATAGTTGCCTGCAAATTTTCCTGAGTATCGTCCCGCCCATTGAAATCCATTTTTATTTCCTGCATTGTACACTGAATATCCAAGCTGATGGTTATTACTCTGATAATTTGTTGTCGCCTCTGACTGAATTTTTCCGTCAGGAGGAGTTTTGGGAGGTAAAAAATTAAGCACCCCTGCAATTCCGTCAGAGCCATATAATAAACTTCCCGGACCTTTAATGATCTCTGCTCTGTCAACAGCATACTGATCAATTTCAATTCCATGCTCATCGCCCCATTGTTGCCCCTCCTGTCTGATGCCATTGTTTAATGTGATGACGCGGTTATATCCCAAACCTCTGATAACAGGTTTTGAAATATCAGGGCCTGTCGTAATCTGACTCACACCCGGAACTTCTTTTAAAGCATCTATCAGATTGGTAGATGCACTCTGCCGAAGTTCCCTGCTGCCGATGGTAGCTATGATCACAGGATTACGCTTAAGTTCAGTAGCCCTTGTAACACCTGTTACCACCACTTCGCCCAATTCGGTTACTGAAGTCTTCAGTGAAACCATTAGACTGGTGTCTTTTTCCAAATCTACTCTTACAGGCATGCTCTGATAGCCGGTATAGGTTAACTCCAGCAAATAAGAGCCTCTCCTTAAATTGGTAATTTGAAAGTCACCGTTAATGCCTGTTACGGCTCCTCTTTTGATATCTGAAATATAAACCGTGACACCGGGCAGTGTTTCTTTGGTAGTAAAATCTCTGACCACTCCTGAAATTTTAAACTGCGCAAATGCGCTCACCGTTGAAAATAAAATTATGATGTATGTTGTAACTATTTTTCTTAATGACATAACTGTTAATTAATTTGAAATAATGCATTGACGATGAAAAGCTGTCCCTGTTCACCGTTAAAAAAAATTACAGGATTCCTTATACAGAAGTGCTTTTCCAATTGCTGATGTAGCAGCTGAGTTCACCTGCTCAGCTACAGCAACCAGCCTGAAACCTGTAACAAAAATTAAAAGTTATGACTGTGGTGGCCCCCTTGATGTGGAATGGTTTAAAGGTACAACGGGTACATTCTCATAGCATACACAGTATTGCAGAGAATATTCCTGCAGAGGTTTAACATGGTTTGATAAATCCAGCAGTATCTGAGGCATCACCGTATGATGGCTGCACAGCAAACACTTTTCAGGTTCCTTACTCAGGTGTTGTTTATGCTGACATGAACCTTCGTAATCGTTGTAATAGATGGACTTTTCGCACTTTGAAGCATGCTGAAGCATGACAACAGAATCCTGATGATGATGCAGAATTACCGATGGAGCCACACCTGCCATATACACCAGCAAAAGCAGATATGCCTGTAGCCGTATGATGTTTCTTCCAGTCAAAAAAAAACTTCTTTAGTACTGCGAAGGTGCAAAGTAAACGTTTATTATTCTTAGAAAGAAAGTTAAATCTCTTCAATCGGTAATGTTTACATTCATTTTTCACCCACCCCGCAAAAATTTCGGCAATAATATTAGATGCATTGTGCGAGCACCTGCATACCTGTCGTAATCCCATAACCTGAGGAATCATCCCCGGCAGACACAAAGTTGCTTCAGGTGGCAGGCAGAATATATTTTAAGATATATCTTTAAAATCTTATATTTGCTGTTTATATCACAACAAAGCAAAATAGTAATTATCCTTAAAATCACTTAGTCATGTCCGGAGTAAATAAAGTTATCCTGGTAGGCAACCTCGGCAAAGATCCAGAATTACGTCACATAGAAGGCGGTATCAGTGTAGCAAAATTTCCATTAGCCACCTCTGAAGTTTATAAAAACAAAGACGGACAAAGAGTAACTCAAACCGAATGGCACAATGTGGTTTTGTGGCGACAGTTGGCCGAAACTGCTGAAAAATTTTTGAAGAAAGGCAGCCTTGTTTACATTGAAGGCCGCTTGCGCAGCCGCTCATGGGACGACAAAGAAGGTAATAAACGTTTCATCACCGAGGTGGTAGGCGATACTTTAACACTGCTTGGACGCAAACCCGAAGAGGGCGGACAGGCACAACCTGCTGCCGACAGAGGTACGATGGAATCACCGGCCCCGTCACCTACTGAGGCATCGGGCGATTTTTCTGACGATTTACCCTTCTGATTATCGAAACTCACTGTTTCTGCCTGACAGAATTGCAATGTATATTTGCAGTTGATTTATCATGCTACTTTACAACATTTAATTCAACCGATTAATGCCTCCTGTCGTCAGTTGCCTGATGTTTTCTCTACCGACACTCTATGCAGTTAGTGGCGACTTGCTGATGATTTTAATTCTCCTCCTCTGCTCGGCTTTGTTTTCGGGCAGCGAAGTTGCTTTTTTTTCGCTCACACCATCGCAGCTCGATCATCTGCACAACGAAAAAAAAGGAAGCATCAGCAAAACCATTTTGCAACTGCTTGAAAAACCAAAAAAATTAATTGCCACCATTCTCATTTCAAATACGTTTGTAAACATTGCCATCATCATTATTTCGTCACTGATGTTTAACAACTACGGATTGTTTGGCGATAATCCCGTTTTGTTATTTGTTGTTCAGGTTATCACCGTAACTTTTCTCATTACACTTTTTGGTGAAGTGTTGCCCAAGGTTTATGCTGCTCATGCCAACCTGCGAATTCTTACCGTAATGGCATATCCAATTCTTGTCATCAGCAAAATACTTACACCACTGAGTGTGCCGCTGGTAAAATCCACTACACTGTTCGACAAATTGCTGAAGAAGAAAAAACCAGAAGTAAGTCTTGACGAGCTTACCCATGCCATTGAACTTACAAGTGATGAGGAATCGCCTCCCGAAGAGAAAAGAATTTTAAAAGGTATAGTAAGTTTTGGCAATACCGATGTAAAACAGATTATGCGTCCACTGCCTGATATGATTGCCTTCAGTGCACAAACACCTTTTAAAACATTGCTCGAAAAAGTTGTGGAAGCAGGCTATTCGCGTGTACCTGTTTACGATACATCTATTGATCAGATTATAGGAGTATTGCATATTAAAGATTTGCTGGCACACATTCATAAAGACAGTTTCGACTGGCATCAGCTTATACGCAAAACATATTTTATTCCCGAAGGAAAAAAAATTAATGACCTGCTTCAGGAATTTCAGCAACGCAAAACACATATGGCCATAGTGGTTGATGAGTTTGGCGCCACACAGGGTCTGGTAACCATGGAAGATGTGCTCGAAGAAATTGTAGGTGAAATAAAAGATGAGTTTGATGACGAAGAACCTGTTTACTCGCGCATTGATGAAAACAATTATGTTTTCGAAGCTAAAACAGCATTGAATGATGTATGCCGCATTATTGAAGTAGAACCTGAAATGTTTGATGAAATAGAAGGAGAAAAAGGAACCCTTGCAGGACTGTTGCTCGAACTTCATAAAACCATTCCCAAGGTAAATGAAACCATCAGCTTCAAACATCTCGATTTTATTATTGAAGCTGCCGACCGCAGAAAAATAAAACGTGTCAAAATACGTATTAACCCTGTAGAAGCTGCTGAAGAATGAAAAAGTTATATGTGTTTGTGATTATGCTCCTCATGGGCTGCTCAGGAAATCCGGTTCCTAAACCGCGTGGTTTTTTCAGAATTGATTTGCCCGAAAAAAAATACACTTCCTTTGATGATGCCTCATGCCCTTATCGTTTCGACATACCCGACTATGCCATTGTGCTTCCCGATACCAATCGTTTTGCTGAGCCATGCTGGAAATATGTTTTGTATCCAAAATTCAGAGCACAGCTATACATAACCTATAAGACTTTGCATAACGACCTGGCTGCTTTTGCCGAAGATTCAAGAGACCTGGTATATAAACACACCATCAAGGCAAATGCCATTGACGAAACCGTAATTCATACGCCCAACAAGGTGTATGGTATGATGTATGATATTGGTGGCAATGCTGCAAGTAATTTTCAGTTTTATGCTACTGACAGTGTCCGGCACTTTATCCGCGGATCGCTTTATTTTAATGCAGCCCCCGAAGCTGACTCACTAAAACCGGTAGTGGACTTTATCAAAAAGGATGTAAAACATTTAATTCAAACATTGCAATGGAAAAATTAAACAGAAAAACAATTTGGATTATCCTTGCACTTTTTGTTTGTACTACGGCAAGCTCATGCCGGCTTTTCAAGAAAAAATGCGACTGCCCTAAGTGGGGCCGGCAAACTGTTGCACCGGCAGATTCACAGGCAGTTGCAAGCCAAACAAAACCTCAGGATATCAGATAAAAAGGCGTAATCTGTATTTGCATTTTGTACATAATTAAGTGCTGTTTATACAATAAAGGCCACTTTTATTTGTAGTATATATTCGGTCTTATATTTTTGAATCATTATTACTCCTTATCCGTAACCGTATTTTATTGGCCCCAGCTAAGAACCCGATTTTGAAAACAGATAATAAACCGTTTTCAAAAATAAAACCAACCCCAACCCTAATATGAAATGATGAGGCGGCAAAAGATGCCGCCTTTTCGTTTTATGTTTTTGATGTTGCAGTGATGGAATTAAGGTGTTGGGTTTTTGAATTGATAGTAAGAATTAGATATAAAGAACTTTCCGATTTTTAGCAGACCGATGATTCGGAACATGGTTTTTTGTTTTTTCAGATGGCGAACAACTATTAACATAAGTCTATATCTGTCTTATATCATTGGCGAAATCAGTCGCGCTGTTTTTTCCAGCAACTGCCTGAAGCCGGAACGTGAATGCCATTTAAAGGGATCAATTTTTTCTGCATGGCTTATATCTTCAAAAAATATCATTCGCAGTTGCTTTGCAACTTCTTCGTCATAGACAATGGCATTTACTTCAAAATTCAAATCAAAACTCCTGTAGTCCATATTTGCTGTGCCTACCATTGCTATTTTTCCATCTGTAACCATTGTCTTTGAGTGCACAAAACCTTTGTTGTACAAATAAATTTCTACACCGGCTTTCAATAGTTCACTATAATACGATTTCGCAGCTGCATTCACCAGAATGGAATCCGAAACTCCGGGTACCAATAATTTTACGCTAACACCACTAAGTGATGCAATAACCAAAGCATCCGTTAAACTCTCTCCCGGAATAAAATACGGACTTGTAATCAGAATTTCGTCTGCAGCAAGATTAATTGCCTTTAAAACTGAAAACAAAATGGTAGGTGTTTCTGAATCGGGACCGCTGGCAACAATTTGTACTACTTTATTTCCAAATCCGGCCATCGAGTTTTCACCCGGAAAAAACTGTTCGTTAGGTTGCAGTTTTTCATTGGAACAAAAATTCCAGTCACATAAAAAAAGATACTGAAGATAATGTACGCCCATCCCATCAATACGCAAATGCGTATCACGCCAAAATTGTTTACTGTTCGAACGATTGATATAACGGTCACTCACATTAATGCCTCCTACAAAAGCTGTCTGTCCATCAACGATAATTATTTTGCGATGATTGCGGTAATTAATCCGGTTGGCAAACAAAATAAAATTGATTTTCAGAAAAGGAAATACTTTTACTCCATTTTCAGCGAGACGTTTTGCAAGATTTCTTTTGATAGAATGACTGCCGAAATCATCATACACAAACCGAACCATTACACCCTCACTTGCCTTGTCAATTAAAATTTTTTCTATTTGACGGCCTATTTCATCATCTTCGTAAATATAATACTCCAAATGAATATGGTGTTTTGCTTCTCTTAGCGCTTTTATTACTTCCGGAAATTTCTCCTCTCCGTTTATTAGCAATTTCACTTCATTGTTTGCTGTCAGCGGGCTTTGCGTGTGTTTGACCAGCATATTCGCCAACGACTTATTCTCTCTCACTGCTGCAGCCTTTTCTTCTATTACATGATTGGAATATTGGTAAATCTGTTCGGTTATCTGAACAGATAATTCTTCATTGGCAAAAAGTTTTTTCGAGTACATTTTATTCTTACGATAGTTGACTCCAAAAAGAAAATAGAAAATCATTCCGCCAAACGGAACAAAAATTACCAATAACAAATATGCCAATGTTTTGGTGGTAGTTCGTGTATCATAAATAATCCGCAAACTAACCATCACCACTAAGATGATGTATAGAATCTCAAAAAAAATCAGCCAGTTCATTTTATGGATTTACTTCTCCGATACAATTATTCTATTCTTTCGTTCAGTTGTTATAAATACTATTTGAACATTTATTAACATAAGAAATCAACAAACAGATAACCATGATTATTTAAATGAAAACCCGATTCCAAAACAGCATTAAGACAACTAACTGTTATCAAAAGTAGTAAATCAATAATTTCAAAAATGCATCAGAACGATTTTATGCGGCTTTAAAAAAAACATTTTTCTCTGTGTGTCTTTACACATACAATACGACCTATGTTCTGTTTGTTCCTTTGTATTGCATGAAGTAAAAATACTACGCATACACTAAACGTTATGCCTGCCTTAAAAGTATTACACAAAATGAAACTGAGTTTTGAGACAGGTTGTTTGTTTGTGGTATTACCGAAGTATGATTTTATTACACCAAACTCTTATAGAAACTCACAGTTTTAAAAAGAATAAAAACAACAATAAAATTCAACACCCTGTTCTCCCTGCTGGTAATTACTTGTTGTTGCAATTCTTACCATGTGTTTTGCTTGTTCACGTCTTCTTGATTTTCGAAATTGTCATTCCGATCGATTTCGTTGGCACATCCATATCATTTATAGCAAACTTTATTGCCTCTTTAATCAAAGCTTTTACTTTGGGGTTTCGATAGTCGCTTGGATTATTTACATCTATATGCCTTATTAAATTTCCTGTTCCTGTCAATAATTTGTTTGGGTCTTTCAAAAGTGTGCCTTTGTTAAACCCTAAGTTCAGGTGATTGGTATATATTGGTAATATGCAAAACGCGTCTGACAATTTCTCTGAAATAGAAAAAACTGCTGTAAAAGCATGTGTATGATACAAAAGTTCATTGCTATCAGGATATAAATCCAGAACGTACTGTCGTAAGTCACAAAACAGTTCTGTTACTCTCTGGTCTTTAAGATTCAAAAGGCGCAGGAAGTCCGGATGTAAGGGTCTTGACTTAATCATATTTCATGGTTGCTGTATTCTACATTTCAGTTTGCACATAATATTGCTTAATATTCAGAATTACTTTTAACTTATCTGATAGATCTTTTACTGAATTATTTTTATGATTCAGGTTATCAATTCTAATGATAAAATAATTTAATGTGCTTTTCTTTTTATATCGTTTACATACTCCAAAATATCAGCCGGCTGACAATCCAGTGCCTTACAGATTGCCTCTAAAGTGCTAAAACGAATTGCTTTGGCTTTCCCTGTTTTTAAAATCGAAAGATTTGAAAGAGTCAGTTCTACTTTTTCTGATAGCTCATTGAGCGACATTTTTCGCTTTGCCATCATCACATCTAAGTTTACAATAATTGGCATAGCTTATACAGTTAAATCGTTTTCGCTTTGAAGTTCAACTCCTTTTTTGAAAATAGTAGCAATAATATATACTACTGCCCCCATCAATATGAATGCCTGACTGTCGGCCCAAAATTGATTTAAGTTGTCAATAACAAAGCCTCGATGCATTAAATTTTTAACAAACTGTCGGGCTATATAACTTAATAACCCAATAGAAAGAGTGAAATAACTTATTTGCAAAATTTGTTTTGCAACAAACTCGTTGAAAGGTTTTGACAAATCCATTCTGTGCATGAGTCTGATAACAATGTAAAACAAAACAGCTTTTAAAATTGAAATGACTAAAATAAAGCTATAAATGGCGAAGAAGTTCCACTTACTCACTTTATACATTTCTGTTAAGTCTAACTTTTGGTAGAGGTTTTGAAGGAATTCAGGCTTGTAAAGACTGAAAAAATAATTTACAATTAAGCCTCCCGCTTCAATAGACAGTCCTACAAAAATAAGCCAGGCCACAATATATAGGCCCCAAAAAACGAAATTGTTTGCTTTTGTCATTGTAATCAAATTTTAAAATGATACTGCAAATATAATAAATATTTATTGTTTTTCAATAAATATTAAAATTTATTCAAAAAATAATTATCAAATTTCTTTAAGCGGTATAACTAATTGAAAATCCATATACTATTTGCGGTATTGCCCAAGGTGATTAGTCCAACATAACTATACAGAAATGGAATGATTTGAAAAAACAAAGTTTGATTATACACAAAAGAGTCAATAAAATTTCCTTCACTCGAATCATGTATATTTTAGCAAACATTAGTGCCTTTTATTTCAGCGTAGCTTTTCAACCGTCTGAATAATACTACTAATTTCAATGATTAACTCAGTCTCTGATTTATTTTCATTCATTATTGAAAAATCAGATTTAAAACTTCTTCCTCTAACCATTTCATTTATCATCAAAACCTGTTCGTCAGAAACGTTGATGTGAATATTCTGGTCTCTGGTTTTTACTCTTTCCAAACAAATATTGCTGTCAGCATAAATTTCAATCGTGGTCACCTTATAATCCTGTCTTAAGCTATAAAGCATTTGGTCAAAATATTTTGTAAGGCCCGTTGATTCAAAAACAATTTTATCAGCTGATAACAGAGTTTCTCGAATACCTTTTTCAATCTCATCAAAAACTTGCATCAAGTATTCTTCATTGTCAACAACCCTTTCTTTCTTAATTCTTTTTGCCCAATCTTCAACACGAATGAATTTTATCCCAAAGTTTTTTTCAAAAAGATTTCCAATGAAAGATTTCCCACCACCTTTTTGTCCAATCAATAAGAAGACGGACTTATTATTCATCTCCATTCCTTGATTTTTTATCGTCTTTTCAGCTCCCATTTCTTACTTAACTGTCCTCCGGAATAATTGACAACGATACCGGTTATTGAAGCATCATCATATTCTTCAACCGCTGCGATTTTAATAATTCTGTCAACAAAAACAGGGTATAATTCTTTAAGTGTTGTTAATGTTACTTCAGGAAGATTCTTATTTTTTAATTTGCTCCCATGTTTTTACAAGTTGTCCACTGATATCATATAAATCATATGTCAGGGTTTTAACTTTGTCAAATGCTTTTATTAATCCTGTTTTATTTTCAAATTCAACATCAGAAAAATTACAAGGGATTATCATCTTCTTATTATTTAAATCATAAACGCCACTTAATGTGCCTTCATAACCTTTATTCTTCAGCACCACAGCATACCCATTGCATGGTTTAAATAAACCTTTGATATAATGAAAGTTAATATTTTCAGGTCCTGTTAGTCTTTTTCCATTCATATCAACAGAAAGTTTTTCTCCAGGTATTGAAGTTTGAGCACTCACATAGGTATAGCAACTGTCTTTTACAAATTCGGCATGAATGTATTTTAACGGAAAGTTATATAAAACAATGTCCGGGGCTTTCAACAGAACTAAATCGGCTAATTGCCCGTCTTTGTAATGCTGGCATATGAAATGATTGTCGAATGCATCCAACACTTTTCCGATATAATTTGTCTTACTCACAAGCACTTCGCCTTTTCGATTAATAATCATTGGCCAGCCGGGGTCCTCTTCATAAACCAAAAAATTGTCGTCTGCAAGAATCAAAATTGATGCATACTTCTCCGGTATAATTGTTTCTCCTTTGTTATTTTTTACTCCATATTTACCATTTGTACCTGCTACAACTGTTGAATTTTGTGAGTATGCAGAAAATTTAAAAATAAACATGAGCAGAAATAATATGCTGATTGTTTTATGATACGCTTGCATAGTTTTAATGTTATTTGATAGTGACGAGATGTTATTTTTTTCTTTTTGTTTTAACCGATTCATATTGTTTTAGTTTTATTGGTTTGAAATAATTATTTTGTATTTCATAATTTCAGCATCAAACATCAGCCCGTCTAATAAACGCTATATAAATTCAAAAGTAACAAACATTAATTTCAAAAATGAATCAGAACGATTTTATGCGACTTTTAAAAAAACATTTTTCTCTGTGTGTCTTTACACATACAATACAGCCTGAGTTCTGTTTGTTCCTTCGTGTTGCATAGAATAAAAATACAACACATACACTAAAGGTTATGCCTGTAATAATATTATTACATAAAATGAAACTGAGTTTTTAGATAGGTTGACGATTTGCGTGTATGCCTTGTGGCGATTTTCACGTACTAACGTTTCGGTTAAGCACAAAGATAATAAAATGCAATAAGTTAGGTTTTAGCAGTCCAGCCGCCATAATTCATATACGCTGATAGTGGCTGGGCTTTCTCTTTTGCCTATTTTAAAAGAACAAATCTTTATCAAATCATTTTTCATTAATCCAGTTCGCAATTTTGTTAAGGGCTATTGGGGAAACCGTTTGCTCAATTTTCTTGTATTCTCTGGGAGAGCCTGTTTCACATTCCTGAAATAAATGGTTCAAATTTGGTATGATAGTAACTTGAAAGTTCTTTTTATCCTTGGCAAGCCTTTCTAGTATTTGTGCATTTTCCATAGGTGGAACTTGCAAATCTTTGCCACCAAACAGAGCAAGAAAAGGTATGTTTAATTTTTCAAGTGCTCTTTCAGGATTATATCTTATATAGAATTGCGTCCAATTATCAGTATAGAATTTAATTTCTCGATCTATAAACTCATCTTCACTCATTGTTTCAGGTTTTCTTAAACTAGGATTGTCTTTATATGTATTTTTTATGTGAGCCCTTAAGTTCTCTTTTATATTTTCCATTGATATGCTGTCATTGGCAATGGCATAAGATTGGGCATTTATTTTGTCTGCCAATGCAATATCACTTTCTGATTCTCCTAGTGATTGTGAAATTAACCTGTCTTGAAGTAAAAGTAACTTATCACCCTTGATTGTTGGACCTGCCATTGAAATTATGAAACGAACATCTTTTGATTTTTCGGCAACCATTGGTGCTATAATACCGCCCTCACTATGGCCAATTAATCCAATTTTGTCTTTATTTATCTCATTTCGGCTTTTAAGATATGTTACGGCAAATTCAACATCTCTTGCAAAATCGACAGAAGTAGCAGTTGCATAATCTCCTGTAGATTGGCCAATACCGCGTTTATCATATCGCAACACGGCAATTCCATTTTTAGTTAAAAAATCAGCAATTACTAATAATGGTTTATGCTCCAAAAAATCACAATCCCTATCATTGGGGCCGCTTCCGGAAATTAGAACTACCGCAGGCAGGTTACCGGCACCTTTTGGATAGGTGAATGTTCCAGCCAACGTAACTCCATCCGTGGTGTTTTCAAATGTTACATTCTCTGATTGATATGGATATGGCGCAACAGGAGTTTGAGGTCTGTTTAATTTATTTTCTTGACTAAGCAGACTGGGGATATATATAATAAACAATAAAATACTAATGGTAAATTTTCTCATATCATCTTTCTTTTCTTCATTGTGTTTTTGCTGACAACTTTGAAATCCAAAAGCGAATGCCAAAAGTACTGCGAAAGATGTCAGTTGGTTGGTTATATATTTTCATAATTCTAATTATTGGGTACCTACTTTGATAGAATTTCGGCTATCTTTATTTTATTGTGAGTTTATTTTGTATTCGCCCATAGCAAATTTATGATTTTCCATTCCCCATCTATTTTTCCTATTTGAATATAGTCAAAGAAATTAAATTTATTCTGAGTTACCTTAATGGATGCAATGCCATTTGAAATATCAAAGATGACTACATCTGCTTTAAATGGTTCATCCGGTTTCTCGTTTTTTGGGGTTAATGTTTTAGTGTAATATAGAAGTTCTGAATATCCCATATTACTCAATCGAAAATTACCCTTGTCATCTTTTCTAATTACTCTTTTTGCTATTTCAGGGTGAATAGCTTTTCCCTCTCTCTCATAGTTGTTTGTCCATAAACCCTCAATATAGTTAAGAGCAGTTTCTTTAATTAACAACGAGTCTTTTACCGTCTGCCCAAAAAGAGCACTGGTTGATGCCAACATTATCATTACACAGATTATATGAGTTATTTTCATTTTTACTTTTTTTTAATTTTTGCCTACTCTATTCGGTTTTCGGCTTTCCCGTATTTTTTGTCAATTTCATTTTGTATAACGCACAACGGCAGCCCCTCCAATAACCTCTATCTGCATTCAAAAATAACGAATCAATGGTTTTAAAAATGCAGCAGAAAGATTTTATGTGGCTTTAAAAAAAGACTGTGCGCTGTTTGTTCCTTTGTATTGCATGAAGTAAAAATACATCAACAAATACACTAAAGGTTATACTTACCTTAAAAGTATTACCCAAAATGAAATAGAGTATTTAGACTCCCGATAAATCGGGACAAGTAATGGCAATATGTTGTGTGCAGTGGCTTTATTCTTTTGTTATTAATTTGAACCATTCCTTTAATTCTGTTATATCAATTTCAGCAGTGTTTTTTAATTTTATATGTCGCATTGTTTTTCCTGTTCCTTCCAATTTATTCTTAGGGTCTTTAATTTTTTCAATATCTTTTGAAAATCCAAGGGTTAGATAGTTTTTGTTGACTTGGAAATAAGCAAAGTCTTTAGTTGTTTTAAAAACAGGACGATTCCATTTAAATTCTTCAATTAAGTTAGGTACATTTTGATGTATTAGTTCACGAATGATTTTCATCATTTCCTTTTGAACTATTGGTGCATTCTCAATATATTCTGTTATTTGATTATTCATAATTGTTAGTTTTTATCCTTAATTTTAAGGTTTTAATTTCCAAATTTTATCCGAATAAGGTAAATATTCAGGAAGTGCTGCTGAACCGTACCAGGAAACAATATCATAATCCAAAAGCTTGTTTTTTATTGCAGGGTCGGATAATAAAAGTTTTTTTGCTTCTTCAACTGTTTTGATATTGTTGAGAATAAAGATACCTCTATAATTCAATTTATTTTCACCCAAAGGCCCTGCCACAATCAATTTTTCTTCTTTAACCAATTTGTGGATATTGTCAAGGTGTCCTCTGAAACTTTGGTTTATCAGTTCTTTGTCAGTTGTATTGTTAGTTCCTGTTTTGAGAATTACCAAAAAATAACTTTTCATTCCATAGTCATCTCCGCCTAATTTGTCAGCTAATAACTTGTCGTAATTAGGGTTTGAGCTGATAGTGTCCTTTGTTTGTCCAAAAGTTAAACTTACTGAGAATAGTAATAAGAATAAAATTATATTTTTCATTTTGTATTTATTAGTACGAGTTTTTCTACCATTACACACAACTGTTTCGGGTATAGTCCGATAGCCATCGGACTATACCCTGTTATGCGTTCGTGCTACTCTATCAATGCAGTTTGACTTATTCGGCTTTTCATTAGGTCGGTTGAATAATTGATTCATTATTTTAGAACGATGCTTTGTGGTCTTTAAGCGACTTCACTTTAGGTTTGATAAATAATCTTGCAATAGCTGCAAACATCGTGAATATGGCGCCCGCTGCACCGGCAAACCTGTATTGTCCGGGAATTTGTTTGAGCAAATAGTCAAAGTTAACCATCATCTGAAAACCCGGTTTATTGGGATTAGATTGACTGTTTAATGAGTTAAATCCCTCCACCAGCAAATAGTCAATGTCAAGTGCAGGTTTGTATGTCGCTCTAAACTTTATCTCTTTGTCAAGCGGATTTTTAAAGGTGTGAGCCGTCCCTGCTGTTACATTAAAACTTTGACCTACTTCAAGAATAATTTTCTTCCCTTTAGCTGAAAGTTCAAGTCTGCCTTCAATAACCTCAAAAATTTCGTCTTGCAATGGATGAATATGTGGTGGTGGACCCTCTTGTTCAGCAGGCATGGTGCAAATAACTTCTGTAAAAGCACCTTCAGTGTCTTTACCTGTCTTTACAAAGGTGATAGTTTCACCAGTAGATTTTAGTGTAATTGATTTCATTTTACTATAACTAATTATGTCTTTAATATTTATTGTTTCTAACTACGAGTCAAGTTGTCTGCTCCAGATAATTTTATGATAACACTGTCGGCAAGCATGACGCATAACAGTTTCGACTTTTGCGTCAGGCATGGGAGTGACCGCCAACTGACAATGCGAAGTACCGCACTCAAGTGTACTAAAAAATGTGATAAAGGCAATTTACCCAGCTTCCCGATTTGTCGGGATAAGTAATGGCAATATCTTGTTGTACGAATGTGCTTCATTTTTTTGGTTTGTCACCAGGTTCGTAAACGATTTGTTCAATTTTGTTGTTGACTGGTTCAAGTGTTTTGAAAAACCTGTAGAGTGCTTGTAAATCTAACGTGTCCATTCTGGAGTATGCCCCCCAAGGCATGGGACTGCCCTTGTGAACCCGCCCGCTTTTAAATCTTTGAACAAAGGTTTCCTCTGTCCAATTTGCCATTATTCCGGTTTCCTTGTCAGGAGTCAGATTAGGCGACATAAAGGAGTATCCATCAGAAAAGGCATCCGGCTCAAAATAGGCTTTACCAGCAAAATCTTTACCGATAAATTCACCAGTATTCATGTCAACTTCTGTATGGCATGTATAACAATTGGCAACATGATATGCTATGTATTTGCCATACTTCGCTGTTGGTTCAATTGATACGGTTGAAGGAGGAGTTTCTTTAGGTCCTTCTGGTTTTACCATGCCCACTGCCAAAAGTGCTTTATATAAAAAGCCATAATCCATTGGCTTAACCTGATTTTTTACAGGGGGAAGTGTTCTCAGGTAGGAGATTATTGCGGTGAGGTCTTCATCGCTAAGTCCTTGAAATGGCATCATTGGAAATAACGCTCTGCCATCTGTCCCAATTCCATATCTAAGGCTACGAGCAATCTCTGCATCAGTAAATTTGCCAATGCCTGTTTCTTTGTCTGATGTTAGATTTGCACTTGTAAACGTTCCGAAGCCAGGAAATGCTAGTTCCCATCCTCCCTTAAATTCGACTTCTTCACCGGCATCAAATCGCATTACATCATCCATTGAAGTGTGACACCCACCACAATGTGCGGGGCCATTGACTAAGTATTTGCCTCTGGCTATGACTAATGAGTCTGTGCTTGCCTTAATATCGGGATATGGTGCTTCATGTTTTTTGTCCCATGTTAATTGAACAAAAAGGAAAAATACAAGGATAAGAGCAACTAGCACTAATCCTGTCCATTTGAAAAATTTTAATACTCGTTTCATATGTTGTTTGTTTTAAATTGTTGGTTTGTCTATAAATTTCACACAATGTCAGTCCGTCTAAAAACCTCTATTTGCATTCAAAAGTAACAAATCACTAAAGGTTATACCTGCTTTAAAAGTATTACACAAAATGAAACTGAGATTTTAGAATCCTGAATAATGGGAAACCCACAATTTGATTTGTTACATACTCTATATTGTAGTGTCACTGTCTTTTTAAATAATTGTTTTTTAAAATTAACTTTAATACTTCTTCTTTATTATTTCTATTAAATTTAATCAAATGATTTTTTATTTTAATAGTATTTCCTTCAATTGAATCTATTTTAGAAATAGCAATAATATAAGACTTATGAACTCTTACAAATAAATTATCCGGCAAATAATCCTCGACACTATTCAGGGTTAAGTATGAGATGTATTTTCGTTTTTCTGTTTGAACAATTACATAGTTTTCCATCGCTTCGACAAAAAGAATATCGTTGTAAAAAATCTTTTCAATTTTATTCTCACATTTAATAAACAGATAACCGTCTTTAGTTTCAATATCTGTATTTAAATTTTTTGGGGTTCTTAATTCCACTTTATTAACAGCATTCAAAAAACGTTCAAACGAAAAAGGTTTCAGTAAATAATCTACAACATTTAACTCAAAACCTTCAACAGCGTAATTAGAAAAAGCGGTAGTAATTATAACGGAAGGCGGATTGGCTAATGTTTTTAAAAAACTTATTCCCGTAATGCCGGGCATTTGAATGTCTAAAAAAATCAAATCTATTTTACTTTCTTTTAATACATCCAATGCCAATAAAGGATTTGAGAAACTTCCAACTAAGTTCAAAGTATCTATTTTATGGATAAAGCCCTCAATGCCTTCACGGGCGATAAGCTCATCTTCTATCACAATACAATTCAGCTTCATTTTAGTCGTATTTTTAAATTAACTTTAAAGATACTGCCATTTTCCTTAATCTCAATTGTATGCAAATCCGGATATAAAATTTCCAACCTTCTCTTAACATTCATTATTCCTAAACCATTTGAATTTAGAGCCTCTGTTGATTTTACAAAGGAGTTCTCTACTGTAAATAACAACCATGTATCTTCGAGAACAGAACAATTAATCGAAATAAAGTTAGAAGAGCCCGCATGACGTGAAACATACTTAAAAGCATTTTCAACAAAGGGAATCAACATCAATGGAGATATAAAATAAAGTTTATTGATATCAGGCTTATTAAATTCAACAGTAACATTTTCACAACTCCTGATTTTTTCTAAAGCCACATAATCACTCAAAAAGTCAATTTCATTACGCAAGTCACATTTTTCTGTTGAACAATCGTACAATTGATAACGTAAGAGAGATGAAAATTTAAGCAATACATTTTTGGCTTGATCAATATTCTTATCCATCAAAAAGTAAATACTGTTCAAAGCATTGAACATAAAATGCGGATTCATTTGTGCCTTTAGAAAATTCAATTCATATTCAATTCGCTCTTTTTCAAGTTGTCTGTTGAGCTGTTCCTTTATCACATAATGCTCAATCAATATAACTATTACAAAAAGGACAGAGACCGTAATGTTATTGATAAAATGAGCCAATACATTAATAAGTGTTGAACCAAAAACAAAATCAGGATCAATAAACTTTATATAAAAAGTAGCTACAATACTATTGGCAATTGCAGCCAAAAAACATGTTGCAATGCTCAACAGTACAAATAGAAAATATTTTTGTCTGACATAAAATTTCGGAATTAAAACATAAATAATAGAGTAAACCGAAATCATTTGAAATGCAATGTCATTAATAAAGTCATATTTATTAAAAACGTAATCCTTCCCTCTATTTAAAACTAAAATATGCCACAGGTCAAAAGCTGCATAAATCCAATAAATAATATGGATTATTTTATATTTCTTGATGGCCTGATAAAACTTCTTCATTAATAAATTTTAGACAAAGTAAATTTAGTTTTTTTAAGATTTGTAGGCTTCACCAAAATTCAGACAGTTTAAATATCAACCGGCATTATACGGTTATATGATAAAGAGCACATTCAGCCCCATACAGGTTGTGGGTATTTCAAAAGAATATAAAAATGGGTGAAGTACCCTCGCAACTAAATTACAATAATTAGCATGGACAACAAGCAAGAGCCCATCGTGAAATTGATGAACGATTGTGGTATCGGAAACGACATAAACTTCTGCTGGTTTCAACCGAGAATGTCAATACTAAATACATTCGTTAAGCAATTCAATGGCAATGTTAGAAGAGGAGTACCTGATGCGTACCTGTTCCCAACACTTGAAGATGTGCGCCAACAGGCTGCTGTTTGGATGGATGACAACAACCATCATAGACCACACGAAGGATGAAAATACTACCCTCACACTTTATACCGCCTAATATCTCATTGAAAAATATTCCGTTTTAACAGGCATAAAAAACAAAGAATGAGAAAGTCACTTTCTGCACGTTCGTCAAGTTAATTTACAGCTATATGTAATTTATCTCCCATTTAATCAAACAACTATTTAATTTTAACCCTAAATTTAAAAACTTCAATCAATGAAGAAATTTTTACTATCATTAATTACAATTGTATTTTTAAATACTATCTCATTTGCACAGTCTGTCAACTGTACAGCAGGAAATCAAATCATCTATGGTTTAGGAAATGCTCCCGGAGGTAGCAATGGAAGAACGGTTTACTCTCTAACTAAGTCAGGTTCATCAATTACTTATAACGGTGTGTTCACCACAAACAATGTTCCGGCCGGGCTATCATTGGCAATTGCAGATTTGGGAGACGGAGCTAAATTTTATACACATACTAATTCGGGTGAAATTATTAAGTACACAGGAACAACCTGGCAAACTGTTTATACTACTACAGATACTTTTTTTAACTCCGCAGGTAACGGAAATTTTTTATACTTCCATTCTACAAGGTTAAATGCATCTACTCACAATAAAATAGCTCGCTTTGATGGAACAAACTTAACCACGCTATGGAATGATCAAACAGTATATTCACCTGTAGCTGATATTGCAGTTGATGACAATGGCAATGTTTACTTTTTTACAGGAGCAACACCTTATGATGTAAATACTTTAAATATTATGTCGCCAACCGGTGTTATGCTGAAACAAATTCCACTTTCGTTTGATGGATTTACCGGCTATGGAGTGTGTTTTTTAGACGACAAATTAAATGTGTTTTTTACCGGATCGAATAGTACGTACCCTAATCAAATGTTGCCTATCGTAATATCGGGCAACACTGCAACTTTAGGTGCAGGTGTTGCAATACCACAACCTGTAATCGGCACATCCACCAATGGCCCAATATTATTATCAATGGTTGATATTGCATCTTGTTCATCAGCTAATATTGTTTTGTCAAATACAGACCTTGAAACGCCAGTTAACTTAAATGTTTTTGTTCGTAACAATCAATTAAATATCATTTCCGAGTTAAAAGGTGATGCTACTGTTTTTAACGCATTAGGTCAAAAAACAGGATACTTAATGATATCAAATTATAATGTAAACCAAATGGATATTTCCGGCTATGCACCCGGAGTTTATTGTGTAAACCTAAATTTTGGAGGAAGGACAATAACTAAAAAGATACTAAAACAATAGTATTGGCAGAAGTCCTAATTTTTAATAGGCTTGAATTAAAACTTCCGGAATGTGTAATTTTTCAGTTAGTTTTCTAATCATTCCGAGCAATAATTTTCGCTTTTATTTTGAATTTCACTTAGCTCTGCTTTTTTTAATCCAATAACTTCTGCTAAATCGTTTTGTGTATAATTTAGTTGTTCCATTGGTTCAGCCCCGCTTCCCAATTTGTCTGAGCAGGTAATGGTAATACCTGGTTGGCGGTTTGTGGTATTTTCATCATTGTTTTAGTTGTCCAAGTTTGTTCAGCGTTTCAGTCAGTTCGTCTGGTTTGTTTGTCCCGATGAGTAATTTTTTATTGTTAGTAAATTCAAGTTGTAAGCCCTTGTCGCCCGAAACATTAAATGCAGTTCCTTTTCCAAAAAGCCCAAGTCGTAAACCCCAACCACCATATTCTGTTATCGGTGAATATTGTCTAACGTATGCCTTTGTCAAACTGTCCCAAGTGTAGTGTTTCGTCTTTAAATGAAATGGAAAAAAACGAACATAAATCCCATCTTTTTTGATTGTAGTATCAAGACGAAAATTTACAAACAAGATTGTCAAGAAAATTGTAAGTCCTGTCGCTATTAAAAGTACTGCGTTACTCATTGGTTTGTCACCAAAATGTTGTCCACTGACAACTTGTTTAAATACCCCAAATATAAATAGTCCGTTAACTCCCAACAGAATTAGCCACAACCACCATTGCTTAAATCTTTGTCTTTCCGTAAATAACACTTCATTATCCATTGTCTAATTTTTATGTCCTTACTTTTGAATTACGGTTGTCTTACCATAACCGACAACGGTTCGGGTATTGCCGAAGGTGGAAGTTTTTAGTTTCTTGATTTGTCAGGAGCAATACCTGTTATGCCCTGTGCTTATGTCATTGTTTTCAGTCGGTAATAATTATTTTTTTTGTTTCAGTTAATTTGTTGTTCTGTGTCAACCGAACGAAATACACTCCGCTTGAGAGATTGTTGCGGTTGAGAACAAATGACTGCCCGCTAAAACTTATAACAGGTGTTGCTGTCTGCCCGAAAACATTGACAATTGTCAGCGTTACATCTTGTAAAGGTTTCTTGGAATACAAAACCGTCTGAGTTGAAAATGGGTTCGGAAAAATAACAAAGTCCGAATTGTCTGTAAGTTGAGAAACACCTGTTGTAATACCTTCAGTCTTCCATAATTCACGACCATTAACTCCATCCTCTGCTGCAAAAAATAATGATCCGTTTGCATTTACCAATGCATCGGGTTTTGACTCAGACGAACCTGGATAAATGTCCATCACAAGGACTGTACCTATTGCCGTTCCATCACTTTTCCAAAGCTCTTTACCAATTGTTCCATTATCGGCAACGAAATAAAGCGTATCATTTACATTTTTGAAAGTTGGAGGATAGCTAATTCCGTTATTACTGCCATTGTTAATGTCTTTCACTAACACTGTTCCGGAGGTTGTTCCATCTGTTTTCCATAATTCAGTACCATTGGTTCCGTCATCTGCACTGAACATAAGCAGTGTGCCTGAATTGATAATGGTGAAAAAATTACCGGGTGTAGATGCCCCTGACGGATTAATATCTTTCAACAAAACCGTACCGGAGGTTGTTCCATCCGTTTTCCATAACTCTGTGCCATTAATTCCATCGTCTGCTGTAATAATGAGAACATTGTTGAAAACGATTTTAGGGGTTGAATTAGAACTTGCGCTCCCCGTATTAATGTCTTTCACTAAAACTGTTCCTGACGTTGTACCGTCCGTTTTCCATAATTCATATCCGTTTGTTCCGTCATTTGCACAGAAAAATACATTTCCGTTGAAATAAGTAAAACCAAATGGTTGCGACCCGCTGGAACCTGTATTAATATCCTTTAGCAATATGGTTCCGGAACTAGTTCCATCGCTAATCCATGGCTCAGTACCTAACCCGTTTGCGTCTGATTTTATGTACAACAAACCACCAATGGATACAATAGAATT
Organism: Bacteroidota bacterium; assembly: GCA_019136655.1. Taxonomy (GTDB): domain Bacteria; phylum Bacteroidota; class Bacteroidia; order AKYH767-A; family OLB10; genus OLB10. The sequence goes on from JAGVTU010000027.1 coordinate 107,757, forward strand.
AATTAAAATAGGCTTAACCTTTGTAGTACCTGAAGTAGTACCATCACTTTTCCAAAGTTCTGCATTGCCGCCTCCATCATTTGCAGAAAAATATAGTTCACCATTCAATTCTGCAAAATTGCCGGGAGCTGAACTTGAAGAACCTACATTAATATCCTTCACCATCATAGTGCCGGAAGTAGTACCATCACTTTTCCAAAGCTCCATTCCATTAACTCCATCATCAGCCCTGAAATATAATACTCCATTAACATTAGTCATTAGGAGAGGATATGAACCTGTTGCTCCGGAGTTGATGTCTTTAACTAAAACAGTTCCGTTAGATGTGCCGTCACTTTTCCAAAGTTCCATTCCTGTTGTACCGTCATCCGCAACGAAGAATACCGTTCCATTGATGTTTACGATTGGAGTGGAGTTGTAATTACGTGAACTGTTCGGACCTGCCTGAATGTCCTTAACCAAGTGTGCCTGTGCATTTGTCTCAGATGGATTCAGAAATAAAATAAAAGCTAAAACAGCAAAGGGTTGTGTAAATAGTTTTTTCATTTTTTATTTGTTAGTGATTACAGTGCTGACTCCGCACATATTTTTTTTGTTGCAAAGTTATTAATATTCTTCTGACTTTAAGTGTTGGGCATAACGGTTTCGGGCTTTGCGTTGGTGGGCTTTTGAAACCGAAAACTGTCTGCCAGCACCAACGTTTATTAATTGCTCAAATGTTCCTATTCGCACTGTCCGCCCACTGACGCAAAACCCGTGTTACCTGCTGGCTGTGATTGCGTAATGCTATTTTTTTGGAAGGTTCTTTTACAATCGCAGTCATTAAATTTGGTTTTTATTTGCAAAGTCAAACGGCTTGTATTCTGTTGTCATTTTATTGATTTTTTTGTTCTGAAAAATAAAGCTACAACAAAACAAAATAGCATATAGACGAAAAACGTAAATCTATACTCAGCTTTGTAAATGCTATCGTTGTTAATGTAAATATGGTCGAAAAAAGTGGCTTCAATTTGTTTGGGTTTTGGCACATAATGCACATAAAAATCAACGGTTTTTAGTTCTTCTAAGGAAGGCAAAGGTTCTTTTATAAAATATTCTTCTGTTGTAGAATACGAGATTGTATCTGGTACATAGTCGTGTTGGTACACAAGTTTGTATTGAATACTTACTACCGTTTTTCCTGAAAATGGTTTTGTTTCCACAGACAATACGGTGGCTTTTGCTGTAGTAACTACTTGTTGATATTTATGCTCACGCCAAACCGACCGAATACTTAGTAATCCGAAAATTATTCCTATAATAATTATTATTTTACTTGTGTTTTTCATTTTTGTATTCTGTTTTATTCCCTTGTGCGGTTGCCATGTGTTTGGGCAATCCAATTCTTTTATAATAAAACTACATGATAAAAAACTTTTTTTCGGCTAAGACAGTGAAATTCTACTTTTTGTCCAATTTTAAGCGTATTATATAATTTTTCTCCCCTATCAAAATAAAACAAAGTATCATCTAAACAAACGTAGTATAATGTGCCATTTTGGAGTGTGTTTTCTTCAAATTTTTTAGAAATAGTACCTATATAAATGTGTTTGTTTCGATATAGCAAAGGTAATATCGTGATAAGAGCTATTACCAGAATAGGGAACAATGCGAAGATAATTATCAAATTTAGATGAATATTGGTTGTAAAATATAGAAATGAAGCAATCATCAAAACCGAAATAAATACTGCACTCAACATATTGATTTTAAAATTTGACAAAATAATTTTTCTGTCTTCTACTGTTATTTTGCATTTTGATTTTTGTATTGCCATTTTTTAAAATAATTTTGAGTATCTACAAAACTATCCCTAAAATAATAAGTAATTTACCTGTTCTTTTCATTTCTATATTTATTTATGGTGTACCATATACATCCGGTTGTTGCCAATGTACCAACTATCCAACTTCCTGTAACACCCAAAGTTTTGGCCGCGAATACTATCATATCCTGAACGCCTTGTCTGGTGCTGGATTTCGGAATTTCAACACCTTTGGAAATATCGTAAGCATAGAATATCAGTAAGGTCGAAAACAAGGCAACCGAAATAGTAACTAAAATGGTTTTGAGCATATTCTGATTTAATTCCTGTTTATCATCAGTATATAACTAAAAGAAGGATATTTTCTTAATGGTTTTTAACGGTTACCTGCCCCGTACCACCGCATTTTTTACAAGGGTAATAGGTTTTTCCATAATTTGATGTAACATAGGTTTTGTTTCCAAAGCCATCTGTTTTATACACTGTTCTGTAACCTACACCACTTGCCGAATTTACATTTTCTACCGAGGTGCCTCCTTTGCCACCGCAAGCGTTGCATTGCTGTCGGGTTGAACCGTTCTCCCTATACCATTTTGCGTCTGCCTGTTTTTTTTCTTCTTGTTGTTGCTCCCAATTTTTATTTGCCCAAGCATAATAATTTGCGCTTCTCTTTTTGGCATCTGCGTATTCGTCTTTAGAAGCCGCATCGCAAAGTGGTGTTATTTCTCCATTATTGTAATACCAAACATAGGAATTTGGGTCGTGTTGTGTAGCAAACATCAAAAAATGAGTATCATCAATAATATTAAATGTCGGACGTACTTTTTGTAACTTTGTAAACCTTTCAATTACTTCATTTGGAATGGTTACTATTCTTATGATTTCGCCTGTTTCATAATTTAATGTAACTATCCCTTTTTCGTTTCCCGCTTCATAAGTTAAATATGGCTTATCTGCCCAGAATTTGGAGAACCTTTGCTGATAAGTACCATCGAAACGAGGAGCGGGATAATTATAGCCTATAATACCATCTTTTGCGCTAACAAGTACTCCAGTTCTTGTAAGCACAGCTCCAACACCGTCTTTACACAACGCATAAGAAGATACCTTAATATCTTCTGGATGAAAGCCACTTCCTATATTTTTGAAAAAATCAGATGTAGCAGTTTTTCCGCATGTAAGCGTATCTATCCTATAAGGACTAAGAAAGAAAAATTTGTCTTTGGTTTTTACAAATGTAATACCTGCACCATAGTTTGGATATTCACGGAAGTAAAAAACATCTCCTTTGGCAAATAGCTCTTTCACTTCTGTTTTAATAAGCTTGTCATCTTGCCACTGTTGCTCTGTTGCCGTATAAGTTATTCCTCTCTTAACTTTCTTTGGCGATACATCGTATTTGAAATTTACTTTACTCATTTGAGGCATAGTACCTAAACCAGTTTTTGACCTTCCTAAAAGAACACCAGTATGGGGGCTAAAAATTTTATAATCGCTGTTGAAATTTTCTACTTCAATATTCCCCTCTTTGTTTATATACACATTAGGAACTCCATAAGCGTACAAATACAATTGTCAATAGGTGTGTTTTGTGCATTAGCAGCTAATACAGCAATTGTGAAAAGCGAAAAAAATAGAAATGACTTCATCTCAGCTACTCAATTTAAATGTGTGCTATTTAATTTTTATATATAATCTGCATGTGGTAATTACTTGTCCAGGAATTGTCATTGGGATTATTGTCTTCAAGTTCTTCTCTGTACACCAAGGCCGCATAAAGCTTATTGTTGAAAAAGTAAATGGCGTGAATTCGTGTATGCTCACGTATATCCTGTTCTTGAAGGAAAAGTTCGCTGCCACCGGTTGTTTTATATTTTCTAATACTATAGTGTGAGGTTTGATTTTCTATTCTGTCTTCTACAAGGTATAAATTTCCTTCAGGGTCTATTTCGGTATATGAGGTTAAATACCGTACCGGATAGTTAGGGTTGCTGAAGTCGTTTACTTTGGTCACATCCAATACTTTTTCTACACTGTAGCTGTTTAAGTTGATTTTATATACCACATACTTATTTTGCCATTGAGCATTAATCGCTACAAAAAGATTTTCATTATGACGGGTGGAATGCATGATATATCCTGCATTCGGAATTATAACTTCATTCCTACTGGTCATAGCATAAATATTATAGGGACCAGGAGTGTTTGATTCTTCAAGTACAGTAATTGTTCCCTGAACACCCGCTGTACCATCATTCAACAAAGTAGCCACAAAAGTTTTATCGTTGTATCGGGTTGATACATATTGCGTTGCCCAAAATGAATTGTCCTTCCACTGTTCGGTACTATAATGATAGTGTGATACCATATTGCTTGTACCATAGTTCTCCGTATTGTTCAATAAGCCATCTTCAGATGCTTGCAATTTCTTTATTCCATAGTACGGATAACCAATATTTATGGGTTGCCCATTTTTAAATACATTAATATTACCGGCATTATTGAACGAAATATGGGTTTCCCATGTGTCAGCACCATAAATGGTCTTTATATCTCTAAAATCTGAACCTGTATTACCAGTTGGTTTGCTAACAGTAGCTTCGTTTTGTTGGTTTAAAACAATCTCAATTGGATCTTGATAACCTATCATGTCATAAAAGTAAAGGTACCAACGCAGCTCTCCTTGTTTTTGTAAACTAAATGCAGAAGTTCCGAAACTTCCACCTAGGTTACCTTGTGTTTTAGGTTGTACATGTTGGGCAACAACTTTCCAATTATTAGTGTTGAGAAGTGTGATGTTATTTGGGTTGTTAGGATTAACATCATCCTTTTTTTTACAAGAAGATAAAAATACCGTAGTAAGAATGGTTATTGTCAGAATTTGTAATGCTTTCATAATGACCTGTATTTTTTTGATTATAATGATGTTTAAATAAGTATTTCTAAATGCTTTTCTCAATGTCTTTTAGTTTGTTTATGTAATGGCAACCAACACCTGTTTTGTTCTTCTCCATTTTTTGAAGAGTTTCTTCGTGCTTATTGATGTCAATAGTAAGATATAATGAAAGGTTTGCTTTTTGTGATGAAACACCAATGAGAAACCAATCCATTTCTCTCTTTGTTTTGGTGCTTTTATATCTTTTGTTACCAAAATCTAAGATTAAGGTACCTGAAATTTTAGATTCTTCATCACTAACTTTTCTCATTCAATTATGGAAAAACAGTCTGTACGTTGATGTTCATCATCCTCATTTTTAATAAATATCTCAATGCTTAAATTCGTTTGTTACATTTTGCTACTTTACTTGTAATTCTTATGCTCTTAGTGTTATACTATAGTTTACCTGCTTTAGTTACACTGTTATCAAAGCATGACCACCAACGCCAGTCCGTCTAATAACTTCTATTCACATTCAAAAATAACAAATCACTAATTTTAAAAAGCATCAGAACGATTTTATGCGGCTTTTAATAAAACATTCTTCTGTTTGCGGAAGTAAAACGAAAAATTTATCGGCTCGCATTTTTAGAAGGTGTAAGTGGGGAAATACTACTATTTTTTTTGAGTTAGTCCCATATATTTTTTCCCACCGGCTTCGCCTGTACCTGATTCACCGAGGATAACATTCCGGTTAGCGGGATATTGCGTTTCTATCCATTTATACTCGGGATGATATTCGATAAAATGAGTAACAGATGTAGTTGTTATCGTTCTTGCCATGAAATCATCTGAGTTGGTGACGATAAATGAGTTTACATCTTCCTGAGCAAGCATCATGGGAATGGTACCGCAATACACATCTTTTTTATCTCTTGAATACGGAAAAGAAATTATTTCAAATGTTGCAGGGTCAGCATTCAAAATGATTTCATTATTTAAAAAAACAAACTCCTTGTTTTTTGCATAGCCATACTCATCATCGGTGAGAGGCGTAAATCCTTCAGGCTTTGCCTTCCAAACTATCTTTCCTTTGAAATAAACCCGGGCATTGTCCATTGCAAAATTTTTATTCTTTTTTAATACATGAAAACTTTCCTGGTCAATGCCTTCTATGTAGTGGCTTCTTTTACCATGGCTTTCATCTATGGTTACCCATACCCAATCACCATTTTCTTTTACATATCCCGTACTGCATCCTGAAACTATGAACATCAAGATGGTGCTTATAGGGAATACAATAGCTTTTTTGTTGCTGCAAGATCTTCCGAAGAATGCTTTGTAGAAGTAATTCTTAATTAATTGAAAAAAATACTTTTCCATTTTAATATTAAGTATGCTGAGGTTTTATGAGCAAATATAAATAGTATCATCCGCAATGTACCTTACAGGTAGGCTGTGCGGGGACAGACAAAAGGGAGATGCTTTGTGAGGAGGTGATTTTTTTCCGCAGAATAAAGGAGGAAGCTTCGGAGAGATTGTAAAGGTGGGTTGAACGATTTCGCTCGAGAAGAAATGCTGATGCAGAGAAGTAGGGACAGCAGGACAGTGGTGCTGTTGTAATGTATTTCTGCTGATGAAATTTTTGCTGACAGACTTTTCTACTTCCTTGCATCCTCTACCCACTGGCTTCCAATGTGGCCGGGGATATTGCGTAATGGTAATACAGCTCAACTTTTAGTCTCAATTTTTTTCCCTCCTTGCTTAAAACAGCAGACCTTTTATTTTTTCATCTGTACGCATAGTTCTGTAAACAGAGATAGTGCTGAAAAGAGTGTTATTATTTTGAAAAGGTAGTTGATTAACGGTTACCCTCGTTAGCGGTTCGTTGTTTTTTTGTGATTATCTGTTCAATATTATTCGTCATTCAATGAATGAATTCCTTGTTCTAGAAGTTTAGCAATTCCGTCTTTCATTGCTTTAACCTGTTCTATCGTATGCCCTTGCCAAACAGTAACTTCTCCAACGACTCTAAATGGTTCTGTTGAACGATAAGACATAGTTGGATTCCCGGGAAATTTTTTATCTGTTAAGTCAGGGTCGTTTTCGATTTGCCCGGTCGGCTCTACTAAATAAATTCGCTCTTGTCCTTCGCCAAAAGCAAGTTCTGCACCCCAAATTGCAGCGTCCAATGTTGCAGACAAGAATATGTATTTTGCATTTTGTCGTTGACCGTAGTTTGAATTGAATCCTACCTTAATTAAGTCACCAATTTTCAATTCTGCTTTTGTTCCGTGAAAATATGTTTGAGCAAAGGGTGTCGAACCTTGTACACCCATTTTGTTTTCGCTTTTATTTTCTTCTTTCATATATTATTAAGATTTTACATTTTGGAGTCTTTCGTTACAATGACTGCTTCCGGTTTACGTATTGGCGATGTGGCGGGGATTTTTACCATCCCGATAGCAATCGGGATTCAATCGAAGAATCCCGGACGACCGGGATTGAACCTTGCACAAATGTTTCATAGAAGCACTTCAGCCGCCATATTGCCAAACCGATGTTACCTGCTGGTGTTTTCATTTCGTCAGTGTATATGGTGGTTTAACGTGATAATCTAATGGTCTGTCAGATTGCCATTTCAATGGATATATATCGTCTTGGCTAACTTTTAGTTTTGCCAGTAGCTCCGGTTCTTCAATACAAAACCAGTCGTCTCCAATGCTTAAATAGATACTGTCTTTATTAACAAAGTCAAATGTCGTGGTGTCAACATAAAAACTTGCTCTGAGTTCTTGTCCATTTTTAAAAGTATCTGTCCCACCAGCTTTATATTTTCGCCCATCAAGTGCAATTTTATACTCTCGGTAATATGTTGCACTACAAGGTCCAACAATTACCGAGACCTCGTCCTTCCCACAGAAAGAAATCGGCAAATCTTCAAGGTCTTTTTTAGTGAATGGCATTTGTCGAATTAGGTTTTTTTAGTAAAAATTTCAATACAGGTGTCTGATAACTCATAGTGGCCATTTGGAGCTTGGTCTTTAATTGCTTGTTCTGCTACAAAAGTCAAAACTATTTGTCTGTCAGCAATTGGTCGGTTTGTTTTATTTGTCCACTCGGCAATTGTCGGAACATAAATAATTGCAACACAATTTCCACCACCATATTCAAAAAACAGTTTTATCTCTGATAGTCCATCCTTATATACAACGTAACCACCACGCTCTTGATTTATATACTCTAATTTCTGTTCCATTGTCGGTCTTTACACTTGAAGGTAACGGTTTGGGGCTTGGCGTAGTGGCGGATTTTTAGCACAAAACTCCAACCGAAGAACTACATTTCAAATATAATAAAAACTTTCAAACCCTGTCTGCCGACAGGCAGGGAAGCACTTAACCGCCACTTTTTCCAAACCGGCTGTTATCGGCTGCCCTTCTTTCGTACTTTTTGTTGGGTGTCCAAATGCAGAAAAGCCCTGACCGTTGTGCAGTCAAGGCGATTTTCTTGTCTTTAAGATTGATTAGAACTTTCCGTTGTCGTTTTTCCAATTCTCTTTTGCAGGTGTTGGCTCAATGACGTCCCTGTGCGTAGCAATCTTTTTCTTACTCGAAGCATTCTGCTCAGGTATTCAAGTGCAGGTGTGTCATTCATGGAACGAATCGCCTGGAATAGAAGCCAAGAATCAACCCTGCATGCTTACAATGTATAGCCACAATTGCGGAAGTTCAAGTTAATGACAGTTGTATTAGTATCTGAATATCCTACTTAAAGCGTATCAAATTTTTCACCCTTTTTAATTTCATCACTATAAAGTTCTCGTGGAAGAAGGTTGGGATAGGCATGCCATTGCCGAACGGAAATAACCCCTCTGCCACCACTTAGTTTTTTTACAGTGCCATCTTTAAATGTAAAACTTCCTTCCACAGAATCAAAGGTTAAAGTGGCAACAGGATAATCGGGAACTTTAAAAGTTACACCCCATGTGGTTACATTGCATACATGTGCTTTTGCCTGGTATATTCCGTCTTCAACTTCTATCTTTATCTTGTACGTTGATGGAATAAAACCATCGTATTCTCTTACAAATGCCCAGTCTTCATGTACTATGGTCATTTTACCTTCGGGATAATATTTTTGGGTTTGTAAATCATACACTGCAAAATCTTTCATACCCAAACGCATATCATAAAGAGAAGAATGTATTTCATTGAACGACACCCAACCCCAGTCTTCCCAACCACCAAGTTCTGCTGCTGAAGAATCTACTGCCACATAACGCTCCCGGATTCCTAAGCCTTTTACTTTAACTTCTTTTCCCTTTATAAAAAGAGAACCTTCTACATCACCTGCCCAATTGTAACCATATGTAACAGAATGTTGCGTTAGAAGCGAAGGCTCTTCTCTTCCATACCACAGCGGATAGCCGTGAGGTTTGTGATGCAAATCAGCTTTGTATTCACCGTCAAGCGAATCAATACTAAAACGCCATGAGTTATCTTCAAAACATTCTACTTTGTATTCTTCTCCGCATGTAACAGTTACTTTATGTTCTTCTTTTTTTATCTGGAGTGTACCCTGCGGTTTTCTTAATAAGCGTTCAAATTCCATTCCCGGAAATCTGCCAATTTTATAAATTGAGTTGGGAAGTTGCTCAACATGCCCTTTCCCTTTAGTCCAGTTTATAGATACAACATCAATTTTTTCCAGGGCAAGTGATAAAATGGAACCACCAACTGAATACAGTTCCCCATCATCTCCTGTTACTGAAAACTGAAACAGCCAATCTAAAAATCCGGAGCGAACATCTTCTTTTACACCAGCTCTGGCTTCATCTGCCAGTGTTACTTTTGGATTTTTGATTTTCATGATTATTCTTTTTAAGCGTTATTGTTTTATTTCAGCACAATTACCACTCCCTTAAAATGAGAATGCTATTGCCTGTATATATCAAATTTGTCAGAACTTTCCATTATTGTTTTTCCAGGTTTCTTTTGCAGGGATTGGCTCAATCACATCCCAATGCTCGGCAATTTTTCCATTCTGAACTCTGAAGAGGTCGTAAAATGAATTGTGCTTTCCGGCAAGATATCCTTCACTTACTGTTAAAACAAAATTGCCTTCACCTAAAACTTTATGGATGGTGTCGTATTTCATGGTAATGCCTTGTTTTCCCCATTCTGCCAATGCACTTCCAAGTCCTGAAAGTTGGTCTGCAATCAGGGGATTGTGCTGGATGTAATTGTCGCCATCAAAATAAGCAGCCAATTTTTCCATTCTTCCAATTACTAAAATGTCGTCAACAAAATTCCTAACTAAGGTTTTGTTTGCTTCTGTTTTGTCAAGGTCATTAATTGCTGTTGTTCCGTCAACCATAGTGTGTCCGCTTGGGTTTGGCTGGCTTGGTGTTTCCTGCAAGTTGTCCCAATGTTCAACGATTTTTCCGTCTTCAAAACGGAAGATGTCAAACCCAATTTTTGGACCGAAAAAATTGTAGTCTGTGTGTGTAAATACAAAATCACCGTCCTGAAACGCCCGAACGGTATTTACTTTTGCTGAATTTGGCGGTAACTGTTGCAATAATGCGCCAAATCCTGCAAGCCCATCAGCTGCACCTAAATTGTGCTGAATGTATTTGTCAGGGTTAATGTAACCAATAGGTTCTTGTTCACCTGTTTCAATGCTTTTCAAAAGAGCAATAACTTTTTCT
>JAGVTU010000009.1 GCA_019136655.1 Bacteroidota bacterium
CCATTACTGAACGATATGCACCTGTACCACATGAATTGATTCCTTCTACTCGAATTACATAGGTTGAATTTACTGTGGTTCCAAACTCTACATCTCTTGTGCTGCTGCCATCAGCAGTTAAAAAGTTTACCCCTGTAATATTTATTCCCGGATACCAGTGATAACTGGTAGCTCCTGTTGCACTTGTGCTTAAAGTATATGGCCCGTCTGTTGGGTTAGGACATACACTTGATGGTGCTCCTGTAATTGGATCGGGTTGGGAGGGAACATCACCAACAGTGATAGTTGTTGTATTATTTGCACTGATGGCATTGTTGCAACCTGCTTCTGTTAAATGCGTAACAGTAATATCGCTATTACCAACTGAAGTAAGGCCTGTAGCTGTAAACGTTCCTGTGCCTGCAGTTGTAACAGTCATTGAAGCTGTTAATCCGCTGGCTGCAGGTAAACTTCTGTCATAGGTAACAGTATAGCTGCCTACCGGAAGCATACCGTTAATCGTAATATCGGACTGACCTGCAGATACACAAATTGGTGTTACACCGCTTGTTGAGGTTAATGAATAGGTAACACAATAAGTTACTCTTACCTGACCACGGAATCCATTACCGCCTGTTCTGTCTGTACCATTACTTGAACGGCCACCGCTACCACCGGCAGAAAGTGCTGTTGCACTAGTACCATTTCCAGTACTTAAAAACCGACCACTTGCTCCGGCTCCTCCACCTCCTGTTCCTCCTGTACCACCAGTACTGCCTGATGCATTTCCACCATTACCGGCATTACCGGCTCCTCCACCACCTCCTCCTGAATAAAACGAAGCAAAAGCAGCAGCTCCATTTCCACCATTATATGTACCGGTAGCTCCGGCTCCCCCCGCACCTGAATTGGAACCGCTTTTGCCAGCTTTACCTCCTGCTCCACCATTAGCAGTAACCAAACCACCAAATGATGACTGACCACCGGGGCCTCCGTCAGCAGCAGACACTCCTGTACCTCCTGCTCCAACAGTTACGGTTATATTATTACCCGGAGTCACGCTTACTGAATTATTCAGTACAAAAGCACCTCCGCCTCCACCTCCACCTGCACGATTTACGCCAGATGCACCATCAACTCCACCTCCGGCACCACCACCGCCCCAGGCTTCCACTTTAACAGAATAGACCCCTGCAGGCACCGTAAAAGTTCCTGAAGATGTAAAAGTTTGTGTTGTTTGAGCAAGCAATGAGCTTCCTCCCAACATGAATGTCAGCAATAAAGCTGATTTCACTAATTGTTTGACTTTTCTCATAATCATTTGTTTTTGCAATTTAATTTCTATTATTTTTTGGAATTATAAAATCAATGTAAAATAGAACTCACCGGAATAGGGAGTGACAATAACTTCGTAAACGAAAGCTTTTTATGGGTGAACTTTACCCGTTAGAAGGTGATTGTTGGGGTTATTTTCTTTATTCATATTTGTCAGTTATTAAACTTTGCAAGTGATATAAATCATCTTGCAATTCAAAAATACATGAAAATCAACCTTTTTGTCAAGTAAACATTTCACAAGTTATCAACAAGTTGACATCTGATAACAATTTTTACGCTTTCAGAATACCGGCCATTGCATGTTTTCGGCTCTTGTAAACTTAAAAATGTAACCTGATGAGGTTATTTTTTCTGATGAAACCTTCTGACTGGCAAGAAGCATTTCGCTACGGTTTCCCATCATCAAATTGAGCAGTATGCCGGGAATTTGAAATTTAATGCCCTGCTTTTTACAAGTTAACTGAATAGCAGTCATCAATTCTTTAGCTCTAACAGGATTTGGAGCTACTCCGTTATAAATTCCGCTGAGCTGATGTTCAAACAAATGAATTATAATACCGCAGAGGTCGTCAATATGTATCCAGCTTTGCCACTGTTTACCATTGCCAAATACAGGAGCTATTCCAAATCGCAATGGCTTAAGAATTTCTTTCAGCATACCACCGTCAGGACTCATCACCAACCCAATTCTCACTATGGAAGTACTAATATTTAGTTCGGCCATACGGAATGATTCCTTCTCCCAATGCTCACACAGGTTGCCCAAAAAAGAATGACTCACACTGTTTTCTTCCGTCAGATTTTCACCCTCATTATAAAATCCAATTGCCGATGCTCCCACATAACACTTCACCTTGTGCAGGTGTGTTTTCAATGTATTAAACAGTAATTGTGCAGTGTTTATACGGCTATTAAATAAATCTCTTTTTCTTTTTTCTGTCCATGGCCTTTCGGCAATATTGCTTCCTGCCAGATTAATTAATACATCTGCTTTTTCCAAACAAGTATTATCAATCTCTTGCTCTTGCGGATTCCAATAAAAACCTTTTACGTGCAACCCCTGATGTGGTTTTCTGCTCAATACTGCAACATCATAACCTTTATCTAAAAGAAGTTGTGACAGTCTGCTTCCTATAAATCCACTTCCTCCGGCTATTAAAACTGTTTGTTGCATGTTGTAATACAGTTAACGTGTAACAGTAAAACACTTATTCTAAAGTTTAGTTGGGTCGTCCAGATCATAATAATCCAACCGTTCATCATTAAGCAGAAAATTATCGCCATTACGCTTCCAGCGCGTATCGCCCAACAATATTCTGAATGCGAACTTTACATAAGGAGCAGATTGCAAATCCGACTTAATAATATTTGACTTGTCACTCACCTCACCTTCGGTAAATGACAAACGTCTGTTCAGTGCCATTCCAACTTCAGGTTTTATGAGCAGCCTGTTGCTTAATCCAATTTCATAGCTGAATCCTGTTTTAAAACTTCGGTAACGCATACGCAAGGACAATGGATCGTTTGCCGCAAAAATCGGTTCATCATATCCTGAAAACATATATTGGTCACCATCCGGTCTGATAAATACTGATAGCATATCATACTCATTTGTTTTGTAATAAAACGAAACACTTACCGGCAATGAAATTTTAAGTTTCGATTTGTCCGAAGTTCTGATTACACATCCCAATAAAGGCAATAGTACGGGCCGTGCATACACATAAGAATAAACCGCTCCCAGGTGATAGGAAAAATTACCGCTTACTTTTCGTTTGAACAATGCATGACCTGTAAAGCGTATGGTAATTTCAGAAAAAATATCCATATCCTGAGCAATACCTGCAGCAAAGCCTGCAAGCCAGGTGTTTTTATTTCCACTGTTAAATATAAGTGACGGACCTGCAGTAGCACTGAGAAACTGATGTTTGTTTTCAAGAAATGTAATATTGGGCAACGTATAGTTAGCATTGGCATTCACCAGCAATACAAATGATTTGTAAGTTAAATCATTTGTAAGTGCATATCGCCTGCTGATTACAGGAAAAACAAAACCTGCATACGCTTTCGTCATACTGAACTTTCCCTCCACAGAATCGCCTTTGAACTTTGACTGAGGAAGATACTCTGCACTGAACTTTAATTGTGGATTCAGGAATTTTCTGTCCTGCGCAAAGGAAGTTGTCACTCCCGTTAGTAAAATGAAAATAATTAGATTTCTTACCATATCAGAAGACAAAGTAATTGCTCCACATAAAACGGTACAATCATTTTTATATTGAAAAATATCTATTTTTGAACACTTGGCATTAAGCAATATTTTCATCCACATACAATAATCAGATTTAAATTTTATGGATCGTTTTTTCGGAATCTTCGGTTTTATATTTATTCTTGGTATTGCCTTTCTACTTTCAAACAACAGAAAGGCTATTAATTTAAGGGTTGTACTGAGTGGCTTAGGGCTGCAATTTTTATTAGCTGTTTTTATTCTGAAAACAACCATCGGCCAAATGATCTTTCACAAGATTGCTGACTTCATCACCAAAATACTCGATTATGCATTGAGTGGAGGAGAGTTTGTATTCGGGGCGCTGATAAAAAAAGAAATTATGGATCAGATATTCGGTCCTTCGAACAGTTTCATTTTTATGTTTCAGATAATGCCAACCATCATCTTTGTTGCGGTGCTGGTTAGTATTGCTTATCATATTGGATTGATGCAACGCATTGTTTCCATTTTTGCAAAAGGGATGAAAGCCATCATGAATGTAAGTGGTGCTGAGGCTTTGAGTAATGTGTCTTCTGCATTTGTGGGTCAGGTAGAAGCACAGATTCTTATCAAACCATACATCAGCAAAATGACCATGAGCGAATTGCTGGCATCTATGACAGGAAGTATGGCTTGTATTGCAGGTGGTGTAATGGCTGTATATATTTCAATGGGTGTGCCGGCAGAATATCTTCTTGCAGCAAGTATTATGGCTGCACCCGCTGCTTTGGTAATAGCTAAAATTGTTTACCCCGAAACTGAAGAATCAGAAACCAAGGGAACCGTAAAACTGGAGGTTAAGAAAACACACAGCAACCTGATGGATGCAGTATCACATGGTGCCAGCGATGGATTAAAAGTTTCGCTTAATGTAATTGCCATGCTCATTGGTGTGATTGCATTAATTGCATTGATTGATGCTACACTTGGATTTTGCGGAAGACATCTGGCTGCATGGGGAATGAGCCTTAGTGTCATTCATATTGACCTGAACAATCTTAGTCTGAAAGAAATTCTCGGTGCATTATTTTCTGTGTTTGCTTATCTGATGGGTGTTCCATCGCAAGATGTGCACACAGCAGGGCAACTACTCGGAACTAAATTTGCCGTGAATGAGTTTGTGGCTTATGTTGATTTTACCACTGCCATGAAAAGTCTTTCACCAAAATCAATCACCATACTGAGTATTGCGCTTTGCGGATTTGCGAACTTCAGTTCTGTAGCCATTCAAGTAGGTGGAATTGGCGAACTTGCTCCCTCTCGCAGAGCCGATTTGGCCAAGCTGGGACTTAAAGCACTCGTATGCGGTACGCTTGCTTCCTATCTTTCCGCAACTCTTGCAGGAATTTTGATGTAATAGCTGAATTTAATTTCAGCCAATTATTTTATCAGGGTTATCATCAACGAATGATTTCCATCCGCCTTTTTTAGTCCCTGAAATTTTACTGCCGTTTGTATTTTGAAAATGATGGCAAACTGCAACTGCAAGGCCATCTGTAGCGTCCAGATATTTTGGCATCTCTTCGAAGTGTAGCAACTGTTGCAGCATAGCAGCAACCTGCTCCTTGGTAGCACTGCCATTTCCTGTAACCGACTGTTTTATTTTTTTGGGACTGTATTCAAACACGGGAATATTTTTGAACAAAGCAGCTGCAAGAGCTACACCCTGTGCACGTCCTAACTTCAGCATTGACTGAACATTCTTGCCGAAGAAAGGAGCTTCTATTGCCATTTCATCGGGAAGGTAACTTTCTATCAGACGCAAAGTTTTTTCAAAAATGTGTTTCAGTTTCAAAGGATGGTTTTCAATTTTCTCAAGGTGAATAATACCCGCTGTTTCAAGTTTCATTTCAGGGCCTTTAATGTGAAGCACACCATAACCCATAACATTGGTCCCGGGGTCAATGCCCAGAACAATTTTTTCTGCTGATGTAATTTCGTGTAGAGCCAAAATAATTCTTTAATCTTGCAACAAATCCGAAGTGTTGCAACAACCAAAAGTACATATAAAAAAGTTGCTGTTGAATATTCTGAAAATTACAACAGCCCTGCTTGCTTTGTGGTTTATTTATAAACGGGTAATAGAGAAAGAACAGTTTCATGTTTTCATAGACTTTATAAAGCAGAAATCACAATCGCCACAAACCATATTCTATATTTTGCTTGCTACGGTTCTGATGTTTGTCAACTGGGGCATTGAAGCCATTAAATGGCGATTGCTGGTAATGCAGTTATGGCACATTTCGCTCAAAGAAAGTTTCAAAGCAATATTTGCAGGAGCTACCATCAGTTTTTTTACACCAAACCGTGTAGGTGATTTTGCCGGACGTATTTTCTTTCTGCCAAATAGAGTGAGATTACCATCCATTATTTCAACTTTTATTGGCAACCTAAGTCAGTTAATTATTACTCTGAGTGCAGGACTTTTTTGCAATGCTTTTTTTCTGTCTGAATATTTTCAGTGGAGCAATGCACTTATGACTTTCACAAAATTTGCTGCCTGCATTTCAGGTATTGGTTTACTTGCAGCATTTCCTTTCATCAAATACATTGCTTACCTGCCTCCGTTGCAAAGATTAAAAAACAAATACAACAGTTATATCACACTTCTTGAGAATTACACTCCCCGACAACTGGCTTATACTTTGTTCTTATCACTGTTACGATATTCGGTTTTCAGCATTCAGTATCTTATTCTTTTCCATATTGCAGGTATCCACATGTCACCGACTCTTGTTGCTATAGTTTGTATAATATTTTTTGTTCAGGCTGTAATCCCAACTGTTGCAATCACTGAATTTGCTTTCAGAGGTTCTGTTGCTATTCTGGTTGCTGCACCTTTTTTCACAGCCGACAATGAAATCATTACAGCATCATTTGCACTTTGGCTTATCAATCTGGCATTACCTGCAGCTGTTGGTTCGCTGATGATATTGTACGCTAAATTTCAAAATAATTCCAATTGATTTTCCTGCTTCTCATACCGCTGATTTATTCCATTCTGATGCTCAGGATACTGTCAGGTTTTGAAAAAACCAAATTAAATTCTATTCCTTCAGAAATAAGTGAATATGTCAGTGTCAGTATTGTAATTGCAGCACGCAATGAAGAAAAAAACATACCGATACTGATCAAGTCTTTAGCGTCCCTGAATTTTCCACCTTCTCATTTCGAAATTATTATTGCTGATGATCATAGCGAAGACAACACTGTAAACATCTGCAATAACTTATTCCAACAACATCAGTTGCGTGGAAAAGTAATTCAATCCTCAGGTGAGGGCAAGAAAATTGCAATTGCTAGCGGCATTAAAGAAGCCACAGGTAAACTCATTGTTACAACTGATGCAGATTGCACTTTTCATCCTGACTGGATTCATACAATTTTAGAATATTATAAAACCACATCAGCAGGAATGATGCTGATGCCTGTTGTTTTAACAGGAGAAAATTTATTTGCCCGTTTGCAGCATGTAGAATCTTTAGCACTTGCAGGTGTGGCTGCAGGGTCGTTGCAAAATGGTTATCCATTGTTAAGCAATGGAGCAGCCATGGCTTTTGAAAAACAAGTTTATGAGCAATATAATAAAAACGATTTGCGATTTGATATTGCCAGTGGTGATGATATGTTCCTTATGCTAAACCACTACAAGCAATTTCCAAATAAAGTAATCTTTATCAATCATCCGCTTGCTACAGTGAATGCGAATGCTCAAACCTCAATAGCTGATTTTGTGCAACAACGAGTACGATGGGCTGCAAAAACAAAACAATACACACAAAAATATATAATTCTCTTTGGGCTACTTATTATTCTTTATGCCATGTTAATCATTCCATCTGTCGTATTATTTTTATACCATCCTTCCATCTCAAATTTATGGTTATTAAGTATTCCGTTGATTAAAATGTTTATAGACTATATTTTTCTGCAAAGGGTTTCCGAAAAACTTAAGCAGCCTTTTTACAGAAAGGAATTTTTTGCATGGCAATTTATATATCCTGTGTACATACTGATAACAGGGCTTATGTCAATAGCAGGTGTTTATAAATGGAAAGGCAGAAGCTATCGTAACTAAACAATTTTATAATCGAAATGCAGATTTGTAATTTTGAAAAAAAATAAAATATGGCACTTATAAAATCAGTAAAAGGAATAAATCCTGTTTTTGGAGAAAACTTTTACGCTGCTGAAAATGCTACCATTGTTGGCAATGTGGTAATGGGAAACGATTGTACTGTATGGTTCAATGCCGTTGTGAGAGGTGATGTCAATTCAATTGTGATAGGCAATAAAGTAAACATACAGGACAATGCTGTTATTCATTGTACTTTTCAGAATCTCGAAGCAGGGCAGCAGGGAGCCAAAACTGTTATTGGAAACAATGTTTCGATTGGTCACAGTGCCATTGTGCATGGCTGCACACTCGAAGATAATGTGCTGATAGGAATGGGAGCCATTGTGATGGATAATGCCATTATTAAAAAAAATTCAATTATAGCAGCCGGAGCTGTGGTTCTGGAAAACACTGTTGTTGAATCAGGTTGCATCTATGCCGGTGTTCCTGCAAAAAAAGTCAAAGAAGTCAGCCCTGAACATTTCAGAGATTTGAATGAACGCATTGCAAACAATTATGTAATGTATGCAAGTTGGTTTAAGTAAATATTTTTCAATACACTTTTGAATAACATTACAAACTTCAGTTCTACAATTAATATAAAAATACTTTCATGAAATATTTCGTATTACTGTTAATAACACCTATCATTTTTTCATGTAACAATAGTGTTAAAGAAAAATCTGCAGAAGCCAAACAGGACACCTTGCAGCAAGCTATTGCTTATAATAAAATCAATTGCATTGCAGGAGAGTCATTAAATATTCAGTCACAAACAAATCCTGCAATTTCATTTTCAATATATACTCCAAAAAATTTCAGTGAATCACAGTCTCTTCCTGTTATTTATTTCTTTGATCCACATGCTGACGGCAAATTACCTCTTGATAAATACAGTGCATTGGCTGATGAATTGAATTTATTTTTAGTAGGATGCAACAGCTCACAAAACGGAATGAGTATGGAAGAATCAGGCGCTGCTGCCAATGCTATGATAACTGATTGCAGCAAGCGAATGCCTATTAATACAGCTGCACAAATAGTTGCAGGTTTTTCAGGAGGCAGCAAGGTGGCTTGTGTAACAGCTATGCAGCATCATTTCCTTTCAGGTTTAATTGCCTGCTCCGGTTCTGTTTTCGAAGAAAATGCTTTCGCTGACTCACTTGCTATTGCTTCTGTTGTTGGTCAAAAAGATTTTAATTATCATGAAATGGTTGCTTTTAATAAAGCTGTATCATCCAATCCACATATTTATATTGAAACTTCCAACACACATGAATGGCCTCCTGCTGATGCTATGAAAATGGCTTTTCAGTTTCAAATTCTTCAGACCGTTGCTCAAAAGAAGTTAGCCTCTGATGAATCACTTGTAAAGAAATGGCGCCATGAATGGAATGATGTTATATCACATTATGAAATGAAAAAGGATGTGAACATGACGCATCAAACTTTGTCCAACGCTGTTGAATCATTCAAAACAACCGGTGATATTTCTGCATGGCAAAATAAATTAATGGTCATTGAAAAATCATCTGATTATAACAGATATGTTACAAAGCAACGCAACATTATCTATCAGGAAAAAGAAATGCTGAAAATGCTTAAGGATGCATTCGTCAACCAAAACATTAGCTGGTGGGAGAAGGAAATATCAGATTTAAAAACCGGAGAAAAGCAGGCAGGCGATCCTATGATTTCGAGTATGAACGGAAGATTATTAGGCTACATAGGAATAGCTGCTTATTCATATTCAAAACAACTGGTAAACGAAAATCATAAGGAAGCAGGAAAAGTTCTGGCCATTTACAAAACTGCCGAACCTGATAATGCCGAAGGCTGGTTTCTGTCAGCAGTGTATGAAGCCAACAACAATCATAACGAACAGGCGCTTCATGATTTTCAGAAAGCATTGGAAAAAGGTTTTAAAGAACAATCGCGGATAAATGATTACCCGCGATTGAAAAATCTGATTGCTCCTTAAAGCAAATAAAATTTATTATCCTTTCAATGCTTCGGCACCTGCTACAATTTCGAGAATCTCATTGGTAATTGCAGCCTGACGTGCTTTGTTATACTGCAAGCGTAAGTCTTTCAGCAATTCGCCTGCATTATCAGTTGCTTTGTTCATAGCTGTCATACGCGCACCATGTTCACTGGCATGTGAGTCGAGTACTGCTTTATATAACTGTGTTTTTACTGCTGCAGGCAACAAATCATTTACTATAGATTCCTTATTCGGTTCAAAAATATAATCACTTACTGTTTTGCTTTTCTCCGTACTTGCAGGAGGTGCAATGGGCAACAACTGTTCTGTCTGCAGAATCTGAACTGCTGCATTCTTGAACTGGTTGTAAACGATAATCACCTTATCCCATTTTTCTTTGGCAAACTCATCCATTATACGCTCTGCTATAGCAGCAGTATGAGTGAAGTCAAGATTGTTATACAGATTATTCTCATTACCATAATATACAGAAGGATTCTTCGCAAAAAAATCAGCTGATTTCTTACCAATACCAAGAACCTTCACCTTACCTTCCTTAGCCTGTTTGCTGTAGGTATCATTAACCAATCTTGCAGTGGCTTTAATTACTGAAGAGTTAAATGCACCTGCCAGTCCTCTGTTGGATGAAACAGAAATGATAAGCACATTATTCACCGGACGTATTTTTGTAAAAGGACTTCCGTCTGATGAAATACTTTGTGAGAGGTTTTCCAGTATTTCACGTAGTTTGGCTGCATATGGTCTCATCTGCAGAATTGCATCCTGTGCTCTGCGCAGTTTAGCTGCCGAAACCATTTTCATGGCTTTGGTAATTTGCTGTGTAGAATTTACCGATGCAATGCGTAAACGTACTTCTTTTAAATTAGCCATTTCCTTCTGTTGTCTTAATCAGTCTAAGCAGTTTTTCTATCTGTAATTTAATTACGCATATTTTGCAGCAAGGTCTTTTGCAACTTTTTCAAGTACTGATGTAATGCTGTCATCATACTCACCCTTCTTCAAACGATCAAGAATCGGTTTTTGTGTTGCTTCGAGAACGCTGAGGTAGTTTGTTTCAAAGTCTCTTACTTTTCTGACATCTACATCACGGAGTAATCCTTTTGTACCTAAATAAATGATTGCAATTTGTTGTTCAACACGAAGTGGTGAATACTGACCTTGCTTAAGCACTTCCACATTTCGTGCACCTTTGTCAATTACATTTTTCGTAGCTGCGTCCAAATCAGATCCAAACTTTGCAAAAGCTTCAAGCTCGCGGTACTGTGCCTGATCGAGCTTTAATGTTCCTGCAACTTTTTTCATTGATTTAATCTGAGCATTACCACCTACACGCGATACGGAAATACCTACGTTGATAGCAGGGCGCACACCACTATTGAACAGGTTAGCTTCAAGGAATATCTGACCATCAGTAATTGAAATTACGTTGGTAGGAATATAAGCTGATACGTCACCTGCCTGTGTTTCAATAATTGGTAATGCTGTAAGTGATCCACCTCCTTTAACTTTACCCTTGAGTGATTCAGGAAGGTCATTCATCTGACGGGCAATATCATCAGAAGCATTTATTTTGGCAGCACGCTCAAGCAGACGGCTATGTAAGTAGAATACATCACCCGGATAAGCCTCACGTCCTGGAGGTCTTCTCAAAAGAAGTGAAACTTCACGGTAAGCTACTGCCTGCTTCGACAAATCATCATATACAATGAGTGCAGGACGTCCGGTGTCGCGGAAATACTCGCCAATTGCAGCGCCTGCAAATGGTGCATAGAACTGCATTGGTGCCGGATCAGATGCAGAAGCCGATACAATTATAGTATATGGCATTGCTCCACGCTCTTCAAGTGTTTTTACAATATTGGCAACAGTTGAACCTTTCTGTCCGATGGCTACATAAATACAATATACCGGTTTGCCTGCATCATAAAACTCACGTTGGTTGATAATGGTATCAATACAAACAGCAGTTTTACCTGTCTGACGGTCGCCAATTACCAACTCACGTTGTCCGCGACCAATTGGAATCATGGCATCAATAGCTTTGATACCTGTTTGAAGAGGTTCGTTTACGGGTTGGCGGAAAATTACACCGGGAGCTTTACGCTCAAGTGGCATTTCAAAAGTTTCACCCTGAATAGGACCTTTACCATCAATTGGATTTCCCAATGTGTCCACTACGCGTCCAAGCATTCCTTCACCTACTTTGATAGATGCAATTAATCCGGTGCGTTTTGCTGTATCACCTTCTTTGATGTCGGTTGAAGCACCAAGTAATACTGCACCAACGTTATCTTCTTCAAGGTTTAATACAACACCTTTAAGTCCGTTTTCAAATTCTATAAGTTCACCGGACTGAACGTTTGTCAAACCGTAAATACGGGCGATACCGTCACCTACCTGCAATACAGTTCCTACTTCCTGCAAATCGGATGATGTTTTAAATCCGGCTAATTGTTGTCTTAATATGGCTGATACCTCATCAGGTCTTATCTCTACCATTGTATTTTTGTGTTAAGTGTTTTAAAATTATTATTAATAGTTTTTTTCGTACAGGTTAATTTTTAATTCTCTTCTTATCTCTCTGAGCTTTGATTCAATACTGGTGTCCACCTGACGGTTATTCATTTTCAAAATAAATCCACCAATCAAATCCTTATCAATTTGTTCAACAAGTTCTACTTTTCCTTTTGCTGATGCAGAAACTATTTTAAGTATTTCAGCGCGAAGTTTATCATCCAGTGCAAATGGAGTTGTTACAAAGGCTGTTTCAATTCCCACATGTGCTTTATACATGGAAACAAACTGACGTGAAATATCTTCGAGATAATACTCTCTTTTCTTGCTGATGATAATATTCAAAAATGCAAGTGTGATATCTGAAACTTTGCCCTTGAACAGTGAGTCAATTATTTTTAGCTTTTTGTCAGTATTGACAATAGGATTGCGCAAAAGCAGTGCAAGTTCCCTACTAGCTCCTGCTGTTGAAGATATCAACTGCATATCTTCAAAAATTCTTGTTTCAGCTTTCTGGTCAATAGCTAAACCAAGCAATGATTTAGCATAACGTCCTGCTACTTTCGATTCCATTCTTATCCTATCAGTTCATTTTAACGCCTTTGAGCAAATCTGCTACAAGCGCTTTTTGTTTATCATCATTGGCAAGTTGTTGTTTCATTACTTTTTCTGCAATTTCAACAGATAGCAATGCAACCTGATTTTTCAAATCAGTTATAGCAGCCATTTTCTCATTATGAATGCCTTCACGTGCCAATGCAAGTAACCTGTCTGCTTCTACAGTAGCTTTATTACGTGCTTCGTTGATGATGTTATCTTTTGTGATTCTGGCTTCCTTGAGAATCTGATCACGCTCTTGTCTTGCTTCTGCAAGCAACTTTTCATTATCAGATTTAAGTCCTTCAATTTCTGCTTTAGCTTTCTTAGCAGCATTCAGAGCATCTTCAATCGAATTTTCTCTTTCCTGTAATGCTTTCAGGATTGGCTTCCATGCAAACTTTGTCAAGAGAAACAGGACGATGAGGAATCCAAGCACCATCCAAAAGGTAAGACCAAAGGCGGGTTTTACTAACTCCATATATTTTTATTTTTTATTTTTTTGTAATCCGGTATAGGCAACCAATCGTTGCCCATACCGGAAATTGTGTTTCGGATTACTTGAAAACAACAAGAAGTCCAACAACCATTGCAAAGAAGGCAGCACCTTCAACCAGCGCAGCAGTAAGGATCATGTTTGCGCGGATGTCGTTTGAAGCTTCAGGCTGACGAGCAATTGCTTCAACAGCGCTTCCGCCTATACGACCAATACCAACGCCTGCTCCTAATGCAGCAAGACCGGCACCTAATGCAGCAACACCCCATCCAATTCCGAGGTTGCCTGCCATTTCTAATAATACTGATGATAACATATTATATATATTTAGTTAATTAATTTCACTATTTAAATTATTAAAGCCTCTTCTACATGTGCATCGTGGCCATGAGAATCGTGATCATGCTCTTCAACTGCTGCGCCTATATATATGGCAGAAAGAAGTGTAAAAACATAAGCCTGAAGAAATCCAACCAACAATTCTAGTGTAGTCATAAATACCATAAAAACCAATGAAACCACACCCACACTAGCACCAACAGCTGCATGTATCTCTCCAAATATAAAGATGAGTGCCACAAAAGAAAGTGCAATAATGTGTCCTGCCATAATATTTGCAAAGAGTCGAATCATTAGTACAAACGGACGCAGGAACACTCCAAGAATTTCAATTGGAGTAAGAATGATCAATACCCAAACAGGTACACCCGGCATAGCAAAAACGTGAAGCCAGTAATGCTTATTTGCGCTAAATATGGTTATCAATAAAGTCATTACGGCCAACGACATGGTAACTGCAATGTTACCTGTAAGATTGGCTCCCCCCGGAAACAATGGAATTAGCCCAAGTAAATTATTAAGCCAAATAAAGAAAAACACAGAAAGTAAATAAGGCATGTACTTTTTATATTTGGGTCCAATTGATGACTTTGCAATATCATCACGCACAAATATTATCAATGGTTCCATTAACGACTGCAGGCCTTTAGGTGCCTGATTTGGTCGCGTCTTATATGCTTTGGCTACACTGATAAAAATGATAAGTAATAAAACAATACTTACCAATAATGCCATCACATTTTTAGTTATAGAAATATCATATACTCCTTCTGTGATTTGATCATTTATTGTAGCTGAATGAGCATCTGTCACTTCCATTTCATTAACCGCAACAATTTTGTTGCCGTGGATCATATAACCATTATAAGTTTTATGACCATGTTCAAAATGAGAAGAAGAAAAAACTGATAATCCTCTGTCCTTAGAATAAATTATAATTGGAAGGGGAATTTCTGTATGACCCCATAAATGCCAACCATGCGCATCACTGATGTGATCAGTAATCATTTTACCCGGATCAAATTTTTCATTTCCGGCTTCAGTATGGGTATTATTTACAGCAACAGAATCCTGAGCATTAACAAGGGAAGATATGGTTGTAAAAACCACTAATAACAACAACAGTATCGGAGACTTCTTCATTCGTATTTTGTCTAAGTCAGCATGCCTTTTTAAAACGGCTGCAAAAGTAGAAAATAATCCTTAAAAACCAATTTAAGTTCTTAAAAGTTATTGCACACTCTTTTTGACTTAATTTTGACCAAATTTTTATCATGAAATTAGATATTCTGGCCTTTGGAGCCCATCCGGATGATGTGGAACTGGCTTGTTCAGGCACACTGGCAAAACATCAGGCCATGGGACACAAAACAGGAGTTATAGACCTTACCCGTGGCGAATTAGGCACGCGTGGGTCAGCAGAACTTCGCGATAAGGAAGCAGCTGCTGCAGCACAAATCTTAGGATTAGATATTAGGGAAAATTTAGGATTCAAAGATGGTTTCTTCCTGAATGACGAAAATCATCGTTTAAAAGTAATAGAAGTTATCAGAACTTATCAGCCTGATATTGTTTTGACCAATGCCCCTTCAGACCGTCATCCCGATCATGGGAAAGGTTATCAATTAGTAAGCGACTCCTGTTTTTTAGCTGGACTCAACAAGATAATAACTAAGGTTGATGGTATATCACAGCAGGCTTGGCGACCAAAGCTCGTTTTACATTACATACAGGATAAATATTTCAAACCAGATGTGGTTATTGACATTTCTGATTTTTTCGAAACCCGTATGAAATCTATACTCGCTTATCAGTCACAGTTTCACAACCCATCCTCAGGCGAACAGGAAACTTACATCTCCAAACCTGAATTTCTTGATTCTTTGAAAACACGTCAGGCAGAATGGGGACGATTAATAGGAGTTAAATATGCTGAAGGGTTTTTATTCAGTAGAATAACCGGGATTAGCAATTTAACATCTTTAATTTAAATAAAAAGAGGCTATCATTGATGATAGCCTCTTTTAAATTTTTAAAACTGTTTGCTTTTTACTTAACAACAAACAATTTTGTTACTCTGTTACCATCAGTTTTAATGGTATATAAATATGTGCCGCTTGATAAAGATGACACATCCAGTTTCAGAGTCTGATATCCTGAAAGTTTTCCATAGTTAAATGTTGCAACTGTCTGTCCAATGATATTGGTTACATCAACACTTACATTTGAAGAAGTAATAAAGTTTGCTGGAATGTTCAACATATCACTTGTTGGGTTAGGGTATGCCACACCAACATCTACTCTGTCAATATTCTTAACAGCTGTAACTGTAGTAAGCTGAACAATATTACCGGGATCAACTGCTTCAGTAAACGCAGCATCATCAACTTGTCCGCAAACATAATGATGGGTACATGGCGTTCCTACACTTGGTGTTCCTGCTGTACCATTTGAAAGTTCCTGATAAGTAATTGGAATATTGGTAGTTGTTCCATTTGTAACAACAACATTGGATACGTTGGCAATTAAGCATGAACTTTCAGCTAATGAACCTGCTGTTAGATTCATTAACGGGGTTTGCATATTTGTTGTTAAATCAAACCCGATACACCATGCATCTGGTAATGTATTGGCTTGGGCAGCTGAAGTTGTACTTGGATCATAAGGATTAGTAATGGTATCTGTGTCAAAATATGTATAGAACAATTTAGTGCCTGCTGCATTTTTAGTTACAGAAGTTCTAAGCTTCTCCGAAACGGTACCACCTGAGTTATCATCAAACACTCCCATATAGGTTTGAGTAGTTGTTAAGAATTTAGCAAACCATGTAGTTCCGCCATCAGTGGTATATACATCAGCAATACCAAATGATCCGGGGCCAATAAGGTACTGACCGGCTACCATATCCAACATGTGGATTGCACCTACAATGTGCAGATTGTTTTGATTGTCCAATGTCATGTCCACATCATAAACAAAAGACCATACATATCCTGTGTCAGGTGTACCGAATAAATTATCAAGGTTATTGAAACTTACCATATAAGGATTACTCCATGTTGCACCACCATCGGTAGTTTTTATAATACATGGGAAATAACCATTCTGACTAGCTGCAAAATTAGGGTCATTAACATGTGAAAGAGTAACAACATATCCTGTTAATCCATCTGCCGACCACAAAGTCTGAACATCATTACGGAAGATTGGTGTACCATCATTTGGGTCAATATCAGCAGTAAAAGGTAGATAGGTATGTGTGTAATCATACTTGTATGCACCAGAATTCCACACACCTTTTGTAAGAGTGAGGTTTGCATTGTCAAAATCAGGTCCACCAACTGCTGCTGTTTGAAAATCGGCAACATAAACATTACCTACCTGATCAGTTTCCATTGAACTTGGAATGTATCCCATGAATCCATTTGCCACAAAATCTTCAATTTCCTGATTAGCATTGGTGCCATCCAACTTAGAAGTACAGTGTGCCTGACTTATCCAACCTGAGCCACCTGTACACGCTCCAAAACCTGCTACCCATGCATTTGCAGGATCTGTGTTACCTGTAGGATTGTAAATTACACCCATTGGATAACGACCATTGTTACTGTTTGCAGGAGTATAAGAAGGACCTTGATTAATATTCCATGTGCTTCCTCCATCTGTTGAAACATCCCAAAAATACTGACCTGAGCTGGTACCCACGCCACCTGCGGGATTACCTCTGTGAATAAAAGCAATGGTATTAATTGATGGATCGTAGAAAACGTTTGAACGTGGACCATTAATTGCAGTATAACTATTAGCAGAACTTCCTAATGTTGTCTCACATCCTGCTGTAAACATTGTGTTTGAACCAGCTCGCATTGGTGTTGGCGATTTCACCTTTGTTATTTTTGCGCCACTTGGTATAGCCTGCAGTTGAACAGAAGCAGGCATTCCATCCTGTGCATTAGCAGTAATAGCAGTACCTAATGCCAGAGTAATGAGTAAATTTCTTTTCATTTTTTGTATTATTTTTTGATACATGATTAGCTGACAAAATTATAAATTCTTATAAAAAAAACAAATTGCTTCACTAAATGAAGATTTTAATTATTTGCAGTAAAATCTACATCTGACAGAGCCTAATAAAAAAGGTGACCTAAAAGGTCACCTTTTTATAGCTTCATTGTATTCAAATTATTTCACAACAAACATTTTGGTAATCTTAGTACCATTTGTATTGATAGTGTAAAGGTAGGTTCCTGCTGCAATTGTTGAAACATCCAGTTTCAAAGTTTGCAATCCTGATAATTTACCAAAATCATAGTTAGCAACATTTTGACCAACCAGATTAGAAACAGAAACAGATACATTACCTGCAGTTAAAAAATTCACAGGAATATTTAACACATCTGCTGTTGGGTTAGGATATGCTACTCCAACCAGCGCACTCTCAATGTTTTTAATTCCTGTGGTTGTCACTGTAGTTAACAGAGTTACGTTTAATGGATCAATAGCTTCAGTAAATGAAGCGTCATCTACCTGACCGCAAACATATTTATGTGTGGCAGGTGTTCCAAAACTTGGAGTTCCTGCACTTCCGTTTGATAATTCCTGATAAGTAATTGGAATTGATGTTGTAGATCCGCTGGTAATAGACAGATTAGCTACGTTACCCACAATACAAGATGCTTCTGCCAATGAACCTGCAGTAAGATTCATTAACGGAGTTTGCATATTTGTATTCAAATCATAACCAATACACCATGCATCAGGTAATACGTTTTCTGATCCCGGATTTACAATGGTATCTGTATCAAAATACACATAAAACAACTTATCTCCGGCAGCATTCTTAGTTACTGCAGTACGATTTCTTTCAGCTACGGTTCCACCGGCATTATCATCCCATACTCCTTGATAAGTTTGTGTGGTAGATAAGAATTTTCCATACCAGGTTGTTCCACCATCAGTTGAATAGATATCGCAAATAGCAAATGCTCCTGCACCGGCAAGATATTGGCCTGCAACAGGGTCAAGCATATACACCCCTCCTACAACATGTGGATTTCCTGCATTGTCAAGTGTTAAAGCAAACTCGAACAGCATAGTCCAGTTGTAACCAGTTTGAGGCGCACCTAAAACAGCATCAAAATTATTGAAGCTAACCATGGTAGGATTACTCCAGGTAACACCACCATCAGTTGTTTTAATAAAGCATGGAAGATAAGCATTTTGGCTTGATGTAAAGTTTGGGTCGTTAATGTGTGAAATAGTGAATACCCAACCTGTAAGTCCGTCAGCAGACCATGCAGTTTTTACCTCGTTATGAAACAAAGGAGTTCCGTCATTTGGGTCAAGATCTGCTACAAATGGCACTGCAATATTGTTGTAGTCGTATTTATTGGCACCACTGTTCCAAACACCTTTTGTTACCCAAAGGTTAACATTGCCATATGCCTGTGAATTTACAGCGTCATCCTGAAAATCGGCAACATAGGCATTACCAACATTATCAGATGTCATACTTGAAGGGATGTCTCCCATAAAGCCACCTGTAACAAAACTTTGAACTTCCTGATTTGCATTAGTTCCATCAAGTTTAGATGTACAGTGTGGTTGACTTAACCAACCTGCACCATCAGTTGCAGTGCCGAAACCTGCAACCCATGCATTTGCAGGGTCTGTGTTGCCTGTTGGATTGTAGATAACACCCATTGGGTAACGGCCTAAATTACCTGGCGATCCTGAAACAGAATAAGCAGGTCCCTGATTGATATTCCAGGTATTTCCTCCATCTGTTGAAATATCCCAAAAATAATCACCTGAACTTGCACCAACACCACCTGAAGGATTACCACGGTGAATAAATGCAACCGTATTAAGTTCAGGACTATAAATAAGGTTCGAACGTACACCGTTTATTGATGTATAACTATTACCTGAACTTCCTAAAGTATTTTCGCATCCTGCAGTAAAAGTTGAATTGTTTCCTGCTCTTAAAACTGCACTATGATGCCCACCTGTAATTTTAGTTCCATTATAAACCGCGTCCAACTTAACAGCAGGACGTCTACCTTCCTGCGCATTGGCCATCATAGCTGTGCCCAATGCCAAAGTAATTAGTAAACTTTTTCTCATTTTCTTATGATTTTAATTTGATATTTGATTAACACGACAAAAGTAATTAATTTTATAAATATTAAAAATGCAAAATTTAAGAATTGAAAAACATAATGTGTTTTTTGACGTGTCAGATACAATCTTCATTCATGCTTATTATATTTTTAACTATTTGATGAATTCAATTTTTCATTTACTTTTGCACCTCGTTTTCAAGAACATGATATGTAATTTTATTTTTCAATATCATTCTGAAAACAATATGGTGAATGTAGCTCAGTTGGTTAGAGCATCAGATTGTGGTTCTGAGGGTCGTGGGTTCGAGCCCCATCTTTCACCCTGATTTTTACAACTAACGGATTTTTAAGAAATCGGATTTCTTTTTCCGAATCACCAGTTTAAATAATATATTTATTTCATGGAATACAATACCCAGAGGCCTGAATTAATTATTTCAGAATACGGACGAAACATTCAGCGTATGGTTGACCATGCTCTACAATTAGAAACCCGTGAGGAAAGAACCAAAGCCGCACATGCCATAGTCAACGCAATGGTAGTACTCAATCCTCAAATAAAAGAATATAATGATTACAGACTTAAACTATGGGATCACTTATTCATCATGTCTGACTATAAACTGGACTGCGACTCTCCATACCCCATGCCATCGCCTGAAAAAAGAACTCTTAAGCCTGAGAAAGTTCCATATCCTACCTACAACATCAAATATCGTCATTACGGAACAATAGTCATCAAGATGATTGAAGAAGCCTGCAAGTTGGAAGACGGTCCTGCAAAAGATCAGGTAGCACTTATGATTGCCAATTTTATGAAACAATCGTATGTCAATTACAATCGTGATAATGTAAATGATGAAGTAATAATCGAGCAGTTGCGGAAAATTTCCAACGGAAAAATCAATCTGCAGGAAGATGTTCGTTTACGTTATGTATCTGACGTAAAACCTGCAGGGTTTTCGACAGGTGGTAAAAAGAAAAAGAAAAAGAAGAAAAAACATTCTACACAGTAACAGATGGCTAACAGTTTTGAAATCATTGGTGGTCAGCCTTTGCATGGTGAGATAGAACCACAGGGGGCCAAAAATGAAGCATTGCAAATACTTTGTGCTGTTCTCTTAACTGACGAACAGGTTACTATTCATAATATTCCTGATATAAGGGATGTAAATAAACTTATTGAGTTATTACAAAGTCTTGGTGTAAAGATTGAAAAAGTAAAACAGGGAAGTTATACTTTTAAAGCAGATGAAGTAAATCTCAATTTTATGAAAACCGATGATTTCCTTAAACAAGCCGGTTCATTGCGAGGGTCTATTATGATTGCAGGCCCGTTGTTATCGCGATTTGGAATTGCTTATGTACCTAAACCCGGTGGAGATAAAATAGGCCGCAGAAGATTAGATACGCACTTCATAGGTTTTCAAAATCTGGGAGCTAAATTTGATTTCGATTCCAACACTAAAATTTTCAGCGTATCTGCAAAAAAGCTCAAAGGAAGCTATATGTTGCTTGATGAGGCATCAGTAACAGGAACTGCCAACATCATCATGGCCGCGGTCATGGCGGATGGAGTAACAACTATTTACAATGCTGCTTGCGAACCTTACATTCAGCAGCTTTGTAAAATGCTTAACAAGATGGGTGCTGATATTAGTGGTGTTGGTTCAAATCTCCTCACCATTAAAGGTGTGACTAAATTAAAAGGCTGCACTCATACTATGTTGCCCGATATGATTGAAGTTGGAAGTTTTATTGGACTGGCAGCTATGACACAGTCTGACATTACCATTAAAAACTGCAGTATAGCCAATCTGGGTATCATCCCTTCTACTTTTCAAAGATTGGGAATTAAACTCAATATAAAGGGAGATGATATTCACGTACCGGCTCAAAAAAATTATGAGATTGATACCTTCATAGATGGTTCAATACTGACTATTGCCGATGCCATCTGGCCGGGCCTTACCCCCGATTTACTCAGCGTCATACTGGTAACAGCAACCCAGGCAAATGGTACGGTATTGATTCATCAGAAAATGTTTGAAAGCCGCTTATTCTTCGTGGACAAACTCATTGATATGGGAGCACAAATTATACTTTGCGACCCACACCGTGCTACCGTTATTGGACTTAACCGGAAACATTCTCTTAAAGGCATTCAGATGACGTCTCCTGATATACGTGCAGGTGTAGCGTTGCTGATAGCCGCCCTGTCAGCCAAAGGAAAGAGCGTTATTCATAACATTGAACAGATAGACAGAGGGTACGAAAGGATTGATGAACGCTTGATAAATTTAGGCGCAAAAATCAAACGTATTTAAAACATTTTTCTATTTTAGCGTTAATTAAAATTCAAGTGAAGGCGTTTAAGAATGGTATATAAATTGACAATCGTCTAATTAAAAAACAACATGAATAAAAAAATCAAATCAGTATTAGTTTTAATTGCAATCATTGGCTCATCCTTTTATTCACAGGCACAAAAACTGATTGAAGGAACAGCCATAGGAAACAAAGCTCCAGAACTGGCATTTACATCACCTGAAGGTAAAACCATCGCATTATCTTCATTGAAAGGTAAAGTGGTGCTGATTGATTTTTGGGCGTCATGGTGTGGTCCATGTCGAATGGAAAATCCCAATGTTGTTGCTGCATTCAACAAATACAAGGACAAAAAATTCAAAGGTGCTAAAGGTGGATTTACTGTCTATAGTGTATCATTAGATCAGGATAAAAACCGCTGGATGCAAGCTATCAAACAAGATAACCTGAGCTGGCCATATCATGTAAGTGATTTAGCCGGATGGTATAGCAAAGCTGCACAGATTTATAAAGTTAATTCCATTCCATCAAGCTGGCTTATAGATGCCAATGGTGTGATTGTAGGAAGCAACCTTCGTGGGCAGGCTCTTACCGATGCTTTGGAAAAATTAGTGGTAAACTGATATTGTTAGTTTTATAATTATAGTAAAAACAGCCGGTAATTCCGGCTGTTTTTATTTGGTATAAGAGGTAAATTGACCATTTAAAGCATAGAATAGTTAACTTTGCCTGCCAATTTGACCCAAAAACTACAATGGCAGTGTTTTTGAAAAACAATAATGAAATTTTTTAAGAAAAATAAAATGCAGAGTAATAAAGATGTAGCTGACACCAATGAATCTGCTCCACAGGAAGAAATTCTTAATCAGCAAGAAGAGCAGAAAGTTGATGAGCAAACTGTCCCCGTTGAAAATCCGGTAGAATTGTTAAAGGAAGAACTGGCTATTGCCAACGACAAGTATCTTCGTTTATACAGCGATTTTGAGAACTATAAAAAACGAATGATGCGTGAGCGAGTTGATTTAATCAAAACAGCAGGTGCCGATGTTATTGCCTCATTACTTCCTGTATTAGATGATCTTGAACGCGCTTTGAAAGCAATGGATAATACAACCACCAATGTAGAAGCTGTGAAAGAAGGAGTGATCTTAATTCAGACAAAACTGAAGAATCAGTTAGCGCAACATGGGCTTCAGGCGCTTGAATCTGTCAATAAACCTTTTGATACAGATTTGCATGAGGCCGTAACCAACCTTCCTGTTGAAGAGGAAAGTAAAAAAGGGATTGTGTTAGATGAAATAGAAAAAGGCTATATGCTGAATGATAAAGTGCTGCGTCATGCTAAGGTTGTTGTAGGCGGATAAAACTTTTCACACAAATGGCAAAGAGAGATTATTACGAAATACTTGGTGTATCGCGCAACGCTACAGAAGCAGAAATAAAAAAGGCTTACCGGCAGATGGCAATAAAATACCATCCTGATAAAAATCCCGGTAATAAAGAGGCTGAAGAAAAATTTAAAGAAGCTGCTGAAGCGTATGAGGTATTGAGTAATCCCGAAAAGAAAAGCAAATATGACCAGTTTGGTCATCAGGGAATGAATGGCGCAGGATATGGAGGTGGCAGCCACATGAATATGGAAGACATCTTCAGTCAGTTTGGCGACATTTTTGGCGGACATAATCCATTCGAAAGTTTTTTTGGTGGTGGCGGTGGTCAGCGTGCAGGTGGACGAAGAGTAAACCGAGGTACCAATCTTCGGATAAAAGTAAAACTCAACCTGAAGGAAATAGCCAATGGCGTTGAGAAAAAAATCAAAGTCAGCAAAAAAGTTGCCTGCCATACTTGTCATGGCAGTGGCGCTCAAGGTAGCAACTCTTTCAGCAAGTGCCCTAATTGCAAAGGTTCAGGGCAGGTAAGGCGTGTTACCAACACCATACTTGGCCAGATGCAAACCGTGACTACCTGTAATGTATGTAACGGTGAAGGGCAAGTTATTGCCAACATTTGCAAAACATGCCATGGAAGTGGTATTGAGCAGGGTGAAGAAACCATCAACATTCCAATTCCGGCAGGTGTAGCTGATGGCATGCAACTTAACGTAAGTGGCAAGGGTAATATGGGTGAAAGAAACGGAGTGCCCGGTGACTTATTAATTGTTATTGATGAAATTGAAGACCCACAGCTAAAACGTGATGGAGATAATTTACTTTTTGATTTATATATCACTTTTGTGGATGCAGCATTAGGCACACAGGCAGAAGTTCCTACTGTTGACGGTAAAGCAAAAATTAAAATTGATCCCGGCACACAAGGCGGAAAAGTATTACGGCTGAAAGGCAAAGGACTTCCGCGAGTGAACAGTTATCACAAAGGTGATTTGCTGGTAAATATTAACGTGTGGACACCTCAGCAACTTTCTGCCGAAGAGAAAAAAATACTTGAAAAATTGCGCGATTCCGAAAATTTTAAACCTAAACCGGGAAAAGGCGACAAGAGTTTTTTTGAGAAGATGAAAGAGTTCTTTAACTGATGCCTCCTTCCTTTTGTACACTCAATTCCATCTTAGTTTCTTGCCTTTATAAGAATACAGGAACTATGTATCTAAACATCCAATATCTCTAGTTTTATTTTTATCGGATGAAGGTAATACATTACATGTGGTCAGGCAATATGGGTGGGATTGAAAAACTCACCATCTGGCTTGCCGAAAATCAACTTAAAAGAAAAGACTTATCTAACCTCATCCTCATTGGAACAAATAAAGGCACCCTGTTTGAAACCCTTAAACAAAAAAATATTTCTTATGATATTCTCGGATTGAAAAATGGGTGGGGTTTTAATCTTAAATTCTGGAGAAAACTTCGTCATCACTTCAAATCAACCGATATCATACACATACACACCTTTAATCCTTGGGTATTATTTGCAGCAATAATTTCAGGTAAAAAAATTGTTTATACGCTGCACGGAAACTTTGTGTATGGTCGAAAAGTAAAATTGACAGATAAAGTCAATCAATATTGTATTGGTCTTGTGCTGAATCATTTTACTGACATAGTCACTTTTAATTCAAAGTTTACGGAATCAACAGCGCATAAAAGATATGGATTGAAATCTGTAAGAAAACAATTGGTATATAATGGTGTAGATTTTTCAAACTTAATACTTACCGATAATGACGATGTAAAACGTTTCAGAGAACAGCATAAAAACAAATTCATTATTGGTACTGTTGCTCGGTTTGCCGGTGTTAAACGTATTGACCGACTGATTGATGCATTTAAAATATTTTCAAAAGATAAAAGTGATGCATTGCTTCTTCTTACAGGTGATGGTCCGTTAAGACAATCATTGGAACAAAAAGTAAAAGAAGATAAACTGGAGGAGAAGGTAGTGTTTACCGGATTTCAAAAAAATGCAGCTGACTGGGAATCACTGATGGATGTTTGCGTTTTCCCCTCTCAAAATGAATCTTTCGGTTTGGTAGCTGTGGAAGCTATGTACCTTGGAAAACCGGTGATTGTTTTTAATGATGGTGGCGGATTAGTTGAAATTACACACTCCATTTCGCCTGAAGATATAACCGGTAATATCCACGAAGCAGCAGAACGAATGCAGTTTTATTACAATCTAAATAATCAGACTGAACAAAAGGATGCGATTCAGAAAAGAAAGTTATATGCACTAAACTTTTCTATCGAAAATATGGAGCGTAATTTTTATGAAATTTATCAGTCGTTACTAAGTTAATTATACAAATTAGCGTAAGTATAATCCTTGTTTTTGTCTTTTGAAATTTTTCAAATAGTTACACTGTTTGATGTCAACTATTTTCTCCTTTAATTACTGTGAAATAAATTCAACTGCCCTTTAACGAATTTTCCCTGTTAAGGTTACATTTATTTATCCAATTCTATTTACAGAATGAACAGTGTGTAACCCTATTGCCAAAAGTGAAGTATAGATAGGCAAAAATTAAGGGAAGATGACAAATACATTCTGGTCACAACGCATGATGTTGCGCATTAAAGCACATCGCAGATTTTTAATCTTATGCCTTGCTGCAGGTTCATTAGGTGCAGGCGCTTACTTGTATTTTACTCCCAAAGAGTATGAATCCAAAGCACTGCTGAAACCTATTTCAGAATCGTCTGATAACATGTATGCCGAAGCTGCAGTCATTCAGTCACCTGCTGCCATACGCCATGCAATTCATGGCAAAGGGTTGAACACGGAATACTACCGCAACCGTTTGTTCAAAACGCAGGAACTGTTTACCGAAACTCCGGTGAAGGTTTCATTCCAACAGAAAGACGACAGCTTCAGCAAACAGGCTATTGGCATCACTTTCGAAAACGACAAAACGTATTTACTGAATTATGAATACAACTATTCTGCCGTTCAAAAACGAGGCAACTATGATGAACCTCTCGATTTGAATTTTGCAGAAGTTACCATCAGCAAAACACCTTACATGAATACGGTGCAGGCCAACGACAATTATTCATTCATCATTTACTCTGATGCTGCCCTGGCTCAAAAAATTGCTGACGGCAATCTTGTATCGCAACCTGTTCGCAGTGATAATTTGGTTGAAATTTCTTACCGAAACGAAAACCCAGTAAAAGCTTATCGTGTGGTTCATGCTCTCTCCAATGGCTACGGGCAAAACGGTACGGTAATGAATGAGGAAAAAATGCAGGCCAACGTTTCGCTGATCAATCAGCAACTGGCACGTGTATCACAGGAATTGGATGATGCACAACAGCAGTTATCAAAATTTCAGGCCGAGAATAATGCCTTTGAAATTCCGCAGCAGGCAGGTGCAGCACTGCAAACAGTAAGTCAGCTGCAAATACAAAAAGTGGAAGCCGACATGCAATTAGCCGCACTCGACAACCTGAGTGACTATTTACGCAAGAACAGAAACGTAAACACCATTTCGCCTGAATATGGAACCATCAACGATATTGTTTACACCGAAACCTATCTGAAATTAAATGATAAAGTAGCCGAGCGTCAGCAGTTGAAAGAACAAGGTGCTGATGTAAGCCATGTTGACAGAGAAATAAACAGCCTGAAAGATATGTTGGCTGAAAGCATTCGCAACACTCGCAAAAAATTAGTTATAAAACAGGAAACTCTTGCTGATGCTATTGTAAACGCAAAGCTGCGTATGCAAAACCTGCCCGAAGCTGAAAGCAAAATGCAGCAACTGAGCAGAAACATTTATCTGTACAACAAACTCTATGATTTTCTCATCGAGAAACGTGCTGAAGCAATGGTCACTGCACCTGCTATTCCTGCATCATCCTATCTGGTAAACGATGCTTCCATGCCTCTCGCACCCATCAGCCCCAATCCTGTTCAAGTATGGCTTGTGGCACTTGCACTGTCACTTGCTGCAGGCATGAGCTACATCAGCCTTAAACCATACTTCCGTACCAAAATTACCAATCGCAAAGATTTGCAACAACATTGCAACATACCATTCCTTGCTACCATCGAAAACAGTGGCCGCAGAAATGAATTGTCGGAATCGTTTATGAACTTATGCACCAAGGTGCTGATGTTAGGCAACAGCCAGCCTGTGAAAATGATTACCGTTACTTCCATAAAAGCTGAAGAAGGAAAAACTACCATCTCGCAAAATCTGGCAAAAACATTAGGTTCACTTGGCAAAAAAGTGCTGTTGGTGGACATGAATCCCGTAAATCCTACGCTCCGAAACAACCTTTCGTCCGAAAATGAACATACCATGGCCGAAGTTTATACCGAAGAAAAAAATCTTCATCAGGCTGTTCAGATTACTTCTGATGCCAATGTAGATTTACTCACTGCCGGTTATCTGCCTCACGGTATCAACACCCTGCTCGTTTCCGACAAAACTGGCAATATTCTTGCAGAGATAAAATCGTTGTATGATTTTGTAATTTTTGATACCCCTGAAACAAGCAATTACATGGATGCCGTACCTTTAATGAAAACCAGCGACCTTAGCTTTTACGTTCTGAAAGCCAACGAATCTTCTCTGGAACAACTGGAACAGGCATCAGTAATCAAACAGGATTACAGCATCGAAAATCTTTACATCATCATCAACGCAACACAAAAGATAGAAAATTTCTCAGGCTTGCAAACTACAGGTCAATACCGAGTACTTAAAAACCGCGAGCAGGCCGATGCAGAAATCAAATTTATTCCACGAATGATGAAAAAAGCAGCATTGTGGTTTTATTAACAGTAACATGAGTGAAAGAGTATCGTTTTTAACCCATTTTTTCAGCAAGATTGCAAATCTGAATTATGCAGCATTAGGATTTACTGCTGCATCCATTGATGAGTGCAATGATGAAACTATTCAGTTGGTAGTGGCCAAAAATGATATTCGCAAAATCTTAAATGTTATTGAACTCTCGCCTTATCTGCGAAGAATAAGTTATCATGAAAAACCATTTATCTCAACGCTGAGATTAACACTGAGCAATGGGCATCATTTGAACATACATTTGATAAACCGGTTTGTGCGCAAGGGAGTTTGCTACATCAACGAAAACGAAGTTTTAAAAACTTCAACACTGAATTCGTTGAACATAAAAGTGGCAGAACCAAGTTACAACTTCGAATATGTCTGGTTGATACACTGCCTCAACCAAAGAGGTGTACCTGATAATCAAAGTCGGTTTTTTGCACAATACGACCGCGAAACCCGATCCAAAATCTTTGCCCACATCAGAGGTCGCTACTTTCTTGAACTGAACACACTCGATGAACTATTTCCTTTTCACCGGAAGTTTTATAAAAAAATAACTGAAAAAATTTTAAGAAGGAAAGAAAATAAATGGTTCAGGCAGTGGATGCGAAAATCGCTCTATGTATTTTATGCCGCTGCCAACACCGTGCGCAACAACAAACTCAAAGTGCAGTTTCAGCCTAAGGGTTATGCAAAAGCACTTGGCACCGAAGAGCCTATACGGCTGTTGTAATCAGGCAGGGCGGTTCGCCTCCACCCACTTTCGTATATAATCTATTACCTCATCGGTATTCGTACCCGAAATAAACAACTTCCCTACCCCCATCTCATTAAGCTTTTTCATATCGGCATCGGGTATTATTCCTCCTCCGGTAAGCAACACATCTGTCATCCCCTTTTCTTTCAGCAATTCTATCAACTTACTGAAAACCGTCATGTGCGCACCCGACAAAATAGAAACACCTATCACATCCACATCTTCCTGCAGGGCAGTATTCACCACCATCTGCGGAGTCTGACGCAGGCCCGAATAAATAACTTCCATACCGGCATCGCGCAAAAACGATGCAATAACTTTGGCACCACGGTCATGCCCGTCAAGGCCCACCTTGGCAATCAGTACTCTGATAGGTCTGTTCATAGACTACAAAAATAGAAAACCAATCAAACAAAAATAAATCCCACTCCCGTAAGAGCTTGCCTCTTGCCCGGTTTTGATAGCATGCACAACAAAAACATTTCACCGACTCCGTAGGAGTTGTATATTTCCTTTAATTAATCTTTCTTAAACAAATCCTCCACTCCTCCATTCACACTTTTAATTTATTTTTGCGCCACAAAATTCCAACAATGGCAAAAGACAGATTTCAGGCACCCGACTATTATTTAATTGACGAACTCCTCACAGACGAACACAAACTCATCAGAGACAGTGCGCGCGAGTGGGTCAAACGCGAAGTTTCTCCCATCATAGAAGATGCCTGTCAGAAGGCCGAATTCCCTAAACACCTCATCAAAGGACTTGCCGAAGTAGGTGCCTTTGGGCCTTATATCCCCACCGAATATGGCGGTGGTGGCCTCGACCAAATCAGCTACGGACTCATTATGCAGGAGCTTGAACGTGGCGACAGCGGCATCCGCTCCACTGCATCCGTGCAAAGTTCACTGGTCATGTATCCTATCTATACCTACGGAACCGAAGAACAGCGCAAAAAATATCTCCCTAAACTTGCCACCGGCCAGTGGATGGGATGTTTCGGCCTCACCGAACCTGACCATGGCTCCAACCCTGGCGGCATGGTCACCAACATCAAAGATAAAGGAAGCCATTACCTCCTCAACGGTGCCAAAATGTGGATCAGCAATGCCCCTTTTGCCGACATAGCAGTTGTATGGGCCAAAGACGAAGAAGGCACCATCAGGGGATTGATAGTTGAACGCGGAATGAAAGGCTTCACCACTCCCGAAACCCATGGCAAGTGGAGCCTCAGAGCCAGTGCCACTGGCGAGTTGGTCTTCGATAATGTTGAAGTACCGAAAGAAAATTTATTGCCCAACGTAAAAGGCCTTAAAGGTCCGTTAGGATGCCTCAACAGTGCGCGCTATGGCATAGCATGGGGAGCACTCGGTGCTGCCATGGATTGCTACGACAGTGCACTGCGCTACTCCAAAGAGCGCAAACAATTCGGAAGACCCATAGGCGGATTTCAGCTGCAACAAAAAAAATTAGCCGAAATGCTTACTGAAATCACCAAAGGCCAGCTGCTCGTATGGCGTTTAGGCAAACTGAAAAATGAAAACAGAGCTACTCCTGCTCAGATAAGCATGGCCAAACGCAACAACGTTTACACTGCACTATGGTGTGCACGCGAAGCACGACAGATACATGGCGGCATGGGCATCACTGGCGAATATCCAATCATGCGCCACATGATGAACCTCGAGTCAGTCATTACTTACGAAGGAACGCATGACATACACCTGCTCATAACCGGTATGGACATCACCGGTGAAAATGCTTTTGGAGGATAATTACTTAAAAAAGTATTGCGTAGCAGCAGTAATCTTTTTTGTCTGCTTATTCTGAATGTAAGCTACCATTCTGAATCCATTCCCCGGTTTTAATTTCCTGACGGGAAACTTTATTTCATCTTTTGCAATATTGATTGGAAATATCTGCAGCAGCCGCACCACATTTTCCTGCTCCAATGTTTTCCCTATGTTCTCACCTTTGGTAATGCGTGTAGAAGTTTTGTTTTCCGAAATCACAATCACCAGGCTGCTGTTACGATCAGCCTTCGAAGCAGCATAACCAACCGTCATCGTATCATTCACCACCGCTGAAACATGTGTCAGTACAATGGTTTGTTTAGGAGATGATTTTAAAGCCTTATTTATTTCTGCATTGAGTTTAGCTTTGTCTGAGCCAACAAAACCTCCTGCACCATTTATAAAAACCTGCGGTGTAAAAACCTCATCATTACTTGTTGCACTCACATAATTACTTTGTCTGCGCGTATATCGTATATCGCTGTATGGGTCGTTCCATCCATATTTGTTCCAGTAGTCCACATGATAGGCCAGCGAAATCACTTGCTTTCCTTCTGCAACAGCCTTATCAGTTATCAGTTTAATTTCATTCTCAGCAGCAGGGCTTTTGCCACAACCCTGTGATGAGAAAAGCTCTACAACAGCAAAACCATGAGGCTCCTTACTATTCTGTGCTGTTGCCGAACCTGCCCACATCAAAATACTTACAGAGAGTAAAAACTTTATCATCAGATGGTACTATAACGCAAAAGTGACTAAAAAATGCGATGCAACCATGAAAAAAACATAACGATTCACCAAAGGTTTAAACAACAAAACTGTTTACAACACACATTATTTCGAATCGCGCCATCTCCACAAATACATGCAGGCATAAGTGCGGTAAGGTGCCCACGTTTCCGATATTTTTAAAATTTTCACCTTTAATTTCTTTTTGTCTTTCACTCTGATGTTATACAATCGGATAACAGCTTGCTGAATACCATAATCATCAAAAGAAAAAACATCTTCGCGTGCCATAGTAAACATCAATATCATTTCAGCAGTCCAGCGACCTACTCCTTTTATCTGAGTTACATATTCAATAAACTCCTCATTGGTCATTTTGTTGAGTTTTGAATAACCCAATCCTGTTGCAACGGCAAATTCTGCAACATTTTTAATGTAACCGGCTTTTGAATTACTAAGACCAATACTGCGCAATTTATCTGTGTTGATGTCAATTAGTTTTTGAGGAGTAGGTTTGCCGTCAAACAAATC
The DNA here is from genome assembly GCA_019136655.1 of Bacteroidota bacterium. Classification (GTDB taxonomy): domain Bacteria; phylum Bacteroidota; class Bacteroidia; order AKYH767-A; family OLB10; genus OLB10. The sequence goes on from JAGVTU010000009.1 coordinate 32,177, forward strand.
ATAAAATCGCTGATGAATAACTGCAGCCACCTTGGTTGACAGTTGTTGCGACATTATAGAACCACACAAACTCAAAAAAACATCATTTCTTTTTTTCAGTTCAATTCGTCCTGTTTGTTTAATTACCGGTGCTAATTTTTTATCGCTCTTTAAATGTTTAATGTAAGGCATAAACTGATCAATGTTAGAAAACGCTAAGGTACTTTATTCGTAATTTTACACACTCGGAATATCATCCTGTTCCAACAAATTTAACATTTACGAAAAATAAGCTCCTGCATGCAGATACATAAATTCACCTTCAACCCTTTTGATGAAAACACCTACATTGTATATGACGACACCGGGGAATGTATCATCATTGACCCGGGTTGTTATATGCCTGAAGAAAAAGAAGAGTTGTTGTCGTTCATCAACAGTCAACAACTAAAACCTGTAATGCTTGTCAACACACATTGTCATGTAGATCACATCTTCGGCAACAAACTTATATACGATACTTTTGGTTTAAAACCGGTCTTTCACCGCAATGAGTTGGTTCTCCTCGAAGCAGCGGGAGAATACAGCAAACAATGGGGCATCTATCTGGACCCTTCACCCCTTGCCGAAAAATATATTGACGAAGGTGATGTTATCAGTTTCGGAAACACATCTTTTGAATTGTTGTTTACTCCCGGTCACAGTCCGGGCAGTTTATGCCTGTATAATGCCGGAGAAAAAATTATCATCTCAGGCGATGTACTTTTTCAGATGAGTATAGGACGCTATGATTTACCCGGTGGCGATGAACAAACATTGCTCGACAGCATACGTCAAAAACTATTAGTGCTTCCCGCTGATGTAAAAGTTTATCCGGGTCATGGGTCGTCCACAACCATTGGCTTCGAAAAAATGTACAATCCTTTTTTGGTGTAATTACTTCTTACATTCTTCAAGCAGCGACATAGCGCGCTCTTTGCCCCAGTCAGGCATCAGCTTGTTTTTGGGTTTAAAGCTGTTGAATTTCTCTACTGCTTTTTCCAAAACTTTCTGTGCTTTATCCTTTCCTCCGCCAAACTGTTCAGGTGTGTAAAACAATCCTGTGCCCTGTAACAAATACGGTCTTGGATTTTCTGGATCAAGCTCTATAGCACGCGAAGTAAGTACAGATGCTTCCATTCCCAACTTCTGACCACGGTTCATTGGGTCAACAGAAATTTTCATTGACGTAATCCATGACTGCAGTGTAACAATTTCAGAATTGTCAGGAGAAATTGCTTCAGCAGCTTTGGCAACCTCCATTGCTTTGTCAAGTACTGCATCTTTCTTTGTGCCGTCACTCACATCATTAGCAGAAAGAATTAGAGCAAAAGCCTCATAGTAGGAGGGTAACCATTCTTTGGTTTCTGCTTTGGCAATGCGCTCAAATGCATTGGCAACGTTGGTATAATCTTCTCCGGTTTTTGCATCATTCAGCAAGGTGAGATTTTTTTCCATTGCTTTTTCAAACTTTTTATTTTCCTGTGCAAAACCGCTTGTGGTAATAAACAGTAACAGTACGAGAAACTTTTTCATTTTATATGGTTTTAATAATTTGAAATTTATTCAGTGTCATCATCTCTTCCGATATTTATAAATACTCCAAGAAATATCGTTCGTTTAGAAGTTGGGCCAATAGCATTCCTTCGCAAACCATCACTACTATAGTTATAGGTATAAACATTGTCGAATCCGGCAACATTGCCAACAGTAAGTGAAACAACCGTAAAATATTTATAAATTGTAGTGAGATAATTGGCGGTAATACTCAGGTTATGATAGTCGTGCGCACGGTCAGAAAGAATATTACTTTCATCTACTTTATAATACGGTCTTCCTGAAGCATAGGCATAAGTAAATCCAAAGCTGCTTCTTAATTTTGGAAACCATCTTTTCCAAACAACATTCACAATATGATTGGATGTGAATGTTGGCTGCAATTCCTCAGGATAGTAATAAAGATACATTCGTTTTGCATCAATATAAGAATAGGAAATCCAGTAGTCAGTATATTTCAATGTTTTCTTATCGCGCCAGAAAACATCTACACCTCGTGCATAACCTTTGCCTTTGGAGTCTTCAGCAAATACCGGTTGATAAGGGTTGCTCACCGGTTTTTTTATTCTCACTAAATTATGGTAAAGCTTATAATATCCTTCAATACGAAAAGTACGTTTCTCATCCACATACTGATAGTTGAGAATGTAGTGAGTAGCTTTTTCGAAATGGTCAAGATTGGTTTGAATAAGATAATTGCGGTCAGGTGTCTGGTAAAAATCACCATAAGCAAAATTCAGCTGATCGTATTTTCCAAGTTTATATGCAACACTCAATCGCGGTGCAATGTTACTTGCGCGAAGAAGATAAGAATTTTCAACTCGCAATCCGGCACGTGCAACAAGTTTGCGCGTAATGTATGCATCGCCTTCCAGAAATACAGCTGAATACAATTCCGTACTATCAATACGATAATTGTTATACAAATTGCTGAATGGATTGTATTGCACTTCAGCCCCAGCGCGTATAACACTTAACTCACCTAATGAATGAGCAACTGATCCTCTTGCCTGCCACAGTTGATTACTAAAAACCAAACTTTGCGGTGAGGGCCTTACACGCGACAAATCTTTGCTGTAAGATCCTGCAAGATTGAGCGTCCACTTCTTGTCCAAAACTTCTTTATAAGACAACATGGAGAAGATGTTGTAATTGTTCAACCCAAAATGCATTTTAGAGTTATTAGTTACATCATCAATATTCGGATAATTAAGAGATAAATCGCTGTACTGATAATTCATAAAAGCTTTGAGCATTCCTGTCTCCGAAGTTTTTTGTCGGAATACCAGAGAGCCACTGAATGATTGTGGCGGAGAATCCCAGTCACGGTTTTGTTTCATCACTGCAAAATATGGAGCGAGATTAATATACGTTGCATTGGCTCCTAAAGATGTGTTTTCCCAGCGTTTGGTATATCCACCTCCTCCACCAACTGTCATTAATGCAATGTTACCCATTGAACGCGGAGGCAAATCTTCGCTTTCTAAAACTAAAACAGAAGACATTGCCTGACCATACTGAGCAGAATATCCACCTGTGCTGAAGTTAGTTCCTTTGAAAAGAAAAGGAGAAAACCTTCCACGCTGTGGCACATCAGGCACACTTGAAAAATAAGGATTGGCAACAAGCATTCCATCAATAAGGGTTTTTGCCTCTGAAGCATCACCACCTCTTACAAACAATCCTTCCTGTTCCTGTGTGGGTTGTGCTCCGGGCAGTGTTTGCAATGCTCCGTAAATATCACCAACTGCACTTGCTGTAGTAACAATATCGAGTGGTGAGAGTATTACCATCTTTTTTTCATCACTTGCTTCAAAAGCTCCGGCCGTAATAGTTACAGTATTCAGTTCATTGCTTGCTTCCTTCAGATTGAAATTAACCACTACTTCTCCACCTGATAAATGCAATCTTTTTTCAGCAGAAGTAAAACCCACCATTGATGCTACAACAATTACATCACCCTCATCACTGGTAGAAAATTTATAAGAGCCATTGGCATCAGCACTTGCACCGTCATACGAATCTTTAATGGTTACATTTGCTCCGGCAACAGGTTGATTTTTTGCATCAGTAATGCGTCCACTGATAGTCGTTTGACTTAATGCAGTGACTGGAAATAAAATCAATATTGCATAAAGATTTAATAAAGGTCGCATAACTGAAAGTTTTAAAAGGTGGACAAAAGTAAGATTCCATTATCGGAAAGGCAATATAATTTTCACCTTTTCTCCTTCGTCAGCTCTAAAAACTCATTGGCATACTTCTCCAATTTGCTATACCATGATTCGCCATATTTTCTTATTAAAGCAGATTTCAGAAATTCATACACTCTAACTTTCTTTCTCTTCCCCAACTTACAGGCATGACTGCATACTTCCCAACGATGATAATTTAAGGCTTCTCCTGCTCTCATCTTTTCGATACGTATAGGATAGAGATGACAACTGATTGGTTTTTGAAATTTTATTTTTCCATCGCGCCAGGCTTTTTCTATTCCACAAAATGCAATTCCATTTTCGAAGATAGTATAAGCACACGGGCCACCGGGCCACATCAACGGAGTGACCCATTCATCATCACTGTCTTTAACATAAAACCCCTGTTCTTCTATTGCCTGCTTGCCCTCCTTAGTTAAATAAGGTTTTACCTTGGGATATATTTTCTCAAGTTCTGAAAGTTCTTTGTCCTCCAATGGTGCTCCGGACTCACCTTCAACACAACATGCGCCTTTGCATTTCTCGAGGTCGCAGATAAAACTTTCGCACACCAGTTCGTCTGACACCAATACTTTATCAACCTTTATCACTGATTTCTTTTTTGGCAAAGGTAATGATTGTGCAACAGCAGGAATATTCCACATTGTGGATTTGGGCATTATCAATACATTGTATTCTCAAGAATTCTTCCTTAATCATTGAAATATTAAGCTATGTGTACTTTTCATTTACTGTATCTTTGCCTTCATGAAACATATTATTACCGTCAGTAACCTGAATAAAAATTACGATTCATTTCAGGCAGTAAAAGGAATATCTTTTGAAGTAGTAGAAGGGGAAATATTCGGTTTGCTCGGACCAAATGGTGCAGGCAAAACCACCACACTTGAAATAATGGAGACACTTCGCGAAAAAACATCAGGTGAAGTTTATATCAATGGATTTCAGGTAGGCAAAGATGATAATGAGATTAAAAAAATAATAGGTGTTCAGTTACAGTCGGCAGGATACTATCCAAGTCTTACTTTACTTGAATTGATTGAACTTTTTGCAGGTTTGTATTGTCAGTCAGTAAATGGACTAGAACTATTAAAAAAAGTAGGACTTCAGGATAAAGCACATGCAAAATATAAAGAGCTTTCAGGAGGACAAAAACAGCGTTTTTCTATTGCCACTACTTTAATCAATAAACCACTGATTGTTTTTCTGGATGAACCAACAACAGGGCTTGACCCACAGGCGAGAAGAAATTTATGGGATCTGATACGAAACATCAGAGATGAGGGCACTACTGTAGTGATAACAACTCACTACATGGATGAAGCTGAAGAATTATGTAACCGAGTAGCTATTGTTGAAAGCGGAAAAATAATTGCTCTTGCAACACCTGATCAGTTGATTGACGATCTTATCGCAAAAGGATTTGAAAGAAAGAAGGAAGTTAAGAAAGCCAATCTGGAAGATGTATTTCTCAGCCTTACGGGTCAGGAATGGCGAGAATAAACTTACTTAACGCTGATGTGGTAAATAGTTTTTTGTGATTTTGATGGTAATGCTGAAATCAACCAAAATAATCCAGTAGATACCTTTATTAGTGTAAACATCGTAATTAAGAATTCCATTTTTCTTATAAAAAATCGGTTCCTCTTTTTTGGCATAATAAACTCCTGCATTCCCTCCATACCTTATGCCAATCCTGTCTGTTAATTCTGTTTGAATATTCAACCCAGGCATTAAGGCAGCACCATTAAATTGTGAATCATATAAATTTCCGGGATAAGACACCTTTTTATAGGTAAAATTGACATATCCACCGAAAAGAGTTGCTCTGAAATCTAGCCTGTTTTTAAACAAGGTAAAAACTCTTGCCGAAACACAGGGACCTATAGCATAATTAGTCACTTCCTGATAACTTTCCGAACGGAAATTATACATACCTCGAATAGAGTAAATCATCTTCTGACTGCGTTTGTTCACACTGTAGTTGAGCCAGAAATTTTGTGATCCTTTAAAAGAAGGATAATATCCAAAACCTATTCTTTGCTCTTTAAAAATGGATTCGCGTGCCAGAAGCGGATACGACAATACTAAAAGAAAGCAGAAAAAAATAATGCGTTTGGCCACTCTGTTCGAAATTGACGACCAATATATAAAGACAGAATGAATTACAGAACCAACGACCTAAAATATTTATAAAAGAAATGACAGGCTAACATTGTTTTTACCTTTGCCACATGGAGCTTGCGCCACGAAACACCTTTCGAAAGGGTGAAAGAATATACAAAAAATCTGAGCTGGAAAATCTGGTAAAGACCGGGAATTCATTTGTCGTGGCTCCAATTCGTGTTGTTTGGTCAGTAAGAGAAGGTTCTTCAAACTATGCAGTAAAAATTGCCATCAGTGTTCCAAAAAGAAGAATCAGAAATGCAACCGACAGAAACCGAATTAAACGGCTCATTAGAGAAAGTTACCGAGTTCATAAACATACGCTGGTTGGTCAATTCCATTCAAGACAACAAACACTCCATATCCTGTTAATTTATAATGGAAACCTTAACCCTTCGTTCACAGAAGTTGAAAGGAAAATAATCCTAATTTTACAACGTTTAAAAGAAATTGCATGAGCAAGCTTTTAGGACGTATAATGATTGCACTGATAACTGTTTACAAGAAAGGAATATCACCACTGTTACCGGCATCCTGTCGTTACTATCCTACATGCAGCGAATACGGAATAGAAGCCATCAGAAAATATGGCCCGTTTAAAGGAGGTTATCTCACAATCAAACGCATATTGTCATGTAATCCTTTTGGCGGGCACGGACATGACCCTGTTCCATAAATCAATTTAAAAATTGTTTACACTTTTAATAATATGTTTAAAGAAATAAAAAAGAAAATCAGGTGGATTGTGGTAGTATTTCTCATATCAACTGCCAGTATTTCAATTTATAGTTTTAGTGAAGACTATTTCGAGATTTCACGAAATCTCGATATTTTTTCTACCATGTTCAGAGAATTGAATATTTATTATGTGGATGATGTCAAACCGGGCGAACTGATGAAAAAGGGGATGGACTCGATGCTTGAATCATTGGATCCATACACTAATTATATTCCTGAAAGCGAAATAGAAGATTATCGTTTTATGACTACAGGCCAATACGGTGGTATTGGTGCCCTGATAGGTCAAAGAAATAACGAAGTAATCATCACCGATCCTTATGAAGGATTTCCCGCTCAAAAAGCCGACCTTCGTGCAGGTGATGTAATCATAGCACTTGACGGAAAAAGTATTGAAGGAAAAAAATATGATGAGATAAGTAAATTATTAAAAGGACAGCCGAAGACTCCTGTTAAGATTACTGTAAAGCGTGAAGGAGAAGCCAATCCTATTGAAAAAAATCTACTTCGAGAAGAAATAAAAATCAACAGTGTAACTTATAGTGGCATTTTAAGCGACAGTATTGGATATATACGGCTAACAAGTTTCACTGAAAATGCCGGAATGGAAGTTAAGAATGCTCTGACTACACTTGAAGGTAAAACAAAGTTAAAAGGTGTAATTCTTGATTTAAGAGGAAATCCGGGAGGATTGCTCAATGAAGCCGTAAACATTGTAAACATTTTCGTGAATAAAGGATCGGAAGTAGTAAGTACGAAAGGAAAAGCAAAAGAATGGGATAAAACATATCATGCGCTGAACAATCCTGTTGATACAGAAATTCCGGTTGCTGTACTGGTAAGTAGTAGCAGTGCATCCGCTTCAGAAATCGTTTCAGGCAGTCTTCAGGATTTCGACAGGGGAATTGTTATTGGTCAGCGAACCTTTGGCAAAGGCCTTGTGCAAACTACACGTCCGTTGAGTTACGGTGCTCAGTTAAAAGTAACTACAGCCAAATATTATATTCCGAGTGGACGTTGTATTCAGGCACTGGATTATTCGCACCGAAACGAAGATGGCAGTGTAGGAAAAATTCCCGATTCGCTGATTACACAATTTAAAACAAAAAGTGGACGCATTGTATTTGACGGTGGCGGTGTGATGCCGGATTATGTTACTGAAATTCGAATGTTGAGTCCTATCACTCAAAGTTTGATTACCAAATACCTGATTTTCAATTATGCAACTTACTACAGAATAAATCATGCAACAATTGCACCGTCAAAAGAATTTCACTTAAGCGATGCAGAATATAATGATTTCGTAAAGTGGTTATCAGGAAAAGATTATGACTATACCACTAAGAGTGAAAAATTGTTAGATGATTTTAAAACAGCATCTGAAAAGGAAAAATATTTTTCATCAGCTGAAAAAGAATATGATTTGCTGAAAAAGAAAGTTGCACATGATAAAGTAGCAGACCTTCAGAAGTTTAAAGATGAGATAAAAGAAGTTTTGGAAAATGAAATCGTTTCACGTTACTATTTCCAGAACGGACAAATAGAAGCTTCGTTTAATGATGATGTGGAAATTAAGAAAGCTATAGAAGCACTTAATAACAAATCTATTTATGATTCTATTCTCACCCACTCCATGGCATCAATGAGAGAAAAGCACTGATTTGCCAGAATAAATTTTTAACCTGAAATGAATAATCCGGCAAAAAATAAGTTTGAACAATTATTTTTTGCCGGATTGTTATTGTTTGCAGCTTCATTACCGCTCTCCATGTTTATGATGAGCGTGTCACAGTTTATACTTCTTGGCAGCTGGTTGTTGCAAGGCAATTTTTCAAACCGACTCAGACAGGCATTTTCCAACAAAGCAGTTTGGATATTATGTTCCGTTTATATTTTGCATTTAATCGGGTTAATTTATTCGGCAGACTATGCTTATGCCTTCAAAGATTTACGTGTAAAATTACCATTGCTTTTACTTCCTGTTTTGTTTGCTTCTTCGACACCTCTCACAAACAGGCAACTGAACATATTACTCACCGTATTTATCAGCGCAACATTCATTTCAACATTTATCAGTTATCTCATTTATCTGGATGTAATTCATAAACCCATTCGTGATATTCGTGATATTTCTGTTTTCATTTCTCATATCCGATTATCACTCTTTGTATGTATAGCTGTTTATGCAGCATTGTGGTTATTGAAACAATCATCATTGCTATTCAAAGTACTTCTTATAGCTGTCATTGTTTGGTTCATCTTTTTCTTAATACTGATAGAATCTATGACCGGACTTGGAATATTGACAATTACGTTAGTTGTTATCCTTTTAAAATATATAGTAGTTAATACTTCCCTGACCTTAAAAATCATTACCGTCTTAATTTTCATTGCTGCAGGATTTTTTTCTTATCAGTATATTGATAAAATATGGATTAGAATAAATACTGTCAATAAAGATGAGTTGTTGCACCTTAAAAAAATTACTGCCGAAGGCAATATTTATCTGTATGATACATTGAAAACAGATTCTGAAAACGGACATCTGATATGGATTAACCTTTGCGAAAACGAGATGCGTCCGGCATGGAATAAAAGAAGCCATTTGCCTTATGACAGTCTCAATCTCAAAGGTGATGAATTAAGAATGACCATCATTCGTTATCTCACTTCAAAAGGCACTGCCAAAGATGGTGCAGCCATTAACAGTCTTTCCTTAAAAGAAATTACAGCAATAGAAAAAGGCGTTGCCAATGTGGATGATTTACACACATTCGGCATACGATCAAGAATACGGGCTACACTGTGGGAAATTTATCAGTATCAACATTTCAATAATCCCAATGGACATTCATTGGCAATGCGTTTTGAATTTTGGAAAACTGCATTTAGTATAATCAGCAACCATCCTATCACAGGAGTTGGAACGGGTGATGTTCCAACAGCTTTTAAAAATAAATACGATGAACTTAAAAGTCCGCTTTCACCTCAATATCGTTTGCGTTCACACAACCAATATCTCACTGTTGCAGTAGCGCTTGGTATTCCTGTTTTAATCTGGTTCTTGATTTCACTCATTCTACCCGGTGTTCTTTTAAATCGCTTTCATCATTTTCTATATTTTACATTTTGGTTAACTGCCATGCTTTCCATGATTACAGAAGATACTCTTGAAACTCAGGCAGGTGTCAGTTTTTTCGCATTCTTTAATAGTGTGTATTTGTTCTTATTAGCGAAAAATGACAAATAATTTTATTTAGAACCATTCTAAATAAAAAAATCTATGTATTTTTGCCATCCAATTTTTAATAGCAACGATGAAGCATTTAGTTTGGTTGTTACTGTTGGTAACAACTTCGCCACTGATGGCACAAACAGCAGAAGATTCTCTTCAAAATAACACAGCTAAGGAAAGGCAAACCTATATTTCTGGTTATGGTGAGGCTAAGGGTTCGTACAACACTCGCTATCGGACAGCACAGGCAAATCTAACGCGAGCAGTAGTTTTTATCGGCCATAAATTTAATTCCAGAATTTCATTTCTTTCTGAAACCGAACTTGAAAGTGCAAGAGTGGAAGGTGGCAAACCGGGCGGAGAAATTGCTCTCGAACAGGCATATCTTCGTTTTGAACTGAACCGCACACACTATCTGCAAGCAGGTTTATTCATACCACGAATTGGAATCATCAACGAAAATCATTTGCCCACTACTTTTAACGGTAATGACAGACCATTTACTGAAACACTTTTAATTCCATCTACATGGCGCGAAATTGGAATTGGTTTTTATGGATCATCCGATCGTCTGCAAGGACTTAGTTATTCTTTAGCTTTAGTTAACGGACTAAATTCCGGTGATTTTGTCAATGGAAGTGGAATAAGAGAAGGACGGTTTGAAGGAAGTAATGCAACAGCCTCTAATATTGCACTGACTGGTTCTGTTACTTATCTCATTCGTGATTTCACAGTTCAAATGTCAGCTTATTACGGAGGTAGTGCAGGACTAAATAATCGCGAAGCAGACAGTCTTCAACTTAACTCAGGACTCTTTGGTACTCCTGTATCGTTAGGTGAAATTAATGTAAGGTACAATCATAACCGTTTTGCATTTCGTGCACTGGGCGCAGCATTATATATTCCGGATGCACAAAAAATAAACAGAGCTTATGCAAATAATACTGCTGAACTTGCAGTAGGTGGTTATGGCGAAGTTTCGTATCGTGTTTTTACTAAAACTAAAACAACAGTGTTTCTGCGTTATGAAGCATTTAATCTTAATCAGGAAATTCCTGACAATGGTATTCGCAACAACACATTAGACCAACAGTATATTACTGCAGGGTTCTCAGTGTTTCCGGCTGCAGGTGTAGTTATAAAGGCTGACTATGTTTACAAACAAACCGGTAAATTAAATCCTGCACTCAACCTGAATCCATTTCCGAATGCTCCACCCTACTATACATCAAACAGTTTTATCAATCTTGGTTTAGGTTATAGTTTCTAATGGGTAACAGAAGAACATTTATAAAAAATGGTTGTGCCTTATGCGGTGCGCTGGCAATCGGAATTCCGGCAATGAATTTTTTACAAGCCTGCAAAACAAGTTCAGGCTTGATTCATGCTGACCTTCATCAGAATAAAATTGTAATCCCGGTAATTACTCTTGCAGATAAATCTGTTCAGGTGATAAGAAGCAAAGGACTCGAATACGATATTTTACTTGTGAAAGAAAACGAAAAAAAATACCATGCATTACTTATGAAATGCACTCATCAGGCAAATCCCTTGATTTCTACCCAAACAGGTTTGTACTGCAACCTTCATGGCAGCAGATTTGACCTCAACGGAAATGTGGTAGAAGAACCTGCAAAGCGGCCACTTGAAAAATACAACGTCACAATAGACAACGACAACATTATTATTCATATTTAATTATATCTAACATGTTCAAATTAAAAACAACTTTAGCATTATTTATTTTAAGCATCGCTTTCGTAAGCTGTAAAAAAGATGATTCATCCGATAAAGATTTTACGAATAAAGAAATACTAACTGATTTTTCTGTCAATGTAGCTCAGGGAACCTACAACGATTTAAATGCAAAGGCAAACCTGTTATACAATGGAATAGATGCACTTGCATTAAATCCAACATCTACACAATTAGAGCAATGTCGTCAACTTTGGAAAGACAGCAGAAAAGCCTGGGAGCAGTCAGAAGGATTTTTGTTTGGCCCTGTTTCTACTGAAAATATAGATCCACGTATTGACACCTGGCCGGTTGATTATAATTCACTTGATTCAGTGTTGAACAGTTCTGCAGTATTTGATGATGCTTATATCAATTCATTAGATGATGCCCTGAAAGGTTTCCATCCGATTGAATATTTATTGTGGGGAACTAACGGCACCAAAACTACTGCAGAATTCACAACACGTCAGTTTGAATATCTTAAAGCATTGGCTTCTAACTTAAGAAACTTAACTCAGGAGTTAAGTGTTGCATGGGAGCCAGGTGCATACCATAATGTATTTACTGAAGCAGGCAACGGAAGTGTTGAATACAGCACTGAACAGGCAGCGTTTCTTGAGATGGTGAGTGCAATGGCAGCCATTTGCGAAGAAGTTGCTGATGGAAAAATAAATGATCCTTTTACAGCACAGGATGCTTCATTGGAAGAATCTCCTTTCTCAGGAAATTCAATCACTGATTTTACCAATAACATCATCAGTGTTGAGAATGTGTATATGGGTAAATATATCAATCAGGGAAAGTCGCTTGAAACATTTGTTAAATATTATAATCTGTCATTGGATGCAGATATAAAACTTAAAATCAACAATGCAAAATCTGCATTGCAGGCTATAACAGTTCCATTTGGACAGGCCATCTTTACACAACAAACACAGGTTACCAATGCACAACAGGCAATAAATGATTTAAGAAGTGTATTGGAAAATGACCTTACACAACTTGTACAACAACGCATTCAGTAGTGAAAATAAACAAGCTAAGCATACTTGCAGGAGTAGTAACGGTTGTGGCATTGCTGCACTCCTGCAGAAAAGCAGAACTTCTTTCAGAATCTGACTGGAACGAGTGGCTCTCCGGTGGTAAGCAAACATTGTTTGATGAATCTGCGAGAGCATTTTCATCTATGTTTCCTGATATGTCACCGTTCAATCAATTCATACATGGCATAGGTGATAAGGCATTTTCAGCAACTCATGTAAGTGCACCCGCACCAATTAATCCGGGATTGGGTCCGATATTTAACAATGTTTCCTGTTCGTCATGCCACATAGCTGACGGCAGAGGAAGACCTCCATTGAATCCTTCTGAGCCAATAAGTGCCATGCTGATCAGATTAAGTATTCCGGGCGTGGGTGCTCATGGTGAACCATTAAATGTTCCGGGATTTGGAACACAATTACAACAACGGGCTATAGCAGGAAGTATAAAAGAAGCAGATGTATTGGTTACTTATACAGATCAGAATTATACTTTTCCTGACGGAGAAACTTATTCATTACGTACGCCACACTATCAGCTTACCAATCCTTATATGGCATTGCCGTCCAACGTTATGATTTCACCGCGTATGGCTCCGCCTGTTTTCGGACTGGGTTTGCTGGAAGCAGTTGACGAATCAACCATACTGACATATGCTGATGAGTATGATGCCAACGGTGACGGCATTTCCGGCAAGCCCAACTATGTTTGGGATGTTCTTAGCAACAGCACTAAACTTGGTCGCTTTGGATGGAAAGCAAACAACCCAACTATTCTGCAACAATCAGCAGGTGCTTATAATGAAGATATGGGAATTACAAATTATGTTTTCCCAACAGAATCTTCGCATGGACAAATACAATACGATACCCGTAATGATGATCCTGAATTACCTGACAGTTTATTAAGAGCTGTTTCTTTTTACGTTCAGACATTAGCTGTTCCTGTGCGCAGAAATGCATCAGACCCTGAAGTGTTACACGGAAAAGAATTATTTACCAAAGCGTCATGCGCATCATGCCACCGACCTTCTATGGTCACCGGTGTTCATGTTGAGTTTCCTGAAGTAAGCAACACACGAATTTTTCCTTATACAGATTTATTGTTGCACGATATAGGTGAAGGATTAGCTGACCATCGTCCGGATTTTAAAGCTGACGGACGTGAATGGCGAACACCACCACTGTGGGGAATTGGTTTGACACAAAAAGTAAATGGCCATAATTTTTTCTTGCATGATGGTCGTGCACGTTCACTTGAAGAAGCCATATTGTGGCATGGTGGCGAAGCTGAAAATTCTGTTCAATATTATAAGAATCTGTCTAAATCTGACAGACAGGCATTACTGAAGTTTCTTCAATCACTTTAATCAGTTAATTAAAACTGAAGATAAACCGGCATTACAGGAGCTGCCTGTTTGAGAAAAATGATGATAATGATAATTGCTGAAGCAATAGAGGCTTTGGCTAACCAGTGCATGGAAGTTGTTTTCTGAATAATCATTTCATCTGTCTTCAGCGGAATAAAATGCAGTATGTAACCAAGCAGCATAACTCCAAGCACAGGTGCGTAGTTAGCATAAAACATTGGCCATCCCTCAGGGTAAAAATCAAAAACAATCTGGTGTATCATATTGAAACTATCACTGAAGGTTGCACATTTGAAAAATATCCAGCAGAAACATACAAAGTGAAAAACAAAAAACACTTTGATTGGCCGAAGCCACGGCACAACTTTTTGCTTAGGAAAACTCTCCATCCACAATTTATGAAAAGCCAATGCCAGACCATGCATACCACCCCATGCTACAAAATTTAAACTCGCTCCATGCCACAATCCTCCAAGCAACATGGTGATAAGTAAGTTTATATAAGTGCGAAAATGTCCTTTGCGATTACCTCCTAAAGGAATGTATAAATAATCGCGCAACCAGCTTGAAAGTGAAATATGCCATCTCCTCCAGAACTCTGTAATGGAAGCTGACTGATAAGGTGCAAGAAAATTTATATTGATATCAATACCCATCCACTTGGCAATCCCGATGGCCATATCGCTATATCCTGAAAAATCACAATATATTACCATAGCATATGCATACACAGCAAACAAACATTCCAGTCCGGTATGCCGTGATGGATCATCAAAAACATATTGCACTAAATTCAAATAGAGATAATCTGATATAACTACTTTCTTAAACAGTCCGGTTATTATCAAAAACAAACCTTTGGTTACATCATAAGCATTAAGCACTACCTGTTTTCTAATCTGAGGAATAAAATCAGCTGCTCTGACAATTGGCCCCATCATCAGCTTTGGAAAAAATGAAAGGAAAAACAAATAGTCAATAAATCTCTTTACAGGAACAAAAGTTCCGCGATAAACATCAATTGTATAACTTAAATTCTCAAAAGTGTAAAATGAAATACCTATTGGCAAATAAAGATCTATTGGCTGAACGGTTCCGTCAGCAATAGAATTGAATAAATC
The DNA here is from genome assembly GCA_019136655.1 of Bacteroidota bacterium. Taxonomy (GTDB): domain Bacteria; phylum Bacteroidota; class Bacteroidia; order AKYH767-A; family OLB10; genus OLB10. The sequence goes on from JAGVTU010000009.1 coordinate 47,375, forward strand.
AATCAGCAGATTGGTGTATTTGAAATAACTCAACAGTCCAAGATTGATTACAATACTAAAAATCAATAATCCTGTTTTTTGTGATTTGGTTTTGCTTTTGTAAATCAGGTTACTTAAATTGAAATCTACAACAGCAGCAAGCAATACAAGTAATACATAAATACCGGATGCTTTGTAAAAAAAATAAAGTGAAAAAAGAACTACTGCGACAACCCGCAACGTACCGGTGCGATATAACAATCGGTAAACTGCCATAAATGCCAACAGATAAAACAGAAAAAAAGAACTGTTGAACAAAAGCGGGTTACTTTTATCGTATAAAAACTGATTTAAGAAATTATTCCAGTCAACACTCATTATTGCTCAGAATTTTTCATCAGTGCATCCAACAACATGAGTCCCTGTATTTCATATCCCAACCGTGTAAAATGTATTCTTCTTGCATCAGTCATGTGAGCTCTTGAAAATTTGAGCATGCTACCCTTACCGCCAACACATTCATACAAGTCGAAAAAGGCAATTGCTTTAGAATCGCAATAATTTTTCAGGGCATTTCTAATCAACAATACTTTAGGATTTGGAGCATATCTTCCTCTTCTGATTCTGACACATGATTCCGCAGGACTTGTAATAAGAAATTCAGCATTTGGAGATATCCTTTTCAACATTTGAATAGTTGAATCAATAGTCTGAATAAATATACTTACATCGAATGATTTACTGAAAGCTTCATTGGTGCCGAAAGATAATATGTATAAATCCGTGTTCAGATTTTTTAGCTGCACCGGCAAAAGTGGTTGATGCAGAAAATGACTGCACTCTGCTCCATTAACTCCAATTGTATGATATACTACTCCTGAACTGTCATTCAACAAATTCATTCCATACAATTTAAATGCAGTTGTATTCTTCTGAACATCCATTTTAAAGTTTGTAACCTGCGATGGAAAAATAAATTTGTCCGGGCAAGATGAATCCGGTTTGGCACTCATCAAACCGGTACTGTCAGTTACACTTACTTGGGCTAAACCCAAATCACCTGAATATAATTCCACCTTATTGAAAGTATAATTAACTCCTTCATTATTTCGAAGACTTATTCCTACAGAAATTGATGTATCATTTGTAGTTACTACAAAACCCATTAACCCTGCAGCTATGGTATCAGGATTATTTACATTGCGGTATCCTTTCCATTGGTTGGATGAAAACGAAACATAATCATGTGGCCCGTTTGATTTTGCCAGGCGATAAGGAAACACCAAACCTCGTCCGGCATTGCCGAAGTACTGTTGCAGGCCTCGCCTTACTATTCCGCTGAAATATCCAGCCTGAATATGAGAGTCGCCAAGATGTACAATACTTACAGTTCCTTTGTTTTGTGACTTCAGCAAATTAAGTTTACGGAAAAAATTCTTAAGCTGTTCAGTATGTTGAATGTTTGCCTTTTCAGGAATAAGAAAACTTAAGTTTTGCGACTTTTGCCTTATATAGGCATTGTAATTTTCAACTGAGAGTACAGTATCCTTAATCTGCGCATCACAAGCACTATAAAGAATTATCAGAATAAGTGTAATGGTAAATCGCATACTACTGAATTGTTGTTTTAACTGAATCCATTACCATTTTCTTACTATCAGTTTCTATTAAATAACGTTCGTAGCTTTTCATAATGTCATCAAATATAAGTTGTGCAATTTTTCTGCCGCCTGCAAAATTGGGGTGTGTATAATCGAGATTGGCGAGTTTAGGGTTTCCTTCAGCCCATTTCACCATACTGTTATATCCTCCCATTGCTTCGTACAAATTCCAAAAAGTTACACCTCCGGATGCTGCCAATTGCTTTTGCATATTTACAAAAATGGGGATATCGGGTTCAGTCTTATATCCATCTTCGTCACGATAACTCTTATCCCCTACGCTCATTAATAAAATGGATGCATCGGGAAAAGCAGCTTTAATATATGCCAAAGTCTTTGCAAAAGAAGCTTTATACCATGAATATTTTTTCACATCATGCGCCACCACATTCAATCCATAACTCAATATAACTAAGCGGTAATTTTCTTTCTTGCCAATTTCAGTCAATTCGCTGAAAGGAATAGTTGACAGAGGAATTCCTGAGTTACCCCGAAATGAAAAATTATCTACGTAAATTCCATCTCCGTTATCAAGATAAACTCCGTGAATTTCGCAATTACTTTTTTCAAACTGAAACTTAATACTTTTAATTGGCTTAGCTATCGGCATAGAGATATCCTGAAGATTGCCAACAATGTGTTCAGGCATCAAGAAATTTAATGAATCTGAAATAACCATTAAACTGTTTTGCTCGCACTGGCGACAGATTAATCTTACTTCACTGAACAATGGGTACATTCTTGTTCCTTTAAACTCTACCCAACTTTTTTCGCCTGAGATAAATGTATTTCCTGAAATTCCCAGTTTGATTCCATCAGGTGGCCTTTTAATAAAATTATAAACTGTCCAGTCGTCAGAGAATGTTTGTCTGATGGTTTGTCTGAACTGAGCAACCGGAGACGTTACAGGAACAAACCCAACTCCATTTCCTCCAAACTGTTTCTGCATTAACTTTCGGAAATCCTGAGTTATCAAATCACCTTCAATCATTGAATCACCAAACCATGCTATTCTTATTTTTTGTTTGTTCTCACTTAAACTTTTTAAGTCAACAAAAAAAGAATCGAGATTTAGTTCTCCCGGTTTCCACATTATTATATGCTGTGCGGTAGTATCTATTACTAATTGCTTGGATGCTGAAGTGTCTTCTGCAATTGAATCTGTCAACTGAACTATATCCATTGAATCATTTACTGATTCAAAGTTTTCTTTGAATATAATATCAGAAAAAAGATTAATCTTCTTTTGAAGATTGAGAGAAATGAATCCTAATGAAATTACAACCAGAACAGTTGTAATAAACAACATGATAAACAGAGGCTCATTATTTCTTCCTGTTGATGCCACGTATTAATTTCAATTCTTCTTTACTCTAACTTGTTTTAAAACGTTAATATAATTTTTAGCTCTCGCATATCGGACACGTTTCAAAAACAAATAATAATCTTCTTTATCGTTAGTATAAAACCTATCCTGCCAATTCTTATAATAGTCAACACTTTTTTCCCAGTGACTAAATCTCATGTAATGTTTAGTAAATCTAAATGCAAACAGATTATTCCTGTCCATCAAAAGTCTCGCACGAAAATGACCTGTTTCAAGCAATGCCTGTTTTATCACCACTTCAGAATGTTTTATTCCAATACTGTCCATATATGCAATAACGTCATTCACATCAATTCTTGGTTTAGTGTAATACTTATCATGCGAATGTGTAACCTTATGTTTAACAGCAACAGAATCCTTTTGCGCAAAACAAGAAAATGAAAAAGCAAGACAGAAAATAAAAAACGCTGCCTTGTTCATCCATTTATAATTCTTCCATTGCATGCTATTTTCTGTTCACTGATTTTTTTAATGCTTATATTTTAAAAAGAAAACGCCTCCAGGCTCTGTGCAAGGAGGCGTATAGAAAATTTTGTTATTGTCATTCTTCTCCGGGGAGATTCGAACTTTTCGTTTCAGAGAATGGAACGGTCTGCGGAATAAAGTCTTTTTCTGCACCGGGCTTACTGTAATCATATGGCCAGCGATAAACTGTCGGTGTTGGACCAGCCCAATTGCCATGAATACCCGGACCTACAGGCGATGTCCATTCTATTGTTGTGCTATTCCAAGGGTTCTGTGTTGCTTTCTTACCTTTAAACGCAGAGTAAATAAAGTTGAACAAGAAAATAAATTGAGCTATACCGCCAATAATTGCAAAAACAGTGATGAGTTGATTCACGCTTAAGAAATAATCAAATCCTTCGTATGCACTATTGGCATAATATCTGCGCGGAACACCTGCCAGACCAACAAAGTGCATTGGGAAGAAAACTCCATATACACTTATAATTGTAAACCAGAAATGCACATAACCCAAAGTCTTATTCATCATACGTCCAAACATACGTGGGAACCAGTGATAAACACCGGCAAGCATTCCAAATGTTGCTACTGCACCCATTACCACATGGAAGTGTGCTACAACAAAATATGTATCATGTACATTAATGTCAAGTGCCGAATCACCGAGAATAATACCCGTAAGTCCACCTGAAATAAATAACGAAACAAGTCCTATTGCAAAGCACATTGCAGGTGAAAACTGAATATTAGCACGCCATAGTGTAGCAAGATAGTTAAACACTTTTACTGCTGATGGAATAGCAACCATAAGAGTAGTTATGGTAAATACCGTTCCAAGAAATGGATTCATACCTGTAACAAACATGTGGTGCCCCCATACAATACAAGACAGAAATGCAATTGCACAAAGTGACCCCACCATGGCTTTGTAACCAAAGATTGGTTTACGCGACATTGTAGAAATAATCTCAGAAGTAAGACCTAAAGCAGGAAGAAGAACGATATAAACTTCAGGATGGCCTAAAAACCAAAACAAGTGCTCATATAAAATTGGACTACCTCCTGTTTGTGGAAGTGGAACACCTCCAATGAAAATATCTGACAAGTAAAAGCTTGTTCCAAAACTTCTGTCAAAAACCAAAAGTAAAACTGCTGCAAGCAATACAGGGAAAGTCAATAATCCTAAAATTGCTGTTATCAAGAAAGCCCAAATTGTAAGTGGTAATCTTGACATTGCCATCCCTTTTGTTCTTAAATTGAGAACCGTAACAATATAATTAATACCCCCCATTAATGATTGAACAATAAAGAATGCCATACTCAACAACCAAAGCGTCATTCCAAATCCCGAACCAGGCATTGCCTGAGGAAGTGCACTTAATGGTGGATAAACTGTCCAACCACCCGCAGCAGGACCCGTTTCAATAAAAACAGACCACAACATTACGACACTACTTAAAAAGAAAAACCAGAAACTGAGCATATTCAGAAAACCGGAAGCCATATCTCGAGCTCCTACCTGAAATGGAATAAGTAAGTTACTAAATGTACCACTTAACCCGGCAGTCAACACAAAAAATACCATTATAGTACCATGTATTGTTACCAATGCAAGGTAAAATCCGGGATCTAATTTTCCTCCTTTACCCCACTTGCCGAGTACACTTTCCAAAAACCCGAATTTTGTATCAGGAAATCCTAACTGCAGTCGGAATATTATAGACATAAACATTCCGATAAATGCCATAACAATTGCAAGTGTCAGATATTGCTTTGCAATCATTTTGTGATCCTGACTGAAAATATATTTTGTCCAGAATGATTCGTGGTGATGTTCATCGTCATGATGATCTACGTGATGAACATGTTCTGCCGTTACTGTATTTTTAACTTCCATTATTAATTATTCTTAGCCTAAAATTATAGCAAACATTTAATAGATTCAAATTTTTAAAGTGTAGCTGTAACATCCTTATTGATGTTACCCTCTTCTGCCATAGAAGGTGTAGTTGGAATTTCTTTAGCTTTCTTTTGTTTTCTTACCCATTTCTTGAAATCTTCAGGTGTATCAACTACCACTTTCATTGCCATTGTATAGTGAGCTACGCCACAAATTTTATTACATAGCAATATATAATCAAACTTTTCATTCTTAGTTATCTTTCGCATTTCTTCTGTGGTTATTGTTGGCTTAAAACTGAAGAATGTATTCATTCCCGGTACAAGATTCATTTGTGCACGAAAATGTGGAAAGTATGCACTATGAATAACGTCTCTTGCATTAAACTGAAAATTAATTTCCTTTCCTAATGGAATATGCATTTCATTTCCTGTAGTATAAACATCATCTTTCATTGCAGGATCAGAAGTGTCAAGCCCAAGTGGATTATCATCAGTAATTAATTTATAATTAGATTTTCCTAAAACATTGTCGTTTCCACTATATCGGGTTATCCATGCAAACTGATAGCCATAAACCTGAACATTTATAGCATCTTTCTTATCAGCCATTAAAATTTTGTGCCACTCTCTTAAACCGGTGATAATAAGAATAGATAAAACTATGGTTGGTATTACGGTCCAAATAATTTCAAGCTTATGATTCATTGGGTAGAAATATGCTTTCTTACCTTTTGTATGACGATACTTATGAGCAAAATAAAACAATACTATTTGGGTTGCAAAAAATACAAAACCAATAATAAACCAGTTTACATTAAGCAATTTGTCAAGGCTAACACCATGTTCAGAAGCAGAAACCGGCAACAAATGAGATCCATATACATAAATCATTAAAACAGTTAAACCCAGCCCAACTATCATAAAAACCATTAGGCCTAATGCTGCCCAGTTATTTTCTCTTATCTGGTCATCTTCAGTTTCTTCATAACCGGAAACTTGAGTGGAAAGCTGAACAATATTCATCAGCCTTACCAGAACCATAACTCCCAGTACTACTGCTAATAATATTAAAATTGTCATATCTGTAAGAAGCTATTGTGATTGAATAATTTTTTAAACTGTATTTTTCTAATTATAATGTGAAATGTTCGCTCTCGGCCAACATTGGATGACGTGTAGGCAATAATGATAATTTGGAAAGTGCATTGAAAACAACGAAAATAAACAATCCCATAAATCCTATTGTAGTTCCAATTTCAAAGACACCTATTGTCCAGTGCTCGTTCATTACTCCTGGTATCACCATAAGGAAAGTATCAATCCAGTGGCCGATAAACAAGGTAGTACCGAGCAATGTCAGCAGCAGAAGTTTACGCTTCGAATCACGTGTCATCAGAATCAAGAAAGGAAGAATGAAATTGATTAAAAAGTTGACAATAAACAATGTCTTATAATAATCCTGACGTACCATGAAATAGGTTACCTCCTCAGGCAGGTTGGCATACCAAATCAACATAAACTGCGCGAACCACAAGTATGTCCAGAATATACTGAACGCAAACATAAACTTGCCTACATCATGGAGGTGATTCTCATTAAGATGTTGCAAATAACCTTGTTTACGTAAATAAACAATAATTAAAGCCATTACTGCAAGGGAGCTAATAAATATTCCTGCAAAAGTGTACCATCCAAACAATGTACTAAACCAATGCGAATCAATTGACATTACAAAATCCCAGGCAGAAGTTGAGGAAGTTACTGCAAACAACACTAAAAACACGATACTCAGTTTACGGCTACGCTGATAGTGTTCACCTGCACCACTCATGTCTTCTGCACTGGCATGTTTTCGCAATAAATGTGCAAATCCATACCAAATTACAAAATATAGTACCATTCTTATGAGAAAGAAAGGTACATTCAGATAAGCACTCTTGCCGGCAAGTATTTCGTCATATTCAGGGTTAGGTTTTCCATCAGGCAAAGTTTCAACAAACAATTCGTGATGTGTCCAATGCCATATATGATGTCCAGCGGCTAAAAATATTATCAGCATTATGATTCCACTTACCCATAAAAACTGTGACATTGCAAGAGGAATTCGTATAACGTAAACACTCCATCCTACTTCAGCAGCATACTGCACGGCATAAAAAAACAAACCGCCTAATGCAATAGCAAGAAAATAGAAATTATTGTGCATAATATTTGCCCATGTCTGTTCATGATGTGTTGCAAATCCTGCTGCTATTGCAACCGCACCAATTGCCATCATAATAAATGACAGCGTCTTTAGCTTATTGGGGAATGTATAGTTTAAATTGTTTTGCATATTATTTTATTAAGTAGGCTGCTTAAATTAATATAATCTATCAGTTGGATGTAGTGTCGGCTGCACCAACAGCATGTTCTTTTTGTAATTCTTTAATATATAAAATAATTTTCCAGCGATCTTCAGGACTTAACTGTGATGCATGAGAACCCATTAGGTTCTTTCCATAAGTAATAGAAAAAAACATTTTCCCTTCTGACAAATCCTTATGAGTTTCATCAAAATAAGAAGGAACAGGAAACTTATCTCCTTTGATTTTTAACCATCCATTTCCATCACCATTCTCTCCGTGGCAATGAGCACAATAAGTCATGTATTCTTCCTTGCCATAAGCAATTAATTCCGGTGTTGGAGTGAATGGGTTTTTCAATTCAACTCCTGCTGCTTCATATCCCTCATTGGTGTTAGGATAGTTAAAATCAACATACTGACCCCGAGCAATTGTACCTGAAACAGGAGGTAATGCCGATACACTGTCTTTAAACACTTTGGATGGAGCATATGCTACCACTGCAGGTGTACGATACATATCCGGCATATATTCCAATCCTGGTGACTGTTTGTCACCGCAAGCAGAAAGAAGCATTATTCCTGCACTGATTAAAAAGGAAATGTTATATATTCTTTTCATTTGTTCAAATTCTAATTTAAGATCTTATCTCTACAGCTCCATATTGTTTTAATGCTTCACGTATTTGGGATTCATCACTTTCTTTTCCTTCAACAGTAAGCACAAAATGATCGTCATGCATGCGTTCATGAATTACATTGGGTTCAACACCCGGCAAAAGTTTACTTCTCAGGTAAAATGTAATCACCATACCATGAGCCGCGCACAAAACTGTGAACTCAAAAGTCACAGGTATGAATGCAGGAATATTTTTATATAAATTCCAACTGGGCTTACCTCCTATATCCATAGGCCAATCCCATATATTCATATACCACATCATCAGAAGCGCAAGACTGGTTCCTGTTGCTCCATATAAAAAGCTTGCAATGGAGATACGGGTTCGCTTCAAGCCAAGGGCATGATCTAATCCATGTACCGGATAAGGAGAATATGCATTAACGCATTTTATTCCTTTAGCCCTTAAATTCTTGATAGCACTTAACAGCACTTCATCATCATTGAAGATGCCATGTAATTTCTTACTCATGGGTCGCTCCTTTCTTTGATTGTGATCCGGATGACTTCAATATTGTTTTTAACTCACTCATAGCAATGACAGGGAAGAAACGTGTGAAAAGTAAAAATGGAACGAAAAACAATCCTAATGATCCAATGAATAATCCAATTTCAACCCATGTTGGGTGAAACATTGTCCAACTGGAAGGTACATAATCGCGATGCAATGATGTCACGATAATTACAAATCGTTCAAACCACATTCCTATATTTACAATGATTGATAAGAAGAATGTCATGAACAGATTTTTTCTGAGTTTCGAACTCCACATCAGCTGAGGAGAAATCACATTACAAGTCATCATGCTCCAATAAGCCCACCAATAAGGACCTGTTGCACGATTGATAAATGCATATTGCTCATATTCTACACCTGAATACCATGCAATGAAAAATTCAGTAAGATAAGCACAACCTACAATTGAACCGGTAATTAAAATAATTCGGTTCATCATATCAATGTGATAAATAGTAATGTACTCTTCAAGGTTAAGAACTTTACGTGTAATCAGGAGCAGTGTTTGCACCATTGCAAACCCTGAAAAAATAGCACCTGCAACGAAGTAAGGTGGAAATATTGTGGTATGCCAGCCAGGAACAAGAGATGTGGCAAAGTCCATAGATACTACTGAGTGAACTGAAAGTACCAGAGGAGTTGCTAATCCTGCAAGTACTAATGACACTTCCTCAAATCTCTGCCAGTTTTTTGCTGAGCCCACCCATCCAAAACTAAGAATAGTGTACCAGAACTTGCGTGCTTTTGTCTTAGCGCGGTCACGAACGATAGCAAAGTCAGGAATAAGACCGGTGTACCAGAATACTAGTGATACCGAAAAATAAGTTGATATTGCAAATACGTCCCAAACCAGAGGTGAGTTGAAGTTAATCCACAATGAACCAAACTGGTTAGCAAAAGGGAAAGGCCAGTATGCTACCCAAGGACGACCCATGTGTACAACAATGAATGAGGCAGCACAGATAACTGCAAAAATTGTCATCGCTTCGGCAGAACGGTTAATTGACAATCTCCATTTTTGTCTGAACAGTAAAAGGATTGCTGAAATCAGAGTTCCGGCATGACCAATACCTACCCACCATACAAAGTTGGTGATATCCCATGCCCAACCTACTGTTTTATTCAGACCCCAGACACCTAGACCAGTACCTATTGTATAGGTAACAGCTAATAACCACCATAAAAATATAGCAGATGCAAGACCAAATGCCATCCACCAATATTTATTTGGCTTATCTTCTATCGGCCTACAAACATCTTCCGTAATATCATGAAGGGTTTTATCTCCCAAAATGAGTGCCGGCCTGAGTGATGATTCTACATTCGACATAGTAATGAAAAATTTCTATTTAATCGTTTAAATGTTATGCTTCTTTCTTTGAATTTGACTGATGCGTATTTCTAACTTTCGTCAGATAATTTATTGAAGGCTGCACATTAAGTTCTTCCAAAAGATGATACATGCGTTCATTTTTGCTTTGCTTTGACAATGCACTGTCTTTTTCATTATAATCTCCGAAAGTGATTGCATGCGTTGGACAGGTTTGAGAACAAGCTGTTTGTATTTCACCATCTTTCAACTTTCGACCATTCTTCTTAGCTTCTAATTTATTGTACTGAATACGCTGAATACACATGGTACATTTCTCCATTACACCACGAGAACGAACAATTACGTCAGGATTTAATACCATCTTGCCGTATTCATCATTCATATTATAATCAAACTGTGGATTATCAGAATACTTAAACCAGTTAAATCTTCTTACTTTATAAGGACAGTTATTAGCACAGTATCGTGTTCCAACACAACGATTATATGCCATCATATTTAATCCTTCAGAGCTATGGGTAGTAGCAACAACAGGGCAAACTGTTTCACACGGAGCGTGATTACAATGCTGACACATTACCGGTTGGAAAACAACTTTAGGATTTTCTGCCGGCTCCTCCATATACCCATACATGCTCAGTTTTCCTACTCCTTCTTCTTTGGCTTTCTCTTTGTCCATGTCACTGGTATAGTAACGGTCAATTCGAATCCAGTGCATTTCGCGGCTGCGGTGGATTTCATCTTTTCCAACTACAGGTACATTATTTTCAGCTGAACATGCAACAACACAAGCTCCACAACCAATGCAGGCATTCAAGTCAATAGACATTCCCCATGCATGCAAAGGTTTTACAAATCCGGAATGTTTTTCTGTTGCCCATAAATCCAGTTCCTTAGGGCTAACCTTACCTTTATATGAAACAAGTTTTTCTTCTTCGTTACCTGCTCTTGGGTCTTTGCTATATTCTTCAAGTGTAGTTTCTTTTACAATGGCTCGTCCCATCATTGTATGATGAGTCTGAGTACTTGCCAGAGTATAGTTTGCATCACCGGTCTTATTTATTGAAGCACCTGCAGCAGAATAATTAAAACTACCCTCTGAGAAATTCACGAAGGGATATGCGTTAAATCCTACTTTATTACCTGCCTTACCAACATGAGTACGTCCATATCCATAGGCTGCAGTAATAGTATCATTTGCCTGGCCGGGCTGTAAAGCAACAGGTCCTTTAATGGTTATATTTCCAACTTTAACTTCAATAACATTACCTTGTTCCAATCCTTTAGCTTTGGCCATTGAAGGTGACATTGCAAAATAATTATCCCAACAAATTTTAGATACAGGATCGGGTAATTCTTGTAACCACGGATTATTGGCATGGGTGCCATTTCCTAATCCGGCTTTTTCATAAATAACTAATTCAATTCCGGAAGATTTGCGACCGGCAATTGCTTCGGCTGCGGTAGTCACATTTCCAATAAATGCAGGTTCTGCTTCGCTAATGCTAAATTCTGTAACTCCATCACGCAAAGATTTTTCCCAGTCAATTATTGACGCTCCACCTGTTGTATTGTTGAGTACTCCCTGACGCCAGTTTTGCATCAAGTATTCATGATAATCTGTAACAGGTGAATCAATCCATGAAAGGAGTAACTCTTGAGTTTGGCGTGTATCAAACAGTTTTTGTATAACAGGCTGGGTCAAACTATAAGAATTTCTCACAGGCTCTGCATCATTCCATGATTCCAAATAATTAGAGTCAGGACATATATAATCACATTTGGCAGCTGTTTCATCAACTCTGTCGGCAAATGAAACTTTTAATCCAACCTTGCCTAATGCACTTGCAAAAGCTGAGTTATCAGGATAAGAATAAAGTGGGTTGCTGTTATAGAATAATACTGCACCAACCTCTCCGCTGTTCATTTCGCGAAGTAATTCTGCCACTTCCTCGTCATTACCCTGACGAACATTGCTATGACGGGCAATACTCATTGTGCTGCCATAACTACCCAATATATTATTGATTGCAGCTACAATTACTTGATCATTTACATTGTTGGTGCCGCATATAACCAATGCTTTTCCTTTGGCATTCCACAACTCATTAGCAGCAGAACTTAATGCATTATCAACCTCTGTTTTAGCCGAACTGTTGATAGTTGCTATACCTGCCTTATTGGCTAAAGCATTGTAAAGACTGATGAGTGCAGCACCAGTTTGACCAGCTTTTAACTTAAAACGATCATCTGCATTGGATCCGGAAAGTGTCATTTGTGCTTCAAACTGAATATGCCGTGACATAGTCTTCTTTCCGTCATTCAATTTGCGTGTTACAGCATACTGACGTGCATGTTCAACTGGAGATATCCAGTTATTGAGAAAATCAGCACCAAAACTTACTATTACATCTGCTTTGTCAAAATTATATGTTGGCAGTGCAGCTTTGCCAAATGCAAGCTGATGCGCTTTGATTAATCCATATTGGGATGCAGCATCATAAGTAATATGTTTTGCAGTAGGGTATTTTGCAATAAACTCTGCAATAACTTTCTTGGTGGTTGGACTTACTATTGTAGATGAAACTATTCTAATTTTTCTTTGATTGGCTGCAGTTTCAGTTAATTTGTTCTTAATATCAGAAATAACTGTATCCCATTTTGCTTCAGCACCTTTTGCCATTGGACCTTTCAAGCGAGCACTGTCATAAAGATCAAGTACCGAAGCCTGAACACGTGCGCTTGCACTGCCTTTATTCACTGATGAAAGTTCGTTGCCTTCAATTTTTATCGGGCGCCCTTCTCGTGTTTTTACTACTATGCTTGCATAGTCATGACCATCAAAAAATGTTGATGCATAATAATTCGGAATACCCGGAACAACTTCATCTGGCTTTACGAGGTAAGGAATAGTTTTTCTAACAGGAGCCTCACAAGCTGCCAATGAAGCAGCTGCTACTCCAAAGCCCATAAATTTCAGAAAATCTCTTCGGGGTGTAGCTTCTTTTGTATCCGCTTTATTACCCAGTACTTCGTCTACAGGCAGTTCTTCAAAAAACTCATTGTTTTTTAAACGAACGAACTCTGCATCATTTCTGAGTTCTTCAACACCTTTCCAGTATCGTTTTTCCATATATTATTCAAAATAGTTTGCTGTTGATTCCTTATTTGAGAACAACTTTAAACGAGATTTATAATTAATAATGACAGCGGTCACAATCCAGTCCGCCAATTTTATCTACCGTAATTTTAGCATCTTTGCCATACTTACCTTCTAAATCCTTATGAATTCCATCATAATAAGCATTTCCATCAACTTTAACTTCTGTTTCGCGATGGCAATTAATACACCATCCCATTGTTAAAGGGGAAAACTGCTTCACTTCATCCATTTCTTCAACAGGACCATGGCATGTCTGACATTCAATTTTACCAACCTTGACATGTTGAGAGTGATTGAAATACGCCAATGAAGGTAAGCTGTGTACTCGTATCCATTGAATTGGCTTCTGATTAGTTCCGAATTTGGAACCATCCCAATCCAATGCAGTATAAATTTTCTTAATTTCCTGATCACCATATACAGGCCCCTCCTTAACATATTTATGGCAATTCATACATACATTTGCTGAAGGAATATTGGCATGACGGCTTTTATCGGCTCCACTGTGACAATATAAACAAGCTATTTTGTTATCACCGGCATGTAATTTATGTGAGAAATGAATAGGTTGCTCCGGCTGGTAATCTGTATATACCCCTATTCCTTTAAGTGCATACCATCCTTTTACATTACCCCAAACCAAAAATATTACTAACAATACAGCAATCAGCTTTTTGTTACTACGAATCCAGTTCTTACAAGCCTGCTTACCTGAAACAGGTAATGGATGTGGAACTCCTTCTTTATCACGAAGTGCATATTCTAAACCACGTTTTATTTTACCCAATGTGGCAAGAAGAGCAAGTAGTATTAAAGTAATTGCTATTACCCAATAAAGTGTTGTATTATCCTTAGCAGTTTCGGTTGCTCCTGAGGTTGCACCTGCAGGTGTACCTGCCGGAGCAGCAGCTACCGGAGCTTTATCTCCTTCTTGTTGTATCCATGCCAATAAAGCATCAATTTCTGCATCATTCAGGTTTTGGTTAGGCATAACCAGTTGATTATACTCTTTGAATACAGCAACAGCATCTTTATCACCGGCTTTAACTAAAGCCTGTGAATTTTTAATCCATTTATGTAACCAATCCTTACTGAATTTTTGATTTACCCCTTTCAAAGGTGGACCAATGACCACATCATTCATAGCGTGGCACATTTTACAGTTTGCATCAAAAATAGCCTTGCCATCTTGTGCATAAGCGCCCATGCTAACGGCTAATACCAATAGCAATATAAACAACCCTTTGCTCTTAGCAATCAGGTCATTAATTATTGTTCTATGCATAAATCGTTAATCTTGTTTCTTGTCAATGTCAAATTATTGTAGCTAAAGTGCCATTTTTCTGTAAAAATCCACCTTAGAGCGCGCAAATTTATAACATACTTTTTGAATTCATAATTTTTTCAAATTAAAAATCACCCTAACTTACAACCACTTAGCTATTTGTATTTGTTTGGTGTTTAAATTCTGTTGAAATCATAGAGGAATAAGTAATTCTAAATTTTTATGATTATTATTGCGTTTCTAATGAGAAAAAAGCAATTATTAAGGTTTATTTTAGTGTTATCGGCCTTTCTTTTCTTTGGCAAAGATGTTTTTGCCCAAAGTGATGACAGTTTGGCAAGAGAACTTATTAAAAAGCACATTGTAATAAATACGCTTCATCCATTATCCCCGGGTTACAGGGTACAACTTTATTTCGGACAGCAGCGTGATGCAGCTTATGAAATGCGAACTGATTTTCTGAGATTGTTTCCGCAATCAGGAGCCTATGTGGTTTATCAGCAACCAAACTTCAAGTTGCGAGTTGGTGATTATCGTACACGTTTAGAAGCGCAAAAAGCTTTGCATGAGTTTCAAACACATTACTCTTCTGCTTTTGTGGTAAAAGATGATATACGATTGATAACCGATAAATAAAAACAGGCCTTCTTTCGGAAGACCTGTTTCAATTCTGAATATGCGGTTTTCTTAACCTTGTGTAGCAATAAATCTTGATAATTCCTCAATACTGCTTTCAAAACCAAACTCATCGTTCACTATAAAATAGTTTTGTTTGTCAATTGTGCGATTATAGGCATATTTAGCCAATTCCAGTTTGCTCGATTCGAAACTAAATACATTCATGAGTCTTGCCACCTGACGGGAGTTCAGAAAGTTGGTTGAAATAAATTGCTTTGCCATAGTCATTTTTGTGCTTTCAAAACTTCGTGACTGTACAGATTGAAGCAATTGATTAAAATCTTCTTCGCAAACATAATCCTGATATGGCTGATAATAATGTGGCTGTTCATACACCTGAGGTGCTGGAGGCAATAAAGGACGCTGCTCCCTTATCCTGAAACTGTTTCTGCTCACCACTGCCACTACTTCTGTTGCATAAGGTATATAAATCATTCCTGAAAATATTGTACGATAAACGGGATGATACCTGCTTCCGGACAGACGCATGATGCGGACAAAATGATCACCCTCATTCAGGTTATTAATAAAAACTGTGCCTGAGGGATTGGTAGGGTGCATACGGTCAATTACTACAGATATCCGGCTTCCATCCAGAGACGTTACTGATAATACTGACTCAGAGTAATAACCGGCTTTTGCTGCAAGTGCTACACTTAGTATAGCAAGTGTGGTAAATAGTTTTTTCATACATGTCCTCTCTTTCTTTTTTAGTTAGATACTATGACAGTTTCAACAGCCATGCCAAAGGAGTGATTGAATTTACATTATCGGAATTGTTCAGATTACATTCATTAAGGCATTTGCTCTTTCTGATGCCTATTGACACTGTATTTCCATATCGGTGGCTGTGCATTATAACTCCTTAAAAGTCCATTTATTCCTACTCATTGAATTAACAGTGCATTTCTAGTATGATTTAATCATCATTGAGTATAAATCTTACAACATTCTATTAGATAAATACACACTGGTATCCGGTTTTTCACTCTTAAAAACTCTTTTCTCACTGCCAAGAATCAAATTTTCTTACATGCGCAAGGTATTGGAAATACCTCATCGTGAAAATGATTCTTCGGCAACGGCTTTGCAAATACCCTATCAAATTCAAAACAAAAAATTATGGACTTAATAATTGCAATCTTAATGTATCTGGGTGTTAACGCTACGCCTGCTGATTTAAACAACAAAGATTTTCAAACCAAAAATGCCAAAGAAATAGAACAGGCACAAAAAATGGCTGCTCAAGGCACAAAGGTTGACTGTGATGGAATAATCGTGGTAGGAACAGGTACAATGTAAATATTCTTAAAAACACATAACCGTCAAAAGGCGCTGAAATATTTCAGCGTCTTTTTAATTTTTTCATTATCTCCGGCCATAAAACATCATAAGGAATAATCTCCAGTCCTTCTACAATGAACAACTTTGATTCTTTTCCGGGTTTTAACTGTGCAAGTTGATTTGACACATGTTTCGCTGTAATTTCGCTATTGAAATTATTCTTAAAAAGTTCAAGCAGCATATTCAGGAATATATAGGTTCGGGGGTAAATCCTTTTGTCCACGTATTTCTTTATATAATTCTCTAAATATTTTGTTCTTTCGGTTAGTTTATCGAATTCACCCATTTCAATCATAACGATAATCTGACCTACCATGATGCTGATGTTATTGTCTTCTTTATGTGAAGTATAATAACTTATCTCATCCAGAAACCCCAATAAATTAATGCTCTCCTTAGGGAAATGATCAGGTAAAATAAAATTCAGATAGGGTTCAAAATAATGCCACCGCTCTCTTACTTCCTGATTAAAATTTACGAATTGCTCATTGTGGGTTGCTTCAAAATAAATATTCAGTGCCTGCTCATAATTTCCTGAATGCATACAAAGAATAAAGTAATGCTCCAGAGCCAAAAGCCAATCTGCTGAATTCTGATTGAGCCGTTGCAAAAAAATGCGGGCTTCTTCTTTTCCTTTATCATACTGACGAAGATGTATACAGGCAAGCATACGTGAAAGGGCGAGAATACTCCGTTGCATATCAGTAAAATATTCAGGGTGTTGCCTGTAAAACTCTTCTCTTTCATTGAGCACTTCATCTATCAGCTCAAAATCATTTGCAAAATAGCCATAAGTAAAGGCAATATTGGCATAATGGTAATTTGATGAGAATGACTGCAGTTTTTCATGGATTTGCTTTGCACGGAGATAGTATTTTTTTGCCTTGGTAACATTTTTATACTGAGCTATATTGGATGCTGTCTGAAAAATATCCAGTTCACGTTGCATGAGCAGCAATTCCGATTCCAGTTTAAAGCGTTCGAATGATTCTTCAAATCTGCTTTTGTAATGATAAAATTCATCCGGTTTGTTTTTTACCGCCATACGATCAGCAAGGGTCAAATCAGCAATACAACCCATCATTCCGTCATTGGTAAAAGCAATATTCTCAGCCAACTTTTGTGAGAAAAAATCAGCTATGAGTGTTGTTGTGTTTTGCTGCCGCGTAATTAATGCTGCTCCCAAATAAATATACGCTCTGAATGTGCTTCGACCCAGCATGGAATTCATCAGTTTTTCGGGGTTGAGGCCGTAAACCAGATGAACCAATCTGTTTTCCAATTCTGATTTCAGTTTCTGATACGAAGTATGTGTTGCGGATACGCCTAATACTTTTTCTGCAGCTTCCTCATCAGTAGTTACTTTTCCGGAGTTGATTTCTTTATAAAGCCTCAGCAGTTCAGGAAAATTTTTATCTGTAAAATAAACTTCAGGCGGACTCAGATACTCATATCTGTTTTTTGCGAAAAAACCTGTGAGCGTTTTTATTTCAGATAACTCCATTTTTTTTGAAAATATTTAGCTGCACTCAGTAAAAATACATTGTGTGTAAAAATACATCCGAAATGTCAGGATGCAAATTTCAGAGTAAAAAATTGTGTGTAGTATTATATCTGTAATTGCATGCATGCCTTTTCAGCAGCAATTTGTTCAGCCTTCTTTTTTACAAAATCCATTCCGGTGGCTGCTTCTTCGCCATTTATCATCAACCTAACTCTAATGAGTTTGTCGCTGGTATTTTCTTCTTCAAAAGTTACGAAAACCACTGTATGCTTATTGCGCTGCGCCCAGTTTAACAGACGACTTTTAAAATTAATTTCAGTAGAAAAAATTGCGTCAAGATCAACATGGTTTTCAATTATTCTCTCGAGAATAAACTTTCTTACAACATTATAACCTCGATCTATGTAAATAGCACCTATTAATGCTTCCAGTGCATCGCCATACATATTCCTAAAAGCATCAGGGGCACTGTTCTTCTTAATAAACTGATTTATTCCTAGTTTGATTGCAATTTGTTTCAGATGGTCACGACTCACCAGTCTGCTGCGCATTTCCGTAAGGAAACCCTCTTCTTTGAATGGAAATTTACGAAACAGCATTTCAGCAATTACTGCACCTAAAATAGCATCACCCAGATATTCCAGTCGTTCATTGGAATGTTTAATTCCATTGGTAGTGTCTTTTGCTTGAGAACGATGACTGAAAGCAAGTTTGTAAAGCGAAAGATTTCTAGGATAAAAACCCAGTAACGAATGCAGCGAGCGCAACAGGCCACGATTCTCTGAAAATAAAATACTGAAAGGTATAAAACCGATCAAGGAACTACTGATTTTTAAGAGGAATATTTTTTAAAAATAACAGAAGCATTATGTCCGCCAAATCCAAAAGTATTGCTTAATGCTGCACGGATTTCGCGTTGTTGAGGTTTATGAAAAGTAAAATTTAATCTTGAATCGAAAGCAGGATCATCCGTAAAATGGTTGATGGTAGGCGGAACCGTATTGTTTTGAACTGCAAGAATTGATGCAATAGCTTCAATAGCACCTGCAGCACCTAACAAATGACCTGTCATAGATTTGGTAGAACTGATGTTTAACCTGAAAGCATCATCACCAAATAATTTGAGTATGGCTTTTACCTCACTTGGATCGCCAACAGGAGTGCTGGTTCCATGTACATTGATATAATCAATATCAGAAGGTGATAACCCTGAATCCTCCAATGCATATTTCATTACATTGTAAGCTCCAAGTCCTTCGGGATGAGTAGCTGTAAGATGATATGCATCGGCACTCATGCCACCACCCACCATTTCAGCATAAATTTTAGCACCTCTTGCTTTGGCATGATTCAGTTCTTCGAGAATGATGCAACCTGCACCTTCTCCCAATACAAAACCGTCACGGTCCAAATCAAAAGGACGGGATGCTGTTTGTGGGTCGTTATTACGTTCACTCAGGGCATGCATAGCATTAAAACCTCCAATACCTGCTTCATTGACAGATGCCTCCGAACCACCGGAAACAAAGACATCTGCTTTGCCAAGACGGATGTAATTAAATGCATCTATAAGTGCATTGGTAGATGATGCACATGCCGAAACCGTAGTATAGTTTGGACCACGGTATCCAAAACGCATGGAGATATGACCTGATGCAATATCGGCAATCATCTTTGGTATGAAAAAGGGATTGAACCTTGGTGTTCCGTCTCCTTTTGCATAAGCAATCACCTCGTCAAGGAAAGTACGTAATCCTCCAATACCTGATCCCCAGATAACGCCTATGCGGTCAGGATTTACCTGAGCGGTATCCAAGCCGGCATCTTTGACACCCTGATCGGATACTGCAATTGCATACTGAGAAAACGGATCGAGTTTACGAGCTTCTTTCTTTTCGAGATATTGCAATGGGTCGAAGTTCTTCACTTCGCATGCAAACCTTGTTTTAAATTTAGAAGCATCAAATTTGGTAATAGGAACAGCGCCACTAACACCACTCAATAGGCCATTCCAATATTCGGGAACAGAATTTCCTAAGGGTGTAAGGGCGCCTAATCCGGTAACTACTACTCTTTTAAGCTCCATGCAGTAAGGTTATGACTGCTTATTTTACGTTTGCTGTAATGTAATCTATCGCCTGACCTACGGTAGCGATTTTTTCTGCCTGATCATCAGGGATAGCAATGTTGAACTCTTTTTCAAATTCCATAATCAGTTCAACGGTGTCGAGCGAATCAGCTCCAAGATCGTTGGTAAAAGAAGCTTCATTAGTAACTTCGCCTTCGTCAACACCTAATTTGTCAACAATAATAGCTTTAACTCTTGATGCAATGTCTGACATTTGTATAATGTTTTGAATTAGAGCGCAAAGAAATGTTTTTGAATCGGATTTTCAAAATATTTTAACCCAACAAAAATCTGAATGTTTACCATTGAATTATAGACAGATAGAATACAGGTTAACTTTTTATTGACAATTCCACAATTTCAAAAGACTAATAAAATCTTCTGAAACCGATAATCTGACGTGCTTCTTCCAGTGTTTTGCATGCACTTTCCTTGGCTTTTTCTCTTCCCCTGCTCACTACTTTTCTGATATACTCTTTGTCGGAATTCAGCTCATTAATTTTTTCAGTAATTGGCTTCAGAAAAACTACCATATCTTCAGCTAATTGCTTTTTCATATCACCATAGCGAATATTACATTGCGCATAAGCATTTTCGAAATGAGCGATGGTATCAGCAGCAGAGACCAGTTTCATGAGTGAAAACAAATTTTCAATTGCTTCCGGTTTTGGTGAATTAGGTTCTACAGGACCACTGTCAGTTACGGCACGCATAATTTTCTTTCTCACAACGGAAGCGTCATCTTTCAGATACAATGCATTTCCTTCACCTTCCGACTTTCCCATTTTACCGCTGCCATCCAGTCCGGGAACTTTCACAAGTGTCTGACCAAAATTAAAAGCAACAGGCTCGGGGAAAAAATCAGTTTTATATAATCTGTTGAAACGATTTCCGAAAGTTCGTGTCATTTCAAGATGTTGTTCCTGGTCTTTGCCAACAGGAACTTTTAACGCTTTATGAATTAAAATATCGGCAGCCATAAGCACAGGATACGTCAGCAAACCTGCATTTATATTATCAGGGTGTTTACGTATCTTTTCTTTGAACGATGTTACTCTCTCCAACTCACCTACATAAGCATTCATATTAAGTAACAAATACAATTCAGCCGTTTCAGGTAAATCACTTTGTATATAAATGGTACAAACTTCGGGGTCCAAACCGCAGGCAAGATATTCTACCAAAACCTGATATACATTTTGTTGTAAATTCTCAGGAGTGGGATGTGTGGTGAGAGAATGATAATCGGCAATGAAGAAAAAGCAGCGATACTCATGCTGCATTTTCAGAAAGTTTTTCATGGCACCAAAATAATTACCGAGGTGAAGGTTGCCTGTTGAACGAATTCCGCTTACTACTGTATCCATGGCCGCAAAAATACATGATTAAGCATGATTAAAAATTATTCTTACAGTTCAAACCTAATCAATAAATGTTATTACTTAGTGGTATTATCAAATGATTGTAATAATGAAACCATTAGCAGAACGAATGAGGCCTGAAACACTGAAAGACTACATCGGACAGGAGCACCTGGTGGGCGAAGGTGCTATTCTCAGAAAATCTATTCAGTCGGGTCAGGTGCCAAGTATGATTTTATGGGGACCTCCGGGCACAGGAAAAACCACACTGGCTTACATCATAGCCCGTGAGTCAGGAAGAAAAATTTTTATGCTTAGTGCCATCAGCAGTGGAGTAAAAGACATCAGAGAGGTGATAGAAAAAGCCACCAAACTGCAACAAGACGAAAAACAACAATCTGTTTTATTCATTGATGAAATACACCGTTTCAGCAAATCGCAACAAGACTCATTATTAGGTGCTGTTGAACGGGGAGTGTTTACACTTATCGGTGCAACTACAGAAAATCCATCTTTTGAAGTTATCTCTCCGCTTCTCTCACGCTGTCAGGTTTTTGTTCTGAAATCTTTATCGGCCGATCACTTAAAAACACTCCTTCACCGCGCATTGCAAAATGATGAGCAATATAAAAATCTGAATGTAGAGTTTAAGGAATATGAAGCAATATTACGTTTGAGTGGCGGTGATGCACGTAAACTCTTAAATCTGCTTGAAATAGTCATACAGTCGAATGCAACAGATCAAACACTGATAATAGACAATGCACTGGTAGAAAAAACCATTCAGCAAAAAATTGCACTTTATGACAAATCAGGTGAACAACATTACGATATTATTTCAGCTTTCATCAAATCAATGCGAGGCAGCGACCCTAATGCTGCCGTTTACTGGCTTGCACGAATGATTGAAGGTGGTGAAGATCCATTGTTTATCGCTAGGCGAATGCTCATTTTAGCTTCGGAAGACATAGGCAATGCCAATCCTAATGCATTGCTGATAGCCAATCAGTGTTTTGATGCTGTGCATAAAATTGGTTTTCCTGAAAGCAGAATTATTTTATCACAGGCTTGTATTTATTTAGCCTGTTCGCCCAAAAGCAATGCTGCATATATGGCCATTGAAGAAGCATTGTCAATGACAAAGTCGAAAGGTGATTTATCAGTACCGCTGCACATACGCAATGCTCCAACACAACTGATGAAGGAACTTGGCTACGGGCATGATTACAAGTATGCTCACGATTATGAGAATAATTTTACGGAGCAGGAATTTCTGCCGGCAGAAATTCGCAATACAAAATTTTATAACCCGGGAAACAATCCGAGAGAAAAAGAAATGCGTGAATTTTTAAGAACGAGATGGGGTAAAAAGTATGGGTATTAATTTTTCAATTCCCTCAATTTTTTTTCGTTCAGCAATACAATTTTACCTTCTTTTACTTCGATGAGTTTTTCTTCTTTAAAATCACTTAAAGTACGAATGAGAGATTCTGTGGCGGTACCCACAATATTGGCTAAATCCTCCCGCGAAATGGACATGCTGAATGGCTCCGTTTCGCGGGTTTTATACTTTTCTGATAATAGCACCAATGCTTCAGCAACCCTTTTGCGCACAGAGCTGTAAGCGAGTTCTATTAAACTGTCCTGTTGTTCGGTAAGAGTCTGGTTAAGAATAACCAGAAAACGTCTTGCTATTTCACGGTTGGAGTAAAGTAAATTCAGAAAATCTTCTTTTGGGATGAATACTACTTCGCAATCTTCGAGAGCCTGAGCACTTTCCAGATAATCCTTATCTTCAATCAGTGATGTGTAACCAAAAAAATCGCCTTCCTTCAGCAATGATGTTATCAGTTCTTTGCCATAGGTATGGCTTTTAAAAAGTTTAATCTTACCATGATTGACATAATACATTCCTCTTGGAAAATCGCCTTCCTTGTAAATATTTTCTTTCTTCTTATAAGCCCTTATTTTTTTATTTTCAATAAATGACAGCATTGCATTCTTACCACCCACTTCACCAATGAATGCAGTCAGTCCGTCAATATCTTTTGAGTATTCCTTCTTTATTGCTTCTGATTTTTTCAAACGACTTTCAACAGCGTTCAGCAGTTCGCTCTTGTCAAAAGGTTTGGTGATGTAATCATCAGCACCCATCTCCATACCCTTGCGCATTTCGCCACGTTCTGTTTTTGCGGTGAGAAAGATAAACGGTATGATTGCGGTCTCTGGATTTTTTGACAACAAATGCAATACGCCATAGCCATCTAATACAGGCATCATAATATCGCAGATAATCAAATCAGGTTTTTGTTTATGAACTTCCTCCACTCCTTTTTTTCCATCAGAAGCTGTTGCAACATCATAACCTCCCAACTCGAGTATTTCAGCTGTATTTTCTCTGACTTCTTTGTTGTCTTCAATTAATAAAATCCGAGGCATAATATTTAATTATTTTTCCGAGACAAATATAAGACAGAAATGCTTTTGAGAAACTCGCTTCTCCACTTACTTTCAAAATAATATCTGTTAAATGGGATTATACAATCATTGTTCTTTCAAACTGACTTTTTTCGATTGGATTTTCTACTTCAGAAGATTTTTCGCTAAAAATTCCTTCATATCCTCCCATGATTTTTTATCGGCTGCTGCATTATACGAAACAGGCATATCAAATTTCTTTCCAGTTTCCGTTGCCTGAGGATTTGTAAATGCATGTGTAGCATCAGGATAATCAATAAAAACAAGATCCGCATGTGCTTTAGTCATTTCCTCTTTAAACTCTTTTACTTCCTGAGCTGGAACAAATGAATCGCTTGCACCATGGCAAACAAGAATTTTTGCCTTAATATCATTTTTAGCAGGAAAGCCTTTAAGTCCGCCATGGAAACTAACCACTGCTTTAAAGGGCATTTCCAATTTAGCCGCATTCAAAACCATGCTTCCACCAAAGCAATAACCTATAGCAGCCATATTGCTTACATCAGCCATTGGAAACTCTTTTACTTTGTTGATTGCAGCCTGAATGCGTTCCTGAACCAATTTAGCGTTGTTGTAAAATTTAGAAGATTGCTCCTGTGCTTCTTCAGGATTTGATGCGATTGTACCATTGCCGTACATATCAACGGCAAAAGCAAAATATCCCAAAGAGGCAAGCATATTGGCACGCATCTGAACATAGTCATTACATCCCCACCACTCAGGTATAATCAGCACAACGGGCATTTTACTCTTATGTGCATCAAAAGCAACATAACCTTTGCAGGTTACATCCCCGGATTTATATTCAATTACACGGCTTTCATTATGCGCCAACAGTTGTCCACTAAAAAAAACTGACATGAGAATGAGTACAATTTTAATCTTCTTCATTTTTATTACGATTTTTGTTCAAATATAAAAGTTACAATTATTTTTTCAGATTGTTTTGATCCTTTTTCGAAAAATAATAAACAACGCCACCGATTATCAGTAAAGAAAAAAACAAGTTGGTCCCCAGCCACAGGTAATCATTTGAGTCTAACGGTTTACCATTGTTTTTCTTAATAAAAAGCAAAACCGACAATCCCATCCCAATGGACAATGAAATAAATACCAGGAAAATTCTTCTTCTGTTACTCATGTTGATTTAAAATATTCGTTTTACAAGTTTTTCTCTAATCCATCGGGGCAGAATAAAAGCACCTATAATGAGATATGGGTAATAGCTAATCAGCCTCCAAAGGATTCCTAATGTTGGTGCAAGCCCTTTATGCATAAACTCTCCCAGAAAATCCGTAAAAATCACTTCGGCAATGCCACTACCGCCAGGTGTCGGACTAATTAAAATAATAATTCCCATAATAACTTGCTTGGCATATACAATAAGATCGGCCAACGGTGTTTGTCCGTGAAAAGCATGAATGAGACAATTGACTATAGAATATCTTGCTGTCCATGAAGCAAAAGTGGCCAACAATGAAATGCCCCAATATTTCAAATCCTTATCGCGCAAGCCCTTTGAAGCAATTATCAACTGATCGCCTGTGGTAACAGCTCCTTTTCTGAAACGTTTAAGAAAACCTATGGAGCAAACTCCCACAATCAGTTTTTTGATGAAGTATGGATTTACAAATAATGCATAGGCGATAAATAGTTTATATGCAAGAATGATAAAATATACCACCCAGAAAGAATAATAAATACTGTTTCCGAATGAGGTTTCACCAACCTGTACTCCTGAAAACAAAGCCTGCTTGCCCACAAGAAAATAAACCAATGGAGCCATAACAGCAAGGAAAATTCCATCGAGAAAAGACGAAAAGGTGATAGTGGTAATGCTTTTACCAAGGTTAATTCCTTCGCGGTTAAGAATAAAAATAGCAAACAAAAAGCCGCCACCAATAATTCCGGGTGCCAGTGCTGAAGAGAATTCCCAAAGCATTATTACAATAAAACTTCTGTACCAGCTGAGTTCATTATCTGTAAGTACTCTGATACGAACCATGTAGGCAAAGTCGCGTACAAAAACTGATACTCCTGCAAGTATCATCCAAAAAGTACTATGCCATGTCCAGTCAATCTGACTGAAAGCATTTCTGTCGAACTGAGAATAAAAAAGCCATGCAGTTACAGAAAAGCCAATAAGTAAAGGCCAAATTATTTTTTTGGGATTAAGTTTCTTCAGGACATCCTTGCCATCATTCTGCATGAGTAAATAAGTCCTGAGGTTTGGTCAGCGAAAAATTATTGAATCCTTCTCCGATTTGAATAGTTACCTCACGTGCCTGAAGCAGATCTAACAAAGCAAGAAAAATAAAAACTGCATGAATACGGCTTGTACATTCTTCAAACAATTCCTCGAAAGAAACTTTTTTTCCTGAGTTTATTTTTTTGAACACTCTCTCTTTTTCATCCTCAACCGTAAACGGATATTGCACTACTGTATGCTTCAGTTCAAGCTGAGCATTTTCGAAACGCTGAAGTACGCGCTGGTAAGCAGAAATCAGTTTAAATAAAGTTAACTGGTGCAATTCGCTGCTGAATCCTGCACTGTCGGTAACTACAGCAATTTTTGCCACTTCTTTGGCTAAGTTTCCTCGCGAAAGCTTCATGGCACGTTCTTCTTCCATATAACGGAATTCTTCAGCGGCTGCCTTGTATTTTTTATACTCGAGCAGTTGTTGTACCAAATCCTGACGCGGATCTATTTCATTGCCCTGCTCATCCATTTGTGGGCGAGGCAACAGCAGTTTAGCTTTGATACGCATCAATGTGCTGGCTACTAAAATGAACT
This sequence comes from Bacteroidota bacterium, assembly GCA_019136655.1. GTDB lineage: Bacteria > Bacteroidota > Bacteroidia > AKYH767-A > OLB10 > OLB10. Next base: position 74,377 of record JAGVTU010000009.1, read on the forward strand.
CTGCAGCCACTTCAATATTTAATGACTGAAGATTGTGGATATAGCTGAGAAAATCATCTGTAATTTTCGAAATAGGAATGTTGTGAATATCCAACTCATCGCGTTCAATAAAAAACAACAATAAGTCAAAAGGCCCTTCAAATGCCGGGAGTTTTACCTCAAAAACTTCTGATGACATGCGTTTGGAAATGTCTGATTTTAATCTCTCCAAAGAAACGAAAAAAAATGCAGTTTTAGGTAAACAATATGACTAAAAAACAGAATTAATTTCTGCCCCGTCATATTGTCTTATCTCAAGGGTTTATTTTGAAATTTTACTAAACATAGCTGTTGATTTCATTCCTCCTGCATGATAACCTGTTAACATATAAATACCTGCCGATAAGGATTGAATATTTACGCTAATGACTTTCTCGTTTTTATCAGAAAATGGAACGGTAATCAGCTTTCTGCCGCAGAGATCGTTAATCTGCAATTCATCAAATTCGTCAGATGCTGTTATGTATAAAACATCCTGAACAGGATTCGGATAAACACTGAAATTACTTTCATTCTGCAACTGATGCAACCCTGTTGCAGTAATTGTAATTGTTACAGAATGATCATCCGATCTTGAACAACTATCAGAAGCTGTCAACTCGACAGTATATGTTCCCGGAGCAGCAAAGGTGTGAGATGGTGATACGGATGTGGATGTTTGACCGTCACCAAAATCCCAGTTGTAAATAACAGCATTTTGAGAAGTATTGGTAAATGTCACAGTGTTACCATTCACAATATAGCTGAATGAAGCATCCACTATGTCAGGAACAAAACGATACCAGAAGTCGAGGCTATCGTACACTACTTCGTTGGCCATCATTTTGATAGTATCAGCAACTGCAGCGTTAACGGTATAGTTATAAGGAGCCTGCTGAGGATCTTCGTCAAACATAACTGCATAAAACGCACAGGCAGCAGCAAAAGAACCATTGTTGTTAGGATGGCTGTTGTCGCTGGAATATAAATCAATGGCAGGATGATTGTCTCTGATGCTATGCCATAATCTTCCTACAGGGGTAATGCCTGCACCGTTATCCTGCGCCATGATGGTGTAACGTAAATAGAGCAAGCTATCCATCCCTTCATAAGTACATATGGGAGGAAAACTTGCACAGTTGGAAGCATCACCGAATTTACGTCCCCATGTCATATAAAATAAGGTGGTGGCACAGGGGTTGTAAACTTTAATCATGCTGTCAAGTGCATGTGCGTAAGGATATACCTGACTAATGACCTGTGCATCCGGGAATGCAGGCAGCTGGCTTTGCTCCTGCAGTACAACATAATCCCAGTTGCCTGTCTGAATCAGGTTTAAACTTGTAGGATTGGTAGAGTGCCCCTGCAAGGTATTTCCTCCGGGAGCATTTTTGCTGTAGATAAGCGTATCGCCTGCAGACAATGCAAGCTGTTTTACAATTTCAGGGAGGTTGTTTACATCAGTATAACTGTTACCCAAAAACAATGCTCTTACACTTTTCTGTGCATGCAATGTTGCTGTTAAACTACAAACAATTCCGGCTAAAACAATTGCTTTTAATTTCATTTTAATTTATTTCTGATTATCTGGTCCAGTAAATTTCTTTAACGGAAGGAATTTCTTTCATGATGTTAATCACCTCTTCCATTTTTATCTGATCATAATTATCGAAAATCAACAGATAGGAATTTCCTCCTTCGTCATTGTCAAGTGTGAATGATTTTATTTTAATACTGCTGTCTTTTAAAAAAACTTTCATCAGCTCGCTGATATTTACATCGGTACCCGTTGTAATCCGCAAAGCTTTCTCTTTGAATTTTTGTTCAAATTTATTTTCAAGAGGCTTCAATGCCCAGAGTATAATCAACGCAATAACGGTGGTGGTACCTGCAGCAAAATACATTCCTCCACCTGTTGCAAGTCCTATGGCAGCAACAGTCCAAAGTCCTGCAGCAGTTGTAAGGCCATGCACAGTTCCGCGTTTCATAAACAGAATTGTTCCTGCACCAATAAATCCGATTCCACTGACTACCTGAGCAGCTACCCTTGATGGGTCCAACATCACATTCTCACGTCCTAAAATATCGGCAAAACCAAATGCAGACACTATCATTATTAAACACGACCCAACACAAACCATCATATGGGTACGCAAACCGGCAGTCCAGTTTTTTCGCTCTCGCTCCAAACCAATAGAAGCTCCAAAAAGCGAAGCCAGCGACAGCCGAATTAATATTTCTGAGTAACTAAGCATCATTATTCAATTTAGCCTCATCTGATTATTTTGCAAAATTAAAAGAATAACAGTTGTGCTTAAGATGTTGTTTTTCCATTGCCAAAGTTATTCTGAATAGTTCATCAGTTGCAGACTCAGCAGAATAACTACCAGCGTAACTCCTACATCAGCTGCAATGGCAAAAACCAAATTGCTAAAACCCAAAAATGCCAGCAGAATAAAAATCAATTTTACTGCAACGGCTCCAATGGTATTTATTTTTATTCGCATCAAAGTTTTGCGACCTAGTCTTACGAGAAAAGGAATGAGTGAAAGTTTATCATTCATCAATGCAATGTTGGCTGTTTCAATGGCAGTGTCGCTGCCGGCTGCACCCATTGCAATACCCACGGTGCTTTGTGCCAGAGCAGGAGCATCATTTATTCCGTCTCCAACCATTGCTACCGATTTATACTGCTTCAAAAGTTCTTTAATTTTCTCTGCTTTATCTTCTGGCAGTAATCCTCCGTAAACAGTGTTTATTCCAACCTGCTGCGCAACATGATGTGCAGCTCTCACACTGTCACCGGTGAGCATAACGGGTTCTATCTTTAAATCTTTTATGGCCTGTATTACTTCCGCGCTGTCTGTTTTTATCTCGTCAGTAAGTGCAAGAATTCCTGCCACACCTTTTCCAAAACTTACCACAACACTTGTTTTTCCTGACTGCGACAGTTGTTCAACAATTCTTTCAGCTTCCACATCTGTGCCGTGATGCTCTTTAATAAAATCAAGTTTGCCTGCATAAATAATTTCGTCTTCGCAGACAAGACATTTTGCTGTTGCACCTTTTCCCAAATGACTTTTATACAACTCTGTTTTGTGAGGTTCATAACCTTCGCTGCGACTTGCATCCACTATGGCAAGTGCAAGAGGATGTTCGCTGAAAATTTCGGCACCGGCAGTACATGCAAGCAACTCTTCGCGGCTTGTGTTATTTAGTGTGATGACATCACTCACTACAGGATTTCCATAGGTGATGGTTCGTGTTTTGTCGAGTGCAATTGCTTTAACCTGCGCTAATGCTTCAATATATTTTCCGCCTTTTACCAAAGCACCTTTGGAAGAAGCATTGCCAATAGCTGCATAAATTGCAACCGGAGTTGAAATTACCAGCGCACACGGACATGCTATAACCAGTAAGGTAATTGCCTGCAACATCCAGTGATTCAAATCCTGCCCGAAAACAAAAACAGGAATACAAAACAGCAGAATAGATAAAACAATTATAGTTGGTGTATAATATTTTGAAAATTTCTGAATAAACTTTTGAGTTTCGCTTTTATTGGCAGATGCTTCAAAAGTGAGGCGAATAATTTTTGAAAATGTGGTGTCAGCAGAAAGTTTGGTAGTTTCAATTTCAATAAAACCGTTTCTGTTAAGAGTGCCTGCAAAAACTTTGTCGTTGCTGTGCTTATCCTGAGGAATAGGTTCGCCTGTGATGGCTGCTTCATCAACTGTTGTTTCGCCTGATACGATTACTCCGTCCAGCGGAATCATCTCTCCCGGTTTTACCTGAATGATGGTGCCTGTTTCAATTTTATCAATAGCAATCTGTTGTTGCAATGATTTTACGAATGCTGTTTTAGGTGCTTTGCTCACAAGAGCATCAAGTGCTGATTTAGAGTTTTCAATACCTATATCTTCTAATCGTTCACCTAAAACATACAGTACAATAACCACAGCAGCTTCGGGATATTCTTTGAGGTAAAATGCGCCAATGCATGCAATGAGCATGAGCAAATTGATACTGCTGAAATTCATTCGCGAAGCTGCCTTCAGTCCTTTCCATAAAACTTCATGACCAATAATCAGAATAAAAAAGCCAAACACAAAAGGTGCATAAGGCATTGGAATATTAATTCCGAAAATACTCAGCACTTCGAGTGTAATTACTACTGCAATTGCACAAAGAAGAAATATGAATTTCTTATCCTTTAAAGGAAGATGCATCTTTTCAATATTTCATATGCAAAATTACTAATGTTCATGTTCACCTGTGTTGGTCATTTTTGCCAGAATGAAGAAAGCCCCCTTGCTTACAATCTGCGCATCTTGAGGAATCTCTTTCAGAGGAGTGATTTCTGTATAACCCACATCGCTGGTTCCTTTTCTCACAGGAATTCGTTCGAACATTGTTTTTCCTGAGGCCGAAGGTTTCGGTTGTTCTGCTTCATGTGTATGTCCGTCATGATTATGCTCATCGGCAGTGTGTTGATGACTATCAGCGTTGGCTGCACCTGCAACAATAAAAATATAATCCGTTCCCTGATAATTCACTATTGCTTCAGACGGTACTGCATCCAGCATTGCTTTTTCCAAAGAAACTATAGCTGTGATGCTCATTCCGTCAATAAGCCCCTGTTTGTTTCCTTCAACCATTGCATGAATAGCTATTGCCTTGCTGTTTGTTTCGAATGTATTTGAAATAGCATAAATTTTTGCATCATATTCCTTACCCGGATTATTGGTAAGTGTGAAGTGAATAATCTGCCCCTCTCTGAGTTTGCTTAAATCTTTTTCATAAACAAACAAATCCAGATGCAACTGACTGTTGTCTATAATATCGGCAATAGGGTTGTTGGCTTCCACATAGCTTCCAATGTTAACCATAATGTCGCGCACTGCACCATTGATAGGGCTGTTGATGTTGATGACACTCTGAATATTATCAGCGGTGAGCGAAGCTGTCTGAATGCCTATCATTTCGAGTTGTTTCTGCAAACTTACTTTGCGGGCTTTCAGTGTCTTCATTTCACTCTCTGCCTGCTGCAAATTTTTCAATGCTGTTGCATTGCCTGCGCTTAATTCCTGTTGTCTTTTAAATTCTGTTTCAGCGAAAGCAAGTTTTGCTGAAGTACTTAAAAATTCCTCCTGCATGGTAACAAACGAAGTATTGCTGATAGTGGCAATGGTTTGTCCTTTGTGAATGTTGTTTCCTGCCTGCACCAGAATAGATTTTATAACACCACCCATCAGCGCTGTTGCCGTGGCGCGGTTTTGATTAGGCACATTCAGGATTCCGTTTGCCTTCAGTGAAGCCGTCAGCTGTTTCTTCTCTAACTTAGAAAATCTGATACCGATTGCATTCATTTGCTCGGCTGAAAGCGAAGTTGTATTGGTACTTTCATGTTCATGTTGCTCCGAAGTACTTTCATCATGTGTGTGACTGTTACATGCAAAAAGAAACAAGAGTACCAGATACATCAAATGCACCGGATGAAAATTTGTTTGTGTTGTTTTATGATTATTACTTTTCATTATCCTTCTAATTTTAAATTCTTTTTTATTAATTCTGAATTACCGTTGTGAGCATACATTATTTATTCAGCAGGTAATTAATTTTCACTACCGATTGATTAACATCATTGCAAGCTGACAGATAATTCAATTCAATATCCGTTGCTGTTAGTAATGCCTGCAAATATTCCATATAACCAATGTCGCCACTTCTATAAGCAAGTGTGGCTGTTTGAATCATTGTTTCTGCATTTTGAAGTGCAGTGGCTTTATAGAAATTAAATTGCGACATATGTTGTTCGTATTCTTTAATTGCATTCTGCAATTGCGACTGCAGCTGAAGCCTGTTGTTTTCAGCTTCGGCATTCAAAGAATGGTGTTGCAGTTTGAGTGAATTAATTTTGGAGGTATTGCTGAAGAAGGTGAGCGGTATTGCAAGCCCTACATTGAAACCCTCAAACCGTTTGCTTCGATCGAAAAATACTTCCTGTCCGTTGACGGTGTGATATCCTGTGAGCGACTGATTAAAATACCCAACTGAAAAATCAGGCAATGCAGCGGATGTTTCAACCTTTTTATTTTGATTCGCTACTACTGCATTCTGAAAAAATAACTTCAAAGAAGGATTGTTATTCAGCTGTGAAGTATCAGGCACCACAGTAAGGGTAACAGGCTCAAATCTTTCGGGATTATCTAAACGAAAATCTTCTTTAGTATTCAATAATGCCTTCAGTGAATTATAAGTCATTGTCATATCATTTTCATTTTGCTGCAACTGCAAAATCAACTGACCTCTTTTAGTTTCTGCAGTAGTTTTCTCCAACAGATTCGACTCTCCGGTTGTGTATCTCAACTTTGCTGCATCAACAAAATTACCATACATGCTGTCCAGTCTTCTTAATATTTTCTGCTGCTCCTGCATATACTGATATCCATAATACAAAGCTTTTATCTGAGCAGTGATTTCATTTCTTGTAATTTCCTGCTTCAACCTGTTGCTCTGTAATTCTGCTTCATACAGTTTCGACTTTGCTGTGAAGTAGGTAGGGAATGGAATGTTTTGCGACAGCGATAATCCCAGATCATTCCTGAGGCTGTTATATTGTCCATATTGCAAACTGACTTCCGTTTTGGGTAAATCAAAAACGGAGCGTTTCATTTTTTCTGCCGACTGCACATTCAGTTGCTGCGATTGCATCTGAAGATTATTCTTAAGAGCCATGTCGAGTGCCTGTTGAATTGTAAGAACAGGCAACTGAGATACACCCGATGGCTGAGCCTTGATTTCAGAAGGCAAAAACTGCAACAGGCCAATGACAGCAACAACAGAAAATGCTGATGCCATACTCTTTCTTTTACCTGAAAACATATAGAACAGCAGCGGTAACACAAACAAGGTAAGAAATGTTGCTGTGATAAGTCCACCAATAACAACTGTTGCCAATGGCTTTTGAACTTCGGCACCTGCACTGTGTGACAATGCCATCGGCAGGAATCCCAATGACGCTACCGTTGCTGTCATCAGCACGGGGCGCAATCTAATTTTACATCCTTCCATAATTATCTCTTTTATTTCTCCTGCAGACAATCTGTAATCATCACCTGTCTGCTTTAGTTTTTCTTTTATTAACTGATTAAATGTTCCTATTAAAACTATTCCGTTGAGTACAGCAACACCAAACAATGCGATGAATCCAACACCGGCAGATATACTGAAAGACATATCACGAATGAGCAATGCAAGTACACCACCGATGGCACTCATAGGAATTGCAGTATATATCAACAATGCTTCTTTTACAGAGTGAAAAGCAAAAAACAACAACAGAAAAATCAATACAAGAGCAAAAGGTACTGCTATCATCAACCGCTTGGAAGCAGCCTGCAGATTTTCAAAAGTTCCTCCGTAGGTATAATAATATCCTTCGGGAAGTTGTACCTTGTCGGATAACCGTTGCTCAATATCATTTACCACATGCGACACTTCTCTGTTATGAATATTAAAACCAATTACAATCCTTCGCTTTCCATCTTCGCGGCTTATTTGTGCCGGCCCTAATTCATATTTCACCTCAGCCACCTGCGACAATGGTATCTGATGACCATCAGGAGTCGGGATAAACAATCGCTCTACATCGTCAATGCCTGAACGGTAAGCACTGTCAAGTCTTACTACCAAATCAAAACGTCTTTCATTTTCAAACACCACACCTGCCTTTCCTCCTGCAAATGCCGTGCTGATGATGTGATTGATGTCTTCAATGCTTAATCCATAATTTGCCATCTGTGCACGATTGTACCGAACTACAATCTGAGGAAGTCCCTCCACCTGTTCCACCATTGGATCTTTCACACCATCAATTGTCTTTATCTGAGTTTTTACTTTATTGGCATACCATAATAATGTATCCAAATCTTCTCCGAAAATTTTGATGGCTACATCCTGTCTTATACCAGTCATCAGTTCATTAAAGCGCATCTGTATCGGTTGATTAATTTCAAAGAATGCACCGGGTAGTGAGGCAGTAAGTTTTCTTTCTATCTCTTCGGCCAAACCGGTGTAAGTAATTTTTCTCTTCCACTCCTTCTGAGGTTTAAGAATAATCATCATATCTGTTGCCTCCGGAGGCATTGGGTCGGTAGGAACTTCAGCAGAGCCTGTTTTTCCGACAACCAATTTTACTTCGTCAAAATTCTTTATGATTCTCATTGCCTGCATACTGGTTTCAATGCTTTGTGATAGCGAAGTTCCCTGAGGCAAAATGCAGTGAAATGCATAATCTCCTTCCTGAAGTGTTGGGATAAATTCGCTTCCCATTTTTGAAAAAATAAAAACTGTAATCACAAATAATGTTACCGTCACACCCACAACTGTTCTTTTCAGTTTAAGTGCTTTCTCCAATAAAGGAGCATACACTCTTTGTAAAAATGCAATCATACGGTCGCTGATGTTTTCCTTATGTGATGTTTTGCGGCTTAGCGCAAAGGATGACATCATAGGAATGTAGGTAACAGAAAGTATCAGTGCGCCAAGAATTGCAAAGCTTACTGTCTGCGCCATTGGCCTGAACATTTTTCCTTCTATGCCAATGAGAGTAAGAATAGGAAGATAAACAATGAGAATAATGATCTGACCAAATGCAGCATTACTCATCATGCTTCTTGCACTCTGAAAAACTGTTTCATTCATCTCCGGCTTTGTGAGTTCTCTGTTTGATTTCATGGTGCTGATATGATGAAACACACTTTCAACAATAATGACGGCTCCGTCCACTATCAAACCAAAATCAATAGCACCCAAACTCATCAGGTTGGCCGATACACCAAACACTTTCATCAAACCCAGTGCAAACAACATTGAAAGAGGGATGGCAGAAGCTACTATCAAACCTGCTCTGAAATTTCCGAGAAATAATACGAGCACAAAAATTACAATCAATGCTCCTTCAATCAGATTTTTCTCAACGGTGCCAATTGCGCGGTTCACCAAATCAGTACGGTCAAGAAAAGGTTCTATCACCACATCCGGTGGCAATGATTTCTGAATGGTCGGAAGTTTTTCCTTAATGCGGTTAACCACTTCAGCACTGTTGGCTCCCTTAAGCATCATGATAATTCCTCCTACAACATCTTTCTCACCTTCATACGTCATGGCTCCATAGCGCACTGCACTTCCGAAACGTACTTCAGCCACATCTTTAATCATAATCGGAATGCCATTGGGGTTCAATTTCACTGCAATGTTTCTGATATCGTCAAAAGAACCTACCAGCCCTACTCCTCTTATAAAATACGCATTCGGTTTTTTATCAATATAAGCGCCTCCTGTGTTTTCATTATTTTTTTTAAGTGCTTCAAAAATTTCGTGAATGGTAACATCCATTGCCTGCAGTTTGTCGGGATTGATGGCTACTTCGTACTGCTTTAACTGACCACCAAAACTGTTTACTTCGGCAATGCCGGGTGTGCCGTAAAGTTGCCGTGCCACAATCCAGTCCTGCATGGTGCGCAGGTCCATTGCAGAATATTTTTGTTCTGCTTCTTTTTTGGGATGGATGATGTACTGATAAACTTCTCCCAATCCTGTACTCACGGGAGCCAGCTCAGGAGTTCCCACACCTTCCGGAATTTTTTCTTCAGCTTCTTTCAGTCGCTCATAAATAAGCTGGCGGGCAAAATAAATATCCACATGTTCATCGAACACTACTGTGATTACCGATAAGCCAAAGCGCGAAACACTTCGCAGTTCAGCCAAATCAGGCAGGTTGGCCATGGTTTGCTCAATGGGATATGTCACCAGTTGCTCCACCTCCTGTCCTGCAAGTGTAGGGCATGTGGTTATTATCTGCACCTGATTATTGGTAATGTCAGGCACGGCATCAATCGGCAAATTGACTGCGCTCCACACCCCCCAGATAATGAGTGCCAGTGTCATCAGCGCAATGATGAGTTTATTCTTTATGCTGAATGCAATAATTCTGTCAAGCATTGAAATAAAAATTTGTAATTCGTAATTAACTGAAGAAAATAAAATGAATGACAGCAATTAAACCTTCTTGTTTAATCGCTAAATCATCCGAAAAAAGTAATTACGAAATTTTAGGCGGCTGCCAGATGTTGAAATATACTTCAGGAATAAATGCAGAAGTATAAACAGGAAAATTCTGCTCTACAGAATTTTCAAAAACAGCAATATGATAAGTGTTAAATTCAGAGTTACAGGTTTGGCCACAACAGTTGCAGATGCAAAATGGTGTGCACTGTTCGCTATCACCATTGTGTTTCTCATGATCATTAGCTGCAAAAGGTGTAACAGACTGCTCCGTTTGGTGTTTACATTCCAGCATATCAGCACAAGGCATTACCGACAGTGCCAGTAAATACATGCTGAATATGACTGAGAATAATTTCATTGACGGAGCAAATGTAAATATTTTTTTACGTTACAAATGCTTAAAGGTTGCTTCAATCCTTTAAAAAGAAAATGCCTTAAACCTGTCATGATTTAAAACTGAAGAGCCCTGTTTATTTAGGTTAAAAATATAATCTGTTACTTAAAATAAGTATGGTAATTGTGATACGATTCCTGTAGCCGGGTTACAATGGTTGCTGCTTTGGCTGCATCACTTTCATCGGCCAGGGCGTTCACCAGTTCGAGATGCGGATGTAGCCATTTATGCAATTCTTCATGGCTTTTTCCATCCATGGTACAGCTGTTAATTAACAACTTATTCTGTTCTTCAACCTGACCGGCAAGCTGCTTGTAATCTGTAGAACCACTCTTGATATACTCTTCTACCAGTGATTCTCCCTTTTCTACATAAGGTCTCATCTCTTCATTCACCTGCCATTTCTCTCCGTTATTCAGCTCTATGGCGTCACCTGAATGATGTTCGTGTTGCGCTTCTTTTGTTTCTGAATTTGCTGCAGATTTTTCAGAAGTGTTATTGCAACTCCACATCACCATTCCAAACAGAGCAAGCATTAATATTCTGTTCATACGTTCTGATTCTTTAAATTATTTCTGCAAAAGTACAACTGACATCCAGTTAAACAATGATTAAACTCAGACAACGAACACGGGCTTAACGAAGTTTTCAAAATGGGGAATTTGAAAACGGAACGATTGCTCAAAAAAATGCAACCGATAGTATATCATTTTTCTGCCGACAAGTTGGTTGCATTTTTTTTATCATGCAGTAAAGGTAGTTAGAATCTCTAATGTCTGAATAGTTCCGATGCCTTGCTTTTTGAACTTTTGCTAAGCTTACTGTTATCTGTAGGGCTGTCTGTATATTCAGAGTACTAATGGTATGAGTTATGGCAGACTGTAAAGAAAGGGTTGATGTTAGCACTGAAGTATTATGCCAGGTGGGATGTGCGGTGGGATGTATTATTATTTTTTTTAGGGAGGGCAAACCTTTTTATCCCGCTCACGGGATGTTGGGGTGGGATTGCACACTCTATTTAAAGTTTTGGTTGTGCTGGCGGCATTGCGCGACTTTAAATTGTGTGTGCAATTAGCGGTGGCAAAAACTGTTTGTATGAGGCATACAGATAGGTTTCCGGGAACGATAGATTTTGATTTGGGTTGATTAGATTTTGATTGGAAACAGCACTTGTGCAATGTCATTTTCTTTCTTTTTCTTCTTCGCAAAAGTGAGGTTAACCTTAAGCTCAAAACATTTCCTATAAATTGACAATTACTATTATATGGTGTTGCAGATGCAAAATCAGTAAGAGCTATTCCGCTGGCATCTAATAAAACTGTATGAGTGCGTTTGGCTAATACATAATATAACCTGCTTCCTCAAAGTGATGGTAATTTTTATAATGAATGGTTTTAGTTAAATAAATGCTCATATCTTCAGGACTAATATTTTTATATTTTTCATACCTTCCCTCCTTTGGAATATTATAATACAATTCAATTCCAATTCCAATATCGTCCGATCCATTAAAATACTGCAAAAAATCCTCTTCATACTTATAACGCTTATTAGACCTCGCTACTTCATCTGCAAGTTTACGTACACCTTCTGTCACATCATATTTTTCCTTAAAATATTTGTCATATTTTTTCCCAGGAAATTAAAAACAGCCTTTAATGAATCGTACCTGCATTCAGTAAATTTGGGAAGATTATAAAGAGAATCAATAACAGGGTCGTTATTGAAAATTTTTATACGAATCTCCTCCAAAAAAAGTCTGCTTAACAAAGGGTATTCATTTTTCTTATAAGGATATACATATACTTTTAGAATTTTTAATTTAAATATGGTGTCCACCTCTAAAAAATATTTATAAGCATTAATAATTCTACCATCATTGAGCCTATTTCCTCTTATTGGATAGTCAGGATCAAATACACGATAGACAGATAAATAAACATCCTCCTCCCTCATAGAAGTTAATTGGACAGAGTTATGCAGTTTTTCGTATTCGATTGCTCCGCCTATAGTTAAACAGGTATCGCAATAATTGAGATTAAAATATACATCAGGCGAAGGCTTTTTGCAACTCACAAAGGCTAATACTGCAAAAACAGAATAAATAATACCATAAGAAGTTTTAAGTTTTTTACTATTCATATCCAAATATCTTCATGACTTCATTTCTTGCTTTTTCAATCAATGCGATTTTTAAATCTCTAATAGGCTTTTCATTTCTTACCTCATTTATTTTCGGAGAGGCAAAATCGGTATGGGCTATAAAATGTAACCTGCCTCTTTAAGAACATAATTGTTTTTATGATAGTAAACTTTATCAAGATAAATACTCATATCTTCAGGAGAAAGATTTTTATACTCTTCATACTTGCCTTCCTTTGGAATATTATAAAACATCTCAATCCCGATACCAAAATCATCACACGCATTATAATATGCATTCATGTCTTTTATAAGTGGGTATTTTTGAGTGTTTGGATAAGTCTCACGAGAAAGTTTTCGTTGTCCTTCGTGCTTACCGCATTTTTCTTTGAAGTATTTGTCATACTTCTTTTCGAGAAAATCAAAAACAGCTTTTAGTGAATCGTACTTGCACTCAGTAAACTGAGGAAGTTTATAGAGTGAATCAAGTATTGGGTCGGTATGAAAAATTTTTACTCTAATTTCATTAATCGCAAGCCTGTTTAACAATGAATCTTCGTTTTCTTCGTATAAATACTTATATACTTTTAATACCTTAAGTTTAAATATTGTATCAATCTCCATAAAATATTTAAAAGTATAAATATGCTTTTTATGAGTTCCTTTATTTAACCTTACGTAATAATCAGAATCAAAATTATGATAAATAGATTCATAAAGGTATTCTTCCGGCATTGTTGTTAATCGTGCTGAGTTATGTTGTTGTTCGTATTCAATTGCCCCTCCTATAGTAATACATGTATCACAATAGTTAAGTTTATAGTAAACATCTGGGAGTTTTTCTTCACAACTTGATATAATAGTTAAAATAATTAAGTATGTAATCTTCTGAGTGACTCTCATTTTTACCTTATTTATATCCAAACTTTTCTTTTACCAAGTTTTCTGCATCTTTCATTTTTTGAATTTTAAGCTTACTTAGTTCGCCTTCATTTCTTACTTCATTAATTTTAGGAGATGCAAAATCAGTGATGGCTATTCCTGTAGCATCTAATAAAACCGTGTGTTCCTTCTCCACTTCATTTCTTATTTGTCCTTCTTCACTTGGGTAAAGTAAGGTTTCTAACAGGTCAACACTATAATTAAAGGCTATAAAAGGTTCATGCTCGGGAAAAATATCATCTTCTTCACTTTTTTTAGGGAGCTGAGATTGTAATCTAAGACCCAAAACATTGCCTCTAAAATCAGCATTGCTATTAAAAGCAGTAGCACCAATTTCTACTTGTACCTCTTTACCCTGGTATAAAATGTTTTCACTTTTGTGGTCATCAAAAGCATGAAATGGTAAATTATTTAACATGCCTCCGTCCACAAACAATCCATGATATTTTTCGTTGTAATCATCGTCCATTGTTTCGTGTACTTTGTAATTAACATATATGGGTTTAAACAATAATGGGAAATTCATGGAAATGCCTATTGCTTCAGTAACCGGAAAATCGGGTGTGTGATATACTGAAAAGTATAATGGTGTTTTTTTGGTTATGTTGGTTCCTGTAACGATTAAATCAACTCCTGTCATGTAAAAAAAATCTTTAAAAGTTATTTCACCGGGGTCTTTGTGTGAGTTAGCCGAGGCGCACGAACGTTTGCAAATCTGAAAACTTCGTTTGGGTATTTTAAGTCTGCCAGAGCGTCTCAACAATTATTGAATTGAATCCTTTGTCTTTTTATAGGCTTCGTCAATTGGGGTTTCTTTGTCTTCTTTACTTGGGTTAAAATCTGAAACGTTTAGATTATAAGTGAACAACTCAATTGTTTGATTTTTCTCTTGAGGATTTCTTATCTGTCCCTCTTCAGAGGGATATAAAAAAGTATTGATCAGATCATTAATGTGATTAGTTATTAATCCGCTTGTACTCCCTTCTTGATATTCCCGGTATATTATTTTTGATGCACCGCTTGTAAGCCTAAAGCCCAACACATCAGACTTTAAAGGTGAGTTTTTGCCTATATTCAGTGAATCAAAATAATGTGCCAATTCATCAACCCCAAAATAGTAATCAAACGCATGTATTGGGAAGTTGTTAAGCATTCCACCATCAACATATAAATTTTCGTTACTATTTACATCTATGACGAAAATCGGCTTAAATACCGGAGGTAAAGCCATACTAATTGCAATTGCCTCGACAACTGGAAAATCAGGGGTGAAATCTTTAGAAAAATATTCAGGTTTGTTCAAAGTAATATTAGTGCCAGTTACTATTAAATTAACACCTGTTAAGGCGAAGAACTGAGTAAAACTCAATGTATCTCTATCGGGAGAGGATTTGAATATTTCTTTAAAGCGAGAAACATTGGAAGGCGTTAACAAATATTTTTCAAGTTTATTCTGAAGGTGTGTTCTAATACCATTGCCAACAAAAAGTCCTCTGCCTGAATATAAATTGAGAAGAAAACGATTGGCTGCAATATTATTTTTTTTTTGAATATTATCCTCTACAACTCGTAGCGCTGCACCTAAAGGAACAGTTATTGTTTTACCTTTACCATAGTAGTTAAAAACTATTTTATAAATTAACCCTAATTTTTCTTTGTAATCATCGGCTATTCTTTTAATGATGTCTGGATTTATAATCAAACTTTTTAAAAAAGATAGCTGCTCAATAGTGATATCTTTTGTGTCAGGCTTCCAAAGATACTTTACTTTGCCGTTTTTCATTTCCTTTTTTTCTACGACAGAGCGATAATATTGAATGGGTTGGTTCATTCCCATTAAATTGGATTCCGGATAATCAAAATATGTTATAAATTGGTTATTGTCATTATCATAGGGCTCATCAAATAATGATTCCATTTCAACAAAACCGAGGCCCAATGACAAAAAAAATGCAATTAGTGCACCACCAGAAGAGCCACTGATTCCAAATAAATTATTTTGTGGTATATCAATATCAAGGTCATCTGTTTTGAATTTTACAGTAGTAACGGGATGAACAGGAAGAATTTTTTTTTCTTCCAATGCTTTTATAGCTCCTAAGTAGGTAATGCATTTGCCTCCTCCGCCCTCAAAAGACAAATATTTTATTTCTTTACTATTCATTTATCATATTTCGCATTTTTTTTCAATAAGAAGGACAATATCAATCCTCTGTATTTCATTTTTTTATTTAGAGTATTGTTATTAACACTGCAATTAATATATTCCAAACTTTGAGTTAATTGAAGTTGAACTTCATAATCTGTATTATACCAATAATTTGGCTTATTATATGAATCAACAATTAATTGATTATTTGCGCCATTGTCAATATTTTTTTTTAGTATATTCTCGTAATATTTTCGTTCAAGTATTATATTTAAGCCATTGGTGGTGTCCTGAAATGCAGAAGAAACAAGATTAAATAATTTAACAAATAGAGTATCATAAAATACCAAATCAGCGAAATCTGCTCTATAATTTGCAATAGCAGAGTCAAGATCAAAATGGTGTCTATAGTGAATCCAAGGAGGAGCCCATTCATAATTGATGTATGAGACTATGCGTGTTATAGGGTTGTACTCGTATATCACATTAAGGGGAAAATCATATTTTTCAGTGCGTTGAAAAATGACGTATTGAGCGTTTTCTCTTTGAGGGCCTGGTTTGCGCATAATGGAATCCCACCAACGATCATCGTTGCCTGGAAAATGTTCGCATAAATCAACACCTGAAGGGAAGTAGCATATTTTAGAGCCTACCTGTTTTTCAAATTTATAAGCATCATTTATATATTTTATATTTAAGTTGATTAAAGGATTCTGTTCAGAAAATAATTGAATTGATGTGTCAGCAAAAACCGGAGCTGCAAGTTGATTTTTGCCCTGATTGGGACTGGAGCTACAGGAAATGAAAAAAATTGTTAATGACGAAATGGCAAGACAGAGTTTTTGCATAATGATAAAGATTAGGGCAATAACTCTTCTGAAAAATCAGGCAATCCCGGGCTTGTTCCATCGAGTTTTGTAAGGTAAACAAGATTGGTAGGTACTTTATTTATCCAAGGCTCACCCTCCTGATTGCCTCCAACAAAGAGTCCGTCAAATTCTTTCATTTCATCTATGATAGAAACATAAAGCGGGTCAGTTGGTGAAGGAACGTCTTCGCCATTCCAGATTTCGCCACCTGAACTAAGATAATAGAGTATGGCTTTTGTATAAGCAGGGCGAACAGGTACTAATACACGACATGCACCAGCCTGAAGAAATGCCATAAAAAGAGGATCGTTATCGTCACGTTTTAAAATGTTAACCCATTCGCGTTTTCGGGCCCAAAAGTAAGGGTAAAACATATATGTCATTTGTTCCCATTCGAAAGCCTGTTCAAAGAATTGGATATATGTTCCCTGGGCGATGGCGGCAGAAAAAGAAAATTCGGGGTAACCATAATCAGGAACGTTGGGTTTTAGCGCATCAAAAGCTTCGAAACGCTGTCCCGAAATAATTTCGATAGAATGTTTTTTCAGTTCCGTTTTTTCTATAATGCGATTGATGTTTGGATTATTGCCTTGAATAACTACTCCTTGCGAGGCTACCCATTGATCGTATTCGCGTTTTCTTTGCTTGTAGGCTGCAAGAATTTTATTGTATGTTTCAATTTTCCATTTGGTAGTAGCACTTTGTGTTGGGACACAAGTAATTTCTACACTTATGGCATAATCACCGCTATGAATACGCGCAATAATGGGAATACGGCCGGTTACAGATTCTTTATTGGTACTCGAACCAATTAAATTAAGTGGGAGTATTTTTGTAGATGCCCAATCAGATGAAACAAAGAGTTGGTCATCAACATACACGGAGATATAAAATGCATTGCCGAATGAATCCTCACCAGTACTTAAAAGGAAATTAACTTTCGCAAATTCAGCCTGATATCCTTGAGGCACGTCAAGCAATTCCTGCCATGTGTACCACCCATCACCGCTTGATGTTTCAGGCGCTTTTGTAGCTGATATTATAATGCTGTCTGAAGGAGGTGGATTAACATCACCTGCTCCATATTTTGCAGCTATAATATCGTAGTTTTCAGGAGTAACTTCGTTGAATGATTTTAAATCAACTGGCTCCGGTAGAGGAACTGCCGTGTCACCAACATTTCCTTTTGCAGCCTGTAACCGAGAGTAAATATAGAAAGCAGCAGGTTCAGGTATAACAAATTCGAACATTAGGCGTTTTCCATAATTTACAACTTTGTTGAAATAGTATTTGTCAACCCACCGATATACAGCAGCAATGTTATCAGGGCTTTCGGATGTAGTATTGTCAACTCCGTGTTCAGTTGTATCTTCAAACTCAATTATTGTTGTGGTGGTTTTTTGAGTTCTTGTTTTTTGAATTACTCTGCTAAGTGCGCGAGACATTATGCTTTTGGCATAATCAGTAGCATTACGGTTGGATTCTACCTGAGAGGTAGAGCTTGCGGAAGAATTGGATGAGCTTGAACCAAATGAAGCATTAAAAGAAGCGGTAACTGAACCATAAGAAGCTGATACGCTTGCACCGATTGAGCTTTCCTTTTGATTCTGACTTTCTGTTTGCTGATCTTCTTGAATAACTTTTGCAGCCTCAGTGTGTAGTTCGAAACGTTCAGTTGTTTGTGTTTCTTTTTCGGTTTCAGAGGAGAATTCACTTTCTTCAAGAAGAGTTTGCTCTGATCTATTAAAATTTCGAAAAGTTCTTTTTTTGGTTTCGCCAGCTAAAATATTTTCTATGTGAGCAACTTCACCCAACTCGTATTTTAATAACTGGCTCTGCACAACCTTAAGGTCGGCAATACCTATAGGTTTTATGTTACCGCTACCTTTAGCTATCTGAGCACCTGTAAAAGGATTGCATGGCGGTTCGGTGGAGTAAACGGAACATTCATCGCTAATACTAATAAGTCCCGTTCCAACTCTTACCGCATACTTAGTAGGCTTGGCGGCTTCAATCATGTTTACTTTAGCTTTCATGTCTGCTGATAATTCAGCAAGCACCTGAGGAACATAAATAAAGTCTAATGAAATACTTTTAGTTTCAAGAATCTCTTTTGTAACATCTTTTAGTCCGGGAGAAATTTCAGGACTTATGATATGCTCGTTGTGATTTATTAATTCAGGGGTTTCTTCGGCCGGATTAGCGGGTCGGCTTTTTAAACTTCTGTAATTATAATTTTGGCGATTATAAACCTGTTTAATATCATCATAAGCTATTCTAAGGTTGTTTAATTCTTCTGTTGCTGCTTCAACATCTGGATCAGAGGTAGGATCAGAAGTAACTGGATCGGCTGATTCAGAATTAACGATTTCTGCTAATGGAAAAATTGTAGCAGGTAGAATTACCGTTGCCAAATATGCTTGATAAATTCCTTCGCCTGTAGCTAATACAGGGTCGCTTGCATTAAGCCGCTCAATTAATTGAAGGATTCTAATTACACGAAGAAGTTCGGTTCTGAGAGGTGCATTAGATGCAAGTATAATTTGCGCAAATAAATTATCCCATAGATGCACTTTACGTCCTATATAACCTGAATCACCTACGTATGTTGCTATTGTAACTCCTAAGGCATCTTCAATACTTGCTATTAGCTCGGAAGTAATTGAATTCTTCTGTTGCACACGTAAGTAATCATCGATTGTTTTAAAATTTTTGAACCAATCCTCTGAATAAAGATCAACAATAGATGTTATATAATTGGTATCTCCCTGATAGGTGGCACAGTCAGCCAGCATAACAGTTCTTGAATCAGGATCCGTTCTGTGGTCAACTAAAGTTTCATAAAGAAGGTTAAAGTTATCAAGAATATCTTGATTAACGAAACTATAGTCCACAAAGCGTGATGAATATTCAGCTTCTATATGTTTTTGAGGCGCACGAACGTTTGCAAATCTGAAAACTTCGTTTGGGTATTTTAAGTCTGCCATGGTATTTGGTTTTAGCGTTGTTTAATTTTGAGTTTCGAACTTATAATAAAAAAACGATAATTGTATTAAATTGGTATAAAGAAGTTATTAACACTTTGTGCAAAGGTTAAACACTAAAATGAAAATTGACCTTTTTGCGGGTGGGAAAAAAATTTGTGTGCTGCATTTTTTGGTAGATTGCCGGCATGAGCGAAATGCAGCACTCTAATTTTGTGCGGCTGGTTTTTTACACACAGGCGCGGTGATTTTTACAAATGCAGAAAGTATAGTTTACCGTCATTCGTTTCGCGTTTGCAGGTTGTAGAAGTCTTGCAGACAACAATTATATATCTTCTAAACCTGACAGGAACTTTACAAGTTCTCAATCACACGTTGTAATTTACTTCGTACTTCAGCAGCAATATGTGCCAACGAATTATTATCAACAGCTTGCATAGATGCAACCGGATCCACTGCAGAAACTTCAATAAGTCCTTGCTGATTTTCCTGTAAAATTACATTACATGGCAGCATAGTTCCAATATTTCTCTCTGCTTGCAGAGCCTGATGAGCAAACTGGGGGTTGCATGCACCAAGTATCAGATAAGGTCTGAAGTCAACATCCAGTTTCTTTTTCAGTGTAGCACTTATATCAATTTCTGTCAGCACTCCAAAACCTTCTTCTTTTAACGATTGCGTAACTTTTTCTTTGGCACCTTCTATGGTGTCTTTTATTGTTTTTGAAAAATAATAGGCCATGTTGTTAATTGTTTAATTTTTTTACATCACAACAAAAATACATTGGACAATAATATTGTGAAGTGACGAAAGTTACATTCAAAGATTCAGGCGAAACCAAAACAAACTTTGAAGTATATGTATAATTTCAGCAGGTCAAGCTCCATTAAACTTCCTTCCATTTATGGTTCTCCTTCTCTTTATTGCTTTATACCCTTCAAACCATAAAACCGAAACAGAAGCCGTTATCAATGCAATAATCAATTCAGAAATATTAAGTGATTCCACATCAAAAAAATCACTAAAGGGATGTACAAAAAGAATAATCCATAATAATGCAATTGTGATTAAGGTAATTCCAACCAGTAAATAGTTACGGCTTTTTAAACTTTCGGCAATGCTATAATAAAAGGACCTGTTAGCAAAACTCAGCAGGATATTTGCAAAAATTAAGGTAGTAAAAACCATTGCTCTTGTTTTTTCTTCGCTGCCTCCGTTGGTCACGCACCACTGGTAAGAAAAAAGCACACCGGCAGTAATTGTCAGCCCCTGTATGATACTGATAAATAACTCGCGCCAACTAAGAAAAGTTTCGGACATAACTCTCGGCTTTTGAACCATCGTATTCTTCTCCATAGGCTCACTTTCATATACTATGGAACATATAGGTCCCATAATAAGTTCCAGAAAAATAACATGAACCGGAGTAAAAATTTCAGGATAAACCCATCCAAGAAACAAAGGAAGAGATACGGTAAGAATAATTGGAATATGAATTGAAATGATATACTGAACTGCTTTTTTAATGTTGGCATAAATTCTTCGCCCTTCTCCAATGCCGGTAATCAGTTTATCCAGATCGTCATTTGTTATAATCAGTGATGAAGCTGCTTTGGCTATTTCTGTTCCTTTGTTTCCCATAGCAACTCCTATGTGAGCTGCCTTTAATGCAGGACCATCATTGACACCATCGCCCAACATAGCCACTACCTCACCTCTTTTCTTCAGTGCATTAACCACAGTAAGTTTTGCCTCAGGAAACATTCTTGTAAACAAGACTGTGTTTTCTGCAGCAGCCATCAGCTTTTCTTCCGGGAGGTTCATGATTTCCTCTCCATTCAAACAAACTGATGCATTTTTAATTCCAACCTGTTGGGCAATAGCTTTAGTGGTTTCAGCATTGTCGCCTGTGATTACTTTAACTTTAATACCGGCATCATAAATTTTCCTGAATACTTCACTGATGTTTTTCTTTGGTGGATCGTAAAATACTGTGAATCCCAAAAACTCAAATTCGAAATCCTGTTGCCTCTCCGGAAAATTATTACCTGACCATTGCGACTTTGCCACACCCAAAACACGGTAGCCCTTTTTTCCAAACTGATCAGCAATTTCTTTGAGATTTCCTTTCTCGGCTTCTGACAATTTTGAAACTGCAATAATGGCTTCAGGTGCTCCTTTTGCTGCAATGATTCTTGACCTATCATTGTTTTCAAACAGATGGGTCATCATAGGAGGTTTCCCTTCTAATGGATACTCATGAACCATTTGAAAATTCTGGCGCTCGTCCACAGAGTGAGTTTGTAAGTAAACATTATGTAATGTTTTTTCCATTGGGTCGAAAGGAACAGGTTCACTGCTCCACATTGCATATTCTATAAGGTCTGCCAATCGTGCATCAGAAAAATTCTGATCGTCAAAAATTTGCTTCGAACTATACTCATACAATAATTTAAGTTGCATGGAATTTTCAGTAATTGTTCCGGTTTTGTCCGAACAAACAACTGTAGTGCTTCCGAGTATTTCTACTACACTGGAACGCTTGATAATAATTCCTTTGTGCATGAGTTTGTATGCTCCCAATGCCATAAAGGTGGTGAAGGCAACAGGAATTTCTTCAGGTAATACGGACATTGCCAGTGTAAGGCCATTCAGTAAACTACTCACAATGCTTTGGGTTCGAATGTAGCTGTATAACCACACCAGTAAAAATATCACCACTCCCATCATGGCCATAGATTTCACGAATCCTGTGATTTGAATTTGTAAAGGCGAACGCTCTTCGTCAATATGAATAACAGACTCTCCAATTTTTCCGATACGTGTTTCTTTTCCCGTCTTTTCAACTTTAAATACTGCCAATCCTGAAACTACGAGGGTGCCACTGTAAACATGATTATCCTCTGACTCACTATTCTTAAAAACCGAAAAACTTTCTCCTGTAAGAGATGCTTCATTGACGGCAAAATCGTTGCTGTGAACAATTACTCCATCAGCATTAATCATTTTTCCTTCTTCGATAATACATAAGTCACCTACAGCAATGTCATGTGTAGGTATGCGTACTACTTTTGAATTACGAATAACTATGCTTAATGGCTCGTTGAGTTTCTTGAGTGCATCAAGAGCCTTTTTGCTGCGGTTGTCCTGATAAAAAGAAATAGCAGAAACAGCAATTATTGCAAAAAACATAAATGCAGCTTCGGCATAATTTCCAACAATTACATAGATAACTGTAACCGAAAAAAGCAACAAAAGCATTGGCTCTTTGAGTATGTCAAGTAGCATTTCATACCAAAGACTTTTTTGCACATCTCCTATCTGATTAAATCCGAACTCCCTGTATGACTCTTTAACCTGTTCATCATTAAGTCCTGTTAAATGCGGAGGAATATTATGCACCATAACCAATGGCTAAAATAAGGGAATAATTACAGCATACAAAAAACCTGAAAAATGTGCACGCCAATAATCACCAGTTATCAGTGCGTGCAATTATTCAAAAGCAATATAGTCGGTAGGGTTTACGGGAGCACCATTGTACCACAACTCAAAATGCAGGTGCGGACCATGGCTGAGTTCACCTGAATTTCCTATAATGGCGATTACCTCACCGGCTTTCACCACATTGCCCACAGATTTAAGCAGTGCCGAATTATGTTTATATACGGACATGAGGTTGTTGCTGTGTTGTATGGCAATAACATATCCGTTTTGTGAAGTCCAGTCGGCCATAACTACTGTTCCGTCCAAAACACTTTTAATAACAGCATCAGGTCCTGCCACTATATCCACTCCAAAATGTTTGTCAGTGGTATTAAACCTGGTAGTAATTGCACCTTTCAGAGGAGTAAAAAAGTAAAAATTACTGATTGAGCCTCCACGACTTCCGTTGCTGCTGTAATCTAAATTATAATCCTGTGGATTTTCAATTTCAGCACGCAGCAAAGAGTCCTCTACTGAATGTGTCAAACTGCGGATAGTGTCATATAACTGCGGCATGGAAACTGTATCCAGCGAAACAGTTTTCTGCGACTGTCCTGTAATGAGGTTTTTAAGATTATTGATATATAAATCCTGAGCAGAAATTTGTTTTTGCAATGAGTCGGTGCGCAACATGTTTTTAATAGCAGTGCGTCTTATCTTCATATCGGTATATCCCGGAATATACTCACGTAATGGTGTAAAAGCGATGATATAAATGGTAAACGTAATAAGAGTAATTATTATCGTTCCCGCAAACACAACTACATTGAGAGGTGACAGCAACAGGGAAGCTTTTTCTTCCAGAGTTTCATCGTTCATGATTACCAACCGGAACTTGTTCCTGAGGCGAGCACCCAGTTTTAAACGTTCTTTCTTCTGTTCCTTAGCCATACGTTGGTTAAACGAAAAAGTATTATTATGTTTGCCATCTTATTTGGGCAAATATCGTAATATTTACCTGTGCAATAATTTATGCAGAAAAAAGTTATCTCTTATCTCTACAATATCTTCACTTTGAAACATTTTACCAGAATTAAACTTGCGCTGGTGCTCACACCTGTGTTGTTTTTTGTTTCCTGTTCCACGAAAAAAAATACTGTTGTAAACCGCGCTTATCATAATCTAACTGCTCACTACAACGGATATTTCAATGCGCGCGAACGTGTAAAAGAAGGAACAAAAACATTAGCTGCTTCGCATACAGATCACTATGACCGTATTCTGGATATTTTCAAATATGGCACAGAAGTTAAAGCCAAAGCCATTCATCCCGACATGGATGCGGCCATCAAAAAAAGTTCAATTGTAATTCAGCGTCACAGCATGTTTATCAATGGCAAGGAACGTTGCCGCTGGATTCCTGACAACTATTTGTTGATTGGCAAAGCACAGTTTCTCAAACATGATTTTTGGAATGCGCTAGAAACTTTTCAATATGTAGCATCAACTTATAAAGATAATCCAAAACGATTTGAAGGGTTGATTTGGCTCATGCAAACACAAATGCAGTTGGGCAAAATGGCAGATGCTGAATATTTGCTCGATTATCTGAAAAGTGAAAAGGAATTTCCATCCCGTTACAAAGCATTGTTTGCTGCAGTAGCTGCCGATTTTTATCTGAAAAAAGATAATCACCCCAAAGCGATTGAACAGTTAAATCAAGCTGCTACACTTACAAAAGTAAGAGCAGATAAAATCAGATATACCTACATTTTAGCACAGTTATATCAGAAAACTGACTCCAACGAAAAAGCATTTGCTCTCTATCACCGTGTCATTAAAATGAATCCCGATTATGAGATGACATTTAATGCACTCATCAACCGTGCACGCTCTTTTGACATCAACAGCGCTGATGCTTCTCAGGTAAAAAATGAGTTGTTCAAGATGTTGAAAGATGAAAAAAACAAAGAATACTTAGATCAGATTTATTATGCGCTTAGTGGAATTTCTATGAGAGAAAAAGATACTACACAGGCATTTAACTATCTGAAAGAATCGGTAGCTGCCAGCACTTCCAACACCAATCAAAAAGGAATTTCTTATCTCGAAATGGGTGAAATCAGTTTCAGAAGATTAGACTTCAGACAGGCACAACTTTATTACGACAGCGCTGCCACCAACATTGCATCCGATTATCCTGACTATGTCATCATACAAAACAAAAAATCAAATCTTAGCAGACTGGTAAAAAATCTGAATATTATTTCAAGAGGAGACAGCTTATTAGCGTTGAGTGCCCTAACCGAAGCAGAACAACTCAGCCGTGTGAATGAAATAGTTGAAGCAGAAGATAAAGAAGCACAAAGGCTAAAAGAAGAAGAAGCTGCACAAAAAGCAAAAGAACAGGAAGAACAAAGCAACCAGCAATTCAGTCAGTTTCAGAACCAGCCCAACAGAGAAGGTGTTACCGGAAGTACCACCGGAAGTTCATGGTATTTTTATAATCAAAGTGCAATAAGTTTCGGGTTTTCAGAATTTGTGAAGAAATGGGGAAACCGTAAGTTGGAAGATAACTGGCGAAGAAGCAGTAAAGAGTCAATGGCGGCATTTGGCAGCCCCGAAGATGAAGAAGCTCAGGCACGAGCCGACAGCATTGAAGCTGCCGAACGTGCTTTGGCCGACAGCATCAGGCAATTGAACAGTGAAGCACGCAAGAAAATTTATTTCGACAATATTCCAAAAACAACCACTCAGAAAGACGAAACAAACGCTCAGATTCTGGAAGCATATTATAATGCAGGAATTATTTATAAAGAAGCGCTTGCACAGCCCAAACCGGCAGCTGATGACCTCGAGGAAATGATGTCCCGCTATCCCGATAACAAATATAAACTACCGGCTTACTACAATCTGTACAGATGTTATCTCGCCATCCCCGACTCAAACAAGGCTGATTATTACAAAAATATTATTCTTACTCAGTACGAAGACTCCGAATATGCACGCATCATAAGTAATCCAAATTACTTTAAAGATGCACAACGTAAAACAGCCATCATGCAAGTGTTCTATGAAAACACTTACCGAGCTTTTCTGAATGCACAGTATGCTGATGTGATTGAAAGAAAATCAGCAGCAGATTCTTTGTTTCCGGGAAGCTCTTTGTCACCAAAGTTTGCATACCTCAGGGCATTATCTATTGGATACACTCAACCGCGTCCGCAATTTGAAACAGCATTAAAAGCAGTTGTTGCATCTTACCCACGCGACTCAGTGAGTATTCTTGCAAAAGCAATTTTAGCCAAGATGCAAAACCCTACTGCCAGCGACAGTTTGTGGAATGCTGAAAAAGAAACTTTGCCTTCTACACAAAGTCAAGCTACATCACTTTACTCTTTTATGCCCGATGTAAAACATAATGTTGTAATTATTTTTTCTTCCGAACTACCATACACCAATCAGCTTAAGGGCAGATTAAATCAATTCAATCAACGTAATTATGGAGCAAATAAACTCAACACAAGCGACCTTACTGTTGATGGAAATGTTTATATGATGGTAAGATCATTTCCTGACCACACACAATCGAAGGAATATATTCTCGGGCTGGACTCAGATGCATCTGTTTTTGAAGGCATGGATAAATCGGCATTTACACTTTTCCCTATTAGCGAACAAAATTTCAACAAGTTTATAATCGACAAAGACATTAGCAAATATCTTGATTTCTACAGGGTTAACTACCCATAATCATTTTTTTTGTTAATAACTTTTATTTTTATCTTTGCGCCATTACACATTTAAACTTTTGAACCATGTTTGATAATCTGAAGGGTAAAACCACCCCCGTTAAAAGCAGTGAAAATCCATCCGGATCTATTAACATCATTGCAGCCGGAACTTCTATTGAAGGAGAAATCAAGTCGAATGGCGATTTGAGAATTGATGGCAACATTAATGGCTCTGTATTTTCGAAGGCAAAAGTTGTAATTGGAGCAACTGGCGTTGTTGAAGGAGATATAGTTTGTCAGAATGCTGATGTTTCAGGAACCATTAAAGGCACATCAACAGTAACTGAAATGCTTTTTCTGAAATCTACTGCAAAGATTAACGGTGATATCAACACCGGAAAATTAGTGGTTGAAGTTGGAGCCAGCTTTACCGGCAACTGTAACATGGGCCCCATGGTAAAAGACATTAAGAATGTCGAACGAGCAGAAACAAAACTCCAGGAAAAAACTGCTTAACAACTACATGCGTTATGCGTCCATGGGCATTCAAATGGGCGTCATCATGTTTATTGGAACCTACGGTGGTTATCGCCTCGACAAATATTGTAACAACCATATTCCCGTATTTACTTTGTTGTTTGCCCTCCTGTCGGTGGCAGCGTCACTCTATCTCACACTGAAAGATTTTATTCGCAAGAAACCATGAACCGCTCCTATCCTAAATATCTGATTCAGCTGGCAGGCGTAGCAGTTTTATATTGCTTTCTCTATTATATGATGCGCGATTTTTTAATGCCACGCTTTTATGATAATTTTTGGAAAATAGCAGTATTCTTTTATCTCTTATTTGCAGCGATTCATTTTCTGCGACTGCGCCAATCCACAGGCAGTGGTTCTATTAGGTTCTTTATGGCATCCACAACCATCAAAATGTTTTTGCTGCTGATTATACTTACGATTTACTTTTTTATAAACCGACAAAATGCAATTCCTTTTGCCATCAGTTTTTTAATTGCCTATTTTCTTTTTATGATTTTTGATGTGGCAAAATCTTATAAGCTAATGAAATCCGGTTCCTGAAATATTTCAAAAGTCTCTTTTGAATCTTTTATTATCCTAATTTTGCAGCCCTTATGACAATTGAACAATTAGACGAATGTAAAGAGCGCCTGGCAGCTCTGAGGGGGCACCTTTGACATTGATGTCAAGCTCCTCAAAATAAAAGAAGAAGAACAACTTTCTCATGCTCCCGATTTCTGGAATGACCCGAAACGTGCAGAGCAAATTCTGAAATCCATCAAGCTTAAGAAAAACTGGACAGATGCTTTTGCTTCCTTATCCGGTGCTGTTGATGATCTTTCCATACTTTTTGAATTTGAAAAAAGTGGTGATGCTTCTGAAGAAGAAGTAGAACATCAGTACCAAAAAGTATTGCAGCAACTGGAAGATCTGGAATTTAAAAACATGCTGAGTGGCGAAGAAGATGCTTTGAGTGCAGTGCTCACCATCAATGCAGGTGCAGGCGGAACTGAAAGCTGCGACTGGGCATCCATGCTTATGCGTATGTACATACGATGGGCAGAAATTATGAATTACAAAATCAAAGAGATTGACAGACAGGATGGCGATGTGGCAGGAATTAAATCAGTCACTCTCGAAATTGAAGGCGACTTTGCTTACGGTTATCTGAAAAGTGAAAACGGAGTGCACCGTTTGGTTCGCATTTCGCCTTTCGACTCCAATGCCAAACGCCATACTTCCTTTGCTTCGGTATTTGCTTATCCGCTTATTGATGATACCATTGAAATTGAAATCAAGGATGCAGACATCGAAATGCAGACATCGCGTTCAGGTGGTGCAGGCGGACAAAATGTAAACAAGGTTGAAACAAAGGTACAGCTCAAACACCTGCCTACAGGAATTGTAGTAGTTTGTCAGGTTGAACGTTCGCAAAGTGGCAACCGCGAACGTGCCATGCAAATGTTGCGCTCGCAGTTGTACGAGTTGGAACTGCGCAAACGCAATGAAGCAAAAGCAGCCACTGAAGCAGGAAAGAAAAAAATTGAATGGGGTTCGCAAATCAGGTCGTATGTTTTTCATCCGTATAAAATGGTGAAGGATCTGCGCACCGATTACGAAACTTCAAACGTGCAGGCTGTGATGGATGGTGAACTTCAGCCATTTATGAAAGCTTATCTGATGGAATTCGGAGAAAAGGTTTAATTCTTAAACCTGTAAGTCGTGCTTCACAAAACTTCTGCTATTGTTTTACATACCACACCTTACAGCAACACTTCTGTTATTGCCAAACTTTATACACGTGAATTTGGGTTACAGGGATACTTGGTAAACAGTGTAAGAAGTGCAAAGGCAAAAAATAAAAATGCATATTTCCAGCCGCTGACCTTGCTCGACCTGGTAGTGTATCACAACCCAGCAAAAAGTCTGCAGCGTATAAGTCAGCTCGAATATCTTCACCGCTTCAGTCGCATACCTTTTCAGACACATACAAGTGCGCAGGCATTGTTTATTGCCGAAGTGCTTTACCGCACCATACGCGAAGAAGAAAGCAATCCTGTGTTGTTTGATTTTATCATGGAGTCAATTTTGTTTTTAGACAAAAGTGATGAACCACTTCCTGATTTTCATTTGTTGTTTATGCTGAAACTTGCATCTTTTCTGGGCTTTGGTCCTTCTGACAATTTCAGTTCAGGCAAGTGTTTTTTCAGTTTGTCCGAAGGTGTTTTCACCGACAATACATCCTTGCCTGCTGTTTTAAATGAGGAAAATTCAGCTTTGTTATTTCAATGTATGAATGCGTCTTACGACAAAACCTTTCTGAATCATCAACAAAGGCAGGCGCTGCTGGAATCGGTCATGCAATACTATGCTTTTCACCTGCCATCAGGGTTCAATTTGCAGAGTTTACCGGTGCTCTCGCAGATATTCCTCTAACCTTAATTTCCTTACACAATTCACACTTTTCCTCTCTTTTTATTATATATTTTTGCATATTCATTTTAGCAGATTTTTATCGTGGAAAAAAAGCGTACCTATCTTGGCAATGCCGACCCATCAGCAATAGAAGAACTTTACAACAAATACCTTCAGAATTCGCAATCGGTAGATGAAACCTGGCGCGATTTCTTTGATGGTTTTGATTTTGCACGTGTCAACACTGCAGGTGCTGCTGACACTGCATCCAATGTTGCATCAGCACACCTCGAAAAAGAGTTTAAAGTACTCAGACTTATCAACGACTATCGTGACAGAGGTCACTTGTTTACTGCTACCAATCCGGTACGTGACCGAAGAAAATATTTTCCTACACTCGACATTGAAAATTTCGGACTGACAAAAGAAGATATGTCAACCGTTTTTCAGGCAGGCAATGAAATTGGAATCGGACCGGCAACACTTGCTGCAATTATCTCACATCTGCACGATACTTACTGCGCTTCAATTGGTGTAGAGTATAAATACATCCGTCATCCTGAAGTGGTGAAATGGCTTGAACAAAAAATGGAAAGCACACGCAACCGCATGGAGTTTTCTATTGCTGATAAAAAAAGAATTCTTCAGAAACTGAATGAAGCTGTAGTTTTTGAAAATTTTTTACAGTTAAAATTTACCGGGCAAAAGCGTTTTTCACTTGAAGGTGCTGAAACTACTATTCCTGCACTGGATGCTATTCTCGAATACGGTGCAGACATGGGAATTAAAGAATTTACCATTGGCATGTCGCATCGCGGAAGACTAAACGTGCTTGCAAATATTCTGAATAAAAGTTACGAAGATATTTTTACAGAGTTTGAAGGAAAAGAATTTGATGACAATGCTTTTGACGGTGATGTAAAATATCACCTCGGATTTTCAAGTGATCTGACCACTGCCAACGGCAAAAAATTGCACGTAGCAGTTATTCCAAACCCATCACACCTTGAA
Source organism: Bacteroidota bacterium (assembly GCA_019136655.1). GTDB lineage: Bacteria > Bacteroidota > Bacteroidia > AKYH767-A > OLB10 > OLB10. The sequence goes on from JAGVTU010000009.1 coordinate 105,051, forward strand.
GCGGTGGATGCAGTAGTACAGGGAATTGTTCGTGCTAAAATTGATGCCCAGGTCGGAACGGTAAATGACATTGCACCTATTCTCATTCATGGTGATGCAGCCATTGCAGGGCAGGGAATTGTTTACGAAGTAATTCAGATGTCGCTGCTCAAAGGATATTCAACAGGGGGCACCATCCATCTCATCATCAACAATCAGGTGGGCTTTACCACCAACTATATTGATGCCCGTTCGAGCACTTACTGCACCGATGTGGCAAAAGTTACTTTGTCACCGGTGTTTCATGTAAATGGGGATAATGCCGAAGCGTTAATTTATACAATTAAACTTGCACTTGAATACAGACAGAAATATCACCGTGATGTTTTTATAGATATTTTATGTTACCGAAAATATGGCCACAACGAAGGTGATGAACCACGTTTCACACAGCCACTGTTGTACAAAGCCATAGCAACGCATCCCAATCCCCGTGAAATATATACACAGAAACTTTTGTCACAGGGAGAAATTGAAGCAGGGCTTGCCAAAGAAATGGAGAAAGAATTCAAAGCATTGCTTCAGTCAAAATTAGATGCATCCACAAAAATTGAAAAAGCAAAACTTGACAGTTTCAAAGAAGGTGCATGGAACAAACTTCGTTTTTCACAACCTGAAGATTTTTTAAAACAACCTGATACTTCAGTAGATAAAAACACATTGCTCAGCATTGCAGATAAAATGACCAATCTGCCTGCCGATAAAAAATTCTTTTCGAAGATTACACGTTTATTCAGTGACCGTAAAGAAATGATGAAAGGAGAAGGCCGCCTCGACTGGGCAATGGGAGAACTGCTTGCCTATGGAACGTTGCTGAATGAAGGAAACTCTGTGCGACTGAGCGGGCAGGATTGTGAGCGCGGAACATTCTCACATCGTCATGCAGTAGTTCGTGTTGAAGATTCAGAAGAGCAATACACTCCTCTGAATCATATCAGCGACAAGCAGGCTCCATTTTATATATACAACTCACATCTTTCAGAGTATGGTGTTCTGGGATTTGATTACGGATATGGATTTGCTTCGCCAAATTCACTGGTGTTGTGGGAAGCACAATTTGGTGATTTCAGCAATGGCGCACAGATTATCATTGATCAGTATTTAAGCAGTGCTGAAGATAAATGGAAACGAATGAACGGCATTGTGATGTTGTTGCCTCATGGCTACGAAGGGCAGGGTGCGGAACACAGCAGTGCACGCATGGAACGTTATCTTACGTTATGTGCCAAACATAATATGGTGGTTGCAAACTGTACCACACCTGCAAACTTCTTTCACATACTCAGAAGACAACTTAAATGGCCATTCAGGAAACCGCTGGTAGTGTTTACTCCGAAGAGTTTGTTGCGTCATCCTTTATGTGTTTCAACAATAAGTGATTTTACGGATAAGAACTTTACCGAAGTTTATGATGATGTAAATGTAAAAGCCACAGATGTCAACCGCGTAATTTTCTGTACAGGGAAAATTTATTATGATTTGATTCAGCATAGGACGGAAGAAAAAATAAATGATACAGCCATCATTCGTATTGAGCAACTTTATCCGTTCCCACAGAAAACAGTTGAATCACTTATAAAGAAATATAAGAATGCAGATGAACTGTTCTGGCTTCAGGAAGAACCAGACAACATGGGTGCCTGGGCATTTATTCAGCGAATGATGCCTGATGCAGGTTTCAAACTTTTGTCGCGAACTGAAGGTGCAAGTCCTGCAACCGGCTCACACGAAACTCACAGCAAAGAACAGAGCCAGTTAATCAAGTCTGCCTTTGAAAGAGTGACTGCCTGACAGTAAAAATTATTTTGTCAGTTTGAATTACGAAGACTTCAGCAGAAGTCTATTCAGATTTTTTTGATCCGAAAGTATATTGCAAAAAGAAAGCTAAGCCGCTGTTGTATTGACCACTCTCAAACAATGGAGAGTTTGCACCTGTCTTGCGTATAGGCAATAATGAAGTAGAAAGCCGCATGGTAAGTGAAAGATGCTCTGAAAAATATACTGACAATCCACCGTCAATACCCAATTCTGTTTTTTGAAAAGGTATCTGTCCTGTTAACTCACCTGCATTATCTTCTTCTTTGGAGCCTACTAATACCCCAAAGGTAGGTCCGGCATGCACTGACACATACTTCACAGGCCGGAATGTGTAAATCAAAGGAACTTCGAGATAATTCAGGCTCATTCTGTAAAAATAGTTTGCTGCACCATCCTTGGGTGTAGGTGTCTTACTTCCTTTTTGAATAAACAACAATTCCATTTCCACCAAAGACTTTTCGCTGACAGGCAGTATAGCACTTCCTCCTATAAACAACCCTACCTTATTAAATCCACTCAACTCATCACCCGATACCTGACTGGAATTAATTCCTGCCAAAACAGCTGCTTTAAAAGACTGACCTCTTGCAATATTGTTTATCATCAGAAAGAGAAACATTAACACAATGATGCTTCTTAATCGAACTTGCTGAGTATTGAACATTCCGTTGTTTCTAAAATTCTTTAATTCAACAAATGTAAGTATTATGCCGTTGACATTCTCCTAATTTTGTTATCAAAAAAAATCATCATAATGAAGTGTTTTCAGAAGTATTTCTTACTACAACATTGCTCTATTGTGTTTTTCTTAATATTAATTCAAACTTCTAAAACTTATGGACAAAATTATTTAAATCTGGCAGGAATAACATATTCATACGAGCAACCATTTAATGATATTGATAAACCAAAATACAATACCATCAATCAGACAACTGCTTTTCTGAATGTTCCTTTGAAAATAAAAAAAGATTTTCTGATGCTTTCACCTTTTATGCAATTGTATGATGTCAGATTTCGAGAATATAAAACATCTTATCGCTCTGCACAGATCTCTGTTAGCTGGCTGCATCAATGGAAAAATGAACGTTGGAATACAGCATTTGTAGCTATTGCGCAAAGTAATGCTCTTAAAACAAATTGGTTTGAACAAAACACATTTCAGGCAGGAGGAGCTATTGTAAATACGTTTACAAAAAACGCAGATTTTAAAATCAAATTCGGAGTGTATGGTAATGCTGAATTTTTTGGTCCCTATTTTCTTCCATTGCTTGGTGTTGACTGGAATATCAATGAGAGATTAGGATTATATGGTTTACTGCCCAGTTATCTTTTCTTAGAGTACAAAGTTGTACCTGATAAATTTCACGGTAAAATTTCTTTCGACACAGAATTATCAACCTTTCGCAATCAGCCAATGAATTATTTCAGAGTGAATGACAACCATATTAAAATGGTTTTTGATTTATATCTGACAAAAAACATAGTGTTATCTGCTGAAGCAGGTCATTCTGTCTTGCGAAAATTTGTATCAGGAGTGCGCAGAAACGGAAAAGCATCCGAAAGTGATTTAAACTACCGTGATGCTTTTTTGGTAAGAGCAGGTTTGTATTTCAGAGTTTCTACTGAGAGCAAAAACTAAATCAAACTACTGAAGACAAAGAACGGAGATGCCCTCCGTTTTAATCTATCAATAATTTTTGAGTAAAGTTCTTCACCCCGTCAGTAACATTTACAAAATACATTCCTTTTGGAAAATCATTTACTGCAAAACGATAGCTTCCTGATTGTATATTTTTTCTGTCGCTGTAAACTACTTTTCCCATCATATCAGTAACTTCAATCCGGAAATCACCGGTGTGACTGAGCGAAACAACCACTTCATCATGAGCGGGATTTGGTGAAACAGCAATAACATTTTCACTCGTGTTAATCTGATTTATTCCTGTGCTGCTGACAGTATAAATCTCTGCTGTGTTTGTAGGGAATAATGTAACCTCCAAACCTCCGGCAATAATGAATTTATTGCCTGAAGCAGTTGCAGCACCCATGCAACGGGCTTTTGTTAAAGTATCAATATTCCATGTTGCAGTGGTTGTATCCAGAATATCAACCGTGCTAAAAACGCTCGCTAAAGCATTATCTGAGCCTCCTGCAAAAATCACCAGTCCACTCATAGATGCTGCAGATAAATAACCTCTTGCCTGAGACAGTGAATCCACTGACCATGTATTTGCAGCCGCATCATAAATATCAATCACCTTACTTGTCTGAGTTGACATATCAAACCCACCGGCAAAATAAATTTTATTGCCACAGGCTGTTGCAGCAAGGCCGTATCGTGCCTGTGAAAGTGTCGCTGTTGACCATGTTCCTGTTGCAACATCATAAATATCTACTGCGTTAGACACAACTCCATTTAAATCTTGTCCTCCTGCAAACACAATTTTTCCTGCCGCAGCTGCACCTGCCAGTTCATAACGTGCCTGCGACAAATTTGCTGCTGTCCATGTCATACTTAATGTATCATAAATGTCAACCTTACTATAACTCACACCCATGTTGGGATCCATACCTCCTGCAAACAAAATCTTTGACCCGTAGGCTGCACCTGCTAATCTCGTTCTTGCATCAGAAAGCTGATTGGTTGTCCATATGTTTGTAGTTGCATTATACTGATCAACGATGTTAAACACCGACAAAATCCAGTCATCAGCTCCACCTGCAAACATGGCTACATTGCCTGTTGCTGCAGCAGCAAGCCACGTCCTGCCCTGCGAAATAGAACCTGAAGACCATGTTCCTGTTCCATAATTATACATATCCAATGCAGGTGGCGGTATTGACATCATACCTATGCCACCGCCAAATATGGCTGAATTACCGGCACTGGTTGCAGCCAGTTTTGAACGCGCACTGCTGATTGTGGCTGTACTCCATTGTGCCTGGGCTGTTGCAGCCGCTAAGGCAACAAATATGATGAGTATTGTGAGTGATTTTTGACCTTTCATTTGAATTTGATTTTACGAGTACAATCTTAAGCAGAATTTGTAAATCACCATCCGGTTGTTCAAAAAAATAATTATTAAACTAAGACTTAACTTCAGGAAAGGGAAACACTACCGTAGTTTGAAATCAGTCGAATAATAAATTGCTTGATGATTTCAACTCCTCCGGATCTAATACAACAATGGCAGTCACCATCTGTATGTCTTTAATTTGTTTCACAGCCTGTGCAAAATCAAATTGAGCCCCATAATTTTTTACAATGAAAAAATAATCGAATACAGGTTTTTCCGGGATCAGCATTGCATGCACACTCTTATTTGAGAGCACGTAATATTTAATGCCATACTTGTCAACTGCCAGATAAAACGAGAATGATGCTGTGGCTCCGGGTTTGCCGAGATATAACTTATAATCTTCCTGCCGTTTGAATGCAAGGTCAAAAGCTTCATTCAGCTCATAACAAAAGCGATAATCTTTATACGAACAAATAATTCCTGCCATCAGGAAATCATATTCATAATCCGCTTCGAGCTTTAATACTTTTTTTGCTGCCACAACAGGTAAAATTGAAAACGATATTTAAAAAACAAACTTAATTTAGCGCAAAAATAAGGTAAGATGGAATTGAATTACGGCAGCGATGAACATTTTATGCGTGAAGCTTTAAAAGAAGCCAAAGAAGCACTTGCTGCTGACGAAATTCCCGTAGGTGCAGTGATAGTTCATTCAGGAAAAATAATTGCCCGAGGCCGCAATATGACTGAAAAACTTAATGATGTAACTGCACATGCAGAGATGATTTGTTTTACTTCGGCAGCCAATTACATGAATTCAAAATATCTCAAAGACTGCACGCTGTATGTAACGCTGGAGCCCTGTGTGATGTGTGCTGGAGCTTCTTTCTGGACACAAATACCTCGAATTGTATATGGCGCTTCAGACGAAAAACGGGGCTACACAACAATAGCTCAAGGTGTGATGCACAAAAAAACGCAGATTAAGAGAGGTGTGCTGGAAGAAGAATGCAGCACACTGCTAAAAGATTTTTTTAAAAAGAAAAGAATGTAACAGCACTTACACTGTGCTAACAGAATATTAAAAGTTGATAGCCTGCAACATGGAGTCTGTCAAAGGTTTGTTCAGGAACCTTTTTACAAAACGGTTTTTATTGGCACGGTTGAGGTCTTTAAAACTGTCGGAACTTGACAGCAATACGATTTTACATTTCTTATGTATTGCTTCAGGTAGTTTTTCAAACTCATCCAAAAAAGCAAAACCATCCATTTCGGGCATTACAATATCGAGGAAAATAATTTCCGGAAGTTGTTCCACAGGTGTGGTGGTGAGAAAATCGAGTGTTTGTTTGGCACTGGTGTAGGTGCTTGTTTTATCACAAAAATCAGAATTGCTGATTACCTGTTTTATCATGAGTTGTTCAGCCTCACTGTCGTCAACCACTAAAACGTTATTGTATTTCTTACTCATAAGTTATTATTCAAAAAATGTTGTGCTGCTTTGCGAATAGTTGTTTGGTATTTCAATTGTGAAAGTTGTTCCAACATTCAGAACAGATTCCACAAAAATTTTCCCTCCTAACTTTTCAATTATTTCTTTCGTCATAAACAAACCCATTCCTCTCCCCAGTTCGCGCTTGCTGTCCTTGTCAAACAGATTAAATATTTTATCTGTTTCTTCGGGAGCTATACCAATTCCGTTGTCCTGAATATGAATAATGGCTTTGTCTTTATCGTTAAAAACATTCAGTTTTAATTTCGATTTATCGCCTGTTATATTTCTGTATTTAATTCCGTTGGATATAAGATTATTAAACACAAGTGAGAGAAGTTTTTGATTGCCTGCAAATGGTGCTGTTGATTCTTCATGAAATTCAATCTGAATCTGATCAATGCCTTCGGTATATCGAAGGTTGTCCACCGAGTGCCTGTATATTTCATTGAAGTTAACCGGCACTGCAGACGCATTTACCATCTGCACCTGACGCATTACTTCTCGTGTTTTATTACCAGCTTTTCAGTACTTACAACAGAAGCTGCCTGCTCAATGCTATGACCATAAATACCAATGTAACCTGCCTCTGGAAATGGTATTACTGAAAAATGAAACAAATATTCATGATATCTGATGGTTGCATCGTGCTCTTTTGGTGCATTCGTATTGAATATTTCGGGATAAATCATTTTTGCCTGATTGTTTACAGGCTCATTCAGTTTGCATTGCCAGTAACTGAGAATGGGCATTGCTGCTACATTGTGATATACCACTTTACCGGAATAATCAATTTTAATCACCGGAAACATATTGTTTTCATGAGGTGAAACGAAGTTTGAATTTTTCTCTGCCATGAATATTTTGTTTAATTGAACAATAGTTGAACGAAACTTTTCCATAAAGGCTCATAATCCATCGTGCCTGTGCTTACATCTGTAAGGTTTTGCCTAAAAAAATTTCTTAATAACCGATTTTACAGAATGACAACGCGGGAATGACTTCTTAAAAACACCCCATTTTCAGGTGTAAGAAAAGCAAACTTTCAGTCAAAATCTTTGTTAGGATGACATGGTTTCAGATTCAAATCAATTTTCACGGGAAACTTTATTTTTGCAAAAATTTTAATTATCAAATAATATCATGCCATATCCAGAACAATTTTGCGCACCTATGCGCCAGGATTTAACCTCTGCAGGATTCGAAGAATTAAGAACTCCGGTAGATGTAGATGTAGCCATTCCCAACAGTAAGGGAACCCTTCTGCTGATGATAAACTCTGTTTGCGGTTGTGCTGCCGGAGCAGCACGCCCGGGTGCTAAACTTTCGTTGCGAAACGAAAAGAAACCTGACAGACTGGTTACCGTTTTTGCAGGACAAGACCTTGAAGCAACCGCTCAGGCACGCAAATACACAGCTCCATATCCTCCTTCATCACCAAGTATTGCACTCTTCAAAGACGGACAGCTTGTTCACTTTGTAGAACGTCATAACATTGAAGGATATTCGGCTGAGCAAATTGCCGAAGGGCTTCAGGCAGCGTACAATAAATTCTGCTAAGAAAAATTTCGGGTAAAGAGTTTCTTTAATCACTCTTTACCATAAGTTTTAATGGTTACTTTTGTTTGACATATAAGTTAAACCGAAGTAACCATTTTTTATGCTTGTCAAAACCTACGGATGTGCTGTTTACGGAATAAATGCTACACCTATTACTGTTGAGGTAAATGTAGGACAGGGAACCAAGTTTTTTCATGTAGGCCTGCCTGACAATGCCGTGAAAGAAAGTCAGCAACGAATAGAAGCTGCTTTAAAAAATACAGGTTTTAAAATGCCGGGTAAGAAAGTAGTGGTCAATATGGCTCCTGCCGATATCAGAAAAGAAGGCTCTGCTTATGATCTGACCATTGCAATGGGAATATTAGCTGCCAGCGAACAAATAGTAGCTCCCGGAATGGAAGAATATATCATCATGGGCGAGTTATCACTTGATGGCGGACTGCAGCCCATCAAAGGATCGCTGCCCATTGCCATAGAAGCACGCAAAAACGGATTCAAAGGATTTTTTCTTCCACATCAGAATGCACGCGAAGCTGCTATTGTCAGCGACCTTGATGTGTATGGCATCAACAATATTAAGGAAGTAATAGAATTTTTTACGGGTGAAGCAACACTGCAGCCTACCGTAGTAAATACGAGGGATGAATTTTATGCAGCACAAATACAAAGTGAATTTGATTTTTCAGATGTAAAAGGTCAGGAAAATATTAAACGCTCGCTCGAAATTGCCGCTGCAGGCGGACACAATGTAATTTTAATAGGTCCACCGGGTGCAGGCAAAACCATGCTTGCAAAACGATTGCCTACCATATTGCCTCCATTAACATTGCACGAGGCACTGGAAACTACCAAAATACATTCAGTAGCAGGTAAAATGGGCAAACAGGCATCGCTGATTTCAGTGCGGCCTTTTCGTTCGCCACACCACACCATCAGCGATGTGGCCTTGGTTGGCGGAGGAGGAATTCCTCAGCCCGGAGAAATATCGCTTGCACACAATGGCGTTCTGTTTCTTGACGAACTACCTGAGTTTAAACGTACCGTTCTGGAAGTGATGCGTCAGCCGCTGGAAGAAAGACGGGTAACCATTTCAAGGGCAAAATTTTCAGTAGAATATCCTGCAAGTTTTATGTTGGTAGCATCTATGAATCCGTGCCCCTGCGGATTTTACAACCATCCCGAAAAAGAATGTGTATGTGCGCCCGGTGTGGTTCAGAAATATCTCAACAGAATTTCAGGTCCTTTGCTCGACAGGATTGACTTGCACGTGGAAGTTACTCCCGTACCTTTCTCGGAATTGTCGAAACAACGGTTGTCTGAAAAGAGTGAAGACATACGCAAACGGGTGGTTGAAGCACGGCAGATTCAGGCACAGCGCTATAAAGAAAATGAGGGTATTTACTGCAATGCACAGATGAGCAGCAAGATGTTACACTCTATATGCAAAATTTCGGAAGAAGGAAATCAGCTATTGAAAACGGCTATGGAACGGTTGGGGTTGTCGGCCAGAGCCTATGACCGTATTCTGAAAGTTTCGCGTACGGTGGCCGACCTTGCCGGCAGTGAAGACATCAGGACAGAACACCTTGCAGAAGCCATACAATTCAGGAGTCTGGATCGCGAAGGCTGGGCAGGCTAAATTTTCGCAGGAAAATTTTTTTTTAACAGAAAAAAGCTATTTTTGCCGTCCCTTTACAAAGTGTAATTCGTGATTACACGTGTTTTAGTTCCGCCTGTTGGCGGAATGGCTTGAGTTAAGAAAAGCATTTTTCTGTTTCGGCAGAAATTCAATGAGGCAAATTCCTCCTTAGCTCAGCTGGTTAGAGCACATGACTGTTAATCATGGGGTCCCTGGTTCGAGCCCAGGAGGGGGAGCAAAACCTCGCAGCAATGCGGGGTTTTTTTATTTTAAAATATCTGTTTACGATGTATCATGTTTATGTGCTTTTAAGTCTGAAAAGCAACATTTATTATGTTGGGCAAACTTCTGATTTAGATGAAAGAATTATTCAACATAATCAAACTGCAACTGATAATTTTACCTCTAAACACCGGCCTTGGGAACTAAAAGCTTCTATTGCTGTGGATAATTTAAAAGAGGCTCTTCTGCTTGAAAAATTTATCAAAAAGCAAAAACGAAAATCGTTTATCGTGCTGACTAGTCCTGAATTGGGTTTACAAATGCTTTTGCATTAAGAGCGATAAAGCTTATATTTACTGCAAAAAAAGTCCTTTGCTTATGAAAAGAATCCACTTCCTCTTCAGCTAACTTATAGTTGGTTTAATTTAAAGTTATTGCACCACAGATAATTGTCAATGATTTAGCATAGTATTATTAGTGGCAACCCAATCTGTTGGTTATACAAAAAATTTAACAAACAAACTTATGCCACGTATTGTCATTTACATCCTGTTCTGTTTCACTGTGCTTCAAACTCAGGGGCAACAGCAGATGGTTCAGAAAATTTTTGGCCTACAGATAGATAATATAGCTAATCATATTATTCAGATGAATAATAGTGACCTTCTCTTCAATAATACCGGTTTCAATCCTTCCACACTAACAAATTTATCTTCTGATTTGATAAGGGTTGATTCTTCTTTTAATTTAATTTGGTCCAAACGATATGTTTTTTCAAATTACCGATTAGAAATTTTCAAATTTGAAGAAGTATCTCCCGATACAATAATGGCAGTAGCCGTTATTTACAATTCAACAAATGGCTTTGAAAATTTTGCCTTACTAAAGATTGATGGCAATGGAAATTGTATTACAGCTAAAATTTTAAAAAACCTAGATTCTTTTTCTGTAAGCGGTATTGAGTGGAGTACAGACCAACAGATGTTTATTATATATGGCAAATATGTCGCAACTTATTTTTATGACGAGCGAATGCAAATTATAGCTTATGATAAAAACTTAAACTTCCTGTGGGGAAAGCATTTCACATATGGGTATCAAGATAATATAAAATCTGCGAAATCTTATCTGAACAACGGACTGTTAATTATGGCTAATTCTGCTGACTATGTAGATTCCTCTTCAACAGAGCCATGTTGTAATACTTTGTTAATACGATTGACGAATACCGGGAATATTATTTGGGTTAAACGAATTGGTAATATGCCTAATTTCCAACTGGGGGGGGATGATGTTTTTGCCGGGTCGGTATTGGTTTTACAAAATGGTAATATTATAAATGCAATTGAAACTAACTATTTTGCGGGCTTTCCTTATACCGATATTATTATACAAAAAACCGATACAAGCGGCAATGAAATAAATGCCGTTCAGATTGGTAATTACGCTACTCAATTTGATTACTTCAGTCAAATTTTCATGAATATAAATTCTCATATTTTTATCAGTTATAGATTTACATCAAATATGATTCTCGATGATAATTTAAATTTCATTGCCTATAAGAGAATTATGCCAAACACAGGATCATTCGGTGCTTCACATCAAATACCCTTAAGAACAGGAGCTACAGCAGTATTGGGCATCCGAACTGATATTGATAAAATAGAAATCATTCAAACCGATAGCATAGCTAATATTGGATGCTATCAATTACCTCCTGTTACATTTCCTTATCAGCAGGTTAGTTTTCCTAATTCAATACCAGTGAAAACTTTGCAAGATAGTTCGATAACTATTCAAGATAGTTCCATCACCATAAACACTATATCCGTGACTTACTTCGATAGCCTACTATGCATGACTTCAACAGCTACAACTGAGTATTCGAATACTGATAATTTAACAATCTATCCAACTTTTTTTACAAATGGTATTAATATACAGAACAACATTGAAAATGCTTTGCTGGTGGAATTATTTGATACTTCCGGAAAATTATTGCTTTCAAAAAATCTGACAAGTAACTATATTAATCTTTCCTCTATTTCAAAAGGACTTTATTTTTTAAAAATCATTTCAAAATCGCACATCAAAACATTTAAGATCATAAAGCAATAGTTCTTTTATTACTTCTATATTTGAATTGTAAATAAGTATAAGATGCCTAATTAACCAAACTCAACTGACACATCATGCAACGCATATTTTTATACATCCTGTTCAGTTTCACTGTGCTTCAAACTCAGGGGCAACAGCAGATTGTGCAACGATTTTATGAAAATACTGTGCCTGGTCAATTGCTAAGAATTAACAATGGAAACTATATTCTCACCGGTGGGCTGTTTGATGCTTCTATCAAGATTCTGTCGGAAGTATCAACTATCAAACTTTTTATTCATTGTCAGGGTATCATCTGTCTATTTTCAAATCAATCTTTACTTCAAACAATTCCATTGTCCATTTATGTTATATTCGGGAGCTGACAACGTTCAATACTATTGGAATTGCATTCATAAAAACTGATCTTTCAGGCAACATTTTACTCAATAAAGTTTTCTATACTTCCGTCCCTATAGGGATATTGGACTTTGCGTACAACAACGGAAATATTACCTTCTGCGGTACCATTGACTATGGATATGTCACTACTCCTACTTTTTATTATCATAATCTTCGCTTCCTCATATTTCAAACCGATGATAATCTCAATTTAATTTGGGCTAAAGAATATCATAACAAAATAAATGAAAGGTTTTATGAAATTGTTGCAACTTCTGATGGTGGAAATATTGTTCAGGGCATCAGTTCTGACTCTGTACCTACACCTGCCCGATTGGATTTAGTTACAATAAAATTTGATGCATCAGGAAATATTGTATGGGCCAGGCAGGCAGGTAGTCCAACCTTCCCTCCTCAGGGAATGACCGGAGTGCTAACAGGTAAGATTCGTGAATTTAACAATGGTGATATTTTAAATGCATTTAGTTGTCATTGGTACAACGGTTCGCCAATAAATGGCAACTATGACATTATACTTCAAAAATTAGATAGCTCCGGTAATGAAATTGCAAGTTACCGATATGGTGACAACTCCTACGGAACTGAAAATTTAAGAGATATAATTATTGATGACAATCAGAATATTCTTTTTACATCTCTTGGACTTCATATCAAGGCAAGGACTGATTTGACCCCAATATGGGTAAAGAATAATATGCTGTCGAATATAAATCAAGGCAGCTACCTTGGTTTTTACAGTTTAATACATAACCCCGATGATTCTTACTCAGGAATTGCACTAACAGGTACAAGTGTTCAAAATTTCCCTCCAAATATTAACAGAATATGCTTTATGAAAACAGATTCAACAGGCACCGGAGTATGTCAGCCATGGCCCCCTTACTATTTGTATATGCAACCGGAGCAGGTTGGTAATTTTAACATTATTTCTCAACTGAGTTCATATCCATTCAATTTATCTGACTCAAGCATTTCACTTACGCCTTATGTATATACAATGCATGATAGTGTTAATTGTCTCAGCTATTCATTGTTGAATGAAAATGACTTTAGTACTGTGCAAGTGCTCCCTACTGTTTTCAGTAACCATATTCAAATTCAACTCAGTCAAAAGCCAGATAACAACTGGTCTTATTCTTTATATGCCATAAATGGTAAAATGATTACTTCTCAAAAATTAGTTGAAGACATCACAATTTCTGATTTCTCATCATTGTCAGCAGGCATTTAT
>JAGVTU010000010.1 GCA_019136655.1 Bacteroidota bacterium
AGCCACTACCCTCGCGGGCAGTGTAACATTAAACCCGATGCAGTGCGATACGTTTACGGTGAGCGGCTACTTTACGCAGTATGGAAGTTGTTTTTATAATGTAGCCACCGTAACTTCACCTGCCAACACCACCTGGCAGGACAGCGTGTGTGTGAATGTAACTTATCCCTGCACAGACAGTACCACATTAATCATTCCTGCCAACACCTACAGCACAACATTGGATTACCGATATGATACATTGAACATTTACATTGCAGGAACACTGTATGTGAACGACACACTTAAACTGATGCGTTGCACGGTGTATATGGATGCACAGGCACAAATAACAGTAATGAATGGCGGATATCTGGACATAGACAGCAGCACCGTAACGGGTTGCACCAACATGTGGCGCGGCATAACGGTAGAAGATTTTGGAGAAGTGAAAATACATGAAGGCAGCCTGATAGCCGATGGCGATACCACTATACTTGCAAAAAACAAATCGAAAGTAAATATTGACAATGCCCATTTCAGGAATTTTGTTTTGGGTGTTTACATACCGCCAAAAGCAGGAACATTTTATAACGGAACTACTTTAACTGTGCAACAGGCCACTTTTGAATTTAATGCTTTCAAACCCGATTATGCAGGGCAAAACCCACACGGCAGCAAATCGCAATGCGGAGTAATGCTCAGTGACTGGATAGGAACCATAGGAGGCGGTACGCAGTTTATGGAACTGAATTATTTTAACAACTTAAATACAGGCATTGTAGGCATTGGAAGTATGCTTACGATAAAAAGAAGTTGTTTTAAAAATATAAATTACGACAACTTTTATAATGAACCATACAGAGGCACGGCAATTACAAACATAAAGAACAGCAACTCCAACACAACCACACTTAGGGTGCTTCCGGAAGTATGGAATTACATAACTGTTGACAGCAGTTACAGAGGAATTTATGCAAACGGTTCAGAGTTAACGGTAAATTATATACATTTACTCAATGTAAGAACAGGGGTTGAAAGTAAAAACAGTCCCTTATTAAGTACAAATATGGTTACAAATTGTACGATAACTGCAACGCATAGCGGAATTTTTTGGAATTACAATCCGCTTGCGCGGTTCATGTATGCCAATGACAATAATATTACCATTAACGGCACATCACAGGGGGGAGGTTTCTTTTCTGTTGTAAACAGCGGCATTTATATGAGTGAGTTTTCAAACGGATTTGTGCAGTACACAGCCTCGGGAAACACTATACACACAAACAATGCAGGTTTTGGAATTTATGCAGGAGCGCTTACCAATGCCAAAATAAAATATAATGATATTGGCATGACAGGAAGTGGAACAGGAATTTCCGTAAATAAAAATATAAATGCAAGTGTAAGTTGTAATACCGTTAGAGGAAATTATGCAGGAAGCAGTCAGGCTTCTGCCGGAATAGCAGTAAACAACAGCAGTAATAAAACAACCATGTACTGCAACACTGCGGACAGCACATACAGGGGCTTTTTCTTTGGTGGCGCATGTCCTAACACGGTATTAAAAGGGAATGAAATGACTAACCATTTTAACGGACTTTACCTGAACAATGGCGGAACATACATAGGAACACAGCCTAATCACGGTAATAAATGGAACGGAACATTTGGCAGCTTTGGTGCGGTTAATGCAGCAGCACAACCATTATGGCAATTATCCGCTTTTACTGTCAGCCCATTATCAGGTGCTGCTTATAATCCTGTGGTTAGTCCAAGCACAGGCTGGTTTTTCCCTGACACAACAGGCAGTACATTTTATTGTTACAGTTCCATTGTTTGCAGCTCACTACCGCCTGCATTAGTTGATTCAGCATTGAACGCCATGATAGCAAACGGTGAAATAGAACCCGAAGAATATGTTGCAGAAACAAAAGCCATTGCAGAAGAATATCTATACAGAGAGTTAGCAGATGATTCCGCTTTACGGTTCAGTGATTCCACCTACATTCAGTTTATGCTTGAAAAAGGGTTTGAAAACACAGCTTATTTATATGACGCGGAAGAATATCTAAGAGCAGCATATTCCATTGACACATTTTATATGAGTTTGGTTGATAGCTGTAATTTACAAATCACCATTCTGACGGACAGCATTGAAAAGTTGAATGAAGAAGGATTAACCGATTTGATAGAGCAGGCTATTTATACAATAGATTTTCTTAATCAAACAATAAATAATTTATACATTCAGCGTGAGGCAACATTAAACAATAATCTTGAAAATGCTGAACTGCAAAATGAATATGTTACAAATGGTGAACTGCCTGAGATAAACGCAGCATTAATGAATGAGATAGAAATTAATTATCTTGAATCGGGTGGAAATATTGAGATATTGCAAAATAATTATTCAAACATTTATTCTGTCGCTATGCAATGTCCATATTCAGGTGGTGGAGCGGTTGAGAGGGCAAGAAGTTTAATTTCATTTATAAATGATTCTGTTATTTATAATGATGATTTAGTTTGTTTGCAAAATGGTGTTTACCGCTTTGCAAATGATTCAATAAATACACAGGAGTTAAACAAAATCATTGTTCAGCCAAACCCAACAAATGACAAAGTTGAAATTTTATTGATCGGAAATTTTAAAAACGGACTTTGTGAAATAGAAATAAAAAATTTGCTTGGAGAAGTTGTTAAATCTGATGTTATGAATTGTAATGATAAGCAAAAAGCAATTGATGTTTCAGGGCTTGCACGAGGTGTTTATTCTATTAATGTAAGTGTACAGGATATTCAAAATCTTACAACTAAACTTGTAATTATTAAATGAGAATAATTAATTATAATAAAGCAAAGCATTTATTATGCCTTGCTTTATTATTTAATGTTTTTAATTGCTTTTCTCAGGGTAGAAATTACACATGGTTATTAGGCTACCATTCTGGTTTTTCTTCATTAGAAGGCAGAATTAGCTTTACTCAAAACTCATACAATGTATTGGGTGAGCAGAGAACAATTCCGTTTAGTGCTACTCAGGGAAATATTTCCGATGAAAGCGGAAATATTTTAATGAGCAGCAACGGCTACTTTATAGCTGATGCAACGGGTGATACCATGTTTAATGGTTCAGGAATTAACCCAGGACCATTTGCAGAAGATTACAAAACCTATGGATTTCCATTGCCCTATGGCAATATTATTTTGCCTATGCCTGATGATACCAACAAATATGTTTTGTTTCATTTAACATTAGATTATAACTCACCGTTACTTGCAGCATCAGAAATATTTTATTCAATAGTAGATATATCGTTAAATGGAGGATTAGGAGAGGTAGTAAGTAAAAATAATATTGCTTTAACAGGTTCTTTCGGGTGGAGCATGGCGGCTTGTAAACACGCTAATGGCAGGGACTGGTGGATTGTTGCATTATCTGATAGTGGTAATGTTGCTTACAAATTTCTTTTAGCCCCTAATACTGTTCAGTATGTAGGCAGTCAAAATTTACAAGTTCCTGCTTTTCCTATATGGGCAGGACAACCAACGTTTTCACCTGACGGAGAAAAATTTGCTTTTTCGCATACTCAAAGCATTGGTTCAAATCAATATCTGCTTGACATCAGGTTATTTGACTTCGACAGATGCACAGGCACATTTTCAACTAAAATGTATCTTGCGTTTGGTGATAGTACAGGTGGCTTTGGAGTTTCTTTTTCGCCAAACTCACAATATTTATATGTCAGCAGCTTTCAGCAGATTTATCAATTTGACACCGATACAATAAACATACCTGCAAGTATTACGATTGTTGCAATTAATGATACTTTTTTATCTGCACCGCCTGTTTTTTACACAAATTTTCATTCAATGTATCTTGCTGCAAACGGTAAGATTTATATTACCTCTACAAATGGTGTTTTAGATTTACATGAAATGGATTATCCTGACAGTGCCGGAACAGCATGTACTGTTAATCTGCACAACATCCACTTACCTTGTTTCAACCTTCATACCGTCCCTAACCACCCCAACTATTATTTAGGGTGCGATACTACACAAACAAGTTGTCCTTGTTTAACAACAGGCATAAATGAAATTAATCAGCATGATTTTCGTTTCTCCATTTCACCCAACCCCAGCAACGGTAATTTTAAAATCATGTATCTGTTGCCGCAAAACAAAAGCGGCACGTTGCAGATATTTGATATAACAGGAAAAGAAATTTATCACCAAACTTTGCCGCCATGGAGTACGCTGCAATATATTTCATTACCCAAAATTGCAGATGGAGTGTATCAGTGCACCATCATAAGCAACAACCAACGGGTAAATAAAAAGTTGGTGGTGGTGGAGTAAGAACTCAATTTAAAACATAACATCAAACTTTTTTATAAATAATTCACATCGCTCGCACTCACCCCCTACCCCTGAAGGGGTGACAACGCACAACATATTTGAAGTTCTTGCACACTTTTTAGAAACAACCCAGCAAGAGCTTGCCTCTTGCCGGGTTGCTATGATATGGCTACGGGTGCGCTAAGGCATGTGTAAAAAAATTATTGCGCCAGCGCCCTCTAAGGCTACGGGTGCATGGAGGCAATGCAACTGTGCTTAAAAACATAACAGCACTATTTATTATGCAGTATCAAATCTTTCTTTAAGTATTTTCTGCAGTTCAACCATTTCATCACGCAGTTGTGCTGCTTTCATAAAGTCCATTTCCTTTGCTGCAAGTTCCATTTGTTTCCGGGTGGCTGCAACAGCATTGTTCAATTGCTCTTTGGTCATATACTGCACCACCGGGTCGGCAGCCACTGTTACATTTTCGTTTTCAATATAGGATTGTTCCACACGAACATTGCTTACAGCAGTTTGCTGCATAATCATCTCTCTCGATTTATGTAATGGCATAGGCACCAAGTTATGCGCTGTATTGTAAGCAATTTGTTTTTCGCGTCTTCTGTTGGTTTCGTCCATTGTTTTGCGCATACTCTCAGTAATGGTGTCGGCATACATTATTACTCTTCCGTTGATGTTGCGTGCAGCACGACCTGCTGTTTGTGTAAGCGAGCGGTTGCTTCTTAAAAATCCTTCTTTGTCAGCATCCATGATGGCCACCAGAGAAACCTCAGGCAAGTCAAGTCCTTCGCGCAAAAGATTAATACCTATAAGCACATCAAAAACTCCCAGTCTGAAATCGCGAAGCAGGTCCACTCTGTCAAGAGTTTCAACTTCGCTGTGTATGTAGCGGCACTTAATACTGAGTTTGGTCAGATACTTTGCCAACTCTTCGGCCATACGTTTAGTAAGAGTAGTTACCAGCACACGCTCCCCTTTCTTCACCACACCGTCTATTTCATCCAACAAATCATCCACCTGATTTCCGCAAGGCCGCACTTCAATAACAGGGTCGAGCAAACCGGTAGGCCTGATAACCTGCTCCACAATTACTCCTTCGCACTTTGCAATTTCATAGTCGGCAGGTGTAGCACTCACATAAATTACCTGTTGCTGCAACGATTCAAACTCATCAAACGTGAGTGGGCGGTTGTCCATAGCAGCAGGCAGTCTGAAACCATACTCTACCAGATTGACTTTACGTGAGCGATCACCACCATACATTGCGCGTAACTGTGGCAATGTAACATGGCTTTCGTCAATCACCATGATGTAATCTTCAGGAAAATAGTCGAGCAAACAAAACGGACGTGTACCGGGAAGCCTTCCGTCAAAATAACGCGAATAGTTTTCGATGCCGGAGCAATAACCCAACTCACGAATCATTTCCAAATCGTGCGTTACTCTGTCTTCAAGTCGCTTGGCTTCAAGATGCTTTCCGTTTTCTTTGAAAAAATCAACCTGCTTCACCATGTCTTCCTGAATTTTCCAGATGGCCTGCAACTGATTCTTTGCATTGGTCACAAATATGGTTGCCGGATAAATGGCCACATGTTCATGCACATCCATCCTTTTCCCGTTTACGGGATCAATGGTTTCAATTTCTTCAATCTCATCACCAAAAAATGTAAAACGCAAAGCCCTTTCGGCATAGGCAAGATATACATCTACCGTATCACCTCTCACTCTGAAAGTGCCCCGTTTAAAATCAGCTTCGGTGCGCGAATACAGTGCCGTAACCAACTGATGCAAAAATGCATTTCGGCTGATTTTATCGTGCAAAGCCACTCTGATAATTCCATTCAGAAAATCGGCAGGATTACCCAAACCGTAAATACAACTTACGCTGCTTACCACAATCACATCTTTTCTCCCCGACAGCAGCGAAGAAGTGGTGCTTAGTCTCAGTTTTTCAATTTCATCATTGATGGCAAGGTCTTTTTCGATGTAGGTGTTGGTAGTTGGGATAAAAGCTTCGGGTTGATAATAGTCGTAATACGAAACAAAATACTCTACAGCATTATCAGGAAAAAATTGTCTGAACTCACCATAAAGCTGAGCAGCCAAAGTTTTATTGTGACTGAGAATAAGTGTTGGCCGCTGCGTTTGTTCAATTACATTGGCAATGGTAAATGTTTTGCCGCTTCCGGTAACACCTAACAGCGTCTGATAACGTTCATTGTTTTTCAAACCATTAGTCAGTTGCCGTATTGCATCGGGCTGATCACCGGTAGGTACAAATGGCGAAACTAACTTAAACTGCATTTTACAAAAATATTCAATGTTTGTTTATGTGACTGACTGCAGAACGAATGATTACTTCAGGAGTTACAAACAAATTCTTAAAGCATCAGGTTTACGCTGTATAAAAAAGAAGAGGCTGCCATGCGGCAGCCTCTTCACATCATAAAATATTTCTGTCAGATACCGAACGCTTTTTGAGTTTCGGCAACATAATTCAGTTCTTCCCAGGGGAAAAGTTTCACCTTCACACGTTTTTCGTTTGCTTTTCCTTTGTTAAACACTTTCTCCACTGTTTTACATTCGCGCCCCATGTGTCCGTAAGCTGCAGTTTCAAGATAGATAGGCGAACGCAGGTTAAAACGTTTTTCGATAAAATACGGACGCATATCAAATTCTTTCATTTTTAAAATGCGTGCAGCAATTTGTCCGTCTGTCATATCAACCTTGGCAGTTCCGTAAGTGTTTACATATAAACCAACAGGCTGTGCTACGCCAATGGCATAGGCTACCTGCACAAGCACTTCGTCACACACACCGGCAGCCACCAGATGTTTTGCAATATGGCGTGTAGCATAAGCAGCACTGCGGTCAACCTTGCTTGGATCTTTTCCGCTGAAAGCACCACCGCCATGAGCACCTTTTCCACCGTAGGTGTCAACAATAATTTTTCGTCCTGTTAATCCGGTATCGCCATGCGGGCCACCGATAACAAACTTTCCTGTCGGGTTGATGTGGTATTTAATTTTGTCGTTAAACAAAACCTGCACACGCTTTGGAAGTTTTTTCAGCACACGGGGAATAAGAATGCTGATGACATCGCTCTTGATTTGTTTTTGCATCACAGCTTCTTTGGCAAAATCGTCATGCTGTGTGGAAATGACAATGGCATCAATGCGCTGAGGTTTGTTGTCGTCACTGTATTCAATAGTCACCTGCGATTTGGCATCGGGGCGAAGATATTTCATCACTTTTCCTTCTCTGCGAATGGCAGCAAGCTCGCGCAGCAGCAAGTGTGCAAGCTCAATGGCAAGCGGCATATAGGTATCCGTTTCGCGGCAGGCATAACCAAACATCATTCCCTGATCGCCTGCACCCTGCTCTTCGGGTTTTTTACGTTCAACGCCCTGATTGATATCAGAACTTTGCTCGTGAATGGCAGAAAACACTCCGCAGGAGTGAGATTCAAACATGTATTCACTCTTGGTGTATCCAATTTTGCGGATAACCTCTCTGGCAATGTCCTGCACATCAAGATACGCTGATGACTTCACCTCACCTGCAAGCACTACCTGACCGGTGGTAACAAGCGTTTCGCATGCTACTTTAGAAGATGGGTCGTATGCAAGAAAATGATCAATTAATGCATCTGAAATCTGATCGGAAACTTTATCAGGGTGTCCCTCTGAAACCGATTCTGAAGTAAATAAGTATGGCATGATTTTAAATCTGAAAATTTGAAGGCGCAAAAGTAATAATAAAGTGCAATAAAAAAACTCATGCTTTCTGAAGCGACCATGCCTCTGCACGCCCGCGGAAACAGGCTTTTGCCTGAGGCCATATTTCCGCAAACAAATCGGAGGCAATGTATTTATCGAGGTCGCTCTGATTGCGCCAGATGCTATAGGTAAAATAATCTCCGGAAGATGAAATATCTTTTAACAATTCCAGATGAAGGCATCCTTCGGAGTCAAGAATTTTTTGTTTTATACTGTTGAAAAGAATTTCGAACTCACTGCATTTTTCCGCTGTCAGCGGCAGCCTTACAATACGGGTTATCATAATATGTTGATTCGTATTTGTGTACCGTACGAAAAACCATACAACCCTGCAGCATCGGCCTGATTTTGCGCAATCTCAAGCAGTCCTGAACTGTTGAACAATGCAAGCATTTGGCCGTTGCCCACATCGTCATATCGCTGACTAATATTATTAAGTACTACATCGCGCCTTGGAAGTTCTATTTCAAACTTGCGGTTTTGCACAAGGCGTTCAAAAAGTTCTCTGTCAATATTGGTGATGACATTTCCGTAATCATCAATATATACCACAGTGCCTTTTATCAGGTTGTCATCACTTACAGGTTCAAATGATTTAAGTTCTTTTATCGCAGTCAGCGGATGCCCAAAAGTGGAAGGAGATTTTCCTTCGCTGAGATCATGCAATATCGTCACCAGAAAACTTCTTTCATCACCCACGCTCAGTTTTTCCGACTGATCAATATAAATTACATTTTCAGGCTGACGACCTGCTACGAGGTAAAAAAATCCATCGTTTCGGCAAACAATAAAATTTTCACGGTCTTCAATCACCAACCATCCCGCACTTTCATCGCGCGAGCCTTTGTGTCCTACAGCAATAAGATGTATAGCTCCCGGAGGAAAATAATAATACGAATTTCTGAATATAAATGCCGCTCTCATCAAATCATATTTCTTGATATGATGTGTTACGTCTATCAGTCTCACATCAGGAATAAGGCTCACCAACTCTCCTTTGAGCGCAGCTACATAAAAATCGTTCGTACCCCAGTCAGTAGTGAGTGTGATAACAGGCATCTTGAAAATTGAATGAATTACAAAATTATCCGATTGCGGATGAGCTACGCTGCGTCCTGTTACATTTTATAAACTTTTAAATGTTAGTGAACGTTATTAGTGCATAATTTGCGAATTGCAAAAAAAAGTAAGTTTGTAAATTCAGAATAACAGTAAAACATTGAGCGAAATAACCATTCCTGTTGACCTTGAAAATCCGGTAGCATTTTTTGGTGTCAACGACAGTAATCTTGATTTATTAAGAAAAAAATTTCCTGCATTTAAAATCATTGTCAGAGGCAATGAGCTGAAAATTTTAGGTGATGAAAAGCAGTTGCATTATGTGGCCAAAAAAATTATTGGTGCACTGGACTATTTTCATCATTATGGTAAGATGGATGAACAGGCAATGGAACAGTTGTTTGACAATGAATACAGTCCTGAAATGGCGCGACAGTCAGATGCAGGAAATGGAGATGTGCTGGTGTATGGCCCCAATGGAAAAATAGTTAGGGCACGTACAGTGAACCAGCAAAAAATGGTGCATAGCTGCAAGCACAACGACATTGTTTTTGCCATCGGTCCCGCAGGAACAGGAAAAACTTACACTGCCGTAGCTCTGGCAGTACGCGCACTGAAGAACAAAGAAATTAAACGCATCATTCTCACCCGCCCTGCTGTGGAAGCCGGAGAAAATCTGGGATTTCTGCCGGGTGACCTTAAAGAAAAAATTGATCCCTATCTGCGGCCACTTTATGATGCACTGTTTGACATGATTCCCGGAGAAAAATTACAAACTTTCATTGAGAATGGTGTGATTGAAGTAGCTCCTCTTGCCTTTATGCGCGGACGGACTTTGGACCATGCCTTTGTGATTTTGGACGAAGCACAAAATGCAACAGAAAGTCAGTTGAAAATGTTTCTCACACGCATGGGACCTGCTGCCAAATTTATCGTTACAGGCGATATCACTCAGATTGACCTTCCGGCAAAGCAACCCTCGGGGCTTGTGCAGGCCATGAAACTGTTGCAGAAAATCAAAGGCATTGATTTCATCACTCTTGATGAAACTGATGTGGTGCGCCATCGTCTGGTAAAAGAAATTATTCAGGCTTATGGCAGACATTCGTAAAATTATTCCCATTGTCTGTATTTTTTTGAGCAGTTGCAACAAAGATCACATGTTCGATTGCTTTACCGGAACGGGGCATGATGTTACTGAAAACAGATATGAACCTTACTTCAACAGAATAAAAGCAAGCAACAATGTTGATGTTGAAATTTATCCCGGTCATAATTTTAAAATAGAAATTACCTGCGGTGACAAACTGATTGACGGCATTACCACTACCGTAAAAGACAGCATGCTTTATATCAGAAATGAAAACAAATGCAACTGGGTGCGCAGTTTCAAAAATAAATTCACTGCGAGAGTCTGGCTACCCGAGATAACGGAACTTACGGCCAATGGCTCAGGCAATCTTACTTTTAAAGACACCATACGCTATGACGGTTTTACTTACAATAACTGGGGTGCATCAGGCACGGTAACATTTTTGTTTAACACACAAAGTGCACACATCAACATTCACACCGGTCCTGGCGATTTTAAAATGTATGGCCATGTGGGTGTGCATTATCTTTACAACAATGGCAACGGACGTTTGGATGCTTCGCAACTGAATACGGATGTTACATTCACCGAAAATAAAGGAGCGAACAACCAGTACGTAAGAGCCAAAAACTTTTTAAGTGCCAAAATTTCTTATGTGGGCGATATCTATTATTATGGAAATCCTGCAGAAGTAGAAGAACTTGGCGAAGGAAGCGGCCATTTGATTAAAGCAGACTGATATGTTTCAGACATTGAAAACAGGACTCAGATTTACCATCTTTTGGATGTTGTTTTTTTCTTTTTTCAGAGTCGTATTTTTCTTTTTTATCCTGAATGATACCGGAACTTTTTCATTACATGATTTACCTTCTGTCCTTTTGAACGGATTACGTTTGGATATTTCGTCAACAGGTTATCTGATGGTGATACCGGTTGCGTTGTATTGCCTGTTTCAGTTTTTTCCCTCAGCAGTTATAAAGAATATTTTCAGAGGATATAATTTCCTGCTGATCACAGTTTGCAGCATCCTGCTCTCTTCAAATTTATTTGTTTACCGCTCCTGGGGAACACTGATTAACTTCAGAGCGTTAAGTTTTATCAGTGACCCTTCGGCAATTACTGCTTCCGTTGGCAATTTTGAATTATTTGGTTCGATTGCCATTCTTGCCGTCATCGTTTTTATTTTTTATCGCCTTTCTGAAAAAATTATTACTCCTGCATTTGTAACCAACAGCAGTAAAACAGTAAGAATGATTTTTTCTGTTCTTGTTTTGCTTGCAATAAATATCATCATGATTCGTGGTGGTTTGCAAATGCTTCCTGTGAATGAGAGCATAGCAACATTCAGCAGCAACCAGCAGTTGAATCATATTGCAATTAACCCTGTGTGGCATCTGGGACATAATCTCAATCAGGTAAAGAGTGAACAGGGAAAAATGTTTCAGTTTTACGATAAGAGCTTTGCAGAAAATAAAGTGAAGGCTTTGTATGAGCCTTCAGAAAATCTGATAGCTGTTGTAAAAAACAATCGCCCTAATGTTGTCATAATAATGATTGAAAGTTATACTGCAGATGTGATTGCATCCTTGGGTGGTGTGAAAGGTGTTGCACCTAATTTTGAGAAACTTATTCATGATGGTGTACTTTTCAGAAGAGTTTTTTCAAGTGGTGCACGTACCGATCAGGCATTTGTTTCAGTGCTCAGCGGATTTCCTGCACAGCCTGATAAATCGGTGATGCGTTATCCTGATAAAACAGCTCATCTCCCATCATTGAGCAATGAACTTAAGAAACAAGGATACTTCACTTCATTTTATTACGGAGGTGATCTCGACTTTTCTAATCTCAACTCCTATTTGAATAACTGTGGTTTTCAGAAAATAATTTCGAAATCTGATTTTAAAAAATCACAACTTGGTGCAAAGTGGGGAGCACATGATGAATATGTTCTCAATCGTCAGCTCAGTGATTTAAACTCCATGCAGCAGCCATTTTTTTCCATGCTGATGACGCTGAGTTCGCATGAGCCATTTGATGTGCCTGTGCAAACTCCGTTTAAAGGAAGCAGTATGAATGAAAAATACAAAGCTTCGGCATGGTACACCGATCAATGTATTGGTAAATATTTTGAAGAAGCCAAAAAACAACCCTGGTATGCCAATACACTTTACATAGTTGTTGCCGATCACGGATGCCGCGAACCCAAAGGACGTTCCTATTACAGCCATCACATCCGTCATATTCCATTGCTGATAACAGGAGGAGCACTTAAAGATATTTACAGAGGAACAGTGGTTGATTATACAGGCTCGCAACATGACATTGCTGCAACGCTGCTTCGCCAACTTCATCTAAATGATTCTGCTTTTGTGTGGAGTAATAATTTATTGAACAGAAACCGTCACAATTTTGCCTACCTGTGTATGGACGATGCCATAGGTTGGGTTACTGATTCCTGTTCGTTTGTTTATGAATACGAACCTCAGAAATTTATTTACAAACGTCCTTACTCTGCAATACCCGATACGGTGACTGCCAAAAGTTTTGTGCAGCAACTCTATCAGCAATTTTTAAAGTTGTAACATTTTCAGGTAATATCACAATTTTATTACTTTTGCCGCATCATAGGGGTGCGTCCGTTTTGCGGATTGCTGAGATCATACCCAAAACCTGATCAGGGTAATGCCTGCGTAGGGAAAGGTAAAACTGTTTTACTGATGACAAACCCCTTGTCGTCAGATGTTGAACCTTAATAAAAATAAAATGATTAAACATTTTTTCACTGTATGTCTTTTATTGGGCAGTTTATGTGCTTCTGCACAGATTGACTTAAACGGAACGGTAAAAACTGAAAACGGAAAACCACTTGAAGGTGCAATAGTTTCTCTTGACAACACCATTTACCGCACCTACACCGATCAGAAAGGAAGATATTTTCTTTTCAACCTTAAACCGGGAGAATATCAGTTGCGAGTAACGCTGTTAGGTTACTATGAATATATGCAAACCATAGACCTCAAAAGCAATATCTTCTCTGAAGTGGTTCTGTTTAAAAAACCTTATGTGACAGATGAAGTGCTTGTAACAACGAGCAGGGTAACATCAGAAACTCCGGTTACACAGAGTACTGTTTCAAAAGCACAGATTGAAGAAAATAACAGAGGAAAAGATGTACCGACACTTATGGATGCACTGCCGGGAGTGGTAACAACAAGTGATGCCGGTGCAGGAATTGGTTACACAGGTTTGCGCATAAGAGGAAGTGATGCAACACGAGTAAATGTTACCATCAACGGAATACCGGTGAATGATGCAGAATCGCAGGGAATGTATTGGGTAGATCTGCCTGATATTCTTTCTTCGACAGGACAAATACAGGTGCAGCGCGGACTTGGCACTTCGGTAAATGGTGCAGGTGCATTTGGCGGAAGTGTGAATATGACAACGGAACAACTTTCGGAAAATGCTTTTGCAGAAAGTAATTTGTCTTACGGTTCTTACAACACCAAAAAAATAAATCTGAAAGCAGGAACTGGATTACTGAAGAATAAATTCAGTTTTGAAACAAGGTTATCAAAAATCACTTCGTCAGGATATATTGACCGTGCTTCTTCCGATTTGAATTCCTTTTATGTTTCAGGAGGATATTACGGAAATAAAACACTGGTGAAAGCAATCATTTTTTCAGGAAAAGAAAATACTTATCAGTCGTGGTATGGCACTCCTGAACCACGTTACAAAAATGATGTTCAGGGAATGATGGATTACATCAGCAGAAACGGCCTTGACGCAGAAGATGCTGCCAACCTGCTCAATTCAGGACGTACTTATAATTATTACCTCTACCCCAAGCAGATGGATCGCTATCGTCAGGATTATTATCAGTTGCATTTCTCTCATCAGTTTTCATCTGTACTCACAGTGAATGCGGCCCTGCACCTCACACGAGGTATTGGCTACTACGAAGAGTATAAGAAAAATCAAAAACTCAGTGATTATGGATTGTCACCTGTAAATTTAGGTGATACCATTATTAAGAAAACCGATTTGGTCAGACGTAAGTGGCTTGACAACTATTTCTATGGCATCATCTATGGAGCAAAATGGGAGAAAGACAAGTTATCGGTAGCGTTCAATGGTGGTTTCAGTCAGTATGATGGCGATCATTATGGAGATATTATATGGACAAAATATACAGCAGTAGCCAATGAGCAGCGCTATTATTTCAACAACGGATTCAAACAGGACTGGAACAACAGCATCAGAGCACACTATCATCTGAACCTGAAATGGACGGCCTATGTGGATTTGCAACATCGTTATGTGAGTTATAAGTTTGATGGTTTTGATGCTGCCATCAATGCTGTTCCTCAAAAGGTGATATATAACTTCTTCAATCCAAAAGCAGGAATTACATTTAAACGAAATGCCGGTGAACAGGCTTATCTTTCTGTAGCCATTGGAAATAAAGAGCCTTCACGCGATGATTTTACGGACTCTTCTCCTTTGTCACGCCCCAAACCCGAACACATGACAGATGTTGAAGCAGGTTATTCGTTCTCAATGAAAAAATTCAATGCAGGAATAAATTTTTATGCCATGATGTACGATAATCAGTTGTTGCTTACTGGTAAGATCAATGATGTTGGCAATTATACACGTCAGAATGTAAGTAACAGCTACCGCACAGGTGTTGAAGTGCAGGCAGAGTATCATCTCAACTCGCAACTTTCGTTATCAGGCAATGCTGCATTCAGCAAAAACAAAATAAAAAAGTTTGAATATTATCTGGACGAATATGATGCAGCATTTGATTATACCGGACAGACGCTGCAAACATTTTCAAATACCGATATTTCTTTTTCGCCAAACGTAGTAGCAGCAGCAGGAATTGCTTACAAACCTTTTGCATGGCTTAAGATTGCACTCAACGAAAAATATGTAGGCCGTCAGTATCTTGACAACACACAGTCGTCAGACAAAAGTCTGGATGCATTTTATTACACCAATGCCGTATTGGAAGGAAATTTCAATCTAAAGAAATACGCTTCAGTAAATATTGGTATTACACTCTACAATCTGCTGAATGCAAAATATGCCAACAATGGTTACACCTATGGGTATGTTTATGATGGCACTACCATCAACGAAACGTACTATTACCCTCAGGCGCTGATGCATTATCTGGCTTATGCACGAATCACATTTTAAATTCTCCGCTGTAAACTTTTACTGCAGGTCCCTGTAATACAACATCAGTAAACTGATTATTTCCTGCAGTAAAATTTACTGTCAGGTGACCACCCAGCGCTGTTACTTTCACAGGAGTTTTACTGATCAATCCGGAGTGAAAGGCTGCAATGGCAGCAGCGGTAATACCTGTTCCGCATGCAAGTGTTTCATCTTCAACACCACGTTCATAGGTGCGGATGTGCAGTGTATCTTTTTTTATTTCAACAAAATTTACATTGACACCTTCGCGTTTAAATGGTTTGCTGTTTCTTATTGCACGGCCCTGTGCTACAACATCCATTTCACTCACATTTTTTACAAAACTCACATAGTGTGGCGAACCGGTATTCAACACCATTGCTTCTTTGAGATAAAGCAATTTATCAACTTCAGTCATGCTCACTGAAATAACTGCAGTTTCATTTTTAACAGTGTGGATTGTTGCCTCATGAATGCCGTCATAAGCATTGAAGATTACATTTTTATTTTTTGCTCCTTGCAGATAATAAAAAAGCACTGCACAACGTGCTCCATTTCCACACATGCTCCCAATCTTTCCATCAGCATTGAAATATTCCATTTCGAAATCTGCATTCTTAATCCGGCTGATTTTAATCAGTCCGTCAGCGCCAATTCCGTAATGCCTGTGACAAAGCAGCTCTATTTGTGAGGCAGTAAGTTTTTTATATTTGTTATCTCTGTTATCGAGAACGACAAAATCATTTCCGGCTCCGTGATATTTGCTGAATTTTATCTGCATTTTTTTAAGGGGATAAAACTTTATTCCACAAATCTACGTTGTTGAAGAGAAATACAGCAATAATTTGTTAAAGACTGTTAACACACCGCTTCACAGAGGTTTCACAGGTTCAACTATAATTTTGCTGATATAATTAAAACTGATAGTAATAAAGTAATACTATGATGACACAAATTAAAAAATCACTCGGCATCCTGTTAATTGCCGGAATTGGTGGAATGACATCTCTGATGATTTATAAATCTACAGAGAAAAAAACTGAAACAGTTTTTCAAACCGCAGTACCTGCCTATAAAGTAAACATGCCCGAAGGTGGCGCTGCTATTGCTGACTTTACGGTTGCAGCAGAAAAAACCATACCTGCAGTAGTGCATGTAAAGACCAGTTATGCTGCTCAGCCGGCTAATAATTTTCTTTTTAATCCTTTTAACTTTTGGGGAAATCCCGGATATGGAATGCCACAGCAACGACAACAGGCTTCAGGTTCCGGTGTAATTATTTCTGATGACGGATATATTGTTACAAATAATCACGTAGTGGACAATGCTGAAAATATTGAAGTGGCTTTGGATGATAAGCGTACGTTTTCTGCAAAACTTATAGGCGCTGATCCTTCCACTGATTTGGCTTTGTTGAAAATTGACCAGACAAATTTGCCTTATGCCAAATTCAGCAACTCTGACGATTTAAAGGTTGGCCAGTGGGTGCTTGCAGTGGGAAATCCTTTTAACCTGAATTCTACTGCTACAGCGGGAATTGTTTCAGCAAAAGGACGCAACATACATATATTAAACGACCAGCAATTTCCAATTGAATCATTCATTCAAACAGATGCTGCCGTTAATCCCGGTAACAGTGGTGGTGCCTTGGTAAATCTGAATGGTGATTTAGTTGGAATTAATGCAGCCATAGCTTCCAACACAGGTTCATACACAGGTTACTCCTTTGCCATCCCGGCAAATATTGTTAGAAAAGTAACAAAAGATTTACTTGAATATGGTAAAGTGCAAAGAGGTTTTATTGGAATTACTTTGAGAGATATTGATCAGTCATTGGCAAAAGATAAAAATCTGAAATCACTGCAAGGTGTATATATTGACGGTGTAGTGAGTGGTGGTGCCGGTGCTGCTGCAGGAATAAAACCTGGCGATGTTGTAACACGTGTTGGCGAAGTAGCTGTAAATTCAGCAAGTGAGTTACAGGAACAAATTGGACGTTTCGGACCCGGTGATAAAGTTAACCTCACAGTTGACAGAAACGGTGCAGAGAAAAATTATCAAATTACACTGCGTGATAACACAGGAAGTGAAACGGTGGTTCGCGACAATAAGACACTTAACATGATGGGTGCTGAATTTGGAGAAGTATCAGATAAAGAGAAAAAACAATTGGGCATCACCAATGGTGTGAAAATAACCAACCTGCAAAGCGGCAAATTGCGCAGCGCAGGTATAAGAGATGGATTTATCATCACTGCTATTGATAACAAGAAAGTAAATTCAGCTGATGATATTGCCGAAGTATTTCAGAATAAAAAAGGTGGAATACTGATTGAAGGCATCTACCCTAACGGAATGAAAGCCTACTACGGATTCGGCCTGTAAGATATTTTTTTCATAGGGTTAGTTTAGGTTACGACTTGGGGATTCATTGAATCCCCTTTCGTATTTTATAGAGGTTGATTAAAATTTTCATTCTCCAAAAAATACTTTTCGCACAAACACTTTAGCAATAAAAAAGGCTGCCCGCCCTGACAGCCTTTTCTTAATTTTTATAAATCAATTAATAGTATGTAAGACGAATAACGTTTGCCAGATATTTTGCAAAGCGCATCACCTGACGGCTGTAGCCATACTCATTGTCGTACCAAACGTAAAGCACTGCAGTTTTTCCATCCTTGCTTACGATAGTAGCAGGGCTGTCAACAATGCTGGCGCAGGAGTTACCTACCAAATCAGTACTTACCAGTTCGTTGCTGTATGAATATTGAATTTGCTCTACCAGATTACCTTTCAGTGCAGCTTCTTTCAAAATTTCATTCACTGCCTCTTTATTGGTTGCTTTAGTGAGCGTAAGATTCAAAATGGCAAGTGACACATCAGGTGTTGGTACGCGCACTGCATTACCGGTAATTTTTCCTGAAAGTTCAGGCAATGCTTTGGAAACAGCTTTATCAGCACCTGTTTCGGTAATCACCATATTTAAAGCAGCTGAACGTCCTCTGCGGTATTTCTTATGATAGTTGTCTAGCAGGTTCTGATCGTTGGTGTATGAGTGAATGGTTTCGAGGTGACCACGCTCAATACCGAGAGTATTATTGATAACAGCAAGCACAGGAACTATGGCATTGGTGGTGCAGGATGCAGCTGAGAAAATTTTCTCGTCTTTATTGTGCTGAGCCTGATTGATACCATAAACCACATTTGGAATATCGCCTTTGCCGGGAGCTGTAAGCAATACTTTATCAACTCCTTTTGCCAACAGATGTTTGCTCAGACCTTCGCGGTCACGGGCTACACCTGTATTATCAATCACCAATGCATCATTGATACCATATTTAGTATAGTCAATATCTTCAGCATTTTTTGCTGAAATCATGTGTACTGTATGACCATTGATAATTAATGCACGGTTAGGTAAATCTTCAATTATTGTTCCGGGGAAAGGGCCATGAACACTGTCGGTACGAAGCAAATCAGCACGTTTGATGATGTCTTCATCACTTTTATCGCGTGTTACGATGGCACGCAAACGAAGTTGTTCACCTTTTCCTGCCTGAATGATTAACTCACGAGCAAGAATACGTCCAATACGACCGAAACCGTAAAGCACTACATCCTTAGGAACAAGACTTCTTTTCTCTTTTCCGATAAAATCTTTAAGGGTTACTCCAATAAATTTAGAAACGGTTCCATGTTTTTCTTTTTCATTCAGCCACTCATGCGCCAATCGGCCCAAATCCAAACGTGATGGAGCCAAATCAACTGAGTTCAGTTCCTTTGCAATGGCAAGAGCATCGAAAATGGTGATAGGCTTTTTAACAATTTCTTTGGCATATTGAATCAGATTCAGAATCTGGCTGGCACTGCGGTCAACTGTCTGATTTCTGAAAATAACCAACTCAACAGACTTGTCGAACCACAATGTGCCGATAATATGAATCAGCTCAATGGCAGCTTTTTCTGCTTTTATCCATTCATGTAAATCCTGCTCATAATTTACATCCGTAACCGGTGAAGTTTGCATAATAAATTGATGTTTAAATTTTAAATTTTTGGTGCGGCAAATATACGGTTTTAAGGCCAAAATACAGCGCATAATTCATGGATTCTTACACGTCTTACTTTATGGCATAATTTATGAACAGTTTATTAATAACAACACAATGTGTGAAACCTTTTGCAGAATGCAACGTTGATAAGCACAATTGCATTTTTATTTGCAGTTTGGAAATGAGAGAGAATTTTATATATTTTATGACCCACTTTGCTGATAAAGTAATTGGCATGTCGGGATTGGTAATTTATAAAGTTACCACCTTTATGGGTATGATACTTTTATTCTTATCCAGCAGAAAAAAACAGGAAAAAGAAGATTATAAAGTAACTATTGAAAAAGAAAAGCTATAGTCTTTTTTTAACTTTTCATTCCTATCACCTGTTACATACTATTAAATTCAACAGCCGTGTTTTTTGAATTATTAATGCTATCAGAAGTAATAGTCGTCCCCAGCTGTTGACTGATCGAAAGAAGGTTTTCCTGCTTTTTTGTTGGAAGTAAATGATTTCATTACTCCTGACAGTGTACTGTAAATTTGCTTTTTGTTTTTCATGGCATAACGCAAAGCATAACGGGCAGCAATAAAACCAAGAGAATACACAGGTGCTGCAGATTTGCCTCTTATTATTCTCCTGAACAGAAATTCAGACCCTAATGCAACTATTCCATTTAATGAACCGGCAGACACACCGGAATCTTTTCCTGTCACAGATTTCCATGCGGATTTTAAAAGATTGCCCGGAGTCATTTGTTCCTTTACAGCGCTGAAATTACTTTCCAGTTGTTCTTCCAGTTCCAAACGTTTTTTTCGCAATTGCTGCTTTTGCAACTGCAACTCTTCCAAACTGCTTATCTGAGGCAACTTCATTCAGTTTAATTATTATCTGTATTATTTATTTTACGAAGTAAAAAATTGATGATAGGCATTTTTATCCACTTTCCTGCATTAAACCAAACCAACGTCAGTACAATTGCATAAAATGCTGCCAGTATAAAAAAACCTGCAAAGTAACTTCCGAGCCACTTACCCAACAGCAAGGCTACACCCAAACTTCCGAAAACAAATATCAGTGTGGCTAATAATCCAACAATTAAAAACAAAGCAATGGATGCAAGTATATCAGTAAGTTTTTCCTGAATGTTCAGCATCATCAGCCGAACTCTTACTTCAACATACTCTTTTACATTCTCTGCCAGATTTTCGAAAGGGTTTCCGTTTTCAGCCATGCAAGTAGTAAATTAAGTTGAATTAACAAACGATTATTCGTCTGACATCTGACGCGACAAGGAATCAACTTCGTCTTTTGCCTCATCAATTTTGCGCTTGATATCATCAAGAATATCCTCGCCTTTTTCTTTTATTTTTCTGCGGGTTTCAGATCCTTTGTCAGGTGCAAATAAAATCCCTAATATGGCACCTGCTGCTGCACCAAGAAGTAGTGCTCCTAAAATTTTTCCATTATTTGCCATGATTTTCTGTATTAATAATGATACTTCAACAAAAGTAGTAAATAGATGTTTGCACAATGCTTAAAGAATCATGAATTATATGTTACAAAGCATGATATTACTCATCCTGTAATTGCTCAAGCAATGACTGAAGTTCCATAAGTGTTTTGGATTTTCCTGTTCGCTGAGCCAAAGCTATTCCTTCTTTGCAATAATGTATGGCTAAGGCTGAGTCCTGTTCCTGATAAAACAATGCAAGCTGATAGTAAACAGGCAAGTAATTCACATCCAATTCAAGCACTTTATTAAAATATTCTTCTGCATTACTCCGCTCTCCTGATGCAATATACTCAAGTGCAATGGCATACAGCAAAAACAAATCATCCGGTGATTCTTTCAGGAGTGAGTGTAACTGATTTAGCCGAGATGTTGACATTTTAAACAAACTTACTTTTAACAAAAAGCAATATTATCTATTTTTGCAGCCCGAATAAACAACATAACAATTCATTTTATTATGAAAATATTGGTTTGCATCAGTCACGTACCCGATACTACTTCAAAAATTAATTTTACAGATGATAAAAAATCGTTTGTCACTCAGGGTATTCAGTATATCATTAATCCTTCGGATGAAATTGCACTTGCACGTGCTTTGGAGTTAACCGAAAAAGATGGTGGTACCGTTACCGTTATCAATGTTGGTGATAACTCTACAGAAGCAACCATACGCAAAGCTCTGGCCATTGGTGCTACTGATGCCGTTAGAGTAAATGCTGCTCCGAGAGATGCATTTTTTGTGGCAAAACAAATTGCTGAATATGCCGGAAAAAACAGCTTCGACATGATACTTTGCGGACGCGAGTCTATTGATTATAATGGCTCACAGGTTCCTTCAATGGTAGCAGAAATGCTTTCACTGCCGGCTGTAAACAGTGTAAAGTCATTAAATGTAGAGGGAAGTACTGCAACACTCGACCGCGAAATTGAAGGTGGAAAAGAAGTGGTTACTTGCCCACTGCCATGTGTAGTGAGTGCAACAGAAGGTATGGCTGAACCGAGAATTCCAAACATGAGAGGAATTATGAGTGCACGTACTAAACCATTGACGGTGATAGAGCCTGTAACTGCAGAAAATATGCAACAAATTGTTTCATACGACAAACCTCAGCCACGTACACAGGTTAAACTGATTGATGCTGCCAACGTAGCAGCTTTGGTAGATGCACTTCATAACGAAGCAAAAGTTATCTGATAAATTAAACATTACCCATTTAATACTTTAATTAAGAATGAACATTTTAACATATATAGAAACAGCTGATGGCAAACTGAAAAAATCAGCTTTAGAAATATTGAGTTATGGTGCAGCCATAGCTTCACAAACAGGCGGACAACTTACGGCAATTGCAATTGGCGATGTGCAGGCTGACGAACTTGCAAAAGCAGGACGTTATGGTGCTGCAAAAATTTTGCATGCCAATGATGATAAACTCAAACAATATGTCGGACAAGCCTACGCAACAGTGGTTGCCGAAGCTGCAAAAAATGTTCAGGCCGATGTGGTAGTACTTTCCAACTCATTTTCAGGAAAAGGAATGGCTCCACGTATTGCAGTAAAACTTAATGCTGCAATGGCTGATGGAGCAGTTGCACTGCCTGATACAGGAAATGGATTTAAAGTGAGAAAGACTGCATTTTCAGGAAAAGCTTTTGCTGATGTGGAACTTACTTCAAAAACTAAAATTGTAACACTGGTACCAAACTCTTATAAAGCAGTTGAACAGGCTGCGGCAGGTGCAGTAGAAACATTTTCACCGCAAATCAACGATGGTGATTTTGCTGTTAAAGTAAAAGAAGTAGTTAAAGCATCCGATAAAATTTCATTACCCGAAGCAGAGATTGTAGTGTCAGGTGGCCGCGGACTTAAAGGACCTGAAAACTGGGGAATGATTGAAGAGTTGGCCTCTCTGCTTGGAGCAGCCACTGCATGCTCTAAACCGGTGAGTGATACCAACTGGAGACCTCACAGCGAACACGTTGGTCAGACAGGGCTTGCCATAAGTCCGAATCTTTATATTGCAATAGGTATTTCAGGTGCTATACAACATCTGGCAGGAGTAAGTTCATCAAAAACTATTGTGGTTATCAACAAAGATCCTGAGGCACCATTTTTCAAAGCTGCCGACTATGGTATAATAGGTGATGCATTTGAAGTGGTTCCAAAACTTATTGAAGAGGTTAAAAAATTTAAAGCAGCCAATTCCTGATTGTATTTAACTTTTCTGTATTTTTAAACCTTGATGAAAAAAATCAGGCTTTTCATTACGCGGCTTGAACCCAGTTCAATACAGAGTGGTGTTTACACCCTGGTGTTAAATGAACATGGTGGTACACGCAGGTTACCGATCATCATTGGCAGCTATGAGGCTCA
Organism: Bacteroidota bacterium; assembly: GCA_019136655.1. Classification (GTDB taxonomy): domain Bacteria; phylum Bacteroidota; class Bacteroidia; order AKYH767-A; family OLB10; genus OLB10. The sequence goes on from JAGVTU010000010.1 coordinate 23,433, forward strand.
GGCCATTGCTGTAGAGATGGAAAATCTGACTCCTAACAGGCCTCTTACTCATGACCTTTTTAAAAGCTTTGCTTCATCGTTCGATATTCACCTCAACGAAGTGGTGATTTATAATCTGAAAGAAGGAGTTTTTTATGCCAAACTGATTTGTAATAATCTGGACAAGGAAGTAGAAATAGACTCAAGAACAAGCGATGCTGTTGCACTGGCTGTTCGTTTCAACTGTCCAATTTATACCTATGATTTTATACTTGAACAGGCAGGAGTGGAAATTGAAGAAGAAAGTGAGAGTGAAGAAGAATCAAATCCACCCGAAGAAAAACCAAAACCTCCTCCTGTAGAAAGGAAAAAACCTTCGAAACAAACTTTCAGCGATTATTCGCATTTGTCGAATGAAGAGTTGAATGAAGCTTTGAAAAACGCAATAGACCATGAGGACTATGAAGTTGCTTCTAAACTGCGTGATGAGCTGAACAGAAGAAAAAAGCAATAGCTTTCTTATAGCTGAGCTGATTTTCTGTTTGTTTTATCTCTGAAAAGTATAGCTGATTATCTTACTTTATCGCCAAGCATTGGCACAAAACGAAAGGTGTTGAAATCGGTAATTTCCATTTCGCCTTTGGCATTTTTCAAAACAGTTTTCATCACCTGTACTTTCTCCCCTACCGGTACTACCATCAACCCTCCGGGTTTCAGTTGCTCAAAAAGTGCTACAGGAATTTCGGGTGCGCCACAGGTAATAATTATCTTATCAAATGGAGCAAAAACCGGTAATCCTTTAAATCCGTCACCAAAATGTATTTTAGGCATATACCCCAAATTTTGCAGCATCTTACGCGCCTTGTCAGCAAGCACTTTATGACGTTCAATAGAAAAAACTTTAGCTCCCAACTCACACAATACAGCAGTCTGATATCCCGAACCTGTTCCTATTTCCAACACTTTCTCGCCTTTGGATATTCCCAACAATTGCGACTGAAAAGCAACAGTATATGGCTGTGAAATGGTTTGTCCTGCATCAATAGGAAATGCCTTATCCGTATAGGCAAATTCTATAAAAGCATTATCCATAAATGCATGTCGTGGAATTTTCCCTATGGCTGCCAATACTGCCTGATCGTTAATGCCTTTACTTTTAATTTCTTCGACTAACTTCCTGCGCAGCCCCTGGTGTTTAAATGTATCAATAATGGTCATCGTAATAGCAAAATTAAAAGGATAAACAGATAGAAAATTCATTCACCGAAAGACTTTTTAACAGCATGGATTTGCTACTTTTGCACAAATTTTTTTATGCTTAAAATAGGCGTTATTGGTGCAGGCCATCTTGGCAAGATTCATATACGGCTTCTTAAAGAAATACCTGCTTTTGAACTTATTGGATTTTATGATTCAAATAAGGATACTGCTGAAAAAGTAAGTGCCGAATTCAATGTGCCTTATATTTCTGATACTACTGAACTGATCAGAAGAGTTGATGTTATAGACATTGTAACCCCTACTCTGTCGCATTATGAGTATGCAGCAAAAGCACTGAACAGCGGAAAACATATTTTTATCGAAAAACCTATTTCAAATACTCTTGCTGAAGCTGAAGAAATTATCAGATTGGCAAATCAGCATAAGTTAAAAGTTCAGATTGGTCATGTGGAACGATTTAATCCTGCATTTGTAGCTGCACGCAGTTTCTTGCACGACCCCATGTTTATTGAAGCACACCGTTTGGCTGAGTTCAATCCGCGTGGTACGGATGTGCCCGTAGTACTTGACCTGATGATTCATGATATTGATGTAATCTTAAGTATTGTAAAATCAAAAGTCAGTCACATCAGTACCAGTGGAGTTTCTATCATTAGCGATACACCTGACATAGCTAATGCGCGCATAGAATTTGAAAATGGTTGTGTTGTAAATCTGACTGCAAGCCGCATTTCAATGAAAAATATGCGCAAGGCAAGAATTTTTCAAAACGACAGTTATGTATCTGTTGATTTTCTGAAAAAGAAAGCAGAGGTAATCTCAATGCACGATACCAAGGAAAAAGAAAATCCGTTTGCATTGATAATTGACCCCGGAAACGGAAAACCAAAGAAGACTATTGAGTTTAATAATCCTGCCGTGCAGGAAACTAATGCCATTAAAGAAGAGCTTAGCAGTTTTGCACAAAGCATTTTGCAGAACACCACACCTGTAGTATCAGCAGAAGACGGATATTATGCACTGAAAATTGCAAAGCAGATTATGGATACCATGAATCAACAAAATATTATTCAGTAGCACATGAAAAATTTTCTGACGTTCATACTAATACTTTCTGTTGCTACATCATGCAATCTGATTAACCCTGCAGAACCTGCTCCCTCCTATCTTCAGATAGATACCATTGCACTTACAACAGACTATGCCACACAGGGAAGTGCATCACATAAAATTCGTGATGCATGGATTTATCTCGATAACCAGCTTGTCGGGGCTTATGAGTTGCCTTGTAGAATTCCGGTATTATCAACAGGAGAACATAGCATCTCTGTTCGAGGTGGCGTATGGCTCAATGGAATCAGTGCCATGCATTTGCAATATTCGTTTTATGAGTTCATTGACCGCACCATTACACTTGAGCCGGGGCAAGTAACTCATTTATCAAATCTGTCAACCACCTACATCAGCGGACTGACCTTTGCACTTAACGAAGATTTTTCAGGATTGTATTCCTTTGAAAAAAGTGATAACAGCCCTGTAGGTATGGTTGCCGAGTTTGATGCTGCCAATGCTTTTGAAGGAGGTTATGGAGTGGTGAGAGTTGATACAGGCATGTATAATTTCGAAGTGAAATCGAAAGAAATGACACTGCCCAACAACGGAACCAATGTATATCTTGAAATGAATTATAAAAACAGTTCTACATTTCAGGTGATCATGCAGGCAACAGATATTTATGGAAATGTGATTAACAATAATGTGCTGACTATAAATCCACGTGAGGAGTGGAATAAAATTTATGTTGAGTTGAAACCTACAATGCAACTGACATCCAATGCCACCCGATTCAGGATCTTATTCGGGATGCAACGCACAGATGCTTCCACCAAAGAAAATTTCTTTTTTGACAACGTAAAAGTCGTTTATAACTGATTGCCCTCTCTGAAATTTTACAATGAATAAAAAATTACAAGTCATAAAGTATTTAATTGCAGATTTCTTATCTGCAATCATTGCCTGGACTTTGTTTTTTATGTATCGTAAAATCTGGATTGAACCGGGCGACTTATCATTCAGTCAGGAATTTTTAAAAGACAGCAAATATGTTCTTGGCATCAGCATTCTTCCCATTTGCTGGATAATTTTTTACACCTTCTTAGGAACGTATAGCAACATTTACAGAAAATCACGACTTCGTGATCTTGCACAAACAGCTCTGGCATCCATCATTGGTGTAACCATTATCTTTTTTGCATTGTTGCTGGATGATGTGGTTGTTTCTTACAAAAGTTATTACCAAACCTATCTTACTCTTCTTGGACTTCATTACGGAATTACAGTGTTGTTCCGATTAATTATTACTACCATCACAGGTAATAAAATTAAGAAAAGAAAAATTGGATTCAACACGTTGTTGGTTGGAAGCAGTGTAAATGCTTTGAAAATATTCACAGAACTTGAATCGCAAAGTATCAGTCAGGGAAATAAGTTTGTAGGATACATACATGTGGACGAGAACAACGGCAAATATCTGAATGGTAAATTGCCTCACCTTGGCGGAATTGATGATATTACTTCTGCTATTGCAAAGTATGATGTGGAAGAAGTCATCATCGCCATTGAATCATCAGAGCATGAAAACATTGGTTACATTATCAACTGCCTTGAAAGCACAAATGCTATTGTAAAAATAATTCCTGATATGTACGACATCTTATCAGGTTCTGTAAAAATGAATTCTATTTTCGGTGCAGCACTTATTGAAATATATCCGCAACTGATGCCTGTATGGCAACAATATGCCAAACGTATTATTGACATCATTGCATCATTATGTTTTATCATCTGTTTCTCCCCCATTTATCTGCTTACTGCACTGATGGTAAAACTCACAAGTAAGGGACCGATTATTTTTAAACAGGAACGTATCGGTTTACATGGCAATCCATTTTACATTTACAAATTCCGAAGTATGTATGTAGGTGCCGAAAAAAGCGGACCTCAGTTGTCGCGAAAAGACGACAGCAGAATTACTCCTCTCGGAAAATTTATGCGTAAAATCCGTTTGGACGAAACACCACAGTTTGTAAATGTACTGCTTGGCGAAATGTCGCTGGTAGGCCCCCGGCCCGAACGACAGTTTTATATTGATCAGATAATGCAAAAATCGCCTCACTACAGACATTTGCATAAAGTACGGCCCGGAATCACATCATGGGGACAGGTAAAATTCGGTTATGCCGAAAACGTAGAGCAGATGGTTGAAAGATTGAAATACGATATCATTTACATAGAAAACATGTCTCTCGCTCTTGATTTTAAAATTATGTTTTACACACTGAAAATAATTATTCAGGGACGAGGTAAATAATTCAGAATAGAAATTAATAACTATAATAAACAAAATATGAAAAACATTGCAGTTATAGGATCAGGAACCATGGGCAACGGAATTGCACACGTATGTGCACAATCAGGTTATTCGGTTTCGCTTATTGATATTTCAGAAAAAGCCTTGGAAAAAGCATTAGCTACCATCACTTCCAATCTTGACAGAATGATAGCCAAAGGCACCATCACCGCTGAAGTTAAATCTTCTACTCTGGCAAACATCAAAACCTTTACACAATTAAAAGAAGGTGTAAAAAATGCAGACCTTGCCATTGAAGCTGCTTCTGAAAACGAGCAGATAAAAACTTCCATCTTCAAAGAACTGGATTCTGCCTGCAAACCTGAATGTATTCTTGCAACAAACACTTCATCTATTTCTATCACTAAAATTGCTGCTGCCACTCAACGTCCTGATAAGGTAATCGGCATGCACTTCATGAATCCCGTCCCCGTTATGAAACTTATTGAAGTAATACGAGGCTATAAAACAAGTGATGCAGTTAACAATACAATTTTTGAAATCTCAAAAAAACTCAATAAAATACCTGTAGAGGTAAACGACTATCCCGGCTTTATTGCCAATCGCATTCTTATGCCAATGATTAATGAAGCTATTTACTCATTGTATGAAGGTGTTGCAGGTGTCGCTGAAATAGATACAGTAATGAAACTGGGTATGGCACATCCAATGGGACCATTGCAATTGGCAGATTTTATTGGTCTTGATGTTTGTCTTGCAATATTAAACGTGATGCATGATGGTTTCGGCAATCCGAAATATGCACCTTGTCCGTTGCTGGTGAATATGGTAACAGCAGGCAACCTGGGAAAGAAATCAGGTATTGGTTTTTATGATTATTCAAATGCCGGCAACAAAGAACTTATTGTTGCATCATCCTTTAAAAAATGACACTGCCCTATGCTGAGATAATTCTCAAAAAAGGGAAAGAAAAAAGCATTGAAAATTCTCATCCCTGGATTTTTTCTGGTGCTGTTGCACAGAAACCTGATACATTAAAAGACGGTGACCCTGTGTATGTGTTTTCGGCAGGAAAAGAATTCTTAGCTACGGGAATTTTTCATTACTCAAGTATTGCAGTTCGGATTCTTTCTTTCAGTAAAGCATTACTGGATGAAAATTTTTGGATTGAGAAAATAAAAAATGCCTTGGCATTAAGACAAACATTGTACTTACATAACAACGATGCAACCAATGCCTACCGACTGATACACGGTGAAGGTGACGGACTTTCAGGACTGATTATTGATGTATATGGCAAACATGTGGTGATGCAGGCTCATGTGCAGGGGATTTTTAATTTCAGAAAAGAAATTGCACATGCATTGCAAGCAACTTTAAATCCCTCCACTATTTATGATAAGAGTGACGAAGCTTTTTTTACTGCTGATGAAAACAGATTTTTATCAGGTACAAATACTGATTGTGAAGTAAAAGAAAACAACCTGCTGTTTTATGTAAACTGGGAAGAAGGTCAGAAGACAGGCTTCTTCAACGATCAGCGTGACAACAGAAAACTGCTTCAAACCTATTGCAATGATAAATCTGTGGTCAATTTGTTTGCGTATTCAGGAGGATTTTCAGTATATGCACTTGCTGCAGGAGCTAGAAAGGTTGACTCTGTTGACAGTTCTGCGAAAGCAAAACAATGGGCAGAAAAAAATGTTGCGTTAAATAACCTTATTCATCATCAGTTTTTCTGCGAAGATGTTTTTCAGTTTATTAAAAACTGTGAGGAGCAATATGATGTTTGGATTGTAGATCCTCCTGCATTTGCAAAACGGATTGACACTATAAAAAACGCAATGATAGGATATCGGAATCTGAACACTGCTGTGCTGAGAAAAGCAAAAAGTCAAAGTATTGTTTTCACATTTTCGTGCTCACAGGCCATTGATAAAGAACTCTTCCGCAAACTGATTTTTCAGAGTGCAAAACAGGCATCAAGGCAGGTAAAAATATTACATCAGCTGTCGCAGCCTGCCGATCATCCTGTATCAATATATCATCCGGAAGGCGAATATTTAAAAGGATTAGTTTTGTATGTTTCCTGAAAGGAATAATTAAATTAGATTAGTGAAATGAATATACTGCATCAAATACCCAACATTAAACATCTGTCATCCGGAAATTTTTTTCTGATGGCAGGACCTTGCGTTGTTGAATCGGAAGAACTATGCATGTCAGTAGCCGAACGGGTTATTTCCATCACCGATAAACTGCAGATACCCTACATCTTCAAAGCAAGTTTCAAAAAAGCAAACCGCTCACGTCTTGATTCATTTACAGGTATAGGTGATGAATCTTCCTTGCAGATATTGAAAAATGTTCGCGAAAAATTTAAGGTGCCGGTGGTAACTGATATTCACGAAAGTCATGATGCAGCCATGGCTGCACCCTATGTGGATGTGTTGCAAATTCCGGCATTCCTTTGCCGTCAGACAGATTTATTGGTGGCAGCAGCCAAAACAGGCAAGGTGGTGAATGTAAAGAAAGGACAATTTTTATCTCCTGAATCCATGAAATTTGCTGTAGATAAAATCAGACAAAGTGGGAATGATAAAGTAATTCTTACCGAACGCGGAACTATGTTAGGCTACACAGATTTGGTAGTGGATATGCGAGGGATTCCTGAGATGAAAAAGAACAATGTTCCGGTAGTGATGGACGTTACTCACTCGCTTCAGCAGCCCAATCAGTCATCAGGAGTTACCGGTGGGAAGCCTGAATTAATTACGACTATTGCAAGGGCGGCTATAGCATCAGGTGCAGATGGAATTTTTATTGAAACACACCCTGAACCTTCTAAAGCATTAAGTGACGGTGCCAATATGTTAAGATTAGATTTGCTGGAAGAGCTGCTCATCTCTTTAATTAAAGTACATCAGGCTGTCCGTTAGTAAAAATATCTTACTTTTGGTTGCGCCTTTCAAAACCGCAACCTGAAGTGTTATCAGTTAAGAATAGATTTTTTGTTTTTGCCATCATCGCAGTTGTTCACCTGTTTGGACAACTAATTTCTAATGAATGGATAATATGGATGACAAGGCCATTGTTGATGCCTTCGCTTTTGTGGTGGTTTCTTTCCCAAATATCAAGACCTTATTCATTTGCTCACAGACGAATGATTACTGCCCTGTTGCTGGCCACTGCAGGAGACATTTTTGCCCTTCTGGCTAAATTTAATGACTGGTTTTTCTTTGCTGATATTTTGTGCTATTTGTTTATGCATCTAATGTATGTGCTGATCTTTTTGTCTATTGTCCGATTTCAGGATGTTTCAAAAGTTTATATAACAATCGCAATTTTAATATTTATCGTATATGGAATTATTTTCTTGAATTATCTTCTTCCTCATTCAGGATGGCTGACTTTGCCTGTTCTTATTTATGCTTCTGCTGTTACCTTAACAATCATTACATCAGCCATAACAATTACTTATTTTCCACGGCCATTATTTATTATGCTGATGGCAGGCACAATTATTTATTTAACCTCCGACACTATTATTGCCACAAACAAATTCATTACTCCTGTTTACCTTTCAGGATTTTGGGGGTTGCTCGCTTATATCGTTGCACAGGCACTTATCACAAGGGTTATCAGTAAATACAAGAATGAAACTGAATAATCCTGAAATTTAAAAACAATAACCTATTCCTGTTTCAAGAAAATCTGCCTGTCCAAAATTTGTTTTAATATATACACCTGCGTAAAAGTTTGATCCGGTATATACAACTGCATCTCTGATGTAATACTGAAATCCAAGCCTTGCAGTAATCCAACCCTTAATTTCTTTTTTGAAGTTTGAATTATCCTCAACCTTCAGTCTTTTATGGTAAGCAGGATTATACACATAAACTCCACCATTGACCAACATACTGAAATGTCCTAACAAAAACTCATTGCCTATTACAGTTTGAATGGAAACTGAACGCCAGTGTTCATGGTCGTCATATAATTTCTGACTGGTGATGTAGTCGTACATCCCTGCATTGTACCACCCTTCTACTCCTGCATGAAACTTATTGACGGGCGACAGATATTTTGTTGCATACATGGCAATCAGATACACAGGATAACGCGGGCCATTTACAGGAAATGTACTTGCCCCCTGCTCATTTTGCCCCAATGCCAACCGCACCTGTCCATGTATTTTTTTGTCACGCTCAAGGTTTCTTGAACCCATCAATATACTTCCGGGTTGAATATGATATCGCACTCCTGCTGATACTACCGGAAGATTGATGCCCAGATTTGGCAATTTATAATGTGAGTTAGAGCAATGATAAACTCCTGCATTCAGGTTCACTGACCAAAACGGAGACAGATAGTACCTTAACAAAAGTCGTGCAGAAGCATTAAATGTAAGCGTTGAACCAATCAAAGTATTCTCAGTATTATTTTCTGCATGATAAGTTTTGGTAAAGCCTGCAACGCCAAATCCAGCCACTGCTTCAGCATACCATCTGTCACTAAGCCTGAAGGGGAACTCCAGTCTGTAAAGTCCACCTATCATACTACCCAACACTTTCGAGTTTCCAAGCGATCCATAATTTATTTCAAACGATGCAACCGGATAGCGATAGTAAGGATGCCATGCTTTAGTGCCATTCAGTCTGCTGCCTATAACAAAGCTGTGCACCCAGGCAGCATTACGCTGAGGAAATACAGGGTAATTTTTTACAATTTTTCCCGTGCTGACATTATACTCCACAAATGCAGGATGCAACAGCGACTGCGAAAATGCCGCATCCGTTAAAAAAATTAAGAAAATAACAGCGAAGTACTTCACCTGTTCAATCAGTCTTTCATTGCTTTAATAATTGTTACAAAACTTCTGGATTTTAAGGATGCTCCACCGATAAGTCCCCCATCCACATCTTGCAGTGCGAAAAGTTCTGCAGCATTGTTCTCATTACAACTGCCTCCGTATAATATGCTACATTGCTCTGCAATGGTATCAGAAAAAGCGGAAGCAATTAATCCACGTATATGATGATGAATTTCCTGTGCCTGAGCGGGCGAAGCAGTTAAGCCTGTTCCAATAGCCCACACAGGTTCATAAGCAATTACACACTTTTCAAAATCATCTGCTGAAAGCTTGAGCACTGTATTCTTCAACTGATCTTCCACAACACTGAAGTGTATTCCCTTTTCACGTTGTTCCTTCGTCTCTCCAATACAAAATAACACTTTCAGGTTATTTGCCAAAGCAGTTTTTATCTTTTTAAAAAGTAAATCATCATCTTCTTTAAATAAGGTTCTTCGTTCACTGTGTCCAATGATTACATGTGTTGCACCACAGGAAGCAATCATTGCACAGGAAACTTCTCCTGTAAATGCTCCGCTATTTTCAGAAGCACAGTTTTGCGCTGATACCTGAATAACTGAATTCTCTGAGAGTTTGCCAACAGTGGTCAGAAATGGGAATGGCGGAGCAAGAATAATTTCTGCATTGCTCTTTACCTCATCTTTTACCATTGATACAATTTCGGATGTAAGTTTACAGGCCTCTTCATAAGTGCCATTCATTTTCCAGTTGCCTGCAATAATTTTTCTTCTTCTCATAATTTATTGTTTGATGACTAAAGTAGTTAATAGTTTTAATCTCCGGGATATTGGATAGAATCATTCAGTGAGTCGGCATGAAACTCATAATGCCTATTCAAGTTCAATGAATCTGTCAGCAGTGAATCAACTGCAAGTGAGTCTAACCCTGCAATATCATAATCTTCCATATCGCAGAAGTATTCTTTTTTTATTCTTGTTTTAGGTTTTACAAACTTACCTGTGGTGACTCCGCTCTTTTTGTCTTTATAAGCTTTTTCCAGCATCTTGGCAAAGATAGGCAAAGCCAATCGCGAACCTTGTCCTGCAGAACCTCTGAAATGAACACTCCTGAATGGTGCTCCCACCCATACACCTGTCACAAGATCATGTGTGATGCCCATGTACCATGCATCAGAATAATTGGAAGTAGTGCCAGTTTTCCCAGCAATCTCATTGCCATTACCAAAAACATTATATCCCCATAATGCCTGTGATGTGCCACCGGGCTCCTGAATAGTTCCCTGCAACATGTAAAGCATCAGCCATGCATTTTCTTCTGAAATTACCTGAGTAAAAACAGGACTATATTCTTCTACCAAACTTCCATCATGATTATAAATTGATTTTACAAGAATCGGTTCTGTCTTCTTTCCACCATTGGCAAAAGCAGCATAAGCACATACCATCTCATACACGTTCACATCACTTGAGCCAAGACAAATGGAAGGAACTGTATCTAACGGACTTTTAATGCCCAATCTGTGCGCACACTCCACAACTGTTTCCCAACCTACATCTTCTGTAAGTTGTGCTGTTATGGAATTGACAGATTGTGCAAGTGCGCGTCTCAAGGTCTTGCTTGTGTAGGTGTAATTTCCGGTACTGTTCCTTGGCTCCCACACCTTATCGCCATCATACACTATTCTCACCGGAACATCATTCATTCGGCTGCAAGGTGAAAAAGTATCTTCCAAGGCAGCTAAATATGCAAATGGTTTAAAAGTTGAACCTGCCTGTCTTTTGGATTGCGATACATGATCAAACTTAAAATAGTCATGATTAATTCCGCCAACATAAGCTTTAATTTCTCCTGTAAGAGGATTTAAAGACATCATTCCTGTATTCAGAATTCTTGCATAATATTTCAGTGAATCCATATATGAAAACATGGTGTCCTTTCCTCCTGAATAAGTAAATACCTTCATCGGTCTCTTCTTGTTCAATGCAGCAGTTACTGAGTCTTTATTGCCGTCATACAATCGCATCAGGCGTTCGTAAACCGGTGTATAAACAATTGCAGTTTCAGCAAAATTTTTCAGCTCATTACCACGATCGTCACGCCAGGGTGCTGAAGACCCCCATTGCTCGTCAAACTGCTTTTGTATTTTTTTCATGTGATCAAAAACAGCTTCTTCAGCATACTTCTGAAGATGAGAATTGATGGTTGTATAAATTTTCAAACCGTCTTCAAATAAATTTAATCCCTTTGCATCACATTCCTGCGACACAATGCGAAATACCATTTGTTTCAGATAGGAATCCTTGGTACCCGGATTATTTTTCGCTCTGTTTAGCGTGAGAGGCAACGAACTTACAGAATCTGCTACCTGCTCTGATATGTATCCATATTTTTCCATCTGTGAGAGCACAACATTTCTGCGTTTCAGCGAGCGCTTCTTATTCGTCAGCGGATTATAAGAACTGGTAGCTTTTAGTAAACCTATCAGAGTTGCGCTTTCCTGCAGGTTAAGTTCAGAGGGTTGCTTACTGAAATAATTCTGTGATGCTACTTTAATACCAAACCAGTTATTGCCAAAGTCAACAGTGTTGAAATACATCTCAAGAATTTCTTCCTTTGAATAAAATAATTCCAGTTTTATTGATGTAATCCACTCCTTGGTCTTACTGATCAGAGTCCCCACAATGCGTACATGCTGTAAAAGTCCCTGGTTCTTCCGCTTTCGGATATTGTACATGTTTTTCGCCAACTGTTGTGTTATGGTGCTGGCTCCTCTCTCATCGCCCTTTGACGTTGAATAAACACCTCCTGCCAGAGCAAACAAATCCAATCCATGATGCTTATAAAACCGTACATCTTCAGTGGCTATTAACGCATCCACAGCATTTTTGGATATCTCTGAGTATTTAACAGGTGTACGGTTTTCATTATAAAATTTACCAATGAGCACGCTGTCTTCCGTATAAATTTCAGTTGCAATGGCCACCTGCGGATTTCGCACATCACTGAGTTTTGGCATATAACCAAACAACCATAAAAAGTTGATGTGTAATGCCACAACATAATATACGATAAGCATAAAAAACTTTGTAGTCCACCTCAAAAACTTATTTCTGATAACATCCAGATAAGAAAGTGTGAAAAGCGCTTTGAGCAACGAAAAAATCCTGTGTAATATTTTCAGCAATAAGCTCATTCAGTAAATTTAAGATGCCAAAAATAACAGTTCATTTATTATTTATCCTGCAAATGACAAATACATTCCAATTCATTTATTTTTGTCTTACCAAATCTTAAAAATTATGGCTGATCGTAATGCATTTATAGAGCAAATAAAAGCCGGTTACACATTTAAAGGAGATAGTATCATACTTGGTGCTCCCATTCTTGAAAATGAAACTCTGACCGGGAATTATATAAAAGCTCCTCTCAAAACTTTCAACCGCCACGGCCTTATTGCAGGTGCTACCGGAACAGGAAAAACCAAAACCATGCAGGGTATTGCTGAATCATTGTCTCAAAAAGGTGTTTCGTGTTTGTTGATGGATATTAAAGGTGATTTGAGTGGTCTTGCCGCACCTGCTGCACCCAATCCTAAGATTGATGAACGCTATCAAAAGTTAGGACTTACCTGGAAATCGCTTCAGTTTCCGGTGGAGTTTTTAACTTTATCAGATGAAAAAGGCGTACGCCTCAGAGCTACTGTGTCTGAATTCGGTCCTGTTTTGTTTTCTAAAATTCTAGAGTTGAACGATACACAACAAGGAGTTGTGTCGCTTGTGTTCAAATATTGTGATGACAATAAACTTCCATTGCTCGATTTAAAAGATTTTAAGAAAACACTTCAGTACCTGACCAATGAAGGTAAAGACGAAATAAAAAATGAATATGGAGCTATCAGCACTGCGTCAGTTTCAACAATTATTCGTAAGGTTATTGAAATTGAACAGCAGGGTGCTGAAAAATTTTTCGGAGAAAAATCATTCGAGGTGGAAGACCTTATGGGCGTTGATGAAAACGGATTCGGAAAATTGAATGTCATAAGATTGGTTGACATTCAGGATAAACCGAAGTTATTTTCTACATTCATGCTAAGTCTCCTTGCCGAAGTTTACAGCACTTTCCCTGAAGTGGGTGATCCGGATGCACCACATCTTGTAATTTTTATTGACGAAGCACATCTGGTCTTTAATAATGCAAATAAAGTTTTACTCAATCAGATTGAAACCATCATCAAACTTATCAGGTCAAAAGGTGTGGGAGTGTTTTTTGTAACACAATCACCTGAAGATATACCCTCATCAGTGCTTGCTCAGTTGGGTATGAAAGTGCAACATGCGTTCAGGGTGTTTACTGCAAATGACCGTAAGGCTTTGAAACTTGTTGCCGAAAATTATCCGCTTTCTGATTTTTACAAAACAGATGTAATGCTTACTCAACTTGGTATTGGCGAAGCAGCCATTACTGTACTGAATGAAAAAGGAGTACCTACTCCACTTGCACACACGTTGCTGATTTCTCCTGCATCACGCATGGATGTTCTTACTCCTTCTGAAATTGATGGTGTTGTATCCAAGTCGAAGTTGACAAAAAAGTACAATGATGAAATTGACCGTGAAAGTGCATCTGAAATTTTATCGAAGAAAATAAAAGAACATACAACTGCAGCAAGTGATGATAAAGATTCCAAAAAATCTGATAAGAAAGAAAAAGAGGAACCCGGTATGCTGGAACAGGCAGTAAACAGCACAACCGGTCGCCAGATTATGCGAACTATGACGCGTGAGCTTACAAGAGGTTTACTGGGAGTGTTAGGCATAGGCTCTACACGTAGGAAAAAATCCGGTTGGTTTTAACATTAACTTTTCATTATGGTTGAAACCTCCACAACTTATTCTTCTATATCTACCATTCATTATTCGAAATATTTAAAACGCGAAGTAAGAGTTGATTTTTATTTTCCGGCTAAATATCCGAAGAATTGCCGCTTGCTTTTTTTAAATGACGGTCAGGATGCCGTTCAGTTAATGCTGAAACCTACACTGAACAATTTATTTGCAGCAAAAAAAATTCAACCATTGATAGTGGCTGCAATTTATGCAGGAGAAAAAAGAATGCTTGAATATGGCATTGCTTCCAAAGCTGATTACTTAAAACGTGGTCGTATGGCAAAATTCTACACACAATTTGCAATAAAAGAATTATTACCTCTGACCACACAGATGATGCAGCTAAAAACAACTCCTGACAAAACAGCTATTGCAGGATTTTCATTAGGAGGATTAACCGCCTTTGATATGGCCTGGAATCATCCTGAAATATTTGGAATAACAGGAGTATTCAGTGGCTCATTTTGGTGGCGCAAAAAAGATTATGCTGCCGGATATACCGACAATGACAGAATCATGCACGAAATTATTCGGAAGACAAAGACTAAACCGGAATTGAAATGCTGGATTCAGACAGGTACTGACGATGAAAAAGCAGACCGCAACAAAAATGGAATTATTGATTCCATTGATGACTCACTTGACCTCATCAAAGAAATGAAGGCTAAAGGTTTTTCTGATAAAGACATACAATATGTAGAAATAAAAGGCGGACAACACAACCAGCAAACATGGGCGTCAGCATTGCCATTGTTTCTGCAATGGGCCTTCGGCAATAAAAAGAAAGTGGATATTTATTAAAAGCCGGAAAAGCTAAGCGCAAACTTCCTGTGCAAGTTTCTTCAAATCAATACCGTCAAAAGTTCCTGAACTCATCATCAGCAATGCAGACTTCGTAAATCCCCTACCCGTCAGATATTTTTTTAGCTCTTCTGAATTGGTAAATATTTTTAAATCATTTCTTTTGAATGCATTCTTTACCATATCCGGAGTTATTGGCTTCAGTTTTTTGTGTTCTATGGTTTTTGGATTAAAGTAAACAATAGCTTCATCGGCTTTATCCATAGAGTGAGCATATTCATTCAGGAAAGTCTCATTAAGGCTACTGAAGGTATGTAACTCCATGCATGCAACAAGTTCATGCTTCGGATATTGATTTCTTACTGCTTCCACCGTTGCTTTCAATTTTGAAGGTGAATGTGCAAAATCCTTATAAACTACCAGTTCACTAGTACGTAATATCAACTCTAATCTGCGGGCAGCGCCTTTAAAAGTTGTTATGGCTTTATAAAACTCAGCAGCTGTTACTCCAATAGCTTCACACACAAGCCGTGCTCCTTCCAGATTCATAAGATTATGCGATCCGAAAATCTGTAATTCAATTTCTTTTAACTCTCCTCCAACAGTTAAATAAGTTTTGCCATCTCTGATTTCATGTGGGGGAATTGTATATGGATGTCTTTTTGCTTTCACCTGACCTTCTTCGCATAAATCTTTTAATACTTTATCGTTATTACAATAAATCAGTTGGCCTCCCGGCTCGATTTTATCAATAAAAATCCTGAACTGATCTACATAATTCTCGAATGTAGGAAACACGTTGATGTGATCCCAGGCAATTCCACTCAATAATGCCACATGTGGTTTGTACCAGTGAAATTTAGGTCTGCGGTCTATTGGAGAAGTAAGGTATTCATCCCCCTCTAAAATCATTACAGGCGCATCAGCAGTAAGTTTTACCATTGTATCAAATCCTTCAAGCTGCGCACCAACCATATAATCAAACGCCCGTCCTGTTGATTTAAGCACGTGTAAAATCATGGATGTAATCGTTGTCTTACCATGACTGCCACCTATAACCACACGAGTTTTGGTTTTTGATTGTTCATACAAATACTCAGGATAAGAATAAACTTTTACCCCTTTTTCCAATGCTGTTACCAATTCCGGATTATCAGCACGGGCATGCATTCCAAGAATTACTGCATTAAGGTCTTGGGTAATTTTTTCAGGATACCATCCTGTTTTCTCAGGCATAATTCCGGCCTTTTCCAATCTCGATTTAGCCGGCTCTGTAATCTCATCATCGCTGCCTGTAATGCTATATCCTTTTTGATGCAATGCCAAGGCCAGATTGTGCATAGCACTACCTGCGATAGCTATAAAATGAACCTTCATATCTTTATGATTTGAAAGCTAAATTAGCTGCACAATCATTTTCAATGATGATTTACTGAAAGACTTATCAACGAAATAGCTAACCTTGCACAAAAGTTAAAAAATACGCGGATTAATTTAGTTTTGCACTAAAATTTTTCAGTTTGAAGATAAAGATTTTAGACTTATACATCATCAGGAAATTTCTCGGCACTTTTCTGTTTTCAATAGCGCTGATTGTAGCTATTGCAGTGGTGTTTGACATTTCAGAAAAAGTAGATGATTTTATTGAACGACATGCCCCTCTGAAAACGATAATATTCGATTACTATCTCAACTTCATTCCCTATTTTGCCAATTTATTCAGCCCGTTGTTTGTTTTTATTTCGGTAATTTTTTTCACTTCCAAAATGGCAGGACAAACCGAGATTATTGCTATTCTCAACAGCGGAATAAGTTTCAACCGTTTCCTTCGTCCATATATTATTGCAGCAACCGTTATTGCCATTGCATCGTTTTATCTCAATAACTGGGTCATACCTCATGCCAATAAAGGAAGACTTGCTTTTGAAAATATTTATATCAAGAATCCTTATGTTTACAGCAACAGGAATATTCACCGCCAACTGAAACCAGGTCAGTATTTATATTTTGAGAGCTACGATAACAAAGCAAACACCGGCTTTTTGTTCAGCATTGAAAATTTTGAAAACGGACAGATGAAGTCAAAACTGATGGCCGACAGAATTACATGGAACCCGGGAACTAAAACATGGACGTTAGAAAACTATACTATTCGTTATATTGATGGAATGCATGAACAACTTATCAGAGGTGTAAGAAAAGACACTACACTCGCCATCAACCCTGAAGAATTCAACCGAAGACTTAACTTTATTGAAACAATGGATTTTGGAGAATTGAACAGCTTTATCAAAGAAGAAAAATTGCGTGGGTCAGAGACGGTTCCATTTTATGAAGTCGAAAAATACAGGCGCACTTCTTATCCGTTTGCAACTTTTATCCTCACCATCATTGGTGTCTCCATATCAAGTAAAAAAGTACGAGGTGGTATAGGTCTGCAGTTAGGAGCCGGAATATTATTAAGTTTCACTTATATCATGTTTATGCAGGTGAGCACTACATTTGCAACAAACGGCAATCTTCCTGCACTGATAGCTGTATGGATTCCCAATATTCTTTATACAGCCATTGCTGTTTACATGCTTAGAAAAGCTCCAAAATAAAAACAATCCGGCTTTTTTCCGGATTGTTCTCAAATCATATCAATTAACAATTATTTTACGGTATCTGCAGGGTAATCCTTCGGATTAAATGCAGTCTCCGGATGATTAACACGATAACGATAACCTATTATTGGAACAGCAATAGATTTTAATGGTTTGTTTGAAGGCATCAGCCTGTAATAAGCAATGCGGTTTTCCATTGGTGTCTTGTCAACAAATGCATAAGCACGCAATACATCTGAATTGCCGTTAGCTTTTACTGCACCAATGCGATAATACTCAATTGCATCAACTGAACGCTCAACAATGAATGAATCAATATCTGTTTCTCTTGATGTGTACCAACTTACCATCACATGTTGTTCTCTGGCTTCAGCCTGAAATGCAAGTAATGTAATTGGCAACTGTTGCACATGAGTAGTGCTTCGGATAATAAAATTATCCAATATTGTTTTCTCTGTTCCTCCACCATTCATGTTTCTTCCAATTATGATATTGTCTGACGACTTCCAGAACATGGCACGTTCTTTTGGCCCCTGATAATTCCACACTACTACACCATCCACCATAATCTCTCCTTTTCCTGAATTTGGGTCGTATGCAAAACGATAAGTTCTAAACTCATCATCTTTAATCAACTCATAATTTACTGTTTCATTCACAGAATAACTTCTGCCCTTTTCAAGATTGACTTTATAAGAAATGGTAAGTTTTCCATTCTTCATTCCAAAATTGAAATATCTGCCGCGGCTGATAAAATCACAGTTGTCATCCAATCTTTTATAATCAAAACTTACATCAATACCATCAGCATTGAAATAATTATCTGTAGGAATAACCATATCAATACCATCTTTTGATTTTCCTCCACTTAAACCATTAGTGCCATCCACGCCTTCAGACATTACAGCAGCAAACGAACTTATTTTAATGGCATCAGGGCCTTTGCTCGCCTTGGTAGGGTCATCACCATTCCAGTCGAATGCAAGTATGACTTCACCATTATTTACATCATATCCCAGCATCATATTCGCCATAGCACCTGCTCGTGAATCGGTGACGTTGGATGTATTCATCACTACTGTAAGATACACAGCAAGACCTAATACTGATGATCCTGCAGTAACCAAAATGGCTTTGTGCATGAGCGACATTTTCTGACGCTGACGTAATCTGATTCTCTTTGCCATAATTAAATTTTGTTAATGAACCTTCGGTTTATACTTTTTAAAGGCTCCAAAAGTTTTAGAAAAACCCAACTACTTTTAGGATTTTCTTACAAAACATCACCGGTGAACAAGCTTTTTGACAATGGATTTCTTAAAGCCCTTCAACTCTAAAAAATATACACCGGGAGGTAATTGAAGCGATTCAGGCAGAATAAACTCGTTGGCTCCGTTTATTACCTGCTGCTGCGTTTTATAACACAACTTTCCTTCAGCATTTATAAGTGAAATTTCTACTATTCCGCTGCCCGGGGTGTTGAAGTTTACTTTCAGATATTGATCAAAAGGATTTGGAAAAGCTGATATGATATTCAAATCTTCTGCTGTGGTCTCAGATGGCGTTTCTGTCTGAGGAATATTGATGTCGCCACTCTTTGCTAATACAAAAACTCCATTGGCAATAACATTCTGCATGGATACCTGTTGCATTTCCTCTCCTGCAGGCCTTGCAGTCTTACCTGTATTTTTCCAACCATTCTGAAATTGCATCAGTACTAAATCATCATCAGTTAATCCTTGCGGCAATTCTGATTCTGAATAACTGAAAGTAATATCTGATTTAAAATTACCTTGTATTCCAAACCATCGTTTTACTAAAGAAACATCGGTAATATCTCTTGAATCAGAAATAACCGGTGTAACTCCTGAAGGCATCGCTGCAGACATTGGAGAAGATGTATAAGAATAAACTATTGCATTACCATTCTGCGAAGGCGTCAACTGCATTTTGCTAATATCTTGCCCATTAGCTGAAAAAGGTATGGTATATGTTTTTCCGGTTTGTAAACCCTGCCATTCCAGTTTATCTGATTCACTTCTGCATTTGAAATACCCATTGGTTATTTTCATGGCAACGGGATTTCCATTGTTAAGAATAAGCTTCTGATTGTTCAAATCAATAAAACCATTATTAATCTCAATACTGTTTCTTACAACAACATTTACACCTGCAAAAGCACTCGCTGAAATTTTCAGACTTCCATATTGTTTAGACGGAGATGAAAGTGGATCAGTGCCGGTAATCAGTTGATTGTTTCCTGCGTATTCCACAATACTCTGACTATCGAGTGAAAAATCCATATTGCCTTTAGAACATATAGCTGCCGATTCTGATTTATTATACAAACCTTCCGTTTTTGAAAACGTCAGCACGCCTTGCGACTGAACAGATATTCCGGAATTGGCATACTTTGCATTAGAAATAATTTGTGCATTGTTTAAGATAAGTTGTGCCGAAGGTGAAATAGTCAGATAATCAGTTGCAGCAACCTGATGACTGCTAACCATAAAATTACCTTCTGCCATTTGTACGGTGCATCCCTTTGCAATGATCTGTTTTATCTGATCTATTACGGCAGCAACACTTCGTTTGTAGAGTATTGTTCCTTGTCGCCCAAAGGTTAATCTGCCGAAATAAATTCCTGAGCCTCCACCTGCACGAGTCATCAAAGCATTACCTGCAGCCTGAAATTCATCACCATAAATTTTTAAGGCAGTGTTATTGCTTCCCTGTATATTATCGTCAAAATTCAATACACCATTCAGGTGATGAAACTTTCCGAAAACGGATAAACTTATCGAGTCAGCAGAGGCAGTGAGATTGTTCGAATGAAAAAGCATCAACCCTCCACTCTGCAAATAATCTCCCTGCAGGTTTGCACTTACTGTTCCTACATTGTTTTTTAACATCAATATGCCTGATGATATTTTAAGCTTTTTACTGAAGTTATAAATACCAATGCCGGGCATTTTAGACAAACAGGTTGTTCCTCCACTTACATTAAAATCACCTGCTACATTGAGTTTTATTGTATGACTTCCATAATTAAAATTGTTAGTCATACCACTGATGATTACATCACCCATAAAATTATTCTCCTCTGCACCAACACTTCCACTTGAGGTAAACTCAGCAGCTGCATCACCTGATAACTTTGTAGTACCATTAACTGTGAGCAACGATCTTGCTTTGCTGTACTGCCCCATCAGAGTTGTCAAACCATTTATTCTGAACTTATCACTTGCATTGGCAAAATCAATAACAAGATTCTGCTGCACTGTAAGCGTATTTTGCACACCCGACTCATTGCAACCATAAAAACACATAAAGATTCCTCCATTCAGTTCCAGGTCGCGGATAGTCATATCCACTTTCCCTGCCTTAACTGTTGACAGATTAAATATCCCTCTGAAATCGCCATGTGTTTGCTTGAGTTTTCCCCCTACTGTGAGCTGTGCATTTCCTTTACCAAGATTGGCAACACCTGCATTATAGATCAGCTCTACATTTCCCATGTTCAGAAAACCTTTCAGAACATTCAGATGTATATTTCCATCTCCGTTGAAAATTCCATTCAGTTCTCCTCCAATGTTGGCTATGCTGTCAACTGTAACTTGAAATGATGATGGATGAGTACCGCTGTGCAAATCCAACACTGAATTCATAGATGACAAAACAATGTTTCCAATTTTAGTATTCGATATTTTTCCTGACTTATCCAATACCACCCAGCCGTCATCAATGGTCAGAGTTCCCTTGATTTCATGTGCTTCAAACTGATTGTCCTGATTCCACTCGAACAATGTATTACCAATACGTGTATTGATATTTACATTTCCAAAATTTCCGGTTACTACAGAACCAAGAGGTACCGTTGTAAAAGAATACCACTTCATTATTTTCAATGTTGAAGTTGGTGCAAATGACTCAACAGAGCGAGTAAACAATGTGGCTCCTCCAACAGTATTATCTCCAGGATTCCAGACAAATGTTCCAGTGTTACCAATAGAAAAAGATGCATTCGTCAATGATTGAGTGATATCTCCTCCGTTCATATCAAACAATCCATCAACATTTAATGGACCGTTCAGTGTTAACTTTTTTCCTGATATCAACTTACATTGTGCTGTAGATATAACTTGCAGTGATTTACAGGATGCATTAACATTTATCTGAACAATATGTCCTGCTGAAATTACTACATCATCAGAAGTTGCCGGAACTCCGGCTGGATTCCAGATTGATGGGTTGGACCAGTCACCTGATACAACAGAAACCTTGTTGGCTGCATGAGCAAAGAGAGTCATGACAGAAATAAACAACACTAAGACTAACTTCCTCATCCTACTGATTATCCTTTCTGTTATCGGTTTCAACTACCTTTCTTACTCTGGCTCCCATCATCGTTTCAGCCTGAAAATCTGTTTTCAGCTCAGCTACGTTAAAGTCAACAGGTTTTGCTGTTGCAGTTGAAGTAGTTGCCTGAGCTTTTGATTTCTTTGAATTGGACAATTGAAAAAATATCACCAGACCGGCTGTCAATAAAGCAACAACGGATGATACAACCAGTACCATCCTGAATGTTATTCTCATCTTCTGCCTTTGCCCGGATCTTAAATTTCTTCTAAATCTGCGTTTACTCATTCTACAGTTTACCCTGAATCTTTATATGCATAAAATGAAAAAAGGTTGCATAAAAAAAGCCGCATTACGGTGCGGCTTTAAGACAAGTATTACAATTATTACAAATTAACGAACATCAAATCATCTACTGTTATAGAGCCATTATCAGCCAGAATAGCTGCACGCTCCATCACCGCCTTCAGTTCACGTATGTTTCCCGGCCATTCATAGTCGAGCATAAACTTAGCTGCTTCTTTTGTAACAGTGGCAACCGGAGTTTTATTGGTCTGTGCATATTGCTCAAGAAAATGTTTGGCAAGCAAAATCACATCATCACCTCTTTCCTTCAATGGAGGCAGGTGAATCAGGAATCCCTGAATACGGTAAAATAAGTCTTCTCTGAAACGGCCTTCTTTAACTTCAAGTGCAAGGTTACGGTTGGTAGCAGCTACCATACGGAAATCCAGTTTAATGGTTTTATTGCTTCCTATACGCTGCACTTCTTTTTCTTGCAACACGCGCAACAGTTTCGCCTGTAAGTTCAATGGCATTTCACCAATTTCGTCAAGAAATATTGTGCCATCATTGGCCTCTTCAAACTTTCCTATTCTGCGTTCACGTGCATCTGTAAATGCTCCCTTCTCATGACCGAAAAGTTCACTCTCAATCAATTCCTCTGGGATAGCACTCATGTTTACGGTAACAAAGTTTTTTCTTGCACGAGGTGAATTATAATGCAGTGCTTTGGCAACTAGTTCTTTTCCTGTTCCGCTTTGTCCTGTCACCAGCACCATCATATTACTTTTTTCAACCTTCTGTATCAGTCGCAACATTCTAAGCACAGCATTGCTGTTTCCGAGTATGTTGCTGTATTTATGACGATCTATAATCTGATCTTTGAGCATTTCATTTTCTTTCTTCAATACCACATTGGCACTAAGGTTGGCAATGGAGTTCTCCAGATTGACAAATAAATTGTCGTTCTTAATCAGATAATCATGGGCTCCGCTTTTGTAAGCATCAACAACCACTTCAAGGCTTTCCTGCCCTGAAACGAGAACACACATAATCGCTGAATTGTAACTTTTTATTTTACGCATCAGTCCTACTCCATTCATTCCCGGTAAGTGATAGTCAATCGTCACGATGTCGGGATTGAGATGAAGGTTGTTCAGACAGTCCTCTGCTGACTCAAAATGTTGAATCTCGTAATTCGGATTCTTTGATAATGTCTGACGCATGAGGGTAACCATCATGGCATCATCTTCTACAATAAATATCTTCGCCATAGTTATTATTTGTTTATGCTTCTTCTTGTTTTAATTCATTTTCAAGTTCAATACATGCTACAGCACACTGGTCAGAAACTTTCTTGATAAGAGCCGGCATATCATCCAGATTACACAACTCTTTTGCATTCTTTTCAATTGCCATAACATCCTCGTATGTTTCCTTTAAACCTACATAGTTTAAAGAAGGTTTCATTTTGTGTGCTGCCTGTCGCACTTTTTCCCAATCCTTTTGCTGCAGTCCGTCTTCCAGGTCGGTAACTGATGCAGGGATATTGGTGACAAATAAATTCAGAAACTCTCTGATAAAATCTGCATTACCACCTGACATTTCATTCAGGAAAGTAAGATTGGTGAGTTTTGCCGCATTTGTAGCAGATGCTTCTTGTTGAATCTCTGCAGTATCGGTTTTCTCCACTTCCACACAGTTATCTTTTCCAGACAACTCTATTATTTTATTTTTAACCTCAATTGGGTCAAACGGCTTCGATACATAGTCATTCATTCCATTGGCAAGACATTTTTCTTTCTCTGTTGATGTGGCATGTGCCGTCATGGCCAGAATAGGAATATTTTGTTTTTTGCCTGTCAATGTAGTCCGTATTTTTTCAGTTGCAGCATATCCGTTCATCTCCGGCATTTCAATATCCATCAACACAACATCAAAATCTTCTGCAATAATTTTTTCAATTGCTTCTACTCCATTACATGCTTCGTCATGGTCGAAACCCCAGTCTTTGATATGCTTATTAATGATTAAACGGTTTATCTCATTAT
This sequence comes from Bacteroidota bacterium, assembly GCA_019136655.1. Classification (GTDB taxonomy): domain Bacteria; phylum Bacteroidota; class Bacteroidia; order AKYH767-A; family OLB10; genus OLB10. The sequence goes on from JAGVTU010000010.1 coordinate 47,822, forward strand.
CCTCTACCACTAGCAATTTTATTTTACCTGTAAAATTGACATGCTTCTCTGCAACACCTTTGCTTTCTGTTTCAGCTTCTCCGGGTGCTGGTAATGCAAATGGCATCTCAAACGTAAAGGTTGTTCCTTTTTTCAGAACACTTTCGACTTGTATTTTTCCGTCCTGTAATTCAACAATTCTTTTTGCAATACTTAAACCAAGACCGGTTCCGCCATATTTTCTTGTAATATCGTTTCCTGCCTGCGAGAATGATTCAAAGATGGTAGCAATTTTATCTTCGGCAATGCCTATACCGGTATCAACTACCTTAAATTGAATGCTTGCCATATTATCTTTAAAAGTCATCAGATGCACATTCAATGTAACTGAGCCCTGATGTGTAAATTTAACAGCGTTACCCATCAGATTATTTATCACCTGACTTAACCTTACCGGATCCCCTTTAATTAACTCAGGAAGTTTTTCATCGTATTCAACTTTTATTTTCACGTTCTTGTCGGTGACACGTGCTTTAAACAGTTCATTAATGGTATTAACCAGTTCCTTTAAGTTGAAACATACGTTTTCAAATGTCATCTTCTCTGCTTCAATCTTAGAGAAGTCGAGAATATCATTGATAATTACCAGCAGATTATCAGCTGATTTTTTAATAGCATTCAGATAGTGCGTTTGTTCTTTATCAAGCTTCGATTGCTGAAGAATATTTGTTATACCAATGATTCCATGAATAGGTGTGCGAATCTCATGACTCATATTAGCCAGAAACTGCTCTTTCATTTTTTGAGTTTCACTCGATATAATTACTTGTTGACGCAACTGATCTTCCTGCTCTTTGTGCCCGGTTATATCTGTTGCAATACCCATTACACCTGCAAGCTGGCCATCAGCACCAAAGGATGGAATGTAATGCACTTCAAAAAAGCAACCTTCATACTCCATGTTTTCCTTCACCTCTTTTCCCAACAGAGCATTCTTTACATCTTTAAGTTTGACAGGAAGTTTGTTCCATATTTCAAAAACTGATTTGCCTAATACATCTTCTTCGCAAAGGTTGAGTGTATCCATAGCACGACCTTTGAAAAGTGTAAATATCCCTGATTGATTTATGTTGAACAGGATAAGCTGTGACTTAGAAATCACAGCATTCAGTGTTCGCTCAGTTTGCAACAGCACACTCTCCATCGAACTTTGAGAAGACTTCGACATCTTATTTTTAAGTGCCGATTTAATGGCATTAGCTATTGTCTCAGGCGACAAGTTTGATTTGGATAAGTAGTCCACTGCACCTGCTTTCATTATTTCAACTACGACTTTTTCATCAGCCTGCGCAGAAATGACAATTACAGGAGCCTGACCACCTTGCTGTGTATATTCTAAAATAAAGTCATAACCTGTAAGACCTGTAAGATAATAGTCAATAATTAACGTATCATATTCTTTACTCAATGCGGCCTCCATTCCCTGCTCGTATGTTTCTGCAATGGTCAGGTCAGCATTAAATCCTGAAGATTTTATCGCACGCTTGATAGCTATTCTGTCAACAGCATCATCATCAATCACTAAAATATTTACTTTTTTCTCAGACATTCTCCTTAATTTTAATCGGGTAAAACAGAAAGATTCCAGTACGAGTTGAGCACACCAATTGCTTCAACCAATTTGTCGAAAGACACAGGCTTAATGATATAACCTGCAACATTTTTCTTGTATGCTTCCAATCTGTCCTGATCATCTTTGGACGTAGTAAGCATAAAAACACTGATGGTCTTCAATTCCTCATCATCACGAATAGCACTCAGCAACTCGAGCCCATTCATACGAGGCATGTTGATGTCAAGCAACATGATTTTTGGCATGTTTTCATATTTGGCATTGCCATTTATGCCTTTTAGATGCTCATAAGCTTCTTCGCCATCACGTGCAATCAGAAGTGGATTTGAAATATTGTTTTTTGCAAATGCACGCTTCACAACCATTCGGTCTATCTCATCATCTTCAACAAGTAAAATGCTAGGTAATGCATCAGTCATCATACTCATACAATTTTTTTAGTATGACTTATACTGAATAACAACTGTTAAGTTACCTGCGTCTTCATTGACTGTAAGAAAGCTTTTGTAAGAAATTTGAATTTTCGTTTAAAATCAGACACTCCGGTTACGGCATTTACTCATTTTATCAGTTTCATTTTCTGATTGAAACATATTTTGAAGCAAAAAGCCTGCTTCGATTTTTTCGAAGAGGTTACTTCACATGTTATGGTCTGCGGTTAAATGCAAAGGATTAATGACGAAGCCAATTCTTATCCATCCTTTTTTTAAAAATCTCTCTTTCATTACTGAGAATTCTGCAACATGGCTGTTAAATAAAAAAGCGAACTGTTTAGTTCGCTTTTTCCTATCCACTTTATAATTTTATTTCACTCTTTCCACGTAGGTACCTGTACGGGTATCTACTTTTATTTTTTCTCCTTCATTCACAAACAATGGAACCTGCACTACAGCACCGGTTTCAAGTGTAGCTGCCTTCAGAGTGTTGGTAGCAGTATCACCTTTCACTCCCGGTTCACTGTAAGTAATCATCAGTTCAACAAATGTTGGTGGCTCGGCAAGTATCGGGTTTTCTCCTTCGAATGCAATCTTCAGCATCATCTCTTCTTTCAGATATTTTGCACCGTCACCAATCATCACTTCAGGAATGTAATGTTGCTCAAAAGTTTCATTATCCATTACTACCAGATTCTCTCCGTCTTTATAAAGGTATTGCATCATTTTATATTCAACACGTGCTACCTCTACTGACTCACCTGCTCTGAAACGATTCTCAGCAAGTTTTCCGTTTTTCAGGTTACGCAATTTAGCCTGATAAAATGCTCTGAGGTTACCGGGTGTACGGTGTTGGTATTCCACCACCTGATAAAGTTCACCGTTGAAACGTATAACCGAACCTATACTAATATCTCCTGTATCTGCCATTTTCTTTTTTTATTATATGATTAAATTAAACAAAACAGGCAACGTAAATAAACCGCTGCCTGTATGAAGTATGATCAACTGAGGTTGTTATGCATTTTCAACAACATCAAAGTTTACTTTAGCTTTAATGTCGCGGTGCAAAGCTACTTCAGCAGTGTAAGTGCCGGTTTTACGAATGTGCTCTTCAGGCATTGTGATTTGCTTCTTGTCAATGGAATATCCCATTTTTTTCAGCGTATCAGCAATGTTTTGTGAAGTAACTGATCCATATAACTTACCATTTTCTCCAACTTTGGCATTGATGGTAAGAGTAACACTTGAAATAGCGTCTGCTAATTTTTCTGCATCACCTTTTATCTTAGCCATTTTATGAGCGCGTTGCTTCATAGTTTCAGCATGAACTTTCATGTTGGCTTCGCTTGCAATAACTGCAAATCCGCGTGGTATCAGGTAATTTAGTCCGTAACCGTTTTTAACTTTTACAACTTCATCGGCATAACCGAGGTTCTTGATGTCTTGTTTTAAAATCACTTCCATTTTAATTCCCTCCTTGTTATTTTAACAAATCACCTACATAAGGCATTAATGCAAGATGTCTTGCACGTTTTACTGCCTGACCCACTTTGCGCTGATACTTTAAGGAAGTACCTGTGATTCTGCGTGGCAACAATTTGCCCTGCTCATTCACAAACTTCAATAAGAAATTAGCGTCTTTATAGTCAATATACTTGATACCAAGTTTCTTGAAACGGCAATATTTTTTCTTTGCTGTTTCTACTGCTACAGGATTTAAATACCTGATTTCTCCTTGTTTTGAACTCATTTTATTTACCTCCTTTTATTTAGCAGTTTCTACTTCGGTTTCTTTCTTCTTCAACTCCGCATTCTTTCTTTTCTTTTCGTTGTAAGCAATTGCATGCTTATCGAGTGCAACAGTTAAAAACCGCATTACACGCTCATCGCGTTTGTATTCGATTTCCAACTTATTGATGAGTTCTCCGCCTGACTGAAACTCGATCAGATAATAGAAGCCCGTGTTCTTCTTCTGTATCGGGTAGGCAAGCTTGCGTAATCCCCAATTGTTCTCGTGAACAACCTTGGCACCATTGTCGGTGAGGATTTTCCTGAATTTGTCAACCGCTTCATTCATTTGCTCATTGCTGAGTACGGGTGTGAGAATGAATACGGTTTCGTACTGATTTGACATTTGTATATATATATTTCAGTTTAATAGCCTATTTTTTAAACGGACGGCAAAGATAGAAACTTATCCCTTTCATTAAAACATTTCTTCCATTTTTTATTCAGATGAATCTATCTGCCAAATACTCAAGAAAACTCTAAGCAATTGTTTTAAATATTTAATTGAAATGTAAATATTTAATATACTTATTTTCAACTATTTATAAAATTTAAATTTTAAACATAATGACAGATTGAAATCCAATTAAGTCGCAACTTTCTTAATGCCTGTTTTCGGCTGATTGTTCTAAAAAATACAGATCACTGCTCCTAAATCAACACTATGGTTAGCCAAAATCTTCAAAATCATCTATAGAAGTGAGTGCTTAACTTTATTTTCGCGCCCTCAAATTATGGGAAAGGATAAGCTCAGACGATTTGCGGAAATGGAAACCTTTCAGAGGGTTTTTCAGCCAACGGTGGATTATCATTCACCCGATCATGAGTTAAAAGGTTGCTGGAATGAAAAAGTGTTTTTCAATACACATCCTCTTGTTCTGGAATTAGGATGCGGCAGAGGCGAATACACCGTTGAATTAGCCAAGCGTTATCCTGACAAAAACTTCATAGGCATTGACATAAAAGGAGCTCGCATCTGGCGTGGAGCCAAAACAATCAATGACGAACAAATCCTCAACGCTGCATTTTTGCGCATCAGGATGGAAACAATCGAGAAATTCTTTAACAGAGATGAAGTGAGTGAAATATGGATTACCTTTCCCGACCCTCAGCCCCGTGAGGCAAAAGAAAATAAGCGGCTCAGCTCAATGTTGTTTCTTAAAAGATATGCTTCTTTTCTTAAATCTGATGGAATTATACACCTGAAAACAGATAATTTTCCTTTGTATGATTATACTTACAATCTTGTTAAGACTTTAGGTACATCAGTAATAGTTGCCACTGACAACCTCTACCACTCTGCCGACATTCCACTGAACCTCGACATCAAAACTGCTTATGAAAGAAAATACCTCGCTGAAGGCAAACCCATTTGTTATCTTGCGTTCCGATTGCCTCCTGATTTTATAAATAAACTTTCTTTTGCAAAGTCTGATCAATTGCCTTAACAGCATGCTCTAATCTTTTCATTCCTGTGCCGGAGATAATCTGAAAAGGTATATTGAAGAATTTTAATTCTCTTACGTAAATGTCAAACAATTCCTGCCGCTTGTGCGGATGTTCTCTGAGAGGGTCGTACTGCCATGGCATATCAATGTCCATCAACAGGTGAATTAAATAATCCTGCTCTCTTATTTTTTCAATTATCCAAGGTTCTGTTTTTCCGAATTTAAAATCGCTCCACACCTTGATGACTATTAAATTGGTATCACAAATCAACAATTCCCCTGTTTGCTTGCTCAATTTCTCCTCCGCTTCCAGCTGTTGCAGTGCTATTTTTTCCAAATCATCATAGTTGTACTGTCGGGATAAATTTTCAAGATAAGTTCTTGCCACCTCGGGTACCCATTCTGTTTGATAATGTTCAGCTAATTGTTTGCTTAGTTCAGTTTTACCTGTTGATTCAGGCCCTACCACAGCAATTTTAATTGCTTTCTTCATGTGCAATCAAATGATTTTGCCATTTGAAATAACCAATAATGGCCATCAGCAAATAAATAAAAAACAATATGGCATAAAGCGGTAATCCTTTGTAAAGATATATTCCGATGTAAATAATATTGGCATCTATCCACACCAGCCAGTTTTCAATTTTCTTTTCAGCCATCATATACTGAGCTGCGAAACACAAACTCGTAGCCAGTGCATCCCAGTATGGCACTGATGCACCTGTGTAGGTGTGAAAAAATGTTCCCATTAAAATCGTCAGCACCACTACTCCACCCAACAATGCAAAAATCATTTTCTTTCCTGCATTGGTCACAGGCATGTCAGCATCAGGTTTCTTGCCTCTCTGCCAACGCATCCATCCGTAACTGAGCAATGAAATATAAACCAACTGCTGAATGACATCGGAATACAGACTTTGGTGGTAAAATATATAAAGCGAAACACAAACGTTCACTAAACTGACAGGGAAATAAATAATCTTCTCCTTGATGCCGAAATAAATTCCTGCAATACCGAATACAAAACCAACCCATTCTAATAATGGGATGCCAAGAATTAAAAGAGAATCAACATTCACTGTTTTTCCTTTTGTAATGATTGGTTAACCTGTTTTTTCATATCAGCAATTTCTGTCATCAGCTCAGCATTTGTTTCAATAGCATTGCCGATAACAACAATATCTGCACCCGCCAAATATATTTCTTTTGCTTTTTCGGCAGTACGTATTCCTCCACCAACTATTAACGGAACTGTCAACTGCTTCCTCACCTCCTGAATCATCTTTTCTGGAACAGTCCTTCTGGCACCGCTCCCCGCTTCGAGATAAATAAGTTTCATGCCCAAATATTCACCGGCTAATGCTGTGGATACTGCAATTTCAATCCCATCATGCGGTATAGGTTTGGTGTTACTTACATATTGCACAGTAGTTACGTTGCCACTGTCTATCAAAATATATCCTGTTGATATAACCTCCAGACCAAATTCTTTAATTGTCGGAGCACTGATTACATGCTGGCCAATCAACAAATCAGGGTTGCGGCCTGAAATAAGAGATAAATACAACAATGCATCAGCCTGTTTATCTACCTGTGATGCATTACCCGGAAAAATAATTACGGGAATGTCTGTCTGCTGCTTGAGTGATTGTATGGTATGATGGATATTACCATGTGTGATGACGCTTCCACCCACAAAAAAATAGTCCACCTCATTCAGCTCTGCATAACGACAGATGTTCTTCAACTGATTTGCTTCTGCTTTGTCAGGGTCAATCAGTACAGCTAACTGCCTGATGCCCTTCTTAAACTTTTTCAGTATTTGATCATTATAAATCATCTGTCAATTGCATTGGCTTTTAAAAGTCCGTTGTCTATGGAATAATGAATATCAAAATCAGTGGTATTGTTATCCAGAATCAGTTGACCTTGTACGTTACCTTGCTGCTTAAGGTTAAAGGGTAAAATTCGAAGATTGGTTTTAAAGTCAAGTGATTTTTTACCATAAATCTTATACATCACTTCCTTGGCACTCCAAACCACAAATGTTTTGTGCAAACGTTCATCATCATTTCCCACAATCATCAATTCATCATCTCTTAAGAACTTGGTGCTGATTTTTTCAATTCTTTCATTAATCATTTCCATATCAAATCCGCAGTTTGAATTCTTATGATACATCACTCCCACATAACCATGTGAATGTGATATAGAAACAAAGCCTTCGGGTTCGGTTAAAAAGGGTTTGCCATATTCATCATAACGGAGTTCAAAGCGTTTATCGGGCAACATTTCATGTAAAATAAGTCGCACGGCATACCATTCGCATATTCTGCGCTGATGGCTGTAATGAGGCGGAATCTGATAGTATCCGTAGTAATTCAACATCTGCTTCAACATACCTGAATTTTCATCCAGGTGCCAGATTCCTATGCTGCTCTTATCGTTTTTAATTATTTCTGTTAAAGGCATGTTAACTGCTTTGACGTTAGCTCTTTATTTTGTAAATTTGCGCAAAATTTTAAATCATAAATTATATATCTTAAAAAAATGTCAACAGCAACAGAAACAAAGTTGAAATACAAAGTAAAAGATATTTCACTTGCAGAATGGGGACGCAAAGAAATTAAACTGGCTGAAGCAGAAATGCCGGGACTAATGTCGCTACGTGAGGAATATGGAAAACAAAAACCATTGAAAGGTGCACGCATTGCAGGCTGCCTACACATGACCATTCAAACCGCAGTATTAATTGAAACATTAAAGGAGCTGGGTGCAGAAGTTACCTGGAGTTCATGCAATATTTTTTCTACTCAGGACCATGCTGCCGCTGCCATTGCTGCTGCAGGAATTCCTGTTTATGCCTGGAAAGGTATGAACAACGAAGAGTTTGACTGGTGTATTGAACAAACCCTGTTTGCATTTGAAGGTGGTCAGCCATTGAACATGATTCTTGATGATGGTGGTGACCTTACCAACATGGTGTTCGACAAATACCCTGAACTGATTAAGAACATTAAAGGACTGAGTGAAGAAACCACTACCGGTGTTCACCGCCTGTATGAGCGCATGAATAAAGGCACTCTTCCTATTCCGGCAATTAATATCAACGACTCTGTCACTAAATCGAAATTCGATAATAAATATGGATGCCGCGAATCATTACAGGATGCAATCCGCAGAGCTACCGACCTGATGCTTGCAGGAAAAGTTGCAGTAGTTGCAGGTTATGGTGATGTTGGAAAAGGTTCTGCTGAATCGCTGAGCAGTGCAGGAGTTCGTGTAATTGTTACTGAAATTGATCCTATCTGTGCATTGCAGGCAGCTATGGAAGGTTACGAAGTAAAAACTATGGACAATGCCGTTAAAGAAGCTGACATCATTGTAACTGCTACCGGTAATCACAACATCATTGTTGACCGTCATTTTAAAGCAATGAAGCATAATGCAGTGCTTTGCAACATTGGTCACTTCGACAATGAAATTGACATGGCATGGCTGAACAAGAATTATGGCAAAACAAAAGATACCATCAAACCTCAGGTTGATAAATATACCATTGACGGAAAAGACATCATTGTACTTGCCGAAGGCCGTTTGGTGAATCTGGGTTGTGCTACAGGACACCCGTCTTTTGTGATGAGTAATTCTTTCACCAATCAGACTCTTGCACAGATAGAACTTTGGAATCATTCAGATAAGTATGAGAATAAAGTTTACACATTGCCTAAACATTTGGATGAGAAAGTTGCACGTTTGCACCTGAGCAAAATTGGTGTTGAACTTGAAACACTTACTCCAAGTCAGGCTGAATACATTGGTGTAAAAGTTGAAGGTCCGTTTAAACCTGAATATTATCGCTATTAATAGAATCAGGGCATATACAAAAGAGGCTGCTATTATAAGCAGCCTCTTTTATTTTAAACAAAACACTTATCATCCAAAATCAAGGCTTCCCTGATTATTCTGCCTTTGTCCGGTCTTCATTTTAACAGGTGTGGGCATTTCTTTTACCTCAAGCACGTTTTCTTCCAAAGGAACCAACATGGCATCTGCTTCAACAGATGTTGTGTTTACATCAAGCCATCGGCTTAGTTTTTCATCTGTCAATACCACAGGCATTCTGTCGTGAAAAGGTTTCACTTCCCTATTAGGTTCAGTAGTGATGATGGCAAATGTCTTTACAATCTCTCCGGTTTCAGGATCAGCCCAGTGATTATAAATACCGGCAAGATTCATTGGCTTGTTACCATGATGCTTAAAAAAATAATTTTTGCCTGTAGCTCTGTCTTTTTCATAAAATCCAGTTGCACACACCACACATCTCTGATTCTTCAGCCATACTTTTTTCCAGGTTGGCTTACTGTTCAGCGAATCAGCTCTGGCATTAAAATTCAATGCTGATTGCTTTATTTCTTTTGCCCATGAAGGCAAAAAACCAAAAAAATAAAATTCCTGAGTTTGAGATTCAATCGGAATAACTACTACCTCTGTTCCCGGAAATACACTCCAGGGTTCAAGGTTAACTTCAGAAGAAATAATTTTCTTTTCAAAAGGTGTAATAGAAGACAATGTTTCTTTTTTGCCAATATCGCGGATGCTTCTTTTTATACCGGCTCGTGTAAGAGCTTCGTAGTTATAACACATGCTGTAAAATTAACATTTAATTTTTCTCTTCTTCTGCCAATCCAATATTTATTTAAAATTAAAACTTATTTTTACCATATAAAATTCAAACTATCAAATCAGCATAAAATGAAAGCAATAAAATTTCTCACGCTGTTATTCGCATTTATTTTCCTGCGACAAAACGTGCAGGCACAGTCAGTAACCGATAGCATACATGTAGCACACTATTCTATTTCGATTGACACCATTGCATACAGTCAGCAAACCATCAGAGCCAACACCACACTGCAGATTGTTTCTAAAATGAACAATATTTCAACTGTATCTCTGGATTTATTGGTGATGAATATTGACTCTGTATTTAATAATTCAGGTACGCTCAACTATTCTTATAACGATACAACACTTGTAGTGCAACTGAGCAATCCTGCAAATACTGGCGATACTTTAGAATTTACTGTAGCTTATAATGGACATCCGCAAAAAGATGCTTCAGGTTTCGGAGGATTTTATTTTTCTCCTACCATGGCATTTAATATGGGAGTTGGTTTTGCAGCCATTCCGCATAATCTCGGAAAAGTATGGTTCCCCTGTGTGGATGTATTCGATGATAAAGGCACTTACGATTTTCATATACGAACGCTTTCAAATCACAAAGCATATTGCAATGGTTTTTTGAATGACTCCATCATTCACAGTGATGGCACCACAACCTGGCACTGGATAATGAATGATCCTATACCCACCTACCTTGCCTGCATGGTTTCAGGCCCTTACATTTCATGGACACGCAATTACTCAGGTATTCCAATAGAAATTGCAGCACTGCCTGCCGACACTGCAAACGTTTCGGCAACATTTATAAACCTGCCTGCTGCCATAAACACTTTTGTGGATTATTACGGACCTTACCCTTTTAATAAAATTGGCTATTCACTGGTGAATTTCACTGCCGGTGCTATGGAACATGCTTCCAATATTTCTATCGGACGAGCTTTCATCAACGGAACTCTGGGTTACGAAACATTGTGGGCTCATGAACTTTCGCACATGTGGTGGGGCGACAAGGTGACTTGCAAGACCGATGCTGATATGTGGCTCAACGAGGGTTGGGCATCTTTCAATGAAGCACTTTTTACTCAGGCTTTGTATGGAAACACTGCTTACAAAAACTGGATTAGAACCAATCACCGAAAAGTATTGCAGTTTGCTCATATCAGCGATGGCTCCTATCTGGCTCTCAATGCCATTCCATCTGATTATACTTATGGAGCTACTGCTTATCAGAAAGGTGCTGATATTGTTCATACTCTCAGGAATTTTCTGGGCGACTCATTATTTAAAGTTGGAACACAACATTACCTCGACTCATTCGCTTATGGTAATGCTTCGAGTGCCGACTTGCGCGATGCACTTACTTCTGCCACCGGAGTAAACATGAACCGTTTTTTTGACGACTGGATTTTTACTCCCGGGTTCCCACATTTTTCTATTGACTCTGTAGTGTATTACCCCGGAGGTCTCGACCATTATTTTGTTTATACCCGTCAGCGTTCAAAAGGTAATCAGCATGTATATAAAATGCCTGTTGATATCACATTCAGCAATGGATTATCCGACACAACAGTGACTGTAGTTATTGATTCAGCTACCAACATGTTTCACATACCTTTAATCATGGCAAATGCTACGTGGGTATCATTAGACAGGTATGAAAAAATAAGTGATGCAATTTCAGATTTTGAATTAACATCAAATTCCACGGGCAATCAAACTATGCAGGAAACCAACTCTTCGCTGAATATCCAGTCTCTAAGTTCCACTCCTTCCACCATCAGAGTAGAACATAACTTTGTGGCACCTGACGGATTTAAGCAAAGTAATCTCGGAATCAGAGTGAGTGATTACCACTACTGGAAAGTTGACGGAATCATCAATCCGGGTTTCCTGAGTAAAATTACATTTCAATATAATGGCTCTTTAAGTACTTCATCAGGTTATTTGGACAATACATTTATTACCGGAACAGAGGACAGTTTAGTTCTGTTATATCGGCCTTCTGTTGCCAATGACTGGCAAATTATCAATGCAAATCACAATATGGGTTCAGCATTTGATAAAATAGGCAGTTATACAGTTGACACTATGCTGATAGGAGAATATGCACTGGGTTACAGAGATTATACTGTAAGCATAAACGATGTAATTCCTAAAAAAAGTTTGCTTTCCGTTCAGCCAAATCCAGCTTTCGACACCTGCCGAATTCATGCAGAGTTGATGAAAAATGAAGTTGGAATTATAAGGTTACTGGATTTAAGAGGACGAGAAATCAGAAACTGGAAAGTTGAAGGACAAAGCAATGTTGTAATCAATTGTGCTTCACTTAAAAACGGTGAATATGTGCTACAATTATTTACAGGAAAAAAACTGCTTGACAGCACAAAATTAATTATCCACAAATAGAAGCTTTTTTCACTATCAATTAAAAGCATTTTTTTACATTTGCATTTCGAAAATTAAAAATCAAATAAACATGAGGAAAATTTTACTTACAGCTGTTGCAGCAATCTTCTCGCTGGCAACTCAGGCGCAGTCTTGGATCAATCAAAATCTGATGCTGACAGCCTATGACGGTTATATGTTTGACATAGAAACCGTAGACGCAAACGTTGCATGGGGTGCATTGTGGAATGGCACTACCGGTGCAGCAACTCCATATACTGCAGATTTTGCAAGAACAATAGATGGAGGAAACACCTGGACAATAGGAACAGTTACAGCAACTGCAGGTCTGGTAATTTCTAATATCTGGCCAATTGATGCCAACACTTGCTATGTTGCAATGTGTGATGTGAATGCTGGCGGTGGTGCTATTTACAAAACTACTGACGGTGGTGCTACATGGACAGCAAGTTCAACTGCTGCGATGTATTCACAATCTACATCATTTTGTAATGTAGTGTACTTTGCTGACGCTCAAAATGGCTTTGCGATGGGCGATCCTGTTGGAACTGGAGCCAACAAACGTTACGAACTGTGGACAACATCTGATGCAGGTGCTAACTGGACACAGGTTCCTGTTGCAAACATTCCATCTTTGACTAATGGAGGTGAATATGGTATTACCAATTTGTTTTCTGCAATAGGTGATGATATTTGGTTTGCTACTACCTATGGCGATGTATATCACTCTTCTGACAAAGGATTAAACTGGACAAAAAGTGCAACCGGCTTACCTGCAAATGTAAACTCCGGTAACCGTCAGGATATTTCAAGTATTGCATTCAGCGATGCTATGCATGGAATGGTTGTACAGGTAAACTCAACCGGATATTTAATTAAATCCACTACTGATGGAGGTGCAACTTGGAACAGTGTGACCCCAGTTGGTAATTTCTATCCTGCTGATATTTCTGGAGTACCTGGAACATCGGTTTTCGTTTGTGGTTCTTCAAATCAGACTTATGGGTATGCTTCTGCTTTCAGTACAGATTACGGTTTGACATGGACAGATATTGATAACAGTGCTTCACATACTTCATTCTCATTTGTAAATGATTCTACAGGTTTTGGTGGCGAATTTATTGCTGCCGGAAGCGTTGGTGGTGCATGGAAATTTTCAGGACATCTTGCTCCTGCTGCTACAGTTTCCTGTGGTGATCCATCTATCAGCAGTGGTATTACAACCGTTAATAATACAGTGATCTGTTTTGACAGCACTTTGACTGCTACTACCAATGGTATTTTAGCTCCAACTGTTGGCACTGTACATGGTTTCAGCCTCATCGTTTCAAGCGGTGACATCAGTGGAAGTACAGACCCTAATGCAACCGGTTTGGTTTTAGGTGGAACAGGAACTATTCCTGCAACTTCAGGAACAAGTAGTACTTCTCTTACTAATGACGGAGCAATTTTCCCGGCAGGAGTTTATTATTTTACACCAATTGTTTATGGTAATGCAACCGGTTCTGGAAGTATCTTTAACCTTACACTTGATCCTAACTGTACTTATACAGGCAACTCAGTTATGGTAACTTTATTGGCTCAGGGTGTAGCTTGTCCTACTTCAATTAAAAATCTTGAAAACACAACTTTTGCTGTAACAGGAATTTATCCTGTTCCTGTTAAGCACACTCTTAACATGATGGTTGAATCTCAAAAATCATTAGTGGCAGAAGTTACTGTTAAAGATGTAACAGGTCGTATAATAAGCAACCAAACATTTACAGTACAAAATGGTCAGAATACAATAGCTGTTGATGTTAACTCATTGTCTGCAGGTATCTACACTGTAACTGTAAACAACGGAAATGAACAAGTAACTAAGAAATTTGTAAAAGAATAATTCCGTTTCCAAAACAATCAAAAAAGGCTGCCTTTTCGAGGCAGCCTTTTTTATTTTATCCTGATGAGCTTTTTATTTACCTCTGTAAAGTTTCCCGTTTGAATTGATATTCCATAAATTCCTTTGGCTAACTTAGAAGTATTTATTTGTAATCCGGAATCAATACCTGTTTCACGAATTATTTCCTGCCCTGCTATATCAGTAATTGTAATATTATATGATATCTGCTTTGAAAAATTAACAGAAATATAATCAGTAAAAGGATTTGGATATACCTGAATGCTCTCTTCTGATAAAACTGGTGTTAGATAACCTGTTGGACTAAAGCTATATTTCGCAAAATAGCCATCACGTGAACCTGCACTGTTAAGAAAATTTATTCCGCTTGAAGGATTAAAATCAACAGACTGTTCAAATCCTCCTGCTATGTAAATAGCATTTGCTCTATCTGCAACAAAATTCCTTGTAAAATCAAATCCTGAACTCCCACATCTGAAAGCATTAATATAATTACCTGAGTCATCGTAATGCGCAACAAACAAATCTGCCAACCCACTCGAATTAAGTGATGCAATCGTGATATCGGGATCAAAGTCTGCTGTGTTTGAAAAATAACCTGTAAACAACAGTGTATTATCTTTCAGTTCACTAAATGCATATCCTACATCCATTCCACTTCCACCTACACGTTTAGCAAAAATATAATTACCTGTATTGGAATATTTGGCAAAATAGGCATCATAAGGACCCTGAGACAGCAATGCTGATGTATCAATACCGGGATCAAAATCTGTATATCCGCTAAACATTCCACATGTGAGAATATCATTGTTGTGATCCATACTTATACCAAAAGGAATACATCCTTTTATTGTAAATGCCCACAAGTAACTTCCAATATTGCTAAATGAAGCTATAAATGCAGTTGTTCCATCTGCATAAAGAGTATCCATGTTATCTATAATAAGTGTATCATTAAAAGTACCTGTAACGTAGGTAAAACCATTAACATCAGCAGTTATATTATATGAATACTCATCCCCTTTACCACCAATTTGCGAAACCCAAAGCAAATTTCCAATCGGTGTAAATTTTCCCAATGCCACATCTGTATGGTCATTGCCATAAAGCCCTGTCTGAACCAAACCATTATCCAAAAACGCACTGTCAGAAAAAGCACCAGTAAATAATATCAAATAGTTTTTATAGTCTATTCTATAAATAATGTCATTGCTGCTTCCCCCCATACCTCTTGCCCAAATGAGTGTGCCTGTAGAATCATATTTAGCAATAAAACCATCCTGACCTCCACGGTTGTTCAATAAATAAGTTGGCCCATTCGGATTGAAATCGGCACCGGTATCAAAAACACCACAGATATAAATATTTCCATATTCATCAACTGCAGGGTCAGCGTAAGTCAGCTCTTCACCTGCACCACCTATGGCAATTGCCCATAAATAATTACCTGCACTGTCATAACGTGCCAAAAAAATATCATTCCCTCCACTGCTCGTAAGGTTATGCGTTGCTGCTGAGGGATCAAAATCAGCAGTCCCTGAAAAATACCCGCTCACAATAATATTGCTGCTGCTGTCAACAGCAATCCCCATAGCATTCTCAAACTGTGTTCCTCCTACCCTTTTCGCAAAGCTGAATGTCTGTCCGCAGGAAACAACCGGGACTAAAAAAAATATACAGGCTATCAGTTTATTCATAGTGATGATCTATGAATACAAAGTAACACAATTATCCTAATTCTTGCCTGTTGTTAATGCATCATTGTGATTGTTCAATAAAAAAGCGCCTCTTTGTGAGGCGCTAATCATATCAATTAATAAACTTAATAATTACTTTACAACTATGACTTCAATATCACAATCATTAATACGGACTTTCCAACCCCTTTTCGTGTTTGGTCTGTTTGAAATCATCCTTAGTTACTGCGTCTTTCTTTCCCAGGTAGCTCCACTTAATGGCTGCAGTGTACTTATTAAAGGTGTTGTTAATGTCTTTAAGTTTAGCACTATTAATTTTTTCAGTGAATGCATCATCCATTTTCCATGAACCGGCAGCTTCACTTCTACCTAATGCTCCTGACTGCGCTTCTGATGTTTCTAATTTCTGATAATAATTAGTCAGGAATTTCTGGCGCATATCCTTCAACTCTTTATCGGTAAATCCATTTTTCTTTACTGAATCAATGATGGACACCATTACATCAAGAGCTGCCTTTGGATCTGTAGTAGATATATATATGTAAGAATAAGGAGAAGTTATAGCTCCACTGTTATACCCTGCTGCTGGTGCATATGATAAGCTCCTTTTTGTTCTTAGTTCCACAAAGAAGCGGTCATATAACATTCTCATGGCAAGGCTTATTTGTACTCCTTCATCAGAGTTAAGAGATGGTGCACTCATAATTCCCATCAGATAATTGGTTGCTATGTCACGATCCACAATTACTTCACTTCCTTTAGTAATCAACAATTTATTTTCAATCTTAGGTTGCGTGCCAATTGGTAGTTTTGCTATAGACTGACGAACACGATCCACAATATCCTTCTCATTAAGATCTCCTACTACAACAAGATATGCACGTCCTTTCGTAACTATACTTTTATAATATTTTGACACATCATCCAAAGTAAGCTTTTCAATACTCGCAACAGAACCATCTGGTTGTTTTGCATAATTACGTCCTTTGAAAGTTTCTTCCATTGCAATTATATTTAGTGAACCATCTGCATCTGATTCCCTTTGTTTCGCACCTGAAAGTGCTTTCTCTTTTTCCAAATCAAATTCCTTAGCATCAAATGCAGGATTCATCACAGCATCAGCAAACAGATTCCATGATTCATTCCAGAATGGTTTAAGGCATGTCATACTCAGATTACCATAATCAAGTGTGGACATTGAACTAAAACTGGTACCAATTTTTTCAGCTGCATCATTAAAAGCCACCTTATCCATTTTTTTTGTGCCACCGTTCATTGCTATTGCAAAAGCGAGATTCTCAATTCCTTCTTTATCTTTAGCATAATTTGCCGTTCCGCCTTTAATGTACAGTCGTACACTTATAACTTCTTTCGGTGTATGTCTGAAAATTACTTTCAAACCATCAACATTAATTTCTTTTGTTGACTGTGATAAAGCTGCTGTGCTAATAAAAGCAGCAATCATCAAGGTGGTGATATATTTCAATTTCATCTGATTTCTGTATTAAAGTTATTTTAAAATGTCTTCTGCCTTATTAACACCTAACTTCTCCTTTATAGAAGGAGAAAGTAATAATCCTGTTACTGAAGGTTTATCTTTAATATATTTTTCAACATATTCTTTTATGTCTGCACGGGTTACATTCTTAATCATATCATTATATGTTGTATAATAATCTATACTTGCAGAAGCCCACCAAAAGGTAACAGTATGTACATACGATGATGTTTTCTCCTTAGAAAATATATCATCTATTATCAATTTGTTTTTTGCTGTTTCAAGTTGTTCATCAGTAAAATAATCCGGAGCATCAAACCTTGATATTTGCTGAATAAGTTTTGAGTAGAAACTCTTTAGTTTCATTGGATTTGGAACTACAAACAACTGAATGGGACCGGTATATTTACAAGTCTGATATCCAATGAAAGCCTGCAATGCATAACCACTGTCAACCAGAGATTTTTGAAATTCGGAAGAAGTTAATCCCAAAATAGTACTGAAAACATCAGCAGCATAAGTTGCCTTTAAATCGTTTCGGGTATCAGGTCCATGAAATCCCATTGTCAACATAGGCATTTTTGCATTCTTATCTATAGTTAAAAATTTGGTTTGTCCTGCCAAAGGTTCAAACTCCGGTATTGGCCATTTTTGAAATGGGTCAAAATCACATGGTTTCCAGTCTCCAAAAACTTTAATAGCTTTATTAAACACTTCATCGTGTTGAACATCACCGGCTACTACCAAAATAGAATTATTAGGATAATAATACTTTTCCTTTATGACATTCATCTTTTCAGCATTAGCAGTTAAGATTACATCGTGCAATCCGATAGGATTCTTACGGTAATAATTTTGTCCCCACATCTGACGATCGAAATCCTGAATCAAAAAGAATGCGGGATTAGATTCTGCTCTTTGAAACTCACCATCCACTACCGGGTTTTCATTTTTCATCTCTTGCTCTAAGAATAATGGATAACGAATTGCATTATTCATAAACTCAAGTCCTTCATCTATCAGTTTGTTACTAAGTGTGAAGAAATAGTTTACACGCTCGTTAGAAGTTGTACCGTTAAAAGAAATACCAAGTTCATTCACCCGTTCAAGAAATTTTTCCTGTGAAGGAATGGCTTTGTTTGCTTTAAAAAACATGTGTTCATATAAATGCGATAATCCATTATATGCAGAATCTTCTGTGAATGAACCATTCCTTACACTAACTTCAATTGTTACTAATGGCACTGAATTATCTTCAATTACCAACACCTCCAGTCCGTTAGGCAACTTTTTCATAAAGAAATTGGAAGGCAGATTCTTTTGTGCCATGGCAGATATAGAAAAACCTATCAGGCACACTCCGGTGAAAATTTTCTTAAACATTTGTGATTTGATTATTAGACTACAAATAAAATTACTTAATACCAGTAAAAAAGTTAAAATTAAGTTATGATTGAGGCTTGTATACTTTACTTTGCTATAACAAATTTTTGATTAGCAGATACTACACCATCTTTCTGAGTTCTGACAAGATAAATTCCTTTGCTCAACTTACTGATTTCAATATCCACAGTACGAGTTCTCTCAGTATAAGCGGTTTCATTAACAATTTTACCGGTTAAATCACTGATTGAAATTTTATCAAACCCTGCATCCGATTGTATCCTTATAATTGATGTAGCAGGATTTGGATAAATTTGAACATTGTCTATTGATGATAAATTATCATTAACACCTGTGAAAGTTAATACACTTGTGTATCGAGCCACTGCAAAATTATTTACAGCACCTGAAGCATAAAATCCTGCTGCAACTAAGTAAGAGTTTGAAGGCTGAACTGCCAAAGCTGATACCCCTGAATTCCCCGGAAATGATGTAGTATTGAATCCTGATCCATTATATAACCCATCCATTATACCTAGTGTATCAAGTCGCATTACCATAAAATCACTTACCCCACCATTTGTTATTGACCCTGCACCAACAATATACTCATCTTGTGGCGCTATTGCATTCAGTAACTCAATACCTCCTAAGTCGTTTAGCGAAACACCATTGACTCCAAAACTGTTATCAATTGAACCATTACTTAAAAACCGCATTACTACAACGTCCATATTGGTAGCAACTTGAGATGATCCGCCTGCAATTATTCTGTGATTGGCATCTATGTACATTGAGTTAATGATTTCAGATTGTGTAAATAATGTATAAGTTGAAACTCCATTAAACCCGAATGTCTGATCTAAAAATCCGGCAGTATCATATCTGGCTAATGCATATGAATTAGCAGTTCGGCCTCCAACAACAATCTTTCTGGTACCCTGATCGAGCATAATAGTGTTTATCTGATCCCATGTCGTGCCTAAGGAAGTACGCACTTTTCCACCATTAGCAAAATATGGATCTATACTTCCATTCGGATTGTACCTTACCAATGCAAAATCTCCGTTGTTTAGTGTATCGAATGATACTCCTGCCAAAATAATTTTCCCATCATTGGGCTGTATGGCCATAGCATAAGCAATATTAAAACCGGGAACAATTGAAGTTTGTGTTTTACCTCCGGAGCCGAATGTTGCATCCGGTTGACCAATGTTAGTTAGTCTGGCAACAGCAAAATTAGTCTGTGTGGGTGTCTGATAACTTCCTGCCACTACAATATATCCATTTGACTGAATACCAATTGCACGTGCCACACTGTTTCCTGAACCAAATGAAATAGTGGTCTTTCCTCCAGTTCCGAATTGATTATCCAATGTGCCATTTGAATTATATCTGGCTATCGCAAACAGATTACTGGTTCCATTACTGCTTTCCCCTGCAACTATTATCTTGCCATCTGATTGAACGGCCACAGCTCTTGCAATACATGCATTGCTATTAAAAGCTGTCATTACCTTTCCATTCACGCCAAAGGTTGAATCTAATGTGCCGGGTAAATTAATCTGTGACCATGAAATTTTAGGCAAGGTCAAAATTACTGCTAAAGCAGAAATGAGTATAACTCTGTTCATGTAAAATATTTTTATTTTATCTGCAAATATAGAATTTAAGTCAAAATATAATAATTTTTAAAAAGCGATTGAATATAAACCGATTGATAAAGCCATTTATAAATAATCTCTCTTAAAATTGTCAATAAATTAACGTCTATTTATACATTCCCTCATTCAATAAAATCTTACTTTTGAGCGATTAAAAATATTCAGAATTATTATGTCGCAAGTGGAATTAAAAATGCCCAAAATGGGCGAAAGTGTAGCTGAAGCCACCATAATCAAATGGTTGAAAAATGAAGGTGACCGCGTTGAACAGGATGAACCTGTTTTAGAAATAGCAACCGATAAAGTAGATTCAGAAGTGCCATCAACTGCCGCTGGAATACTTGTCAAGCATCTTTTCAAAGAAGGCGATGTTGTTGCAGTGGGCGCAGCTATTGCCATCATCGGTGAATCTGCATCTGATGCTCCTGCCAAAGTCGTAGCAGCACCACCTGCAAAAGCAGAACCTGTTGCAACTCCTAAAACTGAACCTTCTGTTGCAAAGCCTATACAACATTCAACCACCTTAACTGCTGCGTCAGTAGGCAATCGTTTTTATTCACCATTGGTTAAAACCATTGCGCAACAGGAAAATATTTCTTCTGCAGAGTTAGATACGATTATTGGCACCGGTGCCGAAGGTCGTGTTACAAAAAAAGATGTCCTTCAGTACCTGCAAAACAGAAATGATTCAAATGGAAAAGTTGCTGCTTCTCCTGCCCCTGCTCCAACAACAGCTCCATCACAATCTCAGCCTGCAGCAAAACCTGCTGTTTCAGTTGATGGTGATGTAGAAATCATTGAAATGGATCGTATGCGTAAACTCATTGCCGATCACATGGTAATGTCTAAGCATACGTCACCACATGTAACCTCATTTGTTGAAGCTGACGTTACCAATATGGTAATGTGGAGAAATAAAATCAAGAATGATTTTGAGAAAAGAGAGAAGGAAAAAATCACCTTCACACCGCTTTTTATTGAAGCTGTGGTCAGAGCAATTAAAGATTTTCCAATGATAAACTGTTCATTGGACGGCACACGCATCCTGGTTAAGAAAAACATTAACATCGGAATGGCTACTGCTTTGCCCTCAGGAAATCTGATAGTTCCTGTGATTAAAAATGCCGATCGGATGAATCTTGTAGGTTTGACAAAATCAGTTAATGATTTAAGTAATCGTGCACGAAAAAACAAACTCTCTCCTGACGAAATTCAGGGAGGTACATTCACGTTAACCAATGTTGGAACTTTTGGTAATGTGATGGGAACTCCTATCATCAATCAGCCCCAGGTAGCTATTTTGGCAACAGGCGCCATCAGAAAAAAACCTGCCGTAATCGAAACAGAATTCGGAGATACAATCGGAATCCGACACATGATGTTCCTCTCATTATCTTATGATCACAGGATTGTAGACGGAAGTCTTGGCGGAAGTTTTGTGCGCAGAGTAGCTGACTATCTTGAACAGTTTGACATTAACAGGAATGCATTTTAAAATGAAGTATATTAAATTTTATACAGCTCTAATTGCTCTTACAGTATGTGTAACTTATTCAGTTGCGCAACAAAGTAAAAAACCCGCAAAAACGGTACAGTTATCAAAAGATCAAATTAGTTCAATAAAGAAAGAAGCAGCTGAATATTATAAAAGTGAAAATTATAAATCAGCATTGGAACTTTATAAGCAATTGCAGGCAAGTGTTCCTGATGATGCGGAATTTAATTACAGATTAGGAGTATGTTATCTCAATACCAATATCAACAAAAAAGCGGCTGCCGGTTTTCTTGTTAAAGCTGCTGCTTCAAAAAATGCTCCTAAGGATGTGAACTTACATCTTGGAAGAGCATTACTTATACTCGAAGAGTTGGATGATGCTGCCGATACTTATGAGAAGTATAAAATTGATAATCATGGCAAGGTAAATCCAAAAGTTAATTTGGAAAATCAGGTTGAATGGTGCTATCATGCACGCGATTTAAAGAAAACTCCGGTTGAAGTAACCTTTACCAATTTAGGAAAATTAGTAAATTCCATCAACAACGATTATCGCCCCGTTTGCAATCTGATAGGAGACCGAATTTATTTTTCGTCCAACAGAAAAGGTAATACAGGAGCTATTGTAGATGGTTATGGTGAATTAATTTCTGACGGATATTTTACTAGTAAGGATACCGGGTTTGCAAAGGCAAAGAATTTTGGTCCTAACATAAATGATTTGTATTATGATGAACCACTTCACTTAAACACCAATGGCGACAGGCTTTTGCTTTACAAAGAAGGTGGTTCTGCTGCATCTCCGCTTTACACCGCTGAGTTGAATGGAAAATCTTTTAACAAAGCGGTTCCTGTACTTAAATTTCCTGCAGGTAAAATAGAAGGGGCATCTATGTCTTCTGATGGTAAGACAATTTATTTTTCTGCCGATTTAAAAGGTGGAAAAGGTGGAAAAGATATTTGGAAAACTACTTTAAATGAAAAAGGAGTTTGGTCAGACCCACAAAACCTGGGTGATGGCATCAACACTAAATATGATGAAGTAAATCCTTGGTTGTTTTTTGATGACCATACATTGTTTTTTGCTTCTGAAGGTCACAATAGCATGGGAGGCTTCGATATTTTTATGAGCTCTCAGCCTGATGCTGCTATGGAATGGAGTAAAGCTTCTAATCTTGGATATCCTCTCAACAATACAGACGATAATAAGTATTTCTGTCTGACTGCTGATGGAAAAACAGGTTTTATTACAGCTGCTACCGAAAATGGTATTGGCGAACTTGACTTAATAAAATTTGTGACTGCCAAACCGATTTTACAACCTGACAGAGTGGTAACTAAAATTACTTTCCAAAAACCTGACGGTACTCCTGCTCGTGATGCAATGTGCCTTTTAGTAAAAAACGAAACCGGTGAAAACATAGGGCTTTATAAAGCAAACAGTGCAACAGGAATTATGATGGCATATCTTGCTCCCGGTAATTATAAACTCAAAGTAAAAGGAGTAAAATCCGGAAGACTGGATGAGGATTTTACCATTACAGGAAATGAAAAAGATTTACAATATATCCGCACTATAAAACTTAACCCTCTTATCAAAGACAAGAAATAATACGCGTAATGAAATTAAAACTGCATAGACCTTTAGTTACTTTTGACCTTGAAACAACAGGTGTTGTGGTTGGACTGGACCGTATTGTTGAATTAGGTGTTCTTAAAGTATTGCCTGATGGTACTCAGTCAGTGAAAGTGTGGCGAATAAATCCTGAAATGCCCATTCCAGCAGCTGCATCACGTGTTCACGGAATTTATGATGCTGATGTAGCTGATTGCCCCACCTTCAAAGATGTTGCTGCCGATATAAAACAATATCTGACCAATGTTGATCTTGCAGGCTACAACTCCAATCGTTTTGATGTGCCTATGTTGGTTGATGAATTTCTTCGCGCAGGAGTTGAGTTTGACATCCGAAGTCATAAGTTGATTGATGTTCAGCACATCTATCATAAAATGGAACCCCGAACACTTTCAGCAGCATATAAATTTTATTGCCAGAGCGAACTCACCAATGCTCATAGTGCCGAAGGGGATATAAGAGCTACCTATGCAGTTCTTGAAGCACAGCTCGAGAAATATGACCAGTTTCTAAAACCTGATGTAAACGCTCTGCACGACTTTTGCAATAATTCTAATAATGTAGACCTTGCCGGGCGCATTGTGTATGATGACAATAAAAGAGAAATTTTTAATTTCGGAAAATACAAAGGCAGGCTTGTAACTGAAGTTTTTAAAGCAGATCCCAGTTATTATGACTGGATGCTAAAAGGTGATTTTTCCAGAGATACAAAACAGGTCATTACAACCCTTCGGCTTCGAGAGCGAAACCTTTAAAACACTTAGCTGTTTATTTATTCAGATTCATTAAAATTATTTCTTAAATTCATATCTTTAGCCTGATGGAATTAGGCAACGCAAACCAAAAAACGGGTAAGACCTCAGAAAATAATTCATCCAGACAAAAAACTAAAGATGGATTAATCATAGATCTTGAAGCTGAAAAAAAAGAAATCAGCAAACGTTACAGGCATTTGCTTAAAGCATGCAAAGCCGACCTCGATAAAAACGATAAAAAGTTAATTCGACTGGCATTTGACACTGCACTGGAAGCGCATAAAGACATGCGCAGAAAATCAGGCGAACCCTACATATATCATCCTATTGCAGTTGCTCAGATAGTTGCCGAAGAAATCGGTCTGCGATCTGCTATTCCTGTAGTATGTGCATTGCTGCATGATACTGTAGAAGATACCTACATTACACTTGAAGACATCAGAACAATGTTTGGTCCTGTTGCCGAAAAAATTATTGACGGTCTCACCAAAATTTCAGGAGTATTTGATCAGACAAGTTCTCTTCAGGCTGAAAATTTTCGTAAGATGCTTCTTACACTAAGTGATGATGTAAGAGTGATTCTGATAAAACTGGCTGACCGTTTACATAACATGCGTACACTCGGTAGCATGTCACGCGATAAACAACTCAAAATCGCCTCCGAAACAGCCTATTTATATGCTCCTTTAGCTCATCGTTTGGGTTTTTATAACATCAAAACTGAATTAGATGACCTTGCTCTGAAATATACAGAACCAGAAGTTTTTAACAACATTGCTGATAAGCTTCAGGAATCCAAAAAAGAACGTGATAAATTTATTTCAGAATTTATTCAGCCTATAAAAGCTGAATTACTCAAACAAGGTTTTAAGTTTGAAGTGAAAGGACGACCCAAATCTATTTTCTCCATCTGGAATAAAATGAAAAAACAAGGCGTAACATTTGACGAAATTTACGACCTGTTTGCCATCCGAATAATTATTGATACTCCTCCAGAGCATGAAAAAGCTGATTGCTGGAAAGTATATTCAATAGTTACTGACTCTTATGTTCCAAATCCAGACAGACTTCGCGACTGGATATCAACCCCAAAATCCAATGGCTATGAATCACTCCATACTACTGTGATGAGCGATAAAGGTAAATGGGTCGAAGTTCAAATCCGTTCGCAACGCATGAATGAAATTGCTGAAAAAGGATTCGCTGCACACTGGAAATATAAAGAGTCTGCTCAGGAAACCGCTTTGGACGAATGGCTCACACGCATTCGCGAATTGCTCGAAAATCCTGAAAGCAATGCTCTTGATTTTGTGGATGATTTCAAGTTGAATTTATTTGCTGACGAAATTTTTGTGTTCACTCCTAAAGGAGATCTAAAAACCCTTCCGGTCAACAGCACGGCTCTTGACTTTGCTTATGAAATTCACTCCGACATTGGAAGCCGTTGCATCGGTGCAAAAATTAATCACAAACTGGTTCCCATTTCACATAAACTAAACAGTGGTGATCAAATTGAAATTCTTACTTCCGATAAACAATATCCTAAGGAGGACTGGTTAAGTTTTGTAGTAACAGCTAAAGCAAAAGGACGAATAAAAGCAACACTCAAAGAGGAGAAGAAACATTTGGCTGATCAGGGCAAAGAAATTTTTCAGCGTAAACTGAAACACCTGAAAATTCCTGACTCCGAAGTAAATATGAACGATATTCTTCTCTACTATAAACTTCCAAGTGCACTGGAGTTTTTTTACAGAGTAGCAATGGATGCAATTGATTTGAAGCAATTACGCGAAGCTGTTAATTATAAAGACCAGAGATTAAGAAATGAGCGGAGAGAACCTACTCTTGAAGAAATTGTTCATAATATAAGAGGTTCTTCTGATATGCTTGTTATAGGTGAAAACCTCAGTAAAATAGATTATAAACTTTCGCCTTGTTGCAACCCGATTCCGGGAGATGATGTATTTGGTTTTATCACTATCAATGACGGAATAAAAATTCACAGAATAAATTGCCCAAATGCCATGCAATTAATGAGCAACTATGCTTATAGGATTGTAAAAGCTAAATGGACAGGTCAGGAACAATTATCCTTTCTTGTTGGAATCAGAATTACAGGGATGGATGATGTTGGTGTAGTTAACAACATTACCAAAATAATTTCAAGCGGATTAAAAGTAAACATGCGCTCCATTTCAATTGACAGCAACGAAGGTTTATTTGAAGGAACAATTATGTTATTTGTTCACGATACTGAACACCTCACAAAACTTATGAAAAAACTTTCTAATCTTCCGGGTATTCTCAGCGTCACCCGAATAAATTAATTACATTATGTACATCCCATTCGAACAACTGCCTTCCAATGCCAAAGTCTGGATTTATCAGTCGGACCGAAAACTCTCCGAAACTGAACAACGAGATTTAGCAGATCAGCTTACGGTTTTTATTGACGAATGGACATCTCATAGCACTTTACTGAAAGCTTCATTCGCTATTATGCATGATTTCTTTATCATTCTTGCTGTTGACAATGCTTACACAATGGCAAGTGGGTGTTCAATTGATAAATCTATTCAGTTTCTTAAATCATTAGGCAAAAAAATAAATGTAGATTTCTTAAACAGACTCAACATTCTGACATTACATAAAGGTGAATTTCTTATGTACGACTATCATTCACTAAAAGAAAAATTAAAAAATAAAAATATAGAACCTGCCACTAAAATTTTCAATAATCTTGTAGAGTCAAAATCAGACCTTGATAGCAATTGGTTGATTGATGTAGAAGGCTCCTGGTTAAAACCATAATGTTATTTCAAGTTGTTTCAAAAATAATTTAAAATGAACTTTATCCTTAAACTTATCATCACAACACTGGCAGTTATGCTGGTTTCCTACATCCTGCCGGGTGTTCATGTCGACAGTATCATGACTGCATTGATTGTATCTTGCATTTTGGCATTTCTCAATTCCATTATAAAACCATTATTGGTTCTTTTCACTTTACCACTCACAATTATTACCCTTGGATTATTCCTGCTGGTTATCAATGCTGTCATTATTATTCTTACAGATAAACTCGTAGATGGATTCTACATTAAAAATTTTGGTGTTGCATTGCTTTTCTCAATACTTCTAAGTTTAACTACCTCAGTTTTAGAAATGCTATCCGGTAGCAATCGAAACAATTCATAAAAAAAGGAGGCTTTCACCTCCCTTTTACTTTTTTTAAGAATCTCCTCAGATTATTTACCTCCTAAGAATTTCGATATCTTTTCAAAATACAAATTCTTGTCAGTAATAAAATTATCATCATTTTTTGCTGAGTTTTTCACTACGTAAGTTTCACTGATCCCTTTTATCTGTTTTACATCTGTTGGATTTATCAATGCATCCTGTGGCGAAACAATTACCATCAGCCCTTTCATACCTTTTGGTTTTTCCATGGCATACATAGGTTCATAATTTTTGTCAAAACCAAATGGCATAACCACATCCTTACCCAACTTATCCTTTATTTTCTTTTTCATCACCTCAAGCCCTATCCACGGTCCATCAGCAATAACCTTTAAAGTTTCTGAACGGTTGGCCCCTACTCCAATTGACAAGCCGGCACCAATACCTCTTCCATACAAATTAAATTTTGTAATTGCTCTTGATTTGCGCATATAATCCAAAACAGCATTCATATCTACAATAAATTGAGGATAGATAAACAAATCAGGATCAATCTTAAAATCACTGCTTGTTCCGTAACCACGGTAATCATACATGGCCACATTATATCCTGCACTTAAGAATGAGTTTGCAATCTCTATATTATCTGCCATATTGCCGTCACCACTTCCACTCATCACAACCCAGTTAGTTGTCTTTTTCGGTAATTCAAACATCCAGGCATTCAATATAGCACCATCAGGAGTTTTTATCTTTTCTTCCTTATAAGTCATACCGTATTTGTCAGGTAAAACTTTATACTCCCTGGACGGATTCAAAGCTTCTGTTGTACCGTACAGTACAAAACTTAATACCAAACAAACTATTAATGATTTTTTTAGCATAGTAATAAAATAAATTAAAGTTAATAAACCTCAAAGTTATAATCTAACTATGTTCCTTAGATTATATTTTATCAATAGTTACTCACAATCATCAAAAATTTAAACTCTTTACTTCTCGCAATCATTCTCCTTAACTTTTAATAATTTCGGCCCGCTTTTCATTTAATTTCAATATTCCGTTCATGCGAAAAATATTAGTACTCGGTGCAGGCAAATCCTCTTACCATTTAATAAGTTATTTACTTCAGAATGCATCATCCCAAAACTGGCAGATTACAGTGGCTGATGCTTCACTCGAATTGGCAACTTCTAAAACCAATAATCACCCTTCTGCAAAAGCAGTTAGTTTAGATATTAAGAATGAATCTGAACGCAATTCTTATATTTCCGGCCATGATATTATTGTTTCGCTGTTGCCACCTGCGCTGCACTACCTTGCAGCGATTTCTTGTTTAAGTAATAATAAAAATCTGGTTACGGCTTCTTACGTATCACCTGAAATGCAGGCATTACATAATGATGCACAGAAGAAAGGTCTCATTTTTCTGAATGAATGTGGTCTCGATCCGGGAATCGATCACATGTCAGCAATGAAAATTATTCATGATTTACAATCTCAGGGCGCAGAAATAAATGCCTTTAAATCCTATACCGGTGGACTTATTTCTCCTGAATCTAATAATAACCCTTGGGGATATAAATTTACCTGGAATCCTAAAAATGTGATTCTTGCCGGTCAGGGCACAGCTACTTATACACAAAATCACCAAACCAAATTCATTCCTTATCACCGTCTTTTTTCGCAAACAGAAAAAATAAATATTGAAGGCACAGGTGAATTTGAAGGTTATGCCAACAGAAATTCTAATACTTATTTAGAAACATATAATTTACAAAACACTGCAACACTTTTGCGTGGCACACTCCGTTATCCCGGCTACTGCTCTGCATGGAATCTTTTTGTACATATAGGTATCACTGACGATACCTATCAGGTCAATAATCTGTCTTCTCTCACCTATCACGACTGGATTTCGTCCTACTTCCCTGATTCAGATAAACCATTGTTAAATATACTTCAGGAAAAATTTCAGCATCTCAATCTCTCATCTCAGGATTGGGAGCGAATTCAATGGACAGGCATTCTTGATAAAACTCCTATACCTCTCAACAATGGTACCCCTGCCGAAATACTCCTGAACTTACTTCAGTCTAAATGGAAATTGGAACATGGTGATTTAGATTTAGTAGTCATGCAGCATATTTTTGAATATACTCAAAACGGAAAAAAGCACGCTCACACATCATCGCTAAGTGTAAAAGGTGAAAACGAAACTGCAACTGCAATGTCTAAAACCGTTGGCTCACCTCTGGCAATTGCCACAAAACTTATTCTCAATGACAACATCAAATCAAAAGGAGTTGTCATCCCTGTTCTTCCCGAAATTTACAATCCTGTTCTTGACGAACTGTCACAACTGGGAATTATTTTCCAAAGCTAAATTCAGAATAGTAAAAATGTAGCTGTAAAATACGTCTATAACTACTATATAAATTTACTATTTATTTCCCACTTTGCAATCGTTCCGGCAGATGAGTATAAAACTCCCTTGTCAATTGTATATATTCATCTGAATATTTCCCGTCTGAATTCTGTATTGATAATGTATCTGTCTTTATTTCTGATCGAACCTTACTAAATCTAAGCAACAATCGCTTCTCTGCTTTTCCAAACTTCGTCCTCACTCTGACTATTTCATTAACAAACAAACCTTGACTTTCCGCTACCTCTATTAATAAACCTCCTTCTTTGACAGGCAAAATCAACGAAAAACTACCTTCAGGAGTAAGTAAATTTACAACTGCCTGTATCAACTCTCCCATAGTCAATGTCTCATTAAAATGTCTTGCTACATTTCTCTCCACAAAGGTTGACTTATGTGCATTCATAAAAAATGGCGGATTGCTTATAATTAAGTCGTACCTCCTCTCTGCAATTTCAGCATAAGCCTGAACAGAACATTGCTTTGCATTTAATCTTTCTCTCCATTGTGATACCTCAAAATTTTCCTTTGCATGCATATAGGCCTGCATATCTATATCTATTGCATCTATAACCGCATCACTTCTTTGTGCAACCATCAGTGCCAGCAATCCGGTGCCTGTTCCTACATCTAATATATATTTAGCGTTACTACATGCAACCCATGCCCCCAATAACACTGCATCGGTACCAACCTTCATTGCACATTGCGTCTGTTTAACCTCAAACTTTTTAAAATAAAATACCGAATGTTCTTCTTCTGCCATAAAATTAACCTCATATTCACCATTTAATCTGTTCATACTCAACAACCTCACGCAATTTAATGGATTGTGAATAAAAAAGATCAAATAATATTTGGTGTATTACAAAACTGATGTACCTTTGCAGCCCCAAAATAACCAAAAAAGGGTTTAACTCAACGGAGTTAAAAATAAAATAAAAAAAGTTTAAAAAATATTTGCGCAATTGAAATACAAGTTCTACTTTTGCGCTCCCATTTTGAAAAACAGAATTTAGTTTATCAAAATATATTTAAACGTTCTTTGAAGATTTAATAGGAAATAACAAGCCTGACCTGATTTAATAAGCACAAATCAGGAATTGAGTAAAATCCCAGAGCATTATATTCTTAATTATAGATTTATCTGTAAAAAGAATCAAAAGACAAACTACAACGAAGAGTTTGATCCTGGCTCAGGATTAACGCTAGCGGCAGGCCTAATACATGCAAGTCGAACGGGATTCAAGGTAGCAATATTTTGATGAGAGTGGCGCACGGGTGAGTAACACGTATGCAATTTGCCTTTAACTGGGGAATAGCCCTCCGAAAGGAGGATTAATACCGCATAACATTTCAGAATGGCATCATTTTGAAATTAAACCTCCGGGGGTTAAAGATAAGCATGCATCCGATTAGGTAGTTGGTGTGGTAACGGCACACCAAGCCAACGATCGGTAGGGGGTCTGAGAGGATGATCCCCCACACTGGTACTGAGACACGGACCAGACTCCTACGGGAGGCAGCAGTAAGGAATATTGGACAATGGAGGCAACTCTGATCCAGCCATGCCGCGTGAAGGAATAAGGCCCTATGGGTTGTAAACTTCTTTTAGACGGGACAAAACCCCTTTACGTGTAAAGGGTTGATGGTACTGTCAGAATAAGCATCGGCTAACTTCGTGCCAGCAGCCGCGGTAATACGAAGGATGCAAGCGTTATCCGGAATTATTGGGTTTAAAGGGTGCGTAGGCGGACTGATAAGTCAGTGGTGAAAGCCTGCAGCTTAACTGCAGAATTGCCGTTGATACTGTCGGTCTTGAGTACAGTTGAGGTAGGCGGAATGTGTCATGTAGCGGTGAAATGCTTAGATATGACACAGAACACCGATTGCGAAGGCAGCTTGCTAAACTGTAACTGACGCTGAGGCACGAAAGCGTGGGGAGCAAACAGGATTAGATACCCTGGTAGTCCACGCCCTAAACGATGATAACTCGCTGTTGGCGATACACAGCCAGCGGCCAAGCGAAAGCATTAAGTTATCCACCTGGGGAGTACGACCGCAAGGTTGAAACTCAAAGGAATTGACGGGGGCCCGCACAAGCGGAGGAGCATGTGGTTTAATTCGATGATACGCGAGGAACCTTACCTGGGCTTGAAAGTTAGCGACCGACTCCGAAAAGAGTCTTTCAGAAATGACGCGAAACTAGGTGCTGCATGGCTGTCGTCAGCTCGTGCCGTGAGGTGTTGGGTTAAGTCCCGCAACGAGCGCAACCCCTATTCTTAGTTGCCATCAGGTTATGCTGGGGACTCTAAGAAGACTGCCCGCGCAAGCGGTGAGGAAGGTGGGGATGACGTCAAGTCATCACGGCCCTTACGTCCAGGGCTACACACGTGCTACAATGGCCGGTACAATGGGCAGCCACATGGCAACATGGAGCTAATCTCTAAAACCGGTCTCAGTTCGGATTGAGGTCTGCAACTCGACCTCATGAAGCTGGATTCGCTAGTAATCGCAAATCAGCAATGTTGCGGTGAATACGTTCCCGGGCCTTGTACACACCGCCCGTCAAGCCATGGAAGTCGGGAGTACCTAAAGTCCATAACCGCAAGGAGTGGCCTAGGGTAATACTGATGACTGGGGCTAAGTCGTAACAAGGTAGCCGTACCGGAAGGTGCGGCTGGAATACCTCCTTTCTGGAGTGATTTTACGTGCTTGTTATTTCCTTTTTTTCTTCACTTTTAATCTCACTCGAGTTAACGTGGTGCTTACACGAGGTACTATTCCTTCTAATAGTCCCGTAGCTCAGCTTGGTTAGAGCACTACACTGATAATGTAGGGGTCAGCAGTTCAAATCTGCTCGGGACTACATATTAATCAGGCTTAAAGTCTCACAACTTTATCTTGATTCGGGGGTGTAGCTCAGCTGGCTAGAGCACCTGCCTTGCACGCAGGGGGTCATCGGTTCGAATCCGTTCACCTCCACCATCTTAACTCAACTTATTACAACGGTAATAAGTCTCATTGTTTAATTAGCTTAATGTAAAAGCAATCCCTCGGGATCCACAATGGTGCAAACCCATTATTAAACACAAATCCTTCTTCCAAGGATACGTTCTTTGACTTACTGGCAATAAAAATATTATAATAAATTGAGAAAAAAGTTACTAAGGGCACATGGTGAATGCCTTGGCTCTCAATGTCGATGAAGGACGTGATTACCTGCGATAAGCTTCGGGGAGGTGGAAATAACCTTTGATCCGGAGATCTCCGAATAGGGAAACCTTTAGTATTGAAGATACTAAATCTAAATAGAAGACTACCCAGAGAACTGAAACATCTAAGTACCTGGAGGAAAAGAAAACAACCGTGATTCCCCAAGTAGTGGCGAGCGAACGGGGAACAGCCTAAACCAAAAATGTTACGGCATTTTTGGGGTCGTAGGACTGCAACGTGGACTTTTAATCGAAAATGGAAGCTGTCTGGAAAGCAGCATCATAGAAGGTGATAATCCTGTACATGAATTCGATTAAATACCTAGCAGTATCCTGAGTACTACGGGGTCGGAGACGCCTTGTAGGAATCCACCGGCACCATCCGGTAAGGCTAAATACAATTGAGAGACCGATAGCGAACAAGTACTGTGAAGGAAAGGTGAAAAGAACCGCGAACAGCGGAGTGAAATAGAACCTGAAACCATGTGCTTACAAGCGGTTGGAGTCCTGATTTATCAGGATGACAGCGTGCCTTTTGCATAATGAGCCTACGAGTTACTCCTCTCTGGCAAGGTTAATCCCGTAAACGGGAGCAGCCGAAGCGAAAGCAAGTCTTAATAGGGCGAATAGTCAGAGGGGGTAGACGCGAAACCTTGTGATCTACCCTTGGTCAGGATGAAGGAAGGGTAACACCTTCTGAAGGTCCGAACTGGTAAACGTTGAAAAGTTTTCGGATGAACTGAGGGTAGGGGTGAAAGGCTAATCAAACTGGGAAATAGCTCGTACTCCCCGAAATGTTTTTAGGAACAGCCTCGATTTAATTGTCATAGAGGTAGAGCTACTAATTGGGCTAGGGGGCTTCACCGCCTACCAAACCCAGATAAACTCCGAATGCTATTGACATATAATCGGGAGTGAGGCTCCGGGTGCTAAGGTCCGGGGCCAAAAGGGAAACAACCCAGACCATCAGCTAAGGTCCCTAAATATATACTAAGTTGATAAAACGTGGTCTGATTGCTTTGACAGCTAGGATGTTTGCTTGGAAGCAGCAATTCATTTAAAGAGTGCGTAACAGCTCACTAGTCGAGCGATCGGGCGTGGATAATAAACGGGCATTAAGTATATTACCGAAGCTATGGTCTCGTCAGCAATGACGAGAGGTAGGGGAGCATTCCAGCGGCACTGAAGATTTTGTGTAAACAAAATTGGAGCTTCTGGAAAAGCAAATGTAGGCATAAGTAACGATAATGCAGGTGAAAAACCTGCACACCGTAAGACTAAGGTTTCCTGATCAATGCTAATCAGATCAGGGTTAGTCGGGGCCTAAGGATAATCCGAAAGGAAATGCCGATGGACAACTGGTTAATATTCCAGTACTGGTTATTGTAGTGATGGAACTACGAAGAAGTGAAAGGTCTGCGCACTGACGGATATGTGCGTTAAAGCCCGTAGATATAAATTATACAGGAAAATCCGTATAGTTTGTCGAAGGTGACAGTACCACGAGTCTTCGGACAAGTGGATAATGACCCTAAACAGGCTTCCAAGAAACATTTCTAAACTTATACAATAACTACCCGTACCGTAATCCGACACAGGTAGTCGAGGAGAGAATCCTAAGGTGCTCGAGTGAATCATGGCTAAGGAACTCGGCAAATTAACCCTGTAACTTCGGGATAAAGGGTGCCACGCGCAAGCGTGGCCGCAGTGAAATGGCCCAGGCGACTGTTTAACAAAAACACATGGCTTTGCTAAATCGAAAGATTACGTATAAGGCCTGACACCTGCCCGGTGCTGGAAGGTTAAGAGGAGATGTCAGAAGCAATTCAAAGCATTGAATCGAAGCCCCAGTAAACGGCGGCCGTAACTATAACGGTCCTAAGGTAGCGAAATTCCTTGTCGGGTAAGTTCCGACCTGCACGAATGGTGTAACGATCTGGGCACTGTCTCAGCCAACCCGCAACGGGACGGAAAGACCCCGTGCACCTTCACTACAACTTTGCATTGAGTTTGGGTAATTGATGTGTAGGATAGGTGGGAGACTTTGAAGTGGTGGCGCCAGCCATCATGGAGTCAACCTTGAAATACCACCCTTTAATTATTTGAATTCTAATCCCGTAAGACGGGAAACAGTGCATGGTGGGTAGTTTGACTGGGGTGGTCGCCTCCCAAAGAGTAACGGAGGCTTTCAAAGGTACCCTCAGCACGCTTGGTAACCGTGCGTAGAGTGCAATAGCATAAGGGTGCTTAACTGTGAGACCTACAAGTCGAGCAGAATCGAAAGATGGATATAGTGATCCGGTGGTTCCGAATGGAAGGGCCATCGCTCAAAGGATAAAAGGTACGCCGGGGATAACAGGCTGATCTCCCCCAAGAGCTCACATCGACGGGGAGGTTTGGCACCTCGATGTCGGCTCGTCACGTCCTGGGGCTGGAGAAGGTCCCAAGGGTTGAGCTGTTCGCTCATTAAAGTGGCACGCGAGCTGGGTTCAGAACGTCGTGAGACAGTTCGGTCCCTATCTGTTGTGGGCGTTTGAAGTTTGAGAGGGCCTGACTCTAGTACGAGAGGACCGAGTCGGACGAACCTCTAGTGTACCTGTTGTGGCGCCAGCTGCACCGCAGGGTAGCTACGTTCGGTTAAGATAAGCGCTGAAAGCATCTAAGCGCGAAACTTGCCTCAAGATAAGACTTCTTTATAAGGGTCGTTAAAGACTATAACGTTGATAGGTTGCAAGTGTAAAGGCAGTAATGCCAAAGCTGAGCAATACTAATTACCCGAAACTTTTATTGAATACAATTTATTATAATATTTTTTGCCACGTAAAGTCATTTTAAAAGAAATTATGGTGACTATTGCAAGGGTGTCCACCTCTTCCCATACCGAACAGAGAAGTTAAGCCCCTTAGCGCAGATGGTACTACAGTAACATGTGGGATAGTATGTCGTTGCCGTAAATATTAAGCTCCGGAGTTTTACTTCGGAGCTTTTTTATTTTTGCACAACTCTATTTCCAATTTGATGATATCCACAAAGGCAGATTATAACATAATTCAAAAGATCCTTGTTTTTTTGTGGTTTCTATTAGCTTCAACAAGTACTCTGTGCCAGAATATAGATTCTATTGGTGTAATTGATCATGAATCAATAACAGAATATTTGAGATTTTCCAGTGGCAAATTCAAAAATGCGGGAATTGAATCTCAGATATATCGGGAACATTTGGGCAATCAAATGTTTTCGTATTTAAATAATAAGAACAATCTATGTTTAGTTGATGATACCACAACTTTTAGTCTATTAAGATATTCAACGCTCACTCCCAAAACTGCTTACTTGGATGTTAATCACCATCAAAGGTTATTAAAATCACTTTTGGCATCAATTCATTTTGAAAGCAATAAGGGTGATGGTTATTACCAGAATCAGGCCTTCAGATTTAATCATTTAGATGTTGCTTTATTTAGTACACAATCTTCTAAGCTGAGATATCAAATTAAAGGCAGCAGTTTAAAATATGTTCAGGAGGAGAGTGGTGGCATTAAAAATGATTTTACCTTTATTCATGAAAAAAAGAATCCAAAACTATATGAGTTTTCTCTTCTCAATTCAACATCAACAACTAAAGTAAAGAGTGCAGAAGGATATATTGATTATAATGTAATTAAACATTCCAATGATTTCAATCTCTCCCCTACTCTATTTGAATTAAGGCCTTTTGCCGAAATCAATTTTAAAAAATTAAGTTATTTATTTGAATCGGATTCTAAGGAGGAGTATTATTTAAATAACTTTCTTGATACGAACATTACCAG
This sequence comes from Bacteroidota bacterium, assembly GCA_019136655.1. Lineage (GTDB taxonomy): Bacteria > Bacteroidota > Bacteroidia > AKYH767-A > OLB10 > OLB10. Next base: position 84,865 of record JAGVTU010000010.1, read on the forward strand.
TGATTTAATGAGTGTGTTGACCTCCACAGGAACTTTGGGACTGAAAGCTATAAATTTTCCAATCTTTAGAGCAAAGTATTTAGTTCATTCGCAGCTTGATTATTCTATTACAAAAATCACACTTCAACAACCGAGCATTGACAGTAGTTATTGGTTACATCAAATTAAATACGATATCACATTAAACGACTCGTCACTTGCAAGGTCAATACAACTAGTTATTGAGAACAACCGATTAGCTGAACTGCAAAAATTTAATCATACAAATGTTTATTTTACTGCAAATGGTACTTTTTTTAAGAAATATAAGCTAGAGGCAGGTTTGGTATATCAACAACAAGTACCATCGATGTTGGATAATTATTGTTTTACTAATCATTTTGAATGGACTAATGATTTCGGATTAATTAAAATTATTAAATCATATCTTAAAATAGGTCTTCTGGGACTGGGTATAGACTTAGAATATCAACATTATATTATTAATGATTTAATTTATTATAGCCCACTATTGCAACCAGTACAAACCAATAATCAAACGAAATTTGGTCAAGTTAATTTAGATTATAATTTGAACCGAGGTAAAATACATATGAAAAACCAACTTTTATGGAATACTACCTCGAATACTGATATTTTAAGAACGCCAACCTTTGGATTGAAATCAAGTTTGACTTATAACTTAACAATAAAAGGAAATCGTTTTGTAATATCTCCGGGAATAAATTTGTTGTATTACACTCCTTATAAAGGTTATTCATATGAGCCATCATTAGGGCAATATTATTTAAGTACAGAAAAGAATTGCGGAGGATATCCATTTGCAGATGTTTTTGTTGCAATTAAAATAACTAAAGCAACTATCAAATTAGCGGTTGATCATGTTAATTCAAATCTAATGGAACGCAACTATTTTCTGGTGACAAATTATCCAATGAGTGGACGACAGTTTAAATTCGAAATTAACTGGCTGCTTAGGAATTAAGTTTTTTATCTGTACGTGCCCAAATACATATTCCAACTAATATCGCTATAGTAAGAATTGCGGGTAATGCAATAAATAAAAGCCCAAAACCCGGATTGTTTTTCCCAGTTAAGGGGTCGTATTTAAAACAAGAAAAAAGACTATTCTTAGAAGGTAATTGATAAGTTGGGGTATATTCATTATTTATACTAGAAATCAATAATGAAATATCCTTTTCACTTCTTATTCCAAATAATTTTTTACAAATGTATCCCTGACTATTTACACCAACAAGCGGAGCATCATGATCAAACTGTTTAATTGCAGGATTCCAAACAGGATGAAATCCAACAGATGTATTGAGAGCAGTAATATTATTTGTTACTCCAAACAACCATCTTTTATCACTAAGCAAATTGAATTGTTGGGCTATATAAGAAATATCAGATAGTGAATCATCTGGGTCGAAACTTAAAACCAAAACGTTATAAGGCTTAGAATTTTCTCGAGAAAGTGCAATGAAATTCTCTTTCAACTGTAATAAGTAAGGAGAGCAAATTCCTGAGCATCTTGTAAAAACAAATGCAATTATTAACGGTTCTCGTTCGGCTAAGCCATGAATAGTTGCAATTTTTCCGTCAGTTAATTTTAACTGCGCATTATAAATCTGATTATAAATATTCTCTTCCTCGCGAAAATCCTGCTGAGATTGACCCAGCGTTAAATTAAGATTACAGGAGAGAAATAATGTTAACGTGTAAAAAGCATACTTAAACACCTTCTTGTAATGTTAACAAAGAACATCAGAATTGCTATCAAATATATTATTGCAGGTACCGCTCCTAATAAAGCATATGATTTTCCAGCAGCCAGTTCAGCAGGGTAATTACTATAACGTCTTTGAATAGAATCAGCACCGGCAATATAAAATGCTGCTAAGAATCCTACCCCACCAATTATCATTAATGCAATATTAAGAGATTGTAATTTATTGACAACTTCTGATTTTGAATACTGAACAGAAAACCAATAGAAGAAACCAAGGCTGAATAATACGTTGCCCATTGCATTATAGGTATGAAAATGAGCCGGCACCCAAAGTGTGCTGTGTAATACGAAGTTATTAGAAATAGTTGCATCAATGAGTGCTCCTACTCCACCTATAATTCAACCACAGGTTCCTATTATAAAAAGAAGATTTGCCATGGACCAATTTATTTTGGTTCGATACACTGCAACAATGATACTAATTACTGTAACAGCAGCCGAAGGTAAACTTGCAAGATAAGAAGCAAACTGGCCAATAAGCTGTAGTGCTTCAGGTTGCACAAAATCCATATACATGTGATGCAGGAATGCTGCAAGAACAAAGAAAAGAGTTAAATTCCATGCGATAGCAACATACCATGCTGTTTACCATTTCGGGCGACCACTAATTTCAGCGAATAACTCATAGATTATAGCAAGACCAAGGTAAAACATTTCATTGGCGATGGTATGGCCGAAGCAATAAGTCAGGTTTTTCATCAGCAGTGGATCATTTGAAAAAGTACCATTTGAAAAAAAATTCCCAGAAGAATAAAAGGATTCTAAGCATAATCGTTACTTCTATTCAAAGTATGGCAATTCTGAGTTTTAACAAAAACTCGAACTTAATTTATGAGAATACAAGATTTACATGTAAATAATAAAAACAAATCTTTTGTAAAATCCAGAAAAAAAAATACGTGATTACTTTTGGTTTTAACTATAAAGGCTACTTTTTACATTTCTCAAAAGAGTAATTCCGAAAACTGAAAAAGTTATAAGCAATCCAATTCCTGCAAAAAGAAAAGCAATGAAATAAGGTTGCAAAGATTGCATCATCATTGAATAGCTACTTTGATTTTCGCTTAATTGCCATAATCCTTTTTTGAAACCGGCAATATTCAAGGAGAGAAAAAGAACTATCAAGCAAATCTGCAGTGTCCAAAAATTAAGATTCATTCGGAATGTTGGTTTCATATCGCGATACAATCCGGGTTTGAGAAACTCAAAGCATGCAGCAAGGAGAATCATGCTATTAATTCCTATGGTTGTTCCCATGGCGTGAGCTACCGTCACATGTGTGCCATGCGTATAAATATTTATTGCAGGAATTGACAGCAGAGATGCAAGCCCAATGTTAATAAAAACCCAAAAATCAGATGCCATTATAAACCTGTAAGGGAAATAATGATAATGTTTTTGAATATCGCTGACACTTTTTTTCCAGTTATAAATAATCTTAACGAAGAATATCCACTCCGTCATACTAACAGCATAACCAATGTAGCGTATATACTTATCGGTTGGAAGAGTGTAGATATGATGTCCCCAATTGAACATGAGATTAAACAAACCAAGAAAATACATTGCAAATGCCAGATTGTTTTTCCCGACAGCTTTTGTTCCTGTTATGCGATCCATCAGAAAGAATGCTGTTCCATACACTAATTGATTCCAGGCACCAACGAGTGAGCCATTCACCTTCCACTGAATTGTCATATCAGTAACAAAGTGCTCTCTGAAAACGGGAAACAGCCAGAGATAATTTTCCGTAAAGGAGAAAAAGAAAAATACCAGTCCAGTAAACCACATCCACATATATACAGGCCAGTTACGTACTTTATAAATGTGTTTGTAAAAATTAACAAAAAACAAAATCCAGGCAACAGCAATAGGCAGTGCCCAAACCGGATCGAACTCCCAATACTCTCTCCCACCAAAGTGCTTTGTAAAATAAGAAATAAAAATTCCGATGATGGCAATCATCCAAAGAATCCATTGTGCTATTGCTATTGTATTATTCACCTTTTGTCCTGTAACTATCATTACTCCATTATACACACTTCCGGTTGCGCCAAGAAATATCCAGAACAATGCAGAGGATACATGCAATGGTCTTAATGAATTAAATCCAATACTGTTTTTTAGAAATTCTGGCGAGATATACACTACTGCTGCAAGTACTCCGAAAAATAAACCTGTCAGCAACATGACAATCGCTGAAATTAAAAAGAGATTACCTATATTCAGTTTATTTATGCTCATCCTGTTCTATCATCCCAAGGTTATTTGTTTTAAAAGCTCTTGGATCTGCTCTTCCGCTCAGATCAGTTGCTTTGAGAAATTCTGCCAGCTTATGTACTTCATCATCCGTTAAATCAAATGCAGGCATTTGTTTAATTCCGGATTTGACCATTGCTTTAAGAAAAGGTTCACCTCTTCCAGGAGCTGACATAAAATTTGTGAGATCAGGTCCGAGATATCCACCTAAACCATAGAACTGATGACAACTCTGACAATTATACTTTTGCCAAACTAACCTTCCTTCAGAAACAAGTTCTCTATTTAATCTTTTATCATACGAAGTGCCAAAAGGATGCAGGTATATACTAAATGAATAAGCAAGAAACAGAGTGCTTAACATCAGAAAGATATGCCTGGCTTTAAACCTCATATTACCTTTGAAATAATTATTTCAATCTTTCAAACCGTGCCTGGAAGAAACGCAGATACTTTGGTTCATATACCATTTTAAGTCCTTTGATATATTTTCTTCTGTCATATACAGCAGCTGCTGATTCAGCAATAACATCCATGTGTGCCTGAGTATAAACTCTTCTTGGCAAAGTGAATCTGACAAGTTCGAGTTTGGGATAATAATTCTCGCCATTAGGTTTACGTCCGGCTGAAACTATACCACGTTCCATTGTGCGCACTCCAGAATCTATATAAATTTCGGCAGCGAGAGTTTGAGCAGGAAACTGGTCCTGTGAAAGATGAGGCAGAAAAGATTTGGCATCAACAAATATTCCATGACCACCGATAGGCTTTACGATTGGTATATTATACTCCATCATTTTATGACCGAGATATTCAACCTGCCCTACCCTTGCCTGTTGATGATTATCATCAAGACTTTCTACAATACCAACAGCAATTGCTTCCATATCACGACCGGCTAAGCCTCCGTAGGTATGCAACCCTTCGTAAACAACCACCATATTTCTTGCTTCTTCAAACACATCCCAATCGTTGATGGCAAGAAAACCTCCGATGTTTACCAGTGCATCTTTCTTTGCGCTCATTGTAGCACCATCTGTATAAGAGCAAATCTCTTTTACAATTTCGCGAATACTTTTCTTATTGTAACCTTTTTCACGCTGCTGTATGAAATATGCATTCTCGCCAACACGTGTCATGTCATGAATAATGCGGATACCATGTTTTTTAGTATAAGCCCTCAGTTCTTTAAGGTTTGCCATACTTATAGGCTGACCTCCTGCCATATTTACATTTGTAGCGATGCATACATATGGTATTTTTTTAGCTCCATGCTTTTTTACCAGTTTGTCGAGTTTACTGATATCAACATTTCCTTTGAAGGGATGTTCGTTGAAAGGGTCATGAGCCTCATCAATGATAATATCTGCAAACGTTCCACCTGCCAATTCCTGATGTAAGCGTGTTGTTGTAAAATACATATTACCAGGAACGATATCACCTTTTTTAATCAGAATTTGAGAGAGGATATTTTCGGCAGCGCGTCCCTGATGAGTAGGAACTACATATTTGTAACCATAATACTTTTGAATTGCGTTTTCGAGAAGATAATAGCTTTTGCTTCCAGCATACGCTTCATCACCAGTCATGAATGCACTCCATTGGCGGTCGCTCATTGAATTGGTACCGCTGTCTGTAAGCAAATCAATATAAACATCAGCTGAATGAAGAAGAAAAGTATTGAATCCTGCTTCTTTAATTGCTTTGGTACGGTAAGGCTTGGTAGTCATCTTTAATAATTCTACCATTTTCATTTTATAAGGTTCAGCCCATGAACGTTTTTTAATTATTGCCATTTTAAGAATTTTATTTTTTAGTGAATGTTAACTTTAAATTTTTTCGAGCAGCGCAGAGAAATGCCTGAGAAAAGGAGGTTCATAGGTAATTCTATAACCTGTTGTTTGATTTCTTAACTCAAGAATATCATCAAATATATCCAGCACATAATCAATATGGCTTTGTGTGTAAACTCTTCGGGGAATTGCCAGCCTAACCAGCTCATTTGTAGCAGGAATCATTCTACCGTTGGTATCATTTTTTCCAAACATCAAACTACCGATTTCAACTGCACGAATTCCGCCTTTTATATACAGGTCGCAAACAAGTGCCTGCCCGGGAAATTGCTCTACAGGAATCTGATTATATAATTTTTTAGCATCTACATAAACTGCATGACCACCAATTGGCCATACAACAGGAACACCTTTCTTTCTTAATCTTTCGCCCAGATAAGCAGTGCTTCTGATTCGATAATGTAAATAGTCTTCGTCAAAAACTTCAGTTAGGCCAATAGCAAGAGCTTCCATATCGCGACCTGCCAAACCACCATAGGTAGTGAAGCCTTCTGATATGATTAAAAGATTTTTGCATTTAACGGCCAACTCTTCGTCTTTGATAGTAAGTAGTCCTCCTATATTGACAATAGCATCTTTTTTTGCACTCATCACAAAAGCATCACCAAGACGGAGCATTTGCCTGGCAATTTCTTCGCATGATTTATTGCTAAATCCTTCTTCACGATGCTTAATGAAATATGCATTTTCAGCAACACGACATCCATCAATAACCAATAACAAACCATGTTCATTACAAATTCTTCGTAAAGCAACAACATTAGCCATGCTTACAGGTTGTCCGCCTGAAGAATTGTTTGTAACAGTAATTATTACAGCAGCAATATTTTCTTTGCCATGTTTATGAATCAGTTCCTGTAATTTCTCAAGATTAATATTCCCTTTGAACGGGAGATCAGCTTCCGGATCCTCGGCCTCCTCATACACGATATCAATTGCAGTAGCACCGGTAAACTCAATGTTTGCACGGGTAGTATCAAAATGTGTGTTGCTGATAAAAACTTTTCCTTTTCCTCCGAGAATACCGTAGAGGATTCTTTCGGCAGCACGACCCTGATGCGTAGGAAGAATGTAAGGCATTCCTGTAAGGTCTTTGACAACTTTCTCCAAATGCTCCCAACTTCTTGCACCGGCATAGCTTTCATCTCCCATCATAATACCTGCCCATTGTTTATCGCTCATGGCACCTGTGCCGCTATCGGTAAGTAGATCAATAAATACATCACTCGATCTTAGAAGAAAAGGATTATATCCTGCTTTCTTCAGTGCGTCTTTTCTGTATTCTTCGGTAGTTACTTTCAGAGGTTCTACCATTTTAATTTTAAAGGGCTCTGTCAGAGTCCTCATTTTTTCACTCATGATATCAATTCCAAATTTCGGACAAAATTATCTTTAAAGCACCCATTCTTCTTATGACGAAAGTCATACTTCAGAGAAGCATTTCTCTTAATCCTTAAAATCAAGTAATTGACAAGTAAAAATCAGGCTGATATTTCCCAATTCATTTTTACTTAAAAAAGTGAGAATGATGTTTAACTAATTCATGTCTGAATTGAATAAAAATCTTTCATCACTGTTCACACGACAACAGAAGTTAACTTTATAAAAAACGAAAGCGGCTATCAAGATGACAGCCGCTTTAACAAAAACTTTCTTACCAATTTATCTCAGAATATAAGATGTTGCTCCGCTAAGATTACCATCAATATACACTTCAATAAGATAGGTTCCAGGGCTGAAGATCCTCTCCTGCTCTTCATAACTCATGCAATTCTCCACATTCGCGTTTTCGTAACGGAGAGAAGAAACAGAAGTACACATCACTTCTTCCCCACTCGGCAGAGTTATTGTTGTAGATCCGGATGAACGATTACCCATTACCTTGCCACCCGGCTCAATAATTCTCAGATATACATTTTTCTCCCCTGCTTTGGCAATTTTATTCTCGAGAACAGTAAAACATACATCCAATTTATTTGTGCGCTTCGACAGAGCTGTTGATGTATATTTTCCATTTCCTTTCTTCTTGAAGGAAGAAATTTTAAAATATTCTGACTTTAACACAGACGCTGTACTTACCGTTGCCTCCAGGTTTTTTGACAGTGTTTCAACTGTTCCTGTAAGTTGGCTATTATCTTCTTTTAGCTTTTGATTCTCTACCATGAGCGTATCTATCTTATCTAGATATTCATCGCGAAGTTTTTTCAAAGATTCAAGCTCAGCAAGCAACTTTTTGTTCAGTGCAGCAGAGTTAGATTCACTTCTTAACAACTTCTGTATTCGTTCTTTTTGCTCTTCTATTTTAGCGTTAGCTTCTACCAAAAGGCTATCTAAATTTTCATTTATCCCTTTGTATTTATTCAGCTCTTCAATAGTAGCACCCAGTTCTTTTTCAACATCGACTCTGGCCGTAACCAAACTGTCGCGCGTTATTTCAAACACTTCAGTTGTTGTTTGGTGATTGCGCCACTGATAGACATTAAAAAGAGCTGACAATACGAACAGTATTATCCAGATTTTGCCTTTACTTTTATTTTCGGTGTTTTGATTTTCCATTTGTAAAGTATTTTGCAATTTGTAACAAAATTACACCATCAAACTGATTTTGAACATCATTTCTGATAAGGTTATCAACAATTATCAGGTAGTTCAGAACCCTAAATTCCGTTTATTGCAAACTTAATCTTGCCTGTGGGGCTAAATCAAGGGATGAAAATTCGTTTTGAAGGAACTTAAAATATGCTGCAATGCAAATCATACCGGCATTGTCAGTGCAAAGGGATAATGGCGGGATAGAAACAGTCCAGCCACTAAGTTCGGCTAATTTTTTCAGCTCACTTCGCAAGCCACTGTTGGCCGAAACTCCACCTGCAATAGCTATCTGCCTTATCCCAGTTTGTTCGGCTGCTTTTTTTAGCTTTTTCAGCAAGGTTTGAACAATGGTTTTCTGAACCGCTGCACATATATCGTAAAGGTTCTTCTGAATAAAATCAGCATCTTGAGCCAACTGCTTTTTCAAAAAATAAAGCACAGCAGTTTTTAATCCACTATACGAAAAATCGAGCCCCGGAATATTGGATTCAGGAAACTGAAAACGATAAGCGTTGCCCTGAACTGCATACTTATCAACCAAAGGTCCACCCGGATAAGGCAGGTTAAGGATTTTGGCAATTTTATCAAAAGCTTCACCGGCAGCATCATCCAGGGTCTGACCCAAGATTTGCATATTATCAGGTGCATTCACTTGAACTATCTGTGTATGCCCTCCGGAAACTGTAAGGCACAGGAACGGGAATTGAGGAGGCTTGGTTTCCTCACTCTGGAGTGCAAAATTCGCAAGCACATGTGCCTGCATGTGGTTTACTTCAATGAGAGGTACCGACAACGCTGCCGCTAAAGATTTTGCAAAAGAAACACCAACCATCAAAGAGCCTATCAACCCAGGGCCGCAAGTTACCGCAACTGCATCAATACCATTTTTTTCAATGCCGGCTTCCTTCAAGGCCTGAGTAACTACAGGAATAATATTAGCCTGATGTGCCCTGCTTGCCAACTCGGGTACTACACCACCATATGCTTCGTGTATTTTCTGTCCCGCAATAATATTGGACAAGATGCGTGTATTCTTAGAAACGGCAGCAGATGTTTCATCGCATGAAGATTCTATGCCAAGAATATAAATATCATTGTTTTTCATTTTGTCTTTAGCCCCGACTGGTATCTTCGCTTTTAATCACAAAAATAAGTTAATTCTACGGCCTAAACAGCCCTTATCAACTTAAATAATTCGTGTAATTTTAGCCGCTTAACATTTCAGCCTATCAGAAAGTTTTTTAAAATATTTTTTATAGTCACAGGTACGTTATTACTACTGTTGGGTTTGCTTTCTATAAGCCTGAAATTTCAAAAAGTCCAGTCGTATGTAGTTAGCAAAGTAGCCTCTTACCTTTCTTCTGAGTTAAACACAAAGGTTTCTGTAAAAGGTGTACGTTTTGAACTCATAAAAAATTTTGTTCTTGATGGTGTTTATGTAGAAGATTCTGAGCACGATACCCTTTTGTATGCCAACACAATTTCCGCAACAGTTGCTTTTCAAACTCTGTTCACTCACAACAAAAAACTCATTCTTGATAATGTTAACCTGAGTGATGCAAGGATTAGTCTGAAAAAATCAAAAGAAACAAGGGACATGAACTTTCAGTTTATCATTGATTATTTCAGCAAGCCCTCTGCCGATACTGCTTCATCGCCTTTTTATTTTGCAATTAATAAAATCAATATACAGAATGTGCACTTCACTTATCGTGATTTTAAATGGAATGATACCACTTCCTGCATAGATTTTGAAGATATAGATGTGCGTAATTTCAATGCAACAATTTATAATTTGCAACCAACAGACAGCGTAATAAAATTCTATGGAACAAATATTTCACTCGAAGAAAAATCAGGATTCAAACTGAATCATCTTTCTACTTATGCTGCATTTTCAAATGACAGCATGAGTTTCAGTAAGATTATCATACATACCCCCTACTCCGATATTGATGCACCACATTACAGCATGAGTTATTCATCCTTTCTGGATTTTGAAGATTATATTAACAAGGTGTATATGAAAGGAGAGTTTACAGAAAGCCGAATTTCATCAAACGACTTGCAATATTTTGCCAGCGAGCTCAGGGGTTTAGATAAGTATGTAACTTTCAAAGGTACGGCACATGGCACTGTAAGTAATCTGAAAACGAAACAGCTTAGTATTGTGTATGGAAACGATACCCAATTTGAAGGTGATATAAGTATGAATGGTTTGCCGGATGTAAACACTACATTCCTTAATTTGAATATTCGAAGACTGACTACGAGCAAACACGATGTTGAAAGCATTAAAATGTTTCCGTTTACAGATAATAAATTTATTCAGTTGCCTGACAATCTTTCTGAATTGGGTAAAATAATATACAAAGGAGTATTTACAGGATTTTACAATGACTTTGTTTCGTATGGAAATATACAGACTGCATTAGGTAATTTATCAACTGATATCAACCTTAAGTTCAATGAAGATATGGATAAGTCTTCTTATTCAGGAAAACTTACGGCTACTGATTTTGATATTGGAAAATTTTGGAGATTAGGTTCTCATGTTGGGACAACTTCTTTTAATGCAGAATTAACAGGCACAGGAATCACTTCTGATAAAGTAGCGGCACGACTGAAGGGAACAGTGGACTATATAACCTTAAATGATTACACATACAGGAATATTATTCTTGATGCCAACGTAGCCAGAAAATTATTTAATGGTATTCTCAATATGCATGATGAGAATGCAACACTTGACTTTAAAGGAAGTGTTGATTTCAGAGAAAAACTTCCATTTTTTGACTTTGCTGCATCTGTAAAAAATGCTGCTCTCAGCAAATTAAAATTATTCAATCGCGATTCCTCTGCATTGTTTTCAGCTGACGCAGACCTGAAAATGCATGGTCTTAATTTTGATGACTTTAATGGTGTTATTCAACTTAAAAATGTTTCTTATTCCGAAGAATATAAAACCGCCAATATTAATTCACTCAAAATTATTTCTGTCAAAGACTCAGGGGAAAGATCAATTAAACTCAACTCCGATGTGCTTGATTTTTCGCTGAACGGGAACTATACACTTACAAGGATTATTAATTCTGTAGGAGAATTGCTGAATGTTTACCTTCCTCCTTTCTTAGTGAACATAAAGTCATCTGAAAAAAACCGAAATGACCAATTCTATTTTTCAGGTAAGGTTAAAGACATCAATCCTGTACTGAATATTTTTGTTCCGGGATTAACATTCAGTAATCAGACCGTCTTCAATGGAACTGTGAACAGAAATTCAGACCGTATTTCATTGGAGATGGAATCACCATGGATTAACTATAATAATCTTCAAAATAAGAACCTTAAAATAAATATTTTCACTTCCGATAACAGACTAAATGCTGATATCAGCTCTGATCAATTAAGAATAAGCGACAGCCTTGTATTAAAAAATATTAAAATAGATTCGGATTCAAAAAAGAGCCGTTCTACAATTGCGGTGAGTATTGACAATGACTCTACATCAAACTCTAAGCTTAAATTAAATACAGAGCAGTTATTTTCAGAAGGGCGAACCATATTTCATTTTTTACCATCCACCATATTAATTCAGGGCGAGAACTGGAGCATCAACCCCACCAACGAAATTGTATTTGACAGCACACAAATCAATTTTCAGAATCTGTTTTTGTCAAACCAGAATCAGTCTGTACAACTCAATGGCAAAATAAGTAAATCAGCGAATGATCAATTAAAATTAGGTTTATTTCAATTTAATACCAAAGTTTTAAGTCAGCTGTTATCTCTTTATGATATAAAAATCGGTGGGATAGCTGATGGAGAACTTTACTTTGCATCACTCTATTCAAAACCCGTAATAACCGGAAATGTGAAGGTAAAAGGTTTTGAATTTAATGATGACCTGTTAGGAGATGCAATAGCAAATATTGACTGGCTGACAGAAAAGAAAACCATGCACATTGAAGGAGCAATTGAGCAAAATGGAAGAAATTCAGCAGTAATTACCGGCAACTATATTTTCAAAACTAAACACGATGAAATAGATTTCAATATTAAAACCGATAAACTCAGCATCACTCCACTGGAGCATTATTTCAGTGGGTTTGCAAGCAAGTTAAGAGGACTTGCAACTGCTGAACTTCACTTATATGGAAAAGCAAATGAGCCTTTACTTACAGGCAAAGCCCGTTTACAAAGAGCATCAATGGTAATTGATTTTCTGAACACACGTTATTCTATAATGCCTGAACAGGAAATTGTTTTTGATGAAAAATATTTTGGATTCAATGATGTTTTGATTTCTGATGACTTCAATAACAAGGGAATCGTTAACGGAAAAATATTTCACAAAAACCTTAATGATTTTGTTTTTAATCTGCGAATAAACGCCAACAAACTGCAATGCCTGAATACAAATGCCTCTCAAAATGAATTGTTTTATGGTAAAGCATTTGCAACAGGTTATGCTAAAATAATGGGGACTCCAAAACTGATGAAAATGGAAATTGTAGCAAAGTCTGAAGATGGAACACAAATATTTATTCCGCTGTCGAATCCGGAAGAAATAACACAAAGCAATTACATCACATTTATTAATGCTACTGATACAACAAAATTAACAACAGGAATTAAGAAAACAGAAATTTCGGGAATAGATATGGATTTGCAGGTAGAAGCTACTCCTGAAGCAGAGATTCAACTTATTTTTGATTCTAAGATTGGTGATGTAATGAAGGGGAATGGTAACGGAAACATAAGGATGTTGCTCAACCCTGCAGGTGAATTTAAAATGTATGGAGATTATCATATTCAATCGGGTGACTATTTATTTACATTGCAGAACATCGTAAATAAACGGTTTAAAGTAAAAGAAGGAGAAATACGCTGGGCAGGATCGCCTTATGATGCAAACATTGATATTACAGCAAAATATAATCTTCGTGCATCAACATTTGAATTGATTCCGGATTCATCCAATCGCAACCGTGTTCCTGTAGAAGTGATTTTACAACTGAAAAATAATCTGATGAGTCCTGATGTTCTCTTTGACATTAATGTTCCAAATGCTACTCCAGCAGTTCAAACAAGCCTGCGAAGTGTGTTGAGTAACGAGCGTGAGATGAACAGGCAAGTTTTCAGTCTGCTTGTGTTGAACCGATTTTCGGCTCCTGAAGGAAAGGCAAGCACTGATGAAACCGGTTCAGGCAATGCAGTTGGACAAAACCTCAGCGAATTTGTTTCGCAACAGTTGTCTAACTGGGCATCGCAACTCAGTGATAAATTTAATATTGGATTAAATTACCGTCCGGGTGATGCTTTAAACAAAGATGAGTTTGATGTTTCAGTTTCTACAGAGTTATTCAATAACAGAGTTGCAGTGGAAAGTAATGTTGGAGTTGCCAACAACAGCAATCAAACATCAAACATCATTGGTGACTTCACAGTAGAATTTAAAATCAGCAAGGATGGGAATCTGCGTGCAAAGGCATTTAATAAAACCAATACCAACAACTTAATTAATAACCTGAACTCACAATACACTCAAGGTATTGGTGTTTTTTACAGAAAAGAATTCAATACGGTTAGCGATCTTGTTGAATCATTCAGAAGAAAACGTAATGAAAAAACAAGCAATTAAACTTCCATAAGGGAAGCGCTGCCTCCTACCCAATCCATATTCTTATTCTGACTTACACCAATCATTGCACCTTTACTGAGGCGAGTGAGATTTAGAACCAATCGGGGTACAGACTCATCATCAGGCCATATATAAAGCAACCTTACTTCAACCTTGGCATTGCCTGTTGGCGTTACAAGGCAAGGTTCATACTTAACCTTTTTTTGTAATAAAAAATAATTTCTATCTACAGGTTTGATGGCATCGAGCATGGCGGGAGTTACATCTATAACAACTCCACTGCCTGCAAAAGAATAGAGAGGTTTAAGAACATAATTCTCCAAATCGGCAGGCCACTGATTCAAATCACTCAAGAAGCTGCAATCAGAAGCATATTTACTTTTAATAAAAGGCATACTATACTTACTAATCTTGAAAAACCAATTCGGGTGACCAGCCCACTCCACATCTACATCATCAGTAAGATTGAATGTGCTTTTCAGATCAGTACGTTGCAATAACTCATCAAAAATAACTCTGTTATAAATCCTTTTTATCTGAATCTTACGATTGTCTTTCTCATAAAATAACAGGCGTCCTTCTTTAATTACTTTGGATATACATACAGGTTCAACACCAAGATGTGTTTTTGTTTCCCAGAAATCAATCCAGGTTTTTTGTTTTTCAGGTTCAATTTCCAGTAATATCACGTTCTCAGGATCATGATTGCCAACTATTACTTTTCTCATCAGATCGCGATGTGTTTTGGCATTATATCCATTGAAGAAATGAGAAAATCCTTCAGGGGCGAAAAAATACTCTTTATACATTCGTGGCAATAAATCCTGCCAGAAAAACAGTGAAGCAAAACCCTGCAGTTCTATCAACTGAGGTAAGTAATTTCCTGAACTATCCTTTGTGATAGCAAAGTCAACTGCAATAAAATTTGGATGATTAGCCTCATTCGGGACAACCAGATTTTCGGGAATAGCTTTGTTGCTTTGAGCTAAATACTCAGAACTTAAAACGTTTTTCAGAATATCATCACCTGCTTTTATCAATTCTTCTTTCAGCAATTTTGGAATAAATACAGGAGTTTCAGCTATACGAAATTCTACCTTGCGATTATACAGTTGATCAAAATAACTGAGAAACTGCTTATAAGTTTCCTCTTTAAACCTCTGGTTATATTCTGTACGTATTTTTTCTATCATATCTTAATTCCTATCAAATGCAGGAGCACAAATATAATCAGTCAGGCAGATTAACCTTAAACTACTACCTGCATTTTATTTCATCATAATGCCCAAGAGCATGCTTATTAAACCAACCGTATTATGCCCTTTACAGGAAATATGGAACCTGAATAAAATCATGGCTTCGCTACCTGAAAATTCACTGTAAATTGTATTTTCGCAAAAAATTTAATTTATGCTTTTTCAACTATCAGAAGAACATTTAATGATTCAAAAGGCTGCAAGAGATTTTGCACAGAACGAATTATTACCCGGAGTTATTGAACGTGATGAACATCAAAAATTTCCTGCAGAGCAAATAAAAAAATTAGGAGAACTTGGTTTTCTTGGCATGATGGTAAGTCCACAATATGGTGGTGCAGGTCTCGATGCCATTTCGTATGTACTGGCTATGGAAGAAATATCAAAAGTAGATGCCTCTGCTTCGGTAGTGATGAGTGTGAATAATTCACTGGTATGCTGGGGTCTTGAAACTTACGGTACTGAAGAGCAGAAGAAAAAATATTTAGTTCCATTGGCAAAAGGTGAAATTATAGGAGCATTTTGCCTCAGTGAGCCTGAAGCAGGCAGTGATGCAACTTCACAAAGAACTACAGCCATTGACAAAGGAGATCATTATTTGTTGAACGGAACAAAAAACTGGATTACCAACGGAAGTACGGCCAGTGTGTATTTGGTAATGGCTCAGACAGATGTTGCAAAAGGACATAAAGGAATCAACTGTCTGATAGTAGAAAAAGGAATGCCCGGTTTTGTTGTTGGACCTAAAGAAAACAAGTTAGGTATTCGCGGCAGCGACACTCACTCACTGATGTTTACCGATGTTAAAGTTCCGAAAGAAAATCGCATTGGCGAAGACGGCTTCGGGTTTAAGTTTGCTATGAAAACTCTTTCGGGAGGGCGTATAGGAATAGCATCGCAGGCGTTGGGGATAGCTTCAGGAGCTTATGAACTTGCTCTTAAATATTCTAAGGAAAGAAAAGCATTTGGAAAAGAAATCAGTAAACATCAGGCAATACAATTTAAGTTAGCTGATATGGCCACTGAAATTGAAGCTGCACGCTTGTTGTGTTTGAAGGCTGCATGGCTCAAGGATCAACATTTAAATTATGACCTTGCAGGCAGTATGGCAAAACTATATGCATCAAAAGTTGCAATGGATACCACTATTGAAGCGGTGCAAATTCACGGAGGTTATGGTTATGTGAAGGAATTTCATGTTGAACGACTCATGCGCGATGCTAAGATTACTCAGATTTACGAAGGAACTTCTGAAGTACAAAAAATAGTAATTTCAAGAGCGGTGACTGCTTAATCAAGAGCATCTATTTGCTAAAATTAAATATCATGAAAGATTATACTCATTCTACCGCAGAGCGGATGATGCGTTATGCAAAAATTGATACCACTTCTGACCCTGAATCTGACACACAGCCTACTTCAAAAAAACAATTTGATTTAAGCAGGTTATTGGTAGAAGAACTAAAGTCAATTGGTATTGATGATGCATCACTTGATGAGTATGGTTATGTGTATGCTACTCTCAAAGGAAATAGTACTAATATAGTTCCTGTAATTTGTTTTTGTTCGCATGTGGACACAGCACCGGACTGCAGTGGTACGAACGTTAAACCCATTTTACACAGAAAATGGGATGGCGGTGATATCATTTTACCTGATGATACTAATGTTGTGATTAGTAAAAACAATCATCCTTATCTCAAAGAAAAAATTGGAGATGATATTATAACTGCATCCGGATTAACATTGTTGGGTGCTGATGACAAAGCAGGCGTAGCCATTATTATGGACTTTGCACAGTACATGATGCAACATCCGGATATTAAACATGGCGACATTCGAATTCTTTTTACTCCAGACGAAGAAGTGGGACGTGGAGTAAATAAAGTAGATATGAAAAAACTTGGCGCTGACTATGGATATACATTAGATGGAGGAGAGTGTGGCACTTTGGAAGGTGAAAACTTTTCTGCTGATGCCTGCTCAGTAAAGTTTTATGGCATCAGTGCGCATCCGGGATATGCAAAAGGTAAAATGGTAAATGCTCAGAAAGTATTGGCACATTTTATCAGTTTGTTGCCATCAGACAAACTGTGTCCAGAAGCTACTGAAGGTTATGAAGGATTTGTGCATCCCGTAAGCATTTCAGGAGGGCTGGAAGAAGCTGAAGTAAAATTTATAATCCGCGATTTTGAAACTGCTAAACTTGCTGACCATGTTGCATTATTAAATACGCTGGCTGAAACCACAGTAAAAAAATTCAAAGGCTCACGATTTGATATTAAACGCACAGAGCAGTATCGTAATATGAAAGAAGTGTTGGACAAACATCCTCAGGTGATGAACTATGCTGAAGAAGCTTATAAACGCAGTGGAATAAACTGCGAAAGAAAAAACATCAGAGGAGGAACAGACGGTTCAAGGCTTTCGTTTATGGGAATGCCGTGCCCTAATTTATTTACCGGAGAAATGGGAATTCACAGCAAGGAAGAATATGTAAGTGTTCAGGATATGAACAAAGCTGTTGAAGTGCTGGTTAACCTCTCTCAGATTTGGGAAGAAAATGCTTAATGCGTTTTTTTCAGTAATGAAATAAATCCAACAACTGTTTTTTAAATCTGTCGCGGGGGAGGAAATTCCACTCTAATCCATGCGACATGGGTACCGGTGTATCAAGACTGCCACACCTTACAACAGGAGCATCGAGATACTGAAAACATTCCTGACCAATTACAGAAGCAATCTCTGCCCCTATTCCACCAGTAAGTGTGTCTTCGTGAAATACAATTACTTTTCCGGTACGTTTTACTGAATCAAGTACCATTTCTTTATCCCAGGGCAACAATGTTCGAAGGTCAATCAAGTCTGCATTTATCTCCGGAAACTCTTTTAGTGCCTCCATTGCCCAGTGCACTCCCAAACCATAAGTTACAATGGTTATATCATCGCCTTGTTTCACCAAATTTCCTTTACCAATTGGAACTGTGAAGTAGTTATCACTCACCATTCCACTCACACTTCTGTACAAAGCTTTATGTTCAAAATACATCACCGGATTGGGATCTTCTACAGCAGCAGCTAAAAGACCTTTGGCATCCTGAGGAAAAGCAGGATAAACAATCTTTAATCCGGGCACGTGAAAAAACCATGCTTCTGTTGACTGCGAATGAAAAGGTCCTGCACCAACGGCTGCTCCTGTAGGCATTCTGACAACTACATCAGCATTTTGTCCCCAGCGGTAATGTGTTTTAGCAAGATTATTTACAATCTGATTAAAGCCACAGGTAACAAAATCGGCAAACTGCATTTCTACAATTGATTTGTATCCATTAATCGAAAGACCTAAACCGGCTCCTAATATGGCAGATTCTGTGATAGGTGTATTTCTTATTCGTGCTTTTCCAAACTCTTCAACAAAACCCTGTGTTGCTTTAAAAGCACCTCCATACTCCGCTATATCCTGACCCATAATTACAAGGTTTGAATGTCGCTGCATAGCCTGTCGCATTCCGTCAGAAATGGCATCCAAAAAACGTTTGTCCGTTTTTTCATTCGATGGATGAATAGCAGGAACTTCCTTTTGATCATACATATCTCTTAACTCGAGTTGTGTATCAACATCAGGATCATTTTCTTTATAAGTAATCTGAAGATGTTCTTCTATTTCTGCTTTAATCTTGCTGCGTATATCGGCAACCTGTTGCTGTGTGATAATGTTGTTTTCAAGAAGATAATTTTCATAGTTGTTGATTGGGTCTTTTTTACCCCATTCATCGAACAGATGTTGAGGAACATATTTGGTACCCGATGCTTCTTCGTGTCCGCGCATACGGAAGGTGCGGGCTTCAAAAATCACCGGTCGGGGTTTTTGTCTAATATCTTTCAAAAGCGTATTAAGTGTGTGATACACTTCGAGGATATTATTGCCATCTACACTCACTCCTTCAATTCCGTAGCCTATGCCTTTGTCGGCAAAACTCTTGCAGCGAAATTGTTCAGATGATGGTGTAGATAATCCATAGCCATTATTTTCAATTACAAAAATCACAGGTAAGTCCCACACAGCAGCCACATTCACAGCTTCGTGAAAATCGCCTTCGCTGGTACCTCCATCTCCTGAAAACACAATAGCTGCTTTTTGATTTTGTTTAAGCACATTTGCCAATGCAATTCCATCAGCAATTCCGTTTTGAGGACCAAGATGTGAAATCATACCGATAATATGATATTCCTGAGTTCCGAAATGAAATGACCGGTCGCGACCTTTCGTAAAACCACCCGGTTTGCCCATCCATTGTGAAAAAAGTCGGTGCAATGGAATTTGGCGCACACTGAACACACCAAGATTGCGATGCATAGGAAGAATATATTCATCAGGTAATGCAGCCATTGCAGCACCTACAGCCACAGCTTCCTGTCCGATTCCCGAAAACCATTTTGCCAACTTTCCTTGCCGGAGTAAAACCATCATTTTTTCCTCTATGATCCGTGGTCTTACCAGTTCAGAATATAGTCTTATTAATAACTCATCGGAATAGTCTTTTCTGTCGAATTGCATGATTAAATTTAAAAAGCGATTGCAAAAATAACTTTATTGGAGTAGTTTTGTTGTAAGGTTATGCAAAGTATTCTCATAGGTGTAATAGTAGGATTGGCCGGTGCCTATTTAATAGCAAAATTGCGAAAGCCTCATGGTGGTTGTTCAAAATGTCAATCCAATAAACTGCCGGACAATCACAAATAAAATTTATTACATAAAAAAAGAGGCCGATATTCTCGACCTCTTTAATTCGATTTAAAAAAATTATTAGTGCTGTGCGTTCTCTCCTGAAGTTTGAGTATTCTCAGGGGTAGTAGCAGCGTCTGCAGGAGCTGCAGAATCAGTTGCAGCAGCAGCAGTAGCTTCAGCAGCTTGTCTCTCAGCTTCTTCCTGAGCAGCTTGCATTTGTGCTTCAGCGTTAGCGATTGAATCCTGACGAGCTTTTTCAGCAGCAGCTTGTTCTTCTGCGCTTGGGCCACATGATACCAGAGTAAACATGCCAGCAACGGCCATTAATGTGAATAGTTTTTTCATCTTACAAATTTTGATATGATTTAACATGTCAAAAGTATTTCCGATTTATTTTATGAAGAAGAAAATTCTCCATGAAAAACTAAAAGTTTTGAACAACTTTATCATCAATGTATTCCGTGCATCATTTTAATGAGTCTGCGGTAAATTGCCAGAAGAACCAAGGCTCCGGCACCGCTAAGTACAATAAACACACAGAAGAAAATAAATAAATTGTCAATCTGAACACCCAGGAAAGATGGGATTTTTGCTGCTGTTGCAGGTGCTTCGCCTGCTCCCGGAGGAATTAATGCACTGAGTGTTCCTGCAAACTTATTAGCTGCAGCATTTGCAAGGAACCATGTACCCATTAGCAATGATGATAAACGAACTGGTGCAAGTTTACTCACCATACTTAATCCTATTGGAGATAAACAAAGTTCTCCCATAGTGTGAACTATATAAAGAGCAAAAAGCCAAAACATACTGATTTTTACAGAAGGGTCAACACCATGAACTGCATAAGCAATAATTACATATCCTAATGAAACCAGAGCTAAACCCATTGCCATTTTCAGTGGTGATGGTGGTTCCATTTTCATTTTTGACAGTTTCCCCCACATCATGGTAAACAGAGGTGCAAGCATGATAATAGCAAGCGGATTGACAGACTGAAACCAGGATGCCGGAAAATCGTTTTTAGTAAAATCTGTAATTGTTCCGGTAAATGTTAGTACGAGTAAAGCAGCAATACCAATTATCTGAATTGAAAGTATAGATTTCTTTGACCATTCAAAAAACCAGCCTAACGCCTTGGCGAGATAAAATACAAGTGCAGATGCTCCAATCAGGATGATGTATTTACTGATATGGATTTTTACGGCACGATCAACCTGCTCATCAGCAAAAATGGTGAGAGAAGCACCTGCCTGCTCAAAACAAGCCCAGAAAAAGATTACAAAAAATGCGAGAATGAATATCACTGAAATACGTTGCCTCTCAACAGATGTAAGTGATTTATCTGTTAAAATAATCAAAGGCATAATAATCATGGAAGAATAAATAAGATACCCTATTAAATCGAGATTGGCAATGGCATGAGCAGTGGAACCTTCAGTATTCACTGCCTCTGTTCCGGCTATGAGTTCAATAATATTATGATAATTTAACAGCGCATAAATAAGTAAAATTGATCCTACAATTACACCCAATGTTTTCATATCCATACGCTGCTTAGGCATACCAATGGCTTTGCCATCAGGGTCAACAAGATGTTTGTTTTTTAGTATCTCGAAAGAAATAGTACTAATAACCATACCTATACCTGCTGCGAGGAAACCCCATTTAAACTCGGTGGGAATATGCTCGCCATTAGCATCGAAAACTTCTCCGAGTCCGCCACAGATAAGAGGAGAAAAGAATGCACCAAGGTTAATCCCCATGTAGAATATTGTGAAAGCGCCATCAATGCGGTGATCGTTCTGTGGATACAGTTGACCAACCATGGTAGAAATATTTGGTTTGAAAAAACCATTGCCAATTATCAGTAAGGTCAGACCTACCCACATCATAGCTACAGCAGACTGACTGGCCTGCCCCGGAACTACCAAACCACCACTGAAAAACAAGCAAAACTGACCAATCGCCATCAGAATACCCCCTACCAGAATGCTTTTGCGATTGCCCCAGAATTTATCTGAAATATAACCTCCCAATAATGGAGTGAGATAAACCAAACCTGTAAAACTTCCATAAATATTTGAAGCGGAGGCGGCAGACAACAGCAATGCTTTTGTCATATATAAAACAAAAATGGCTCGCATGCCATAGTAGCTGAAACGCTCCCACATTTCAGTGAAAAACAAGAGGTAAAGTCCCCGTGGGTGACCTAGCTGTGCTGTTTGACTCATATTTCAGATTTAAATTTTGGAGGGCTAATGTAAATATTTTTTAATTGGAATGTGGCGAAGGATTCGCGAATTTTAACATAACAAGTTAGTTTTCCGTTGTGTCAGCATCCATTAATTCAGCTTTATAATAGTTTAATGCTGAAATAAAATGCTCCACACATTCATCCATACTTCCATCGAAGCGGCCACCGGCAGCATTATGATGTCCTCCTCCGTTGAAAAATTTTTTAGCCATGTCGCGAACCGAAAAACTACCTTTTGAACGAAATGAAATTTTAACACCACCATCATCTTTTTCAGTAAAAAGTGCCGACATTATAACTCCTTTGATATTTAATGGGTAGTTAACTATACCCTCTGTATCGCCTGTTTGGTGGTTAAACTGATCCATTTCGGTAAGTGTGAGTGAAATATAAGAAGCATGGAAGGCATGAATCAATTGCATTTTGTCTTGTAAACAATATCCGAGGAAGCGAATACGGTCTTCAGTGAAAGTATCAGAAACTGATTCGTGAATTTTGACATGATCCATTCCTGTATCCATGAGAGCCGCTACAATACGATGGGTATCTGCTGACATTGACGAAAACCGGAAAGAACCTGTGTCAGTCATTATACCAGTGTAAAGGCACTCCGCAACATCAGATTTCATCTTATAATTCGGCTTTAATGCATAAATAAAATAATAAATCAGTTCGCAAGTGGCACATGATTGCGGGAAGGAAAACACATAGTTAGCCTTTATCTGAGGTTCGATGTGATGATCTATTACAACCTTTAGAGCATTGTTATCCATCATAATATGTTGCATAGCCTCTACCCTGCTCTTCTCATTAAAGTCGAGGCAAAAAATGATTTCTGCCTCCCGAAAATATTTCTCAGCCTGCTTGGGTTTACTTTCATAGTTAATCACCTTGTCATTGCCTTTCATAAAACTAATGAACTCAGGATAATCACTAGGCACTATTGCCTTGACTTTATGTTTTTGAGAGGTGAGAAAATTATATAAACCCAATAATGAACCTATGGCATCACCGTCAGGTTTGTAATGGGTAGTAATGGCTATTTTTCTTGATACCGACAAAAATTGTTTTAACTCTTGAATATGTGTGCTATTAAATACAGGAATCATTCTTTATTCTATTGGTGTTTTTACAAATGTAAGGATTTAAATCAGCCGCTTGCATGTTTAATTCTCTTACTTTTGCAGCCTCAAAAAATAAACGAAATATATTCAAGTAATGAGTACAATAACCTTCACAATGTTAAAGCCCGATGCAGTAGCCAATGGCTATACGGGTGCTATTTTGGATCACATCATCAAAGCAGGATTTAAGATTAAAGCTATGAAATACACCCGCTTAACCGCTGAAAGAGCAGGTGAATTTTATGCCATTCACCAAGGCAGACCATTTTATAACGATTTGGTGAAATACATGTCTTCCGGTCCTATTGTAGCTGCCATTCTCGAAAAAGATAATGCTGTAGAGGATTTCAGAAAAACAATAGGTGCTACCGACCCTGCCAAAGCTGATGCAGGTACCATCCGTAAATTATATGCAAAAAGTATTGAGGCCAATGCCATTCATGGTTCAGACAGCGATGCAAATGCCGCTATTGAAGCAGGATTTTTCTTTGCTATGACTGAGCGTTATTAATCTGAATCCGGACATTAGGATGAATAAAAACTGAAAATCCTGCCGGGAAGTAAAAAAATTTGAACTCTGGCAGGATTTTTTCGTATCTTTACTTAAATAAAAAATAAAAAAAACAGGGCTTGGCAATAATAAATGAAAGCCTGCGTTAATACTACAAAATAAAGTTTCACTATTTTTAATTTAAACAGGAGGAAGAATATAGCATAAAACTCTACTTACACATTCAAACTGAAAAAAGGAGTCTATTATGCAACAGCCTGTTCTTACCGACCAGCAACTGGTCGAAATGTACCAACAAGGAAACGAAAATTGCCTTACAATCTTAATTGAACGTCATCAGAAAAGAATATTTTCTGCCATTCTTTTTTTGGTTAACGACCGTGAAACTGCTGAAGATATCTTTCAGGATACTTTTGTGAAAGTTATCAATACGCTAAAACGAGGCGCCTACAATGAGGAAGGAAAATTCCTTCCTTGGGTATTGCGCATA
This sequence comes from Bacteroidota bacterium, assembly GCA_019136655.1. Taxonomy (GTDB): domain Bacteria; phylum Bacteroidota; class Bacteroidia; order AKYH767-A; family OLB10; genus OLB10. Next base: position 109,369 of record JAGVTU010000010.1, read on the forward strand.
GGTCACAATCTGGTTATTGACCATTTCCGCAGAAACCAGCGTATGCCACTTGTGCACGACAAAGAAGATTATTCTATCATTGAGTCGCTGAAACTTACTGATGAAAATGCACAGGATAAAATGATGAGGGAGCAGATATATAAAGAAGTGCGTCTGCTTGTGGAGGAACTGCCGTTTGAACAAAAAGAAGTGGTTATTCTGCGACATTTTGCCGATATGAGTTTCAAAGAAATTGCAGATGCCACAGGTGTGAGTATAAATACTGCGCTTGGCAGAATGAGATATGCACTTATCAACCTGCGTAAAATCATAGAAACCAAGAAACTGGTACTTGTATCATAAAAAAGTGTGCAGTTATATACTAATCGGCAACAGGTAGCGTTATAAAGGCAAATGAACAATTATTTGCCTATGTACGATAACTTTACTCACAACCACTTAATTCTTTATTACTTCAACGAAACCGACCTCCCGGATACGGTTATCACACAACAGCATATTGATACATATCCTGAAGTGGAAGAAGAATTTGAAGCCATAGTAAAAACTATGGAGAAGATTGAACAGGCACTTGTAAGCCCTTCTCAGGAAAGTATTAATAAAATTCTCGCTTACAGCAAAGCTGTATCAAGCTAAAGTTACTTATAAAGAATTCTAAAAGCACCACCTGTAATCTGTTTTGAAGTTATGCAGGGAAATGATGCATGGCCTGTTGCTATTTGAGTAACACATCTTCTTTTTTACTTCAGCGATTTGTTTCACTAATATTCATGTCAGGAACATACACTATGATGATTCTGTTATTCAATTAGAAATAATTTACAATTCCGAAATGGATTTTTGCACTGCGAAACTGAATTGGATTATTAAACTGTTTTCCTACTGCATAATTCAATGAGAAGATGCCCAGTTTGGTTTCGAATGTAATGCCTGCACCAAAACCAAGAGGTTTATCATAATGACTGCTACTCATAGTTTCTGATGCATAGTATGCCTGATTGTAAAAAATCTGAAGAAAGGAATTGCGATCGAGAATATATCTGAACTCAGCTTTGCCAATGTAATATTGAGTTGCATAAATGGATTCCTCATCAAAGCCTCTCAGTGTTTTCAACCCTCCAATTCTGTACTGTTCGTTTTGAAAAATATTTTTTGAGTTTAACCAGGCTGCATTCACACCTGTATTAAGTACAAAACGATTGCCAACAGGAAAGAATAAATCTGCAACAATTTCAGCCTGATACGACTCTGAATTAAGTCTCACATTAGCGTATAATTCCTGATTGAGAGCTGAGTTTTTCAGGATTTTTTTTCTTCCAGCTCCTGCAGTCACGTCAACAATGTAGCCGGTAGTTGGATTAAGTCTGTAGTCAGTTTTTTCTCTTCGCAGGTTGAGTCCATAAGTGGTGTTCACCATATCATTAATCGGAGGCAGCACAGTAGCATTCCTCAGTGATGAAGTAGATAGCAGCGATGATTTTTTATTGGTCACAAATAATTTCAGATAGCTGTTGCCTCTGAGAAGATATTGTACCGCTCCACTCAGGTTCACATCAATGTAGGAAGTATCACGTTTGTAAATTGCAAGACTTCCTTCTACGCCAAATGGTGTAGAAAACAAAAAAGGATAATTTATTCGGGCACGCAAATCCTGCGTGTTGGCAACAGGTTGCTTCCAGTTGATTTCAACCTGTTCGCCTCGTCCGAATGCGCTGATTAATTTCAGCCTTAAGTCGCCACTGAGTTTAATTTTCCCTTTCTTATTATCGTCCGGCAATAAACCAATTATTCCATCAGCCTGTGAGGCTTTTCTGTTGGCCAACGACAATATGATAACTGCTTTTCCACCTTCAAACGAAACTACAAACGGTGCCGTTTCGTTCACCATAGGCAATTCTTTAAGCCTGATTGAAATACTTCTGATGACAGACTCATTATACACATCACCGTTTTTTACGTTGATGTAATTCTGAAGATAAACTCTGCTTAGTTTGGCATTCCCTCTTACGATTACACTGTCAATAGTAATCAGTTCATTTTTTTCAACATGCATTTGCCCTGAAAGTGTATTGCCTTCCCACTTCCGGTTGATTAACTTTAACTCTGCAAACGGATAGCCGTGGTTTTCGTACCATGCAAGCAGCGATTTAAAAATTCCTGCATAATTTTCAGGAGTTATTCTGGTGTTCACCCATCGTTTTTCACTTCTGCCAGTTTCATTCCATACTCTTTCATCCACATTGCCTCTGCTCAAAGATGCCCATTTAAATCTTTCACCTGTGACAATATATGCACTTACTTTATGCTGATTAAAGATAACACTGTCAGCTGAAACAGCCAGATAACCATCTGAACGCAGCTGAAAAAGAATTTTATTAATTTCTTTCACCACAAGACCTGAATCTGCCAGTATTGTTTTATATTTTACAGAAGGCAGTTCGTCACCAACAACGGTAAGTTCATACTGCGCCAATGCCTGCACAGGTGTTGCAAGAAACAAAAGCAGAATAAATTTTATCAGATGCTTCAATGATCAGGTGTTGTTGATATTCCAGTCAACAGGAGTTTTTCCTCCTGAAATTAATAACGCATTTGTTTTTGAAAAATGTCGGCAACCGAAAAATCCTGTAACAGAAAAAGGTGAAGGATGGGCTGCTTTCAGAATGTGATGTTTTGAAGTATCAATTAATGATTCTTTAGCCTGAGCAAATCGTCCCCAGAGCAAAAAAACCAGACCATCACATTGAAGTGACAGTGTTTGGATAACTGCGTCAGTAAACTGCTCCCACCCATGTCCGTTATGTGATGCCGGTTGTCCTTGCCGAACTGTAAGAGTAGCATTGAGCAAGAACACACCCTGGTTTGCCCATTTTTCCAAATTGCCATGAATGGGAACCGGTATTCCCAAATCAGTATTCAACTCTTTAAAAATATTAACCAATGAAGGAGGAGGCTTAATTCGATCCGATACGGAGAAACAAAGGCCATTGGCCTGTCCGGGGCCATGATATGGATCCTGGCCAATTATCACCACCTTGACCTCAGAAATGGGAGTATGGTTAAATGCGCTGAAAATCTGATTACCCGGAGGAAATATATTGTACTTCCTTTTTTCCTCTATCAAAAAAGATTTTAACTCTTGAAAATAAGGCATTCTGAACTGGTCAGCTAAAGCCTCTTTCCATCCGGATTCTATTTTCACCTGTAATTCAGACATGGTTTCATCTTGAGGCAGCTAAATTACTTATTACTGCAAATTCATCTTAGAATCCCCACATTGCACCACAAACAACCATGATTTGTTAATAAGTCATTTCTAATTTTCTTGTTAGAATCCCCACATTGCGCCACAAACAACCATGCTTTGTTAATAAGTCATTTCTAATTTTCTTGTAATAACTCTGTATTTATCCCGTTTTTTATTTCTTTGCAACGCAAATACAATTAAATAATGAAAAAGACACTTGCTGCTTTCCTGCTTATTGCCATGATATTCGTTTTAAACTCTTGTAAGAGTCGTGAAAAATGTCCTGCTTATGGCAGTCATACAACACCAGGGACACAACAACCATCTTAATATTTTTAAGACTGACTAAAGCAGCTGCCTTGAAGTGGCGGCTTTTTTATTTCTTAATGTTGAGTTCAGCAGATTAAGGAATTATAAATAGAAAACGCTGCTTAAATCTCTTCTTAGCGTTCCAGGAAAACATCCATATTTTTCACTTCTTCGCAAACTTTTGCGACTCCCTGTGGAAGTTCTATACTATGCTTCCACCCCAGTGAATGCAGCTTGCTTACATCGAGTAATTTACGAGGAGTGCCATCAGGTTTGGAAGTATCAAAAACCAAATCACCTGTATAACCCAATGTGTTTTTGACGAGTAAGGCCAAATCTTTAATGCTGATATCCTCACCTGTTCCAATATTTACAGTAGAGCGGTCGCTGTAATTCTGCATTAGGAAAAAACATGCATCTGCCAAATCATCCACATGCAGAAATTCTCTACGTGGCGAACCTGTGCCCCAAATTTCTACTGAAGGAAGATTGTTGATGACGGCATCATAAAATTTGCGTACCAGAGCCGGCAACACATGTGAGTTTTTCAAGTCGTAATTATCATTTGGCCCATAAAGATTGGTAGGCATGGCTGAAATATAATCCACACCATACTGGTCACGAAATGCTTCGCACATTTTCAAGCCTGCAATTTTAGCAAGCGCATATGGCTCATTAGTCTGCTCAAGCGGACCTGTAAGTAAATACTCCTCTTTGAGTGGTTGAGGTGCCATTTTCGGATAAATACAGGATGAACCGAGGAACAATAACTTTTTGACTTTATTATCGAACGCACTTTTAATCACATTACATTCAATGGCAAGATTTTCATAGATGAAATCAGCACGATAAGTATTATTTGCAACAATGCCTCCTACCTTGGCAGCTGCCAAAAACACATATTCCGGTTTTTCTGTCTTAAAAAATTCGGCTACGGCAGCTTGATTTCTCAGGTCAAGTTCTTTGGATGAACGACCAATTACCTGTGTGAAACCTTCTTTTTCGAGTCTTCTAACGATGGCCGAACCCACCATGCCACGATGGCCTGCCACATAAATCTTAGCATTTTTTTGCATGTTCAATTATGCTTCGTGATAATTAATAATCTTATGTCCACCTGCTCTGAGATATTGGTCGCGTTTGAAAAGTTCAAGATCGCAATGCATCATTTCTTTAACGATAGACTGCAGATTGTGTTTAGGCTCCCAACCCAATATTTTTTTAGCTTTTGAAGGATCGCCTATGAGCAATTCTACTTCTGAAGGACGATAATATTTAGGGTCAATGCGCATAACCACACTACCCTGAGGCAACTGATAAGCAGGATTATTACATTTTTTTACCTCTGCAATTTCTTTCTCTTCAGATCCTTTGAATTCAATTTCAATACCCACTTCGTTAAATGCGAGAATGATAAAATCACGTACCGTAGTAGTTACGCCAGTCGCCAATACAAAATCATCAGGTTTGTCCTGTTGAAGCATTAGCCACATACCTTCTACATAATCTTTTGCATGACCCCAATCGCGCTTGGCATCAATATTTCCCATATAAACAGTGTCCTGCAATCCTAATGCAATTCGAGCAACTGCGCGGGTTACTTTTCGTGTAACGAATGTTTCGCCCCGCAAAGGTGATTCGTGATTAAATAAAATTCCGTTGGTTGCAAACATATTGTATGCTTCGCGGTAGTTGACCATTATCCAATATGCATAAAGTTTGGCAACAGCATAAGGTGAACGAGGATAAAAAGGAGTTGATTCACGTTGCGGAACTTCCTGCACCAAACCATAAAGTTCACTCGTTGATGCCTGATAAATGCGGCATTTATCCGTCATTCCCAACATACGAACAGCTTCCAGAATACGTAAAGCGCCAATGCCATCTGCGTTGGCTGTATATTCTGGCATATCAAAACTTACACGTACATGGCTCATAGCGCCAAGGTTGTAAATCTCATCCGGCTGCACTTCCTGAATAATGCGAATAATGTTGGCAGAATCTGTGAGGTCGCCATAATGCAACTTGAATTTTACATTCTTCTCATGCATATCTTCATACAAATGGTCAACCCTTTCAGTGTTAAAGAGAGAACTTCTGCGTTTAATGCCATGAACTTCATAGCCTTTTTCTAAAAGTAATTCACTCAGGTAGGCGCCATCCTGTCCTGTTACACCTGTGATTAAAGCTTTTTTCATTGTTGATTTGAAATTAAAATACAGTTAACGAAAAGTGGTTCATTATAGTTACTTAATAAGTTAAAAAAAATCATTATTGCATCAAGATTAACAGAGGTAATTTTTTAATTTTGTGCAAATTAAATAATTTTAAACCACCAACATCGAACCATTTGCTGAATTTCACAGTATAAGTGTGTTCATACTATGACTATATGAATAATCAAAAAGTTGTTAAGAACCAATCAATTATTGATGCCAAAGATGTAAAAACCGCATTGAATCTGGTGCTGAAGAACTGGTACTGGTTTCTGATTTTTATTTCCATGGGAGTAGCCGGAGGAATTTTTCTCTATTATAAAACCATCCGCATTTATGGAGCTGAAGCCAAAGTATTAATCACTCCTACTAAAAATGCATTCAAAGATGCTCTCTCCACAAGTCTGCCAATGGGTCCCAATAAAGAAGAAGTTGCTAATGAAATTGAGATTCTTTCTTCTACCCGATTAGTGAGTGAAGCCATAAATAAACTTAATCTGGATATTTCATATTATATCAAAGGCCGACTGAAAACAGGTGAAGTATATAAAGGTACTCCGTTTAGTGTTGAAGGAAAAGTGCTTGATGAAGCATTTTATGGCACCCCCTTTAACATACGCATTATTGACAAAAACTCTTACTCTCTTGATGTAAGTACACCAACTTATTCTTTTAAGAAGACATTAAAGTTTGGTGAGCCCGTAGTTACTGAAAAATTCAGCATTGTAGTAAACGGAAGAGGAGAAGCTATTGAGCATAATCCCAAATTCAGTGAATTTCAGTACCTGTTTATAATAAATAATCACCATTATTTAGTAAAGAAATATAAAGACGCTCTCAGCCTGGAAAAAGATGAGGATGCATCTATCATCAATGTAAGAATTGAAGATGAGGTTGAAGAAAAAGGAGTAGATTTTCTGGATACACTAACCAAGCTTTACATTAATTATTCTATTTCCGTTGCGAGAGAAATCAATGAAAATTCACTTCGGTTTATTGAAGATCAGCTGAAATATACCGAAGATCAGTTGAATGGTGTTGAAACAAATCTGGTAGAATATCAGCAACAGAGCGGAGCAATAGATGTAACCAACCAACAAAGTACGCTGGTAAAAGAAAAAATGGACCTTCAGGGAGAAAAAGCTAAACTTACTTCACGACTCAGTTCAGTAGATTATGTTTACAATCAACTCACCAGTGGTGGTAGTGATTTTTCAACCCTTACACCTGCATTATATGCTGACCAGGGAAATCCGGGATTGGCATCAGCTTTTCAGGACTTAACTGCCTTGATGCAACGCAAAACAAATCTTTCATTCAGCCTGACCCCCAACAGTCCTCAAATGAAAGAAATTGATGGCCAGATTAACAAGGCAAAAGAAAATCTGATAGGTATTGTGATGAATATCAGAAAAGACCTGGTAATGCAAATCAATCTTATCTCGCAACGTGAGGGAAATTTTGCTGCGTCACTCAACAGGATGCCATCCACCATTAAAGGTTTGAGCGATATTACCAGGAAGAAAGAGATTAATGAAAAAATGTATTTATTCCTCTTGGAAACAAGAGCTCAAACAGTTATTGCAAAAGCAGCAATTGTTCCTGACAAATCTATATTGGAACCGGCATCAAGTATAGGTTTGCTTAAACCGATCAGAAATAAAATGTTATTTACAGGTGTTGGCGTTGGTTTGGCATTAGCATTTCTGGTTATATTCCTCAAGAGTATTTTCCTCAATTACATCTATACGAAAGAAGATCTTGCAGACATTACACATCAGCCAATTATTGGAGTTATCGGCAAAAGTCCTGAAGCTAAGAAAGACTATCTTGTGGTTCATTCTTCTCCGCAGTCGCTTACTGCAGAAGCATTCAGGGTTATTCGAACAAACCTCTCCTATTTTGCTCCGAAATCTGCTTCAAAGGTTATTCTCTTTACCTCTACAATTTCAGGTGAAGGAAAAACATTCTGTGCTGTGAATACTGCAACAACTTTGGCAAGAGCAAAGAAAAAAGTTGTTATCATTGACCTTGATTTGCACAAACCAAAACAGGCAACTGCATGGAATATGACAAATGATATCGGAGTAACATCTTATCTTGTTGGTAAAGCCAATTTGAATGAAATTATAAAAGACACTCCTGTAGAAAACCTAAAAGTGATATTAAGCGGTCCCAAATCTCCCAATGCATCAGAGTTGATTTTAGATTCTATGATGGAACAACTCATTCAGGAACTGAAAGAACATTTTGACTTCATAATTCTAGACATGCCTCCTGTAGGATTATTGTCAGATGCGCTTGTAATGATGAAGCAGTCTGATCTGAATCTTTATGTAACCAAAGCAGGCTATAGCAAGAAAGATTTTGTTGAGGTTGCACATCAACTGATGGAGAAAAATAATATCAAGAGTCTGAGCTTTATCTTGAATGGTGTTAATCCTAAGAACATGCCGGTAGGCTATGGCGGAGCTTACTACAAATAAACCTATATCGCATGGCATTGAGCAAAAAAAATTATTCTTCTTCACAGGCTTTCAGACAAACTTATCAGAGCCTTAAAGATCATCTGTCCACATCACAAAAGAAAAAACTGAAGTGGATTGCATTATTGATTTTTCTTTCAGCAGTATTGGATGTTTTTGGACTGGCCTCTGTATTACCACTTGTAAAGATGGCTACTGAACCTGAAGTGATTCACACGAACAAATACTTCAGTTTTGTATATGATTATCTTCACTTCACCAATGACAAAAGTTTTATGGTGTTTTTTATTGTAGTGATACTGCTATTCCAATTTTTCAAAACAGGGTTTGGAATTTTTGTAAATTACATTGAAGGAAAATTTATGGCAGATGTTGCCAATAATATTTCACGAAATCAGTTTTCAAAGTATTTTTCTTTGTCCTATTTCAACTTCAACAGTGTAAAATCATCACGTATAATTAATCACGTACAGCAAAATCCGGCTTCATTTACGGCATGGGTAATGCTGCCTATTCTCATGTTGTTTTCAGAGTCTATCATTTTGATTTTTATTGTAACCTTAATTGCAGTATATAACCTGAAGTTATTTCTTTTTATTCTGATGATTATAGGTCCTGCATCCTATTTACTGTACAAATCAGTAAACACAAAAAATGAACAGATTGGACGCGGACTGGATAAAATGTTTCCTCAGGCACTTGCAGCAATCAACAATTCCATTATGGGTTTTGTTGACATCAAGTTGGCTAATAAAATTGATTTTTACAGAGAGAAATTTTTGAAATATCAGAAGGAATACCACAACCTGTCCATGAGTTCTATTGTCATCAATATGATTCCTTTCAGGGGTTATGAATTAGTGGCGATATTGGGTATCGTTGTGATATTTGTTTACGCAATTTTTATAGAAGGAGGAAGTCAGGATGTGATTATGATGGTAGGTGCATTTGCTGCAGCAGCTTATCGTTTGATGCCTTCGTTAAACCGTATAATGAATGCCATTATGCAGGTCACCAAGAATCAGGTTGCCATAGAAAACCTCAATGAGTATAACGAGCTTTATGTAAAACAATCGGTGATGAACCGTAATGTACCTATCCCGTTTGAAAAAGAAATCACTTTTGAAAACATCAGTTTTACTTTTCCTAAATCCAAGGAACCAGTTCTAAAAAGTATTTCATTTACTGTAAAGAAAGGAGAGAAAGTAGGGTTCGTAGGAAGTTCAGGGTCAGGCAAAACTACACTAATGAATATTCTGTTGCGTTTCTTTGACGAGGACAATGGCCGGATATTAATTGACGGACAGCCATTGAAAGAAGACAACCTGGAATACTGGCGGAGCATGATAGGTTATGTGAAACAGGATATTTTTATGATAGATTCCAATATCATGGAAAATGTAGCCTTCGGAGAAGATCAGGTAGATAAGCACCAACTTGACCTGGCAGTTAAACAGGCATCACTTGAAGATTTTGTAAAATCATTACCAAAAGGTTATGATACCGAAGTTGGAGAAAGAGGATCACGCCTCTCAGGTGGACAACGTCAGCGCATAGGCATTGCCCGTTCGCTCTACCGCAATGCACAAATTCTTGTGTTTGATGAAGCAACAAGTGCACTCGATACTCAAACAGAACGTGAAGTAAGTGAGGCTATTGACTCATTGTCCGACACTAATAAAACAATATTTATTATCGCCCATCGTATAACCACCCTGAAGAACTGTGACCGCATTTACGAACTGAAAAACGGAGAAATTTCCGGTGTTTATACTTACAATGAGCTGGTAGAAAAAGTTATTTAACCATCCGACATGATACGCAAATTAGTTTCTCAGCTACGAATGCGTTACCTGAACCTGCGGGCGCAGACTTCAGCAGTTGACTTATCGGATGACGAGCGATTAATTTTAGCTTTGAAATGGTTTCAGCAGACATTATTACCCGGAGGTGGCAGTGCTGCAAAGTATTCCATGATGTTTAACAAATGGTTTCCCTCCTACCCTGAAACTACAGCCTTTTGGGTAAACACACTCATCTATCTTCAAAGAGAGAAAAAAGAAGTTTTTGCAGATGTATTTGGAGAAAGACCAATTGTTGATGAATTAGTGAAATGGTTGATGACCACACAACGGAAAGATGGAACATTTCCGGGATCATATGGTGATTATAAAAATCAACCACCCCGTGTATTTAATAACGGACAAATTATTTTCGCTCTTACTGATTATTATGAGCATTTTGGAAATGAAAAATGTTTAGAAGCAGCCATTCAAAGTGCTGACTGGATTCTGAAAGTGCAGGATGGTGATGGTGCCTGGCGACAATTTACACTAAACCAGTTAAGTTCCAATACACGCACTGCATGGGCATTAATCAGATTAGGAAAACTAACAGGAGAGAACAAGTATTTACAATCAGGCAAGGCCAACATCAACTTTGCCTTGCAGTTGCAAGACAAGAATGATTATTTTATAGACAATGGTTTCAGTGAAAATGAAATACCAAGCACACATACCATAGCTTATGCACTACGCGGAATTGTAGGTGCCGGAATAGACTTAAAGGAAGATAACTGGATTAAAGCTGCTGAACGTGCCTATCAGCGAATAATGCCTTTAGTAGGTAATGATGGATTTTTAGCAGGCGAAATTGATGAAGAGTGGAAATCTGATGCTGCTTTCTGTTGCTTACCCGGAAATTGCCAGTTAAGTGTAGTTGGATTTGCACTGGAAGCCCACACAAAAAATCAAGAGTATGCAGTTACAGCATCAAAACTATTGGATTATGTGAAAGGCAAACAATTATTATCACATTCGCCAATGGTAAACGGAGGTATATCAGGGTCGTGGCCTGTATCTGGCGGATATTGTTCTTATGATATTCCTAACTGGGCTGCTCGTTTCTTCGTTGATGCTCTAATTTTACAAGAACAATATGTCCTTAACCAAAAAAATAAATCATAAACCAATTTTAATATTAATCGTAAAAGGAGGCAAATAATAACAATGAAAAGGATTTTAATAGTAGTAGGAACGCGCCCCAATTTTATCAAGATAACACAGTTTAAAAAAATTAATCATCAGATGGGCCTTCCATTTGATATTAAGATAGTACATACCGGCCAGCATTACGACAGCAAAATGGCTGATGTTTTTTTCGATCAGTTTGAACTCACTCCTGATTTCTGGCTCAACATTCCTGCAGGAACACCCAACTCGCAAATGGCAGAAATTATGTTGCGACTTGAAAAAGTGATGCTGGAGTATAAACCTGATTTACTAATGGTAGTAGGTGATGTGAACTCTACATTTGCTGCTGCTCTTACTGCCAATAAAATGAACACTAAGATTGCTCATATTGAAAGCGGGTTACGGAGTAATGACAGAACCATGCCGGAAGAAATCAACCGTATTCTGACAGATGAAATTGCAGACTATTTCTTTATAACTGAAGACAGTGGTCAGGAGAATTTAATTCTTGAAGGCAAGAAATCGCAGCAATTGTTTTTTGTGGGCAACACTATGATTGATACACTGGTTGCTTTTGATCATAAAATTCAACAGTCAGATATATTGAGTAAATTAAATATTTCATCAAAAGAATTTGTGTTGATGACCATGCACCGTCCGGCAACTGTTGATTTTAAAGATGGTCTTGAAAAGTTATTTGACATCATCAGGCTAATTACTAAAAAACACAAACTGGTTTTTCCAATACACCCTCGTACCATGCACAGAATTGAAGAATTTGGATTGCAGAACGAAATAAAAAATAATGACAAACTGATATTGACTGAACCACTCGATTATTTTGCATTTCAAAAACTGATTCATGATTGTGCATACATAGTAACAGATAGCGGAGGCATACAGGAAGAAAGCACGTTCAGAAGAATCCCATGCCTGACTTTAAGAGCCAATACCGAAAGACCAAGCACGGTCGAGATAGGCTCCAATGAATTAATGCCTTTTGACATCCAAGCTATTTCAAAGAAAATTAATTCCATCACTAATGGAAAATATAAAAAAGGTGCTATACCACCTCTTTGGGATGGAAAAGCCACACAACGCATTTTAGAACATTGTATTAATATACTTGATGTAAAGACCAGAATTACTTCTCTTACCACATGAAACTATTATCCTGGCTTAACTCCAAAGACTCAGAACTGCTTTCAGGATTGAATAATGATTCTCCTTTTCAATTCTTACCGGGATTCAGTAAAATCTATAAAGAACATTCAGGAGAAAAAGTCAATATTGTTTATTCAGAAAAGCTTAAGGCATACTTACCAATTCGTTTATTCTCCTCTCATTTTGTAAAATTTGCACAAATTTTACATGCACCAATTCGCAATAATGAAGAACTCAACTCTACCGAACAACTTGATTTTTTTGATGAGTTAATTCATTACTGTCAGACGAATAATTTATGTCAGCGATTGGTGCAACCACATCCTTATGGAATTTTAGGAGCTATACCAGATGGATCACGATATTGTGAGTTTGGGACATATATTACTGACCTTTCATCACAATCGAATGAGGAAATATTTAAACAGTTTCATCCTAAATACCAAAAGGCAATAAATCATACTGAAAAAGCGGGTGGTGTAGTAAAATTCGGCATAGAAGTCTTAGAGGATTTTTATAAGTGCTATGAGCATACTATGCGAAGAGCCGGTGCTATTTCAGAAAACATCCAATATTTTAAAGCTTATTGTAAATATCTTGGATCTGAAAATGCAACTCCTGCTGTAATTTATGATAATGGAAATCCTGTGGGTGGAATTTTTGTCGTTCACACAAATTACTCGGCATTATGTACGCATGCAGGAAGTATGGGTGATACCAAGTTATATGGCTCCATGAAATATTTACACTTTGAAATGATGAAAAGAATGAAATCACTCGGTGTAAAAAAATATGATTTGGTTGGTGTTCGAATTGGGAATAATGATCCTGCTTTAGAAGGAATCTTCCGTTTTAAGAAAGGTTTTGGCGGAGATTTAAAAAAAGGATATCTGTGGAAGATTGATATTGATCCGTTGAAGACAAGAGTTTATGATTTCCTTCTTAAACTAAGGCATGGAGGCAATCAATATAAAGATATCATTGATCAGGTTAATTTATCATCATCAAGAGGAATGCATATTTTAATCATCCCATCCTGGTATAAATCTGTTACAGAACCTGTGTTGGGAACTTTTTTTGAAGAGCAGGCACGTACATTGATGAAAGCCGGGCATAAAGTGGGAATCATTTATCCTCAGTTTGCTTCAGTAAGTTCCTTGTTTCAAAAAAAGGATGAGATTATCAGTTTTGTAGATGACAACGGGCTGCCTACATACTCTATGGTACATCAGGCATACATTCCGAAAATGCGTAAATTAAGTTACAAAATTTTCAATGAAGCCGTACAGCGCATTTACAATAAATATACTCATAAGTATGGCGTTCCTGACATCATCCATGCCCACAGTATTTTTCATGGAGGGATGGCAGGTTACTATATTGCAAAGAACAATCATCTGCCATTTGTAATAACAGAGCACCTCACCTCTTTTATGACCGGTGATATAAACCATCCAGAAGATATTGAACTATCCAGCGAGATTTTTTGCAATGCTGATGCCGCATTAATTGTAAGTAAGAATTTTAAAAACGACATTGAGAATTCTTTACATCTTAGGAACGATACGTTTAAAGTAATTCCTAATCTTGTTGCTGATATTTTCTTTGAAGATTTTAAAATTAAAACTTATAAGGATGGAGAAACTTTTGTCTTTTTCACCAATTCATTTCTACTGCCCAGAAAAAATCATAAGCTAATTTTTAGTGCACTTGAAGTTTTAATAAAAAAGGGGATTAAGAACTTTGAGTTAAGGGTTGGAGGTGATGGCCCTTTAAGAAATTCCTTGCAAACAATTGTTAAAGATTGCGGACTTGACAATTACGTAAAATTTTTAGGAGCACTGAACAGGCAGCAAGTTAAAACAGAAGCTTCCAATTGCCACTGCTTTTTGCTGACAAGTACTTACGAAACATTCGGAGTAGTACTTATAGAAAGCCTTGCATCCGGACGACCCGTTATAACTACAGACTCAGGTGGACCAAGAGATTTTATCAATAGCACCAATGGAATCATCCTAAAAGAGCAAACCCCTGAATGTTTAGCCGAAGCTATGATACAAATGATGCAGAATTATAAGAATTATAATCAGGAACAACTTTCAAAAGATTGCCGGCAATTATTTTCTGAACAAAAAATTGAAGGCGACATTGAACAAATGTATCGTAAAGTATTAGCTGAGTTTCCCAATAAAACACGCATTGTTTCCAAATAATGAGTAAGCCGAAGAAACAGATTCTGATTACCTTCGATTATGAGTTGTTCCTCGGTAACCGAAGTGGTTCAGTGAATGATTGTTTAATCACACCCACCGATCAAATTCTTGAAGTCATAGAAAAACACGGTGAACGAGCTATATTCTTTGTAGATACCACTCACCTGCTCACTCTTGAGAAATATGCAGAAAAATATGATTCTTGCAGAAAAGATTTGGAAACAGTATCTGCACACATTGCGTCTATAAGTAAGAGAGGGCATGAAGTTTTTCCTCACTTGCACCCTCACTGGCTGGATGCAGAATACCTGCCACAAACAAATGAATGGAAACTGACCAGCACTGATAAATACAGATTTTTTCATTTGAATGAAAATGAAAGAGAGTTGATATTTACCGGATCGGTAGAGTTATTAAATAAAATTATTAAACCGCATAATCCTTCATATTTGTTGGATGGCTATCGTGCAGGCGGTTGGTGTATTCAGCCATTTTCGGCATTTGAGCCGTATTTCAAAAAGCATAATATAAAGTATGACTTCAGTGTGCTCGGAAAATTTTATCTGTTTAGTAATGCGCAATATTTTGATTTTTCGGAAGCTCCTGAAAAATCAGTTTATACATTTCAGGATGATATTGTAAAGGAAAATGATAAAGGATCATTCAAGGAGTTAAATATATCTTCTGTTTTTATTCCTCAACATCTTCAGTTCTTCAATAAAATCTTTCAGAAATTCTACTTTAAACTTACTGGAGATCATAGCTTCAATCGTGGAGAAGGACAAATTGCAGTGAAGATAGACCCTTCGCTAGTGAAGCCACAAACTACGGGATATGATATTTTGAATTCGAACTGGGAGCGTGTGGCTATTGAATTAATGTCGCAGGTAAAAATGTCGGTTTATAAGAAGTTTATTCGCGAACAGGATTATATGCATTTTATCTCACACCCAAAAATGCTGACTCAGCATAACATAAGGATGTTTGATAATTTTTTATCTTATGCGGGCAGCAGATATGAAATAGAAACTGATTTCCGTAAAATGGTCTGAGGATATTTTTACTTCAGATATTTGTAATTGTTTGTTATATTTGCCCATGTAAAATCCTGACGGATGAAAATTGGCAATTATATAAATGATCTCCTGCATTATCACGACTGTGTGATAGTTCCGGATTTTGGCGGATTCGTAACCCGTTATCAAAGTGCTGCCATTCATCCAGTTCAGCATTTATTTACACCTCCATCCAAATCAATAGCATTTAACAGTGAACTGACCACAAATGATGGTTTATTGGCAAATTACATTTGCTCACGGCTATTGTTAACTTATCCGGATGCCTGTAAAATAATCAATGATTTTGTATTAACCTGCAAAACACAACTTGACAACAACCAGCGATTGGTGATTGACAATGTTGGTGAATTGTTTTATGACGTTGAAAAAAATCTTCAGTTCACACCCAAAGGTCAGCAAAATTTTCTGCTTGACTCTTTTGGTTTAGCACCGGTACAGTCACCTGCAATACAACGCGAAAAATCGTTTGATATATTCGACAAACAGGATGCTTCAGTAGTTCCTGCAGAGAAGCATAAAAACTATCTTAAACCACTGTTAAGAATAACGGCTGTTGCAGGAATTGCTGCATTGGTTGCATTTGCATATTTCAATCCATTTATATCTTCTAAAATTTCAAAAGGTATTGCAAGTATAATTCCGGTAGTTAGTCGTTCTTCAGATAACACACATGCCAATGAAACTATAAAAGTAAACCTGCCTGTTAAGGAAGAATTACGCCAGTCAGAGTTAAATCCTGATAAAAATATTTTCGAAGAGGGGGACGAAACTTCTAAAAGTATTCCCGAAAATAATCCTTCCGCTGAAACAGATGTTTCCACAACTCAGTCACCTGAACAAAATATAGCAAGTGAAAATATTTCAGCACCAACTGAAACTAAGCCGAATAAGTTGATCAAAGAAGAAATTCAACCCTCCCCTGCTGTTGCTGTTGCTGCACCTGCACCGGTTGAAAATGTATCCGTTTCCAATAGCGATAAAATTTATTATATTATCGGAGGATGTTTTTCTGTATATGAAAACGCTCAAAAACTCAATTCAGAATTACAGAGCAAAGGTTATACTTCTTCTCTGATAGGTAAGAATAAAAACGGATTGGAAATGGTGGCTGTTACTTATTTTGCAACACTTTCAGAAGCTGAAGCCGGTATCCAAAAAATTAAAACCGAAGGATATGCTGATGTTTGGATTTACAAGGGCAAACAAACTCGTACTTCTAATTAAATCCCTCATTTTACTTTAAACTGATTAAAGCACAATTTAATGCTGTAAAATGTATTTGAATTATTATTCGAATCATAACCAATATTCTTCTCAAAGTCACTTAAGGGTTTTCTTTTAATATTTAAATTGATTGAAGGTAGTATCAAAAAAAAACAGCTCCTTTGAAAGGGAGCTGTTATAAATCAGCGGTCTGGACGGGACTCGAACCCGCGACCCCATGCGTGACAGGCATGTATTCTAACCAGCTGAACTACCAGACCTGATTTTTAAGAGGCGCAAAGATATATTTTTTTATTTATCAATAAAATACTTTTCCTTAAAAAAATATTTTGCAACGAACTATACTTACCTCCTCATTCTGAACGCTTTACTCGACAAAGAAAGCTGCAGTATAAACTTCAAAACACAACCAATAAGCATATATTTTTAAGTAATAACCGAATCATGGCATCTTTAGTTTAAACCATGTTTCATTTTAAGAAAGTGAATCGTGCTCATGCACAACTAAGAGAGGTACCTTGGTGTTGAACGATACTTTCTTAGAAAGGCTTGGCTGATACAAATCCTTAAACAGGTTTCTGTGCCTTGTAAACATCACCAGCGCATCTGCCTTATATTTCTTTAAAAAGAAATCAATACCTTCTTTAACTGAAATATCAGTACACACAAAACCTGACTGTTTTGGATACTTCACTTTCTTCCTCACAAGAGCTCTGATTTTTTTAATATCAACGTCATCACCTGAAAGAGTTGTTTTATCTACGTATAAAAAAAGCAATTCACTGTTAAACGCTTTAGCTAAGGGGATTACAGCTTTTACTCTGTCCAGATTATCATCAGACAGGTCAGTTGCATATACCATTTTACTCAATCCTGAAAACTTTGCATTTGGAGGTATAAGAAAAACTGGGCATGGTGCATTTCTTGTAACTCTGGCCGCATTGCTTCCAATGAGTATCCGCTCTGCAGCACCTGTACCTGTTGTACCCATTACAATTAAATCAGCTTTTTTCTCGGCAGCTACCTCATTGATTCTAGCTGATGCAAGTCCTTGTTGAAGGACTAATTCAACTTTGATGTTACTAAACTTATTTTTAAAAAATTTTTCTTTAAACTTTCTCAGTTTTTCAGCTGCAGCATCGTGCAATATTTTAAAATCATACTGCATGGTTACAAACGTCACATCCGAATATAAAATTGGTGTTTCGAATGTATGCAAGAGCAGTAGTCTTGCATTTAGTTTCAGTGCCATTTCAGCAGCATAAGCTACTGCATGAGTTGCATTTTTTGAAAAATCGGTTGGACAAAGAATGGATTTCATAAGTGAATTGTTTAATACATGTTAATATAATAGTCGAGTGAATAAATATTCCATGAACTTGGAACAATAAGGAGAAATATCAATAATGCAAATCTCGGGAAGAAATATTGCATATCCCACATAGGACGAACAACACTGAAAGCTATAGCAGCACCAATAAGATTTAAGCCAAGGACAGCTAACACAACAGGTGTGAATAATCCGGGAATCAGAAATATTCCTCCTAAAAATTCAATCCAGGAAGAAATAAAAATGGATGGCCTTATTAAAAAAACAGGAATGCCACGCCTGACTAACTCAGGTTTGTAAACAGATTCTACACCGGAGGTTTTAAACTTAAATAATTTGTCATATCCCTGAAACAGGAATAACACTCCTAATAAAATTCTGCTCAATAACAATGCGAATGCCTCCCACTCTAATATCTGATTCATACTCTATAAACCTCCTTACAAAGAAAACCATTTTTATGCAAAAATTGCGTGACTTTTGTCAATCAAAGAAAAGAACCTTTATCAGTATAATCACTGTAACGAAAAAATAAAATAGTAGATTTGCATGAATCTGAATCTATGTTTGAATACATCTTAGATAAGTTTTTTCATTTCAGGCGGGATTCCAATGGAAACCGAAAGACACGTTCGCGTTATGTAATTGCTCATGACTATTTTAGGTTTAGGATTGCACTCAGGCAGTCATTAGTATCATTCTTATTCATATCGTTAGGTGTGCTATCTGCAGGGTTTGGTTTACGTGGCTTTTTACTGCCTAACAAATTTATTGACGGAGGAGTAACCGGAATATCACTTCTTGTAAGTTTAAAAACTGCCATTGATGTATCCATTTTGATTGTGGTAATTAATATTCCCTTTCTGATACTGGCATACCGGCAGATTGACTTAAAATTTTTTGTAAAGAGTATTGTTGCAATTATATGTCTGGCACTGGCAGTACATTATATTCCTTATCCAATTGTAACCAATGACAAATTATTGGTTTCAATATTCGGTGGATTTTTTCTGGGTATGGGTATTGGATTTGCCATAAGAGGAGGATCCGTACTTGACGGAACAGAAGTTCTTGCAATCTACATTGGACGCAAATCCGGTCTTTCCATTGGTGAAATTATATTTGCCTTTAATATAATAATTTTCAGTTTTGCTGCTTTTCTCATTTCAATTGAAGTTGCACTTTACTCCGTTCTTATTTACATGGCAGCATCACGAACAGTAGATTTTATTGTTGAAGGAGTGGAAGAATATACCGGAGTAACAATCATCTCATCTCATGGTGAGGAAATTCGCAGGCTCATTACTGAAAAACTAAATATGGGTGTAACCATATACAGCGGTAAAAGAGGTTATGGTAAAAACGGCCACAATCTTTCGGAGATAGAAATACTTTATACAGTAATCACTCGGCTTGAAGTAAATAAATTAAAAGTAGAAATAGAACGCATTGACCCGCATGCTTTCATTATTATGAATACTGTAAGAGATACTAAAGGGGGGATGATAAAAAAGAGAACAGTAAAGGATTTTAAATAAAAAGAGGCATCCGGTTCAGGAATGCCTCTTCAGGTTTTAATCAATCTTTAAATTTATTTCAACTTCAGTTTTTCTTTTACCAATGGCATGATATCGTCAGAATCGTTGCTGTAAAGCAATACTCCTACTCCGGAATCAAATACATAGGTATATCCTTTATCTTTAGCCACTGCTTTAATTGCATCCTCCGCTTTCTTAATTATAGGAGAATACACTTCTTCTTTCTTTTTCTGAACAGATGTTTGTGCAGATTCCTGGAAGTCCTGAATGCGACCGCCTAAATCCTGTATTTCCTTTTCCTTTGCCTTGCGAATAGGATCAGCCATTGATGCTGACTTCTCCTGATACTCCGCAATTTTTGAATCGTATTCAGCAGACATTGTTTTCATCTGGTTTTGCAATGTTTCTCCGAATTTCTGAAGGGTGCTGTCAGCAACTTTAGTTTCAGGCATCATACTCAGTAACTGAGTGGAATTGATATGTCCTAATTTTACCTGTGCATTAACCACCATCGAACTGCAAGCCAATAAGCCTGCAAATAGTAACTTAACTGGTTTTGTCATGATTAACTTTTATGAATATTTATTTTTATTAGTTTTTATTTACCTTCAGTTGGTCTTTGTGGAGCATCCTGCTCACTACCGCCCGTTGTTTTAGCTCCGCTTCCGCTTCCTGACGAACTGCCGCCAACACTACCTTCAGTAACCTTAGCTTTATATCCCATAGCTTTCAGAATTTCATCACTTTTGTCATACTTAGGGTTTGTATAAAGCATAATTAAGTCACTCGATTTGTCAAAAATTACGGCATAGCTCTGATCAACAGCCATCTTTTTAACTGCATTGTAAATTTTATCCTGAATAGGTTTTACAAGCTCCTGTTTCTTTCTGAATAATTCTCCTTCATATCCAAATTTAGATTTTTGGAATTCTTTCACCTCTTTTTCTTTAGTTGTGATTTCAGCTTCACGCTTGCGTTTCATGTCTTCTGTGAGAAGAATTTGCTCAGCCTGATAATCTTTGTACAATTTATCAATAGCTGCATATTTAGTTTCAATTTCTTTCTGCCAGTTCACTGAAATCTGATCCAGTTGTTGCATAGCAGCCTTGTATTCAGGAATATTCTCCAGAATATACTCGGTATTTACATAAGCATATTTCTGTGCCAGAGCAGATAATGCAGTGCCGGCAACTAATGATAAAACAAGAATGACCTTTTTCATAATACTCTTATTTTTAAAGTTTGCAAAGATATAATTTTCGCTTAAAGTATCACTAAATACCGTACCAATTAATCTGCAAGCAGTGAACAACGGATGAATGTCAAAATCAGAATTGCTGGCCTATGACAAACGAGAAACGTCCAATACCTGTGCGAGAGTCATCAGGCTGCGGATCAAGGCGCCAGCCATAATCAAGTCCCAGCAGACCAAACATAGGCAGGAACACACGCAAGCCTACGCCTGTAGAACGTTTTATGCTGAAAGGAGCAAACTCACGAAAAGTGCTCCATGTATTTCCACCTTCAAAAAATCCGAGAACATAGATTGTTGCACTTGGATTTAAAGAAACCGGATAACGTAGTTCCGTAACAAACTTGTCGAATATGGTTCCACCAACTGTATTGCCTAAGTTGTCTGTTGGTGTAAGAGCATAGTTTTCATAACCACGCAATGCAATAATCTCACGACCATCAAGAGCGTAACCTGACAAACCATCACCTCCCAGATAAAATCTTTCAAATGGCGACTGGCCAATGGTACGGTTGTAGAAACCAAGAAATCCAAACTGAAGTTTGTTGTACATTACAAGATTACCCATCAGTTTGGTGTACCAGCCCACACTGTACTTCCATTTATGATACTCAATCCACTTGTATTTTTCTTTTGAATCGAGATTGGTGTAATCTTTATTATTAAATGCTGAATATGGTGGAGTTAATTGCAGAGAGAAACTTATTTCAGATCCTTTTCGCGGATAAATTGGCTGATCTACACTGCTACGAGTGAGGTTGAGTTCAAAGGATATATTGTTGGATGTACCGTCTGTAAAAAGAAATGTTGACTGATAATTCTTCAATGTATAAAGCTGATAATTCACACCGGTATAAAGCATAAAGTAATCATCAGGCCATTTGAGTCTGCGCTGCAAACCAACAGTAGCTCCGGATATGGTAATAGCCTGCCTGTTGTTATTGCTTTTCTTCAGTCCGTTTGTTTGTAATGAATGGTAAAGCGATACGGTGAGTGCATTTGGTTTTTTACCACCAAGCCAAGGCTCAGTAAATGATGCATTGTATGATTGATAATAAATACCATTGGTAGTAGCTCTTACACTCAGTCTTTGTCCGTCACCTGCAGGAAGAGGTCTCCAGGCTTTGCTGTTAAATATATTGCGGGCAGAAAAATTGTTGAATGTAACACCGAGAGTACCTACAATCTGGTTGGCACCCCAACCACCTGATAATTCCACCTGATCATTCGGCCGTTCTTCTACTTCATACTCTATGTCCACTGTTCCATCCACAGGGTTTGGTTTGGGATTGACTCCCATTTTTTCAGGGTTGAAATATCCTAACTGCGACAATTCGCGCTGCGTTCTGATGATATCGCTTCGGCTGAAAAGTTCTCCGGGCTTGGTACGTATTTCACGCATAATAACGCGGTCATTGGTTTTTGTGTTTCCTTTAACGGTAACATGGTTTATACGTGCCTGCTTTCCTTCGTAAATACGCATTTCAAGATCTATAGAATCATTTTCGGCAGAAACTTCTACAGGATCAATATTAAAAAACAGATAACCGTCATCCATATAAAGCGAAGTGATGTCGCGGCTGCTCTCACTCATATACAAAGCACTTTCGAGGCGTTTGGCATTATACACATCGCCTGATTTTATTCCCAATACTTTACTCAGTTCTGCAGAAGTATATTTAGTGTTGCCAAGCCATGTGATATTGCGAAAATAATAACGGTTACCTTCATCCACTTTAATATCAATATCAATTTTTCTTTTGTTATAAGTATAAACCGAATCTGACAAAATACGTGCATCGCGGTAACCTTTCTCATTGTATTTGGAAATAAGATTCGCTTTATCCTCTGCATATTTATCATCATCATATTTTTTAGAGTTGAAAAAGTAACGCCATGTATTTTCACGGGTTCCTTTCATAGCTCGCTTCAGTTTTACTGCTGAAACTTCTTTATTGCCGATAATATGAATACGATGTATTTTTATTCTGTTACCTTTATTTACATCAATAAACAAAATTTCGCTATTAATCTCACTGGTATCGGGAACAGTACGCAGGTTTACCTGAGCATTTAAAAATCCTTTCTCTCTGTAAAAAGCCAGCACATCGGACTTGACACCCTGAAGTGCATTTTCAGAGAGCACTTTACCCTTGGTGATTTTAATTTTTTCGCGAAGTTTATCTGCATGTCCTTTGCGCACTCCGTTAAATGCAAATTTGCTGAGTCGTGGTTTTTCCTGAAGCTGCAGATCAATAAAAATAAGATTACCCTGAATGCGGGTGGCCACAATTTTAATGTCGGTAAGCAAACCCTGTTTCCAGAGGTTTTCTATTGCTTTCGAAAATTTTTCTCCCGGCACTTTTACTTTCTCCCCTACACTCAGACCTGAAAGAATTTTAAGTGCATTTTTATCAAGGTAGGTTATTCCACTCACAGTTATTGCACCAATCTCATATTCTTTGGGGTTGCCATAATCAATATTTATGGAGTCGGCACCAAGAGAAACCTGTGCAGTTGAAGCTTTAACTAGAAATAAAAACAAAAAGAAAAAAAGTACAATTTTTTTAAGCATGTCCGGTAGCTGTTGACTCGTTTACACCGCCAAATCTGCGATCGCGGTTTTGATAATTTACAATGGCTTCATAAAGATCCTCACGTCTGAAATCAGGCCACAATTTTGAGGTAAAATAAAATTCGCTGTAGGCAATTTGCCAGAGGAGGAAATTACTGATGCGGTATTCGCCACTCGTACGAATGAGCAATTCAGGGTCAGGAATACCTGCTGTTGAAAGGTATTTTTCTAAAAGGCTGTCGTTAATGTGATCTGGTGATATTTTTCCTGCTTTCACATCAGCAGCAATATTTTTGATGGCATGAGTTATTTCCCAACGTGCGCTGTAGCTTAAAGCAAGTGTCAGTGTCATTCTGTTGTTGGCATCTGTTTTCTTTATTGCTTCAAGGAGGTTTTTATGGCAGCGCCCGGGGAGACTTTCGAGATCGCCAATGGCATTGAGCCGAATATTGTTGTCCATAAGTGTTTTGGTTTCCTTATGGATGGTATTGATGAGTAATTCCATCAAGGCATTGACTTCTAATTTTGGGCGATTCCAGTTCTCTGTACTGAAGGCATAAAGTGTCATAAACTTTACTCCCAGCTCAGCCCCTGCCTCTACTGTATCGCGAACAGCAGCCACTCCATTCTGATGTCCGAAGACTCTCAGTTTGCCCTGCTTCTTTGCCCAACGACCATTACCATCCATAATTATTGCTATATGACTTGGCAACCTGTTGAGGTCTATCTGTTCTTTAAATCCCATTTACCTGAAACGAAGGCGCAAATTTAGAATTTTACCCGAACTGAAGGACAGGCTGGCACCCAAGTATCCCCATGTTTTTACTGCTCATGGAAATTTCAGCAGATTGGTGAATAATTAAGCATATTTGAGTCGTAAAAAACCACTTTCTCCTGCCCTTCACTTGCAAATAATTACATTAAACTTCAAAAAATAAGGAGTTTTAACAAATTGAAAACATACTGTCGCATCCTCCTTGTTGAAGAGTTAACGAAAGTGTTTGTTAATTATTTCAACTATACACTAAGTCATCTTTAGTTTAAGCCATTCAATCATCTTAAAGAAAGAAACATTCTGTCATTACCTCTGATTTGGTATATCCTCAGGAGTCATTTCAAATTTATCTTCTTTCTCTTTGTATTTCATAATCTGATCTAGTGCATCAGGAATAACATCACTGCAGATGACAATGAACGAACCTTTCTTACCGTTTTGAATAGCATGGTCAATTGCTTCGCGCTCCAAAGGAATTACCGTTACTTTCATCTCAGGATTTACATTTTTTATTCCTTCCAGCATGAGATCAATTATTTCCTGTTCTGTTCTTCCACGTAAGTTTCTGTCCTGGCGGATGATAATTTCGTCAAACATTTTAGCTGCAAGTGAGCCGAGTGCTACAATGTCTTCATCACGTCTGTCGCCCACACCTGCAATAACACCTACCTTGGGTTTTGCCTCCACTTTTTCGAGGAAACGCGAAATTGCCTGGAATCCTGCCGGGTTATGTGCATAGTCAACCATTACCGTAAACTTGCGGAACTGGAAGATGTTCATACGTCCGGGAGTCTGAACCGGTGAAGGAATAAAGGTTTCGAGAGCCAGTCGGATATCTTCCATTTTGAAGTTGCGGATAAATGCTGCAAGTATTGTTGGAAGTATATTCTGAATCATAAATACTGCCTTACCTGAAAAAGTAAGCGGAATATTAATCACCTTATGCACGCGTAACTTCCATGTTCCTTTACAAATGGTAACATAACCGTTTTCAAGAATGGCGGCAAGGCCACCGCTTTCACAATGTTTTTTAATAAGAGCATTATTCTCGTCCAGGCTGAAATATGCAACGTTACAATCGAGGTTACGTGCCATAGATGCAACGAGTTCATCATCTGCATTGAGAATTGCATAGCCATTTGGCAACACACTCTCAGGCACCACTGCTTTCACTTTGGCCATCTCATCAAGCGTGTTTATGCCTTTAAGTCCGAGATGGTCAGCAGCTACATTGGTAACTATGGCAATGTCGCAATTATGGAATCCAAGACCTGCACGCAAAATTCCTCCGCGTGCTGTTTCGAGTACAGCAAAGTCAACTGTAGGATCTTTCAACACAAACTCTGCACTCTGCGGTCCTGTACAGTCACCACGTTGCAACATTTCGTGCTGAATATAAATTCCATCAGTTGTAGTGAATCCTACTTTATGTCCACATGTTTTGGCAATGTGGGCCATCAGTCGTGTGGTAGTAGTTTTGCCATTGGTTCCTGTAACTGCAATGATAGGAATACGATAAGCAGTGCCCGGAGGATAAAGCATATCCACAACAGGTTCGGCAACGTTACGTGGCAATCCATCTGTAGGAGCAATGTGCATTCGGAAACCGGGTGCTGCATTTACTTCGAGAACTGCTCCGCCAATTTCGGTGAGTGGTTCGCTGATATCGGGAGTCATAATATCTATCCCACAAATGTCGAGACCA
Organism: Bacteroidota bacterium; assembly: GCA_019136655.1. Lineage (GTDB taxonomy): Bacteria > Bacteroidota > Bacteroidia > AKYH767-A > OLB10 > OLB10. The sequence continues at coordinate 135,454 of JAGVTU010000010.1, forward strand.
ATAATGCGTGCAATACGTTCGCACATGAACACATTGTAGGGATGAACAACATCAGTAACATCAGTTGCAGTGCCACCTGTACTGAGGTTAGCAGTACGTTTCAGAAAAAGTTCTTCTCCTTTTTTGAGAACACTTTGCAGGGTGAGATTTTTCTCGAGCAGAATATTCTCTGTCATCTCGTCCACCTTAATGGCAGTAAGTACTTTTTCATGACCATAGCCTCTGCGTGGGTCTTCGTTTACTTTATCAATGAGTTGCTGAATAGTGCTTTTGCCATCTCCTACAACAGCAGCCGGCTTGCGTTGAGCAGCACAGATAAATTTGTAGTTGATAACCAAAATCCGATGATCGTAACCGGTAATATATTTTTCGACAATAACGGAGCGTGATATTTTTTTGGCGATGGCAAGTGCTTCCACAGCCTGCTCATAATTACGTATGTTGATGGTTGCACCCCGTCCATGATTGCCACTGAGCGGCTTGATTACGAGAGGGAATCCCAAATCTTCAATTGCATCTTTAAGCCCATCCTCATCGCGCACAATTTTTCCTTTAGGCACAGGGATAGACTGAGCTTCGAGGAGGTTTTTGGTATCTTCTTTATCACATGCAATTTCTACAGCAATGCTGCTGGTGGTGCTTGCAACTGTTGCCTGAATTCTGCGCTGATTGATGCCGTATCCAAGTTGCACGAGTGAATGACGATTGAGTCTTATCCACGGAATACCTCTTGAGGCAGCCACATCAACAATAGAACCTGTGCTTGGTCCAAGTCGCTCGTCTTCGCGAATTTCGCGCAGCTGCTGAATGTCTTCAGCCAAATCATATTCTTTATTGTCAACAAGTGCCTGTGCAATGCGCACTGCTGCACGAGCAGCATACACACCGGCTTTCTCTTCGATATAAGAAAACACTACATGATACACTCCATGTTCGCCCGTGCCGCGTGTACGGCCAAAACCGGTATCCATACCTGCCAGTGTCTGAAGTTCGAGAGCGATATGTTCTATGACATGCCCCATCCAGGTACCTTCCTCTACGCGGTGAAAAAATCCACCTTCGTAATCCTCGCTGCAACGATGTGAATACATGGAAGGAAACATAGTTTTCAGTCTCTCTAAAAAACCCGGAATCTTATCGGTAGGTTTCTCCTCCAGTTCTTCCAGATCGAGCTTCATTACAATAAGCTTATGCCGTCTGATGCTCCAAAAGTTTGGCCCACGCATGGGGCGAATCTCAAGTACTCTCATAAAAAAAACGTTTGGTTATGGCACTAATATAAATGATTCGCACGAAACCAAACGTTTAATGAAGCTGGTTTTGTTTACTGAATAATAAGTTTTTTCATTACCGATTTATCCTGAGAAGAAATTTTTACCAGATAAAGGCCGGGAGCATAGTCGAGCTTTGTGCTCACATACTTATTGCGTGTAGTGAATTTTTGAAGTTGTTTGCCTGACACTTCCAATATTTCAACTGAAGCCTCATTGTTATTCAATGCATTTAAGTCAATCTGAATATAATGCGATGCCGGATTCGGATAAACAGAAACCTGATTCAGGAGTGCTTCTGTTTCATTTACACCTGTGTAATAACAATTGCTGTTTGAACTTATGGCTGCCACCCACCCTGTTGAGTTAAATCCAGTGTTTGTTTTTATCTCGAAGGTAAGGCTGCCATCAGCGGCTGTAGAAGAAAAACTGGTGTCGGTTGCATCGGCTTTAAGAACAGCCAACAAAGGTGCATTGGTTGAATTGCCATTGAAGATTCTTATGGAATCAGAACTGTTATAATTATAAAAGTAGTTGAAGTTAACAGTCAGGTAAGCACCGGATTGTTGTGGTGTAACAGTTATCACGTCATTTGTATTATCGTTATAATTAATATCGGGACCACCATTATCTATTAAGAATCCGTTATCGCAAATGTAATTCCCTGTCATAGAAAAAATTTTAGGTGCTGCATTAACCGTAACATAACCCGACCACCCTGATTGATTAAAACCGTTATTGGTGATTGTTTGAATAGTGAGGCATCCGGTGGGATGTGTTGAAACAATGGTACCGTAACCGCCATCACTTCCTAACTTTGCAATAACGGGGTCGGTTACTGAAGGTCCATCATGTACTTCGATAAAATCATTGTTGTCGTAATGTTTAAATCGTGAGAAAACAATACTAACCTTATCGCCTGCATTCAATGGCCGTAAAAAAGTTACTGTGTTTTCATTATCGGTATAGTTTGCATGAGGTCCTCCCTGATCGTAAAAAGCCTTTGGCTCATTGATGGTGTAAGTGCCGGGCATTGATATCACCTCGGGTAATGAATCGGTGTTTAATATTGCTACCCATCCTGAGGAATTAAAACCATTATCAGAAACAAATTTTACAGTTAGACTTCCAGTAGTGTTTGAGGCTGAAGCTTTAATAGAACCGTGGCCGGTACTATTATTTAATACTGCAATTATGGGGTCGGTTATGGATGGCCCGTCATGTATTTCCAAAAAATCATTAGCATTATAAGTACTCAGGAAAACAAACTTAAGTGAAGCTTTATCCAGTGCAGAAACGGGAGTAAACGTAAATATATGATTATACTGATCGGTATAATTACCACCATTGCCACCTGCATCCATAAACATACCCTCATTAGCTACATACGTACCCGGTAATGAAAATACCTGAGGTATAACTGTTGATGATAAATATGCAGCCCATCCTCCACTATTAAAGCCTCCATTGGAAACAAACCGAAAGGTGAGGCAACCTGCACTGTTGGTAGCTTTAAGTGTGCCATAAGCTGCCCTGTTATAAAGTTTTGCAAGCAATGGAGCGGTAAATACATTGTCACCATCATATACTTCAAGGTAGTCATCAATACTGTAAGTATCAAAATAAGTAAATGACACACTAAGTTTTTCATTTGAATTTACAGGAAAGAAGGTAACCACACTGGTTAATCCTGAGTTGTCAGAATAGTTGGCATTTGGCCCTCCGTTATCATAAAAAAAAGCAGAAGAAGTTGTGTAGTTTGCCGAAGTGTTTAAAGGCATGTTGTAACTCTGAATACCTGAAGTACAATTTACTGTTGCAAACCAGCCGGTATTATTTCCACTGGTATTAGAAACAAACTTAAAAGTTAAACTACCTGTTGCATGTGTTGATTCCAATGAAAAAGAATTCAAGGTGCCTGTATAGCTTCCCAATAAAGTGCTGTTGGTATCGGGACCATCATAAACATACAGATAATCATTTGCTGATAATACAAATGAATGAAATGTAATATTCAGTTTATCGGTAGCACTTGAAGGGAAAAGTGTTGTTACACAATTCTTAGCGTTGGCATAGTTATCAACCGTACCACCATTATCATAAAACCGTGCAAAACAGTTTACCACAAAACTTTGGTTGGCTAACATAGTTATTTCCTCAACGGTATTAAAGGTTGTAACAGATGCAATCCATCCTGCTGCATTGCCTGATGCATTGGTTACAAACCTGAAGGTAAGCGCCCCTGTTGCATTGGATGCATGAACCGTTCCGGTATTCAGTCCGGTAATTACAGCAATGGGAGTTGCTGTTACGTTATCGGCATCAAAAACTTCAAGATAATCACCAGAAGCAATATCACATTCATGAAATGTAACAGAAATTTTTTCGCCTGCATTTTTTGGTAAAATAGTGGTAACAGCAGTGTTGGCACCTGCAGGGTAATTGCTGAATGCACCTCCGCTATCCATAAACCTACCTGTAGAAACACTATATACTCCATTGGCCAAAGTGGTAATATCTTCAGGTTGATAATTGGTAATTATAGATGCTGTCCAACCTGCGTTATTACCTGATGCATTTGAAGTAAACACAAAAGTGAGCGAACCATCGGCTGCTGATGAAGTAACGGTTCCATAATTTACTGCTGAACCTGTAATCTGACCGATTTGGTTCACGCCTGCTGCAGAGCCATCAAAAATGGTTAAGATATCGCCTTGACTAATATTACATTCATTAAAAACCACACTTATTTTATCACCGGGATTTTTAGGAAAAATTGTTGTCGTAACATTTGCATTGTTTTCGTAATTATTGTTTGGGCCGCCACTGTCGAAAAAACGACCACCGGAGGTGTACCATTTACCTGAAGCTATCATGGTGATATCATCGGGCAGGGTATCCAGTGTAACTGAAGCAAACCATCCTTCAGCATTTGATGTATTATTGGAGTGGAACAATAATGTAAGACTGCCATCCGCAGCGGTTGATTTAATGCTTCCATATTTTACACCACCGGTCAATTCCTTAATCAAAGGTGCTGCTACGGAATTGCCATCGTAAACGCGCAGATAGTCATTTATATTTTCTACATTAAACTTATGAAACGTAACACAAATTTTTGCATTGGGCAGATTGGCAGGAGGATATATGGTAAGTGTGTCCTGCAGGTTATTTGCATAATTATTTGCAGGTCCTCCCTGATCGTATAAATTTGCCAAACACGTGTAAACAACACCTGAGTGCATATTAATACCATTGCCACAAAGGGCAGGTAACGTAAACCACCAACACAAGGTTGCCAAGAGTAAGAGTTGCTTTTTCATTTTGATATATTTTAATTGATTAAGAGTTATAATTTATTTCAGAGGATTAGTATTACGATTTGATAATTGGAATTACTTCAATGATGATGTATATTTTCTTGACAGTTCTTCTATTGGTGTTACTTTATTTTTAACCTTATAGCTTTTATCTAATACATAGTGTGAATGCTTCCACACATACACCGGGAAATCAAATCCCGGACCTCCTACCTGAATTGCAGGCATTGCATTAGTGCCATCATAAATTAATTCAGGAATACCGGGCAGCGACAAAACAGATTCGAATTGATTATTTTCGTCTTTCATCAACAGCGTAAAGCCCTGCCCTGTATTACCATATAAAAACATACTAAAAGTAATGATGAACAGGTCTTCCTTCTTGTCGTTATTCAGGTCCAATGGCATCAACTGCACTTCGGTGTCTTCTCCTTCCATCTGAAATTTTCCTGTTTCATTATTGACTACCAGTCCCGATATTTTCAACACCTGATTTTTTTCCTGAGGAGTAAGCGTTGACTTAACACTGCGAAACATTAATTCAGCATCCATTGAAGAGACATCATCTTTATTCACTTGTCCGCCATCATCTTTAGAACTACATGCACAGATTACTAAAATGAGCATGCACCAGGCAATCAGGCCAAACGGAGTTTGTATAATCGTTTTCATATCATTATTTACTATTGGTAATGTTATTCCTCAATGAGAAGTCAAAAAGTTTGATAGAGGACTTTTGCATATAACCTTATCTTTTAATTTTCGACCAAAAATAAATTGGCATTACAGGGCGCGAAAGCTACATTTATCAATTGACGGGGAACATTGAGTATTTGCAGGCTTTCATTTATTAACTGCAATGCGTAGATTTGACCTGTGAAACCAAGTTCTCATGAGAAACCTAATACTAACCTTGTTAAGTATTGCAGCCTCCTTTGCTTTTGGCCAGACTAATAGGTTAGATTCCCTGTTAGTACAAGCAAAGCAATACAGAGTGGAAGATACCAGCCGGGCATCCATACTTAACGAGCTTTCCATTCAGTTAAGCAATTCAGATTTTGATAAAGGGATGGCGTATGCCGATAGTTCCATTGCGCTCTGCACACGCATAAAATCAGATGTAAAGTTGGCAACAGCCTATTATGCCAAAGCACGTAACTTGAGCTCTGATGGTCAGGACTCTCTGGCCATAGTGAATTATCAAATTGCCTATGACCTCAACAAGAAAGTCGGAAAAGAACTTGCATGCGGAACCATGTTATATAATATGGGAATTTCGTTCTATAACCTTTCATACTATAAAAAGGCAACAGAGATGCACACAAAAGCTCTTGCTATTTTTAAAAAACTGAAAAATGAAAAAGGAATCTCTGCTGCGCTTAACAGCCTGGGTATTGTTGCCATGGAGCTATCCGACTATTCACACGCTATTGAATATTATCTCGAAAGTCTTGATTTAGCCAAACGTAATAACGATTCAACAGTAATGGCTAACACATTAATGAATATCGGCATTGTATATAAAAACATAGGCGATTTAAACAAAGCTATTACGTATATGAATAATGCGTTACGAATCTATCAGCAGCAAAGTAACAACCTGTATATCGCAAAAGCCTTTAATAATATTGCTAATGTTTATGGTGAAATGAAACAACCTGCAAAAGCATTGGAATATTATGATAAAGCACTTGAAATAAATAAGCAATCAGACTATGAATACGGTATTGCAAGCAATTATATCAATATGGGTATTGAATTGCGCCAACTAAACAGGTTTACGCAAGCTTACCAATCGCTGCAAAAAGCTGAAGCCTTGTTTTTTAAAATAGATGACAAAAACAATTATGCTATTGCATTAAAAACAAAAGCTTCATTATTATTGGCTGCACCAGACTCCACATTACTTCAGTTAGGAATTGCATCACCACAAAAAACAGCAATAGTCAAATCGTTACTTAATCAGGCAAAAGATATATTTATAATTACTGAAGACTATGCATCGCTTGCTGATGTAAATGATGACTTATGCCGCTTGTACGAAAACAGTGGTGATTATAAAAACGCATTTACACATTACAAACAATATGTGGCATGCCGTGATTGTGTGCTGATTGATGAACATAAAATTGAAATTGAAAAACGTGAAATGAAATATGATTTTGATTTGCGTGAACAGGAGTTAAAAGTTGCCAACATTCAAAAACAAGCCGAACTGGAATACGAACAAGTGAATCGCCAATACACATTGGCCGGAGGTATAGCACTTTTGTTGATTTCGGGTGGATTTTTCATTTCATATAAAAGAAGAAAGGATGCTTTGCATAAACGAAAAGAAGCCGAGTTAAATGCAAGCAGGGTGGAATCAGAATTAAAAGCATTACGACTACAGATGAATCCACATTTTATGTTCAATTCACTCAACTCCATCACCAATTTTATTGATCAGCATAAAACAGAAACAGCATCAAACTATTCGGTAAAATTTGCAAAACTGATGCGCATGGTTCTCGAAAATTCAGAAAGCCCGGAAGTGCCACTGGCAGACGAGCTTCAGTCCACTGAGCTTTATTTATCACTTGAAGCACTCCGGCTAAAGCCTAAACTCACTTATACCATAAACATGGAATCTTCACTGGATGCAGAAAACATTATGATACCATCCATGCTGCTCCAACCTTTTGTCGAAAACAGTATTATACATGGCATCTCTCCATTGAGTGACGGAGGCACTGTTTCTATTTCCATCAGGCAACAGGAACAATGGTTATTTATAAATATTGATGATAATGGTGTAGGCATATCGCCCGAAAAACCTGCTATGACAGAAAGAAAATCAATGGCAATAAGAATCAGTAACGACAGAATAGCACTGTTTAATGAGAGACATCAAACACATGCTTCAATTGAATATGAACAACTCAACCCGGGCACCAGGGTTGTAATTAAAATACCACTTACTTTACAATTCTGATACCTATATACAAGATGATTAAAGCTGTAATTATTGATGATGAACAACACTGTATTGACCGATTATGCAGCTTGTTGTCTGCAATAAAAAATCCTGACATTCAACTGGCAGGCACAGCACAAACTGTTGATGAAGGGTTAGCACTTATCAGTAAACATCAGCCGCAATTGGTATTTTTAGATGTTCAGATTGCTGATAAAACCGGTTTTGATTTATTGAAAGCAATTCCTGATGCTCAATTTCAGGTAATTTTTACAACAGCACATGACAGGTATGCGCTGCAGGCATTTCGATTTTGTGCACTTGATTATTTGCTCAAGCCTGTAGATGCCGATGAGTTGCAAAATGCACTGATGAAAGTAACATCAATGAAAAATAACAACGGAATCAGTGAGCAAATCAGCGAACTACTGAAAGGAATGAGTAACAAGCCGCGTAAAATTGGCGTTCCCACACTTAATGGAATTGTGTTTATACCGGTATCGGAAATCATACGTTGTCATGCTGACGGTAATTATACAGAGTTGCATCTGGCAGGTAAAAAACAAATGGTAGTTTCAAAAACACTGAAAGAGTTCGAAAATCTGTTGGCTGATTATTCCTTTTTCAGAGTTCATCACTCCGACCTGGTAAATCTTGATTATGTAAAAAGTTACAACAAGGGTAAAGGAGGATATTTGATATTGGATGACAGTTCATCGGTAGAAGTATCATCGCGCAGGAAAGAAGAACTGCTGAAAAAATTGGGCGGCATGTAATTGTTGAACCTGTTAAATAACTATTTTTCGGCATTTCGTAATTGATGATGATAGAATTTCCTGCTGATTTTTTGTCAATGCTTCCTCTGCCGGAAGAAGAAAAAACAAAGTTTGTTCATTCTTTAAATGAACCGTCTTTAACTTCTATCCGCAAAAATCCACTAAAGAATATAACCTTACCTGAGGGCAATCCTGTTTCATGGAGCCGCTATGGATCTTATCTGCAGCAGCGCCCTGTTTTTACATTAGATCCTTTGTTTCATGCAGGCGCTTATTATGTGCAGGAAGCCAGCAGTATGTTTGTTGAACAGGTCATCATGCAACTGTCGCTGAACGAAAAACCGATTCGCATACTTGATGCCTGTGCATCTCCGGGAGGCAAAACCACCCATTTACTTTCGCTGTTGCATCAGGAGTCATTGGTTGTTGCCAATGAATCTATCCGCTCGCGCCAGCAGGCATTGATACACAATGTATGCAAATGGGGATACAACAATGTAGTAGTTACACAAACTGATGTAAGCCGTTTTGCTTCATTAGGCGAATATTTTGATGTGATACTTTGTGATGCTCCCTGTTCGGGTGAGGGATTGTTTCGGAAAGATGAGCAAGCAGTAAAACTGTGGAGCAAAGAAAATGTGATGCACTGTGCCTTGCGCCAACAAAGAATAGTGAATGATTTATGGCCTTCACTGAAGACGGGAGGTTTGTTGATTTATTCGACCTGCACCTATAACGAAGAAGAAAACGAAAAAAATATTTCACGATTTGCAAGTGAGCCGGATGCTACATGTATAAAACTGAACATTGAAAATTTTACGGGTGTTGAAGAACGTATTAAAGGCAACACTATCACTTATCGTTTTTTTCCTCACAAAACACAAGGCGAAGGATTTACAGTATGTGTGCTGCGTAAAAACAACAGCGAGGGAAAATCTATACTCAACAGAAGTAATAAAATTGAAGAAGCCGAAGCAAATATCCGTAAACAGGCGGCTGACTATATCAAAAATACTGATGAGTCTTATTTTTTTATGCATCAGCAGTCTGTACGATTTTTTCCTCTTTCACTGAAACGGGATTTGGCCTTACTCACTGGAATGAACATCACTCATGCAGGCACAGCCATAGCCACCATCAAAGGTAAGGACTGGATTCCATCAGCAGAAATTGCATTGTCCACAGCACTCAAGGCAGACTTTAACACTGAAGAAGTTGACAGGGAAACTGCATTACGGTTGCTCAAAGGTGATACACAACTGAATACTGCGCATCCGGAAGGATACATTCTGGTAACTTATCAGCAATTACCACTTATGTTTGTTAAAAAAACAGGCAGGCGCATCAACAATCTTTATCCGCGGGAGTGGTATATTCGCATGAAGCTTGAACAATGATTTACACATAAGTTAAAAATCTGAAACGGTGAATCAGAAGAAAAAAGATAAAAAGCTAATTGCTAAAAAAGAAGAAACACTTAAGGGAACAGAAACCCGTAAGCTTGTAAAATGGCTTTCCTTATTGCTACCGGTGCTGGCATTTGCGCTGTATGCCAATACCCTTGGAAGCGATTACACTGTTGATGACGGAACCGTCATGCAGAATAACAAAATTGTAAAAAAAGGAGTAAGTGCCATCCCTGAAATACTTACCACCCCCTACCGCAAAGGATTTTGGGACAGAAATGAGAGTTTGTACAGACCATTGTCCGTAGTGATGTTTGCTGTAGAATGGCAATTAGCTCCCGGCAATCCCATGCCGGGTCACATCATCAATGTAGCGCTTTACATGCTGACGGCATTCTTACTGTTTCGGTTTTTGTTGCTTTTGTTTAACCGGAATATACTTTTAGCTTTCAGTGTTGCACTGTTGTATATTGTTCATCCCATACACACCGAAGTGGTTGCCAACATTAAAAGCCGTGACGAAATTTTATGCTTTCTGTTTATCATACTTTCCTTTCACCAGTTTTTGAAAGGGTTGCAAAACAATAAACTTTCACATCATGTATATGCAGCTGTGTTTTTCTTTCTTTCGCTTATGTCAAAGGAAAGTTCTATTACCTGTGTGGCTATATTTCCACTGCTGGCTTATTTTGTTCAGTCGAAGAAACCATTAGAGAGTCTTCGCACGTCCATCATTGTTTGGTGTGCAGCACTTGCCTATTTAGGAGTCAGATTTATGGTGCTGAAAGGAGTTACAAACTTCACAGAAATTCTGCCAATCAACAACTCTCTGGTAAATGCCACCTCCATAACCGACAGGCTGGCAACAGCCATAATGATATTGGGCAAATATTTATGGCTTCTCATAATACCTCAACCACTTTCTTTTGATTATTCCTTCAACACTTTTCCGATTGTAAGTTTTGGCGACATGCGTTCACTGGCAGCATTACTGGCTTATATGGCTATTGGCTTTTATGCTATACGCAGTTTTGCAAAGCGTAACCTGGCAGGCTTCGGGTTGGTATTTTTCTTAATCACCATAAGCATTGTGAGCAATGTATTTTTCCTGATAGAGTCGGTAATGGCTGAACGATTCACCTATCTGCCATCGCTGGGAATATGTATTGCAGGCGTTATGTTGTTGGCTCAATGGCTCAATCCACAATACAAAGGTGGTAACTTCGTAAATGTGTCGTCCGTAGTTTCTTCCAATAAAACTTTTTTTATCATTTTATTTTCCATTTCTTTTTTATATTCTGTAAAAACCATAGCACGCAACTTCGACTGGAAAAACAACCTTACGTTATTGGCTACTGATGTAAAAACCTGTCCTGAGAGTGCACGCATACGCTATGCATACGGAAGTGCCATACTGATTGAACAGGCACTTAAAGAAAAGGACCGTGATAAAAAAATGAACCTCCTCGACAGAAGCATTGAGCAGCTTGAAAAAGGTGTTGCCATACTGCCAACTTATTCAGAAGCATATTATCATTTGGGAATAGCTTATAAAGAGCGAGAAAATTATCCTAAGGCCATTGCTGCTTTTGAACAGGCGGCAAAATATAAAACATTTACCGACCCTCAGTTCTTTGTATCGTGGGGTGTGGCCTGCGGCAAAGCAGGGAAGTATGATCAAAGCATAAAAGCATTGAATCATGCCATTGACCTTGATCCGAAAACCACAGATGCTTATCTGAATCTGGGTGTATTTTATGATGAGATGAAAAGATATGATGATGCCATCAGCAGCCTGAAAACTGCACTCAAGCTGGATTCATCCTCGTACAATGCATGTTACAACATGGGCAATACGTATGCACATAAAAATAATTTTACTGAGGCCATTAAATGGTATAAAAAAACGCTGGAGCTGAATCCTTCCAACGAAGATGCTGTGAACAACATAGGCAACAGCTATGCTGCCATGCAGGATTACGCCAATGCCATTATCTATTTCCGAAAAGCAATAGAAATGAATCCATCCAATTCAAAAGCACTGAACAACCTTGGCATAACACTCATAATGACAGGAAACCGAGAGGAAGGTGAAAAGTATGTGCAACAGGCCAGACAGCATTGACCAATTGCCGCAGGTTTAGGAGATTTTCTTATTTAAAAGCAGAAGACTAAGTTTTTTTTCAGTTCAATTGCCTTTCATATTTTCCGTCAGGCAACTTCGTAAATCCCAGAAGGGTTAAAAATTTTGCATGGCCTGCATGTGATACTTTATCATAGCTTATCTTTTTCACGCCCTGGGTAAGTAGTTTTTCCTTTTCCTGACCAAAAATAAACTTGCCTACTTTATAATCTCTGTACTTGGGTATGGTATAATTTATCAGCACGTTTGCCTCTCCTTCTCCCTTCATTCTGAAGATAAATAAATTGGCCACGGTGAGGTCGCGCAAGGTTACAAAAGCTTTATCACCGCTGTTTGATTCAGCAAACTCTGGGAAATAAGATTCAATTTCTTTTTTGTTACGCCTGATAAAACATGAAATCAGCTCGTCATGAGTACTTATCTGTACTAAATCGAAAGCTTCCTGTATCTGATACAAACGAACCATCTGGATGATATTTATGACAAGCAAAATGCCATTTGCAATAACAACAGGCATGGCGTTAATCATAAAGCCGTAAATAATAAAGGTTACTTGCCCGCCAAGGCTATACCATCTGAACTTAAAAGCATTGGATACAACCAGTGAGGCAGCAAGAAAGGCTGATGCAAGATAACCTATAAATAATGCCAAGAGATTCTTACTTTATTTGAATGTAACTACGAATAAAATTTTCTACGATAAAAACCGAGCAAATTCAGTGTATCAAAATAATTAACCACTGAAAAAAATAATACCAGCAAAAAAGTTATCAATCCTTATTTGATATCCCACACTTCACTTCCTCTGAGAAGTTTATCAAGGTTTCCTTTGCCTTTTGCAGCAATAACCTGATTCACCTGATCTTCCATCACATCTTCGTAGCATGGTCTGTCTTCTTCGTAAAACACTCCAAACGGACGTGGATAATGGCCTTCTTTTTCAGGACTGTCAAAGAAGCGTGACAGAATTCCTGCTTTCACACGATCGGATGTATCATGAACCCAAATATCGTTTATGCTGTTGCCATTTTCATTGATATTGACAACAACAGGTTTGAATCCATCAAGTTTAATTCCTAACTCATTATTCTGTCCAAACAACAATGGTTTGCCAGTTTCAACAAACAGTGCCTCCTGCTTTTTGGTCGCCTTCTCAGTAAACATTTCGAAAGTACCATCATTAAACACGTTGCAGTTCTGATAAATTTCAAGGAATGAAGTTCCTTTGTGTGCAGCAGACTTGCGAAGCATTTCTTTGAGGTGAACAGGGTCTCTGTCCATACTGCGTGCAATGAAAGTTCCATCGGCACCCATAGCAAGTGCAATTGGGTTAAACGGATGGTCAATAGAACCGTAGGGGGTTGACTTGGTAACTTTTCCCTCTTCGGAAGTTGGAGAGTATTGACCCTTTGTCAAACCATAAATCTGGTTGTTAAACAGAAGCACATTAACATTGAGGTTTCTTCTCAAGAGGTGAATAAAATGATTTCCTCCAATTGACATAGAGTCACCATCACCTGTTACAATCCAAACACTGAGGTCCTTGCGTGTTGCTCTTAATCCGCTGGCAATGGCAGTAGCACGTCCGTGAATTGAGTGCATGCCATACGTTTCCATATAATACGGAAAACGGGATGAGCAACCGATACCTGAGATAAAAACAAATTTCTCACGTGGTATTCCAAGCTCAGGAATTACGGTTTGTACTTGTTTCAATATGGAATAATCACCGCATCCGGGACACCATCTTACTTCCTGGTCGGTAACGAGTTCTTTTGAGGTAAATAATGGAGCAGAAGTTGTTGCTGTATCCATGTTTTTCTTTATTTATTCAGTTAAATAATTTTTAAAACGTAATGCTTACTTACAAAGTTCAACGATTTTATCTTTTATTTCTCCTGCTGAGAAAGGAATACCCATGATTTTATTTAATCCGATAGCAGGGACAAAGTATTTATCGCGTAAAACTTTCAGCAACTGACCTGTATTCATTTCAGGAACTAATACTTTGTCGTAATTAAACAACATCTCACCTAAATTTTTAGGGAAAGGTTTGAGATAAGTAATCTGTGCATGTGCCACATCATATCCTTCGCTGCGAGCCATTTTACAGGCAGTTTTTATAGCACCATAAGTACTTCCCCATCCTACCACAAGCAGTTTACCTTTTTCAGGTCCTGAATCCAGAGTCTGTTGCGGAATGTAGTCAGCAATTTTTTCAACCTTAGCTTCGCGCATGCGCACCATGAACTGATGGTTATCGCTGTCGTAGCTGATGTTGCCTGTTTCATGTTGTTTTTCCAAGCCACCAATTCTGTGCTCTAATCCTTTGGTTCCGGGTAAAGCCCATGGGCGGGAAAGTTTTTCATCTCTTTTATAAGGCAGAAAATTTTCTCCGTTTTTCTCTGTTGCAAACTTCACATCTATTTTCTTTAAATCACCTGATGTAGGATATTGCCAAGGCTCTGCACCATTAGCAATATAGCCGTCAGAGAGCATCATTACAGGAGTCATGTGTTCGAGAGCTATACGACAAGCCTCAAATGCAGTATTAAAACAATTTGCAGGTGAATAAGCAGCAATCACCGGCATAGGAGCCTCACCGTTTCTTCCGTATAATGCCTGAAGCAAATCACTTTGTTCAGTCTTAGTAGGTAATCCGGTAGAAGGACCACCACGCTGCACATTAATAATTACGAGAGGAATTTCGAGCATAATGCCTAAGCCCATGGCTTCACCTTTGAGTGCAATACCCGGACCTGAAGAAGTAGTTACTGCGAGAGAGCCACCGAAAGATGCACCTATTGCAGTGCAAATTCCTGCAATCTCGTCTTCTGCCTGAAAAGTTTTAACACCGAAAGATTTATGTTTTGATAGTTCGTGTAAAATATCAGATGCAGGAGTAATCGGATAAGTTCCAACAAACAATGGCAATTCTGCCTGATGCGATGCTGCAACTAATCCAATAGCTGTAGCCTGATTACCCATAATATTACGATAAGATCCTGCAGCCATTTTTGCAGGTTGCACCTGAAATCTTGTTCTGAAAGTTTCTGTAGTGTCGCCATAGTTATATCCTGCTCTCAACACTTTAAGATTGGCATCAAGAATAGCCGGTTTTTTCCCGAACTTATCTTCCAAAAATTTAATGGTAATATCTAAAGACCTGTTGTACATCCAATATAAAAATCCAAGTACAAACATGTTTTTAGCGCGGTCAATTTCTTTGGTACCAAGTCCGGAATCCACCAAAGCAGCACGGGTCATTTTGGTTACGTCTATGGTGATTACATTATATTTTCCTAATGAATCATCTTCCAACGGGCTTTTACCATCAGGATAATTGGCAAGACGTAAATTTTTTGGATCGAAGCCATCACTGTTGGCAATAATAATTCCGCCATCTTTCAGATTCTTAAGATTTGCCTTCAGAGCGGCAGCATTCATTGCCACCAGCACATCACATTTATCTCCGGGAGTATAAATATTTACACTTCCAAAATGCAACTGATATCCTGAAACTCCTGCAAGAGTGCCCTGCGGAGCGCGAATTTCTGCGGGAAAGTCAGGAAACGTACTCAGGTCATTTCCAAAAAGTGCAGCAGTATTGGTAAACTGCGTGCCGGTAAGCTGCATACCATCACCTGAGTCGCCTGCAAACTTTATTATTACCTGCTCTAAAACTTCATTCTGTTTTTCCATTATAACAACAAATTTTTCAATTACAAAAGTATAACTTTAAGCGATAAGTTTTAGCTATTATCAGGACAATTTATAAACTGCTTTTTGCAGCTAAAACCTGTAACCAATGGAAAAGCTAAGCAATTGATAGAAGCCAACATAAAATGTTTCTGATCGTGTATCGGCATTACCATCAATCACAGGAATGTCATTTATTTTTTTGAAATTATAATGATACAAAGCAGGGGCTATTTTGGTTGAAAACACAAACCTGTCAAACGGCACATAATAACAGCCTACTGCAACTGCAATTCCTGTATTATGATAATTACGCAAGGCTCCATTATCGTAAGATCTTTTATTGATAATATGAAAAAAGGTTGAACCATATAACATCCCAAAGACCGGATTAGTTGAACCTGCCAGAATTCCTGCATGAAAACCATAACGAGTAACTCCATCTTTAGCAGGGAACAAAAAATTTATACCTGCTAAAGCACGAATACGTTCTCCGGCCACGATAGAATACGTAATACTTTCATGCATCAGAAAATCCTGTCCTTGCGGCTTGTTAAAATAAGGAATAACCCTGCTAACAGTAATATCAATACCATTAAAATGTTGCTTGTGATGTCCGTTTATACGTTGAGCATGCAAACAATATGGAATACTTAGTCCCAAAAACACACTTACCAAAACGTATCTGATTAAATTCATTCGGAATTTTCTGCAAGTGCAAATATGCACAATTTGATGTTACATGAACAGGCAAAAAGAGGAATGAAAATATTATTTATAACAGTGAAATAAATCCAAAAATTATAACTCTAAGAACCCGTAAGACTTTATCATTTATAAGCCGGGCAATTTCCGCCTTTGCCTTTTTTGAATCGTATATTGTCGTATATATCACTGGTGTACTTAAACCCGAAATAAAAATCCAGGCCATTCATTTCATATAAACCGGGCCACCAACCAAGGTTATCTGTTCCCAATACAAACCACTTATAACGAAAAGCTAATCCTGCTCTGAAAAAATTATACTGATATAATGATAAGGGCAAACTAACTTCAACTCTTCTCGTTTCGAAACGTGGTGTTAATGCAACTTGAGAAGGACGTACAACACTTTTGTCAAAAATCTGAATATTCTGAATTACGGTAAGGTTCAGATAAAATTTAGGAGTAATACTCCAGTCGGCCTGGCCACTGATAGCAGCAGGAAGAATCATAGTAAATCCGTTTCCTGCCTGCGATTTGGTTGCATCGTTATAGAGATGATAACTGAATGCTGAATCTATTGATGCTACGTCTTTAAATTTCGTTGTGTCGAAACCCGGCCACTGTGCTGTGCTGTTATTCAGTTCAAACTTACGTGCATTTTCTGAGAATTGAATAAATCCGATATCCATAAGTGATAAGCCTAAGCGTACATCGTACTTTTTAAGTTTAACGCCTGACATTCCGGGTTTATAGGCCTGCGATTTGTAATTGTAAAAATGTTGTATTCCTAAATTAACAGAAGCGCCCATACCTCTTGGATGCAGATAATTTTTTCCCTCCCTGTAAGGAATGGCATGACCATAACTGATATCTTCTCCGCGTATTATCAACAGCGATTCATCTACAAAGGTGTAGTCAAACACAGATGAGTTCAGATACACTCCGCTCATCCCCAACAGAAAATTAAGCGTAGCACCACCTGTTGTAATATTCTGTTGCTTCTTACGAATCGTCTTTGCTACTGTCAACCCACCTTCTGCATACACCAGAGCACCCAAGTCAAAAGCTGTAGATTTCCAGGGTTCATTATGCTGAGGGCTGTAGTCAGACCCTTCCCAAAAAAATTTTGCCAGATGATAAGGCACATCAGTTGCGCTTATCTGACTTCGCAGTGAAAAGTGAATTCCAAATGCAACATCATCATTACGCCAAACTGCAGAAGGACCTTTTAACAATACGGAACCATAAGCATTTTTAGGAGGCTTTGTATAATGATCACTGAAATCTTCGTGCACAAAAGAAGTAAGTCGTGCAAATTTGCCGGTAGGAATTCTTGATGCAGGAAAATAAATGTAATCATTCTGCATAAAAACGTCTCCTGAAAGAATATTAAACTCAAAGCGGTAAGGCATTACAGCAATAGAAGCCGGATTCATTTCAATGCCCATATTCCCTGCGAAATTGCTATGAGCTATACCATTCATCTCCTGAGCAGAGGTTGACGAGCCTGCCATGAGAATGACAGACATAAAAAAATTTAACCTCAATATTCGGGCACAAGTCATTTTAAGGTGTGAATGCTAAATAAATAACAGTCTGAAAATAATTCGGTTTATAAAAGAGCGTCAAAATTAACTTTTCATCTATTCGAATGCACCATAAATTATGAACGGTCATTTCGGCTTCATATTATTTCATTATTTAATGCACTTTTGCAGTATGAATTTCAGACATTACAAAATTTTAGCGTGTTGCCTATTGTTGTTTACTTTGAAAGCATGCACATCAAATCAGAATCAAAATTCACTTAACAATCTGGATTGGCTGATAGGTACCTGGCAAGGACAGTCGCGCAGCGGGAATGTGTTTTATGAAGAGTGGATAAAAGAAAGTCCGACAGAATTTATTAATCATAATTATCATTTCGAAAATGATTTAAAAATAAAAGGAGGTTCCTCAAAAATTATCCTGCAGGATAATCATATCTATTACATAAACGATACTGACAGCAGCAAACAATTGCGCTGGAAAGCTACAGATGTACATCCGGCATCTGTAGCTTTCGGCAACGATTCTATAAAACCATATTCGCGCATTACTTTTTCATTATCTGCACAAAACACTTGGGATGCCACACTCACAGGCCCCAAAGACACCATCACTTATTCCCTGAAAAGAATTCGTTGAATGCGAGAACAATAAGATTATTAACCGGCAGATTATGTTAATCTGCTTTTCTGCATTTTTGCACTTTCAATTTTTAAAATATTCTGACGAAATACGTATGACAAAAAAACTTTTCTTTTTATTGGCAACTCTTTGCCTGCTATCAACAGTAAAAATATCGGCACAAAATTGTATTGAGATTAACAGTATTCTGGTAGATGCCTGTGGATTTCCTGAAGGTGAAAACGAAATGGTACGCTTCACAGTAGGAGCAACTCCATTACCCATTAATTTGCTTACTGTATCATGGCCAACAACTACACTTAACTTTCTGGGAATTTGTCAGAATGCAAATACTGCACAAAAAGTGGCCGATCTCAATGCCAACATTCAGTCTTGCGGATATATTCTTGAACCTGTAGGCGGCACCTTGCCTGCCAACAGCAAGGTGATACTTGTGACCAGCGAAAATATGAGTACAACATTCAATTCGTTTGCCAATCTCACCGATACAATTTATATGATATTTCAGTGTGCAGGGAATACACAGGGACATTTCAGAAATTATTCTGCAACTGTATCAACACCTCGCATACTAACTCTTGACTTCAGCCCCATCTGCAGTCAGACTGTGAGCTATTATCCAAATCAGTTAGTGAATCAGTTTGGACAACTGGATACTGCACAACAGGATGGATCAAGCGTAGCTTATGATGCATCAGGAAATGCAACCTATTACAACAACGGCTGTCAGGCACCCATCATTACTCTTACAGCAAACGTGCAGGCTTTGTCAACTACCATTTGTGCAGGTGATACAGTAACTGTTATAGCATCAAACTTAACCGGAAACTATTCAGGTTATTTCTGGCAAGGTGGACATGGAAATTTTACTCCGCCCAATTTTTTGAACACCATTTATCATTCGTCATTCAATTATTCAGGCATTGACACTTTATATTTTTCTATGCTGGGACAATGTAATGATACCATAACCTATCCTCTTTATCTGAACATACAAAATGGTCAGGCAGCAAGTATTTCAGGCCCTACCACATTATGCGCAGGAGATACCATTGTACTTACAGCATCTTCAGGCTCAGGTTATCAATGGTCGAACGGAGCAACTACACAATCCATTCAGGTTTTACAGGCAGGAACTTACACAGTGACTGTATCAGGTTCATGTGGTTCACCTACAGCAAGTGTAACTGTAACATCAGGCAGTGCACCTTCTGTAGCGATAACACCCGGTCCAACTGTAACTATCTGCAGTGGTCAGTCAGTTACTTTAACAGCGTCAGGCAGCACAAACTATTTGTGGTCAACAGGTGAAACAACAGCAGCCATTACCGTAAGTGCAGCAGGAGTATATACAGTTGTTTCATCCAATAATTGCGGTTCGGATTCTGCAAGTGTTACTGTTACCGTTACAAATGTGCCAACAGTAAACATTACTGCATCAGCAACATCTCTTTGTGCAGGACAAACTGCAACACTGACTGCATCAGGAGCATCAACTTATCTGTGGTCAAACGGGCAAACGACTTCTTCTATTACTGTTAATGCACCGGGCACTTACACCGTAACAGGAACCAGCAGCTGCGGTACTGCCACTGCAACACAAACCATCACTGCAGGCACTTTACCTGTTGCACAAATTTCTTCACCGTCCACTATACTTTGCCCGGGTACATCTCTTACTCTGTCTGCATCAGGTGGCGACAATTATACATGGAGCAACGGAACTACAGGAAGCCAGAACACCATCACACAGGCCGGACAATATTTTGTTTATGCAACTAATGCATGTGGCAGCGATACTGCTGATATTACTGTTAATCAAAGTAACATCTTCGCCAACTTTGTGCCTGATATTACTTCAGGCCTCGCTCCACTGACAGTTAACTTTAACAATACAAGCACAGCATTCACATCAGGCACATGGAATTTTGGAGATGGATCTACCTCTGATGTTATCAACCCTCAGCATACATTTAATTTTGGTGGAAATTTCACGGTATGGTTGACCATAGCTGATGACAACGGTTGTCAGGACAGTGTATCAGCAAATATTTTGGTTGATGACAGTCAGTTATTCATTCCAAATGCAATTACTCCTAATAACGATGGAAAAAATGATGTATTTACATTTAACAGCACTTCCATCAAAAGTGCAACAGTGACAATATTCAATCGCTGGGGCAACAAAGTAACTTCCTATACCGATTGGGTAAGAGGCTGGGATGGTTCAAATGTGATTGCCGGAGTTTATTATTATGTTATCGAAATAGAACAACATAATGGTGAGAAAAAAACATTGCATGGCTCATTGAATGTGATCAAATAAATGACTTTAACTGAAAAAGAAAAGGCAACATTTTTATGTTGCCTTTTCTTTTAAGTTAAATTTTAATTAAAGGAAATTGATTCTGTTCATAAACACTTCCTTATAGCTTTTGCCAACAGGAATAGTTTTTTCCTTAATCACTACAGCACCTTCGTCCATTGCACTTATTTTATCCAGAGCAATGATATAAGAACGGTGCACGCGCAAAAATTTATCAGATGGCAGTTTGGTTTCAATGTCTTTCATGGTAGCATGAATGACAAACTGATCTTCTTTTGTCTGAATAATGACATAATTATCCATTGCCTGCAACCAATAAATATTTTCGAGAAAAACTTTCACAAGCATAGATCCTCTTTTTACGAAAAACGAATTCTGTATCACCTGATTTTCGAGAGGGTTAGATGCCGTTTCAGCCGGTTTTGATTCAGGAGCTTTTGCTGGTCGTTCTTCAGCATTTGATTTCTTTGCAGGAGAATCAGCTTTGTTTATAACAATGGCATATCCCAGCAAATGATCTTTTTCGTCACGTATAGGTGAGCAAACGAAGCTCGCTTTAATATTGGAATAATCGCGCAAAACAGTAATTGTACACTCAGGAATATCCAGTACATCACCTTGTTTCATGTGTTTGGCAAGAGAGTCGGTATTTACAATTTCATATTCATCGCTTTCAAGTTTTATCAGCTTAAAGAGATTCATCCCCTGAGCACTTACATTGCCAAATCCGGTAATACTCTCAGCTTTGGGATTCAGAAAAGAAACGCGACATTCCATATCGGTAACAAGAATTGCATCTTCTACATTGGTGAGTGCATTGGCAAAACGTTTTTCGTTCTCGCGGCTTTGCAAATCTTTTTTAAACTTATACAATGCCATTTCAACAGTAGTCTGCAGGTCTGACTCATTAAAAGGTTTTACGAGGTAACCATAAGGTTCAGTCACTTTAGCTCTGTCGAGTGTATTCTTATCCACAAATGATGTGAGAAAAATAACAGGAATATCATATTTCTGACGAATATGTTCTGCCACGTGAATTCCATCCTGTTCACCTTTCAGTTTAATATCCAGAAAAACAAGATCCGGATCGTACTCTTCGAGTTTGGCAAATGCATTAGGTGCTGACGAAGCAGTTGCCGGCACATCGTAACCTAATCTAATCAGTGTCTGCTGAATATCTTTGGCAACGATGCTTTCATCTTCTACTACTAAAATTCTGACTTTATCCATGTTGAAATTGATTTGTCTGTGTTAAAATTCAATTTTTATTTCAAATCCATTCGTCTGATTCACTGATATTTTTCCATCTATCTGTTCTGTAAGCACATTCACCAACTGAAAACCCAATGTATCAGCAGAGGCAATATCAAAATTAGCAGGCAATCCTACACCATTGTCTGCAATGATTAAAACGTGTTTACCTGATTCATTCATCTTAAATGTAATTTTAATTTCACCATTTCTATCAGTAAATGCATGTTTGATGGCGTTACTTACAAGCTCATTAATAATTAAGCCGCAAGGAACAGCCGTATCAATGTCCAAAGATATTTTATCTGCATCAATTAGCAAACCGATTTTATTTTTATCGGCACCCTGAGACTGGAAAATGGTGTCGCAAAGCCGTTTAATGTAATCGTCAAAATCAATTCTTGAGGTACCGTCACTCTGATAAAACCTGTCGTGTATGAGTGCCATGGAACGAATGCGGTCCTGCCCTTCTCTGATCACTTTATTCGATTCCTTATCATGAATATAGGCACTTTGCAGATTGAACAGGCTGACAATAATCTGAAGGTTATTTTTTACGCGGTGATGAATTTCTTTGAGCAAAATATTTTTCTCTTCGAGTGACTCACGAATTTGCTGCTCCATTGTTTTCCTGAGAGTAATATCAGTATCAATCACAACAATATTTGTCAATTCACCGGTGCCTGAATAAACAGGAGTAATGGTACTTGAAGTCCAAAGTTCCTTTCCATCTTTACGTACTGTCTTTGATTCGTATATAATGGAATTTTTCTCATCCAGTGCATCTTTGATTATTTCATTTATATTCTCATTGTATGACATCTGTTGAAGTTTGCCCCCTCTTAATCTGACAATTTCTTCCATATTATAACCTGTCATACGCATAAAACTTTCGTTAGCATATTCCAAATTGAAATTCTTATCAAATATCAAAACAGCATTTCCGGTTTCGCTGGCCACAATGGAGAGTTTGGCCAGTTCCTCATTTTTTTCTCTAAGCTGTGCTGTGCGTTCATTGATTTTCTGCCGAAGACTTAATTGTGCTTGTCTGAGACTTCTTGTTCTCAATTTCATAATAAGCCAAACTAACCCTACTGCCGAAATCAAATACAGGAAATAAAAGAAGTTCGTTCGCCACAATGGAGCCTTTATGCTGAAATTATATTCAAGTGATGGACTCCAGTCTCTTTCATTTACTGAGGCCTGAACCATGAATGTATAATTTCCTGGTGGTATGTTTGAATAATTGGCAACATTAAAAGGAGTTGAAGGAACCCAGTAGTCATCAAACCCCCTGAGTTTCCATCTGTATTTTATTTCTCCGGGTGCAGAAAAATAAATTCCTGTGAAGTGAAAATTAAGATTGTTGTAACCATAAGGCAATAATGGATTCACAGGTAATCCTGAAGTACTGTCAATAGCATAACCTTGCTCTGCCCAGTTTACTTTGCGCAAATAAGCTGTAATAGATTGCAGCAACATGACAGGTGTAACACTCTTGCTGTAGCCATAGCCCGGATTGTAACGAATGGCACCATTGACAGAGGCAAACCACAAATATCCATTCTTATCATAGGAGGCTGAACTGGTTTCCACACCATAATAGCCATTGCTTTTGTCGAAGTGAATGATGTTTACAAACTCTCGTTTGAGATAGGTATTCCAGTCAATTCGATCAACACCATCAGGTGTACCGAGCCACAGATAATTCTGATCTGAAGCCATACATAAAATGCGATTATTTATTAAACCGCTTTTAGTATCCAAATGACGGAATGCCATTTGCTTATTGGTTTTTGAAAAAACCGAAATTCCAAAATCATAATTCGAAAACAGAATATTGTCGTTCAAATCCTGAGTGATAGCCGTAACCGGAGTTTTGTTAATTCGCAGCAAATCATTCAATGAAACTGCATCATCGCCATTCATAAAATACAAGCCTTGCATGGTACCAATCCATACCAAACCCTGACGATCCTGAAAAAGAAAACGTATGTTGTCATTTGCAAGTCCATTGAGTTTATTGATAATCTTAAACGAATTATTGCTGTATTTATAAATACCCCTGTCTGTCCCCATCCAGATACTTCCGTCAGTATGTGCAAGTATGGTATAGATAATTTTGTTGCTTAAAATTTCAAACGGATAGTACAATTTCTCCAAATCAGCTGTAACCACAACAGGGCCTCCAGAAGTTCCCATCCAGATATTTCCTGCATGATCCTGCGTTATACTCCAAATTGTTGACTTGCTGAGAGAAGATGCAACCGGTACATTTTTTACAACATTATTTTCAATGTAATTAACACCTCCATTCACCATTCCTATCCAGACTCTATTAGAATTATCACAATATGAAGTCAGCAAACGATTATCATTTAATCCATCTTCAGAAGAAAATGTAACGAAACGGCCTCCTGAGTATCGGCATAACCCTTTGGAAGTACCCATCCAGATGTTGCCTTCATTGTCCTCTTCCATACACTGAACATTATTGTCCAGCAACCCTTCATCAGTAGTAAGAGTAAAAAATGCGCCATGGTCTATCTGACAAATACCATTGCCATAAGTAGAAAACCACAAATTCTTTTTGTAATCCATTATGATGGAAGTAACTTTTTTGACACTTACTCCATAACTGATGTTCATTTCGGCAATGCCTTTACCGTTAAATACACCAATACCTTCATTGGTACCAATCCAAATATTTCCGCCTTCCATTTCGCGTATGCAATACACAATGCTTCCGGGCAATCCTTCGTTGATGGTATAATTTGTAAAACCGGTGCTGCTGTAGCAACTTAATCCATTGGTAGTTCCTACCCATAAACGTCCTTTAGAATCTGTTGACAGGCAGGTTACTTCATTGCTCACCAAACCTTTCAATATTGTAAAACTTACAAATTTTTTTCCGTCATACTTGCTCAGTCCCTCTGTGGTTCCAATCCAGTAATTTCCCTGTGCATCCTGAGTGATTGCATTAACGTTATTACTTAACAGTCCATCATCTATTGTAAAGATTTTTTTCTTCAACCCATTGAAAACCCCTACTCCACTACGTGTTGCCATCCACAGGTTACCTTCTTTGTCTTCATAAATAGATTTTACCGGATTAGATGCTGCAGGATTATCCTGCTCGAATCGGTAAAAACGTTGGCCGTCAAACCAGCAGGCACCATTCATGGTTGCTACCCACAGTCGTCCGTATTTATCCTGATGTACATCATTCACATGATTACTTGGTAAGCCATTTGCAATGGTATATCCTGAAAAATTATAGCGTTGAGCAGAAGCAGGCAACACAGCCATCAGTATCCATGCTATTGCAGGTATGAATATTTGACATGCTGAAAATTTAAACCGGATAATTGATTTCACTGACGTTAAATACTGTGTATGCTATTATGTTTTTACTGAATTAACAGTAAGGTTGTTACAAAAATAAGGTATTAAATTCATGTAAAATCATTCTTGACAAAGCATTCTGTTTTTCCATAAAATAAAGCCTTAATTTCATGTGATTTATGGCTTAATAAGTTCCATTCCGATGAAATCGAAAGTTTCGTGGCTGAATGAGTGGAGGATGTTAAAAAAGTTTTGCTGAGCATGGTTCAGCTTTTTATCCTTCCAAATGGTACATAAATGATCGTAAATAAAAATAGACCTTAAAGTCATTATAAGAGGTATTCCCTTTAAATCTTCATCAGCTATTTTGTTTTCGCTCTGATAACCCTCCCAGTAATAATCCATAAAATATCGGATATGTCCTGTAAGTTTTCCGTTGGGGTCATTCTGAAAATACTGCACAACATAAAGTAAGGTCAGTGCAATATCAGCAACAAACCATGAGTAAGCACAATCAGCAGTATCAAAAAGGCAAATGCGCCCGTTATGAATAAACATATTACCACGGTTAATGTCATTATGAATAAGGCCATAATGATCTCTTGTCCTGGGTAAATAACTGAGTGTGTCCACCAACTTAAGCATTCGTGCTGTGAACTGTTCATCATGCATTTCCTTGTGCGACATTACCCTTGCCACTTCAGTCTCAACTAAGTCTGAACGGGGAATGACATGATTGCCCGGTTTATAATCCTTTGTAATTCTATGCAGTTGTCCTGTTACTCTGCCTATTTCTTTAAAGACAGGTTCATTCCAGTTAAACCGGTCTATTTTTTTTCCTTTGGCTTCGGTATATACTGTTGCTGTAAAATATGTATCTCCTGAATTTGCAACTTCAATCAGATTTCCGTTTAATGACTCTATAGGTGCTGAAACATTTGCATCATTCTGCTGCAGAAAATGCAGCCAATCAACTTCTGATTGTAACTCTTCGAGTTTTTGAACAGAGCTATGGGTAATGCGTAAAATAAACTTATTTCCACTTTTACGATAAGCATAAATAAGGTTTACGTTATCACGAAGAAGTTGCAGGTCTGAAAATTTAATTCCAAATGATTTGGTGATATCAGAAATTACCTGCGGGGTAAAATATTTTTCAATAAAAGGGGTCATTGTTTTTCGTTAAGGATATTTACCTGTAAAGATTATATACCTTTTGCAACTGTTCAGAACAAGGGTGAATATCATATGCCGTCAAAACATGCTGCCGTGCAGCACCGGCAAACTGCTGATAAGTTGAATTATCCATCTGATAAAAAGTTGTTATTGAAGCAGCAAGAGCATCAACATCTTTTTCTGGAGTAAGGAGTCCTGTTTTGTTATGAATTACTTCCTCAGGAATATCACAGTGAGTTGTAGAAATTACCGGCATACCGGTGCACTGGGCATCGAGCAGTACTATAGGAGCTCCTCCTTCGCAATCGCGGTTGTCGGCATAGCAACTTGGATGAATAAACACATGATACTCTCCAAAAAACTGATAGAGTTTTGAAAATTCAACAAATGGAATAAATTGAACTTTATCACCAACCTGATGCTCTTTGATCACTTCTTCGAGTTTGCTTTTTACATTTTCGAGTTCGTTACCTACAAAAGTCAAACTCATTTCAGGACAACTTTTCAATGCCTGAATGAATGCATTCAATGTATAGATATGTCCCTTTTTCTGACTGTAATTTGCAAGTTGGAGCAGTTTAAGTTCACCGGGATTTTTAGTTCTTGAAACAGCCGGAATTTTTGATGTCTCAACACCCAAGTGCACGATGTGTATCTTATCTGCCTTACAACCTTGCTTTTGCAACAATTCGGCACCATGTGGTCCTTCACAAATGAATCCATCAGCAACGTCATACAACTCAGCATATCTTCTTTTCCAAAGTGGAAACTGAAAAGGGAGGCTTTCGTAATCAAACCCATAAAACGAAACCAGATAAGGCAATCCTGAAAGCTGTTTCAGTTTTAGAAATTGCCAACCCATGTTTGCAAAATGCACATGCATCAAATCTATTTTATTCTGCCTGCTCCAGTCGGCTATGTATTTAAAAAATAATTCGTTTTTATGTCGGTTCGAAATTCTTTTAAAAACTTTTTCTATAAAATTTTTTGCACCATCACGTCCTTCCAGCAAATTTAATCCAACATAATCAGGCAATGGCAGCAACTTCATTTTTGAAGTAACAAACTGCTCATTGTAATATCGGTAAGCAGCAATACTAAGATCAGTATCAGGCAGATTATTTAATATTCTAAATGCCCAGTTCTGAGCATTAGGAAGATAGCTTTCAAATAATTGAAGAGATTTAACAGTCATTCAAATAAAAATTCATATTTATACTTTAGATTTTCGCTAAATAAAACAATTTTATCATTTGAACACAACGAATTGACCAATGTTTATTAAAATCACATTGTTGATAGGTTTTATTCGCAATATTCGTCTAAATTTGCATTGAATTTAAAACCGGACATGAGTAATTTTGTAGTATCTGCACGCAAATATCGTCCAGCAACATTTGACACTGTTGTTGGACAACAACATATAACCACAACATTAAAAAATGCCATCCGAAGCCATCATCTTGCTCAGGCATTTTTGTTTTGTGGACCGCGTGGCGTTGGCAAAACAACCTGTGCACGTATTCTTGCTAAGACAATTAACTGCTCCAATCTCAGCCCTGAAATTGAAGCATGTAACCAATGTGAATCGTGTATCTCTTTCAACAACAGCCAATCACTGAATATATTTGAATTAGATGCGGCCAGCAACAACTCCGTTGATGATATTCGCTCGCTTGTTGAGCAGGTTCGATTTGCTCCTCCCAACGGGAAATATAAAATTTACATCATTGATGAGGTACACATGTTATCTCAGGGTGCATTTAATGCCTTTCTGAAAACACTGGAAGAACCTCCACCCTATGCCATATTTATTCTTGCTACAACTGAAAAGCATAAGATTATTCCTACCATTCTTTCGCGCTGTCAGATTTTTGATTTCAACCGCATTCAGGTGGATGATATTTCAAAACATCTTTTGTCCATTGCTGAAAAAGAAGGAATAGAAGCCGAGCCTGATGCATTGCATATTATTGCTCAAAAAGCTGAAGGTGCATTGCGCGATGCTCTTTCAATTTTTGATCAGATGGTAACTTTTTCGGGGAATAAGGTTACTTACAAAGATGTTATCACCAATCTTAATGTACTAGATTACGAATATTATTTCCGAATTACCGATCAGATAATTCCCGGAAATATTTCATCAGTATTACTCACCTTTAATGAACTGATGAAGTACGGATTTGATGCACATCATTTTATTACAGGGCTGGCAAGCCACTTTAGAGATTTGCTGGTGTCTAAAGACGAAGCAACAACACAATTACTCGATGTGACTCCGGGTGTGAGAGAAAAGTACAAACAGCAGAGTAAAAATATTGAACTCAGCACGCTGCTTAAACTCATTGACATTTGCAATGCCTGCGACCTGAGTTATAAAAGTGCCCGCAACCAACATTTGCATGTGGAAATTGCATTGATGAAAATGTGCAGCATCAGCGGCAATCTTATAATCAATGAGAATGCTGTTTCGGCAAAACCTGTAATCATTGAAAAAACTTCAGGAGATATTTCTTCAACTACTCCTTCTGTTAAGGTAAGTCCTGTCAATACTTCGCAAACTAAACCGTCAGAAAATACAATCGTTACACCTGCGTCAGCACCAAAGAAAACGGATACAGGTACTGCAACAACGCGTTCAACGATTACACCAAGTCTTTCAAGTCTGGCACAACCAAAACCATCTAAAACTGCAAACGAAGACCAGACTGATACAGACGAAAAAAAAAACAATAAACCGGTAAGCACCGATGAAATTATTTCATGCTGGAAAAGATTTGCAGAGCAATTAGATGACAAAGGAAATACCAATTTGTCTAAAGCACTTTTAAGACGTGACCCTGAACTGAAAAACGAGACTGAAATACATTTTTTACTCGACAATCAGGTTTTGGAAGATGACTTGAAGGAAATCCGAACTGACTTTCTTTCATATCTGAAATCAGAGTTACAAAACAGTTATCTGACATTACATACTCAGGTGACAGATGTGCCTCTTACACAAAACAAACCATATACTGCCAGAGAAAAATTTCAAAAAATGGCTGAGAAGAACCCTTCTCTTGAAAAACTACGCCAACAATTTGATCTTAACTTCGACTAACATCATTCAACAATTTATATAATTACACCCAATACATGATTATTGATCCATCGCAGATAAAGACCAGTGATTTTCACAGTTACATGCTTAGTGCTGTTGCGCCACGACCAATTGCATTTGCAAGTACAATAGATGAAAACGGAAATCCCAATTTGAGTCCATTTAGTTTTTACAATGCATTTGGAAGCAAGCCTCCGATTCTCATATTCAGTCCTGCAAGAAGAGTGCGCGACAATACCACTAAACACACACTTGACAATGTGATTAAAACCAAAGAGGTAGTAATAGGTGCAGTAAATTATAACATCGTTCAGCAGGCATCGCTTTCAAGTTGCGAATATGCTGAAGGTGTAAATGAATTTATCAAAGCAGGCCTTACTCCTTTGAAAGCTGAGCGCGTGAAGCCATTTTTGATAAAAGAATCTCCAGTAAATTTTGAATGTAAAGTGCGTCATGTAATTGAAACCGGAGATCAGGGAGGTGCCGCCAATCTGATAATCTGCGAAATTTTACTGATGCATATTGATGATTCCGTTTTAAATGCTGAACAAAAAATAGATCCCCATAAAATAGATTTAGTGGCACGAATGGGATTTGACTATTATTGCCGAGCATCAGGTAATGCAGTATTTACCGTGCCTAAACCAAATCATAAATTAGGTATTGGCTTTGATTCTTTACCTGAATTTATCAGAACGAGTGAAGTACTTACAGGCAATGACCTTGCATTATTAGCCAATGAAGAACAAATTCCGGAAGCAGAAGAAGTTAAAGCCTACAACAATTCTGCTGACCTTTCTAAATTTAATGCAGCACTATCTTCAGACAAACAAAATGCAATGCTTGCAAGACATCTGGCAGCACGCGAATTGATTCATGCAGGTAAAATTAAGGAAGCCTGGATGCTGTTGCTTGGATAAAAAAAATTCCGCACCACTAATGGTGCGGAATCAATTCTCTCTGTATATTTAATTCTATTTTACTTTGAGTACTTTGAACTCTGTTCTTCTGTTGAGCTGATGTTCCTCTTCTGAACAAGGTACTACTTGTTTACCTTCACATTCACAATGATTAATCAATTGCGATTCGCCATAACCTTTGTAAATCATTCTGGAAGCTTCTATACCTTTTTTAACCAAGTATTCCACTGCTGATTTAGCACGTTTATGCGAAAGGTCCATGTTGTATTTGTTGCTTGCACGACAATCGGTGTGTGAGCCCAATTCAATTTCCATCTTCGGATATTTTTTCATTATTTCAACCAACTTATCAAGCTCCTTAGCTGCATCAGGACGAATATTCCATTTTGCTAAATCATAATAGATGTTGTCAATTCGGATAACGTCACCCTGACAGAAAAATCCAAAATCAGCTTTTAATACTGTTGATTTTTTCAACCCTACAGTGGAGCGATCTGCAAAATTATCTGCACAATTTTCTCTGAATGACATCACTTTATAGTTTGTTTCCGGTTCAAGATCGAAATGGTAATTTCCTGCACCGTCAGTGAGTGTTTCTTTCTCTTCATTCGTACGAAGGTTAATCAGCTTTACAGGATGATTAGGCAATGCTGATTTATCTTCCTCTAAATAAACATGTCCTTCGAGTGCAAAAACAGGTACCTGCGACAATGGAATTTTGATTGATTGAGGTTCATCACTTACATCTTTAATTTCTCCACTACCATTGTGATATCCTTCTTTTGATGCCATGAAACTATAATTCTGTCCTATTGATAAGCATGCTGTAAACTTACCCTTGTCATCTGTTGTAACATCAGCAAAAGAATTTCCGGCTTCTGAAATTTTTACAGTTGCATTAGCAATCGGAAGATTGGTTTCTTTATCGTACACCAATCCATCCAAAGGCACGCAATTTTTTCGGAACATATACAAATCGTCATTCTCATTTTTTGAATCTCGATTGGATGACAGATAACCACAACGGTTTTTCTTGTCATATACGTAAGCAAAATCATCGTAGGTGGTATTAAGAGGTGCTCCAATATTTTCAGGAGTAGAAAATATTCCATTCTCAACATGTGACTTATAAATGTCCAAACCACCCAATCCTACACGACCATTAGAGGCAAAGTATAAATTACCCTCATGATCAATATAAGGGAATAATTCGTTTCCGGAAGTGTTGATTGCTGATCCGAGGTTTACTGGTTTATCCCATTCGCCATTTACTTTATTACACACCCATAAATCCATTCCGCCTTTTCCACCGGGCATATCACTTGCAAAATAAAGTTTGTTACCATCAGCAGAAAGGCATGGATGAGCACAGGAATATGTTTTGTCATTGTATTTAAAACCTTTGAATTCAGAAAACTTTCCATTCACATTCTTGGCGATTTCAATTTTTAAACGAACAATACGATTCTTGTCTCTTACAATCTTTCCATTCTCTTCGTAGTTACGGGTAATGTACATCTCATTGCCGTCAGCAGAAAATGCTACCGGGCCATCATTGAACTTTGATTTATCTGCCAATTCTAACTGTACAGGAGTGCTTAGTTTATCTTCCTTACCCTGACTGAACCATAATGACAAATAGGGCTTTGAAGTCCAGTCCTGATTTTTAGACTTACCATCTTCGCGTGAAGATGCAAAAACAATCCCGTCCTTATATGGAGTTGCGCACATATCACCGTTGAGAGAATTTATAGTAAGTCTTTTCACAATCCACAAATCTTTACCCGAAGAAAGATTGTTGCTGCTAAGTGCGTCAAGCTGTGCTTTTACTTCCACATCATCGGGTTTTTTGTCGAGATATTTTTTCATCTGAGCAGCTGCTTTATCTTTCTTACCTAGACTCGTCAGCACTCCTGAGTAAAGCAAGTGTTCCTGACCGGTGGCAATAGAATCAGCTGTTACACGCTCATACCATTTTTCAGCTTCTTTATACTGATTGTTTCTTCGATAACAATCAGCTAGTTTGGCCGCTGTTTCATGATTATACTTTTTTGAAAGTATTTTCTCATATAATGGAATTGCTTTGCCAAAACTATATTTAGAATACAACTGATTGGCCAGTACTAAATCGTCTTGCTGCGCAAAAGCAACTGACGAAGCTATCAGTGCTATGATTAATAATATTGGTTTCATAATACGAATTGTCATAATCAGAAATTTTAAGTTAGAAGAACCTTGGAGTTAACACACCTGTTTTTTGGAGAGGAAAGTCATAACCCAATGTAATCTCATGGGTTCCTGAATTGTATTTATTCAATCGGTTGGTAGTATAGTCATAAGAATAACCCAGACGTAATTGCTTGGTAATATTTATCTGAGCATAAACTGATGCAGCTGCAGCAGTACGATAAGTTAAACCAATCCAGAATACTTCATTGAAATATGCGGCCAATGAAATGTCTGCCTGAATCGTTGCTCCATCCGAAGCACGAATCATAGTCATTGGTTTGAGTTTAATTTCAGGACTTACATCAAACACATATCCACTTGTGAGAAAGTAATGAAAATTACGCTGAGAAATCCTGTTCTTGATATCTCCTCCATTAACAGAGTCAATATAATTCTCAACCAATCTCGGGATTGAAAAGCCGGCATAAAAACGTTTGCTGTTATAATAAATTCCGAACCCTGCATTGGGAACAAGTTTAGTCACATTTTGACTAAACTGAATGTCATTAGGATCATGAGTCACAACATCAAGATAGTTCTCACGCATATGAATTAACCCTGCCTGTAATCCAAATGCCAGACGACCATTATCACTGGTTTGAATACGATAAGCATAGTTTGTAAAGAATCCTACCTTTTTTTCTACACCGATGGATTCATTCATAAACGACAAACCTAAACCAATCTTTTTGTTCTTCACCGGTCCATGAATAGAAAGTGTCTGTGTTTTTGGAGCACCTTCCATTCCTACCCATTGATTACGGTACAATGCCGTTGCTGAAATAACATCACGTGAACCAGCATATGCAGGATTGATAAATGTTTCATTAAACATATACTGTGTAAAAAGTGGATCATACTGAGCATTGGCTTTGTTCAGGCTTAGACCTGTAATCAGACAGGCTAACGCAATCAGTTTTTTTACATGTGTATTCATTGTTTTTAAATTTTCGTTTTTATTACAAATATTTTTTCTCCTGTCCATCATTGCTTATCGTTTAAGAGTGAGGAATCCTTGCAATGGTTTTTTACCATCATTCAGATCGAGAATATAATAGTATGTACCATTTGGCAGCTGTTGTCCAATATATACTCCTGCAACATTGGATGTACCATCCCAATTATTGTCGTAATCGCGTTTCTTATAAACCAGATTGCCCCAACGGTTGTAGATGTACAGAATGTTGCCCGGATATTTACTCAATCCATCAATCACATAAGTGTCATTCACTGCATTACCATCAGGAGAGAAACCGGTTGGAATAAAGAGTGTATCACAGGTTACTGTTACCATTACTTCAGAAGTAGCTTCACATCCTTCAGCAGAACGAACAACCACTGTATATTTTGTAGAAATCTTTGGTACTGCAATCGGATTTGCAATAGTTGAGTCATTCAGACCTTCGCCAGGATTCCACAGATACCATGAACCTCCGGTAGCAAACAACTGAGCTTGTTCTCCATCCTTTGGACATATCATAATATTAGGGCTTACTGTGAAGTTTCCAACTGAATTAACTTTTACTTCTACTGGATTTGACATAAAGTTTCCGCAACTGTTTGTCAATGATACGGTGTATGTTCCTGCTGCAGGGGTAGTAAATGTTGGTGATGTTGCACCTGTTAAAGGTTGTCCGTTTACATACCACTGATATGATCCACCAGGTACAATCATTGCATTCAATGTAACCGTTCCTCCGATACAGAACTCAGTTGGTCCCTCAGCGTTCATATCAAAAGTCGAAACATCATTTACAATCTGAGTTATTTGTGTAGTACAACCATTGGCATCTGTAACAGTGAGCGAGTAAGTTCCTGCACCAACACCTGTCAGATCCTGATATTGTGAACCATCACTCCACAGGTACTGATATGGTTGTGTACCACCATTCACTATCACATCTACATTTGCACCCACACCGGTGAGACAGTTTGCATCATTTGCAGAAGATGTTGCAGTAAGTGCAGCTGATGGTTCTGTAATTGTTACTGAATGCTGATCGGTACATCCACCCTGATCGGTTACAGTAAGATTGTAAACACCGGGTGAAAGATTGCTCAACGATGCAGTGGTTGCTCCATTACTCCACAGATAAGTGTAAGCCGGAGAACCTCCCATTGTAGTCACAGTTATGCTACCATTGGCCAGACCAAAACATGTTACCTGCGAAATATTCAGATTGTTCGACAAACCTGAATCAGGTTGAATAATCTGGAATGTTGTATCCAACACACAATTATAACTGTCGGTAACTGTGACTGTATAAATTCCTGCTGCAAGATTTGAAATCGAAGAAGTTGTGCTACCATTCGACCATAGATAACTGTAAGGTGGAATACCTCCGGTTGCTTTTATTGATGCATATCCTGTTGCCATATTATAACAGTTGACATCCTGTTGCTGACCTGTTATTTCAAGTTGTTGAGTAGGTCCGTTGATTGTTAATGTATCATTGAATACACAACCTGCACTGTCTGTAATCACTACAGTATAAGTTCCTGCTCCAATATTTATCAGATTCTGAGTAGTATCGCCATTACTCCATACGTAAGTATATGGTGCTGTTCCTCCCATAGTATTCATAGATATCGAACCTGAAGTTACAGACTGACAATTTACATGCGTTAATGAAGCATAAGATACTAAGGCACCCTCAGGTGAAGGAATGTAAGCAGAAGCCTGAGCCACACAGTTATTGGCATCTACAACAAACACAGAGTAAGAACCGCCTGTCATGTTTACAAGATTTTGTGTAGTATCGCCATTGCTCCAGTAGTATGAATAAGGTTGTGTACCACCTGTAACAGTAAGATTAATTGCACCCGTTGAGTCCGCAAAACAACCTACAGGAGTAATTGCTACTGCAGGTGATAATGGTGACAATGGTTGCGTAACTGTTGCTGTCATATTAAACATACATCCGTTGGCATCAGTAACTGTTAATGTATAATTTCCTGCGGCAACACCGGTAAGATCTTCTGTGCTCATACCATTACTCCACTGGTAAGTGTATGGCATTGTACCACCTGTTACTGTTACATCAACAGCACCATCATTGCCTCCGTAGCAGAATACTGCCGAAGTCATAACATAGGATGCATTCAATGCTGCAGCAGGCTGAGCAATTTCTACTGAGTCAGTAGCAGTACAACCATTGGCATCAGTTACTGTAAGCTGATAAACACCTGCAGTGAGTGAGTCAATTGTTGTTGTGGTGGCACCGTTACTCCAGTAATAGGTGTAAGGTGAAGTACCTCCGTTAACTACTGAAGTGGCAGAACCATTGTTTCCACTGAAACAGTTTACATTTTGCTGAACAGATAAACTATTTGATAACGGAGCAGCAGGCTGACCAACTACTGCACTTACGCTGTAAGTACAACCATTGGCATCGGTAACCAGAACATTATAATTTCCTGCCGCAACATTTTGCTGATCTTCGTTAGTGCTTCCGTTGCTCCAGTTGTAAGTATAAGGTGAAGTACCTCCGATAATTGTAATATCAATATTACCGGTAGCATTTCCAAAACATCCTACACTATCCACAGATGAAACACCTCCTGAAATACTGTCCTGAGGCTGAGAAATAGTGACAGACTGTGATGACGAACATCCATTGGCATCGGTAACCAAAACATTATATGTACCTGCTGAAAGTGCAGATTGATTTTGTGATGATGATCCGTTACTCCACTGTATTGTATATGGAGTAGTTCCTCCCTGTATATCGAGGTTTGCTGTACCTGTTGTTCCACCATAACACAATGCCGGACTGGATGATATTATTGATGTAGCCAGTGCAGCTGATGGCTGAGAGATAGTAATTGTTTGCGTAGCTGAACAACCATTCACATCAGTTACGGAAACAGTATAACTTCCTGCGCCTAATCCCGAAATATCTTCGGTAGTAGCACCATTGCTCCAGTTGTAAGTGTAAGGAGAAGTACCACCATTCACAGTTAAGTCAATACTTCCTGTAAGATTGCTGTAACACAACACATTTTGCATTGCAGAAACGGAAGCAGTAAGAGTAGCTGCCGGTTGAGTGATTGTTGCTGTCTGATTATTATAACAACCATTTGCATCAGTAACAGTTACTGTATAAGTGCCCGCTGACAGATTTGAAATATCTTCAGTGGTAGCACCATTGCTCCATGCAAATGTATAAGGTGCAGTACCGCCAGATGCAGTTAAGTCAATACTTCCGGTTGAGTTGCTGAAACAATCAACATTTTGTGTAGATTGAATTGAAGTAGCAAGACTTGATGCAGGCTGGGCTACTGTTTCCGTTAAACTATAAGTACATCCGTTGGCATCGGTAATGGTTACAGAATAAGAACCTGTTGCAAGTCCTGAAATATCTTCGCTTGTTGCTCCATTGCTCCAGTTAAACTGATAAGGCATGGTTCCTCCAGTAACTGTAATATCTATTGCGCCATTGCCACCACCGGTACAAGCTACGTTCTGAGAAGAAGATACCGTTGCAGCAAGTGAATCAGCAGGCTGACTAACAGCAAGACCTGTAATGGATGCTGTACATCCGTTGGCATCGGTAATACTTACCGAATAAGTTCCTGCTTCAACGTTCATCAGATTTTGTGATGTTGCACCAATACTCCACAGATAGGTGTATGGTGTTGTTCCTCCACTCACATTGATAAGGATTGCTGCCGTGCTATTGCCATAGCAGCTAACGTTAGTAATATTATTTACAGAAGTTGAAAGTGATGCTGATGGCTGTGTTATTGTTGCTGACTGCACTTCTGTACAACCGTTAGCATCAGTTACTGTAACAATGTAAACTCCTGCTGTTATTGAAGAAATATTCTGAGTAGTGGCTCCATTGCTCCAGTTGTAGCTGTATGGAGATGTACCTCCGTTTACAGTTAATTGCACACTTGCATTGTTGCCACCAAAACAATTTACATTTTGAGTGGATGAAACCGATGCTGCCAGTCCTGCTGATGGCTGAGTGATTACTTCCGATACACTGTAAGTACATCCATTGGCATCAGTAACAGTTACCGAATAACTTCCTGAGCTAAGTCCGGAAATATCTTCTGTAGTGGCACCATTGCTCCAGTTGAATGAATAAGGTGATGTACCACCGCTCACATTTAAGTCAATTGCTCCATTGGCACCTGCATTACATGATACATTGGATGTGGATGCCACACTTGCAAACAATACTGCTGCAGGTTCTGCAACTACAATTGCATTAATAGTTGTTGAACAGTTGTTGGCATCCGTTACAGTTACTGAATAACTTCCTGCCGATAAGTTTGACAGGTTTTGCGTTACTGCACCATTGCTCCAGTTATAACTATATGGCGATGTACCACCACTTACATTCAGGTTGATTGCTCCGGTGCTTTGTCCGTAACAGTTTACATTTTGCATTCCTGATACTGAAGCTGCTAATGCTCCTGCAGGTTGCTGAATGGTAATTGCAGATAAGAATGTGCTGCAATTATTAGCATCC
Source organism: Bacteroidota bacterium (assembly GCA_019136655.1). Lineage (GTDB taxonomy): Bacteria > Bacteroidota > Bacteroidia > AKYH767-A > OLB10 > OLB10. Next base: position 173,753 of record JAGVTU010000010.1, read on the forward strand.
GTTACAGTAACTGAATAAGTTCCCGCAGGAATATTTAAAAGATTTTGTGTTGTAGCTCCATTGCTCCAGTTGAAAGTGTAAGGTGCAGTACCTGCACTTACAGTTAAGGTTATTGAACCTGTTGTATTTCCAAAACAACTTACATCCTGTGATGAGGCCACCTGTGCATTCAAAGCTCCTGCAGGCTGACCTACATTGATACTTGCTGAAGTGCTGATACATCCGTTTGCATCGGTAACTGTAACCACATAATTTCCTGAAGCAATACCATTCAGGTCTTCAGTAACAGCACCATTGCTCCAGTTATAGCTGTAAGGAGCTGTTCCGCCATTAACAGTTAAGTCAATGCTTCCAGTATTGTTTCCAAAGCATCCTGCTTCAGTAGTGGTGTTACTTAAGGTAAGTGCTGCAGCAGGTTGTGATAATGTTACACTTCCTGTTGAAGCAGTACATCCGTTGGCATCAGTTACTGTAAGAGTGTATGTGCCTGCACCAACTGATGTGAGATTTTGTGTTGAAGCTCCGTTGCTCCAGTTATAAGTATATGGTGAAGTTCCACCGCTTACATTTACTGAAACGGATCCGGTATTATCACCAAAACAATTTATATTCTGAGAACTAAAGGACGTTTGTAATGCTGCTGACGGTTGAGAAACCTGAATCGCTGAAGAAGCAAAAGTACATCCGTTGGCATCAGTTACAGTTACTGAATAAGTACCTGCCTGAATATTAATAAGATTTTGTGTTGAAGCTCCGTTGCTCCAGTTATAAGAGTAAGGCGATGTACCTCCGCTTACATTCAGCGCAACAGAACCTGTATTGTTGTTGTAACAATCTACTGCAGTTGTCTGCGAAGTTGCAGATAACTGTTCAGCAGGTTGTGTAAGTATGATTCCATTCAAAGTAAATGTACAGTTGTTAGTATCGGTAACTACAACACTGTAGGTTCCGGCTCCAACATTGGTCAAATCCTGTGTTGTGGCACCGTTACTCCAGTTATAAGTAAATGGAGCTGTACCACCCGTAACAGTTACATCAATGCTGCCGGTGCTTTGTGCATAGCAAAGAATATTCTGAGATGCTGCTATCGTTGCATTCAATGCCCCCGAAGGTTGCGAAATAACTACTGACGACTGGCTAATACATCCGTTGGCATCTGTAACTGTTACAGCATAATTTCCTGCAGATAAACCGTTCAGATTTTGTGTAGTTGCTCCGTTGCTCCAGTTGTAGCTGTAAGGTGCTGTTCCACCTGTTACTGCAAGTTGAACTGAACCATTGTTGCCACCATAACATAAGATATCTACTGATGATGAAACTGAAGATGTTAAAGCACCTGCTGGCTGAGAAACAACACCTGTTGCTGTTGCTGTACATCCATTGGCATCAGTTATAGAAACATTGTATGTTCCTGCATAAAGTCCTGAAATATTTTGTGTAGTTGCACCATTACTCCAGTTAAAAGTATATGGCAAAGTTCCTCCGTCAACATTCAGCGTGAGCGAGCCGTTACCCCCACCGCTACATGCAACATTACCTGTAGAAGCAATGCTGGTTGTTAATGTAGCGTCAGGCTGATTCACCAGTATTCCTGAAATGGATGTTGTACAGTTGTGAGCATCCGTAACTGTAACACTGTACACACCTGCAACAATTCCATTCAGGTTTTGTGTGGTTGCACCGTTGCTCCAGTTATAACTGTAAGGAGCAGTTCCTCCGTTAACATTCAATGATAATGCTCCATTATTACCACCAAAGCAGAGTACAGATGTGTTATTTGCAACGGAAGCATTCAGTGCTGCAGAAGGTTCATTCACTGTAATTCCTGTCTGTGCAGCTGTACAGCCGTTAGCGTCTGTTACAGTTACTGTATATGTTCCTGCAGCAACTGCGGTAATGCCTGATGTGGTGGCTCCTGTATTCCACAAATAAGTGTAAGGAGTTGTACCACCGGTAACCGTTGTTGAAATGGCTCCGCTGAGGTTGCTATGACATGCTACATCAGTAACTGATGCAACAGCAGCAAGTGAAGCAGAAGGCTGAGAAATGATAATTCCGTTTAATGCCATTGTACATCCGTTGGCATCCGTTACAGTCACAGAATAACTTCCTGCAGTAATGTTGGATAAATTTTGTGATGAAGCACCATTACTCCAGTTATAACTATAAGGAGATGTTCCGCCATTTACAGTCAGATTGATTGCACCATTATTTTCTCCATGACAACTTACATTCTGCGATGAAGATACCGATGCAGCTAGTGCAGCAGCAGGTTGCGATATTGTTTGAGATACATTGGTTGCACAACCATTGGCATCGGTTACAGTTACAGTGTATGATCCTGCAGTAAGTCCTGATACGTTTTGAGTTGTTGCTCCATTGCTCCAGTTATAGTTATATGGTGCGGTACCGCCATTTACAGTTAGCTGAATTGATGCATTATTGCCTCCAAAACAATTCACATTCTGTGAAGACTGTACAGAAGCACCTAATGCCATAGCAGGTTGTGTAATGGTAGCTGATTTTTCACTTGTACATCCGTTGGCATCAGTTACAGACACTGTGTAAGTTCCGGCAGTAAGCCCTGAAATATTCTGCGTGGTAGCTCCATTGCTCCAGTTATAACTATAAGGTGAAGTACCTCCTGTTACATTCAGATTCAGTGAACCATTGGACAATCCATAGCATGATACATTGCTTGCAGTTGAAATGGAGGTGTTAAGTGTAGCTGCCGGTTGTGTTAATGTTGCATTGGCAGTTGCAGTACATCCGTTTGCATCTGTCACAGTTACTGTATAAGTTCCGGCCTGCAATCCTGAAATATTTTGCGTAGTAGCACCATTGCTCCACAAATAACTGTATGCAGTAGTTCCACCACTTACAGAGAGATTGATGCTTCCGTTAGGAACATCATAACATGAAATGTTTTGTGCTGAAGAAATAGATGCATTGAGTGCCTGTGCAGGTTGAGAAATTGTCTGCACTGCATTGGCAGTACATCCGTTTGCATCTGTTACTGTTACAGTGTATGTTCCGGAAGTAAGCCCGGTAATATTCTGAGTGGTTGCTCCATTACTCCAGTTATAGTTATAAGGTGCAGTACCGCCATTTACAGTTAATGTAACAGAAGCATTATTACCTCCGAAACAATTTACATTTTGCGAAGAAGATACTGATGCATTCAATGCAGCTGATGGTTGCGTGATGGTATGTGATGTTGATGTTGTACATCCGTTAGCATCTGTTACAGATACAGTATAGGTTCCTGCAGATAAATTCGTCAGGTTTTGTGTGGTAGCTCCGTTACTCCAGTTATAACTGTAAGGTGTAGTACCACCGCTTACCGTTAGATTTAATGAAGCATCACTTCCGCCAAAGCAGTTTACATTTTGTGAAGATGCAACTGATGAGCTTAATACTGCAGAAGGCTGCGCGATAGTCTGACTGATAGTTGTTGTACAGTTCAGGTCATCAGTAACAGTTACTGTGTAAGTTCCTGCAACCAGTCCAGAAATATTTTGTGTGGTAGCACCATTACTCCATACATAATTATAAGGAGCTGTACCACCAACAACATTAAGATTAACAGTTCCGTTGCTCAGTCCGTAGCAAGTAACATCAGCTGAAGAAGCAACTGAAGCACTCAGTGCACCCGAAGGTTGCGTAATTGTTTTACTGATAGTATAAATACATGAATTTGCATCGGTGATGGTTACGGAATAAGATCCTGCGGCAAGATTGCTCAGGTTCTGAGTGGTTGCTCCATTGCTCCAGTTGAATGAATAAGGTGCAGTACCTCCTGTAACATTCAGGTTGATGAATGCATTATTTCCGCCATAACAGAAAACATTCTGTGTAGATGATATTGTTGCTGACAATGCATTGGCAGGTTGCGAAACTACTCCTGTGGCTTCTAATGTACATCCATTAGCATCGGTAATTGTTACATTATATACTCCAGAATTAAGACCTGAAATATCTTTTGTAGTTGCACCGTTATTCCACAGATAGGTATAAGGTGAAGTTCCTCCGCTAACAGTCAATGTAAGTGCGCCATTGCCACCACCGTTACATGAAACGTTTTGCGTTGACTGAACTGAAGCACTTAAAGTGGCTGAAGGCTGACTAATTGTTATTGAGTTCATGCTGCTGGTACATCCATTTGCATCCGTTACAGTTACACTGTAAGTTCCTGCTGCCAGATTTTGCAGATTTTGTGTTGAAGCACCGTTGCTCCAGTTGAAAGTATAAGGTGAAGTTCCTCCTGCTACTGTCAGGTTAATTTGTCCTGTTGACTGACCAAAACATAAAACATTCGTTTTAGAATCAAGTGAGCTGCTAAGTGCCGCAGAAGGTTGTGTTACCGCTATAGCATTTTGCGCAGAAGTACATCCGTTTGCATCAGTTACAGTAACGGTATAAGTTCCTGCTCCAATTGCTGAAAGGTTTTGTGTTGTAGCTCCGTTGCTCCAGTTATAACTGTAAGGAGCTGTACCACCACTCACAGTAAGATTAACAGCACCTGTTGCATCGCCAAAACAATTTACCTGAGTTGAACTTGCTGATGAAGTAAGTGCCGCAGTTGGTTGAGTAACCGAAATTGCACTCTGTGTTGTTGTACATCCTTTAGCATCAGTGATGGTTACTGAATAAGTTCCTGCAGCAACATTGCTCAGGTTTTGAGTTGTTGCTCCGTTGTTCCAAACATAAGTATATGGAGATGTTCCGCCATTAACAGTAAGTGTAACAGATCCGGTAGAGTTTCCGAAACAATCTACATTGCTTACTGATGTACCTGAAGATAATGCTGCAGAAGGTTGTGTAACTGCAATAGCTGCCTGTGTTGAAGTACAACCTTTGGCATCAGTAACTGTTACTGTATAATTTCCGGCTGCTAAACCTGATTGATTCTGATTAGTTGATCCATTGCTCCATGCATAAGTATAAGGTCCTGTACCACCACTTACTGTAAGGTTAATTGAACCTGTAGCGTTTCCATAGCAATTTACCTCTGATGCTGCCGGCACTACTGAAAGTGCTGCAGCAGGCTGAGAGATGGAAATTGCAGACTGTACTGAAGTACATCCGTTGGCATCGGTAACAGTAACAGAATAACTTCCTGCCGATAATCCTGAGATATTTGCAGTTGTTGCTCCGTTGCTCCATGCATAAGTATAAGGAGAAGTACCTCCTGTAACAGTTAAATTTACAGAACCATTATTACCGCCAAAGCAACTTACATTCACTTTTGTATTAGAAACTGCTAATGCAGCTACAGGTTGTGTAACGCTGATAGAATTCTGAGTACTTGTACAACCATTTGCATCAGTAACAGTAACCGAATAAGTTCCTGCTGCAACATTGCTCAGGTTTTGAGTAGTTGCTCCATTGCTCCATGAATAATTATAAGGCCCGGTACCTCCGTTAACAGAAAGGTTCACTGCTCCGGTAGCCTGACCAAAGCAACTCACTGCCACGGCTGTTGCTGTTGAAGTGAGTGCTGATGTTGGTTGAGTAATGGTTGCAGTTGCAGTAGCCGTACACCCTTGCGAACTGGTAACAGTAACTGTATAATTACCGGCAGCAACATTTGTTATGTTTTGTGTCGAAGCACCATTGCTCCAGGCATAAGTATAAGGTGCAACTCCGTTAGACACAGAAATATTTACTGATCCGGTTGATTGCCCGTAACAATTTACATTGGTAGCTGTGGCTGAAGCCTGAGGAATTTTTCGCAGATTTAATGTCAATGTGTCCTTAGCAAGGGCACATAAATATTTTGGGTAAAGCACCAACTTAACAGAGCCTGCATTTATATCTGCTGTAGAAGGAACATAAATTGCATTTCTTGTAGAATCATTCGGAATAAATTGTCCGGTTCCTGTGGTAGTCCATTTTGTAGCTCCGGTAAATGGTGATTGTGAATAAGCAATAGAGCCTGACAATTGAATTGAGTCCTGGCTACTTCCTTTTGTACACACATTCAAATCACTTCCTGCATTGTTTACCAGATAATCCGGCATTTGCAGTGTTGTTTTCTGACTTAACCTGTTTGCAAACCACCATGTGTTAATGGTATTGCTCTCACCTATTGTATTCTGATCGGTATTGGCCGGACTTGATGTCCAGGTATGACAAGGTGATGAACAACCTATCAGATTGGTTGAACCACCAACCAACACATCATCATAAAAGAGTGAATCTACAAAATTTGCACTGCTAGGCCTTATAACAGACATTGAAAATCCTGTTTCATGATTTTCCACGTCATACATTGGAAGATTTACCAATCCTGTTTCAACACTTAAAATTAAGGATACACTGTTTCCTACAGGTATATAATTGCCGAATCCATCTTTTGCATCCCAATATAAACAACTGCTTCCGGCAGGCACGTTCTGAAAAACCATTCTTCGGTCAGCAGTACCGGCATCATATTTATCATTATTATTTCGGTCAATCAAAACGGTTACATCAGATGATTTCACGAGATTTACATTGATACATACTGAATCTTTTACACATCTTTCAAATGCAGGCGGGCCGCCAAGGAACTGCATATTTCCACTCGGAAATGCTACATGATCAGGATCTGTAAGAAATAATTTATATTCATCAGGCACTGAAAATCCAATTTTAGAACGTCTGTCGTTAGTAGGGTTACCTGTATTTGCTGTTCCGAAACGATTACAAGAAACTCGGAACTTGTATGGTTTGATACCATTCATATCAACCTTAGTCACTGAACTATCCTGACCATATATAAAGAAGTATCCAAAAAAGGGATTTGAATATGACTCAGTGTTAAATCCCCAGTTCTTAGAAAACAAACGACCGGTTACGGCAGTATTACTGGAAGTGTTGACAACTGTAACGTCAAATATACCGAGACTTAACTCAGTATTTGTTGAAACACTTGTTCCGCTGTTTCTATTGAATTCAATATAATACTCTCCTGCAAGCCCAGCTGTTGGATTACAACTGAATCCATTATACCCTTGCGGATTTACTACATTAGGACCGGCAATAGCCTGTTTGTGATAGTTGATAAAACCCGTTCCGGTTGTTGTTGGCAACAACTGAGGCCCAAAAATTATATTTCCATTAGGGTCTTTTATACGAACATACCAGTTGCTATTGGATGATCGCTGACCAATACCGAAATAAATTTTTTCCTGCGCTGGATTATTAATTCTGATATACAACCTTTCTTTATCGGTTGCAGAGTAACCTGCAAATGTTCCGTAAGTAGATTGCTGATTAATAATCATCAGGTTAGTAGCCTTGGTAGTGTCAGGCCTGAACTGTGGAGATCCGTCAGCCAATGCTTTCTCATTGACGATGATTCCCATGAATAAAACAGCCCAAATAAGGACTGATTGTCTCCATAAAATAGAGTTGATTTTTTGAATTGCTGATAACATCTTTCCCATAACTTGGTGTTATTTATAAGCACATTCAACGACAACTTCATTTTCAGGGTTTCATAATTAAGCCGAAATTTTAAAATATAATGATTTTTCTGATTTTTTGTAACCCTTTGCATTATTGTTCGTAACAACCATATTTAAAATTCAAAAAAACTATGCATAAGCGATTCATACAAACATTGGTTTTAATTATGTTTTCAGTTCTTTCAACCGGTGTATTTGCACAATCACAAATAGTAGGGAAAGTAGATGCTGATGGTGTACCTCACCTCTCTGCTTCAAAATCCGATTGCATCAACGAATTGAATAAAGTTGCAGCAACAAAAGGAACATTTGCTTCAATGAAAATGAATGATGTAAGTTTCACTCAAATGCCTCAAGGACAATATTGCCTTACGGCATACGAGAAAGATGCTTCCGGAAAAACTCTGCGCGGAATTCGTATTGAATGCAAACAAGATGATGACAACAATTTAATTTTAACATCAAAATCAAAAGTGGAAACTGTTACCGGAAAAAGTTTCACATCATCCACTCTTTAAAAATTTTACTTTTAATCGTTTTTTTCATAAAAAAAAAAGGAGCCCGTAAGCTCCTTTTTTCTTTTTGTTAATGATTGTTACTTGCCTAATTTCACTTTAAGATTTGAATCGAGCACACTCAGAAAATCTTCTGTATTCAAATAGTGCTCAGGTTTGGTTTCACTGCCATAAATGCAAACGGCAAGATCCTTTGTCATTTTTCCACTTTCAACAGTTTCCACACAAACATCTTCCAGTGCTTTTGCAAAATGAATGAGTGGTTGGTTGTTATCTAATTTACCACGGAATTCAAAACCGCGTGTCCATGCAAAAATGGAAGCAATAGGATTTGTAGAAGTCGGTTTCCCCTTCTGATGTTCTCTGAAGTGACGGGTAACAGTGCCATGTGCTGCTTCAGCTTCCATAGTTTTTCCATCAGGTGTGAGTAATGTAGATGTCATCAATCCTAAAGAACCAAATCCCTGTGCTACGGTATCGCTTTGCACATCACCATCATAATTTTTACATGCCCACACAAAATTTCCATTCCACTTCAATGCACTTGCCACCATGTCGTCAATCAACCGGTGTTCGTAAGTAATTTTCTTAGCATCAAACTGCACCTTAAACTCATTTTCATAAATTGCCTGGAAAACATCTTTAAATCTTCCGTCATACTTTTTCAGAATGGTGTTTTTTGTTGAAAGATATAAAGGCCATCCTTTTTGTAATGCAACATTAAAGCAGGAACGCGCAAATCCGCTAATTGATTCATCCGTATTATACATTGCCAAAGCAACTCCATCTCCTTTGAAATTGAAAACTTCGTGTTCAATGACTGAACCATCTTCTCCTTCAAACTTTATGGTCAACTTACCTTTTCCCTTAGTCACAAAATCGGTAGCACGATACTGATCACCAAATGCATGACGACCTATACATATCGGGGCTGTCCAGTTGGGAACCAAACGGGGAATATTTTTGCAAACGATAGGCTCTCTGAAAACTGTTCCATCCAGAATATTTCTGATTGTTCCGTTTGGAGATTTCCACATTTGTTTCAGGTTAAATTCCTTGACACGTGCTTCATCAGGAGTAATGGTAGCGCACTTGATACCAACATTGTATTTTTTTATTGCTTCAGCAGCTTCAACCGTTACCTGATCATTGGTAGAATCACGATGTTCAATTCCGAGATCAAAATATTTTATATCCACATCGAGATATGGCAATATCAATCTGTCTTTTATAAATTTCCAAATCACACGGGTCATTTCATCCCCGTCAAGTTCAACTACAGGATTGGCTACTTTAATTTTTTCCATTTTTAAACGTATTTTTTAACAGGCGCAAAAATAGCATTTTAGATAATGAATTTGATCCCTGACTTCGTAAACTAATCAACTAAAATTTAACACCTGTAATGAAGGATTATTTACTTATTCGCGTAATCAGGATTAAAGATAAACCAAGCCGCAAGCACAATAAACAAAAAACCTACTGCATAATTCCATGTAAACTTTTCACCCAGATACCAAACTGAAAAAACACTGAAAACAACCAGGGTAATAATTTCCTGAATGACCTTAAGCTGAGCCACCGAAAAAGTGCTGCTCCCTATTCTGTTGGCAGGAACCATAAAACAATACTCTGCAAAAGCAATTAGCCATGAAATGATAATTACTTTCCACAGAGGAGTTTCTTTAAATTTCAGATGACCATACCAGGCAAACGTCATAAAAATATTGGAGATGAGTAACAGGATTACTGTGCGCATAAAATTTGGATTTAAGGATGCAAATCTATTTGAAACTAAAATGCGCCTTAAGCCCTTTTTAAGTGTTATCTGTCTGGTTAAACATGGCGAGGTTTTTCGTTGAATTGTTAAAAAAAATTATCTTTTTTAAAAGCTTAATTTACTCCAATCGTAACATCGCTCCCATCATAATAAATCCATGACAAAAAGTAAGTTGTTAGCATTCAAGTGGTTGGTCATGCTTATTTCTTTTATGATTTTCTTTATTAAACCCTTTCATCAACAAGAGTTTTTACTCACGAATAGTTGCTGACATACTACCATTTGAGAAGCTTAAATATTTAGCTTTGCAATCTTAATTTAAAATTATGATGTTTTTTATTCGAAAAGTAATGCTGGCCTTATGCCTTGGTTTACCTCTGGCAGGCTGGTCGCAGACGGGTATCATCAGAGGTGTTTTGCTCGATGACAAAAGTGTTCCGTTAACTGATGAAACGGTGCTTTTAAGAGGTACCAACAATCAGGCGGTAACAGACAAGGATGGCAAGTTTGCAATTGAAAATGTAGCTTACGGAACCTACATGTTAACGGTTCAGGATGTAGCCTACAGCGGGTTTTCAAAAGAAATCAAGGTGAGCGAAGCCGAAACTGATCTGGGAGAAATTAAACTCACCTACACTCCGGGTGCACAAACCAATGAAGCAGATATTCCTGTGGTGACACTGGATGAGGATGAGGTTCAGTCATCATCAGCACAAGCCAGTGTATCGAGTGTACTTGGTGCTGCACGTGATGCATTTCAGTCAGCTGCCAATTTCAACTTCAGTATTGCGCGGTTTAAAACACGCGGATATGAAAGTGAAAACTTCCCTACGCTGATGAACGGAATTGCAGAAGAAGATTTGACAAATGGCCGCACTGCTTACTCGAGCTGGTCAGGATTAAATGATGTGTTGCGCTCAAGAGAATCAACATCAGGACTTAACCCTGCCAATTATGCTTTTGGTGGTGTTGGCGGTTCTTACGCCATTGACTCCAGAGCATCACGTCAGCGAAAACAAATTCAGGCAACTTATTCTTTGACCAACCGAACCTATAACAACAGACTGATGCTTACTTACGGAAGCGGATTCAATAAAAAAGGTTGGGCCTTTGCAGCATCTATTTCTAAAAGATGGGCTAAAGAAGGATATATTAAAGGAACTTACTACGATGGATTTGCTTACTATCTGGGTGTTTCAAAACTTATAGACAGACATGAAATTGATTTTACAATCTTAGGAAGTCAGTCAGAGAGTGCGCGTTCATCAACCAATACACAGGAAGTATATGACATTACCGGTGATCATTACTATAACTCCAACTGGGGTTATCAGAATGGTAAAATCCGCAATGCCAACATCGGAAGAAATCATCAGCCTGTATTTATTTTGAATCATGAGTATAAGGTAAATAATTCCACTTCATGGTTTACATCCATGTCGTTTACTACAGGCAAGAGAGAAAGCACTGCTCTAAACTGGTTTGCTGCTGACCCTCGTCCAACTTATTACCGCAACCTGCCTTCATGGCAAACAGACTCTACACTTGCTACAGAGGTTTATAATACTTTAAAAGAAAATCCATCTTTATTGCAGCTTAACTGGGATAACATGATTTTGGGTAACAGCGAAAATATCCAGACCGTTACCAATGCAAATGGAATTGCCGGTGAAACCGTTACAGGCAAACAGGCTTTGTATCTGATTGAAAACAGAATTATTCAAACCAACCGCTTTAGTGTAAGCACCAACATGAATACCATCGTTAACGATAATGTAACTATCAGCAGTGGATTATCTTATCAGAAACAAACATCACGCTATTATAAAGAAGCAGAAGATTTGTTAGGTGCAGATTTTTTTGTTGACATTGACAAATTTGCTGATCAGGATTTTCAGGACGAACAACTCAGCCAGAGCGACCTGAACAATCCAAACAGAATTGTAAAAGAAGGCGACCGTTTTGGTTATGATTACGAAGCACACATCACACATGCCGAAGCATGGTCGCAGGCAGTTGCCAAATACAGCCGCATAGATTTATTCGGTGCAATTAAAGCTGCTTACACTTCAGTATATCGTCAGGGTAATTACAGAAATGGTTTGTTCCCTGATGACTCTTATGGCAAATCAAAAACTTATGTTTTTCCTGACATCGGAATTAAAGGCGGAATCACCTATAAAATTAATGGCCGTAATTATGTATTTGCCAATGCAGGTTATATGACTCAGGCACCATTCTTCAATAACATGTATTTGTCGCCACGTTCGCGCAGCACCGTTGTTGCAAATCCTACAAGCGAAAAAATAAGTTCTGTTGAAGGAGGTTATTTATTTACTGCTCCTAAAGTAAAAGGAAAACTCAAACTGTATTACACTAATTTTAAAGATGGAACTGAAACCCGCTCTTATTATCTGCAGGGATTTGGAACCAACAGTTATGTGAATTATACCATGAGCGATATTGAAAAAGTACATACAGGTACTGAAATTTCAGTAGATGCAAATCTGGGTATGGGATTCTCTGCCATTGCAGTGGCTGCCATCGGACAATATTATTACAGCAGTCGCCCCAATGCAACTATTACTGTGGATAACACAAACACCGTTCAATCAAGCGGCAATGTTATCTATATGAAAAACCTTCATGTTGACAACACTCCTCAGAATGCATACAGCTTTGGTATCAACTATCGTTCTAAGAAATTCTGGTATGTAAATCTGAACGCCAACTATTTCACAAATATGTATGTGGATGTGACTCCGGCACGCAGAACAGCAGATGTAATTGACGGATTGGATGAAAACAGCCAGGTGCGCGAACAGATACTTAGCCAACAGCGTTATGACAATCAGTTTACACTCGATTTGAATGGTGGTTGGTCAATGAAACTGAACAACAAAATAAAAGCACTTAAGCGTAATTCCTTCCTGTTGCTGAATGTAAGTATCAACAACCTGTTGGATAATAAAGACATTATCAACTATGGTTATGAGCAAGGTCGTATTGACAAAGCAGCTTTGCTTACAAGAGGTGTAGATGTGTTTGCGCCTAAATACAGCTATGCTTTCGGCAGAACTTATATGCTGAATATAATACTCAGATTTAATTAATAAATAAAAAAATTACATAACTCGAAAATTCAAAATACAATGATAAAAGCAATTAAAACATTCACAGCCTTTGCTCTTTTGGCAGTAATGGTAAGCACAGTTTCATGTGTTAAAAAAGATGATTTTGACAATGCCCCTACCACCAATATAGATCCGGACATTGTAACCAACACAACAGTAGCCAATGTGGTTGCACTTACAAATCCTTCAGCTCCGCAAATGATTACTAATGACATGGTATTTTCTGCTATAGTGGTAGCTGATGACAAATCAGGAAACTATTATAAAGAAATGATTGTGCAGGACAGCACGGCAGGTATCAGTATTTTGCTCGACCAGCCATCATACTTTACATCTTTCTTCATTGGAAGACGTGTGTTTGTAAAAGCAAAAGGTTTATACATTCAATCCGTGAACGGTACTCCTAAAATTGGTGTGTTGAATAACGGTTCTGTCTCGGCTATTCCTGCAACACTTATCGGAAATTATATAGTAGGTGGCAAATGGGGATTGACTGTTATTCCGGCAAAACGTAATCTGAACACACTTACCGATGCTGACCTCAACACACTGGTACAGTTTGATTCAGTTGGATTCAGCCCTGCCGATGTAGGACTGACCTATGCTGATGCTGCCAATAAATTAACAGTAAACCGCACAGTGAAAGATTGCAACAACAATTCACTGATTGTTCGCACGAGTGGTTACGCAAATTTTGCTTCTTCTGTAATTCCATGTAAAGGCGGAAACCTTACAGCCATTTATCAGAAATATAACACCACAGCTCAGGTATTTATCCGCGATGAAAATGATTTTACAGCAAATCAGGAACGTTGTGATGGAATGGTTTGCACAATCACTTACCTGAGCATTGACAGTTTGCGTAATATGTTTGCCGCAGGCACAACAACCATTCCCGGAGGAATTCATATCAAAGCAACCGTTACATCTGACTATACTACCAATGCACTGGCAACAGGTAATATTATTTTTCAGGATGCTACTGCCGGAATTTGTATTCGTTTCACCTCTACTCCAAACTATACGCTGGGTACACAGGTTGACCTGAATGTTGGCGGATTGAGTTTATCGGAACATTATGGATGGTTGCAAATCAATAATGCTGCTGCAGGAACCATTATCAGTGGATTACCTTCTATAACTCCAACAGAAATTACTCTTGCAGATGCAACTGCTAATTTTGAGAAATATGAATCTATGCTGATAAAAGTAGTTAACGTTACCATCAACAACGGAACAGCAACTACTTATTATGATGCATCATCAGGTAAACTTACAATAAGTGATGGTACTACGCCAAATTCAATTGTGCTTTACACCAGAAGTGCAGCAACCTTTGCAAGTTCAAGCACACCTACAACACCTGTAAGCATAACAGGTATTCTGACACAATTCAATTCTGATAAACAACTTCAAATCAGAAATCTCAGTGATGTACAATAATTATTAAATAAAAAAATGCAAGACGAGGCTTTGAAAAAATTTTCAAAGCCTCGTCTTGTCTTAAAACAATTTCAACATGCGTAAAATTTTTCTTCTTTTTATCTTCGTTTCGCTAACTCTTATAACACAGGCTCAGGTAACTGATATTGCCACTGCAAGAACCTATGCAACCGGCACACAGGTTACCATCAGTGGAGTATGTCAGAATGGTCAGGAACTTGGCAACATCCGGTACATCAATGATGGAACAGGCAGCATGGCTGTTTTTGGAAACGCTATCAGCAGCACAGTAAAAGGTGATGTTATTCAGGCAACAGGAACTTTAAGTGATTATTTCGGCCTGCTCGAATTGTCAAATATTACAACATGGCAATTATTGAGCAGTGGCAACAATCCGCCCTCACCCATAGTATCTACTCCGCTTCAGCTAAATGAAAATCTGGAAAGTCATCTTGTACAAATTAATGGTGCCGTATTCACCAATGCCGGAGGTGTTTTCGCAGGCAATGCCAATTATGCAATTACTGCAAATGGCGAATCAGGGCAAGTGAGAATAGCAGCCAACACCAACCTTGTTGGAACAACTATTCCTACAGGTGCTGTAAGTATTGTAGCCATCTGCAGCCAGTATCAGTCCATTTATCAGTTGTTGCCGCGTGATACCAATGATTTGTTTGTATCATCTGCATTTTATATCACAAATCCTCCAACTCAACAAAATATTTCATCAACAGGATTTGATGTTAACTGGGAAACAAATTTACCCGGATCCACTTTTATCAAATATGGAATCACACCAAATCTCGAATTAGGAATTTTGAACGGAACCGGAGGCAGCACCAGTCATTCTGTTTCATTAAGCGGTGCTTCACCTTCACAGGTTTATTATGTTCAGGCATATTCAGTGAATGGAAATGATACAGCATCATCTGCATTAAAAATTTATATGACTTCGTCCTTATCAAGTGGAGTGATGAAAGTATATTTCAACAAAACTGTGGACAATAATTATGCGTGGTCACCTGCGAATTATGCTGTGCAATTACCCGGAAAATTTCAGGATACCATTGCAGCTTACATCAATCGTGCACAACAAAGTCTGGATATTGCCATTTATAATTTCGACAGTAATAATACAGGACTTATCATACAAGCTATTAATGATGCTTATGCAAGAGGTGTCACTGTTCGAATAATTTATGATGGAGGCAATACCAATAATGCCATTACACAACTGAATGCTTCTATTGAAAAATTACCATCACCAACTACACCTCCTGCTTATTATGGAATTATGCATAATAAATTTATTGTGATAGATGCGCACAGCAGCAATGCTGATTTGGCTTATGTAATATCAGGCTCCACAAATTTTACGGATGGCCAATTGAACACTGATGCCAATAACATGATAATTATTCAGGATAAATCGCTGGCCATTGGTTACACCATGGAGTTTGAAGAGATGTGGGGAAGTAACACCGCACAGCCTAACGCTGCAAATTCAAAATTCGGTCCTGACAAAACAGATAATACCCCACACGAATATTTAATTAACGGCAGCAGAGTTGAATCTTATTTCAGCCCTTCTGACAATGTAAACAATCAAATTATAAATGCTGTAAACAGTGCCGACAACGAAATGGAATTTGCGCTTTTGGTGTTCACTCGCTTTGATATTGCATTTGCTGCAGAAGACCGTATTGCCAATCACAACGTAACTGCCTATGGCATGGTGGAAGATACCGGAAGTGGCGGAGGTTATGCATACAGCATTTTGCAAACAGTGATGGGGAATGATCTGATGCTTTATAATCATAATTTACAAACAGGATTATTGCATCACAAATACCTGATTGTGGACCAGGGAAACCCTTCAAGCGACCCACTTGTGCTTACAGGTTCACATAACTGGAGCACAACTGCCAATCAGAAAAATGATGAGAATACACTTGTGGTTCATAACAGAGATATCGCCAATCAGTATTATCAGGAGTTTGTAAAACGCTTTACTGCGAATGGTGGAGTGCTTTCAGTTGCAGAGAACAAAAATGATTTCGGATATGCATTGTACCCTAATCCTGCAACAAATCATATATATCTGCAATTGCAAAACACAAATGAGTTCCGGTTCAGATTGTTTGATATGAAAGGCGCAATGTTGATGGAAAATATCTATAACACGATAGCTCCTGCCGATATTTCATTGGAAAAACTAAAGTCGGGTTGTTATGTTTATCAGATACAAACCACCAAAGGTGTTAAAACTGGCAAGTTGTTGATTAATCAGAAGTAAATCTGAATTATAACAAACTCACTGAAATAGAATTTTTCAACACTACGCAAACTGCCTTTAAACATTCTGTAGTTTTGTGGGTTACACACGTATGCAAACTGAGCACGAGAACATAGAAGTTTACGGAGCACGAGAACATAATCTTAAAAATATTGATGTTGTAATTCCACGCGAAAAACTTGTAGTAATAACAGGCTTGAGTGGCAGCGGAAAATCTTCTTTGGCATTCGACACTATTTATGCCGAAGGACAACGAAGATATATGGAGAGTTTCAGTGCCTATGCCCGTCAGTTTTTAGGTTCGATGGAGCGGCCTGACGTAGATAAAATAAACGGCCTCTCCCCTGTCATCAGCATAGAACAAAAAACTACTAACCAAAATCCGCGCTCAACAGTTGGAACGGTAACTGAAATTTATGATTTCCTTCGTCTGATGTTCGCTCGCGCTGGTGAAGCATACTCCTACATCACCGGAGATAAAATGATACGGTTAAGTGACGAACAGATTGTTGATATTATACTTAAAGAGTATGAGGATAAACAAATAACTATTCTTTCACCTGTGGTTAAAGCGCGTAAAGGTCACTACCGTGAGTTGTTTGAGCAGATCCGTATTTCAGGATTTATACGTGTACGCATTGATGGTGAAATAACGGAAATTAAGAAAGGATTGCAGGCCGATCGCTACAAAACGCATGACATAGAAATTGTAGTGGATAAAATATCAGTGAGTGAAGCTTCGCGAAACCGTATTTCCGATACTGTGAAAACTGCTATGAAATTCGGAAAAAACACTTTGATGGTCCATACTGAAGGTGCAAAAAAAATCCGCTATTTCAGTCGCAACCTGATGTGTCCGGTTTCAGGAATTTCGTATGATGAACCTGCACCAAATACTTTTTCATTCAACTCTCCTTATGGTGCATGCCCCAAATGCAATGGCTTAGGAACTATTCCGGAAATTGATATGTCGGTTGTAATTCCTAATCCTAAAAAAACCATTCGTCAGGGAGGGTTAGCGCCAATTGGCGAGTACAAAAACAACTGGATATTTAATGAGTTGGATCAGATTGGAAAGAAATACGGTTACACACTAAATACACCCGTAGAAGATATTCCTGAGGAAGCCATGTCGGTAATACTTTATGGAACTGATGAGATTTCCGGCAATATTCATTCACACTCGGGCCATGATGTAACTTTTGAAGGAATTGTAAGTTTCTTAATCAATCAATACGAAGAAACTTCTTCTCAATCGGTAAAAAAATGGGCTCAGAGTTTTATGGTAAAAAATATCTGTCCTGAATGTAATGGCACTCGATTGAAAAAAGAATCGCTATGGTTTAAGATAAATGAAAAAAATATTGCTGAATTGTCGAATATGGATTTAAGTGAATTGCAGAATTGGCTTCAGCAACTGCCTGTGCATTTAACTGACAAACAAAAAACCATAGCAACAGAAGTCTTAAAAGAAATCACAAAACGAGTAGGATTCCTACTCGATGTAGGTCTTGATTATATCACTCTTAATCGCAGTACACGAAGTCTTTCAGGAGGTGAATCGCAACGCATAAGACTTGCCACACAAATTGGTTCGCAATTGGTAGGAGTACTTTATATTTTGGATGAGCCTTCAATTGGTTTGCATCAACGCGACAATAAAAGGCTGATAACTGCATTGAAAGAACTGCGTGATTTAGGCAACACTGTTATTGTTGTGGAACATGACAGAGAAACCATTGAAGCTGCAGACTATGTGATTGACCTCGGTCCCGGTGCAGGAAACTTCGGAGGTAATGTAGTTGCAACGGGCACACCGGAAGAAACGCTGAATCAGGATTCACTCACTGCCCATTACCTCAGTGGCAAAATTAAAATGCCTGATTCAAAGCTTAGAAAAGGAAATGGGAAAAAAATCACCATTAATGGTGCGAGAGGCAACAATTTAAAAAATATTTCTGTGAGTCTTCCACTGGGCAAGTTGATTTGTGTAACCGGTGTTTCAGGAAGCGGCAAATCTACACTCATCAATGAAACACTTTATCCGGCATTGAATCATCACTTTTTCCGTTCCTTAGCCAAACCGCTTCCCTACACCAACATCAAAGGCCTTGAAAATATTGATAAGGTAATTGAAATAGATCAGTCGCCAATCGGTCGCACACCACGAAGTAATCCTGCTACTTACACAGGAGTATTTACCGACATCAGAAATTTATTTGCACAACTTCCTGAGGCAAAAATCAGAGGATATTCTCCGGGTTCGTTTTCATTTAATGTAGTTGGCGGACGATGTGATACATGCCTGGGTGCAGGTTTGAAAATTATTCAGATGAACTTTCTTCCTGACGTGCATGTACACTGTGAAACCTGCGGAGGCAAACGTTACAAACGTGAAATTCTTGAAGTGAGATACAGAGGTAAATCCATCAGTGATGTTCTGAATCTGAGCATTGATGAAGCCGTTGAATTTTTCAGCAACCTTCCGGCTGTTCTGCATAAAATAAAAACTTTGAAGGATGTAGGATTAGGATACATCACACTTGGACAATCGTCCACTACACTTTCAGGAGGAGAAGCACAGCGCGTTAAACTTGCCACAGAATTGTCTAAGAAAGATACAGGTAACACTTTTTATATTCTTGATGAACCGACAACAGGATTACATTTTGAAGATGTGAGAATCCTTCTGATGGTATTACAACAACTGGTTGACAAAGGGAATACTGTTGTTGTTATTGAACACAACATGGATATTATTCGCGCAGCTGATCATATTATTGATTTGGGTCCTGAAGGCGGCATAAAAGGTGGAACTGTGGTTGCTGAAGGTACTCCCGACCAAATAATCAAAAACAAACTAAGTATCACCGGTAGGTATTTGGAAAAGGAAATTGAATGGCACAACAAAATGTTAGTGTTATAATTTTCTACAGAACAAAAACCTTTGCTTCCCTGTAATATCTTTCACCAATTCAATATCAGTAAATCCTTTACGCTTATAAACCTCTGAAGTACTTTCAGCATATATAGGATTTATCTCCAGGTATATTTCTCCACCACTTATTAATTTCTTCTCTGCAAAAAGGGCAATTGCCTCGTAAAATTCCAATGGGCTGGATGCAAACAAAGCCAGATGCGGTTCATAATTTATCACATTGGCATGCATGAATTCTTTTTCATCCATTGCAACATAGGGTGGATTCGAAACAACAACATCTACAGATGGATAATTCTCCATAGCAGGATTTAAAATATCATCACTTATAAAATTTACCTGAGTTTTATGTTTTTCTGCATTTTCTGAAGCCACAGCAAGTGCCCGCTCCGAAATATCCACTGCATACACTCTTGCCTTAGGATATTTTTTTGAAAGCTCAACAGCAATACAACCGGAGCCTGTTCCAATGTCAATGGCAGTGAAATTGTCACTTCCCGACCGCTTGTAAACAAGTTCCAACAGTTCTTCTGTTTCAGGGCGCGGAATTAATACCCCCTGATTTACTTTATACTTATTGCCCATGAAATAGGCAAAACCCAAAACATACTGCACCGGCTCCGAATTTTTTAGTCGTGCCAAAATACTTTCAAACCATTCTTTTGATTCCTGAGAAAATTCGGAATCAGAACTCACCAATTTGTTGTCAGTCACATATTCCATAACATAACGGGCAATGGCCATGCTCTCATCCCTGTCACAAACTGTACTGAGTTCTGTTGCTATTCTGTTTAATAAATCTTTGTTGTGCATGAGTATTTAAAGTCTGTAAACATATCATTTATTTTACTTTTGTCGTCAATGCCGGATTTGTTTTCAGATGAAAAATATATGCAACGCTGCATTGAGTTAGCTCTCATGGCAGGTGGAAATGCTGCTCCCAATCCATTGGTAGGAAGCATTGTTGTGCATAATAACATCATCATAGGCGAAGGATATCATGAAAGTTATGGGCAAGCTCATGCCGAAGTAAATGCTATAAATTCGGTAAAGGATAAAAGCTTACTGAAAGATTCTGTACTGTATGTCACTCTGGAACCATGCTCTCATCACGGAAAAACACCGCCTTGCAGCGAGCGCATAGTGAACGAAGGAATAAAAAAAGTTGTAATAGGAACTGTTGACACATCCGCTAAGGTTAATGGCAAAGGGATAGATTTCTTAAGAAATCATGGAGTTGATGTAAGAATCCCTGTCTTGGAAAATGAATGTCGTTTTTTGAACAGGCGCTTTTTTACTTTCCATGAAAAGAAAAGACCCTACATCATTCTTAAATGGGCGCAGAGTGCTGATGGTTTTATAGCTCCTGAAAAATCATTACAGCCCATGAAAATTTCGAATGACATCAGTCACACTTTATCACACCGGTGGCGTACTGAAGAAGCCGGCATTATGGTAGGGACTAACACGGTTCTCACTGATAACCCTCAACTCACTCCAAGGAGTTGGCAGGGTCATCACCCTGTTCGTTTAGTCATTGACCGACATCTGCGAATACCGGAAAACTTTCATCTTCTCGATTCATCAGTGAAAACTTTTATTTACAATGAAGTAAAAAATCAAAACATGAATCAAAATCATTTTATCAAAATTGATTTCGATAAAAATATTTTACCACAGGTTTGTGATCGCCTCTACAATGAATCTATTACTTCTGTAATTGTAGAAGGAGGCAGCATTTTATTGAATAGCTTTATTACACAACAACTTTGGGATGAAGCCCGTGTTTTCACCTCTGAAAAAAAGTTGAATTCCGGCATTCACTCGCCTGTAATTTCTCTTCCTGCTGTACAAACTGAAATGTCAGGAAATGATTTACTTTCTGTTTATTATAATTCTGTCAAATGACTTTTACAACAGCGGCAGCAATTATCACTATTTCACTACTTTTCATCATATTCAAGTATTTTGAGAAATTTGAAATTGATAATTTTCAGGGGCTCACAGCAAATTATGCAACTGCAGGAATATGCTATTATTTCTACTCTCAAACGTCAGCTGTAGAGTTTAAAAACTTTGCTTCGCAATTTTTCCCTTATTATTTACTCATGGGATGTTTGTTTATCTCCGTGTTTTATCTGACAGCACTTTCCTCACAGCAAAACGGTGTTTCCGTGGCAACCATAGCCAGTAAAATGTCAGTAGTTATTCCTGTATTGGCAGGTGTTGCTCTATATGGAGAAAATTTTCATTCATTGAAATTACTGGGGTTGATACTCGCAGTCTTATCTGTTTATCTTACTTCAACAGGCGACCAATCATCTTTAAAAAATAAAATACTGCTGCCTATACTCGTGTTTTTAGGTGCCGGCATTGTTGATTCAAGCATAAAATATGTACAACATACTGTTCACATTGGTACAGCAGGTTTTTTCAGTCTGGTTTTCTTCAGTGCTTTCTCAGCAGGAGTGTTGATTATTCTTTTCCGATTTTTAAAATATAACATTGAATTAAGATTAAAAAATATTGCAGGAGGAATTATTCTTGGTGTGTGTAATTTTGCTTCGTTATACTATATGATAGGTGCTCTGGAAGAAAATAATAATGACAGTGGAACAGTTTACATTGCTGTAAACTGTGGAGTGGTGTTGTGCTCAGTATTATTATCTGCATTCTTGTTCAGAGAAAAATTAACTTCACGCGGCATAACAGGAGTAATTATCGCACTTGCAGCCATCTTTGTCTTGTCCTGATATGTTTGATTTAACTTATAAATCTATTGCTCAACCGTCCACCGGTGTTTATCGCGATAAAGGAAGCAAGTTTCTTGCATTTGCATATCCTGTAAAATCAGAGACAGAAATAAAATCCATTCTGCAACAATTAAAAAAAGAACATCCAAAAGCCAATCATCATTGCTTTGCATACAGGCTTGGGGCTTATAAAAATATTTTTCGCCATAGTGACGACAGAGAACCTTCCGGCTCGGCAGGCAGACCTATCTACGGAGTTATACTCGCCAATGACCTGACACAAATTCTCATTGTTGTGGTAAGGTATTTTGGAGGTACGCTCCTTGGTGTTCCCGGGTTAATTCAGGCGTATAAAAGTGCTGCCGATGATGCCATACAACATGCCTCTGTTCAGGAATATGAAATTGAAGAATATTACAGCCTTTCATTCCGCTATGAATTATTAAATGATGTGATGCGTCTGCTCAAACAAACACATGCCACTATTTTGCATCAGCAAATGAGTGATGAATGCAGCATTGATATATCAGTCAGCAAAAAAAATGCAGACCATTTCATTAATGGTATTTCTCAGAATTATTTGCTCAAAGAAGGAGTCACACTCAAGGTTAAGTCGTAGGAAGGTTTAATACAAATCATACTTCAGCAACCTGCACTCTATCGTTCCATTATAAAAAGGAATACGGGCAGCAGTACGCAGTCCTACTTTTTTTGCCAATGCCAAATCACCCGTAAAAATAAATCCTGTTTTCCCTTTACACTTTTGTTTGAAAAAATCTCCTATGGATGTGTATAATGCACCAAGGTCTTCCTTCTCTCCCAGCCTTTCTCCATAAGGAGGATTTACCAGTACCACTCCCGGTCCTTCAGGAATTTTTGTTTCCTTAAAATCACACTTTTCCATCTCGATATAATGTTCGACTCCTGCACGGCTTGAATTTTCACGTGTTGCCTTAATTGCATAACCGTTATTATCTGTTGCAATGATGGTTGGCATAGAAGTAAAATCCTTCTCGTCTTCTAAACGTGCTTTAATCTGCTTTTGAATTTTCTTATCACAATTAAACAAATGCATATAGCCAAAATTTACCCTGTCAAGCAGTGGCGAACTATTGCCTGCCATCAGCGCAGCTTCTATTGCGAACGTCCCGCTGCCACACATGGGGTTTATAAAACTGCTCTTTCTGTCCCAACCTGTTGCATAAATAATTGCTGCTGCAAGATTCTCCTGCACCGGTGCTTTAAAAGGATTTTGTCTGTATCCATGTTTATTCAATTGTTCACCCGATGTATCAAGATAAACCCATACCTGATCTTGTTGCCAGTGTATGTGAATGACTACTTCGCTGCGCAATGGCCCTGAATCAGGACGGATATTAAAACTCTTCTGATAGTAATCTACTACTGCATCTTTACAAAGCTGATTCAGAAACATGCTGTTGTTGATGCTCGGATGATTGGTTTGCGAAGTAACGGTGATGTATTTCTTCTCAGAAAAGTAATCAGACCATCTTATATTGTTCAGTTTCTTATACAACTGTTTCTGATCAGAAGCTTTAAATTTATCAATGAGCCAAAGTATTCTGCTTGCTGAGAGCAGTTTGTAGTTAAGTAAAATCACATCCTGAAAAGTAGCTTTAATAAATAAGCCTGTATAATTCTCCTCGAATGGTGGCAGGCTACATGCTGTCAATTCCTGTTTCAGCCAGGGAGTAACATGAGGCGCACAGCTGACAAAAAATACTTCTTTCCGGTTCAAGATATTTTTTTCCCAAAAGTAGATATTCCATCCTCATGAAAAATATGTTAACCCTGTTTTTAAAAATATTTTCAACACAATACACAATAAACTATCTTCGTTGAGTGGATGTTATAACAGTGAAATTAAAAATCTGCGGGCACTGATAAATGAAAAACACATTTAATGATGCTGAAATATTGGCAATGCTAAAGTTGCTTGATGATGAAGATGAAAACATCTATCAAAGCATTGAAAAGCATTTTTTAGAGATGGGCAGAGAAATAATTCCCAGACTTGAAGAATACTGGAGTAATTCCTTTGATGCAGTTTTGCAAAGCCGTATTGAAAAACTGGTTCACAAAATTCAGTTTGAATCACTTAAAAATGATTTGCATTTATGGCATACTACTGAGAGTAATGATTTGCTCAAAGGTTTGATTATTATCTCAAGATATCAATACCCTGACCTCAATGAGCAAACAATAAGAAATCAGTTACATCAGATTTCAGGAACCATTGCATCACAACTGGATTACCATCTTATTCCAACCGAAAGAATAAAAATCTTTAATCAGGTATTTTATCATGTATATGGATTTAATGGCAACACTGTTAATTTTCATGCACCGCAAAATTCATTCATAAATACGGTTCTTGAGAGTAAAAAAGGAAGCCCTATTTTGCTTTGTGCAATTTATTCTATTCTTGCAACAGAAAATAATCTTCCTGTTTTTGGTGTCAATTTACCCGAACACTTTATTCTTTGTTACAAAGATTCATTTGCAGACCCTGAACATCATTACACCTATCCCGAATACAATATTTTGTTTTACATCAATGCTTTCAGTAAAGGGAATATTTTCAGCAAATCAGATATTGATACTTTTCTTCAAAAACTAAACCTACAACCCCAAAAAAGTTTTTATGTCCCGTGTACATATATTGAAATTATTAAACGTATCCTGCGCAACCTGCATTACTCATTTACAAAATCCGGTGATGCACAATCTGTACATGAAATAGAAGAACTTCTTACCTTGATGGAAGAATAATCAACGAGTTTATTAAATCCTTACTTTATTAAGTAATTAAATAAAAAAAACAAAGCCTGCGATTACTCGCAGGCTTTATTTTATCTGTCAGTCTTTCGACTCACTTTTTATTCCACTACAATCCTTACCTGATTGTTGCCGCTCTGAGTCTGTACATTCAGCATGTACGCTCCCTTAGCTACCTTGCTCAGGTCTAGTTGCATGGTATTCTTACCTGCTGATGCAGACTGTGTCTGTGTCAGCACTACTCTGCCGCTCAGGTCAAGTACTGTTACCTGTGCTGTGCCTTTCTCTGTAGTATATTCCACATTCAGCACACCTGCTGTTGGGTTCGGATATACATTCAGTGCACTTGCTGACATCTCACCCTCTCTGCAACCT
>JAGVTU010000015.1 GCA_019136655.1 Bacteroidota bacterium
GGTTTACACAACACTAAACCCATCTATCTGTGAACCGCTAAGTACGCGACCCGTACGCTTAGTGGTGTGAGAGGTGCACTCCGTCAGTATCTGGCGGAGCCGCCTACTCGATTAGCGGCTGGTTTTCCGTCTGTCCGATGTCGTGCCATTCCAAGTTTCCACAACTGTTGGCAGAAGCGATAGGTATTCATTACGATGTTGTAGAGTTTTGTTGAAATGTTCATCTGTTGTAAGTTTCAATGTCGCTATATTGTCTAAATACTTCCTCGTCTAAAATATGTTTTTCATAGTCAATTCCATCACTAAAAAACCTTGTCGTAAAGTCAGCTGTTGCCCAATTAGAATATGTTTTTGGGAAATTATTTATTAGGTATCGTTTAATTTCTGTTGTCGGAATTAAAAAGAGATGATAGAAAAGAGCATTGTAAATTTTTGCACCTGTCAAACCAATTTCCACATTGTTATGGTATTCGCTGGAAATCACAATGTCTGTCCGAAGAAGATAGTCCATAAATGCAGATTGTCTAAGGTTGAAGTAAACAACACCGTAAGTCGCATAGATGAAATAATTTGAACGAACAAAAAGTTCAAAGGCATTAGCAAGTTTTTTCTGTTGGTCTGTCATAGCTGTTTCGTCAAAATGCAATGGAACGATGTGTGAACATTCAGGATAGTTTTTGCATCCGAAAAATTTTTGTCCTATAAACTGTCCTGTCTTGGAAGTCCGTAAAACAAGGTTTTTGCACTCTACTATTTGTAATTTACAATCTGTCATTTTCTGTCTATCCTTTCGTTTTTGCTGTGTCGGTTGTGCTGTGTGTTAAACTTGCCGCTAACGAAGAAGGGATTAAAGAAGTAAAAAAAAGAAGGAGTAAAAGTTACCATAGTTTGTTAAAATTTTTGCAACCATAAAGATAAATATTTTGCCGACAAGTAGGTTGCAAAAATTTTATCTTGCACTCATTTAATTAGAATTACTACCGTTTGATAACCGGATAAAGCCCTTCTTTTTTTTATTTCTTTTAATCTTATTGTTATAAGCAGTGCATCTCGATTAATCAAGGCTCTGTCGGTTTGAGTTTAGCAGACCGGAAAACTTGCAGTATCCTGTGTGGTTGGTTTGCTTTCTCTATTAAAAGTTTTGGTGGAGCGTGGGGTTGTGCGACTTTTAATTGTGAAAGCAAAAGGGTTGGCTTTTGAAATTGTGCAGGTTTGATTTGCTTCTACATTTTGGTGGTGCTTTTTGCAATGACTTCTGACAAAAGTTATCATTTTGATAAAGACCTAAACTAAAAAGTGATGTCCTTTTGTTATATATGTGAAGCCAGTTATTAAAAAGAGATGCACCGGAATGATTTCGATGAAGGCAGTTACCGTTGCCATGAAGCCAGTTATAAAAAAGTGATGCACCAAAATAAAAAATGTTTATCCCAAAATAAAAAAGGGGTGCTTGGAAACGGAAAAGTGCTGCTTGGAAACCAAAAAGGGGAAGATTTGTCAGGGGTTAAAATTTTGATTTTTTTGTAAGAAACTGGTTGTGAGGTAGCTTAATGTTTTTAGAAAAAGTTACATGACGATGTGGCAAAGGATGTAAGGAAATGCCATCAACGAATACGAATTTTTGCGAATTAACGAATGAAAAGAGCAGGGCTGGTTAAATTATGCTATCGGGATTTTAGGAAAAAAAATCAACCACTAAGGCACTGAGAACACAAAGGGCGCTAAGTAAAATGGTTGGTATTACTGTTGTGCATATACTGTGCCGAAGTTTTATACATATATATATAGTATCAAAAAAAAGTTTAGCTATTTTGAAACATTATGAAACCAGTGCCGTAAATATTGTCTGAAATCGGGATTGTAAGATTCGCAATCAGATTTCAAAAATCAAAAATAGGAATCTGAAAATAAAAAGTTGAACTAAAAAGTAATTTATCTAACACAAATAAAAAAATAATCAAAAATGAAAAATTCAAATTACCCCACAGCACAATGGTTAATGTATGCAACTTTACGTTTGCTTATTAGTAATTGCAGAAACAAGCAGTCAGAATTTTTATCGTTTTCGCCTGCTTACAATGATACTTTTTTAAGCAATTTAAATTTAGAGGTGGATTCGGCAGAGGCACTTCCTTCGGAAGAAATGCGTGCGCAGGAGCATAGTCAGCTTTTGGAATAGTTGAAGCCATTGTTCAGAGATTGCCAAAAGAAGTTTATGTTTTTGAAAAGTTATATATCGCTTGCATTTCCGAAGGATTTGTGGTTGATAAACTGGAACAGTGCGGGTTGGAGTATGTATAACACGGATATGAACTGGAGCCAGACGCAGGCTATGTATGCACAGGCATTGCAATATATAGATGCTCATTTGGCTGAATTGACTGCGAATGAAAATATGCCTCCTGATTTTAAAGATAACTTTAAATCTGCGGTTGAGGTTTATACCGGGAAATTGAATGCGTTTACTGCTGCAAAAATCACGGCAGCAGAAGGAACGGATTTAAAGATTGATGCGAACAATAGTATATATGAAAAGGTGATTGATAAGATTTGTGAAGTGGGGCAAAAAATATTTGCAGACGATGATACTAAACGCGGTGAGTTTAGTTTTGAAAAGATGAGTGAAACGATTCGTCCGCTTGGTGCAGCAGGTTTGAAGGGTATTGTAACAAAAGACGGACAGCCGCAATCGGGTTTAATAGTTGAATTGGAAAATGGAAATATGAGTGTGGTTACTGATGCTGATGGTGCGTTTGATTTTGGAAATAAGTTAGCCAGTGGTAATGACATGATAATTGTTAAACAGGGTGACCAGATTTTGACGGAGGATGAGGTTGATTTATCTCCGGGTGTTACTAAGCGGGAAGATGTGGTGATACCGCCTACTCCTGTTGTTTAAAAGAAAATAGAATTTGTTTTGTGGAAACGCTCTGAGAAATTGGGGCGTTTTTTTTTGTTTCTTTTTACCGAGGAATTATTATTATTTTTTTGCAGATAGTTTGACTATCGGTTTTGAGAATACAATAATAAATTCCGTTTGCAAGTTTTGGCAATGAAAAATTTTGTGTAATGGTTGATTGGGGTAATGGTTGAGAATAAATAATTTTATCTGTGACATCAAAAATTTCTATTCTTCCACTTTTATTTTCCGGCAATGAATATGATACTGAAAAGTTGCCGTTGTTAGGATTTGGAAAAATATTAAAATGAAAATTATTTTCTATTTCGGTAATAGATGTAAGTGTATCGCAAGGGCTGCCTTCATCGGCACCGAGGTTGTAGTTGGGCATGTTGGGTAAGCCAAGAATGGATTTTCGACCTCCAAGAGAGATACTGTATTGGGAAAAGCCACATGAAACTGCATCAGAGTCAGGGAAATTAATGACACTAAGATTCATGTTTTGTGTTGTATAATTATTGTTAGGAAAAGAAGTACCATAAGAGGATGCTATGTAGATTTTGTTATTATTAGCTATTTGATGTTGACCCAAAGGGGTTGATGGATTTGTGGTAGAAAAAATTATAGATTTAGAACTTGGAATGTTAGAAGTAAGGAGATTTAATTGAAATAATTGATATGATAAGTTTGAAGTTAGTCCATTGTGCCAATTTGAAACATAGACTTTTGAATTATCCGATGAAAAGGAACAACCGTAATACCCATTTAAAGGGGGCAGTGGACTTGCGGGAGTTATGTTCTGATAGTTAGAAAATATTCCGGTGCATCTGTCGAAATCAAACAAATCAATCATATCTGTTCCTACGCAAAGAAGTTTTGTCCCATCATTTGAAGGCTGTATTTCACCTGACAATCCATTAAACGGGTAATTCTGATTGTAGAATGTGCCTATTGCTTGTTTAAAAGGTGCTGAAATTCCATTAGGTGTAGTTAAAAACAATAAAAATGTATCTGTTGAAGCGGTATTATATTGCCATTGGTGAGTTATTATCCACCAATCACGCCCGTTACCGTGTTTGATGCCAGTAAGTTTTTCTGATAAAGATGAAGCGTTATAAAGTAGCACGTTTTTTTGAGTAACTGCTCCATTACCCGAGTTAAGGCTCATATCTACTACAGAATAATATAAAAACCTGACAGAGCCAATTGAAAAAATATAATATTTGGCACTGTCGGACGGGAATGGAATAATAATTAAACCATTGGTAATTGTTCCATCACCTAATATGCTATCTCCATTTTGAATTAATTGATGACTGGCGTTCCAAACATTTATGTAACCAACCGTATTATTTGTATAGCCGCCACAATAAAATAAAAGATTACCGATGCTGTCAGAAATAGAAGCACTTGCTTCTATTGAATTAATATTTGAAGAAGATTGATTCACAAAATTTCCTGACTGTAATGCTAATGTTACAGAATCGCCAAAGCACCATGTATCACCTTTTCCCTGCGAGAATAATTTGCAAGAAAGAAAAATAATAAAAAGAAAAATAAAATAGAATTGTTTCATAATTCAAAAGCCCCTGAAAAGAACTCTCAGGGGCTTGAAATAAAATTAGTGAATTATTGAAACTTTACCTGACTTAGTTACTGAATCATTTACACTGATTTTATAAAAATAAATTCCAGCATTGAATTTATCACATGGTAAAATGAGGTGATTGTAATATTGCTTGAGATTTGATTTTGTTAATTCTTTTCCAGAAATATCAGTGATGCTGATTGTTGCCGATTTATTTTCGGGCAAGAAATAATCCAAGTAAAGTTGACTGTTAGCTGGATTGGGGTATAAGTTAAAATATTGCGACTGAACAGATGTCTCAGGATGTTGATTGGCTTTTCGGAGATATGAGTTGGGGTCGCAGATATCATCGTAAAACCATTGTTGGTCGTCCACAAGTGAAGCCAATAACCTTGCGCGGTAAACAGCGGGTCCTGCTTCAAATGGACATAAGGCAGCAATCGAATATATCCAGTCTAACTGGTCTTGTGTGAAATCATAATTGCCACGAGCAACAGTTGAGAGGTAAATATCATTAATAATTTTGGAGTAGAACTCTATCAATTTAGTATCTGTAACAGCAAGGTTGCGCGTTTTTGCGCTGTCAATTTGTATGGTATCGGGGTCATTAATGATTGTGTCGAGAAATGCTTTTGAAATGTACTTGTCAATATCTTTAAAATCGGCAACTGGATGACCTTGTGCATCCTGAATAAAATCTTGTATAACTGAGGTTGGAGCAGTGATAATGTTTGCACTTGAGGCTACGTTATACATTTGGCGTTGTTTAATCCAGCGTTCTTCATCCGTAAGTAAGCTATCGTGAATGGTATCTGTAATTCCAGCTTCCGTATCTTCAATAACACGCCAGCCTTTATGGTCGTTACAATCAGCAGGGTTAAATGGGTTCAAGATATTTGAAACAACGTCAAACAAAGTAGTTCCATCGTTAGCATGAGTAATTATTGAGTAAGGAGGACCAGGGCTTTGTACATCAAAAAATGTTGCCCCATTGATATTTGAAAAACCGGCAGCATAGGTATCAAAATAAAGATTATTTGTCCACTGATTATCGGACACATCACCTAAAAGGGAATTACCCTGCTCACCAATATCTCCGCCATTTTCGAGATAGAAGCCGTAATAGTTTCCATCCATAATATTTAGTTTAACTTTTGCACCAATCATTTTGCCGCGACAAAGAATTCCTCTTTCTAATGCGTTAACATAGTTCCCGCATATATAAGGTGAATTACACATTTCGGCACAAATTCCGTAAACGGGTTTAGGATTGGAAAGACTAACAACAATATTATTGGTAATATCAGGGAAGCATGAATTGAGTGTATAAACTCCGTAGCCAACTTGATTGTTAGATGGATTTGTGAAAAATGTAATGCGATTGTTATCAATAGTTGGGAAACCTTCATTTTGAACCCAAATTGCATATTTGGTGTCGTTAACTTCGTTGCCTCTGATAAATAAGCGATGTATGTCTGTACAGGAATATTCTAAATCGCGAATAGCTACTGCATTATTATGAAGATCAAGTTTGTTTTGAAGGACACGAATTTGTGTAGCACGGGGATTGTATAAAATAAAAATTCCTTCATGTATGTTAGGAGAGTTATGAATATAATTGCCAGATGGGCTTTGTAAACTCAATAAGTCTATATTTCTTAAACAATCCCTAATGAATATGCCTCTGATGCGAATAGATTGGAAATCGTTATCAGCAATGCGAGGTGAAAAGTTTTTATAAATATAAATTCCCATCCAAAGATTTACAAACTGATTTGCAGAATATAGTGTTGAACTATATCCCATCTTTGTGCCTATATTAAGTTCATAGGCGTTGCCATTAACTCCTGTTGCGTAAATTCCTCTTGAAGCAGTAGAAATATTGTTGGAGTTTATAAAATTGTTTATAACAGTTGTTTTTGAATCCTGAATTCTTACACCTGCAAGTGTAAAATCTTTGATCGTATTTTTAAATGCAATATTCGCGTCATCTCCAATTGTAACATTTCCAGTATTGTTCTTGACCATGATAGCTGAACCAGTTGTAGAACCGTAGTTAGGATTCTGAATTGCCGAAGGGCAATCAAAAAGCGACCCTCTAATATAACCAGAATATGCTGAACTCGTTACTCCCTCTATATCAACATGAGTTGCATTCTCAGTATAGTGTGTATTTACATCAATTTGAATAATCCCGCCATTAGGTGTAGAGGTTGCAAGAACTGCATTTTCTATTATTGCACCATTTTGTGTTAATAGGGAGCCATTGGGTCCGTAAACAACAATTCCATCCCACATTGAGCAGCAGGCATTCGAGATTTTACCTCCATCAACTATAAGATGCGCATTAGGTTGTACATAAATCTTACCACCTGCTGGCATAAAAACACTACACTGTATTGTTAGGGTATTTCCGCTTGTAATTGTTATATCACCACCAACTGCTTTTGAGGTTGTCCATGTTTGAGAAGAATTTACTGTGATTGAGTTGGCAGGATCATAATCGCAATAGGTTAAAAATCGTGTTGTGTTGTAGGAAGGATTGGCAGTATTTGCGTTCATGTGAAAATATCCCATTTGCATGGGAGAAAGGTAATTTCTACAAATGTTATATCCCATAATATTATTGGAAACCTGATATGTGCATCCTGCACAATTGTTGCTTCCTATAAAATTTGTTGAGCAACCTGTCCAAGCTAAATTACAATCAGGAGCATAAGTGTCTGTAAATTGATCGTCACCACAAGGCACGCACGCTGGAAATGCAGTGCAACAGCCAAATTGATTACATCCACCATAGGTATGAGAAAGCCCTCCGGCACTATGCCCTAATTCATGTGCCAATACTTGTGCCCAAGCCCAAGTGAAAGTATTTGCTGGGTTACTCAAGGAATCCATCCTAAAGTTTACATAACCATAGGGTCCGCACCCACCATGACCTCCACCTGTGTAGTACCAAAATACATTTATTTCATTGCATTTGTTAATTCCCCAAGCGTTATAATAAGAAGAACCACACCATTCAGTTCCATAGTAATAATTATCATTATCATGAAAGTAAATTCCTTTGAGTTCAAATCTTATTCTGCTATCATTAATATTTTGTGCAGGAGGTGCAACAGGAAGGGTGGGGGGACCAATGTTTTGATACATACTACTCATGGTTGCAACAAATGCTTGCATTTGAGAAGTCCAAGCAGGACTTGGCTGAATTATACCCCACCCACTGGTTTTCCTAAAGAAATGAAAATTAATCTTAAAGGTAATCACGGGTGTGTTTTGGTAATTGTTTGTTGGATCAGGTTCATAGTTTACATAATTTGTACAAGATGGGGGCTGAGAGACCATATTGCTTGGCGGATTATCAGGGGTGAAGCATTCAAGTTGAGCATTGACCTGAAAGAAAAAAAATAATAAAGTAAATACCAAAGAGATTTTTAAGGTAATTGTTTTTTGTTGAATAATTTTATTTTTCATTTGAGTTTGATTTTAAAAAATTAAAATGATATAACTTGTTATTTACGCTTAAATTGCAATGATAAAAACCAGATGATAGTACTTTAACATCCAAAGAAAAAGGATTTAATGAAAAGAAAATGTCTTCTTTATATACGATTCTGCCAAGGGAATCATAAAATACAAAAACACTTTGTTTATTTTTAAAATGTTTGGGCAGCTTTAAATAAAGATTATTATTTACCGGATTAGGGAAAACAGAAATGCTGTTTTCAAAGGAAATATGCGTAACACCAAGAATAATTTGATCACAAGAATCAGCAATTCCTGTTTCATATAATCCAAGAACTGAATCGGAATAACATCTTAAGGGTCCGCTATTGGGATCACAGATACAATACTGAGGAAAGAAATAACCGACATCTCCTATTTTTTCTATTATTTTTCCACCAAACCCAAAACAATTAGGTGAGGAAAAAACAGGTGCAGTATAGATAACCTTAAGCGTGTCGTTGTTAATTACTTCACTTGAGGTTGAGTCTACGGTAACTATTAAAGAATCAAAAGTTGGGCTTTCAGGATAGACAATCCAAGAACCGCCTTGAGTAGCAGCAAAATCATAAAGTAGTTTAAATGATTGTAAATAGCTATTATAAAAATAAACTTTGTTGCTATCAGAGTAAATATAAACGGTTGCAGGTAAAAAATCGCACCCAGATAATTTGTTAAGTTTTTTGCATTGGATAGTGTTAATTACTGTATCAGAAATAACCTCAAGCGTGCTAAAGCTTGTATCGGGAGAAAGAAATGAAGGTTGGCTGTAATACCACTTCGCCCCATTTGGATAAATATTTTGAGCAGGCAGTTCAAAAGAACTGAAAAAAAATAAAAGCAACCAAACAAGTTTCCTCATCATGTTTAAAGTTTTTAGATTTAATACAAATGCAGGAATTAAAAACGAGAAGTAAAATAAATCCTATTTTAGGACTTTACCAAATAAATTTATGAACAGTTACATAATTTTAAATGGAAATGGAATGGTGTGGTTGGGCAAAAAAAATTGTGAAACAACATAGCGGTTGGCTATGCGCAGTTGCGTTGTTTCTCTATTTTTTTTGCGAAGGATAGCAAACAAGGCTCTGCCTGCATTGCAGTTTGTTTGAGAGTGCTTGCGAAATTTTGATTTATTACTGCTGCCCGCATTGCTTATAACGGCAGTCTGTGAAAAAAATATTTTTTCAGTATTTACAAATGTAAAATAATTTCAATAATTTTAAGGGGAAATAAATAAAAAAAATGCCTCAAATACAAGGTATCAACCGA
>JAGVTU010000018.1 GCA_019136655.1 Bacteroidota bacterium
GAATTTGATGTTTGCCGAGTCACCATTGTTTCTGTAATAATAAATAAAATAATTGTCGGATAAATACGATGCCTGAAAATTGGTGGTGTTTTGCAATACTATATTGGGCTTTTTTATGTTTGTGGTTGTATATACATTACTGTTTCCAGCTAAAAAGTCAGTGCCGTTATTGCTTGTAAAAGTCTGACTGAGATTTACCGAACTGCTGTCTGCAAAATGACAGTCTATGAGTACGTAGTAACTGATTGTTGTTGCTCCGGTATTGCTCACTTCTACTGTCAGCGAACTACCATCAGCAATTAGCGTTGCATTGGTTGCATTTACATATTGAATGGCAATTCCATTGGTTGCAGGACAACTGCCTCCGGCTGTTACGTTCAGCGATGGAGTTATCTCAAGGCGCGTCAATGCCGGTGCTCCACTAAAACTCAAGGTGTACTGGTTCTCTATACATGCTCCCACTTTAGATGGTGTTGTTACCGTTACATTTACCTGCGCACCTAATACTCCCGCTGTTATCAGTAACAGGCTAACGGTATGGTAAATCTTTCTCATGATTATTTTGGTTTTAAGAGTATCACCAAAGATATAATAAAAAATATATGAACGTATGCGATGAAGTAAAAAAAGGTAACCGATTGTCGCATATTCGCAACAACAAGAAATAATACATCTACAATTTTTTTTTAAAAATCAGCTACCAGCTGAACTGTATAGGTTCTTGGTGCTTCTATTTTAAGAGGGCGCAACGAATATTCCGTATTGGCCACATTATTTATCAGAAAGGATGCTTTAAAAGTTTTGTTCAGTTTTACGGCAGCTCGCAAGTCATGAATCACATATCCCTTATCGTGTTTCTGGCGATACGATTTGATGCCTGTGGGCAATAAATAAGGCTGATCCAGGTCGTAAAAAGTTTTGTCAATATTTTTCATAAAACTGTAATAGCGTATGCTGTAGCCTATGGAAATAAATTTCCATGTAATCTCTGCATCTGCTTTTGCCAAATGCTGAAAACGGTATTTCAGAATATTGTCGGTAGTGTCGGTGCTGGTGTTGGAGTAGGTAAGTGGTGTAGGTGTAAAGTCTGTTGAAGGGTTATCGGTTGCAAACACATAATCGGGGTCGAGCGACTGTGGCAGCAAGTAAGTGTAACCTGCAATAACCATCAGGTTGATATCGCGCACAGGCTTGCCTTCACCCATCAGCGAAAACTCAAGCCCTTTTACTCTGGTGTTGCCGGTATTCACAAATTTAAATCCTGCCGAGTCGGGACTCCATATTGCATAAATATATTCAATGGTATTCTGATACTGCTGCTGAAAAAAGCTTAAATCGGCAAAGCCCATAAAACTTCCAATCTTGAATCCTTGTTTTACGCCTGCTTCGGCATTCCAGCTGGTTTCGGGTTCCACATCAGGATTCGAAAATATGGTGATGCCTCCTGCACTGGTGCGAATATATTTTTCTGCAATTGTGGGGTAGCGGTAACCTTGTCCGTAAGAAGCGCGCAGAAAAGTTCCTTCCGATAATTTATAATTCAACCCCGCACGCAAAATTGGTTTCACCACCGATTCTCCGTTGTTCATTTCAAAATATTCTTCTCTGAAACCGGCTGACATGGTAAGTCTTTTAATCAGCTTTTTTTCGAGTTGCACAAATGCTGCATAGTTTTCAAGCGTGTTTTTGTCTTTGCCGCTGCCAGCGTAAAGTGTAGCTGATGAGAATGACTGATTGTAATAAGCACCTGCCGTTACATTCAGTTTGCCAAAGTTTACAAACTCTTTGTTTACGCGATATTCTACCGTATATACATTTGTTTTGTTGGATTGGTTGTTGCCATTGTCGTTGTCGGAATAAAATGTACGCGCCCGCAAATGATGTGATACTCCGCCTTTGGACAGGTAACTCACAAAAGGATCAAGATAAAACTGCTTAGAGTCGGTAAGCGTCATCGTTTTTGGAAAAGCACTGTAAATGCCTGAAGAGTCGTTGCCCCACACGAGCGAAAAGTTGCTGTGCGACTGCATAAAATTTCCGTTCAGTCCAACGGCCAGGCCTTCCACTTTTTTGAAACGGTAGCGCATGTTAAAGTTCATTCGTCCCCATCGCGAAGCCACATCATTAGAGTTGATACTCGTATCCTGAAACGGAAGTGATGCCACATATACCGGTGGACCGATGTAGCCGTGGTCATACAATCCGTTGCCTCCGATAACCAAATCAAAATTGTTTATCTTCTGGCTGTGCTGAAAGTTAAGTCCTGAAAAATTTGCAGGGCCGCTCCACCATTTGGCTTCTTTGTTGGCAGGAGTATCATACAAACCTCCGTAAGTGCGCAGATAGGTGTGATAGCGCTCTTTGGGATAAGCAGTGCGAAAGTTGATGGTTCCGCTCAATGCAGACGAACCAAATAATACCGATGATGCACCTTTGATGATTTCTACCTGTTCAATATTTTCAATGGGAATAAACTGCCAGTCGGTGCGGCCTGCATCACCGGTGAGTATGGGCAATCCGTCAATAAGCGTAGCCACACGGCTTCCTACACCAAAACTGAATCCGCTGCCTCCGCGTATCTGTGGTTCCTGATCCAGAATATTTACTCCGGGAGTTTGTTCAAGTACACTTGTAATGTTCACTGTATTGCGGTCTTCAATGAGTGTGGGCTTCAGCACTTCCATCGAAACGGTAATATCTTCCAGCCGTTGCTCATATTTGGAAGCAGAAACTACCACCACATCCAGGTTTTTGGAGTTGGAATAGAGATAAATATTTCTGGTGATGATTTCTCCTGAGCGTACTGTCACCTTAAAGGTGTCGGCTTTCATGCCAGTGATGGCACATACAATAGTTTGTTCACCTGCATTCAGTTCAAGCTCGTAGTGTCCGTCCATATCGGAGGCTGTGCCGCTGGTTTTGTCCGACAACGGATACACACCTGCACCTGCAATGGTTTCACCGTTTTTTTTGCTGCTCACCACTCCATTCAGTATTCCTTTCTGGGCAGTGGCTATGTGGCATGCCATCAGTAATAATACCGTAAGCGTATATTTCATGTTCATCTGCTCCGCAACAGTTTTATTCCGAAGTATTATTTTCTGATAATCACTTTGCCGGATGTGATCAGATTATTCTGCATGCCGGTGATGGTGTAAAAATAAATTCCATTGGCAACTTCGTCAATGCCCACTGCGTTATTGTCTGATGTAAGAGTGCGGTTCAGCACGGTGTTGCCCGTAACACTTATGAGTTGCAACTGATAACTTTGGTTGTCAGTACTGAAATACAGTTTGTCAGCAGCAGGATTGTTGAGTAGTTTCGCAGAACTGTTTGTCATCTCATGATTCAAACCTGTTGGGTTAAATACCATGGCAATATCATCCACAATGATGGAGCTGTTCACTACGGGATTGTCGCCTCTGCTGGAAGATAAAATCCAGATGGAGTTGGTAGGGTTGGAAGAAGAATAATACGTTACCGGAGCAGAGAAATAGGTGAATGAAGTTACTGCAGCATTTGGAGTTTCAACTTTTACAAAACCTATGGTGTCGGTAATGGATGATCCTGTCAGCATTAACTGAATAAACCCCTGATCGGCACCTTGCGGAGTATATTTATACCACCCTGTGATGCTGTCGGGACGCCCTGTAAAAGGTATTCCGCCTGTTACTCCATAAGGAGGAGTTGTTATCAGTGTTCCTGTGCTTGCAATGCCATTGGCAGTGATTCCAAAAACTGTTTTTGTGGTAAGTTTGATGGCATAGCTGCCACTGTGTGCATCAGCTCCCGAAGCCCGTGTGCAGGTAAGTACTCCAAGAATGGCAGTATTCGGATTCAGTGTATTCCAGTCTGCAGGGTCAACACGGTTTCCTATTGGATTCCAGTTTTCAAATCCCGCATTGGGAGTTGCATTTTGTGCCTGCAGGCTCAGTCCTGTTGCAATGAACAATAAGGTAGAGTAGAGAATTTTCATTCTGAATGTGGTTTAACGAGTATGGGGCAAATATAAGCGAATGTGCTTTAACCGCTTAGACCCTGAAAAAACAACTTACACACAGTGGTTTTTAATAAGATAAAACCGGTTTTGTTCAATGTTCAGTTCCTGCATTAAAGTAAGTCCCTGTAAGTCTTTGTTTTTCAGTAATGATTCTTCCGAAGTCATACTTGCATTGAAAACAATTTCAGCATTCGGGTTGCAAGATTTTTTCAGCAATGAAAAAAATCCGGGAGTAAAGCAAAATTCAGGCACCTGCGTGTCGGAAAATAAATCAATCAGTATCAGATCATATTTTTTCGCATCCGATTTCAAAAACTGAAAAGCATCAGCATGGTGAATGGTAAGGTGTTTATTGTTTTGTATTTCAAAATAAGTTGCAGCAATATGGATGACTTCTTCATCCCATTCAACCGCTTCTGTTAAAGCATTTTTGTTTTTCTGCATCAGATAGGTGATGACACTTCCTGCTCCCATACCAAGCATGAGTATTTTTTTCTTTTCGCTGAATGAAATATCAAAGCGTTCCAGTGCTTTCACATAAACTCTGTATAAACTTCCGTAGCTGTAATTGGCATGTGCCGTATTGAGTACGGGATTTCCGTTTTCGAGTGTTACTTCCAGCACAGGATTTACGTCCGATTTACTTCGGTAAACCACTACCGGAAAAAAATAACTCCTGAAACGTTGCCATGCAGAAAATTTTACCGCCATTACACAAAGATAGTTTGAACTTTATTTGTCAGTATTAACTTTGCATCAAATCATTTAACATTATGAGTCTCGAACAAAAAATTATGGCTGAGTTGAAAACAGCCATGTTGGCCAAGGACGAAGCAGCTTTGCGTGCATTGCGTGCCGTAAAGTCAGCTATTCTTCTTGCCAAAACCAGCGGAACACACACCGAGCTTGCAGAAGCCGATGAACTTAAACTGCTTCAGAAATTAGTGAAACAGCGCAAAGAGTCACTCGAAATTTATACACAACAAAACCGTGCCGACCTTGCAAAGAGTGAAGCAGATGAAATTGCTGTCATCGAAAAATTTTTACCGAAGATGATGAGTGAAGACGAAATCAAGGTGGAGATTCAGAATATCATTCAGTCAACAGGAGCTTCGCAACCTTCAGATATGGGCAAGGTAATGGCTGTTGCATCCAAACAACTGGCAGGTAAAGCTGATAATAAAATTGTAAGTCAGCTTGTAAAAACTTTATTGAGCGGAGGTGCTTAACTGCGTGGGAGCAATGTAAAATCAGAGCGCATCAGCATGATGTGAAAGCCATTCTTTCCTGTTTATTTCATAAACAAAATTCAGTTTGGGTTGCTCTCCGTGATAGGCAACTTCCTGTTCGCCTGTTTTTGTCACACCCAATCTGCTGATGGCAATTTGTGAGCGGATGTTGTTTGCACCAATGTGAAAAATCACTTTTGAAACATATTTGAAAATGTAGTTCAGCATCATTAATTTCACAGACAGATTAAATCCTTTTCCCCAGCAGTCAACAGCATAAAAAGTGTAACCGATGAAAATGCTGTCATCCGTTTCGTTGTAATCATAAAACCGTGTGCTGCCAATGGTTTTTCCTGTTGCTTTGTCCACCATTTTGAAAGCACCTTTGCTCTGCAATGCACCATTGAAAAAAGTAATAAACACTTCACGTTGGTACCGGTCCTTATTGGGATGTTGTTTCCAAATCTCAGGGTCAGATGCTACTTTGTAAAGATCTTCAAAATCTGTTTCCTGCAAGGGGAGGAGCAGTGCTTTGTCATTTTCCAAAACAGGCTGAATGCTGAAATTCATTGATGCAGATTTAATTTTGCAGAGACAAAAAATCAGAAAGAAATTATTTAACGTATCAGCGCAACAGTTCCGTTATAGGAATGGCTGTGACCAGTTTTGTCGGTAAGTTTAACAGTGTAAACATAAATACCCTGAGGCAAATCCTCTCCTGAGTTCATCTTTTTTCCGTTCCAGCTGAATGGCATCACCGATGATTCAAACACTTTCATTCCCCAACGGTTGAACACTGCAATATTTGCTGAAGTGATGTTAGTGCCATAAGCTTCAAACAAATCATTTTTGCCATCGGTGTTTGGTGTAAACGAATTAGGAATGTAGAAAGAATATTGTTCTGTAACTTCAAGCGTGCGCAATGCCGTATCCTCACAGTACGAATTGGAAGCAGTAAGCAACACTTCGTAAGTGCCAATCAGGTTGTAGTGATGCAGAGGATTTTCTTCAGAAGAAGTGGAGCCGTCACCAAAATCCCAAACGTAGCTTGCTGCAAACTGCGACAGGTTGACAAAAGAAACATACGGATTGAGAATGGTTGGTTCTTCAGGATCAAATTTAAAATCTGCAACAGGTAATTCAAGTGCCTGAATGCCGTCAGTCATTTTTTTAGTGGCAGTACAGCTTTCAGGAGCAGGGGTGGTTATGGTCAGTTCGGGATAATAAATTCCTGCCTGTGCATAGGTTATCTGAAAGTTTCCGCCTTGATGTGGCGGATTGCCTGCACCGGTATTCCAGGTGTAAACAGAGCCTGCCACTGCCTGCGAAGAGTCAGTAAAGTTTACGGTGAGCGGAATACATCCTGCAGTGTTTTCAGCAGTAAAAATAATCACCGGATTGGGTACTACATTTACAGGAACAGATGCTGAGGTGGTGTAGTTGCATCCATCACTTACCGTTAAACTGACTGTTGCCGATGCAGTGAAAAGTTTGGAATAAGTTTTATTTGAGGATGCACCATTGTCCCAGTTGTAAGTATAAACGCCATTACCACCACTTACATTTGCCGTCAGGCTTACAGTGCTGTTTTCGCACACAGAATAAGAGTTGAATGCAGCCAAAGTAAGTTGCGGATAAATATTGATGGCAGTTGTTGCAGAGGACGTGCAGCCATTGTCATCCGTTACCGTAAGTAAATAATTTGAACCTGTTGAAGGATTAATGCTCAGCGTATCCTGCGTACTGCCGTTACTCCACAAATACTGATAGGGTGCAGTGCCTCCTGTTATCTGTGGTGCAACAGTTGCATTCTGCAATTCGCAAACGGTTTGCGTTGCCGGAAGTGTTACAACTATTGCTGCAGGTTGTGTGATGGTGAACGAAGTTGTCTCCGTACATCCCTCCTGATCGGTAATGATTACCGTGTAACTTCCTGCATTCAGATTTTGAATGGATGCTGTGCTTTGTCCGCCTGTCCACTGATAGGTGTAAGGTGCAATGCCTCCTGATACTGCAACAGAGGCTGCACCGTCATTGCCGCCATTGCAGGTAACATTGCTCTGCGAAGTGTTTTGTATGGCTACTGCTGTTGATGGCTGCACCGTTGCTGATTGTGTAACCGAACAGTTTAAGAAATCAGAAACAATTACCGTATAAGTTCCCGATGCAAGATTGTTAATTTGTGCTGCATTGGATCCTGTTGACCATAAATATTTATAAGGGGCTGTTCCTCCTGCAGGAGTGGTGAGTGCCGTTCCATTGTTCAATCCGCAGGAAGTATTGTTAGCAGTAGTCACTGATGAAAGCGCAGAAGCAGGCTGACTGATGTTATAGGTTTGTTGCGCAGTACAATTGTTCTGATCAGTAACCGTAACCGAATAACTGCCTGCCGTAAGTGCGGCAATGCCTGCACCGTTACCTCCGTTTGACCAGCTATAATTCAGAGTGCCTGTTCCTCCGCTCGCTGCAATTTGCAATGCACCTGTTGCATCACCATAACAGTCAACATTCTGACTACTGATTAGCTGAACGGTAATATTTGCAGGCGAAGTAACACTGTAAGTTGCAGAAGTGGTGCAACCTGACTGATCCGTAATGGTAACGG
The DNA here is from genome assembly GCA_019136655.1 of Bacteroidota bacterium. GTDB lineage: Bacteria > Bacteroidota > Bacteroidia > AKYH767-A > OLB10 > OLB10. The sequence continues at coordinate 7,835 of JAGVTU010000018.1, forward strand.
TATAATTTCCTGCATTCAGAGAAGAGGCATTGTTGGTGGTACTGACATTATTGCTCCACTGATAGGTGTAAGGCTGAACACCTCCTGAAACCTGAATGGCAATGCTGCCATTGCCTGCTCCTGCACAGGTCAGATTCTGAATGTTTGTGTTTGCAATTGCGGGTGCTGATGACGGTGCAATGGAAGTACTTTGTGTGAGTGTACATTGATTGGCATCTGTTATGGTCACAGTGTAAGTTCCTGCTGCCAGTGCAGTTGCAGTGCCTGTTGTTGCATTGTTCGACCAAAGATAACTGTATGGAGGAGTTCCTCCTGCAACTGTAGCTGTAGCTGCACCATTTGAAAGTCCGCAGGTAGTAGCTGTTGCAGTAAACTGATTACTCAATGCTGCTGCAGGTTGCTGAATAACTACACTGCTGCTGACAGTACATGAGTTGGCATCGGTAATCAACACTGTGTAGGTTCCTGCAGATAAGTTTGAAGCTGTTGAGCCTGTTCCTCCTGATGGCGACCACTGATAGGTGAGTGCACCTGTTCCGCCTGAACCAACGTAGGTGGCACTGCCGCTGTTCTGCCCGAAACATTTTACATGCTGCACTGCTCCTGCAGTAAGCACAAGTTGAGGTGCATTGTTGATGGTTACCACAGTTGTAGTAGTACATCCCGCATTATCAGTTACCGTAACAACATAATTGCCCGGTGACAGTGTTGAGTTGGATGCTGCAGTTCCCATTCCTCCCGACCATAAATATGTGTAAGGAGCAGTTCCGCTCGTAACAGAAATGATGGCACTGCCATTGGCATCGTTATGACATAAAACTGTTTGGCGGATATAATTGATTGTTGCATTTGGATTTGTTGATGCAGCTACATTCACATTTCGAACTGCTGTGCAGCCATTGGCATCAGTCACCGTAATTACATACACTCCCGAAGCCAGCGAAGTTGCAGAAGTTCCCGAACCTGATGGCGCCCACTGATAGCTCAGCGCTCCTGTTCCTCCTGAAGCATTTACAGTTATTGATCCGTTATTTTGTCCGCAGGTGGTAGCAGTAGCTGTTGTGCTGACAGATAATGCAGTTGCAGGTTCGGTAATCAGCAGATTGGGTATTACTGTCTGACATAAACCATCTGTAACTGTTACCGTGTAAATTCCTGCAGGTACGTTTGTCAAATCTTTTGTTGTTGCACCATTCGACCATAAATAAGTTACACCTGCTGATGCTCCATTTACATTCAGTGTAATTCCTCCGTCACTGCCGTTTTTGCAATTTACATTGTTGATACCGTTTACGCTTACAGCAATATTGTTTTTGTTATACACTGTAAAGGTCTGACTGAAATCGCAACCATTTGCGTCCGTTACATCAAGTGTGTAATTGCCGGGAGTAAGATTGTTGGCAGTAGCTGCAGTTCCTCCTGAAGGCGACCACAGATACTGATAAGGAGCAGTTCCTCCCGTCATCACTACAGCGATAGAGCCGCTGGCACTACCACACATGGCAGAGTCTATATTCTGACTCTGAACAGACATAGCTGCTGGCTCGGTAATATTTATTGTTGCTAATGCATTACATGCACCGTTGGAAGGAGTAACTGTGATGGTATAAGTTCCGGCAGCAAGATTGGATGCAGTGTTGGTAGTACTTACATTGGGCGACCACTGATAAGTGAAAGGACCTACTCCTGCAGGCGTTAATGTGATGGAACCGTCATTATCACCATTACAATCGTTGTTGGTATGTTGTTCAGTAACGGTTGCTCCATTGATTAAAATCGCTTTGTTGGTTGGCACTGAAATATTATTTCCACACAAATCCTGCACCGGACTAACGATTGCAAAATTGTACACTCCCGATACAGAAATAGCAGGAGAAAAAGTTACTGTATATACTTTGCTATAGTCGGCACCGCTGGCACACCCTGTTGATGTAACTGATGTAATCGTATAAGGACCTCCCGGACCTGTAAGTACAAAATCGGTAGGTTGCACAGAGTTGCAGGTAATGTTTTCATTAAAAGTTAAAGTGATAGATGTGGAACCGCAGGTAATGGGTGTGGTAGTTAATAACATGGGAGGATACACATCAAAAATACTTCCGGTGGAGGCACTGAAATCTATGGTATATCCCGACTGTGTAGCAGAGTAATTGCTCACATTGATTACATACGTCTGACCGGGAGTAACGGGGATACTCGGATTATTCTGTCCGCCACAGGGCCCTGCTGTGTTGTTGTTGGGGCCGGTTACACCACCACATCCCAGATTGGGAGCATAATTACAACTCACTTCAATGGACGGATTCGTAAAAATATCGGCACACGTTGCAGTGGTAAGATTATATACAGCCCAGTCATAATCATCCAGAGGATTGTTGGGAGTGATGGTAAAATTCAGATTTCCGAAAAACGGAGTTGTAAAAGTGTACCACACATCATTTTTTTCACCGCTGAGCAAACACGATGAACCACTGTTGATTTCATTTGGAATATTTCCGGTTCCGCTATAAGAAAGAGTAGTGCTGTAAACCAGATTACAAATAGGAATGGCATTGGGGCAATCCTGATTGGTAGGGGCCTGTGCGAATAGCGTGGTACTGAACAGAATACAGCATACGCAGAAGTTTAAAAATCTGGTAATGGGGTTCACAGCACAAATGTACACTTTCACCAATAAAATCAAAATACTCACCAATAATTTGTTGACATGATTTTTACACAATTCAGCTTTATTTAGGTTGATTTAAATACTTTTGCGATTTGAAATTTGAACTGTAATAGAATTTAAAATGAAAGTAACTGTAGTAGGCGCAGGAAATGTAGGAGCAACCTGTGCGAATGTAATTGCTCACAACGAAGTAGCCAATGAAGTAATTTTACTCGACATTAAAGAAGGTGTTGCAGAGGGAAAATCACTCGATATGTGGCAGACAGCACCCATCAACCTTTATGATACTCGCATCAAAGGATCAACCAATGACTATGCAGCAACTAAAGATTCAGAAGTAGTTGTCATTACCTCAGGTTTACCACGTAAACCGGGTATGAGCCGTGACGATTTGATTGCTACCAATGCAGGTATCGTTCGCTCTGTGACTGAAAATATTGTAAAGTATTCTCCCAATGCCATCATCATTGTGGTTTCTAATCCGCTTGATGTAATGACATACTGTGCTTATCTTACTTCTGGATTTGACGCAAAGAAAGTTTTCGGTATGGCAGGAATTCTTGACACTGCACGCTACCGTGCATTTTTAGCTGATGCACTCAACTGCTCTCCAAAAGATATTCAGGCAGTGCTTATGGGCGGACATGGCGATACCATGGTACCATTGCCACGTTATACCACTGTTTCAGGTATTCCGGTGACTGAGCTTATTGCAAAAGATAAACTGGATGCCATCATTCAGCGTACCAAAGTAGGAGGAGGAGAACTTGTGAATCTCATGGGCACCTCAGCATGGTATGCACCCGGAGCTGCTGCTGCACAGATGGTAGAAGCTATTGTTCGCGACCAGAAACGTATTTTCCCTTGCTGCGCATGGCTGCAGGGCGAATATGGTTTGAAAGATATCTATTTGGGTGTTCCGGTTAAATTAGGAAAGAACGGTATCGAACAAATTATCGAACTTAAACTCAATGCTGAAGAGAAAGAACTTCTTGACAGCAGTGCAAAAGCTGTAAAAGAAGTAATGTCGGTGCTGGATAATATGCAGCAACCTGTTAAATAATTCTTTTTAGTACGTATCGTATTGTATTGCCACCTGCCATCAGGTGGCAATTTTTTTCAACATCATCACCATTATTCATAATCGAAAACTTACATTCGCAGTGCATACTCAATCATACGAAAAAAGAAAATCTTATTTCTGAACATGAACATCATCCTCGCTGATTATAACCGCAACAACCTGCTGCCATTTACATTTATGCGACCGGTAGCTGCCATCCGCTGCGGCATCCTTACCATTGCCGAAAAATGGGAAAAACTTTCTGAGAATAGCTGTTCCTTTATTACGGAGAATTATCTCTCTGCAAAATTTCCACTTAAAAAAGCTGCGGATAATCTTGTGGTAAACGGTGCTGTGCTCATCAACGAAAAACTCTATTCTGAAATAATGACTCTGGAAAATGGTCAGGTCATGGTGAAAGGTGACATGGTGCTTGCCATCAGAACTTCTTCGGCTGATATTGGCGACTTCAGCAAGATTGATTATGACGAAAGCATTGAAACCGATTTGGAAATTGATGTGCTCAGTTATCCCTGGGATATTTTCAGATTGAATGAGAAAGCTGTTTCGGATGATTTTGTTATGATAACAAAAGGACGGAAAAGTGCAGCCGTTGATGCTGACACTACACTGATAAATCCATCACAGATATTTATTGAAGAAAGTGCAAAGGTTCAATGTGCTGTTATCAATGCTTCAGCAGGTCCTGTGTATATTGGTGCTCATGCCGAAGTAATGGAAGGGTCTTTGATACGTGGTCCGTTTGCTCTGTGCGAACATGCAACATTAAAGATGGGTGCAAAAATTTATGGAGCCACAACCATTGGCCCGCACTGCAAAATAGGAGGAGAGGTGAGCAATTCAGTGGTGTTTGGTTATTCCAACAAAGCGCATGACGGGTTTCTGGGAAACTCTGTGGTGGCTGAGTGGTGTAACCTCGGTGCCGATACCAATAACTCAAACCTGAAAAATAATTACGGCATGGTGAAATGCTACAACTATGCTAAGAAAGATTATATAAACACAGGCTTGCAGTTTTGCGGACTGATGATGGGCGATCACAGCAAAGCTGCCATTAACACCATGTTCAACACCGGTACAGTTGTAGGAGTTGCTGCCAATGTTTTTGGCGGTGGTTTCCCTCCGAAATATATCCCTTCATTTGCCTGGGGCGGATTTGGCGATGAACAGTTTCAACTTGACAAAGCTGTGGAACTGGCTCGCGAAGTTTATAAAAGACGAAATCTGGATTTCGACAAAACTGAAGAGGCCATACTGAATCATGTGAATGGCCTTGAACTGATTCTGCCATCAGAATGAATGGCACGACCATTGACTATATAGTATTTCACTGAATTTTAGCCGAAAGGCTGACAACTTGACTTTAAAATATGTTTGAACTGGAAGATCATAAAAACCCCTTTTTAACCGGAATAAATGACGATGAACCCGAGTTAATCCCCTTACTTTCAACCGAAGACGAGGAGCAACTCAATAAAGAAAGCATTCCGCAGGAACTGTCAATATTGCCGCTTCGCAATACCGTACTTTTTCCGGGTGTGGTAATTCCTATTACCGTTGGCCGCGATAAATCCATTAAGCTTATCAAGGATGCTTATAAAGGTAATAAAACCATTGGCGTAGTGGCTCAGAAAGATACCAATATCGAAGACCCTTCTTTTGAAGACCTTAACAAAATCGGAACGGTAGCCAACGTGATAAAAATGCTCCGTCTGCCGGATGGAAATACCACCATCATCATTCAGGGTAAAAGACGTTTTTCATTGGTTGAGATGGTTCAGAGTGATCCTTATCTGAAAGCCAAAGTTGAACCACTGAACGATTTAAGTCATAGTGTTAAAGAGAAAGAATTTAATGCAACAGTTGATTCGTTAAAAGATATTTCGCTGCAGATAGTGCAACATTCGCCACACATTCCGAGTGAAGCAGGATTTGCCATCCGCAATATTGAAAGTCCAACGTTTCTCATCAACTTTATTTCGAGCAATATGCAACTTGAAGTTGCCAAGAAGCAGGACTTACTTGAGATGACAGACATCAAACAGCGTGCGCTTAAAGTGCTTGAATATCTCACACAGGAACTGCAATTGCTCGAACTGAAATCTCAGATTCAGAATAAAGTGAAAGTGGATTTGGACAAACAGCAACGCGAATATTTTCTGAACCAGCAACTCAAAACCATTCAGGAAGAACTTGGCGGCAATACGCCTGATCAGGAACTGGAGGAATTGCGTGAGCGTGCAAAAAAGAAAAAGTGGAGCAAGGAAGTGGCTGCTGTTTTTAATAAAGAACTTGAGCGATTGGGACGTATCAATCCTGCTGCAGCCGAATATTCTGTCACACTCAACTATCTCGATTTACTGCTCGAACTGCCATGGGGAGAATTTACAGAGGATAATTTTAACCTGAAACATGCGCAGAAAGTATTGGACAAAGATCATTATGGTCTCGAAAAAGTAAAGACACGTATTCTCGAATATCTTGCCGTACTGAAACTGAAGAAAGACATGAAATCACCTATCATGTGTTTGTTTGGTCCTCCGGGTGTTGGAAAAACATCTCTTGGAAAATCAGTAGCCAAAGCACTTGGCAGAAAATATGTGCGCGTGTCGCTGGGCGGTTTGCGTGACGAAGCTGAAATTCGCGGCCACCGAAAAACCTACATTGGAGCAATGCCCGGACGTATTATTCAGAATCTGAAAAAAGCAAAATCGTCCAATCCTGTTTTTGTATTGGATGAAGTAGATAAACTCACCAACGATTTTCATGGCGACCCCAGCTCGGCATTGCTTGAAGTACTCGATCCTGAACAGAACAATGCATTTTATGATAACTATGTGGAGATAGATTATGATTTGAGCAACGTGCTGTTTATTGCCACTGCCAATAGCCTGAGCACTATTCAGCCGGCATTGCGCGACCGTATGGAGATTATTGAAATTAACGGCTACACCGTAGAAGAAAAAATTCAGATTGCAATCAAACACCTGTTGCCAAAACAACTGGAAGCACACGGACTGAAAAAACATCATGTGAGTTTCAGCAATTCCATTATTGAATATATAATTGAGTTTTACACCAGCGAAAGCGGTGTGCGCAGTCTTGAACGTAACCTTGCATCGGTCATCCGCAGCATTGCAAAAAAAGTTGCACTCAACGAAAAGTATGAAAAGAAAATTGACAAAGACGCTGTAGAAACAGCATTGGGTGCTCCGATATTTTTGCGTGATAAATTTGCCGACAACAGTGTGGCAGGAGTAGTAACAGGCCTTGCATGGACTTCAGTAGGTGGTGATATTTTATTTATCGAGTCCAGCCTGAGCAAAGGAAAAGGAAGCCTTTCACTCACAGGTAACCTCGGTGATGTGATGAAAGAATCAGCACAGATTGCACTTGCTTATCTCAAAGCTCATGCTGCAGATTTTGGTATTGACAACCGTGTTTTTGACCAGTGGGATATTCACATTCACGTGCCCGAAGGAGCAACTCCAAAGGATGGCCCTTCAGCAGGTATCACCATGCTTACATCACTGGCATCAGCATTCACACAACGTAAAGTGAAACTCAAGCTCGCAATGACAGGAGAAATTACCCTGCGCGGAAAAGTACTGCCTGTTGGTGGCATTAAAGAAAAAATTCTTGCTGCCAAACGTGCAGGCATTACCGACATTGTACTTTGCGTGGACAACCAGAAAGATATCAAAGATATCAAGAGTGAATACCTGAAAGGACTTCGCTTTCACTATGTGTCAACCATGTCGGAGGTAATTGACCTTGCTTTAATGAAAGAAAAAGTAAAAAAGCCTCTCGATTTTACAATCAAACCGGTTGAGAAGAAAATTGTAGCCTGAAAAATTCAGCTATAATTGCTGTTACTCTTTTCTGATGATAAATTTTCCGGTATGGGAATATCATTTGTTATTTGCTTCAATTAGGCAGCTGCCTGTTGGTTGTCAGTTTTGTGAATCTTAAGCTTTTGAAATCGAGACAAAACTTGAAAGACAAATTCAAGGAACAATTTGTTAGACTATTAAAATTATATAAGTCAGAAGAGTTAATCCTCAAATCCATCTTCTCACTTTCTTTTTATAATTCAGATATTCCTCTCCAAACTCCTTTTCTAAATATTTTTCTTCTTTTTTGATAATATACTCTTGTACAAAGATGATGAGTAATGGAAAAATAATAATGTGCCACCAGTTGCCAAAGATGCATGTAATTGCGAGATAAACCAATGCCAGACCCAGATACATAGGATTGCGTGTAAAAGCATAAATATTATTTGTTTGAAGCGCAGTGGCTCGTTTGATAAGAATCACGGTGTTTTTTGTTTTAAAAAACTGAAACAGACTTCGCGCAATGAAATAAATTGCAGCAAGTAATAATATCACTGCAAAAAAATTAAGTACATTTCGGTTAAATAAATCTGAATGAACCGGAATATTCTTTTGAAGTATAATACCGATAAAATAGAATAATACATAAAACAATGGAGGAGGAATGTAAACCCCCGGACCTTTGGATAAGTCAGTTTGATTTTTCATTTTGAAAATTCAATGAGTAAAAGTACTACTTGTTTTCAAATAGGGTTAAAATCAAAATTGTTTTTTTAATTAACGCGCTACAGATTTTCTGCCATTATGATTTGTGACATTTTGTTTTTCTGATGATTTAATTTTTTGAAATTAAACATGACAGATGATGAATGTCATTTCAGAAATTAACATCTCTATCCTACATTTTTCCGAAAAATTTTTATATTTGTTGAGATAAAATAATCCTGATTAAATTTTAAGTTCATGGTAAAAAGAAAAATCAGAATTGGATTGATTGGTTTTGGTAAAACCGGGAAAGCAGTGGCGAGTGTATTATTGCAAAACAAAGACTTTCGTCTTGATTGGGTTTTGAGAAGAAAAAAGAATCTGAGCATGCGCAGTGCTTCTGAGTTTTTGGGTATTGATTCTCCTGACCCGGGAATGATTTATTCTACAGAGACGATGCCGGTAAGGGAATTACTTGATAAGCATCCGATAGATATAATAATTGATTTTTCTTCAACAGATGGAATTTATACTTACGGTAAGCAAGCGGCAGAGAAAGGAATAAAAATTATTTCAGCCATTTCGCATTACAGCGATAAAGAAAAAAGATATCTGAAAATGCTTGCCGGACAAACCACAGTATTTTGGTCACCAAATATCACCTTGGGAGTCAACTACCTGATGTTTGCTTCCAGATATCTTAAAAAAATTGCTCCCTGGGTTGATATCGAAATTGTTGAAGAGCATTTTAAGGGTAAGGAAGGTATATCAGGTACTGCCATGAAAATTGCAGGTGCACTGGAGCTTGAACAAGGACAAATCAATTCCATCAGAGTAGGAGGTATTGTAGGTAAACATGAAGTGATTTTTGGGTTTCCTCATCAGGTTGTACGTATCAGTCACGAAAGTATTTCGAGGGAAGCTTTTGGTAATGGAGTAGTTTTTGTTTCCAAGAATATTTTGGAAAAAGACAAAGGCTATTATGTCTTTGAAGATATTCTTGCACCATTTTTTGCTATGTCAGCTTAATCCTGTACCGAAAATTTTCCTGTGGCAGTCATTCCATCTCCTGTAATTTTCAGGAAATACAAACCGTTACTTACTCTGAAATTTTCAATTCTGAAAAATCCATTCTGATCACTCATTTGTTTTCTCAGAATCAAGGCGCCTTCTGTATTGTATATTTCTGCCGTGATGGCCGATTGGGTTTTATCACTGAGTTGTATAACTACATTTCCATTGGAGTAAGCAGTTAAAACTTTTTGTGTGGCATACTTTCCGATTTGTAATTTCACGGTATTGCTCCATTGGGTTTTGCCATCAAAATCTGTTTCTCTCAGCCGGTATAATGTTATTCCCTGTGACGGGTTCCGGTCTGTTTCGCGATACTGAAGTATGCTGTTGCTATAGCCTGCTGCTTTGGTTCTTATAATCGGCTCAAATGGTGCATTGCCATTTGATTTTTCTATTTCAAAATAATCACTGTTGTGTTCGCTTGCCGTTTTCCAGTTCAGATGAACCACTTTTCCGTCATATACCGCATCAAAATCCAACCACTCCACCGGCAGAGGATTCTCTGTGCTGTTTGATGCCAGGGTGAAAGGACCGAATAAATTATCAGGTGCAGCCGTTGTTATTGTTCCTGCAGAAACATTTCCTGTGGTTCCGCCATTACCTAAATCATTCCAGATAGTTCCAGCACTGCGCCAACGCGCAATACGTAGGTCAGGAAGTAAAGTGACTCCACAACTGGTATTATCCCAAGAAAGAGATACTGTTCGTGATGATGTGCCTGCATTCCGCTGAAGTGTCCAGTATTCGCACTGGCTGATATGATCCAGAGTAGGGTCAAGAATATTGCTGTATATCACCTGAGGATTTGCCCTGAAATATTCTGCCGTGAATATATCTGTTGATGCAACAGAAAGAGCAATGTCATCTACTGCAAAAGAGGGGTCTGTTCCTACTCCGTCATCATTGTTCTGCCATTTAAAACCAATCTGAACATTAGCATTGTTATTGGCACTTGCAGGAAGCATGATTGTATAGTTAGTCCACTGACCCTGACGGAATCCGTTGCAGGCACCGCCACAGCAATTTGTTTTTGGCATATCTGCAATCTGTGCCCACGTGCTTCCATCGTAATACCAAAGTGTAGCATTGTCATTCGTTCCTTCGCCAAATTCAATGTAATTAAAACTAAGTGTGATATTGGAACGACCGGTACAATTGATTACGGGCGATTGTGCTCTGCGGTTGGTTTGTGGACAGTAAAGAATTCCGCATAGCCCGCCTGCATCATACGCAGCACCTCCGGTTGGATTAAACACACTGGTAATATGCATGGTGTTATTGCCATTGTTGGCTACGCCACATCCGGGAGGAGTAACGCCACCTTCATAGTCGGCAATGGTAAAAAAGTTTGGGTCTGAGCCTTCAGCCCCCGTCACATTGGCAAGCGACCATCCTGCTCCTGACGAAAAATTTTCTGTCCAGAAAGCAGAACCTCCCGCACCCGAAGCACCTATTCCAATTGAACGGTAATTCGTGTTTTTGCCTACAGGAAATGTAAATGCTCCTGCACCGTTTTTCTGAACAGGACCATTTACAAAACTTGCATTAGAAGCATTGGTTGCAGTAGCACCATCTTCAACTATCATCAGATTGGCAGCAGTAGAATTAATAATTCCACTCAGCAGATTTAAGTTGTTATCAACTTTTACAGCCTTGCTCAATGTGAGGCTGCCCGAAGGTTTATTAACTTCTAATTTATAAATCAGTTGTGATGCAAGAGGAGCACTGCCTGAAATATTTTGTGCACCGGTGCCACTGAAACGCAACATTCGTGCATTAGCAGTTCCGTATTGAAGTACACCATTTACTACCAGATTGCCTTTAATCTCAAATCCGGTTCCGTAATTGCGAAGTGTGCAACCTCCCTTAATGGTTACATTACCTAAAACCTGAACAGGCAGTGCGTTGCTATTATCATTCAGAAAATTTACGGTTCCTAAAAGTGGAGCAATAGGACCGCCAATATCCAGATTTCCTTTGATGGTGGCAGTAGCGGTACTTCCTGTAAAAACTGAAGGCACACCCGTAGTCCATGCACCACTCGTTGACATAATGGTAAGGTTAGGATAATACATATTAAGGGTTGTAAGTGAGGGTGCTGTTACCGAAGATGCAGCTTTATGTAATATCCAGTTGGCAGTTGCGGGTATGGTGCTGATTCCTCCATCATAGTTATTCTGCCAGTTAACAGCATTGGTACCTTCTGTTTTGGTATAAGTGCCTGATGCTCCCAGTGCCCACGTTGCACCTGCAACCCATGCAGCACTTGTCGAACTTCCGTCAGTGAACGAACCGTTCACCTGCAAGTCAACACCGGAGCCGTTATTTATTGTCAGAAGCCTTGAGTTATAATTTACTGTACCGCCTGTATTGATGGTAGTTTCGTCAATTTTTACATTCTTTGTAATGCTTACCGTATGCGGACTTCTGACTGTAATTGTTTTCGCATAGAAGGTAGGAGGCATCACTGCCGGTGACCAGGTAATTAAATTTGGAGAAATTTCCCATACATTAATATCAGACCAATCACCTGTGGCTTTACTCCTGTAATGATTTTGTGAATCATTGGCCTGAACAACCACATCATCAATTCGTGATGAACCTGTTGATGCAACAGTACCATTATTGACGCTGGTATTTGATGACATTATCCATCTTAAATAAACTGAAGGTTGATTTTCACAGGCAACTGGCAACAGAATATTACTTAATACAGCAACAGTAAAATTATCAGCCACTGTAATTGCAGGTGCGGCTACAGCTGTCCATATTCCTGCAACTCCTATTTTGTACTGCAGAACAAAATTTTTTGGCCCTGTAGCTGAACTGCGCTGTCTTGATGATACTTCAAGATTGTAATAACCCGTTGTGTTGAATTCTATTTCCCACCATTTGGCAGCATTACCATTGTCCCAACCTGTAGTCCAGGCACTTTGAGTAGTATAACCACTGTTTGTTCCGTAAGCAACTGTTGCAGTGCCACCAACAGTATAAAGCGTTTTTGCAGCATTCAATGGTATTCCTGCATCGGCAATGGCATTATCAGGGTTATTCGGAAAATTCCATTCAACAAGAGTTAGCTGTGCTGTTGCATTCTGATAAAAAAACAGTGACAGCGCAACTAAAATCAATGTAGCAACTCTCTTCATCGAAGTGAATGAATTAGATTATTTCAAAGATATAATACTTATACGATAAAAAGAATATTATTGATGAAAAAATTATAACAATTTTTAATGAAAAAACGGTTACTTACTTACAAATGAAGCAGCCCGGTTTGAAAATGAATCAAACTCTTCAATCATCAATTTTTTTGATCCCCGGCTTTAAACGTGCTTTTTCAATGGCATTGTTCAACTCAAACCCAATCAATAATTGCAAACAGTTAAAGTTGAGAAAAATGAGAATGACAATAAGAGTTCCAATGGAACCATAAATTTTGTTGTACTGCCCGAAATTCATGATAAAAAAATTGAAGGCGATAGAGGTGATGGCAATAAGAAAGGTTGCAAGAATACTTCCGGGCGAAAAGAACTGCCATTTTTTTGTTCCACCCGAAGGCCCAAAATAATAGAGTGATGAAATGGCAATAAAACTTAGCAACAGCAAAACCAGATATTTTCCTGCTAACAGTAGATACACTGAACTTTGACTCAGGTTAATCACATGAGTATTGATGTAATGCAAGGTTATTTCAGTAACGATAATCAGCACAATGGCAATTACCAGAAGTACAGCAATAAGCAAAGTAAGATAAAGAGCAACCAGCCGTTGCTTATAACCTTTACGTTTTTTATGTTCTACCGTTTTGTCGAATCCGCCAATCAGAGCAAACACTCCATTGGTAGAAACAATAAGTGCCAATAAAAATCCAAATGAAAGCAGGCCGCGGTTTTGTCTCACTATAATTTCTTCAATGGTCTGATAAGCGGTGTCGTATGTATTATATGGCAATACACTTCGGATAAGCTCAAGCAGCTTTGTTTGAAAACCTTCAATCGGAACATAAGGTATGAGCGTAAATAAAAAGATGATGGTAGGGAAGAGGGCTAAAAAAAATGAAAAGGCAATAGCACGTGCTCTGATCTGAATATCTCCTCTGAAAACTTCTTTCGTAAAAAACACACCTACATCATAAATCGGAATTCCTTTAAATCCCGGAAATGAAAACTGTCGGGTATAAGCAATAATCTTCCGCAAATACGTAAACAGCAGTTTTTTCATTTAAAAGCTTTTAAACTTAAATCAAGACTGCGTACGGAGTGAGTAAGTGCTCCGATAGAAATATAATCCACACCTGTTTCAGCATAGGCAGCTACATTGTCGAGAATAATTCCTCCTGACGCTTCTGTTTCATAACGGTGATTGATGATGCTTACTGCATCTCTCATCACTTCAGGATTGAAATTATCCAGCATAATGCGCTGTACTTTTCCTGTTTGCAACACTTGTTCTACTTCGGCAATACTTCGTGTTTCAATTTCAATTGGAATGGATAGATTATTCTCTGATAAAAAACGGTTGGCAGCATTGATAGCTGCGGCAATTCCTCCTGCAAAATCTACATGATTATCTTTAATCATAATCATATCATACAACCCAAAGCGATGGTTATGTCCTCCTCCGATTCTTACAGCCCATTTTTCAATATAACGGTTCAGCGGTGTGGTTTTGCGCGTATCTAAAATGCGTGCCGATGTATGTTTTATTTTTTCAACATAAGCTGTCGTTGTAGTGGCGATGCCACTCATGCGCTGCATGCAGTTCAGCAATAGTCGTTCTGCTTTCAGTATTGACAGCGATTTCCCTGACACAGTAAATACAATATCTCCTTTTTTAACGACACTGCCATCATTGATTAATACAGTTATTTCCAACTCCGAATCTATTTCCTGCATGATTAGCATTGCAAGTTCCACACCTGCAATAATGCCGTCATCTTTTACCAACAGGCGGGCCTTGCTTTTTGCTGATGCACTGATGCAACTCATCGAACTGTAATCACCCGGGCCTACATCTTCCTTTATTGATTCGCGGATAAACTCAATTAATTCCATAATAAATGTGTAAAGTGCAAAAATCTGTTTTTTATATCAATTAAAAGTACCTTACCTGTTAACTGGCAGAATCGTTATAAACAAAAAAGAGCCGTAATATTTTACAGCTCTTTTTTTGATGTCATACTTTTTTTTATTCTTTTTCGAAGCGTAATTCCTGAATGTAGGCCATTCCTCCTGATTCTTTAAAAAAGAAGTAGGTGCGGATATTCTGACCCTGTGTTGTAGTTAATGTACCTATGGCATAACGTGCTCCCTCTTTGGATACACCACGGTGAATAATGGTGAAACTTTTTGGAGAATTTTTACTGAAAAAATCTTTCAGTACCATTTCTGCCTGTGCTTTACTATATACTTCTTCCTGATTAAAGATAGTAAGGTCAACATTACTGTTGAAATAACGGGCAATCTGTCGTGCATCACCGGTTCGTATAGCCGAACCAATATCATCAAATACATCAGCTTTTGCAACCGCAAAAACCATCATCAGTGATAATAAAAGCTGCAGTGTTTTTTTCATTATTTTTAAGCAATTATGGTGGTTAAACGGCAAATATCACGCCAACAAAATTTATAAATGAAATAACTGTGAACTAAAATAGGCATAAATCTTTCAGTCTTAAAATTAGTCATACCATTTAATACGGAAACAATATTAGAGGATAAGAATGGTTTTTCAAAACTTTATTTCACATTTTTGCCTTCTGTTATCAACGTTAAAATGGTGAAATGATTGTAAAATTAGTGATGCTGGGTAAAAATAAGGATAGCTGTATAGATAATGGAATAACCGATTATCTGAAGCGCATGGGTATTTATACCGATACGGAAGTAAAGATTCTGAAAGGAGCCAAAATGGGGGAGAATCTTACATCAGCTTTGAAAACAGAAGCAGATCAGATTTGGGATGAACTGGGAAAAACCGATTATCTGGTATTGCTGGATGAGAAAGGGAAAGAATATACTTCTGTGGGGTTAGCCAATAAATTGGAAAAATGGCGGGAAATGAATCTTAAGCGACTGGTATTTCTTATTGGTGGGGCTTATGGTTTTGCAGATGATATTTATAAAAGAAGCAATGAAATGCTTTCGCTTTCAAAAATGACCTTGACGCACCAGCATGCGCGGCTTATTTTAGCCGAACAACTTTACAGGGCTTTTACCATTATCCATAAACATCCTTATCATCATGTATAATTTTTTTTTCAGAAGTTATTCTATCTGAGAAAACTAAAATTTAAATTTGCACCCATTCTCAATCTGATACAACTATATGTGTGGCATTGCCGGTATTATCAGCTTTTCAGATAAACCCGTTTCTTCAGAGCAGCTAATTTCAATGTCAGAAGCACTTCGGCATCGGGGACCTGATGGCGATGGAGTTTGGATAAATGCTCAGAAAAATGTCGGATTGGTGCATCGCAGACTTGCCATTATTGACTTGTCGGATGCAGCTGCACAGCCCATGCATTACAACGACCGTTATACTATAGTTTATAATGGCGAAATTTACAATTACATTGAACTGAGAAAGAACCTTGAAAAACAGGGCTACCTTTTCAGAACCCAATCCGACACAGAAGTCATCTTGGCGTCTTATGATTTTAAAGGAGAGAAATGCCTTTCAGATTTTGATGGCATGTTTGCATTTGCCATCTGGGATAATAAGACACGCAGTTTGTTTGTAGCACGCGATCGTTTTGGCGAAAAACCTCTTTTCTATTATTACGATAAAGAACAATTTGTGTTTGCTTCAGAAATTAAAGCACTCACCAAAACCGGAATAAATGCTGAAGTAAACAGGGCAAGTGTAGATTTATTTCTCCGTGAAAACAGGTCTAACTTCGAGACGAATACGTTTTTCAGCAATATCCATAAAATACCAAGGTCGCACTACGGTATTTTGCATGCCGGCAAATTAAGTATTCACCGATATTATAATCTGGAATACAAAACACAAATCCGTTATCATAACGATGAGGATTATGCCGGTCATTTCAGAGAGTTGTTTGAACTTTCACTCAAAAGGCGTTTGCGAAGTGATGTGCCTGTTGCTACTTCATTCTCGGGTGGACTCGATTCATCAGGCATCGTTTGTATGTTGCACAAAATGCATCCTGAGTTAAACTACACTTTGTTTTCGGCAAGGTTTGACGACAGCGAAAAAGACGAAGGCAAATGGATGAAATATGTCACGGACAATGTGCATTTTCCGCAGGTAAACAAATGGATTGACCCGGATGAAATTAGTGAAGTGATTGAGAAAATTGTTTATCACTGCGAGCTGCCTGTTGGTTCAACTTCTGTTTGTGCACAGTATCTGCTCATGGAAAACATCAACAAAAACGGTGTAAAAGTTATTCTTGACGGACAGGGTGCTGATGAAATGCTTGGAGGTTATGGTCATTATCGCTACCATTACCTGAACGATTGGCTCTATCAGTTTAAGATAGGTGCATATTATCGTGAGAAAGAAAGCTACAGGAATTTATACGGAAAAAAATTGCCTACCGGAATCATTCCCAAACTGAAGTTGTATCTCTCAAAAGTGATATACCCCGGAAAGGTTGATACACCATTATACAAATCTTTCAAAACAGCACTGAAAGATGATATGGTGAATGACCTCCAGCTGTTGCTGACCTATTCTGACCGAAATTCAATGGCTCATGGCATCGAAACACGACTTCCGTTTTTGTTTCACGAACTGGTGGAGTATGTTTTTTCTCTTCCCAAAGAGCAGATTTACAGAAGCAGTATTACCAAATATATTTACCGCAATGCCATGAAGTCTGTCATCCCTGATGAAATACGTTTGCGAAAAGATAAACTGGGTTTTGCTCCGCCACAGGACAAATGGATGCATAAATTTTCGTTGCCTTCCAACAGCCAACTTCAAAAAGAAGGTTATGCATTGTCAGAAAACCCATGGCGCAACTACATTGCAGAAGTTTTTCTGAAAGTAGCAAAAGAAAAATTCTGATTACTCGGTTTTACGGAGCAGGTGAGAAGTGTTGGCCTGTGCAGTGGGTGTAACTATCAAATCATTGATGCAAACATGTGCCGGTCGTGTAGCCACAAAATACACAATCTCTGCAATGTCTTCGGCTACCAGCGGCTGAAATCCTTTATACACAGCCTTTGCTTTTTCAACATCGCCCTTCAGCCTCACCAGCGAAAATTCTGTTTCGGCAGCACCGGGATCTACTGAACTTACTTTTATTCCATGTTCGAGTAAGTCCACACGCATACTTTTTGTAAGCGCATCCACTGCATGCTTGGTGGCACAATAAACATTGCCTTTCATGTAAGCTTCTTTGCCTGCAATGGAACTCATGTTGATGATGTGCCCTTTTTTTGCAGCTATCATTCCGGGAATCACATTTTGTGTTACGTACAACAATCCTTTCACATTGGTGTCAATCATCGTATTCCAGTCGGCACTGTTGCCATCCTGTATCAGGTTGGAACCTGCAGCAAGTCCTGCATTGTTTATCAGTACATCAATTTTTTTCCACTCCTGCGGAAGTTGTTGTATGGCATTGTTTACCTCCTGTTCGTTTCTTACATCAAAGGGCAGACTCAATACTTTTGAGCCTTTAGCTTTCAACTCTTCTTCCAACTGCGCCAGACGCTCTTTTCTTCTTCCGTTGATGATGATGTCCCACTTTGCTTCTGAAAATTTCTGTGCTATCGCTTTCCCAAATCCGGCTGTTGCACCGGTAATAAATATTACTGACATTACTTAACTTTTTTGCTTATTGAGTTTGCTGTTTTTATATCCGTATAAAAAATAAATGACAAGTCCTATGGCAAGCCATATCGAAAATCCTATCCAGTTGCTCACACCGAGTTCGCTCATCATATACAGACAACAAATCAACCCAAGCAGCGGGATGAGTGATAAACTGTGTTTCCAGCTGAGCATAAGCAGATACAGGCAGGCAATGATAAAAATCCATGTAGGTATTTTATGTTTGAACAAACTGAAACCTGATTCATAAATTTCGTTTTTACTCAGACTGAGTGATTCAAGTTTTGACTGATAAACATCCGGTTCCAAACTGCTCAGATAGGCTTCCACATCGTTGTCATGTGCAAGCAGTGCTTCGCCATCGGTAGTCATGAGCTGTTGTTTCAGCTCTGCTACTCTCTTTTCGCCAAGATGCGGAATAAGATCACCTGCTGCAAACAGCTGAGGAGTGTTGTAAATAAATGCATCTACTTTTTCTTTATTGAAAACAAAACTCAGCACCATGGTCAGCACTAACATGATGGGGAAAATATATTTGGAGTTGATGTAGGGAGTTTTGAATTTTCCCTGAGGTGCATTGGGCGTAATCTGAAGCTTGAGCACACCAGCGCACACCAGCACAAAGGCAAACAGTGTTCCTATGCTGCAAAGGTCTGTTACCATGGTAAGGTTCATGAACAGAGCAGGTATTGCCACAACAAATCCCGTAACGATGGATGCAAACGAAGGTGTTTTGTATTTGGGATGTATGGTAGCAAATTTCTTAGGCAACAGTCCGTCACGGCTCATGCTCATCCATATACGCGGCTGCCCCAACTGAAATACAAGCAACACACTTGCCATAGCCACAATGGCACTTACTGCAACTATTGCCGACATCCATTTAAGATTAAGCTGACTGAATACAAATGCAAGAGGGTCGCCAACAGCAAGTGAATCATATTTCACCATACCGGTAAGCACCAGTGCAATGGCAATATACAGCAAGGTGCAGATGATGATGGCCCACATCATTCCGCGAGGTAAATCGCGTTGCGGATTTTTACATTCTTCGGCTGTGGTGCTGATGGCATCAAAACCGATGTAGGCAAAGAACACTGCCGACACACCTTTGAGCACTCCCGAAATTCCATTGGGCATAAACGGATGCCAGTTGTCGGTGTTGATGTAGAACAGCCCTACTGCAATTACGAGCAATACCACCGACAGTTTGATAACTACCATGGCATTGCTTGCATTTTTTGATTCTTTAATTCCTTTGTAAACAATACGTGTGATGATGATGATAATCAGCAAAGCAGGAATGTCGGCAATAAAATGCAATGAACCGATGACGGGAGCTGTTTGCCATGCAGTGTAAGCTTCTTTCACAGCTGCATCCAGATTGTCGAATGATTTGCCGCTTGCCATCAGTGTCTGCGCATGTTTAAATCCTTTAGATGCTGAGAGGTAATCCATCGTCATCCATTCAGGCAGATGAAACCCTGCACTGCTGAGCAATCCCGTAAAATAATCACTCCAAGAAATGGCTACCGTAATGTTTCCAATGCTGTACTCCATAATCAGCGCCCAGCCTATAATCCATGCCATAAATTCGCCAAAGGCCACATAACTGTAAGTGTAAGCGCTTCCGCTCACCGGCACCATGGATGCAAATTCGGCATAGGCAAAAGCAGTGAAGCCGCAGGCAATGGCCGTAAACAGAAAAAGAAAAACCACACCGGGGCCGCCCTGAGCACTTGCATTTCCTATGGTTGAAAAAATGCCTGCACCAATAATGGCTGCAATGCCCATAGCCGTTAAATCGCGGACACCCAACTGCTGCGATAAAGAACCATGCATGGATGCATCTTCACCGTCACGTTTCATGATGTCATCCACCGATTTTTTTCTGAAAAGATTCATTCGTTGGTATTTAATGACCGTCAAAAGTAAAATAAATTCGACCCAAAACGGTTATAGTTTTAAGTTGTTAGTCATTTCTCAGAGCATTATTTATTATTCATTTGTTATTAAATACTTTTGCCGCCTTATTTATCAGAGAGTTCTGTAAGATATTTTTGTGATTATGAAAAAAGGTTTTAAAATTTTAATTGTAGTTATTGCAGTATTATTCGGTGCAGCCCTTGTTGCTCCTTATTTTCTGAAAGATAAAATTATTGCTGCCATCAAAAATGCAGCGAATGAAAATCTCAACGCCACATTCGACTTCAAAGATCTCGACATCAGCCTGATCAGAAGTTTTCCTTCTGTATATCTGGCACTGAACGATGTTTCCATTGTTGGCAAGGATGATTTTAAAGGCGATACACTTGCAGCCATAAAGGTGTTAAGCGTAAAAGCAAATCTGTGGAAACTGATTTCTTCGGGCAACACTGAGATACGTTATGTAGGAGTTGGCGAGCCGCGCATTCATCTTATCGCTCTCAAAAACGGAAAAGTAAACTGGGATATCACCAAACCCGAAGAGCCTTCAGCAGCAAAAGAATCTTCTTCGTCCTTTCATTTGTCTCTGAAAAAATATGAAATCACCAACGGTTGGATTTCTTATCGCGATGATGCCCTCGGCATGAGTACATTAATCAACCAACTCAACCATTCAGGAAATGGTGATTTTACACAGGATAATTTTCTGCTCAGCACCCTCACCACCATTGACGACCTTACTTATACTTATGGCGGTGTAAGTTATCTGCTGCATGCCAAAGCAAACCTCGATGCAGGGTTGAACATCAATACCAAAACATCAGTTTACACTTTTGCAGAAAACGAACTTAAGATAAACGAGTTTCCTGTAAAGTTTACAGGCTCTGTGGCAATGCCTGCCGATGACATTGTAATGGATTTAAAATTCAGCTCACCAAAAACAGATTTCAAATACCTGATGTCGTTGATTCCCGGAGTATATAAAAGCAATTTCAAAGATGTGCAGTCTTCGGGTTTGCTGGCGTTTAATGGTTTTGTAAAAGGTACTTACAACGACAATTCCATGCCCGGCTACGGAGTAAATCTGACTGTTGACAAAGGCAATTTCAAATATCCTTCACTGCCGGCAGC
The DNA here is from genome assembly GCA_019136655.1 of Bacteroidota bacterium. Lineage (GTDB taxonomy): Bacteria > Bacteroidota > Bacteroidia > AKYH767-A > OLB10 > OLB10. The sequence continues at coordinate 29,070 of JAGVTU010000018.1, forward strand.
GGTGAGCAATGTCAACTTAAAACTTGCAGTGAACAATTCCGATGGCGACCCTGATCATACCATTATCAATCTTTCGCAGTTGCATGCCGAACTCGGTGCCGAACCTGTGGATGCACGTTTGCATGTGACCACACCTGTGAGCAATGCTACGTTTGACGGAATGCTGAAAGCATCTCTCAACCTTGCCAACATAAAAAATTACATTCCCATGGATGATGCTTCGCTGACGGGAATTTTTAAGAGCGATGTTACCATGAGCGGAAACATGAAGGCAGTGGAAGCAAAACAGTTTGATAAAATTAAAGCTGACGGATGGATGTCGCTGGCAGGCATGACCTATCAGACCAAAGGCAATCCGCTTACCAAAATCAATGAGATGAAACTGGTGTTTAATCCACGCACTGTACAACTCGAAAAATTAGACGGAGTAGTGGGCAAGAGCGATTTCAGAGTGAATGGTGTGCTGGATAATTTGTTTGGATATTATTTTAACAAAGAGTTGCTCAAAGGTTCTTTCACATTCAACAGCTACATCATGGACCTCAATCAGTTTATGAGCGACAACTCAACCACTGCTGCTGCAGATACTGCTCCTGCTTCTGTGATTGAAATTCCGGAGAATGTGGACTTTATGCTCACTGCTGCTATCGGAAAATTATTTTACGAAAACAAAGTGCTTGAATCAGTAAAGGGCAATGTGGCCATGCGCGACCGCACCCTCGGGCTGAATGATATTTCGTTCAACATTGCAGGAGGCTCTGTGGTGATGAATGGAGTGTATCAGACCAAGGATGTGCGCTCACCTTATTTCAATTTCGATCTGGCATTGCAGAACTTCGATATACAGTCAACGGTGAAAACTTTCAGCACGGTGAAAACAATTGCTGCCATTGCCGAACGCTGCAACGGAAAATTCTCTTCAGGATTTTCTGTCAACGGACGTATGGATGATAAAATGGAACCTGTGATGCAGTCGCTCAATGGCGGAGGAAAACTCACTACACAGTCGGTGATGCTGAGCAACTTTGAGCCGGTGAACAAACTTGCCGATGCGCTTAAGATGGATCAGTATAAGCAGATGAGTCTTTCCAATGTCAATCTTTCATTCAAGTTTAAAGACGGAAGTGTTTTTGTGGAACCATTTGAAACATCTCTTGCAGGTACCAAAGCCACCATCAGCGGCTCCACCGGTTTCGACCAGAAACTGAATTACGACATCAACCTGGCTATTCCCAAAGCCATGATGGGAGCAGCTGCCACCGGTGTGGTGAACAATATGTTTGCAGGAATCAACAAGGCAGCAGGCACTTCCTTTGCCATGCCCGACCCTGTGAATATTAAAGTGAATATGCTTGGAACGGTGCAGAAGCCTGAGATAAAAACTTCGCTCAAAGATGCTGCGGGAAGCGTTGCTGCAGGCATCAAACAGGAATTGCAGAATCAACTCGACAGCAAGCGTCAGGATTTGGAAGATAAAGCAAAAGCGGAAGCCGACCGTTTGAAGAGTGAAGCCGAAGCCGAGGCCGACAGAATTAAGAAGGAAGCTGAAGCAAAAGCAAAAGCTGAAGCCGACCGCCTGAAAAAAGAAGCGGAAGACAAAGCGAAAAAAGCAGCAGAAGATCAGCTGAAAAATCTGTTCAACAAAAAGAAATAACAGCAGAGAACTTTTTCATCAGTCGTTTTCGTTTTTTCAGAGGTAAATAGTGCTATCTTCGCAGCCTCAAAAAAATTGATATGGGTTTGAAATGCGGTATTGTGGGTTTGCCCAACGTAGGTAAGTCAACATTGTTTAACTGTTTGAGTAATGCCAAAGCGCAGGCTGCTAATTTTCCTTTCTGCACCATTGAGCCAAACATTGGCGTCATCACCGTGCCTGATGAAAGACTGAATAAACTGGAAGAACTTGTAAAACCTCAGCGCATAGTGCCTACCACTGTGGAGATTGTGGACATTGCCGGTCTGGTGAAAGGTGCCAGCAAAGGCGAGGGTCTGGGCAATCAGTTTCTTGCCAACATCCGCGAAACAGATGCCATCCTGCACGTAGTGCGCTGCTTTGACGACCCTAACGTTGTGCATGTGGACGGCAGTGTAAACCCCGTGCGCGATAAAGAAACCATTGACTTCGAACTGCAGATAAAAGACCTCGAAGCCATTGATAAAAAAATTCAGCGCATCGAAAAAATTGCCCGCGTAGGTAATGACAAAGACGCAAAGAAAGCTTACGATGTATTGCAGATTTTCAAGAAACATCTCGAGAGCGGACATGCTGCACGCAGCGCTCCCGTTCAGCCCGAAGATTTTCAGTACGTAGCCGATTTGTTTTTGCTCACTGCCAAACCTGTTTTGTATGTGTGCAATGTGGACGAAAAATCTGTGCTCACAGGAAATAAATATGTAGATGCCATCCGCGAAAGCGTGAAAAACGAAAATGCAGAAATTCTCATCATTGCTGCTGCCATCGAAGCAGAGATTGCACAGCTGGATTCGTTTGAAGAGCGTCAGATGTTTCTTGCCGACTTAGGACTTACCGAATCAGGTGTTGCCAAACTTATCAAAGCTGCTTATCGTTTGTTGAGTTTGCAAACCTATTTCACTGCAGGCGAAAAAGAAGTGCGCGCATGGACCATCACCAAAGGAATGACTGCACCGCAAGCTGCAGGCGTCATTCATACCGATTTCGAAAAAGGATTTATCCGCGCTGAAGTAATCAGCTATGACGATTTTGTGCACTATGGCTCTGAGCAGGCTTGCAAAGAAAACGGAAAACTGTCGGTAGAAGGCAAGGAGTACGTGGTGAACGATGGCGATGTGATGCACTTCCGCTTTAACGTGTAAAGCATTACTGCTTCCATGGAAGCAGGTGGTGATATTCTTCCAGAATTTTAAAACGGTAAATCATCAGCAGATAAACGGCAGTAACAATTGCCGAACGGTAAATCATATCCACAATTTTATTTTCGAGTGACGGCAGCAGAAAACTGATGCCATAACTCACTGCAATGGTCAGCAATACGAGCATCATTTTTTTCTGAAAAGGATGCAGTCCGTAAAACTTCCACACCACGGCAGTCATATACACATTATACACAATGTAGCCCGTCACTGTGGCAAGGGCAGCACCGTTAAGTCCCAACATGGGAATGAGCAGCATCTGCAGCACTACAGAAAATGCTGCAAGAAGAATTAAAAAGTATGCACCCCATTTATATTTTTCGGAGTTGAACAGAATTGGAGCATTGGCACCTGTTGCCATATTCACCAGCGTGCCTACACTGATGATGAACACCACTGATGCGCCCTGCTGATATCCTTCAGGCAAAAACGAAAGCAGGTTCACTATGTTGATGTTGATACCGGCAAACAACAGTCCGCCCAAAGCCATCATATACAGTGACGACTTGCGGTAAATTTCAAGAATTTCTTTTTTGTTGTTATCGGCCCAGGCAAAAGCAATGCGCGAAGCTGCAATTTTTTCGAGCGCAGTCAGTGGTGCTTCTATCACCGTAGGTATAAATGCAGCAATGGTATAAACACCCACAAATGCCAGCGGAAGATATTTACCCAACATGATGCTGTCTAAATATTTCAGTCCGATGGAGGCAGCACCTGCAAACCACAGCAGCAAACCGTAGTTGATCAGCTTCAGAAAATTTTTCTCTCTGAAATATTGCCAGTCTATGCGCCACACCGGTTTGTCAAACTGCAGAATGTAAGCAGCCAACATCAGCAGCTGCAAACCATACATGGCCACATAGCACATGATAAACTGATCCAGCGTAATCCATTTCAGATAATACACCGTAATCACGCCAATCACCAGCAGCCGCGCCACCACATCATTCAAAAAAGCCGGTATGGTTGACTTGTAGTTGGCATAACAGTAAACATTCAGGCAGGTGATGAGTGCAAGAATAAACGTAAGCGGAAAAACATAATAAAAGAAATCGGTAAACAGAGGCGACTCCTTAATGTACTGCGCAATGATAAAATTTTTGAGCAGCAGCAACACCATTGCCGACAGTACGAAACCTGCCAGCGGAAACAGCAGCATAAATGCCAGATAGCCGTGATGTTTTTTTTCAGGATTTTTAAACTGCGGAAAATATTTGGTAGTAGCATTGCCAATGCCCAATGGCACAAACATGGCAATAAGTATTGAAAAAGAATACAGAATACGTGTAAGCCCCAGCTCTTCCTTGGTAAGAAATTGCGGCTGAATCACAATTAAGCTCACAAAACCAATGGCAATACCAAGGTAGGTAGTGATGGTGTTTTTAATGCCCTGCCGCTGAATGACGCCCATTGGATGAAATACTATTCTGTTTTAACCGGAATAAGTTTATATTTGTGTGCAATTGTAATTATTTAAAGCTAATAGACATGAGAATAGTTTTAATTTGTTTCAACTTGCTTTTGGGTATAACATGTGTTGTAGCTCAGAACGAAAATAATATTTGGTATTTCGGAAACCATGCAGGTCTGGATTTTAATTCAGGAACTCCTGTTCCCATTCCTAATGGAACGCTTTTCGATTATGATAATTCGAGTACTGTATCTGATATTGCAGGAAATCTATTGTTTTATACTAATGGCGAAACTGTTTGGAATGCAAATCATCAGCAAATGACAAATGGCGCCAACATTGGCGGAAGTACTACCGGTGGGCAGGCGGCAGTAATCATTAAGCAGCCATTTCAGGATTCTTTATATTACATCTTCACTGCTGATGCATTCGGGGCATCAGGTGGTTTAAAATATTCAATTGTCAACATGCAAGGCTCAGGAGGATTAGGTACTGTTACTCAGAAAGGAATAGTCCTGCATAATCCATCAACAGAAAAACTGGCAGGTATTCATTATTGTATAGGAAAGTTTACATGGTTGATAACGCATAAAGCCAATTCCAATGAGTTTTACTGTTACAAAATAAAGGCGAATGGATTGGATACCGTTCCTGTTATCAGTGCAGTTGGGCAGATTCATCCTGCCGGCCCCTGGGGTGTAGTTAATAATACTGCCGGGCAAATGAGTGTCTCAAAAACCGGAAGTAAGATTGGCTGTGTACAGTTTCAGTCAGGTAAAATAGAAGTTTTCGATTTTGATTTGAATTCAGGAGTTGTATCAAATCCTGTTTTGATTAACAACACACATCCCGGCACATGGGGATTAGAATTTTCAGCAGATGGAACTAAAATGTATGTATCTGTTTATACAAATTCTTCTATCCTTCAGTATGATGTAAGTTTAGGTAATGCCGCAGCTATTTCCGCATCAGAAACAATTGTAGGAAATGTCAGTTTAAGCCCATGTCCCGGATATTCAGGTGCAACAGGTTATTTACAACGTGGGCCTGATGATAAGATTTATATTGCAAAGTGTAATTCTAATAATCTGAGTGTTATTGAATCCCCCAATATGTCTGGTGCTTTATGTAACCTCGTTGATGTAGGCGTATCATTAGGAAGTGGAACATCACTGTTTGGGCTTTCAAGAGCAGTTGCCAATGAATGTAAAACAACAGGAATTAACAGTTTTCAAAATAGTATTTTATCTGTTTCACCGAATCCAAATAACGGAACATTTAGTATTGACATATCAAATGCATCAGAAATAAAATATTTAGACCTTAAAATATTTGATGCATTAGGGAAATTGGTTTTTGCAAAAAAATCAGCATCGTCAGATTTTAAAATTATTAAAACCAATCTTGATCCCGGATATTACACAGTGTTGTTAGATGGAAATAATGAGAGCATCATTAAAAAGATGATTGTGTATTAACTTTTGATATTCATAATCCAATTACTCAAAACTTTACTTCTGATAGCGAAAACACAATCTATATAGAGTTTATCCCAAGATTCATTAAAGAGTAATTTCTTTTTAAATTGTCCATAAGAATATTTTTTATCTTTTAAAACAATAGGGGGATTCGGTTGGTAACTTGGACTTACTTCCAGAATATAAGGTTCAGTATTTAAGTTGTCATTGTCCCAGGTTACATCAAAAGCTCCTGTGGTTAGTTTTAATTTTTTAAATGCTGTAATAATGTATTCGCGCCACTGCTCAGGAAAGGTGAAAAAATCAACTCCGCTGCCATGGCTGGTGCTTGTAGGCTTCCAGTCTTCGCCTTTGTTGATGCGCCAGTAGTGCAATAAAATTTCATCACCACTGAGTATCACCCTCAAGTCTTTTCTGATATTCAACAGTTCCTGAAGAATTATCTTAGGATTTTTCTTTCTGAAATTCTCATCTGACAGCAACGTTTGCAGATGTGTTGCAGATTCGCACTTATGCACGCCTAAAGAAGCATGTGAGTGTAATTCTTTAATCAGAAGCGGGAATTTCAGTTCTTTTATTTCAGGCTGCAAAGCGGTGTCATAAATTACAGTCTTTGGAGTTCGTATATTCAGTTCCTCAAACTTGCGGTGCATGAATTCCTTATTTTCCCAAAACTGAATTTCGTAAGACGAAAGAAAAACATGATTTCCTTTTTGTTCGGCTGCGGTTACTACTTCTGCAATGTATTCGGCATTGCTTTTTACAACATCAGGATTGAGCAACTGTGACGGGTTATAACATATTTTTCGTCCGGTAAATTTTGTAAAATCACTGCCTAAAAAGATTTTTATTTTATGATTGTTTTTCAATAACGCTGCTATGTTCAGCAAGTCGAGCTCAAGATTATTGATGAAATAGTTTTTGATAATTCCGGGTATTACCACCACAATACCTTCCTTCGAAGAATAATTTCTAATGAATTTTATCCAGTTGATTTTGGTTATGCAATACCAGAAGCGGATAATTCTTTTTAAATTTCTGATAATAAAATTCATGGTTTGGTACTGTTGATTTTTAAAATGGTGGAATAACCAATGTGTTTAAGTTTCAGTTTTTGAAGCATGTCTATTTCCTGTTGATAATATTTCACAATGCCATGCTCATGGTTGTAGGTAAGGTCATCAATTACAATGGTTTTTCCTTTTACATAGTAATTTTGAATAAGTGATATTTTCAGTTGAGGAGTTTTAACAATAATAGTATTCAGCAAATTTGCAGGTAAGCCTTGTTTTTTAAGCCACTCCACAGTGGTGAAATATTGCTTATAGCTGCGCGCAGATATAAAAACGTATTTCCTTTTTGCATTGAAAGAATTTTTTAAGATGCGAATCATATTGTTGTGCGGTGGCAGATTCAGAAGCCTTTCGCGCTCTGAAGGATGCTGTTTCAGCAGAGAAGGGTAGGTGTCTGCAAGGGTATTGTCAATGTCAATAAAATACAGATATCTTTTGCCCGTGAATGCAGTATTGATAAACATCAGCCATTTAAACCATGCAGCAAGAATATTTTCAATGAATGTTTTCAAAAGGTGTTTTATGAATTAAAGAAATCATTCAACGACTTTATGATGTAAGCGTTCTCGTCCTTGGTTCGTGATGCCAGCCGCACATATTCGCCCACTAATCCTATTTTATCGCTGCATGTTCTTACATAAATTCCATATTTAATCAGCAGAGTAGTCACAAAATCATCAGCAGTCATTCCGTTGTTTAACTCCAACAAAACAAAATTTGCCATTGACGGGTAAACTGTAATGCCTTTAATTTTGTGAAGCTCATTGATAAATTCAATGGTTTCCTGAATATATCTGACTCTTACTTTATTATAGTCACAGGCAAAATCAGGTCGTGCATAAAGTCTGAAAAAGTATTCACTCAAACCATTGCTGTTCCATAAAAATCCGTTTTTCAGCAGTGATGTTATTTTTTCAGGCGACATGATGGCATAACCCGCTCTGATACCGGCAATACCAAAATCCTTAGACATACTTTTGATGATAATAAGATTCTGATATTGCTCCAGCAGGTCTGAAGTGTTTATCGGGTTAAACGAATTATCCTCGTAAGCAAAGTGAATGAAGCTTTCATCAATAATGACATTTTCAACCTCTTTAACCTGATCGAGAATAACTTTTACTTCATGGTGTTCGATATAACCACCATCAGGATTATTGGGATTGATGATGACAATTGTATCAGGTTTATGTTTCTTGATAAATTCAATATAGCGTTTGGTGTTTAACCTGTACTGCTCACTTTTTTCAAGTTTATTGTAAACGACTTCAACACCTTCCTGCGCAAATTCGTAGTAAGATGAAAAAGTAGGGATGTTAATGACAATTTTTTTCTTTACGAAATTGTGAATCACTGCCTGAATAATTTCAATTGCACCGTTTCCAATAAAAACTGAAGCAGGGTTTATTTTCAGAAAGTTTGCAATAATTTCAGCGATAACCTGATTTTGTGAAGGATAAAATTCAAGCAATTCTCTGATACGTCCGGTGTTTATTATTTCTTTTGTAAAATAATTCAGAAATAAATCAGTGGCATACGGGTTGGATAAAAAACAGGCATCAATTTTAATGGGCAGTTCAGGTAATTTTTGTTTTAAAGTAAATATACTTGGCGAATGCGAACCTGCATCTGTTTTTAACCTGAGAAACTTTTGTATTAATATTTCTTCTTCTTCGGTGAAGACCTTTGTCTTTTCAATCATTTAATGTAACTTTACATGGCAAAATTAACTTTTATAAAGGAAGTTATGAAAATTAAATTTTTAGGTATTTTCTTGCTGTTTTCAACATCAGCTTTTGCTGAATATGTTTGGACACAAAAGGCTTCATTTCCGGGAGATGCACGCTTCGAAACAGCATCTTTTTCTATAGGAAATAATGGCTATATCGCCTGTGGAATTGCTTATTCAAATATAGTATATAATGATTGCTGGCAATGGAATTCAACTTCCAATACATGGTCACAAAAAGCATCTTTACCGTCAACAGCTCGTTATGGATGTAGTGGATTCTCCATAAATGGGAAAGGCTATGTGGTTTGTGGTTGGGTGAGTAATCAAAATCAGCTTAATCAACTTTGGGAGTATAATCCTGATAACAATAATTGGACACAGAAAGCATTTTTCCCTGGTTCAAGTCGCTATACAGCTACTGTTTTTACCATAGATAATTTGGCTTATGTTGGGTTAGGGTATAGTCCATATAAATCGGACTTTTACAGGTATAATGGCGTTTCAAATACATGGTCGCAGATAGCAGATTTTCCCGGAATACCCAGACAGAATGCAAGTGGATTAAGTTTAAACGGAAAAGGTTATGTCATTGGCGGACATGTGGACCCTGATACAGATTATAATGATTGCTATGAGTATGACCCTGTCACTGATACATGGACACAAAAAGCAGATTTTACAGCCCTTGCCAGATTTGGTGCTACAGAATTTGTATTCAACAATACAGCATTTTTTGGAATGGGAGGATCGTATCAGGCAAACTATAATGATTTTTACTCTTACAATCCGGTAAATGATACCTGGAAATCAGTCACACCATTGCCTTCAGCATCACGTAAAAGCGGTGGCAGTTTCAGTATTGGAAATGCAGGATATGTTTATGGAGGAAATTTAATGAACAACTTGCAGTCCAGCGAACTTTGGGAATTCTCTGAGAAAAATACACCTACGGACACAACAAAATTATTTTCAATAAATCCCTATCCCAATCCCTGTATAACTGAGTTTAGCATCAACACCACAGGCATTTTCAAAAGCGGAGCGCAACTGCTTATTTATGCCAGTGATGGCAAACTGATTCAGAAAGCTGATTTAACAGATGGCGTTAATGTCATAAAACTCAAACATGGAATCAGCACCGGAGCCTACCACGCAAGATATATTCAGGACGACTATAAAGCCTCATTCAAATTTGTGGTGATGAGGTAAAGGGGTTGAGAAGATTGAAACTAAATCTTAACAGCATCACTTTCCTCCGCTCACCCGTAGCCCTAAAGGGCGCTGACGCTCTTAAATACGTTGTGCGTTGTCACCCCTTCAGGGGTCGGGGGTGAGCACGAGCTATGATTCGTATTGAATTTAAGAACAACTTGTCCTCACGAATGCTTATCTTTGAATATGGAACGTAAAATGTTTTATGGAGCTAAGCCAGATATATTCTTTAAAGCTAAATGGCTTCGAGAGAATATGACAGCAGCTGAAAAACTTTTATGGAAACAGTTAAATAAGAATAAGCTGGGATTTCGGTTTAAACCACAACATCCGATAGACGTTTACATTGTAGATTTTTACTGTCATACATTAAATCTTGCAATAGAGTTGGATGGGGAATCTCATAAAAACAGTAAAGAATATGATCAAGACAGAACTTTTGAGCTTGAAAATTTTGGAATTAGGGTAATCAGATTCAACAACTCCGAAGTTTTTCAAAATATCAATAAAGTAATAGCTCAAATTAAATATGTCATCAACGAGTGTAGAGTAAATAAAGACACTACTTAAGTTTAAATATTGATATTGAAAAAACAAGAAACTCTATTGTTCTTATATTTCGTAGCGCGTTGTCACCCCTTCAGGGGTCAGGGGTGAGCGCAAGCGATTTGAATCATTCTCGAATAGGTTTACTGTTTAGTTTTTAAGTACAGTTACTTTCCACCGCGCACCCGTAGCCCTAAAGGGCGCTGACGCGCATCAAATACGTTGTGCGTTGTCACTCTTTCAAGGGTAGGACCGCGAGCAACCCCTCTTCCGTTGGGCGTATGACCTTTTTAATTTACTTTCGCATCCATGAATTTGAAGAGTGAATTGGATAATACAGTCATTTAAAACAAAATTTCAATGGAAAAAAGTTACAAAGATGTAGCAGAATATTACGATAAAACTTGGGCTAAGCTTAAGAAAAAAGAAGGTGCAGGAATCAATAGCCGTCATCGCTATATTTTATATAAACTGAAAAAAGCTGGGCTAAATTCAAGTTCTACACTTCTGGAAATTGGCTGTGGTATCGGAGTACTATCAAGTTTTTTGGCAAAAAATATGCGGTCGGGCAGAGTAGATGCTGTTGATATTAGTCCTGCATCTGTTGAAACTGCTTCAAAGAGATATGCTGACATGAAAAACCTCCACTTTCATGTTTCAGATATGACTGATTTTAAAATAGACCGTAAGTTCGATATCATTTTATTTCCTGATGTTTTGGAGCATATTCCTGTTGAAGCTCACGACAATATATTTAAAACCATCAGTGGTTTGGTTCATCAAAATTCAATTGTAGCTATCAATTTGCCTGATCCACGTTCTTTAAGATGGTTGCATAAAAATAATCCTGAAGTATTGCAGATTATAGACCAGGATATTGAAGCAAATACACTTATTGAAAAATTATACAATCACGGATTTTACCTGCATACCTTCGAAACTTATGCACTTTATAACTATGAGCCTGATTATGGTTGGTTTGTTTTTAAGACAAAACAGGAGCTCGAAAAACTAAATAAAAAACCGCAATCATCAGTTTTGCTGAATAACTTGCGAATACGATTGTTGAATTTGTTTTCATAAACAATGTGCACTGTTTCTTTCATATACGTTTCGTATGACAGAAAGAAAGTCAGATTTGAATTATTGAATCTTAAAAGTGGGTAAATTAAAAGATGAAAAATCATAAACTGCTTTTCATTTTCCCCAACCGTTCATCCTTTGTAGAGCGCGACATTGCACTGCTGCAATCCCGTTACCGTGTTATTCCATTTGAGTTCAACCCTTCTCGCAAAATCTTAATCCCATTCCGTTTCATTGCTCAGTTTGTTTTTCTGTGCCGGCATATTTTTTCAACTGAACTTTTAGTTTGTCAGCTGGCAGCATGGCATTCGGTGCTGCCTGTTATTTTTTCAAAGCTGTTTCGCAAGCCTTCCGTCATTTTTTTGGCAGGCACCGACTGTGCTTTTTTCCCTTCCTTCCGCTATGGAAATTTTTGTAAACCTGCACTTGCCCGTGCCACTGCTTTCAGCGCACGCAATGCCACACATCTCGCACCCAAACATATTTCACTCATTCGCGCCCCATACACTTATCATCCTTCAGGATTTCCGGAGCAGGGCATTGCCTGTTTTGTTTCAAACTTCGCAACTCCCCACACCGTTATTCCCAATGGTTTTGATGCTTCTGAATATATTACTGCAAATGTGAAAAGGCAGCCACATTCATTCCTTACTGTTGCAGCAGGTATTGGCACTTCCAATATCAATCAGCTGAAAGGGATTGATCTGATATTGCAGACAGCAGCACGTTTTCCGCAATGTACTTTTACTCTGGCAGGAGTGGCAGAAGGAGTTCATTTTGCTGAATTGCCCGGCAATGTTTTTTGTTTGCCTGCACAGTCGCAGCAACAACTGAAAACACTCTATGCATCACATCAGTATTACTTGCAGCTTTCGCTGAGCGAAGGTTTTCCAAATGCCGTTTGCGAAGCAATGCTCAGTGGCTGTGTACCTGTGGTGTCTGACGTAAATGCATTGCCTGATATTGCAGGCAGTAGTGGTTTTGTTCTCAGAAAATATGGTGCAGAAGAACTTGAAACTCTCATCAGACAGGCTTTGGCTGCTGATGTGGAAGCATTGTCTGCTCAGGCAATACTGCATATCAGCAAAAATTATTCTGCGAAGCAACGGCAAACCAAGTTGTTTGACCTGTTCGACAAACTGAAAGGTGTTCAGTAAACCATTTAAAAAGAAAGGTTGCAGCTATTCTGTATTGACAAAGTATTTTATACATTCGCAATAAATTAACAAGCCATTTACAATGATGAAAAAACTACTTTTCTTATTGTTTGCAACAACAATAGCCCATGCACAGCAATATGTGTGGACACAAAAAGCGAGTCTCCCAGGCAGTTCTCGTCATTCTTCAATTGGATTTTCTATAGGCCAATACGGTTACATTGGTACAGGATATAGCAATGGAGTTTGCTTAAACGATTTATGGCGTTATGACCCTGTAAGTAATTCATGGAGTCAGATGGCAACGTTGCCCGGTGTAGGCAGATATGGTGCGAGTAGTTTTGTGATTAATAACCAAGGTTATGTTGGAGTTGGTCAAACAACTTCCAACGCACTTTCAGACTTTTATAAGTATGATCCTGTGACCAATCAATGGACATCCATAGCAAATTTTATAGGCCTGCCAATTTATACTGCTGTTTCGTTTGCTCTCAATGGACTTGGATATGTTGCAACAGGATATGCTCCGATTTCCAATTATGTTTATCAGTATAATCCTGGAACCAATACATGGCAGCAAAGAGCGAATTTTTCAGGAATAGCACGACAAAGTGCCACATCATTTGTAGTGCATGATACAGCTTATGTTACAACAGGCTATGATGGTATGTCAGGGTTAAATGATTTTTGGCGGTTTAATCAGTTGTCTGACACCTGGACTCAGTTACAATCAATTCCCGGTAATCCGAGATATGGTGCAATTGGTTTAACAGTAAATAATAATGGAATTATTACCAATGGAGGTGATGTGGCAGGAAATTATTATACCGATTGCTATCAATATATGCCGGCCATAAATCAATGGCTTACCATTGCACAGTTTCCGGGAGTTGGAAGAAGACATTCAGCTTCGTTCAATATTGGACCTGATGGTTATATTTCATGCGGTGTAAGTGCTGCAGGGGTTCTTAACGATCTCTGGGAACTATCTCAGGTAACATCAGTAAACAATCCATTGCCCGAGTTGCAAATAACATCTCAGTATTTTTCTGCTTCCAAAACATTGTTGGTAAAAAATCAATCTGCAACAGCAGCAGAGGTTACACTCTACAGTTTGTCGGGTAGCAAGGTTGCTGCACATTCAATACCAGCTGGTGAGGAGTATTTTTTTCAGATGAACGACATGGCAAAAGGAATTTATCTGTGCAGAGCTGCTGCAGATAATTCACAACCTTTCGTTACTAAATTCTCTGTCAATTAGCCGTAAGCTTACCTTGAGTTTGGCAGCTAAAGCGTAGCTTTGGAGAAAAAACAACATGAACAGATTGCTGCTGGTGGCACTGCTGAGTGTGACTGCCTGTGCCGGTGATAAAAATAATCAGTCGCAGAAGGAAAACACTCCTCAGCCGCTCAACAACATTACGTATAAAACATTTGCAAACGATTCTGCACCCGGAGGATTTGGCTACGACATTTATGTAGATGGCAGAATGATGGTTCATCAGCCCAACATTCCTGCAGTGATGGGCAACCGCGGTTTCAGCACAGAGGAAGAAGCTGCAAAAACAGCAAACCTGGTAATGTTTAAACTGAAAAACAACATCATGCCTCCCTCTGTTTCCACCAGCGAACTCGACAGTATAGGAATTAAATAATCAGCATAAAAAAATATTTATGGACGAACTTGGAATAGGCTCACGCATCCGTCACCCCGAATTTGGTGTGGGTGTCATCATCAACGTAAAACCAAAAACCTACATCACCGTTTTTGCCGAGCGCGGAAAAATTGAAGTGGCAAAAAGCTATCAGAACATTGAAGTGATAGATGCACAACCCACTGCTGACGATCAGATAAGTTATGCCGATGTGCAGAAAATGTTTACCGACATTATCAAAAAATATTCAGACCTGCAGGAGACTGTTCCGCTGCACGGCCGCTGGACAGGAGGGAAGGTGGTGCTGTATCCCGGCAACACTTCCATGAAACCCAAGGAAATTCCTATGGATGTTTTCTTCAACAAAATCATCATGACACGCGACCGCCTGCGTGTGATGGAACAGCGCATCAATGCCCACGACAAACTTTCAGAAGAAGATAAAATAAACCTGCAGCAGTATCTTACACGCATTTACGGAAGTCTTACCACCTTCAACGTATTGTTTAAAGAGGATGAACATCACTTTGTGGGCGAGAAAGGAGCGAAGGAATCATGAAAAAGCAACTGATGTTATTTTCTGCCGTATCCGGCCTTTGCGCAGTAGCATTAGGTGCCATGGGTGCACATCAGCTCAAAGGACTGCTAAGTCCCGAAATGATGGATGCCTTCAAAACAGGAGTGTATTATCAGTTTTTTCATACCCTTGCCGTGATGGTGATTGCCGTAATCAATGATGACAGCAAATGGCTGAAGCGAAGCTCATCGTTTTTCATTGCAGGAACAGTGTTGTTCAGCGGCTCCATTTACGGACTTGCATTGTCATCGCTCAGCGGCAACATCTGGAAATGGCTGGGCCCGATCACACCTCTTGGAGGTTTGTGTTTTATGGCAGGATGGTTGTTTTTAATTTTTTATACGTTCAATAAAAAATCATGAATGAGTTGTACGCAAAGTATGTGGAGTATTTGCAAAAAATAGCTGACGTAAATTACAGCAGTGCCATATTGCAGTGGGATCAGGAAGTGTATATGCCACCCAAGGGAGCGCATTACCGTGCGCGGCAGCTTGCTACGCTGGCAGGTTATGCACATGAACTGATTACAGATAAGAAATACGGAAAAATACTCGAAGAGCTTCGAAGTAAAACTGATGGACTCAGTCCTAAGGAATGTGCCAATGTGCTGGAGTCGTATCGCATTTATGCGCAACAAAAAAAATACACCACTGCATTTGTTACCGAACTGAACTTATGCATATCAGCAGCCTTCAATGCATGGCAGGAGGCAAAGCGCAAAAAAGATTATTCACTGTTCAGCCCACAGTTGCAAAAACTGATTGACCTGAAAAGGAAAGAAGCTGATGTGCTGGGATATGAAGCACATCCTTACGATGCAAACCTCAACCTTTACGAAACAGGCCTGAAAACTTCGTTTGTAGAAAAACTTTTTGATGGAGTAAGAAAAAAACTTGTGCCCTACATACAGCAACTGATGCAAAAGCAGCAGCCGCAGGATGATTTTTTATTTCTGCATTACGACAAAGACAAGCAATGGAATTTTGGTTTGTACGTACTCAGGCAGCTGAATTACGATTTTGATGCAGGAAGACAGGATATTTCCACCCATCCGTTTACTACCAGTTTTTCGGCAGATGATGTGCGCATCACCACACGCATCAGCGAAAATGATTTGTTTGAAATGATAGGCAGTTGCATCCACGAGTGCGGACATGCACTGTACGAGCAGGGACTTCCTTCTGACGACTACGGACTTCCTTCGGGCGAATACCTCAGCCTGAGCATTCACGAGTCGCAGTCGAGGTTGTGGGAAAATCATGTAGGCAAATCACACGAATTCTGGAAACTGAATTTCCCACATCTGCAGCAACAGTTTACTGAGCAGTTGGGAAATATTTCTGTTGAACAGTTTTATAAAGCCATCAACAGAATAAAACCTTCTCTCATACGTACCAATGCCGATGAGCTTACCTATCACCTGCATGTGCTCATACGATTTGAAATTGAGAAAGACATTTTATCAGGAAAGCTCGATGCCAAAGCATTGCCCGAAGCTTGGAACAGCAAGTACAGGGAATATCTGGGCATTGAAGTGCCTTCGGCAGATAAAGGAGTGTTGCAGGATGTACACTGGAGTCATGGCAGCTTTGGTTATTTCCCTACTTATTCGATGGGAAGTTTTTATGCATCACAGTTTTTTCATGCAGCACGTAAAGAAAATCCACAACTGATGCATCAAATGGAAAACGGAAATATGATGCCTCTGCTGTTATGGCTGCGACAAAATATACATCAGTACGGACGAACATTAATTTCTGACGAACTTTGTAAAAATATTACGGGAGAAGTTCTTAACTTTGACTACTTCTTTAATTATGTAAAAACAAAATATGATGAACTATATGCTTAACCGAATGAACTGCTTTGCTGTAGTATTAGTTGTGACTATGGCTGGCGCTTGCAAGTCTTCAAAAAATACCGTTGCCGAAACCAAAACAGAAAGTGCGACTTTAACAGAAGCAAAAACTGTTGTGCACGAAGATGCATACCGTGTGATTGTGTCGTTTATAAGCACAGGTGCAGGTACCGACAGCAAAGCTTTTGCGCTGCTTAAAGATTATATCAGCAGAAATGATGAGAAAGGAGTGGCCATCTCACATGAAACAATTAACTGGGGCAGGGAAGGAGAAGTAGATGTATGTTTTAAGCTGAAAGAAATGGATCAGCAGGATGCAGATACTTTTGTGAAGAATTTAAGAAAGTTGTTTGAAGGAAACAACCTGGTGCAGATAACAGAAAATTCTCCTGCATTGCATCAGCCACGTCCGGAGTTCAAGAGTGAATAATATTGGATGAACAGTCAAAAAAAAGACGCTTTACGGAGCGTCTTTTTTTTATTATCGTTTTCGGATTATGGATTGAATAACAATTCGTCTAAATCCACAATAAGTTCAAGCTCGTGAAAATAATCGGCAATCTGATTGATTAACTCTCGTTCTTTGGCAGTAATTTCAATGACTTTACTTTTTGCTGCACTTTGTCTGCCCGAATTATATTTGAATGCTTCTTTCGTAAGTGTGTCGTCAGACAAAACATAAGGTAACAAACCTTTGAAGAATTTTTTTCTTGATTCAGGATCCAATTTTTCTACCATCTGCTGAAGCAACTTCACACGTTCAGCTTTTTTCAGTTGCAGATAGGTTTCGAAATCAAAATCTTTCACACGGTTTTTACTCATTACTTTTTTTGACTTGCTCATTGCTGTACATTTTAAACTATCATACGCTGATTTTAGCGTTGATGTTTCGTACAAAAACGTAATTTTCTTACAGTTTAACGCCTTCTGCCTGTGCGTTTTTTCCGGTGATGAGGGCAGGGTCAATGTTGTTTTTGGGTGCTGTGAAACAAAATACGGAGCCTTCACCCGGTTTGGATGTCAACGTAATGGTTCCTCCGGCTTCTTCAATAATCTTTTTCACTATGGATAAACCAATTCCTGTTGACTCAAATTCATCTCTTGCCTTAAGGGTCTGAAAAATGACAAATATTTTTTCGTGATAGCGGGCATCTATTCCGGGGCCATTGTCAGCCACACAGAATTTCCAAAATTTATCATCTTCACTAACCGTAATATTTACCTCTTTCTGGGTTTTAGGATTATGTTTAAGTGCATTACTGATAAGGTTCATAAATACTTGCTGGTACTTTACTTTATCACCGTAATAATCAGGAAATGCACCATTGACAGTTATTTTTGTATTGGCGTCAGGTGCTACGAGGTCAATGGCATCGTCAAGAATTTCTTTAAACGAAAACAACTCCTGAGTACCCTTACGCTTAGAGGCTTTTGAATATTCGAGGATGGCATTAATCAACTGTTCCATCCGCTTCACTCTGCCCTGGATAATATTCAGATTTTCTTTTGAGTTTTCAGGCAGTGTATCACCTGTTTCTTCAGAAATCCAGTCCGTAAGGTTACCGATGGCACGCAGTGGTGCTTTGAGGTCATGCGATACGATGTAGGCAAATTTGTCGAGTTCGGCATTGGTTTTTTCAAGGTCATGCAGATACTCCTCCATTTTGATTTCAGCATTTTTGCGCTCGTTGATATCGCGGATAATGAAAATAAACTTCCTCGACTTTCCGCTGTCATCGGTAATAGGTGTAATGCTGTGATGGGTCCAGAAGGTGTTTTTGTTTTTTCCATAACTGAGCATTTCGCTCTCGCACGATTTGAAATCCTGTAAGTCTGCAGTTAATTTCTGGTAAACTTCTTTGTCGGTATTGCTTCCTGTTATCAAAGGGAGCAGTTGCTTTTCGTAAGCTTCGTTAAATGTATATCCCGACATACGTGTAAATCCGTCATTCAGCCATTCAATTTTTCCATTTGAATCGGTAATAACAACGGCATTGTCTGTCTTACTCGCCACAAGTGAAAGTTTCTTTAGCTCCTTGTTGATGATGGCTAATTTATTTCGTGATTCAGTTATGGAAGCAATGACCACATTTTTGTTACTCTCCAGATTATTGATGAGGCTGCCGATTACTATCAGACTAATTAATCCGGTAAGCAGATAATCCTGATTGATGAGGGAAGAAGAGTAACCGATAAAATCGTAATTAACCCAGGAAGTATATTCAGTGATAAAATAAAAATAAACGGTATTAAGAATACAAAGTAGTGCGAACCATTTACCTGATCTGGAACCTAAGAGCATAAATGCAATCAGCATAAATGCAATCTGATAAAACATTCCTGAATTGCGTACCCCTCCGGCAAAATAGGAGTTATAATGAAGTGCAGCGAGACAAGCCAGCAGACTTATCCATACAGCCAGCTTTCTGTTATTATGAAAATTGAGTGAGAGATAATTGATTATAAGAATTGCCTCTAAAGCAAATAAAACATTGCTTAGTACCGGGTTGATATTGAAAGCATAAATAGCCTGAAAAATAATGGCACCAATTCCTAAAACAGCAACGATATTAAATATCCTGAAAAGGTTAAAACGTTGCTTTGAGATGATATCGTCATCGGGAATGGCTCGATAAATATCTATTAGAAACAGTTTTCTGATAAGCCACTTTACTGCAGGTTTATTCATAAACAGGCGGTGGAAAAATTGTGTTAAACATAGTAGGTTTTTACGTGATTTCCTAATAAAAGTTTTACTTTTGCATGAAATATTTTATAAAAAGAGGGCAGGAATGGGTAAGCAGTTGACGATACTACACATTGAAGATGACAAGGTGGACAGCATGGTGATAAAACGCGCCATTGGCAAGTTGGAATCACCTTATCAGATAGAAAGCGCACACAATGGTTTGGATGCGCTGATGTTGTTGCGTGGGTTGAGTGACATAAAAATTAAGCGTCCTGATATTATTTTATTGGATATAAACATGCCCCTGATGAATGGGCTGGAGTTTTTGAAAGAATTGCGCGAAGACCCTAATCTGAAAGATATTCATGTTTGTGTGCTCACCACTTCAGAAGACGAAGCTGATGTAAAAACAGCCTATGAATACAACGTTGCAGGCTATTTTATAAAGCCATTAAACATCAGCGATTTTGACGAGAATTTTCAATGTCTGGATGGCTACTGGCAACGGAACTGCTTTCCAAGTTAAATAATTTTTTTCTTGACATTTACCTGAGCAGTGATGTGTAATCGTGAATTACGCTCACTGAAATCAATTTTTGTTTATTAGATTTTTTTTCTCAAACTTATGTTGAATGGAATAACACATTTCATCACTGTCAGAAGTTGTATAAAGGGTTGCGCTTTCAATTGCTGATAGCAACAAACAGAAATATTTCCTTAGCAGAGAGTGGATATTAATATCAGGCAAAAAACTCGCGTACTTCGTCCATATTGGTGTTATGGTTCTTAAGTACTACAGGAAGATTTTCAGCTAACGTTTCGAGCAAACTGTCAATATCTTCAATGGTAATGTGGTTGGTCAGCGTAATTCTTAAACCGGTTTGTTTAATGCTCACCGCAGGGAATACAGAAAGATTAAAGAAGAAACCTCCCTTTTGCATCCGCAATACCAATTCATATCCAACTTCAGGTTTTCCTACGCCAATAAAAAATACAGGCGACTGTTCTTTGCCAATCAGCATCAGCCCAAGTGATTCAGCTTTGTTGTTGAAGTAATCTATTTTGCTTTTTAAGCTTGTTTGAAAACCTTTGATTTCGTCACTGAGGTGTATTTTGCACGAAGCGATAGTTGCAGCTAAAATAGCCGGAGGAAGCTGAACTGAAAAGATAAATCCTTTGCCACATGTTTTCACTAATTTGAAATATTCTTCGTCAGGGAAGGTGAGTAGCCCGCCTGCAGTACCGAAAGCCTTGGTCATGCCTGTAGAAAGGAAAAGTTTACGGTGATAATATGGAGCTTCATTCATCACCATACCCGTGCCGTGAGGTCCTGTCCAGCTCATGCCGTGAATGTCGTCTATGTAAAGATACAGCTGCTCATATTTGTCAGCTAAAGCATACAGTTCTTTTACGGGAGCAAAGTCACCATGCATGGAATATACACCGTCAGCAAGATACCATATTTTTTTATAGCGGTTTTTAAGGAATTTTATACGGTCTTCAAGCATATCCATCCTGTTGTGACGGATAACTTCCACTTTAATATTTCTCAGTTTAAGCATGGACGTAGCTGACTGAATACTGTCATGAGCCTGAATATCCATTACCACCACATCGTCATCACCAACTAAAAGCGGCAGCTGTGTGATGTGGCCCAGTGTAAGTGATTGCAATACCAATCCGGGTCGGCCATACATTTGTTTGAACAATGACTCAGCCTCTTCGTAATAGCTGGAAGAAATATAAGCTCTGGAAGAAGCAAACTGAGCACCATGTGTACGCAAAGCTTCAATAGCTGCTTCAATAATTTTTGGATGTTTTTCTATACCCAGATATCCACACGAACCGAAATAAAGTTTCTTGCTGCCATCTACTGTGACATGCCTTCCGTCTAATTCTTTATCCTCGGCTTTGCAGTGTACAATGCCTAACTTAGTTGTAACTTCAGCAACCTTGGTGATGGTATCTATCGCCTGCTGAAATCTGCTCTTCGACTCTGTTTTTTCCATTCTTTATACCTTACCGCAACGTTTGCAAAAATAAAAACTTCTTACCGCTTGCAAAGCAGCAAAACGAAAATTATCACCGTGTTTTAAACAATGTTTTGTCTGCAATAACTTGCTTCAGCAAAGGTGACGGCCTGTAGCGGTCTTCGCCATACCACTCAAACAAATGTTGAAGTGTTGCCAATACTTTTTCGGGGCCTGTGGTGTTTGCCCATTGCAGCAACCCCTGGGGATAATTTACGCCTTTCGTCATAGCCAGTTCAATGTCTTCAGCAGAGGCAATTTGCATCATCAGAGCATCGGCAGCCTCGTTCACCAGCATGGCAAAAATTCGGTCGAAGATGGACTGCAACAAAACCCCATCATTTGACGGTTTTGATTCTGACGGATTTACGTAGTTGTAATATCCTTTTCCTGTTTTCCTGCCATAAAGTTTGCCTTCGAACAGTCGCTTTTGGGTGATGGACGGTTTGTAACGTGGGTCGTAAAACATCTGCCCGAAAACAGTTTCGGTAACCTTGTAGTTGATGTCGTTTCCAATAAAATCCATCAGTTCAAATGGTCCCATTTTAAAACCTCCCATACTCTTCATCGCATGGTCAATGGTTTCAAAAGAGGCAATGCCTTCTTCGTAAATGCGCAATGCCTCACCATAATATGGGCGTGCAATACGGTTTACAATAAAACCGGGAGTGTCTTTGGCAATCACAGGCACCTTCCCCCAGTTTTTCATTAGTGTTTTGCAGCTTTCGGTAATGGCAGCTTTGGTGTTGAAAGTCGGGATGACTTCCACCAACTGCATCAGCACAGGCGGGTTGAAAAAATGCAACCCAATGATGCGTTCCTGATTATTGCAATTGCTTCCGATAGCAATAACAGGCAGGGAAGAAGTGTTGGTGGCAAGAATACACTGATCGCTGACTAATTTTTCAACTTCGCAAAACAGATTTTGTTTGGCCTCCAATTGCTCAATGATGGCTTCAATAAACAAATCACATCCCGAAACATCATTCAAATCGGTAGTGAATCTGATAGCTGCCATCGCTGAATTTGCTTTTTCAGCAGTGAGCTTGTCTTTTTCCACTGCTTTGTCAAGACTTTTTCTTACAGCCGATTTTGCTTTTTCAATCGCTGCAGGAAAACTGTCGTATAATGTAACAGCATGACCACTGGTAGCTGCCACCTGCGCAATGCCTGCACCCATGGCACCGGCACCGGCCACTGCAATTTTTAAATCATTCATCGGCCTTTAAACTCTGGTTTTCTTTTTTCTAGAAATGCTTTTACTCCTTCCTGATAGTCGTAACTTGCTGCTGCATTCACCTGCTCCTGCAGTTCGCGTTCCAGTTGTTCGCTCAGCGAATTGTTCATACTTTCATTCAGCAGTTTCTTTGTAAGCCACAAAGCTTTTGTGGGCATAGCTGCAAGACGTTCAGCCAGGGTAAGACTGTTTTCGGCTAAGGTAATATCGTCAGCAACTTTATAAATCATTCCCATTTCACAGGCTTCATTGGCACTTACTTTATCTCCTGTCATCATCAGCGCACCGGCACGCTGCAGTCCGATAAGCCGTGGCAAAAAGAAAGTTCCTGCACTGTCGGGTATCAAACCGATTTTGCTGAATGCCTGAATGAACGTAGCAGATGCTGCTGCCAACACAATGTCGCATGCAAAAGCAATGTTGGCTCCTGCACCTGCAGCCACACCGTTTACTGCGCATACAACAGGTTTTTGCAAATTGCGGAGGGATGTGATGATTGCATTGTAATGTTCGCGAACAATGGTTTCAATTCCGGGTCCGTTTTCGTCAATTGCTTCCGACAAATCCTGACCTGCACAAAATGCTTTGCCGCTGCCTGTCAATAGCACAGCACGTATGTTATCGTCCTGGTTTGCTTTCTCTAATGCTGACAAAAGCAGCATTGCCATCTCTCTGTTAAAACTGTTGAATTTATCAGGTCTGTTTAAAGTGATTACCCAAACAGAGCCTTTCATTTCTGTTAAAATAGATTTGCTCATAGTGATGCAAAAGTAGAGGAATAAACCGAAAACGGAATCGTTCGGAATATTTCTCTGTGACTGAAAAATTCTGAAGATAATTCCGTTTCCGGTAACTGAAATTATTCTTTATGCCCGCCTTTTTTGCAGCAGTCGGGAAGTTTGTCATAAGCCTCCTTGTTTGCTTTTAGCGAATCGGCATCATAACCTGCTTCCGTAATGGTATGCATGATTTTATCCAGAGATGTTTTTGAGGTGTTGTAAGATACTGTCAGAATCTGAGTGTCTATATCCTGATTTGCAAACTTCACACCTTTGGAATACAACAAGGCATGTTCTATTCTTTTTTTGCAGTCGGAACACTCTGCAGAGGTATGAATTTTTACCTCTTCTACTTTTGATTTTTGTGCAATGGATGCCAGTGGCATCAGCATAATGCAGATTAATAACAAACGATTTATCATGATGTAAAGATTTAATTATTTAATGGTAAAACGAAATCCTCCGTAAAACATTCTTCCTGTGAGTGGCCCCCAGATGAGTGATGCATCAAAATGATCACTGAATGGTTCACCTGCTGCAATGATCGGATTTTTCTGAGTGTAATTGGTGATGTTTTCACACCCTGCATACACCGAAAACTTTTTAAAATTCTTAGTCAACTGTGCATTCAGTGTTATAAAACTTTTTGAGTGCGCTGGAATTACATGTCCGTTGTCATTTGTTCCTCCTCCGGGAATCCTGCTCAGTCCCGTATATTTTGCTGTTGCATCCAGGTTCCATGATTTGTCGTTGAATGAATAGGCAACATTCACCAGTGCTTTGTCCTTTGGGGTAAGTGCTTTGTCAACCAGCTTATCCGAAACAGTAGTTCTTACCTGATTGTATTTGTAAGAAAAACGCATCAGCAAATTCTGCACGGGCTCAATATTTATCTCTGCCTGAACATAGTGAGAATATGAACGACCGTCAAGATTATAAAACTGAATTTTATGAATGTCTTCCAGGTCAACAATTACCTGATTCATAAAGGTGGTGTAATAATAATCTGCATTAAAGGAAGCATCATGCGCAAACAGCTGAAACTTTTTTGTGAAGTTGATTCCGCTGTTCCATGCGCGTTCCGGTTTCAGATTATCGGCAATGATTACCTGACGTGATGATGCAAATACAGAAGTGTTTTCTGCAAATACATGTGCCGTGCGCCATCCTGTTCCTGTTGAAAGACGAAGGGAGGTAAGCTGGTTGAAATTATATTTGAAGTGAATACGAGGAGTGATAAACAAACCGTATGTGTTGTGATGATCGGCTCTTATTCCTGCAACAAACGAAACAGATTTGGTATCGTTGTAAGAATATTCAGTATAAATTCCAGGAATAATTTCATTGGTGTAATAAGCATGTTCATTTGTTTTTTCAGAGAAGTGATTGTATCTGAAACAAAGTCCTGAACGAATGTACTGTCGTGTGTCATGAATGATGGTCTGATAAATGGTGTTGGCATAAAAACTTCGCTGATCGCCTTTGTAAGTTTTTAATCCGTAAAAATTATCCATCTGATGCAGCCTTGACGAAGTGAGCAGTGCTATACTTTTGTATGGCTTACCCGGATTGATGGTGCCGGTTTTTGTAGAAACTTCAAACAATTTATTTTCTATACCTACACCATAGAAAGTTGGTTTGCCATAATCTCTGTCGTAGTCGAAATCTTTTTGTCCGCCAATACGGTTATCATACATCGCATGAATTTTCAATTGCCCTTCGAGTTTGCCGGGGATAGCCACATGCCATGCATTGTATAAATTAATTTGTTTGGCCAAAGGCTGATTCAGAAATCCGTCTCCGTCATCATCCATTTTTAGATTGTTCATGCTGCCATGAGCAAGCAGTTCAGTACTTATGTGATGCTTGAAATTATGAGCTGTTTGCAGATTCAGCTCCATTCGCCCTTCATTGTTGCCATAACCGTTGATGAAAAAACGTTCTGCTGTCTGAGGTTTTTTCAGTTCAATGTTCAACTGTCCGGTGATAGATTCATATCCGTTAATCACTGAGCCTATTCCTTTGTTGATTTGAATGGATTCAATCCACGGCCCCGGAGTAAATCCTAAACCATAGGCTGATGACAATCCATAAATCAGTGGAAGATTTTCAGTTTGTATTTGCGTATAAATTCCATCCAGTCCCAGCATCTGAATTTGTTTTGCACCGGTTACTGCATCACTGTAGTTAACATCCACAGTAGGGTTGGTTTCAAAACTTTCACTCAGGTTGCAACAGGCTGCTTTGAGCAATTCATCCTGTGTAATGGTGGTGGTGTTGATGGTGGATATGGTAGAAATAGAAGTGGACTCTCTTCTGCTTTTAATATCTACCTGTTTCAATTCAACAGACTTTGAAAGCTTAATGGTTAATTCCTGATCGGGAAGGTCAGAAATTTTTAAAGTATCTGTTTTATAACCTATGAATGACGTAATAATGGTTACGGGCATAGGCTCATTATACTGAATTTCGAAATGACCGTTTATATCGGTTATCGCATTCTGACCTGACGGTTGCAAAATGACTGCAGCTCCCGGCAGGGTTTCGGATGATTTGTCTTTTACCACACCGCGTATCATCAGCTGCGACATTGCAGATGTGGAAATGCCAATCATCAATATGGTTGTAGTTATTTTTTGTATCATATTATTTTTAAAATTTTGTGAATAGAAAAAAGTTCCCTTCTGCATGGAGAGGGTACATTACAAAATTTCAAAAATCAAATACTGAACTTGGATATCAGCACAAGAAGATTTCCACCGGAGACTATTAATGGCGGAATATCGGTGAAAACACCTGTAAAGGGCTGCACTATATCACTTACCTGCAAGGATTGATATGCAGGCAGGAAAAAACTGAATGGTGCTAAGGTAATTTTATTGTTTTCATGCGTAAGCTGATTGGCTTTAATGGTTGCTGTTGTAAGCTCACAACATTTTCTTTTAAACTCACTTTTGTTTTTTGCAGGGCAACAGTTTTTAATGGATTCCAGAGTAACAATAGTTTTGTTTTTCTGAAAACACACCATCTTAAAAATGGTAGTTTCGTTAGCCGACACCAACACTGCAAGTACCAGCAACAAACTGAATGTAAAACGAAATACCTTTTTAAACATGGGCGCAAAGATAGAATTTGTTCATGAATTGATTCTGAAACAGTTCATCTGATAATTTTGTGCCAAATATTTCCACACATGAATTTTATTGATGAAAAGATAGAAGACTATTGCAGACATCATACGAGTGAAGAGTCTGCGTTGTTGCAAAAAATTAACCGTGATACATTTGCAAAAGTTCTTAACCCCCGAATGTTGTCAGGCCATTTTCAGGGAAGGCTGTTAAGTATGATAAGCAGCATGATTCAACCCGAGCATATTCTTGAAATAGGAACCTATACCGGTTATTCTGCTTTATGTCTTGCCGAAGGACTCACTCCAAATGGCAAGCTAATCACCATTGAAAAAAATGCAGAACTGGAAGACCGAATTCTAAACAATTTTTCACAGTCGGAACACCAACATAAAATCAAACTGATGATGGGCAATGCACTTGAAATAATTCCTGCACTGAATGAAACGTTTCAGCTTGTTTTTATTGATGCGGATAAAGAAAATTATCTGAACTATTACAATCTGGTGTTTGAAAAGGTAGAGAAGGGAGGATATTTTCTTGCAGATAATGTATTGTGGAGTGGAAAAGTTCTCGAAAAACCTGCAAAGGACGATTTAGATACACAAAGAATAATGGCATTCAATGACCATGTTGTGAATGACAGCCGTGTGGAATGTATTATGCTCCCCTTCAGAGACGGGCTAACACTGATACGAAAGAAGTAAACTGTTTTCGACTCAATAAAATTTACCTCACCATGATTTTCTGAGTGAGCACACCTGAATCGCTGCGAATGATAAGTATGTAAGCTCCTTTTGCCAATCCGGATGCATCAAAAAATTTGAACTGTTGCCCCTGATGAACTGTGCCTTCAAAAACAGATTGCACCATTTTACCTGTGATATCCGTTAATTCAATAGAAATATTTTGTGTTTGCGAAACATGCAACGGTAAACACGTAATTGTACTTGCAGGATTTGGAAATGCAGGCTCTGCTGTAACTGATGAAGCAAATTCATTCAATCCTGTTGTGCCCAAAACATTAAAGAGGAAATAAGCTGCCGGTGCAGGCATTGGCCTTACCTGTTGCTTGCCGCTGTTGGCTTCAGCATGAATGTAATAATAAACGTGACTTCCTGCAGGCTGAGCAGGTATCAGTCCGCTGAAATAATCATTCTGTCCGCTTACAGGCGACATTGGTGTTGAAGTGTATGGCATCAAAGTATCGGTCCGATAATAGATGGTAGCATTCTGAATGCCACTGCGGTGTTTTATAAAAGCAGTAACGGTGTAGGGATTTACGCTGTCGTAAGTGTCGCTGAGCTGCTGATGCGAAATCACCAATGGATCATTCGTTCCGATATCTTTGGTGATGCAATGCAATGCACCTAATGAACCAATACTTGCATTGGAGTTGATGCCGACTATCGTATATCCCGGCAATGCTTCTCTGTAAATACGCAGTGCTGTTGTGTCCTGCGGAATATTGTAAGTAGGCACAATCACTGTGTTGTTGATGAATGATGAATTGGTATAAGTCAGATAATCTCCCGTAGTATTGGGGTAAGCACCATTATCTGCAGGCATGGGTATGCGGATAATTTTATAAGGAGTTCCAAACACCGAATTGAAATTGGAAGTTACATAAAGTAAGTTGGCTTCAATCTGCGGACCATCAGCAACACCCTGCGGATATTGACCCATGAGAAGCGTTTCCTCATTGAGCAATTTCATGTGCATGTCAATATGATGTATGGCATCGTAGGGGAGAACAGGCATTTTGATATAACGGTCAATCCCCATAAATTTTTTCATGATGGTGTCAATCTCGGCAATGCTATGATTTGGGTTTTCGTTTACAATCAGGTTGCTCGAAAATCCGGTGCCAAATCCGTCACACATAAAATTTCCTCCTGTATGTACCAAATCATACGGTGACGATGTAGTCTGATAAAGCGGTGTGTTAATCAGTCCGGCAATGGTAACAGGTACCTGATCATCATCAGGTCGTGGGCGGTTATAAATCCAGTCAATCGTTAACAGTGAATCAACATCATTGGTATAGGCACTCCATGGACCATAATCACGCGACCAAACTGAGTTGAATGGAATGTCAACAAACGTAATATTTGTAAGTGTATCAATGCCTGCATTGTTAAGTGTATTATAAACTGAAATTCTGTTATTGGTAAGAATGTACACCATACATTCTATTTTTGCTTCGCGAACAATTTCTGTCAGCATAGAAGAGAATTGTTTCCATCCGATTAAGATTCCCTGCAGTTCTTCCCACTCTGCCATGGTGCGCACAGGAGATGAAGGAGGAACAACAGCAGAAGAATTTATTCTGCTTTGCAGATAAGCGGGCATCTTCAGTTGCTCATCTGCAGTCATTCTGTGAGGAAGATTATTTTGTGCAAAACCGTTAACAGTAATCAGAATAACGGGAATGATACTAAGTAGAAATTTTTTCATTGTTATTGCAACTTTCAGTCAAAGGTATTGGATTCTCAAACATAAAATGTTGGCCGAAATGAAATAATCTGTTTATTTTGCACATTAAATACCTATATTATGAAATGGACAGGTCGCAGAGAAAGCGGTAACGTTGAAGACCGCAGAAGACTATCAGGAGGAAAAATTGCTCTTGGTGGCGGTGCCATAGGCATCATCATATTGCTGATAAATTTATTCATGGGTGGCGATCCTAATCAACTGCTTGAGCAAATGCAACAGGTAAATGCCGGGCAGGAGCAACCGGCAAACATCAGCCCTGAAGAAGATGAAATGGCCAAATATGTATCGGTAGCTTTAGCTGATAATGAAGATGTATGGCATCAGATATTTAAAGAAAATGGCATGGAATATAAGGAGCCAAAGGTTGTGCTTTTCAGAGGTGCAACGCAATCAGGTTGCGGCAATGCTAGTTCAGCCATAGGACCATTTTACTGTCCAGCTGATGAAAAAGTATATATTGATCTCACATTCTTTGATGAGTTGAAAAACAGATTTGGTGCTGAAGGTGGTGACTTTGCAATCGCCTATGTACTTGCACATGAAATCGGGCATCATGTTCAGCATTTGCTTGGAACGTCTGATAAAGTGCATGAGCAACAGCAACAGTTGTCGGAAAAGCAGGGTAATAAATTATCAGTTGCACTTGAGTTACAGGCTGATTTTTATGCCGGAGTGTGGGCCAATCGCAACAATAAAATGAAAAATGTAATTGAAGAAGGAGATATTGAGGAAGCGTTGAGTGCAGCCAGTGCAGTGGGTGATGATAAATTACAAAAACAGGCGCAGGGTTACGTTGTGCCTGATGCTTTTACACACGGTACATCAGAACAAAGAATGTATTGGTTTAAGAGGGGATACACCACTGGCGATATAAGAAACGGAGATACATTTTCAGAAGTCAACTCATAATTAAATTTACATTCATTCAATTTTGCATCGCAACTGAACCATTGAGTAAAAATATTGTTAGAGAATAAATCAAATAATTAAATAAAAAAATGAGAAGAATCACAACATTAGTTTTGGCTACAGGGATAGCCTTCACGTCACAGGCGCAGTTAAAAACTCCGCAGCCTAGTCCGTTTCAATCAGTAACTCAAGCTTTCGGTTTGGGCGAAATTAAAATTGAATACTCCAGACCTTCTGTGAAAGACAGGGTGATATTCGGAGACCTGGTGCCTTATAATAAAATGTGGAGAACAGGTGCCAATGCTTCAACAAAAATCACCATTGGCGATGATGTTAAAATTGCCGGTAATGCTTTATCAGCGGGAACCTATGCATTATACACTATACCATCAGAAACAGAATGGCAGGTAATGTTTTATAAGGACCTTACACTTGGTGGAAATACAGATGAGTATAAAAAAGAGAACGAAGCTTTAAGTATTAAAGTTAAGCCTACAGTTATGGCTGACAAGATGGAGACATTTACTATCAATGTAAACAATGTAGCTTCAACTTCGTGTACTGTTGATTTGCTTTGGGATAAAACCAAGGTGTCAATTCCTGTAACAACAGATATAGATGCCAAAATCATGAAAAATATTGACAAGGAGATGTCTGATAACAAACCTTACTATCAGGCTGCTTCTTATTACTATGAAAATGGAAAGGATTTGAACAAAGCTTTAGAATGGATAAACAAAGCCGCAGAAAAGAACCCAAATGCATATTGGGTTTTGCACACTAAGGCAAAAATTCAGTACAAGCTAAAAGATTATTCAGGTGCAATAAAATCAGCCGAAGCAAGTCTTGCAAAAGCAAAAGAGAGTGGAGATAACAGCTATATCAAACAAAACGAAAAACTGATAGCTGACGCTAAGAAAATGGGAAAGTAAAAAGTTATTAACAATTCCGCAGGCATAAATGGAATAATTTACATTTGTGCAGGGTTTATTGTTTTTAGGTTAGAGGGGAACAACAGCAATGTTGTTTCCCTTTTTTCCTTTATGCCTGCCGATGTTTAATCCGGTTTCTTTGCAATTACCGTATAAAATGTTGGGTTGAAAGCTTCAAAAATTCCGATTCCTCCGTTGATATTTGTGGGTATTTCTGCTGTTGATCCAAAAGGCCCACCACTGCCTGTTGACTGTGATTCGGCTTGACGCCAGAATTTATATCCCTCTTTGGTTATGGTGCAGAATTTTACTTCAATTGTGTCGCCTGCTTTAAAAAATCCTGATTCATCATTGTTGTCATCTTCGGCAGTACTGTTGGGTACCTTGCCTCTGTTGAATGCAAAGTTGAAGTCTTTGCCATTAATAAAACGATCATCAAATACTGAACCGGGAGGAGGAATAAATGATTTGTCTTTGCCTAATCGTTTGGCAAACCAGCGATAACAGTTGCCAAGCGTATCAGGGTCGGTGAGATGTGCCCACACAAATCCAAGGCTGTCTTTTCCCTCCTGAATTTTAAACCAAACACTGTCAAGCGGAACGGCAGGCAGCATGTATGTTTCTGCAGTTATTGTTTTATTGTCGGAAGTAAGAATTTTTAATGAATAAGTTTTTCCTGTTTGACCAATGATATTTGTTGAGAAATAAAAGTAACCTATAGAAGGGTCAGCCATCATTAATGTGTCGGTAATAGTACCATCCGATATAATTACAGTTGCGTCTTTCACCATGTAGTTCATGAGCGAAACAGAATCTACCGGAGCAAAATAGTCTGCTGTTTTTGATAACAAAACATAGGCAGGCAAACCGTTTTCAATATATCCTTCCACAACGTATTTCTGCTCCTGAATTGGGAGGTCAACGGTAATATCTTTTTCACACGAACTGAAAAACAGAACAACAGTTATCAGTGCTGAGCAGGTAAGTAAAATGAATAAATTTTTTTTCATGTTCTTAGAATTTAAAATTATAAGTGATGGATGGTATCACCGGAAACAGTGAAACCTGCTTGGCCTGTATGGTATAGGTGCCGGTTTTAGAATCTACTTCGTTGTTGAAATAAATAAAGTACGGATTCATTCTGTTGTAAACATTATACACACTGAAATTCCAGCTCGACTCAAAACGTTTTCGTTTAGGTCGGTTGTAGGTTGCTGAAATATCCAAACGATGATAAGGCGCCATACGGAATGAATTACGATCACCATAAACATCATATATCTGTCCGCTGGTCATATTGGGTAAACCATTGTAAACGATTCCCTGCAGATCGAGTGGCCCAAACATAAAGTATCTTGAAACGGGAAGTGTAGTTGCATTGCCTGTCGCATAAACCCATGTAAGTCCGAATGTCCATTTCTTATTCATGTTGTAGGTCAGTACAACAGATATATCATGTCGTCTGTCGTATTTTGCAGGAAATGTTTTTCCGTTTTTAATGTCAGGAAATTTTCTGTTGGTATAGGCGAGGGTATAGCCAATCCATCCGTTCAGTTTGCCTTTGGCTTTTTTGATAAAAAATTCTGCACCATAGCTCCATCCTTTTCCAAAAACAAAGTTGTTGTCAGTATTATTTTTTACATCATCATCAGGTTGCGAACCATCACGGTATTCAATCTGATTTTTCATGGTTTTGTAATACACTTCAACAGATGTCTCAAACATATTATCTTTGAAATTCTGAAAATATCCGGCAGCATACATTTTGCCATCCTGCGGTTTCACTCGGTCGTTGCTGGGCACCCACACATCCGTAGGCAGCGTTACCGAAGTAAAGGATGCCAAGTGTACATACTGATAATTCTGAGTGAAGGATGCTTTGAAAGAAGCATTTCGAGTGATGGAATACTTTGCTGAAATACGTGGTTCCAGTCCATGATAAAATGCAACTTTTTCATTGGTTCCATAATGGATGGAGTCAATGGTTTCAAAATCTCCGTTTTTTACATAACGTGTAAAGGGCCCGACAAAATCAAACATAGAATAGCGAAGTCCCGGGCTTACGGAAAATTTATCACTTACAGTCCATTCATCATTGATATACACTGCACCTTCATGAGCATATTGATGATTCACACCACCCAAATCAAATTCAGTAGAGTCCTGTCTGGCTTCTACGCTGGTTGGAGTAAAGCGATGATAAATATAGTTGATACCAAATTTCACATTGTGAGTGATTACAGGGAACCAGGTAAAATCTGTTTTCACATTAAAATCTCTGATGCCTGAAAAAATATTCAGCTGCATACTTTCCTGTTTGGCCCCGAACGAAAATTTATAATCAGAATAAATCAGAGAAGTGTTCACAAACAATTTATCACTGAACAGGTGATTCCATCTCAGCGAAGTGGTGGCATTTCCCCAGGGAATACGAAATCGAAAACCTGTGTCGGCACTTTTGAAATTAAACACATCTCTCCCGAAATATCCGCTCAGAAAAATACGGTCACGATCTGAAATATGGTAATTGATTTTTGTATTCAGGTCATAAAAAAAGTAAGTGTTGTTGGCAGCATTGGAGCCTTTCTTAACAAAAGGTGGTCGCTGAAATAAATCAATAAAAGTTCTCCTTCCGGAGATAATAAAAGATGATTTGTCTTTTTGTATCGGTCCCTGCAGAGTAAGCCGTGATGCAATGGGTCCCAAGCCACCTTCTGCTTTAAACTCTTTATTGTTTCCTTCCTTGAGCGAAATATCCAGTACTGATGCAAGCCGTCCGCCATAATTGGCAGGCATTCCTCCTTTGATAAGTGAAACATTGTTGATGGCATCTGAATTAAAAACAGAAAAAAATCCGAAAAGATGCGAAGCATTGTAAACCACAGCTTCATCCAATAGAATAAGATTTTGGTCAGGACCTCCGCCACGAACATAAAATCCTGTATTACCTTCTCCTGCTGATTGCACTCCCGGCAAAAGTTGTATAGTTTTCAATACATCCACTTCACCCATAAATGCAGGTAATGATTTTATCTGTTCAATATCGAGTTGCACCTTGCCCATCTGGGGTTGACTTACATTCTGATCTTCTTTTTTACCGGTTATCACTACTTCCTTGGTCTCGATAAATTTATTTACCAAATCAATATTGATGCGGTAATCCTTATTGGGAAGCAGTCGTTTTGCAAAGTCGTTGTACCCGATAAAAGATGACATCAGTGATACCGAATCACCTGCATCCACTGTAAAAGAATAAAAACCATAGGTATTGGTTTGAACTCCTTTCATGGTTTCTTTCAGATATACATTGGCACCAATCAATGCTTCGCCTGATGAAGCATCTTTGACGTATCCGCTTAATGTGTAGCGAGTGGGTTTTTCCTGAGCGTAAATTGTAACAGATAACAGTAGAAAAACAATGGCGATTAATTTTCTGTGCATAAAACAGATGTGAATGAGGGTGCAAACTTATCAAAAGTGTCTGTCCGTTCAATTGAAATTATAAGTTAAATAATGTTAGAAAAGATTGAATACAGGATTTAATTTTTGTTGAAAACAAAGAAAATTTTTTTAAAGTTGATGAATCTTTTTTACTAAAATTGTTTACTGATATATTGATTAAAGAAAATATGATTAAACATAAATGGCTATTGAGCTTAATTATTGTCCTTCCGTTAAAATTTTATGCACAGGATTTGTCTAAGGCAAATTTTTCGCTGGTGCAAAAACTTTATTCGGAACATGCATCACAAAAGCCGGTGGCACTGTTTGTTCAGGGAGATGTAAATGCAATTCGTGCATATACTACTGAGCATGGCGGATATGTAAAATTTGTTGCAGGCGATATTGCTTCTCTTGTTTTACCACTGTCGGCAGTGAACGGACTTGCCGCCATGAAAGAAGTAACTGCATTGGAAGATAATTCCATGAAATTAACTCCGCTTGACGATTCCATGAGGGTACGTAATAATATCAACCCCGTTCAGAATGGAGCTGCACCTTTGCCGCAAGGTTATGACGGAACCGGTGTGGTGATGGGATTTATTGATTCCGGTATTGACTTTACACATCCTGATTTTAAGAATCCAAATGGTACAACACGTGTATTATACATCTGGGATCATAACCTGACAAGCGGAACAGCACCGCTGCCATACAATTATGGAACAGAGTTTAACTCAGCTGATATTGACGCAGGAAATGCATCTGCTCATGTTGACAACAGCAATGGTCATGGAACCCACGTTACCGGTATGGGTGCAGGCAATGGCAGTGCCGTGAATGCACATAAAGGAGTTGCTCCCAAAGCTGACATCATTTCCGTTTGCCTCAACTGGAATTTGCCTGACAATGACTGGCTGACTACTATTGCTGATGCCGTAAATTACATTTATAACAAAGCACTTGCATTAAACAAACCTTGCGTCATCAATATCAGCGCAGGAAATTATTATGGCTCGCACGATGGAAAAGATTTGCAGGCGCAGGCCATTTCCAATTTAATTAGTCAGCACAATGGCAGGTCGCTGGTTTGTGCTGCAGGCAATGCAGGTCAGATTCCTTTTCATCTCACGCATAACCACACATTTGGTGGCGACACTACTTTCACCTGGTTTAATTATAATCCATTCTATGGTAATGCCATTTATGTGGAGATGTGGGGCAATGCAAGCAGTTTCACTCAGATGAAATTTGCAATTGGAGCTGATAAAACATCTCCTGTATATGAGTTGCAGACGATGGGTAATTATTATAACGTGACTCAGAATCTTGGAGTGCTAAACACTGATACACTCTATGGCATATCAGGAAACCGTATTGCACTCGTACAGAGGTTTGCTTCGCTTGCCAGCGGTCGCTACAGTATGATTTTTAATATCATTCCCGACAGCACACAGTATCGCTACAGGTTATCTACAACCAATCCGGGAGCGTTTGATTTATGGAGTTTTCAGATGACACCTGCATCGGCTTTGCCCACACCTTTGCAATTTCCTGATATTGTAAAATATGTTGCACCCGATTTAAATCAAACCATCGTAAGTAGTTTTTCTTGCAGCGACAAAGTGATTACGGTTGGAGAGCATAAAAACAGAATGACTTATATAGATTGTGCAAACAATCTTTTTACTTCAACTACCAACTATACTCCCGGAAGTCTTGCACCACAAAGCAGTCATGGCCCCACTCGTGATGGTCGCCTGAAGCCCGAAATTTGTGCCAGCGGAGGAATGTCAATCGCTGCAGGTGCCTACAATGTATTGCCAAATCTTCCCATTACCAACAAAGCACTTGGATGTTTGCACATACGTGACGGAGGAACTTCAACAGCATCGCCTGTAGTTGCAGGCATTGCTGCTCTCATACTGCAACGTTTTCCGAATGCAACCTGGCAAGACATTAAAAACTGTATTACACAAAATGCCATGGTTGACTCATTGGTTACTGGCACCATCCCAAATAATGAATGGGGCTATGGCAGAGCTGATGGTTTTGCAGCTATGCTGGGATGCAGTTTTCTACAGGTATCAGACTTAAGGAATCATCATACATTAGATATTTATCCCAATCCATTCAGTGATGAAATTAAAATTACATCTGATGTGGCGATTGACCGTGTCATACTTTTAGATGCAACAGGAAGAATCGTTAGAGAACATGAGTTCAATACAACTAATGCCGCATCAAAAAACATTAAACTTTCTCTGCCTGATATAGCTCCGGGATTTTATCTGGTAAAAGTATATAGTGGCAAAGCTGAGTCAGTGGCGCGATTGGTAAGATATTAAGTTTTGAATTATTTAAGAACATGCACGATTGTCATTGTAAGGTTTGCAACAGTGAGAGAATGTGATTCATGTTTAGTTTAAAAATGTAACGGTTCCTTTCTTAATTTTGCAGATAAAATAGTATAAATAACGATGACATTATCTCCTGAGCAGGCTAAAAAACGTATCCTTCAGCTTACGGAAGAAATCAATCATCATAATTTTCTTTATTACTCAGAGGCACAGCCCGTCATCAGCGATTATGACTTCGACAAATTGCTGGAAGAACTCATCAGCCTCGAAAAATCTTTTCCTCAGTTTGCACAACCCGATTCACCCACACAAAGAGTAGGAGGACAGATTACCAAAGAGTTTGAAACAGTAGAGCATACCTATCCCATGATGTCGCTCAGCAATACCTATTCTGAGTCAGAGTTGCGCGATTTTGATGAGCGTGTGCAGAAAGCATTGGGTGAGAATTATCAATATGTATGCGAATTGAAATTTGATGGTGTAGCTATCGGTCTAACATACAAAGATGGAATATTGCAGCGAGCAGTTACACGTGGTGATGGCGTGAGAGGTGATAATGTAACTGCCAATGTGAAAACAATACGCACCATTCCATTAAAATTAAAAGGCAAAGATTATCCTGATGAGTTTGAGATACGTGGAGAAATTATTCTCGATAAAAAATCATTTGAACGCATCAATGCTGAACGTATTGATATTGGTGAAGCACCTTTTGCAAACCCAAGAAATTCTGCAGCAGGCACACTGAAACTTCAGGACAGCAGTATTGTAGCACGCAGAAAACTCGATTGTTATCTCTATGCATTGTATGGAAATTTTGAATTCGGCAGCCACAGCGAAGCGTTGAAGCATGCTGCAGAGTGGGGATTTAAAATTTCAGATCATTATCGTGAATGTAAAAATATGGATGAAGTGCTGAAGTATATTCACGAGTGGGATGAAAAAAGAGAACAACTGGAATTTGCCATTGACGGAATAGTTATTAAAGTAAATGATTTCGGGCAACAACGCGAGTTAGGATTTACTTCTAAGTCGCCACGCTGGGCAATTGCATATAAATATAAAGCACAATCAGCAGCTACGTTGCTCAAATCTGTAGTGTATCAGGTTGGGCGTACAGGTGCCATCACTCCCGTTGCCAATCTGGACCCCGTGTTGCTTGCAGGAACTGTTGTCAAGAGAGCTTCATTGCACAATGCCGATCAGATTGAGAAACTCGATTTGCGTGTTGGCGATACAGTTTTTGTTGAAAAAGGAGGTGAGATAATTCCTAAGATTACAGGAGTGGATTTTTCTAAACGACCTGCAGGACTTCACAAACTGAAATACATTACCCATTGCCCTGAATGTAATACTGCACTCATCCGAAGAGAAGGTGAAGCTTTACATTATTGCCCCAACGAAGAGGGGTGCCCTCCACAAATTAAAGGAAGAATAGTGCATTTTACTTCGCGCAAAGCAATGAACATTGAAGGTCTTGGCTCTGAAACAATAGATTTGTTGGTGAACAACCAGCTGTTGCATGATGTTGCCGATATTTATCACCTTAGAAAGGGAAATTTAGTTCAGCTTGAAAGAATGGGAGAGAAATCGGTGAATAATCTTCTCGAAGCAATTGAAATGTCAAAAGCAGTTCCGTTTGAGCGGGTTTTATTTGCCATAGGTATTCGTTTTGTGGGTGATACGGTTGCAAAAAAAATAGCACGGCATTTTGGCAGCTACCACAATCTGGAACTTGCTACGCTGGAAGACTTGCAACAAGCTCCTGAAGTAGGTGAGATAATTGCACAAAGTGTTTATAGTTTTGTGCATGACAACAAAAACAAAAAAATGATTGCGCGCCTTGCTGATGCAGGACTGAAACTTGAAATTGAAAACAAGAAACATGCAGGTGGTAACAAACTTGCGGGTTTAAGTTTTGTGATAACAGGAGTATTTTCCAAGCACAGCCGTGACGAACTTAAGGAGTTAATTGAGACCAATGGTGGCAAAAATGTTTCAGGTGTGAGTGCAAAAACCAGTTATCTTTTGGCAGGAGATGATTGTGGTCCATCTAAGCTTGAGAAAGCAGAGAAGTTGCAGATAAAAATTATTTCGGAAGATGAATTTCTAAATATGATTCAATGAAAATAGGGAAATCATTAAAGCAAAAAGCAGGAAATTATTTATTTTATCGTGAGTTACAAAAGCATCCGCGTACG
This sequence comes from Bacteroidota bacterium, assembly GCA_019136655.1. Taxonomy (GTDB): domain Bacteria; phylum Bacteroidota; class Bacteroidia; order AKYH767-A; family OLB10; genus OLB10. The sequence goes on from JAGVTU010000018.1 coordinate 67,949, forward strand.
GCACGTACTATGTCATTCAATGATGCACGTACTGTGGGGATTTTATATGATGCTACTGTTGAAAGAAATTATGAAACGGTGAAAGCTTATGTAAAACATCTGCGTGACGATTTTAAAAAAGATGTTCTTGCACTTGGTTATTATGACGGTAAAGAATTGCCTCCTATGAGATTTGCAAAACTGGGATTGGATTTTTTTACACAGAAGAATCTCAACTGGCATTTTAAACCATCACACCCTATGGTATCCAAATTCATTGAAATGGATTTTGATTATCTGATATGCCTGAATATTGACAGAAATATTCCACTTAAGTATATCACTGCTGTAACAAAGGCAGGTTTTAAAATTGGACGTTATGAAAAAAGCTCACACGGGCTTTATGATTTTATGATCAGTGTGAATGGCAATGTAACCTTGCCGCAATTTATTGACTTAGTAAATAATTATCTCAAACATATAGGAAAAAGCGAATGAAGAATTTAAAAGGAACGGGTGTAGCTTTGGTAACACCGTTTTTGAAAAACGGAAAAATAGATTTCGGAGCTATTGATAAAATTGTTAATCATGTAGTAAAAGGTGGAGTAAATTATCTTGTGGTGATGGGCACAACAGGGGAATCAGTAACTCTTTCTGGTGATGAGAAGAAATCAGTTCTTGAATATATTTTAAAAGTAAATAAGAACCGGGTTCCTGTGGTTTATGGAGTAGGAGGTAACAATACAGCAGAAGTAATTAAACATCTCCATGAATTGCCATCCGGTGTGGATGCTGTGTTGTCGGTTTCGCCATATTATAATAAGCCCAATCAAAAAGGAATCATTGAGCATTTCAGAGCTGTGGCAAAAGCATCTCCATGTCCCATTATTTTATATAATGTTCCCGGACGTACAGGAAGCAATATGACTGCAGAAACTACGTTGCAACTTGCCGGTGAAAAAAATATTGCAGGCATCAAAGAAGCTTCGGGAAATATGGAGCAGATTATGTACATCATCAGTCACCGCCCAAAGGACTTTTTGGTAATTTCAGGTGACGATGGAATTACTCTTCCTCTGATTGCCAGTGGCGCTGATGGTATAATCTCAGTAGTTGCAAATGCATGGCCGGCTCAATTCAGCAAAATGGTGAAACTGGCACTTGAAAACAAAATTCCTGAAGCACGAAAATTGCATTATCAGTTATCGGATATTATTCCATTGTTGTTTGCAGAAGGAAGTCCTTCCGGTATCAAGTATATTATGGCTGAAAAAAAATTATGCCTCAATCAGTTTCGGTTGCCGGTATATCCAATCAGCAAAACACTTCAGGATAAAATAAAACAGGCGGCAAAAGGACTTTTATAAGGTATGAGATTCTTGTTCTACATGGGGCATCCCGCCCATTTTCATCTCTTTAAAAATACCATACCTGCACTGACTGAAATGGGTCATGAGGTTAAAGTGTTGATTAAGAAAAAAGACATACTTGAAAATCTATTGCAAAACGCGGGTTGGAATTATCTCAATATAAATCCAGAAGGTCGTGCAGATAATAAATTTTCAATTGCATTAAAATTACTTAAGCGCGATTTTCAGTTTGTGGGTATTTGCCGCAAATTCAAACCTGATTTGATGATTGGTACCTCTGCCGAAATATCACATGCAGGAAAATTATTGGGAATAAAAAGTATTGTTGTAAATGAGGACGATGCCGAAGTTGTCCCTTTGTTTGCAAAATTGGCCTATCCTTTAGCCACAAAGATTCTGGCTCCACATTGTTGCAGTGTAGGACGCTGGCAACATAAGAAAATTGGGTATAAAGGTTATCACGAACTGGCATATCTGCATCCAGATAATTTTAACCCTGATAAATCTAAATTGGAGGGTATAGATACATCCAGACCGTTTTATATCCTTCGTTTTGCCAAGCTTACAGCACATCATGATGAGGGCAGAAAAGGAATCAATACTGAAGTTGCCCAAAAGCTGATTCACATTTTGGAGCCTCATGGAAATGTTTACATCACTTCGGAGCGTGAACTGGAGCCTCAGTTTGAGAAGTACCGGATACACATCAACCCGCTTCATATTCACGATGCTCTTTATTATGCTGACATGTATATTGGTGATAGTCAGACAATGGCTGCTGAAGCTGCAGTGCTCGGAACACCTTCCATAAGGTTCAATGATTTTGTGGGACAAATCAGTTATTTGAATGAGCTGGAAGATGAATTTGGGCTCACTTTTGGTTTTAAAACAAGCCAAAGTGATGAAATGTATAATAAAGTAAATCAGCTAATTAATACAAATGATTTAAAGTCTTACTGGAATATAAAAAGAGAGGCTATGCTTAAAAAATGTGTTGACTTAAATATGTTTATGATCAAGTTATTCACAGGCGCGATAGAGAGTAAGAAGGAAAGGTGATTAGCTCAAAAAGTGTATAAATTATGTATTAATTACTTGAATTGTATCAAATTCATTATTACTTTAGCAAACCGAATTCTTAAAAACATTTTTCTTAATACACTTTTCATTAACTTGCTTTGATTTTCAAGGGTGAAAATATTGAAACCGGCATACTGAACTTAGATGATCTGGTTGACCACGAAGAAGCAGTTGAAGCTTTAAAAGCTAAAACTGAAAGTCGTAATGAAAGGTTTGTGTCCAATCTGATAGAAAAATATGTGGATACAGGACGCAGTGAAAGCGTAACTTTTGCAGCTAACAGCAGCAACACCGCAGACGAAGTTTTGCAACTTGAGGACAATACTTATACTTCTATCATTCACTTCAGGAGAATAAATACATTTCCTTATATCAATAAATTTTTTGAAGCTGTAAACGCCAAGCTTCCTATAGGAGGAATTTTCGTTACCAAGGTTGAAACAAATGATTTGCGAAAAATTCGTTTGATGGAAAAGTATCCTCCTGTTATCAATAAACTTTATTACACTTCTGACTTTTTCCTGAAACGTGTATTTCCTAAGTTACCTGTAACACAACAATTGTATTATTATTTCACAAAGGGGCGAAACCGCGTTTTATCCAAGACTGAAGTGCTGGGGAGATTGTATTCTTGTGGATTTAAAATACTCGAAGAGCGTTATATCAGCAATCGTTTATATATTGTAGCGGAAAAGTTTCGCGAACCTGCTTTTGATGACGATCCAAGTTACGGTATTGTGTACCCAATGCGAAGAGTTGGCAAGGGAGGGAAAATCATCAACGTTTATAAATTCAGGACAATGTATGCTTATTCTGAATATCTGCAGGAATACATATATGAAAAGAACAGTTTGGATACAGGGGGTAAGTTTAAAGACGATTTCAGGGTTAGCAGGGTTGGAAAATTATTGAGAAGATACTGGATTGATGAGTTGCCAATGGTCATCAATGTACTCAAGGGTGATTTAAAAATTGTTGGTGTGCGTCCTCTTAGCCGACATTATTTGAGTCTTTATACTCCTGAACTGCAAAACCTCCGTAAGAAATTTAAACCCGGACTAATTCCACCATATTATGTTGACCTTCCTGAAACAATGGAAGAAATTATGGATTCGGAAATGCGTTACCTGAAGGCTTATGAAAAGCATCCTTTCCTGACTGATGTGAAATACTTTTTTCTGGTAGGTTATACCATTTTATTCAAAAAAGCCCGCAGTAAATAACACTGCATACTTATTCAATTTGCTTAAGTTTGCCCACTCTATTTCAGAAGTATGAAAAAGATAACGCTTTCATTTATTATTCTTTTTTTATCGTTGGCAGCATCCGCACAATATGTTCCGGTCTCGGTATTCAACACTGGGGTCTATAACTTTCTGGATGAAATGGCTAATCTGCATTATATTCAGTTGAACGATGCCGTTAAACCTTATTCAAGAATGTTTATTGCACAGGCACTGACACAGATTGATGGGCAAAAAGATAAACTTACTTCCACGCAACAAAAGGAACTTGAATTTTATCTTAAAGATTACAACAAAGAATTATTGCCTGCCAAGACCTATAAAAAACGACTCGATCTGTTTTATTATAAAGATTCTACCTTCAACTTAACAGTAAATCCTGTTGGAGGATTTAGTTATTTTATGAATGATAATGACAAGATGTACCGGCAATATGCAGGTGCAGAATTCTTGGCATACCTGGGCAAGCATCTCACTGTTTTCGGTAGCTATCGCGATTTGACTGATAGCCGTGCAGTAGCTGACAATTGGTATCGCAATGATGAACCGGGATATAATTACAAATACCTCGGTGCTTATGGTTCACCTAAAAGAGGTGGAAGCTTTGATGAAACCCGTGGCGGAATTGTTTATGGATGGAAGTGGGGGTCGTTTGGTATTATCAAAGACAATTTTACATGGGGAAGTAATTATCATGGATCTAATATCATCTCAACCAAAGCTCCCTCGTTTGCCCGTATAGAATTAAAACTGAATCCTGTCAAATGGCTCGATTTTACTTATTTTCACGGATGGCTTTACTCTGAAATTAAAGATGATTCTGCAGCTTATTATTCAGGAAACCCACCCAATCACCGTGAAGTTTATTTCTCGAAATATTTTGCAGCGAATTTTTTTACGGTCAGACCTTTTAATTATTTGAATTTTTCATTCGGGAATTCCATTGTTTACAGTGATCAACTCGAAATTGCCATGTTTATTCCGTTTATGTTTTTCAAATCATTAGACCATAGCAAAACAGGGCAGGGGAGCAACTATTCCGGACAAAACTCTCAGTTGTTTTTTAATATCAGCTCGCGAAACATAAAGTATGTGCATCTTTATGCCGGATTATTTCTTGATGAAATTGCTATGGGCAGAGCATTCGATAAAGATGAGCAATCCAATTTCTTAAGCATAAAAGCAGGTACAGGTATTACATTGCCTTTTTATACCAATGCAACACTGATTGCAGAATATACACGCACCAATCCGGTTACCTATCGCCATTTTGTAAACACAACAACTTATGAATCCAATCGTTTTACAATGGGGCATTACCTTCGTGATAACTCTCAGGAAATTTATTTAGGAATGAGATGCAGACCGATTAAAAGTTTAAACATAACTGCAGGCATTACTCATGGTGATGTTGGACCTGAATATCCTTATACAGGAAAAGACAAATCAGGCTTGGGTTTGCCGTTTCTCGAAACAAAAGAATATCAGTTTACAAACATTGATGTGAAAGTGAGTTATGAAATACTGAATGATTTATTTATCACGGCTGGTTGTAAACTAAGCGATAATAAAGGAACAAAGGCCTCAACTTATACGGCTCCTTACTATTACGGAAAGGATGGTAAGACATCAACTTTGTTTGCAGGATTTAATATTGGTTTTTAAAAATACATATGAACTTTGATAATTTCACAACTGCTTTAGTAATCATTGCCCCCACGCTTATAGTAGCGGGTGGTATGTATCTTTTGATTAAGAATTTACTCGAACGAGATTATAGATTGAAGTTGTTAGAGTCGCGCAGAATGTTGCAAAAGGAAATGCTTCCGCTCAAACTGCAGGCTGTAGAACGGATGGTTGTCTTTTTAGAGCGTATGCGACCTGAAAGTATGGTATTCCGAATTTTGCAACCGGGAATGCAGGTGCGTGATTTGCAACTTGATTTGTTGGCAACCATACGATCGGAATATGAGCATAATTTAAGCCAACAGGTTTACCTCACTCCGCAAAGTTGGGCTGCAATTCGTCAGGCAAAAGACGAGATGATTGCTCTTGTAAATGTTTCTGCTGATCAGGCACAAGCAGATGCAAAAGCCATTGAACTTAGTCAGAAAATATTTCAGAATACATCTTCTCAAATTGCATCAATTGACCGTGCAATAACTTCACTGCGAAGTGAAGTAGCGCAAATCTCAGTGTAATCAACTTTTTGCATTGAAGTAGCTCAAGCAAGTGCTTTTTATCATCTTGTTTCCGTAATTTAGCTGACATCTCCGAAGAATATGTTCAGGAAAATAATTTTTAAGGTAGCAGCAGAAGTACAGTTAGGTAAAATTCTCGAGCGCATCAGCAAACCAAAACACCGCGTAACCGTATTGTGTTTTCATCGCATTTCATCTGAGTTTGATAGTTTTTGGCAACCGGTTTATCCTGAAACATTCAGGCAACTGCTCGAAAAACTTGTTCAAGATTATCAGTTTACCACCTTCGAAAACGCAAATAAGGCAATTAAAAATTCTGACAAACCGCTAATCATCCTAAGTTTTGATGACGGATATAAAGACTTTATTGAAGAAGCTTTGCCGATATTGAAGTTTTTTGATGTACCTTCAAATCATAACATTGTTACCGATTGTGCCGATAGTAACAGAATCATCTGGACTCAAAAACTGAATTATCTGTTTAATAAACTCAAGTACAGCGGTAGATTTGCTCATGAAATTAAGTTGAGTGATCAGATTTATATCAGAGTACAACAACCTTTTGACGACTGGCTTCCGCTCAACAACAATATTTTGTTCAAACTATTTGAATTGAGAATGGATGAAAGAAATAAATGTATCGAAAATTTCGAAAACTATTTCACTGGTGAAAAAATGATATATCCTTACAGGATGATGAACTGGGACGACATTAAACAACTTTGTAACCATCAGGTTGAGATTGGTTCACATACCGTAACGCACGATACTTTACCTTCAATACAATCCGAAGATCAGTTGAATGTTGAAATAGTAAAATCAAAACAAATAATTGAAGAGAAAACCGGTAAAGAATGTAAAGTATTTTCTCTGCCTAATGGTCAGACATCAAAAGCCATTAATGATAAAATCAGTAGTGCCGGATATAATTATATACTTGATTTGAGAGCAGGCGGTAATAACATTTTCAGTAAAGAATTGCCGGTTGTTGTGAACCGGCTGAACATGAATCCTGAACCTGTTTCGCTGATGCAATTACGAATGTCATTATTTAACAGGGGGATTAATTAAGCTTTGACTGATATAACCATAAAACAAATAACAAAACAGGAATTACCATTACTGTTGCCACTCATGGAGCATTGCTTCAATATGAAAGTGGAGGAAGATTATTTCAAATGGAAATTCTTAAATAATCCTTCCGGTGAGTTTGTGGGCTTTGGTGCTTTTAAGGCAGGTGAACTTTTAGGATTCAATGGTATTATTCCTGAAAAGTATATTGTCAATGGACGTGAACAAATTATTTTTCAGCTTGGCGATGTAATGACACATGCTTCCATCAGACGAATGGGTATGTTTGAAAAACTGGCCACAGCATGTTATAATCATATCAGAGAAAATCATCCATTGGTAGTAATTGGTTTTGGAGGAGAAATTTCAACCTATGGTTTATTGAAAATGGGGTGGAAGAAAGTGAAAATCTTCAACTACTATTTTAAACATCGTATTCATTGCAGGTGGTCTGCTATATTGAACCAACCTGATAAAAAATATATAGTGAGACCTGCCGGTGATTTACAGGAGGTTGTTGAATTGCATGACAGATACACTTACAGGAATGAACCGATTCATCAGGTATTTTCTAAAGAATATTTGTCATGGAAGATTTCTAATCCAAGACGCAAGTATCACACATTCGTTTGTTACCTTAACGGTCAGGCAGTAGGTTATATAATTTATTATCTTGAAGATGGTAAAGTTTTTATTTTTGATTTTGTTGTATCAAATCAAAAAGTTTCAAAAGCACTGTTAAAAAAGGCATATGAATTTTGTTTTGAAAACCAGTGTTCGGGAGTAATATCTGTGGCTGCTGCCGGCAGTTTGATGGCAAAAAGGTTAAAAAAGGCCGGATTTCTTCATAATCCATTCTCCAAAGGTCCTTTGCACGTAAGAGTTCCTTTTATGGTATTGGTTGATAATAAGGAAGATACGAATTTTTTAAGACCAGAGAACTGGTTAATAGAACCAAGTGGTCACGATTCACTTTAATGATATATCGCATAAAAATCGCGGTTACGCCTAATTAAAGCTACACTGTTAAAAACTACAGATTTTCACTCTGCTATATTGATATATCGCATACTTTTACAACTTAAATCTTAAAGTCAAATATTGTTTACAATGAAAAGAATCTCTACTCTTTTAATTTCAGCATTGCTGATATCTCAACTGAGTCAGGCGCAATCACCGCGCAAAGTACTCGTTGAGGAATTTACAGGCGAAACATGCGGTCCATGTGCTTCACAAAATCCCGGATTTGATGCCATACTTAGTGCGAATTCTAATGCAATTCCATTAAAGTATCAAAACAACATCCCTTCACCGGGCCCCAACTTTTATGCATATAACACTGCAGCATTGCACAAAGACAATTTTCAAATTTTAAACTCAAATAAATATAAATGGACAATTCAACAACACAATCAAAATGGTATGACAAGACTTGGCTTGTTATCGTTCTCTGCATTATTTTCTTTCCAGTAGGACTTTATGCTCTATGGAAAAATCAATCAATCTCAAAAGGTTGGAAAATTGGTGTGACAGTAGTAATTGCTTTAATAGTTCTTGCTCAACTTGGCAAAGACGATAAAGGTAGTTCTTCAACGGCAGACAATTCATCGTCAAGCTCAAACGAGCAGACTGAACAAAAAGCAGAAGCACCAAAAGGTGTTGGAGTTGGCGAAGTTCTACACACTGACTACTTTGACATAACAGTAAACAAGGTAAGTTTAGAAGACCGTGTAAATACAGGAAATGAATTTGCCGACCTAAAACCTGAACAAGGCAATATGTATTTAATCATAAACGCATCATTTAAAAACACGGACAAAGAAAGTCGTATGCTTTTGGACGGTTCAGTTTGGATAAACTACAATGGTAAGGACTACGAGTTTGACAAATCCGAAACCGTTATGCTTGAAGGTTGGGGTCTTCTACTTGACCAAATAAATCCATTAACGACTAAGACAACTAATTTGGTTTACAAAATTCCTGCTGAAATCAAGGGTAACGCATATTGGCAACCAGGACGTGCAGACGGAGACCAAAAAATATTACTCGGAAACTTGGAATAATACGGACGAAAGAAGAGCAGCCCATAACAAGGTATTGCCAAAAGCGGGGCTGAACGGCTTCGATTGAGCATTTGTGCAAGGTTCAACATTCGTTCTTCAATTGAACTTTTGTACTACAACTCCCCGCCTTCGGCAATACCCAAACCGATGTTGGAAACAGAACAACTTATTATGCCAATAATTATTCTCCACATGCATTTATGGATGGAAATGTTTGGGATGATGTTGCAGGATATTTTACAAACACGATTTTGAATAACTTCACCTTTTACAATTACAGTTACACATTCTTTCTCAACAGGCTATGACACCATTTACACTCACTCTGTTATTCGTGCAACACAGGCTTATTCTGGAACAAACCTGAAAGCAAGAGTGGCAGTTTCTGAAAGAGATATTTATGGATATACTTCTCCGAATGGCGAGTCGCACTTTGAATGGGTAATGCGTAAAATGCTTCCTGATGGAAATGGTACTGCATTACCATCAACCTGGTATGTAGGCGATTCAGTAGTATTAGATTTGCAATGGACTATTGTTGATAATCCTAATTTATTTGTTCCATATTGGCCGGTATTACAGGCAGTAACTTTTGTTCAGGAAGATGCTACTAAGGAAGTGCTTCAGGCAGGATCAAGTGAAATCGCTGCTCAGGTTCCGTTTGGTGCTATAACAGGAATTGCTTCAGGAATTGCTTGTACCAATCCATTAACTCCTTCTGTGACATTGAAAAACTATGGTGGAATAACTCTAACTTCGGCATTAATTGAATATGGAATTGAGGGTCAAACCATGCAGCAATATAGTTGGAGCGGATTATTAGTTGCCGGAGCAAGTACTCCACTTACTTTAAGTGCTGTTACCATTCCTTCCGGTAGTGGTCAGAATTTTGTGGCAAAACTTATTGAAGTAAACGGCAACCCTGATTATTACAACCGTAATTTGAATTTCAAAGCTCCTGTTTCATTGGCAGGTACTCCAACCCAAACATTAAGTCAAGGATTCACATCCACTACTTTCCCTCCGGCTGACTGGATGCTTAACAATAATGGAGCTTCAACCACATGGACCAGAAGTACTGTAGGTGGATTTGGCCAAACTCCAGGTGGGTCAGCAAAATTTGCATTCTACAGCATTGCATCCGGTGTTATAGGAGAATTAATCCCAACTATTCCCGTAGATTTATCAACTGCTATCAATCCTATTATGACATTTAGCGTTGCTTATTGTCAATATTCTTCTACATACAATGACAGACTGCAGGTTTTGGTGTCAACAGATTGTGGTACAACCTGGTCATCTGTTTACAACAAAGCCGGTGCTGCGCTTGCAACAAAAGCTGCTCAGACTACAGCATTTACTCCAACAGCTACTCAATGGCGCTCAGATACTGTTTCATTGGCAAATTTTGTAGGTCAATCTTCAGTGATGATTAAGTTAAAAGGAACTTCAGCATATGGCAACAACCTGTATGTAGATGATATCAATTTATCTGATTTTACATCAGTACATTCACTTGAAGGAGTTACTTCTTTCAATGTTTATCCAAATCCTGCAAACGATTTCATTAACATTTCAGCTACTATGGAAAAGGCTATGCCTTTGGCACTGGAATTGACTGATATTTCAGGTCGTGTTGCTTATTCATTAAATTTAGGTAAGGTATCGTCATTGAATCAGACTATAGACATAAAAAACCTTGCAGCTGGAATTTATACACTTGCTGTTCGTTCAGGCAATTCTGTAAACTATCAAAAAATCTCTATTCAATAATTATATAAAATTCAGAGTAGCCGGGACTTTCATCCGGTTACTCTGAATTATTAAAATCAAGTAAAATGAAAAAACTCTTTACAACAATTTTAATCAGCGCAGGAGCATTATTTGCCAACGGACAAAATCTGAGTTATAATAGTCTAACAGCAGATGTTTATGGCTCGATAGAAGATAGCGTAATCCAGGCAACTGTATTGGTAGTGAACTCTGGTTCGAGTACAATTAATGCATCATTAAAAGCATACAATACAAACTTGTATCCGCTTGCTGAGCATAGCTTTTGTTGGGGAATACTTTGCAATGGTGTAGGAACAATGGTTTCTCCTGTTACTTCTCCCATAAGCCCTGGAGGTTCTGATAATACTTTCAGAGGAGATTATTTCGGTCATGGTTATGTTGGTTCGAGTACGATAGCTTATACAATTTTTGATATTAATTATCCAAATGACTCTGTGCAGTTTTCTGTAAATTATCATATAACACCGGTTGGGATTAATCAGTTGGAACAAACAAATTCCATGAGTAAGTTATATCCAAACCCTGCCAAATCAATGACAGCATTTAATTATCAGCTTAAGAAAGGTACTAAAGCTGAAATTAAAATTGTGAATATGCTTGGTAAAACCATTAACACCATACCTGTTAGTAATGCAAGCGGTAATATAGTTTTATCTACAGCAGATTATCCTAATGGCGTATATATGGTAGCTCTTTCAGTTGGCGGTAAAAACATTACTGTACAGAAATTAGTTGTGAATCGTTAATTAGAAGATTTAATAATAACTACATGTTAAGAAAAACTATATTTTTTCTGGCGTTTATCAGTGCAACAGCAGTTCAGGCACAGGTATTTCAGTCCAGACCAATTCCTGTGGTTGATGTAAAAGACATGGATGGTAAAACAGTAAGTACATCCACATTTAATAACAATGGAAAACCCATGGTGCTTGATTTTTGGGCCACTTGGTGTAAACCTTGTATTAATGAACTTACTGCCATAAATGATTTATACAGCGACTGGCAAAAGGAAACAGGAGTGAAAATTATTGCCATCAGTGTGGATGATGCCCGCACAATGAGTAATGTTAAACCTTTTGTAAATGGTAAAGACTGGGATTATGAAATTTATATTGATCCCAATGGCGATTTAAAAAGAGCATTAAATATAGGGGCAGTTCCCTATGTTTTTTTAGTTAATGGTAAAGGAGAAATAGTTTCAGTTCATACAGGTTATGCTCCCGGTGATGAGAATAAACTTTACGAGGAAATTAAAAAGTTGGCAACTGAAAAAGTAAACTAAAAGACAATTATTAATTGAGCAACAATATTTATTTTAATGATTAAGAAATATTTATCAGTAACCGGTAAGATACTACCGGTTATTTTTTTTATTAGCTGGTCGCATTGTGCTTCAGCACAAAATGCTCCTGCCGAAATTCACGGCAGTTTTCAAATAGACGGACAGTATTATATTCAGGATTCTGTAATCAGTGCACCTGAAGTTAATGAAAAATTTTTGTTGAATGGCTTTGGCGACCTTGTGTTTACAAAAGGAAATTTCAAGGCAGGATTGCGATACGAAACATATCAGAATGTATTATTGGGATACGACAAAAGGTTTACAGGAAGTGGAATAGCTAGCCGTTATGCTGAGTATGACAACGGTTTTCTCTCAGTTACAGTGGGGAATTTTTATGAGCAATTTGGCAGCGGACTGATATTACGTTCTTACTGGGAGCCAACATTAGGATATGATAATTCTATAGATGGATTGCGCGTAAAACTTAAGCCTTATTCAGGTATTACGGTTAAAGGTTTAATAGGCCGTCAGCGTTATTACTTCAAAACAGGTGAAGGCATTGTAAGAGGAGTGGATGCTGAAGTTGCATGGAATGAAGTAGTAGATAAATGGAATGATGCAAAAACACATGTTACTACAGGTTTTGGTTTTGTAAGCAAATACCAAAAGGATGATGACCCTGTATATATCCTTCCTGAAAATGTGGCTGCATATTCAGGCCGTTTGGATGTTACAAGAGGTAAAGTGACGGTTAATGCAGAATATGCTTATAAATATAACGACCCATCATCATTAAACAACTACAGTTATAAATTTGGAGATGCTGCATTACTCAAGGCTACTTACTCTCAAAAAGGACTTGGAATTTTCCTTGCTGCCAAGAGAATTGACAATATGAATTTCAGAAGTGAACGCAACGCCAACCTCAACGACCTGATGATAAATTATCTTCCGGCATTGACAAAGTATCATATCTATTCGCTTGCTACTATTTATCCTTATGCAACGCAGCCTAATGGCGAGATGGGTTATGAAGGTGAAATAAATTACACCATCAGGAAAGGAACAAAACTGGGTGGTGATTATGGTACCAATATTATTTTTAATGTTTCAGGAGCTAATAGCTTAAGTACAGAACCTGTTGCCGGTAAAGACCTATATGAAAGCGATTGGGGAAAAGTAGGGAAAGAAGTTTACTATAAAGAGTTCAGTTTGGAAATTTCAAGAAAATTCAACCGTCACTTTAAAATGGCTTTGGTTTATATCAACCAGACCTACAATAAAGATAAAGTTCAGTTTCAGGGCTCAACACAATATGGAACTATTTATGATAACATAGTTGTTGCCGACATGACTTATAAACTTAACGACAAGCATGCACTTCGCCTTGAATTGCAAACTTTACAGACAGAACAAGATTACAAATCATGGATGGCCGGTCTGTTGGAGTATTCCTATTCTCCTCATTGGTTTGTGGCATTTTCTGACCAGTATAATTATGGCAATGACAAAACAGATTTACGGGTACACTACTATAATTTCTATGTAGGTTACACACACAATTCAAGTCGTATATCACTAAGTTATGGCCGTCAGCGTGAAGGATTGTTTTGTGTAGGAGGTGTGTGCAGACAGGTACCGGCAAGTAACGGACTTGCTGTTTCAATATCAACCAGTTTTTAATTTCAGATTATTAATAGCATGAACAAAATAATTTTAATTAGCGCATTTATTGCAGGAGTCGTTTTAATGTCATCTTGTGATAAGATTGATGGTCCATATAAAGTAGAAAATAATACAACTATTGGCACTTTACCGGGAACACTTTCAGATATAAGAGTGCTGAATGCAACTACCACTGCCGATGATGTTTCAAATTTGAAAGCTACATTTACAGTTACTCAGGAAAGCCCTAAGACAATAGAGGTGAAGTTTGAGTGGCACGGTGCCTTTTCGGAAGCAATATCTCATATAGCGAATGGCAATGATGTGGAATTTAACAACGATTCAATTTCAATTGTGGCACCGGCACCTTATGGCACACTTACCTTTAAGTACTCTGCAACAGTGGATGATAATCTGATTGGTGAAGCTGACTTTGCAGTACCATTTACACCTGCTAGTCCTGTGAAAAAAGTGTTACTTGAAGATTACACCGGCAGATTGTGTGGTAACTGCCCGGATGCGCAACGACTTATTGCCAACACATTGGAACCTCTCTATCATGAGCAATTAGTTGTAGCTACCAATCATGCGGGCCATTATGCAATTCCTAATCCTGCAAACTGCTTTGCTGAAGATTTCAGAAATCCTGCTTCTACAGAACTGAACAGCTTTTTTGGCTTAACCGCCTATCCTTCCAGTATGATAAACAGAGTAGGGTATCCCACTAATCATGTACGATTTTATAATAGTTGGCAAAATGATATTGACCAGGAACTTACAAAGCCTAATGATGCTTATGTAGGTCTCTATTCTACTTACGATGCAAATACACGCACCGTTAATTTTGTAGTAAGCACGGAATTTCTAAATACTTTATCTGACGATTATAAACTGGCGGTTTATTTGTTGGAAGACAGTATTCATGCATGCCAGCTTGATTATGATTTAACTACACCATCACAAATTGATTCAGCTTATATACACAGGCATGTAGTAAGAGGAGCCATAAATACTACTTTTGGCGAAAACCTCACTGCTGATCCTTCAACGCAGACAAAATTTTTACGATTGTACAGTTACCAGATTCCTGCGAATTTTAATGACAGTCAGTGTTATATTCTGGCATACGTTTACAAGGCTTCCAATTATTATGTTCTTCAATCAGAAACGAAAAGGATTAGACCTTAGGCTTGTCTGATTGCAACAGTTAGTGCGATGAAACCTCTGACCTCATTTATTGATTCACCACTGGGGTTTTTGGAAATTGTAAGTGCCGGAAATTATTTAGTCAAAGCTGAATTCAGTGATAGCTATGATGGGAGTGAATTAGTAGTTGGAAAAGTTGCTGAAAAAGTAAGAAAGGAACTTCAGGAATATTTTGCAGGTAAACGAAAAAAATTTACCATTAAACTCGAACCTGATGGTACCGAATTTCAAAAACAAGTGTGGGATGATTTGCTACTGATTCCTTATGGCAAAACCATCACATATCGTCAGCAGGCTATTCGTTTGGGAGGAGTAGAAAAAATCAGAGCTACAGCATCAGCAAATGGCAAAAATCCTATTGCCATCATTATACCATGCCATAGAGTAATAGGCAGTGACGGATCACTTACCGGTTATGGAGGAGGTCTTTGGAGAAAAGAGAAATTACTTCTGCTCGAAAAAGGTTTGTTGCAACCGGAGTTGTTTTAGAGGTAATCTATTTACTAAATCAAAACGTCCTTCCGATTCCTATCACATATCGCAGTTTGAAATAATCTCCTTCAGCAGCAGGCACACTGTTTATCAGCAATGGGAAATCGCAACGTAGTGTAACAGGTTTAATGGCATTAAATCGTCCAAACTTTTTTATTGTTAATGCAGCACCAATACCTCCATCAGCTTTCAGGTTAGTCCATTCCATTGTTTCTTTCGAATTGGTGGTGACCATTGATCCTGCATCAGCAAATAAATACACATCCATCTTCAGCCAGTTTCGTGTAAAGGAAGGATTGAAATTAACCAGGCGATCCAAATCCATCTCAACAGAAGCAGAAGCTCCCGACAAACCTTTGTAAAAATAGTTCTGTTCTCCGTCTTTGTTTACAGGCATTAAGTATCCTGCATAACCTCTCAAATTGAGTCCGCCACCCTGTTGGAAATGATTTATTCTGTCGCCATATCCCAACCAACTGTAAGGCACAAATGCACGCGAACGAATCCATTCATTGTCCATCATTTCCTCGCCATTGGCACCTGCCATATACAAGGCACTTTCGCTCGGCACAGAGCTACCATAACCATATTGAGCAAACACTCTCATGCGCCAGTCAATTTTTCCTGTAGTTGCATATTCAGTGTTTGTAAGACTGATTTTAGAGTAAGCATAATCACTCAGGAATGATGCAGATGTCAGTTGCAAAACCGATAGCCCTCTGAAATTATGTAGTTCATACGACTTTCTGACTCCTATCGTCAGAGAAGTATTGTAAAGTGCCGACTGCCATTCATCAGAATATAACAGATATTCCAGCGTGTTGGTGTTTCGTCTGTACAAGAATTTATATTCAGAAAAAAACTGAAGATTATATTTTAATGCATCCAGTTGTGCTCCGGATTTGAAAAATGTAAGTCCGTCAAGCATGCCGCCACCAATCCATGCAGTAACATTTTTGGAAATAAAATTCAATGGTGTTTTATAGTTTAAACGAAATGATGCCGGATCATTTTTATTGATGTCGGCATTGGGCGAAAGACTGTTTTGCCCAACGGTTGTGTTAATCCAAACATCACCTGAAAAAATATGCCGGATGTTGAGATAACTGCTTTCAGCATGAATGCCGAGTTTAAGTCCGTCATAATTATTAAACCACAGTGCAGGTCTTACATAAAACACATAATTTTTCCAGTCGGAATAACGTGGCGCCTGCCATTTGTCGAATACCAGTTTATAAGGACGTGGCCATGTGTTATCAATCCTGTAAAAATCACCCAGCCTGTCAGTAGTGTCAATCATAACACTTTTAATACCACAGGGTATGGTAACCTGAGCATTATAAGTTTCACGTAATTTATCCCAGCCTTCCCATTTAGGAAGTATGGTGGCATCAGTTTGTTTATGAAACCATTTGTTGGGAATTTGATAGTCATATTTTACACCACAATTAGAAATCACCGTAAAGTCAATGGGTGATTGCATGCGTTGTTTGCGTTTGAATTTTATGATGTAACCATTTTCCTTGTCAGAACTTTTTATTCCACAAATTTTATAATCCAGTTTCTTGTCTGTTTCAATCCATTGATCAAAAAACCAACTCAAATCAGTTTGTGCTATTTGGGTTATACTGTTTCTGAAATCTTCAGGATAAGGGTGGCAGAATTTCCATTGATTGAAATAGTGTTGCATTGCCTTGCTGAATAAGCTGTCACCTAGAACATATTGAAGATTGTAAAGCATGGTAGCTGTTTTGCGATAAACCATGCCGTAACCGCCTCCATGCCCAAGAGCACTGTTAAACATATCGCTGTGGGTATTGATGAATCCATCTTCATCAGATAAAGCAGCTCTCAGATAAGGCCCATATACTGTATAATATTGCTGATTCATTGGAGTAGTGATTTTTTGATCGAACCACTTAGACTCTCTTTGTTTTAAATAATAACCTTCCAGACGTTCCAAAGCCCATGCATTGATAAACTGAGTGAATCCTTCATCCATAAAAGCTCTGTAGGTTTCATTGTTTCCAACCATTGCATAAAACCAGTTATGTCCAATCTCATGACAAAGCAAACTGCGATAACCGGGGTCAGAACCATTGTCCATGGTCAGCATGGGGTATTCCATTCCATCACGTGCATCTGCAACAACCATTTTCGGATAGGCATACATACCGAAGTCTCTTGAATACACTTCGATAATGCGTGCTGCATAGGACGCAGCATTTTGCCAGCCGGCACAATGTGGTTCCTGTGCAATTGCAACACATTTTACACCATTCCACATTACTTCGTCAATGCGGTAGGTGGGATCAGCCGTAAATGCAAAATCATGAACATTCTCTGCATGAAATTTCCAGGTTTTAGTTGTTCCGTCAACAGGAATGACAGTGCCGGGCGCTTCACCAAAAGGTTTATTTTTAAAATTCTTAATGCTTAGCTTGTTTTTTAAATCATCAGGCAACACTTCTTTTTCATTCGTCAAAATTCCTGTAGCTTCCACAACATAGTTATTCGGAAAAGTAAGTTCTACATCAAAATCGCCAAAGTCGCCATAAAACTCACGCCCGAAATGCTGGTTGACATCCCATCCGTTGTGGGCATCATATACACTTATTTTAGGATACCACTGGCAACCGTTATAGTGTTTATAGCCCCAGGATTCATACATCTGCAAGCGCCTGCGCTGACTTCCATAGTCATAATAAGTTTTAAAATTTATCTGAAACACAATTTCATTTCCTGGAAGCAAAGGCTCAGGAAGTATTACTTTCATGATTGAATAATCAATTTCTTTTTGAAGACTTGCTTCAAACGCTCTGCCATTGATGAAAGACGTTGCCAGTGAAATAATTTCTGTCCCTAAACCTTTTGATTCATAAGTTCCGTATTCAACTTTTCTGTTATTCGACTTTGAAAGGTCATCAAGATAGCTTCCGGGAGTAAAAGAGTTCTGATACAGATGAAAGAAAACAAAACGCAAAGTGTCAGGAGAATTATTTCTGTATGTCAGTTCTTCAGTGCCGGTAATAACATTGGTCTGTACGTTCAAATCAGCCTTAATATGATAGTAAACATCCTGCTGCCAGTAACTTTGAAAAGGGGGTCTGTTTTTCCAATAGTATTGGTTATCAGGTGAGGTGTAGCGAGTTATTTGTGCAACAGATGAAGTTGAAACCATCAACACTGATAACAACAAGGTAAAAGTTTTTTGCATAAATAAAGTAATCTGACCGGCAAATTTAAATTTCCGCTTGAATCTAATGTAACATAAGTAATGATTGCGCAGATATAGCACTTAAGATTGTTCATTCGACAAAACTTATTCAGACGGTAATACATTGAGAACAATGGAAATGCTATGCTCTAAAGAAAAATATTTTTATTGTCTGAGCCAAGAATAGTTTTATTACGCATCATGGAAATACCTTGTGCCTACTTTTTCAGAACAGTATTGAAGAAAGAAAATTAAATATATTTCTTCTTGATATCGCAGCGTTTCAGAGCAGCTTCAGCTTCTTCAAGCAAGGAATTTGACAGGGTAGTAGTGAGGCATTTTTTATAGTATCCTGCTGCATCATTTATTTTGCCTTGCATTTCGTAAAGGTTGCCATACAATAAATAAGACTTATCTTTTCTTATCTCAGGAATTTCCATAGCTCTGTTCAGTATGGATAATGCTTCAGCATATCTCTCCTGATTTAATAATAGTCTTGCATAATTGAGTAAACCATCAGCAGGTACATCAGCTAAAGCAATTGCAGACTTGAAACTCTCCTCAGCTGTAACAGAATTATTTAATTTTTCGAAAAATATTTCTGCCTTTAAAATATATGCTTTGCTGAAGTCGGGGAAGACTTTAATTAATTCGTCAATAGTATCCAATGCTTCAGGCAGTTTGCCTTCGGCAAGTAATTGCTTTGCAGCAAAAAGTATTTTTTCAGCTTCAGCAGATGCTGCTAAATTCATATACAGGATACTATTAAATTCATTTATACGACAAAGTCACGATCAGGTTACACCTCATCCCTGGCAATATACGTGCAAAATCAAGGCCTTGTCAAGGCAGAATCAGAGCGATTCCAAAACTTTCTCCATTTTAGAACCACGGCTTCCCTTAACCAAAATGGAAGTGTTTTTGAGTGGATGTTTTGACAGATAGTCTTTTGCATCATCAGATGTAACAAATCTCAATGCTGTTTCCTGCAAGGTGGCATGAAGAAAATTTTTACCTACCAATATCAATAAATCTTTATCAATATGCGAAATGATGTCTATAATGCGCTGATGCTCTTTTGCTGAATCTTCGCCAAGTTCCAGCATTTCACCAAGTATGATGGCTTTTTTTCCTTCATAATTTTCTTCAAAATTATTTAATGCGGCTTCCATACTGGTAGGGTTGGCATTATAGGCATCCAGAATGATGGTGTTACTGCCTTTGTTTATGATTTGTGACCGCTGATTGTCGGGCGAATAAGCTTCAATTGCTTCTTTAATAAGTGCCGATTCTACTCCAAAATGGCTGCCGATACATATAGCGGCTATGATATTTTCGAGATTGTATTCACCTGTTAAGTGTGTTTGTATTTCATTCTGAAACTGACCGTCCTTATACCATTTAATAAGTAAAAATGGCTGTGTGTTTATCAGTTCACCATACACATGCTTTGCAGGAGCAGTACCATAAAATATCAGGTTGTTATATCCCTCACATTTGCCCTTAAGAATGTCATTTTCATAACGGCAAAAAATTAATCCGTTATGCGCTTTCAGGTAATCATACATCTCCGTCTTTCCTTTTATAACACCTTCAATTCCACCAAATCCTTCCAGATGTGCTTTGCCAATATTGGTTATCATTCCCATATCAGGCATTGCAATTCGGCATAGTTCAGCAATCTCCTGCCGGTGATTAGCACCCATTTCAATTACTGCAAACTCATGAGCTGGATTGAGTCGAATCAAGGTTAGAGGAACACCAATATGATTGTTGAGATTGCCTTGCGTAAACAGTGTATTATATTTCTTGTTTAATACAGCACTTATCAGTTCTTTAGTAGTTGTTTTTCCATTGCTGCCGGTGAGTGCCAGTACCGGAATATTATGTTGCATCCGGTGAAAAGTAGCCAATTCCTGAAGTGTTTGTAACGCATCATTCACTTTAAAGACGCGGTTGTTATCAGAAAACTCATCTGCATCAGCAACGCATGCAATGGCTCCATTTTCAAGTGCTGTTGATACAAATTTATTTCCGTCAAAAGAGGGACCTTTAAGCGCAAAAAACAAATTACCGGATTGTAGTTTTCTCGTATCAGTGCAAATTCCTGTTGATTTCAGGAATGTGGAATAAAGTTTTTCAATCATATATGATTTACAAAAAATAAAGCCCCAAAATAAGGGGCTTTATACGAGGTTAAAAATTATTTTTAATTATCCTTTACCGTTTTTTTTCTGGTTGAAACCAACAGGACTTCCTACACGAACCATAGAACAACGGAATCCAATCCAGTCTGTTGATTGTTTTTGATCCAGATAACGTCTTGTACCTGGTGATAACCAATATGCACGGTCTTTCCAGGAACCGCCTTTTATCACATGCACATTGTCATCAACAAGTGATGTAACTCCGATTTTATATTCAATATTATCTGGTTCGTCACCATCAATGTCGTTTATATAATCAGCTTTAGTATAATTTCTTCGACCTTCATTTTCTCTTTCATCAACTTCACGCCAAATCAATCTACCTAAGCTGTCTTTTTCAGCATTTTGACCTTCTTCGTCAAGTAACTGTGTTACAAATACGTTTCCTCTGTAAGGATTAAAGTCATCCATATCCTCAGGTGATAACGGACGATAAACATCTTTTACCCATTCCGAAACGTTGCCGGACATATTATATAAACCATAATCATTAGGCAGATACGAAAATATAGGTGCAGGCCTGTCGGCATTGTCATTCAATGCTCCTGCAGTACCCATCATATCACCGCGTCCGCGTTTGAAGTTGGCAAGCATTTCTCCTTTATATTTCTCAGAAGAGTTACGCACTACGTGACCATTCCAAGGATAAATTTTACGATCGGTTACACGTTCATAAACAGTATTGCCAATCAGACCTAAAGCAGCATATTCCCACTCAGCTTCTGTAGGTAACTCATATCTTGGCAGCAAAATACCATCCTCTGTACGTACATTACGTACATCACGGTTAGGATTCAAATCTCTGAGTTTACTTTTCACAAGACCTTCGTACTGTCCTGCAAGGTATGCATCAGTGTTGAAGTTATCTTCGTTTACCTGAGCAGGGTTAACCCTTAAAATACCTTCACGGATAAGGATTTGTTCATTCACCCTATCAGTACGCCAGCTTGCAAAGTCATTTGCCTGAAGCCAGTTTACACCAACAACAGGATAGTACTGATAAGCAGGATGGCGAAGATATAACTCAACCATTGGCTCATTGTAACCTAATTTACTTCTCCATACCAAAGTATCAGGCAATGCTTTTTTATACACCTCAGGATAATCTGTACCAAATACCCTGTCGAGCCAGTACAGATATTCCAGATAATGCACGTTTGCAATTTCTGTTTCATCCATATAGAAAGAAGATACAGTTACACGTCTGGGGATATTATCCCAGTTGTAATTAATCTCCTGTTCTGTACGGCCCATAGCAAAAGTACCTCCTTCAATCAGGATAAGACCGGGACCGGTTTCCTGTTCGGTATAAGGAGTTACTTCGAATCCACCGTTTTTCTCATCATTATACTTCCATCCGGTGGTTGCAGATTTTTCCTTCTGTTTGCAGGCATTTAAGGCTACAAGGGCAAACGCTGCCAGAGCCAGGGTTTTTGCATTTTTACAGAAATTCATGTTTGTATATTTAAACACTTGTGGTTATTGACTTCTTTAAACTAAAATGTTGGACAACTTATTGCTTTGAACCGTTTTTTCTTTGGACGACATTCAAACTGCAAACCTAAAGAAATTTCATGAGATCCGGCCGTAACATTGTTATTTAATTTAGAAACGGTAACATCGTAGGAATAACCGAACTTAAACAGGTCTTTTTGTATTCCGATAAGGGCAATGAAACTGTCGCTCGACAGGAACTTGCCTCCGGTATAACCCCTGTACCAAAGTCCTCCAACAATAGGTGACTTTATTACATATAAGCCGAAATTCAACTGATTGAATCCTTGTTGCTGCTGATAAAGGAAGTTTGGCGAAATAAAAGTACCTTCTAATCTTCCTTTATAAGTTGAAGCACCTCTGAGCGGCAGTAATGCACCTACGTGGGCTGTATATTTTCGGGGCAATGGACTTGAACCTTCTACAATGAAAGCCTGATCGGGCTCGGTAATGTGATGAACAGCAAATCCTCCATAAACTTTTGAACTGTAACCGATAATTCCTGCTGAAAAATCGGCAAATCCTCTCTTTTCTGCAGGTCGTACTTCCTGAGTAGGAAATACATATCCATAACGCGGATCAATCATATCACCAAAGGTCAGCTTATCCCAGTCTAATTTTTCCTGAAAATAAGTGGCCTGCAAACCCGCACGAATTGAGAAATTACGGGTAATGTTGAGGTTATATGAATAAATACCTGAAAAAGTGGAAGTATTCAGAGTTCCGTTTCCTGCTTTATCATTCATAATAATGAGGCCAAGACCTCCTGAAAGTGCTTCAACATGCTGATCGTAAGAGGCACTTAATGTTATAAATGTCTTATTTAATCCCGGCCACTGGTTACGGTAATTTAGTGCCAAACGCGGGCATCTTACAGAGCCGGCAAATGCAGGATTGAGATAGATGGGGTTGGCGTAAAACTGCGAAAACTGCGGATCCTGGCCGTAAGAACTTACCGCTTCCATGCATAGAAATAAGCCTAAAATGAGACGCTTTATCATAGTTTATATGGATTTAAACTATAACTTATACGCATTTTACGAAAATGGTTACGAATCAATGTATTTTTTTTGATGGTTTTCAAACTTAGCGATAACAAAAATAAGAAATAATTATTTCAAATTCAAAACAAAATAAAATTCAATATTACAAGTTACTTACATCGTTATTCACGTTCAAAAACATATTTTTGAACCCCATTGCCAAATCATGAAGAGAAAAATCATACTTTTTGTCCTGTCATCATTAATTACACAAGGCATAGTTGCTCAAAAATCAGCACTAACCGGACAGAATAATTCATACGAAATAACCTGGAAACAGGATTTGAAAATAAACGGTGTCAGTGTTCTGAATTTTGAAAACTGTTATTATAAACCTGATCAGTTATTACCTTATTTTTCAGTTACATTGCCTCTGACGGGCAATTATGCCGGATATCGTGCTGAATTAATGAATGAAAAGTATGAAACCATTGATTATTCAGCTAAAAACATTCCTGAAAATATTCAGATTACAGTAGTTCCTTCATTTTATAAAGGCAAAGCTTCCGCTTATATTGAATTTATTCCGGTAAGGAAAAGTCTCGTTTCAGGAAAAGTAGAAAGACTTGTTTCTTTTGAGATAAAACTGATTAAAGATGTATCGGCAACTTTTCATAGTACTTCTGCCATGCAACGGACGTATGCTGCAAACTCAGTTTTATCGTCAGGCGACTGGTATAAAATATCAGTTACTGAAGAGGGGGTTTATCAGCTATCCTATGATTTTTTGAAGAATAAACTAAGCATGGATTTGTCTTCTTCTTCACCGGCAAATTTCAGATTGTTTGGTAATGGAGGAGGAATTCTTCCAATGCTTAATTCCGATTTCCGTTATGATGATTTGCAGGAAAATGCTGTTTATGTTTATGACGGTGGCACTGCTGGCAAATGGGACGATCAGGACTATGTTCTTTTTTATGGACAGTCGCCTGTTCAATGGAGTTATAGTACAACACAAAACAGATTTATACATCAGGCAAATTATTATTCTGATTCAACTTTTTATTTTGTAACAGTAAATGGAGGTACAGGCAATCCCAAACGTATTCAGCAAACAGCTTCACTCAATGTGTCACCTGATTTTGTGGTAAATTCCTTTGATGATTATCAGGTGCATGAACTGGATAAAACCAACTTTATAAAGTCGGGACGAAATTTTTACGGAGAAGCATTTGATATTAATACTACTCAGACATTTAGTTTTACATTTCCGAACGTACTGCAACAGAATGTTTTATTTAAAACGAATTATGCAGCACATTCACCCGGAGTGACGAGTTCTGTTTCTGCACGTTATCAAAGCCAGAATTTGTTTTCAGGAACCTTTAGCACAGGTGTTGTTTATACTGATGATTATGCTGCCGAAAGAACGGGAACAACCACATTTATTCCTTCAGCCGGAGACAACATTTCCATTACTTATAGTTTCATTGCAGGCAACTCGAGTTGCATCGGTTATCTTGACTATATAGAGTTGCAGGCTCGCAGAGCACTCACCTTTGCCAATACCAACAACATGGATCAGATGTTTTTCAGAGATATGAACTCAACCGGGTTAGGAAAAACTTCACAGTTCAACATTGCTTCAGCACCTGCCAATATGGTGGTATGGAATGTTACTGACAGAATAAATGTTAAGCAACAGATACTCAATAATGGAAGTTTTATAGCTGCAGCTGATTCGCTTCAGCAATATGTTGCTTTTGGAGGAACTAATTTTTTTAATGCCGGTGTTGTAGGAAAAATTGATAACCAGAACCTGCATGCGCTTTCGCAAGCCGATATGATTATTGTGACTCATCCGCTTTTTGAGAGTGAAGCCAACCGCATAGCAGATATGCACCGTACTCAGGATAACTTATCGGTACATGTTGTAAGAACCAATCAAATCTACAATGAATTTTCTTCAGGGGCTCAGGATATTTCGGGAATACGCGATTTTGTAAAAATGTTTTATGACAGAGGAATTAATAATGGTACAGAACCAAGATATCTTTTGCTTTTTGGTGATGGCTCGTACGATAACAAATACAGAATTGCCAACAATTCAAATTTTATTCCCACATTCGAGTCTGTTAATTCGTATTCATACCTGAGCTCATTTGTAGCTGATGATTTTTACGGATTGATGGATGACAATGAAGGATTATGTGATGCATCAGAACAAATTGATATTGGTGTAGGCCGATTTGTTGTTCAAACTACTGAAGAAGCAAAGACAGTAGTTGACAAAACCATTTCATACACCTCCCTGCCTGAGCAGACTAACTGTTGTGATGGAGAAGGGGGAACATTAGGTGACTGGCGTAATGTACTCACTTTTGTGGCAGATGATGAGGATGGAATGATGCATGTTGGGCCTGCAGAATCTATTTCAAATTATATTAAAAGCAATCACGGAGTATATAACATAGATAAGATTTATCTGGATGCCTATAAGCAGGTATCAACTCCGGCAGGTCAGCGTTACCCTGATGTGAATGATGCCATCAATAAAAGAATAAATAAAGGAACACTCATAATGAATTATGTGGGACATGGAGGAGAAACAGGTTGGGCTGAAGAGCGTGTCCTTACAAATGACGATATCAATTCATGGAGTAATATCAATAAACTTTCAGTATTCATTACTGCTACATGCGAGTTCAGCCGTTGGGATGATCCTGCCCGTGTTTCTTCAGGCGAAAAGATTCTTTTAAGTTCTGCAGGTGGTGGAGTGGCATTGTTTTCAACTACTCGATTGGTATTTGCAAGCAGCAATGCGGTGTTGAATATGGCACTCATCAAACACATGTTTGACGACCCTGAACCGCGGCTTGGCGACATTATGGTGGCCAGTAAAAATGATCCGGGAAATCTCAATCTGAATACACGCAATTTCAGTTTGCTTGGCGACCCGGCTATACGGCTTCATTATCCTAAATTTAATATTGAAGCAACAAGCGTAAATGCTCAGCCTTTAATTGCATTGAATGACACACTTAGTGCACTGAGCAAAGTAACCATAGGAGGCAGAATTACCAAAGGTGGACAACTGCAGTCTGATTTCAACGGTTTTATTTATCCTACTGTTTATGATAAATATTCCAATATACCTATGTTGAGAAATGATGCAGCAAGTCCGAATCTTACATTTCAGCTTCAGAAAAACATTCTTTACAAAGGGAAAGCTACTGTAAAAAATGGGGAGTGGTCGTTTACTTTTATCGTTCCTAAGGATATTTCGTATCAGTTTGGACTTGGTAAGTTGAGTTTTTATGCTGAAAACAGTATTGAAGATGGTTCAGGTTATTACGACAGTATTGTTGTGGGTGGTTCATCCGGAAATATCATTAATGATGTGGTTGGGCCAACGTTGAAACTGTATATGAATGACGACCGTTTTGTATTTGGCGGAACAACAAATGATAAGCCGGTAATTGTTTGTTATTTATCGGACTCAACAGGTATTAATACTGTTGGCAATGGAGTAGGGCATGATATCACGGCTGTGCTCGACAGCAAAACAGATCCTGTGTATGTGCTGAATGATTATTACGAAGGAGATTTGGATAGCTACACCAGTGGAAAAATATCTTATCCCTTATCGAAACTAAGTGAAGGACGACATACGCTAAAAGTAAAAGCATGGGACATCCTCAATAATTCGTCTGAAAGTTATACGGAGTTTGTAGTTGCTTCTGATGCATCACTTGCTTTAAAACATGTATTGAATTATCCTAATCCATTTACTACACACACAGAGTTTTCGTTTGAATACAATAAACCATGTGAAGATCTGGATGTGCAGATTCAGATTTTTACTATTTCGGGAAAACTGATAAAAACAATTTCCAAAAAAGTGCTTTCACCCGGAACCCGTATTGATGATATAACATGGGACGGGAGGGATGATTTTGGCGACCGGATAGGAAGAGGCGTTTATGTTTACCGTGTGAAACTGAAAACCCCTGATGAAACGGCTTCTCTTACCGAAAAGTTGGTGATACTCAAATAGAAACCTTTTTTATGGAATTATCGTATATTTGCGAGCCGCTTTTTGGGGCAGATTTAAAATAAAAACCACATTAAGTCGTTTTATTTGCTTCGTTGCTAAATTAACACTGAATAATATTTATAAATGAGTTATAAAAATATCATAGGAGTGTGTCTGACAATGACGTTAATCCCCTCCTTAATTTTTGGCCAAAGTACCGACAAATCTAACTTGTTAGGTCAGATAAATACCATTACAACAGCAGTTCCTTTTCTGATGATATCACCTGATGCGCGTGCCGGTGGAATGGGCGATGCAGGGGCCGCATCAACACCTGATGTTAACAGTATTCACTGGAATGCTGCAAAACTTGTATTTACAGAAAGAAAAATGGGTGTAGGAATTTCATACACTCCATGGTTGCGTAAGTTGGTTCCTGATATCAATTTGGCTTATGTAAGTTTTTATACCAAACCCAATACAACTTCTGCTATAGGTGCTTCATTGCGTTATTTTTCTCTTGGAAATATTGATTTTACAAGCGAGAATGGAGAACCAATGGGTTCGTACAAGCCAAATGAGTTTGCTGTAGATGTAGCATACTCCCGTAAACTTGGAGAAGAGTTCAGCGGTGGTATAGCATTACGTTATATACATTCCAGCCTTACCGGTGGTATTACCGTTGGAGGCAATGCTACCAAGGCAGGTAATTCAGTTGCTGCAGATATTTCATTTTTCTACAATACAAACACAGAACTTGCCGGCAAGGATGCTGTTTTTGCTGCCGGACTTGCTATCACTAACATCGGTTCTAAGATTTCATATACCGATAAAGGAACAAAGGATTTTATTCCAATCAATTTACGACTTGGCCCTTCTTTAAAATTAAAACTCAACGAATTTAATGACCTTTCATTTCTAGTGGACTTTAATAAACTTCTGGTTCCAACACCTCCGGTTTATTCTGATTCGGTAAGTAATAATGAGTATCTCATCCTTTCAGGAAAAGATCCTAATGTTGGAGTAGCACAGGGAATTTTCCAGTCGTTTGGCGATGCACCGGGTGGTTTCAAAGAGGAAATGCGTGAGATAAATATTGGAGGAGGAATGGAATACTGGTACGACAATCAGTTTGCACTGCGTGCAGGATATTTTTATGAGCATAAAACAAAGGGAAACAGAAAGTATTTCACACTTGGTGCAAGTTTACGTTACAATATTTTCGGTTTGGATTTCGCATATCTGATTCCAACAGAGCAACGTAATCCATTGGAGAACACACTTCGCTTTACTCTTTCTTTCAACTTCGATTCCATCAAGGGAAGCGATAATAACAACGAATAGTTTATCTTGAACATCAGGGTAGGTTTTGGGTTTGATGTTCATTCCTTAGAAGAAGGAATTCCTTTTTATCTGGGTGGTGTTTTAATTCAACATTCCAAAGGTGCCAAAGGCCACAGCGATGCCGATGTGGTGTTGCACGCTATTTGTGATGCATTGCTGGGAGCAGCCGCTTTAGGTGATATAGGAAAATACTTTCCTGATACTTCAAGTGAGTTTAAAGGTATTGACTCAAAGATTCTGCTGAAGCGTGTTGTTGAACTCCTGACATCAAAGGGATATAAAACAGGCAATGTGGATGTAAGCCTTGTTCTTGAAAAGCCAAAGATTGCACCCTATATTTCTCAAATGCAAAACACCATTGCTGATGTGATGGGCATAGATTCCGGTTGTGTGTCGGTAAAAGCTACTACCAACGAACGTATGGGTTTTGTTGGCCGCGAAGAAGGAGTGGCCGCCTATGCAGTAGTGCTAATTGAAAAAATCTGATAAATAGTATTTAACTGCCGGAGTGAAGCAGTTGCATCTTTGCATACTTTTTTCGTTTCAGATACGATTCGAAAAAAATATTGGCATCAGAAAATGACTTCAGCATGGTAAGGTGTGACAGTATCAGCTCAGTTTGTTCAATTTGATTTTTTCTGACAAAGGTGTAGCCTATGCTTCGGTTTTTTCTTGCAAGTACTACATACTCATCAGCCGAATAATCATTTTCCAAAAAAAGCATAATATCCTCATTGTATGAATGAAATGCCGACAGACTTTTTTGAAAACGTGTTTCATATTCCAGTTCGCTTTCTTTTTTCTGAATTACCCCATTGCATTTTTTTATCTGTGTGTAAAAGCAGCTCGAAGTAAACTTGTCGAGACCATTCAGGCATCTGCAGAGTTGATATTTTTCTGTATGCTTGTCGAGAAACTCCTCGGCAGATTGCCGCGACTTGAACATTTTAAGAACAGGAGTAATACAATTTTTAAGTTCAGTGATATGATAAGCAGGAAGATTTTTGTTGGTCAGCGTGGTTAAACAATATTGTATCTCACGTTTGCCTGCACGGTTGAAGTAAGGCTGATAGTTTTTTATTTCTTCAGATTCGATGATGGAGGCCAACTGTTCACAGCCTGTTTCGTAGTAAGAAATATCCTCAAGCATCAGTTGCATTTTTTTTGATTTTCCTGACCTGCTCACCGACAAATGACGGGCTACTCTTTTCCTGATGTTTTTTGACATGCCCACATAAAATATTTCTTTATTGGAGTCGGTAAAAAAATAAACTCCTGCTTTTTCAGGCAACTTATTTAATAACTCAGCGGAACGAAGATTTTTCTTTTCCTGTGGTGAGCGGTGCAGGAGAATTTCCTGCAATCCCTGATAGTCAACCAGCATCTTCAATATTTCACTTGCTGCAAGGGCATCGTTCAGTGCTCGGTGATGACCATTGAGTGTTATACCCAGATTTTTTGTCAGAGCACTAAGCGAATACGAACCGAATCCTTTAAAAATATTTCTGCTGACCTGACAGGTGCAAAGTTTATCAGTTGTAAAATCAATACCACAGCGTGAAAATTCAGCACTTACATAGCTGAGATCATAAGAAACATTATGCGCAACAATTATTTTATCAGCAAAAAGTTCTTGCAGTTGAGGAGCTATTTCGTGAAATTCAGGTGCAGAAGCCACCATCTCATCAGTGATGCCTGTAAGTTTCGAAATAAAAGGAGGAATGGGAACACCTGGATTTACAAGTGACGAAAATTTTTCATGCACAAGGTATCCGTCATGAACGACTACTGCAATTTCAGTTATTCTGCTGCCTTGCTCCAGACTTCCTCCGGTAGTTTCTACATCAACAACAGCAAAAAGACTCATGGATTTTTATTTAAAGTAAAATTACGAATACCGTCAGACTTCCATGTTGTATCCACATCTGAAATCACCTCGCGGACACTGACGGTAACCATGCAATCCACATGGCCTGCAATCAAGATGACTGACTTGCTTAACAATGGCAGTATCAGATAAAGGTCCGAACCCAAAGGAAGGAACAGTAGAGCAGAAGAATGCTGTAACGGGAGCATTTACAGCAGAAGCAAGATGTAGAGGAGCGGAGTCGTTGACATAATTCATTTCAGCATCTTTCATCAGTGCTGCCGATGCAGTGAGAGATAATTTTCCGCAAAGATTTTCAACTCCGCTATGCTCAGCCAACAATGCAATTTCATTGCACAGCTGAGAATCAGAAGGAGCACCAATCAAAAATATTTTTTTCTCCTCAGGAATGGATTTTATCAGCTCAACCCATTTGGCTAACGGCAACTGTTTGGTAAACCACACCGATGCCGGAGCCATACACACATAAGTTTTTGTTTTATATCCTTTTGTTTTTTCAAAATCAGCAGGGGTGGGGTAGAGCTTGGGTTTGGAATAGGTTACAGAGTTCAGTCCTTTCAGCAATGCAAAATTTCGCTCTGTTTCATGTCCTTTACCAATCTCATGTTTTATTTTTAAGTTATATGCAAATGAAAAAGGGTTTTTGTCGAAGCCGCGTTTATCTTCAGCACGGGCAAACCAACTTATCAAACCTGAGCTGAAAAACCGTTGCAGATTGATGAGCAAATCATAGTTGTCTTTGCGCAATGACTGAATAATATTCAAAAGTGATTTTATTTTTCCTGATTGTTTTTCCCATACAATAACTTTATTCAGAAAAGGATGCTCCTTAAACAATGATTCATTGCCTCTTCGAAGCAGAAAATCAATTTTTGCATCAGGATATGCGCGGTGCAATGATTCTACTATTCCTGTGGCAAGAATGACATCGCCAATAAAAGCTGTTTGTATGATGAGAATTTTTTTCAAGCAAAAAATATTAAACAGCTACACTGAAATCACGCAATGCATCATTAAGCGAAGTTTTTGTATCGGTAGATGCTTTTCTTTTTCCGATGATTAATGCACAGGGAACCTGATATGTTCCGGCAGGAAAATTTTTTGAAACACTTCCTGGAATTACTACTGAGCGTGGTGGAACAATACCTCTGTATTCAACAGGTTCGCTTCCTGTTACGTCAATAATTTTTGTGGACATGGTAAGCACCACATTTGCACCCAAAACAGCTTCGCTTTGAACACGCACTCCTTCAACAACAATACATCTCGATCCTATAAAACAATTGTCTTCAATGATAACAGGTGAAGCCTGCACAGGCTCCAGCACTCCTCCAATACCAACACCACCACTAAGGTGAACATTTTTACCAATCTGAGCGCATGAACCTACCGTTGCCCAGGTATCCACCATTGTACCACTATCAACATAAGCACCAATATTCACATACGAAGGCATCATGATAACTCCCGGTGCAAGAAAACTACCGTATCGTGCAACGGCATGCGGCACTACGCGCACACCAAGTTTGTCATAACCTGTTTTAAGCAACATTTTATCATGAAACTCCATAGGTCCTGCATGCAGGGTTTCCATTTTCTGAATAGGAAAATAAAGAATCACAGCCTTTTTTACCCAGTCATTCACCTTCCAACCTGCACCATCGGGCTCAGCCACACGCAAGGTGCCTTTGTCCAGTTGTTCAATTGTATCGCGTATAATTTGCTGTGAAGAAGGATCATTCAGCAAAGAGCGATCCTCCCAGATTTTATGAATTAAAGATTCGTTTTTCGACATAACCTGATATACTCTGCAAATATACACGACAATGCTAAGATGAGCACTATTGCTTATTTTTGCAATCTGAATAAAAATGCTGATGTCGAGAATTTTAGCAATTGACTATGGAACCAAACGTGTGGGAATAGCTGTTACTGATCCGTTGCAGATGATAGCCACACCTCTGGCATCGGTACATGCACGGGAAGCGGTGAATTTTATCATTGAATATACACAGAAAGAAGAAACAGAATGTGTTGTAATAGGAAAGCCGGTGCAGATGGACAATTCGGCATCGGAGAGTGAAAAACAGATTAAAGTATTTATTCAAACGCTTAAAAAACAAAAACCTGATTTGAAAATAGAACGTTATGATGAACGTTTTACTTCGGTGATGGCGCAACAAACCTTGCACACAATGGGAGAAAGCAAAAGAATGAGAAAAGATAAATCAGTAATTGACAGAACCAGTGCAGTAATTATTTTACAATCGTATTTACTTTATCGCAACAATAAAATTAAGCATACATGATATTACCCATTACTTCCTATGGCAATCCGATATTGAAGAAAAAATCAGTTACCATAGATAAAAATTATCCCAACCTCAGTCAGCTTATAGCTAACATGTTTGAAACCATGTATGCTGCTTCGGGAGTGGGGCTTGCAGCACCACAGATTGGTTTGGGCATACGTTTGTTTGTGGTTGATGCAAAACCTTTTGCTGATGAAGAGAAAGAGCTTGAGCATTTTAAACGTGTGTTCATCAATGCACAGATGTTAGACGAAAATGGCAATGAATGGAAGTTTAACGAAGGATGTTTAAGCATTCCCGGTATTCGTGAAGATATTCTGCGCAGAAAGATTATCAGAATAAGATATCAGGATGAAAATTTCGAAACTCATGAGGAAATTTTTGACGGATTGGCTGCACGGGTTATTCAGCATGAATACGACCACATAGAGGGCATTTTGTTTGTAGATAAACTTTCGCCTCTGAAAAAACAGTTGCTCAAAGGAAAACTCCGCGACATTACAATTGGTAAAGTTGACGTGGACTATCGGATGAAATTTCCTGCTAAGTAATAAAACAAATGCTGATTTTTCTGGTGGGATTTATGGGCAGTGGAAAAAGTACTGTAGGAAAGAAACTTGCAGCCAGATTGCAATATGATTTTGTGGATATGGATAAGGTTATTGAACTCATAGCAGGTAAGTCCATAGCTGCCATATTTGATGAAGAAGGTGAATCCTTTTTCAGAAGTAAAGAAACAGAAGTGCTCAGGTCACTTGGAGGCAGAAAAAATTTAGTGGTGTCAACAGGCGGAGGCACACCCTGCCATTCTGAAAACATGCAATGGATGAATGAAAATGGAATTACTGTGTTTCTTGAAATGCATCCCGGAAGTATTTTTCACCGCATCGGGCCAAATAAAAAATCCCGTCCATTGATCAGGCATTTAGGCGATGTGGATCTGATGGAATTTATCATCAACGAATCAGACAAGCGAAAACCTGTTTACAGACAGGCACAGCTAGTGATTAAAGGTGAGAACGTGAAAACAGAAGAGCTTGAACATCAGCTACGGCAAATCATAGAAAAATAGTTTAATCACTATTAAATATTAAGCAAATCAGTTATTTTTACTGCACTAAAATGAAAATACAAATGAGAACATTGATTTTATTACTCTTGCTGCCTTTGTTATCAGGAGCGCAGGATTATAATCGTAAAGAAGGTGAATCGCCTGAAGATTTTGTCAATCGGATTGCACCTGCCGAGTCGCATACCGTGAAATATTTGTTGGCAGATAAGTTTAATACCGATAATGAAAAAATTGTTTATGCCTACACAATTTTTGAGCCCGGAAATATTATAAACAATGCAGACAGTACACTGACTTATTATGCATGTATTTTAATTCCTGATTCCGCTAATCCCATGCATTATAAAGAACAGAGGTTTAAAATGGTTGCCAGCTATAAAAAACGCACCCGCATTGAAAGTGCTGAAATTATTAAGGTGAATAATGCAAAACGACTGCAGGTATATATTTCAGAACTGGTTCGTGGTCCTGGCGGATTACCACGTGACATGAAACGAACCTTTGTTTATGGTCAGGAAAACTATAACAACAAATTTACAGACAACTTTGTTGTAGTAAACACACATTAACGTTTACTGGAAGTGGCATTGCCCAATACTATGCCAACATTCAGATAAAATGTCCCATAGCGTGCATTGGATTTATAATAGTCCAAATCTTTCCAGGCATCACTGAAGCTCAGGCTGTATCCTGCTTCCACAGTGAGAAGCCAAAAGTCAATTCCAAAAGCAGCATCTATGTTGAATAAACCATTGTTGAAGTTTTTCTCAAGTTCAGATAAGGTAGTATTTCCAATAGAATCCTTTTTAGCACTGTTGGAAAGAAGAATATTATAACTAGGTCCAACACTGAAACGAAATTTTGCATTTTCATCATCCATGATATTTACACCTATTCGTCCGTTTAATTTTATATCTGTTCTGTTAAAACGGGTGTCGAGTTGCAAAGAGTCATTGATATATACAGTAGAAGTATTCCAGTAAAAAATTCCGGGTTGTATATAAAATCTTCTTCCAATTCTGAAATCAGCACCAGCCAGCCATCCGACACGTGCTTTACCTTTTTCCTCAATTTCCAGCGACTGTAATCGGGCAACAGATATTCCCACCTGCGGGTTGAATGCCAACTGCGCAAATGCCGGCACCGAACTTAATAAAGTTAATAATATGATTGCGGTTCTTTTCATTGTACGTTGATTGAACAGAACCAAAAGTAATAAA
The DNA here is from genome assembly GCA_019136655.1 of Bacteroidota bacterium. Taxonomy (GTDB): domain Bacteria; phylum Bacteroidota; class Bacteroidia; order AKYH767-A; family OLB10; genus OLB10. The sequence goes on from JAGVTU010000018.1 coordinate 103,169, forward strand.
ATAATCAGTTCTCTATGACCTTACCTGTTTCGAGGCGGATAATACGTGCCGGGAATCTTTCGATGAGAGAATAATTATGAGTAGCCATAATCACAGAACAACGTGTTTTGCTTAACTCAAAAAACAGATTCATAATTTCATTGCTTGTTTCAGGATCCAAATTTCCTGATGGTTCATCTGCAAGAATCAGTTCAGGTTCATTCAGCAAAGCACGCGCTATGGCCAGACGTTGCTGCTCACCTCCTGAAAGTTCATGTGGCAACTTAAAGCCCTTGGTGCTTAATCCTACTTTCTGAAGCACTTCGTTGATGCGATCGTCAATTTTATTTTTATCATGCCACCCTGTTGCTTTCAGCACAAAAAGCAGATTGTCTTTGGCAGTACGATCGCTCAGTAACTGAAAATCCTGAAATACAATACCCAATTTTCTGCGAAGAAAAGGGATGTCGCGCTGACGCAGTTTTACAAGATTGTATCCTGCAACATTACCATCGCCCTGATTGAGTTTGATATCGCCAAAGAGCACACGCAACAATGAACTTTTTCCGCTACCGGTTTTTCCAATCAGATAAACGAATTCATTTTTACTTACCTGCAGATTTACACCTGTAAGAATCAGATTTTTCTTTACGTAAATGTTGGCATCATGCAATGATACGATGGGATGTTCGGCTGTTGTCATATGTCAATTTTTTGAATTTTACCAAACGGCATTTCATTTATGATTTTAAGAATCTGTTCTTCTTTATCTGCATATCCTGCTTTTGCAAGTGCCTTTTCAGGTCTGTCAGCTCTGAAATATGCGATGAGGTTAAACTTATCATCGCGCATCTGAACATAGTCAGGAATTTTAGCAGTGCCTTTGATTTTAAGAAGATACATTAAGGCAAATGTAAAAGGAGATTACATGGAATTGCTGAGGTGAGGGGAGTAGTTTTAAACGAAACAGTGTTTAAGAAAAATAGTGGAGCCGGTGAGATTTGAACTCACGTCCAGAGCTGGAATCAATACGCTTTCTACATGCTTATCTTTCGCTTAATTGTAGGGAACAGGCAAGGCGGAAAGCTTACCATCCTTTTCCTTAGCTCTTTAATCTCATTGCCATATCAGAGCACTATGGCAACCAGTTCATATTTATGATGCCCCTGATCTGAACTCTATGAACGTAAGTTCAGGAGGGACAGCTTGTCGTGCCACCTGGTGACACGATTAGGCAATTCTTCTCTGAAGAATTAAGCCGCAAGCGCGTAGTTTGTTTCGCCATTTAAGCGAGTTGTGAATCGGGATTTACGGGTCGTGTTCACAGCACCCGGCATGCTTACGCACCTATTGCGCAACCTGTCGAAACCTTTCGGCCCCATATATGTGAAAGAACTCTGTTTCTCCATGCAAAAATAGTGCAAATACCCCTTGACTTGTCAACTTGTCTGAATTGTTATTTTTGCAGTCAGTATTTATCTGAAAAATTATGGGACGCGTATTTGAAAAAAGAAAACACAAAATGTTTGCCCGCTATGCCAAGATGGCGAAGGCATTTACTCGTATCGGGAAAGAAATTGCTATTGCTGTGAAAGCAGGTGGCCCCGACCCTAATTATAATCCCAAACTCAGACAGGTTATACAAAATGCCAAAGGACTGAATATGCCCAAAGACCGTGTTGAAGCAGCTATCAAGCGTGCTACCAGCAAGGACATGAAAGACTATGAGGAAATAACCTATGAAGGTTATGCACCATTTGGTGTGGCTATTCTGGTTGAGACAGCTACTGACAATTCTACACGTACTGTTGCCAACATTCGTATGCACTTCAACAGAGAAGAAGGCAGTTTGGGCACTTCAGGTTCGGTAGCGTTTATGTTCGACCGCAAAGGGTTATTTAAATTTTCAGCAGAAGGCAAAGACCTTGAATCCCTCGAACTTGAATTAATAGATTTCGGTTTGCAGGAAATTTGGGAGGAAGATGGTTTTGTTTACCTCTATAGCGGCTACGAAGATTTTGGCGGAATGACCAAGGCACTTGAAGACAGAGGAATTGAGATTGTGAGCAGTGAGCTTACAAGAGTTCCTTTGAATACTGTTGAACTTACAGAAGAGCAGGAACAAAAGGTGATGGCGCTCATAGATCGTCTGGAAGACGATGAAGACGTGCAGAGCGTTTATCATAACATGAAATAATTTTTTTGTTGCATTTTGCAAACTGACCAACAGGTAGATGTTGCCATTGTAGGTGCAGGGCCTGCAGGTGCGGCATGCGTGATGGCTCTTAAAGATTCAGGGCTTCGCATTGCATGGATAGATAAATCAGCATTTCCAAGAGATAAAGTGTGTGGTGACGCTATTCCATCCAATGTTCAAAGAGTGCTGAACCAAATTGACCCGCAACTGAAGGATCGCTTTATCCAAACATTTTTTGAAAAACTGACCATTGAAGGATGCCGTTTTGTTTCTCCGAATTTGTCATCATTTGACCTTACGTTTACTACCAAAGGATTTGCATCCAGAAGAATGGATTTTGATCATTTTTTGTTCAATACCGCAATTGAAGTCAATCCTACAGTTACTCCTTTACTGAACTCGGAGATTAAAACAATTGAAACTTCAACCCATGGTGTGAGAATTGAATTTGCTGATGGTAAATTTATTCAGTCAAAAATGGTTGTCGGCTGTGATGGAACCAATTCTCTTGTGCGTAAAAAACTTGCTGAACCATTCATTCGCAAACACGAAAATATTGCTGCTGTAAGAGCGTATTACTCCAATGTTTCAGATTTAGATCACCAACTCCTCGAAATACATATTGTAAAAGGATTTATGCCGGGATACTTCTGGATTTTTCCAATGAAAAACAACATGGCCAATGTGGGATTCGGTATGGTGAATAAATATATCGCCCGTCATTCTACAGACTTGAAAAAGGCATTGCAGCAAATCATCTCAAGCGAAAGGTTTGCAAAACGGTTTGAGCATGCTTCAGCTGAAGGAGCGATTTCGGGTTTTGGCCTTGCATGTGGAGGTAGAAAAAATCCGATTTCAGGAGAGCGTTTTTTGCTATGTGGCGATGCAGCATCACTGATAAATCCTGCCACAGGCGAGGGGATAGGTAATGCCATGATAAGCGGAAGGTTTGCGGCACTGCATCTGATTTCCTGTTTTGAAAAGCAGCGTTTTGATGCGGAGTTTAACCAATTGTATGATCAAAAGGTTTATAACAAACTTTTAAAAGATTTGCGCATTCAGAGGTTCATGCAAAAACTAACTGCCGACAGGGAGTGGCTCATCAATTTTGCACTAAGGCAAGTCAGCAAACATGAGTTTATTCGGGAGCGTGTACGGAAGTTTTTTTAGTCCGGATTATTGAACTGCATCACCCTCATTTATTCTTATAACCTTGGCTAACGTAGGTACCAGTGTTTTGTGTTTTTTGACAACAGGATTGTTTTCATCCCACACATATCCTGCAAGTACAGAACAAATCTGACGTTTAAGATTAGGGTCCATGTCGTGCGAATAAATTATTGTCTGCATATCGCCATTGTACCATCCTAAAACAAATGTCCTGAACACATCAATTCCTCTTCGGAGAATGTTTTCATAATCATTCATCCAGTCAACTTTTTCACCTGAGAGTGTTTTATGCGTGAGTTTAGCTGCCATAATTCCTGACCCGGTTGCAAGGGTTACTCCCGAAGAAAAAACAGGGTCTAAAAATTCTGTACTGTTACCACAAAGCACATAGCCGGGTCCAAATAGTTGTTTGACACCTACTGCATAATTTAATATTGTGCGAGGTTCAAAAACAGTTTTTTCAGCGGTAAATCTCCCATTCAACTCCGGAAAGTTTCTGATATGGCTGAGAAATTTAGTGCCATTGTCAGCATAAAAATCCTGCACCAAGCTGCTGTCGCTCACTACACCGATGGACGTTGTCTGATCGCTGAATGGAATCACCCATATCCATGCAGAGTTTTCGTTAAACGAATGGATAAAAATATTACCGCTTTCCTCAGGCTTGCGTTTGGTATCCTGTATATGGCAAAAAACAGCTCCTCTTGGTGGTGTGCTTACAGGTGCATCAAGGTTAAACATTCGTGGTAATACACGTCCGTAGCCACTGGCATCAATGATAAACCGCGACTTAACGGTATGTGTTTTCCCGGAATTATCTGTATAAGTGGTCACTTGTTCAGAGTCGCTGCTTTCTACAGTTTTTACTTCACACTCAAATTTTACAGGTACACCTTGTTCTATAGCTGAATTGATGAGGATGTTATCAAAGTCAGCGCGCTTCACTTGCCAGGTCCAGCTCCATCCATTGGTAAACTGGTCGGCAAACAAAAAGTCGGTTCTATGTTCACCTCTGTAAAACGAAGCTCCTGTTTTAATTTGAAACCCATGTTTTTTAATATTATCAATAAAGCCAACTTCAGCAAGATGATCCATACAATGAGGTAACAGACTTTCACCAATCACAAAACGCGGAAATTTTTGTTTCTCAAGTACCAGAACTTTATAGTTATTTTTATTCAGCCAGGCAGATGATACAGCGCCTGCAGGGCCTGCACCTATAATCAAAACATCAACTTGTTCCATAATTTTTTTAACAAGGCTGCAAATATATTTTTCTCAAAACTGTTATCAAAGGATTTATGTCAACTGAGAAAAAGAATTTATTTTTTCAATCAGTTTTTTGCGATTTACAAATTCAAAACAGGTTACAATGGCTCCAATGGATGTACCAAGCACACCATGAAAAATTAAATTTTGACCTGAAAGAAACAGGTTAGGTATTTTTGTACGTGAATTGATTACAGTTGAAAGGGGAGAGTTACTGTCCTTGATAATTCCATAGATTGAGCCATTTACCGAGTTGGTATAATCTCTGAATGTAAGAGGAGATGAGCTGTAAACATTGAGAATGGCATTTCTGATACCCGGGTAAATGGTTTCTAATTTTTTTATTACCTGTTCTTCCTTCTGTTTTTTGAATTTCTCATAATCGTCACCACGGCTGCCCGGATGCACAGTTGCATTAAATGTGTTTGCCCAAGGAGCCACATCTTCGGGCTGCATATAACACATGATAGTGAGCGATTCAGCAAATGATTTATTCTTCACAGGCACAGGAGTAGTGAGATAGAAGCCTAATGGCCAGTCTTCGCCTGAATAATTAATCGTCTCCCACACATCATCATTAAAATAATGATAAATGTTGTGGTTGAGATAGGGAAAGGAATAGGGTTTTAATGTAAGCTGAACTATAAAAGACGATGTGGTGTTTTCCAGTTTTCTAATGCGTTTTGCAAAAGCAGGATAGAATTTTTCCTGACCGAAAATATCAATTGTAGCTGATGGATGGATGGTCGAAATAAACTTCTTTCCATAAATAATTTCACCGTTATCAGTCTTCAGAGCAGAAATTTTATTATCATCATAAATGGCAGAAACAACTTTATGGCGATTCAATTTCTTAACTCCTTTTTCGCGTAGTCTTTGCGAAAACTGACGAATTAACTGAGCACCTCCGGTTACAATTTTGTAACTTCCACAGATGTAACTGTTAAAAATCAATGCAAGAACAAACAAAGGTGTTTTCTCTTTCACACCCGCATACAACATGTTGTTCCCTGCCAATACATTTCTTAAAGTGATGTTATTAGTAATTGAAGCCAGATAGTCATGGGTATTTTCACCTCTTACTTCAACATCGAGGTAGTTTTCAGCCTGTTCGTCTTTCAGATGATAAATAGGGAATTGATTACACACTTCCTGTATCTTTTTACAGAATGCACGAATAGCTTTTTCCTCTTCAGGAAAATCTTTAACCAGTTGCTTAATAAAATTATCATAGCCCATTCCATGCTTAAACTTTCTTCCGTCACTGAAGCTGATGATATCAAATCCATTTTCATCCATGCGATGAAATTTCATTTTATCAGCTAATCCAAGATAATGGAATATGGTATTTAAATTTTGTCCGGGATCAAATCCTCCGATATAATGCAAACCGGTATCCAGAATAAATTTATCGCGACTGAAAATTTGCAGGCAGCCACCATACTGAATATTTTTTTCTAACAAGGCTACTGAGTATCCTTCATCAGCCAGGATGTATGCACAGCACATTCCTCCAAAGCCACTGCCAATGATGACAAAGTCGTATATTTTATCTGCGTCCTTACTCATTTGCGAAGAATAAATAACATGTTGGAAGTACTTTGTGAATGACTGTGATTCTCTGTTTTTAAATTGAATCGGTTTGCCAGTGATGTGATTTTATCTGAGCTGAAAAAATGCAGTTCATTTGTTTTCTTGTTAAATCTGAAAATTTTCGTTGACAAATATTCAGTAAACTTAGTAAACCTGTGTTTGCGGTTGTTGGTAATTCCATCTCTGATAAACAGAATTCCTTCCGGAGAAAGTGCTTCAATACATTTTTCCATTAGGTGCTCTTGTTTTTCGGGAGTGAGATAATGCAATACATCGTTCAAAAAAATAACTTCCGATTGCGGAACTGTAAATGAGACAACATCAGCATGAAGGAACTGAAGATTGTTGGTTTTGTTGTAACCATTTGCTGCAATCTCTATTTTTTCATCATCATAATCTACAGCTGTAATTACTCTTTCAGGATTTTTGTAGTGAAGGAAATAATCAAAATAACCGTAGCCACAACCTAAATCACAAATAAGTTTGCGATTGCCGATTTGCCGATTATAAAAATCATAATTCTTCTTTTCCAATCCCCATTTTACTCTGCCATACCATTCCACAACAGGTCCTTTGAATATGTAGTTGTAATAAACTTTACGCCACAGATATTCTGCATTTTCCATCTCATCTTTAAACAAAGCATGTTGTTTCTTAAAATATGCTGAAATACTTTTTTGTCTGCTTCTGTAATCATCTCCCCATGATTTGTCATCAGCTTTTATTCTTGGAAGTGCTTTAACATTCAGTGCGCCCTCCTTCACCAGCATTTCTTTCTTTGGTGAAACTTCTGACGCTCCATGAATGAGTACAGGCTGAATATCGGCATGTAATTTTTCTGCAAGATAAAAAGCTCCTCTGTGAAACCTGTGAATGGTGTCATCTTCAGAACGTGAACCTTCGGGGAAAATCATAATGGAATACCCTTCATCCATTTTGGATTTTATTTCAGCAATATTTTCGTCAGTGCCTGTTTCTGAGTAAATATAGCCAACATATCGCACTACAGAGCCAAAAAGCGGAGATTTGTAAACCCAGTCTTTCACCATGATAATCACTTTGGGATTCAGCATGAGCATCAAAAGTATGTCGAGAAAAGAAGAATGATTGGCTATGATGATGGACGGTTTGCTAAAATCAAGTTCATTTAAGTTGAAAAAGCGTTTGCGTACATGAATACCGGAGTATAAAACGGAAGCAGCAAATTTTGAAGTAAGATAATTCACCCATTTCTTTTTTGCTGATGAAGGTGCAGGAATAAGGCGTATGATAAGCAGAACGGGATAAAATAATAAGCAACCTAAGATAAAATAGGTAAAGCAAAACACCGACATGCATAACTGAAAGAATGGAATTGGAGTTCTCTTTTTTGCAATTCTGTTTTGAACAAAAAGATTAAAGAGAATAGGCTGCAACGTGAATGAGATAATAAGAATACAGATAATGCCAATAACACTTATGGCTGCTACTGAGTGAATAGCAGGATGCTTTGCGAAGAATAAAACACCTGTGCCTATGATTACCGTAAGTGCAGAAAGGAGTATGGCCGACTGATAAGATGCTAAACTGTCTTTGTTGTACTTATATCTGCTCAGCAATCCATCTGTTACGAATATGCTGAAGTCGTCACCAAGACCAAAAATAAATGTTGCAATAACAATGTTTACAAAATTAAATTCTATAGGTACTACAGCGGCAATACCAAGAATCCAAACCCAGGTTATCACCATGGGCAGATAGGCGAGTAGTGTCAGTTCAATACGGCCATAGATGATAAGTAATGTAAGAAAAACGATTCCTGCAGTAACAAAAAGCAGAAAGTTGAAATCGGTATTTACTGTTTCGAGAAGTAAGGAAGCTGTTTCGCTGCGATCAAAAACATTGATGCCCGGAATATCTTTCAGTAAATGTTTTACAGAATCTTTATAAGCAACAGGTACATTGAAAGTGGTGATGTAGGTTGTTTTGCCATTGTCAGTACTTACTAAATTGTCAAGTCCTGTTTTCTGAAGCATTTCAGTATTGTTCAGTCTTAACGAGTCGGTGTTGAGTAACTGTTCAAAATGATGGAATGCATTTTCGGAGAAACCGGCTTGCGAGGCATCCTTGTTCAGCTGATTAATTACGTTTTGCTTATGCGAGGCCCAGTAATTTTTCCAGTGGTTAAAATTTCCATTTGCAACGGTTTGGGGAATGTCGAAGTTGGCAGCTGAGACTACATTGGTTACTTTTTTGTTAAGTAACAGATGAATTAAAGCCTGATATGCTTTGTAATTGGCTTCAGAAGCTTTTTCGGCACTGGAGTCAATGGCGAGGACGTATAGTTTTTTTTCAGTGACGGGATTTAACCCTGTTAATTCATTTTCTTTCTGTATGAGATTTTCAGAGTGAATACTTAAAGATTCAACATCTGAATTAAATTTCACATCAAAGGAGTGATACAGAAAAAACGCAGTGATTATTCCTGTTGAAATTAAAATCCATCGCGCAGCTTTTCTGTGGAAAGAAGTAAGGTTTAATGGAATGTGACGCGGTGTAAATGTTTTATAGTTAAAATGAGTGAGCCTTATAAGTACGGGCAACCCCACCATGGTGAATATAGCAGAACCTGCTAACGCTACTGAAGCAAACAAACCAAAATCACGGAGAATAACAGAACTCGTGAAATTAAGAGCTACAAGAGCAAGGACGGTAGTTGTGCTTCCGGTTAGTAATGGTAAACTTATTTCGCGAATGGTTGTGGTAAGGGAGCGGGTGTGTTGCAGGTGTGTAAAAAAATGAAAAGAATAATCGAGAATAATTCCCAAGACAATAGCGCCTGTGGCAAGTGAGATTGCTGAAATCTCCGGTCGCATGTAACCCATCACGCCCAATGCTAAAAAACCACCAAAAATTCCGGGAGTGATAAAAAGTAACGGAACAGAAAGTTTTCGATAGTATAAAATCAGAATCAGTAAAATCAGAATCAGAGAAAGTGTAATGGTCAGAGTTGTATCTTTCTTTATCTGAATGGCGTTCTGTGCAGCTATTTCAAAAGTACCAAAGTGCGAAAGCTGATTCTGAGGATATTTTTTATTCCATTGTTGCTCTGCTGCCTTCAGTGTTTTGCTTAATGCAATATTAGCCTCAGAGTTTTTGGTGCTGAATGCCAATCGTGCATTAATCAGCATGCTCTTTTTCCCTGCTGTGTAAACAATACCATCTTCGAGAACAATATGATTACTGTTGGCAGTTTCATTCAGTTGTTTAAAAAACGGTGTAGTAATATTCAGCGGATCATTCACTAAAAATTCTTTGGCAAACAATCCTGCAGGGGATAATAGTCGCTGATAGCTATCGCTGACTGATTGTTTAATTTTTTCAGATGTTATGCAGGAGTCAATATGGTTATAATATCCTGAATCAATAAATGCAGGAAATGCTGAATAATAATACTCATAAACTTCCTGTTGAATATCGGGACGTGTGGCACGTATGTCAGTCAGATAGTTTTTGCAAACCGAGTCGAGCAGAACTGCTGCTTCATCAATAAGCTGTTGGTGAAAATCAGGGTCATTATTTCCACCGGTTTCAATCGAAAACAATACCTGATTCGAGATATTCTTTGTTTCGATTAAGCTGTTAAATTGCTGAAATTGTTTCCCTTTGGGTAAAGCAGCAAAAATATCTTCAGTAATTCGGAGATTTCGGATTCCATTATAAGTGAAAAAAGCTATAATGGATAGCAAAAGAATCAAAAACAGAGGTTTTTTGACCAGAAACTGAACAAAACGTGTGATGCTGCTACTCAATCTGATTTGGGGTAATAAGTCTGCGAATTTAGGTGAATTTATTTAGTACAAAAGGGCAGATAATTTATTTTTAAAATGTGTATTTTTGTATCTTATTATTAATACGAATTATCATGGCAGTAGACTTTCTTCCGATTAACGGAACCGATCACATAGAGTTTTATGTGGGTAATGCCAAACAATCGGCATACTATTATCAATCAGCATGGGGATATGAGCTAATAGCATACGCTGGCCCCGAAACAGGAGTAAGAGATCACGCTTCTTACGTATTGCAGCAAGGTAAAATCAGATTTGTTTTGACAAGTGCAATGCACCCCGACAGCGAAATTACAAAGCACGTTGCACAGCATGGTGATGGTGTAAAAGTTCTTGCATTGTGGGTGGATGATGCTGAGAAATCATTTTACGAAACAATGAGTCGCGGAGCAAAGGCTCATACGCAACCAACTACTTTGTCAGACGAATTTGGAGAAGTAAAAATTTCAGCGATACACACCTATGGTGAAACCATCCATAAGTTTGTTGAGCGCAAGAATTACAAAGGAGCATTCCTGCCCGGCTTCAAAGCAGCTAAAAGTTCTGTGCCGGTTAAACCTGTAGGCTTACGACATGTAGATCATTGCGTGGGCAATGTGGAACTGGGTCAGATGAATCAGTGGGTGAAATTTTATGAGGATGTAATGGGGTTCAAACTTCTTATTACGTTTGATGATAAAGATATTTCCACTGAATATTCTGCTTTGATGAGTAAGGTTGTGAGCAATGGTAACGGATATATTAAATTCCCGATTAATGAACCTGCCGATGGCAAACGCAAATCACAGATTGAAGAGTATATTGAATTTTATCACGGCTCCGGAGTGCAACACGTAGCAATAGAAACTGCTGATATTATTTCCACTGTACGTGAGTTGCGCAGCCGTGGTGTGGAGTTTTTGCATGTGCCTGATACTTACTATGAGGATGTTTGGGACAGAGTAGGGCATATCAATGAAGATACCAAAGCAATTAAAGATTTAAATATTTTAGTTGACCGTGATGATGAAGGTTACCTGCTTCAGTTGTTTTCAAAACCGGTGCAGGACAGACCAACTGTATTTTTTGAAATCATTCAGCGTGTTGGTGCCAAATCATTCGGAAAAGGAAACTTCAAAGCGCTGTTTGAAGCAATAGAACGCGAACAGGCTTTGCGCGGAAATCTTTAAGAATATTTTTTTTCCTGAATTGGCGGTTCTCAGTTTACAGAGCCGCCAATTTTATTTTATAAGCACATTTTCATAAGGCACTCTGTTGAGAATAGAGCGTCCCAAAGTAACTTCATCGGCATATTCCAGTTCACCACCTATGGCAACACCTCTTGCCAGAATAGAAATTTTAACTCCCGAATCGCGAAGCTTTTTTGAAATATAAAATACGGTAGTATCTCCTTCCATAGTGGCACTGAGTGCCATTATCACTTCTGAAATTTTTCCGGAGTTTACTTTTTCAACCAATGAATCAATGTTCAGCTGGCCTGGCCCAATGCCATCCATCGGTGAGATAATTCCTCCAAGCACATGATATAGTCCGTTAAATTGCGAAGTATTTTCAACAGCCATCACATCTCTGATATCCTGTACCACGCAAATCTGCGAGTCGTCTCTTCGGGGATTGGAGCAAATACTGCAAATTTCAGATTCAGAAATATTATGACATCTCGAACAATAATTGATGTTGCTTCTCAACCTGATAATTGCATTGCCAAAACGATTTACATCGGCAGCATCCTGTTTCAACAAATGCAATGCAAGCCTCAGTGCGCCTCTGCGACCAATACCGGGCAGGCGCGAAAGTTCGTTTACAGCTTCTTCCAATAAGCGGGAAGGATAATGTTCCATTTTTAAAAAGCAGGAAAATATTTGTCAAATATAGGTTGTTTAAAAATATCAGATGTGGTTTTTATTTAAATCATCATTAAATAGTAATCTTGTTAATCAAATATTTTACTCTTGACTCCTGCTCTCATTCTTACGGTGGTGCTTATCTACACCATTTTGTTGTTCGGCATCACATTCTACACTTCACGCAATGCTGACAATCAAAGTTATTTTGTCGGAAATCGTGCATCTCCCTGGTATGTGGTTGCTTATGGTATGATAGGTGCTTCGTTGTCGGGAGTAACTTTTATGTCAGTACCCGGTGATGTGGGTACAGGAAATTTTTCGTACTTCCAGATGGTACTTGGTTATCTGCTCGGATATGGAGTAATTGCTTTTGTATTGCTTCCTGTATATTACAGAATGAACCTGACTTCTATCTATACATACCTCAAAGAACGGTTGGGAGTAAGTACTTACAAAACCGGAGCATTTTTCTTTATCCTTTCACGAGTTGTAGGTGCTTCATTCAGACTTTATATCGTCATTTATGTATTGCAGTTGTTTATTTTTCAGGCATGGGGTGTTCCGTTTTGGCTGACGGTTTTAATATTTATACTTCTCATATTAGCTTACACTTTTAAAGGTGGAGTAAAAACCATTGTGTGGACAGATTCTCTGCAAACAACTTTTATGTTGTTGTCGTTGTTTTTATCAGTTTACCTTATTTCAGATCAACTCAACTGGAGTTTTTCAGAAGTAATTTCGCAAATCACCGAGAGTAGCTATTCAGATATTTTTGTATGGGACTGGCATGCCGGAACATTTTTCCCTAAACATTTTTTCGGTGGAATGTTTATTGCCATTGCCATGACAGGACTTGATCAGGAGATGATGCAGAAGAACATAAGCTGCCGCAATGTTGGAGAGTCACAAAAGAACATGGTTACCTTCAGCATTATACTTGTATTTGTAAATCTTATTTTCCTGTCACTCGGAGCATTGCTTTATTTGTATGTTCAGAAAGAAGGTATTGTTATTCCCGAAAGAACTACAGATGATTTGTTCCCAAGTATAGCATTAAATCATTTGGGCACATTCTCTGCCATTTGTTTTATCATAGGATTGATTTCTGCTGCCTATCCCAGTGCTGACGGTGCTCTTACTGCACTTACTGCTTCGGTATGTATTGATTTCCTCGGTTTTGAAGAAGGGAAATATTCAGAGGAACAAAAGACCAAAATACGTAAAAGAGTACATGTGATTTTTGGATTTGTTTTACTGGCAGTCATCGTTATATTTCATGCCATCAACAATCAGGCTGTCATACGACAGATTTTCAAAGCTGCCAACTATACGTATGGGCCGTTGCTCGGATTGTTTGCCTTTGGAATATTAACCAAGCGAAATGTTTTTGATAAAATGGTTCCTGTTGTCGGAATTTTATCTCCTGTTATTTGCTATGTGTTGGACGTAAATTCAAAAGAGTGGTTTAACGGATATAAATTTGGCAATGAACTCATCATTGTAAATGGTTGCATTACCTTTTTGGGTTTACTTTTGTTATCACGTAATAAGAAAGTATTGGCATGAACCGAGAAGAATTAAGTAAAAAATATAATCAGCCTGAATCAAAACATATTGAAGCATTACAGAAAATATGTGGAGATGCTTTTGTTTTTACAGATGATGAAGTTCGCAATGATTATGGCCATGATCAGACTGAAGATTTGTTGTTTAAACCTTCTGTCGTAGTAAAACCAAGAACGCCTGAAGAAATATCTGAAATCTTAAAGTTAGCCAACAGCGAAAATATTGCAGTAACACCCCGTGGAGCAGGCACCGGCCTGAGTGGTGGTGCATTGCCGGTGCATGGAGGTATCATTATTTCTATGGAACGCTTCAATGCCATTCTTGATATTGATGAGCAAAATCTGCAATGTACTGTTGAGACGGGAGTAATCAATCAGCATTTGCGCGATGCTGTTGAAGCAAAAGGATTATTCTATCCTCCTGACCCTGCAAGCAGAGGCAGTTGCTACATAGGTGGAAACCTTGCCGAATGCAGTGGCGGACCTAAAGCTGTGAAATACGGTGTGACGAAAGATTATGTACTCAACTGCGAAGTGGTTTTGCCAACGGGTGAAATCATCTGGACAGGAGCAAATGTTTTAAAAAATTCTACCGGATATAATTTAACTCAGTTGATGGTTGGCAGCGAAGGTACACTTGGCATTATCACCAAGGTTGTGCTCAAACTTATTCCGCTTCCCTCTGAAAATCTGCTGATGTTAGCACCATTTAAGTCAGCAGAGAAAGCCTGCGAAGCAGTATCAGCAGTTTTCCGGCAGGGAATTACACCTTCGGCAATGGAGTTTATGGAGCGTGAAGCTATTGAATATGTGATGCAGTTTACCGATGTAAGAGTTGATTTGGCTGATGACACCACTGCACATCTGCTCGTTGAAGTGGATGGCAACGACAGAGATGTGTTGTTTAAAGAATGCGAAAAAATAAGCGAAGTATTGTATGCGCATGACTGTGGTGAAGTGTTGTTTGCAGAAACCTCACAACAGAAGGCTGATTTATGGAGGATGCGCAGAGTTGTTGGCGAAGCAGTAAAATCACATTCGGTATATAAGGAAGAAGATACCGTTGTGCCGCGAGCACATTTGCCCGAATTGCTCAAAGGAGTTAAGCAAATAGGAGCAAAATATGGATTTCGCAGTGTGTGTTATGGTCATGCAGGCGATGGCAATCTGCATGTCAATATCATTAAGGAGAATATGAGTGATAAGGACTGGACTGAAAAACTTCCTCTGGGAATTACTGAAATATTTAAGCTTTGTATCAGTCTTAACGGAACAATTTCAGGCGAACATGGAATAGGGTGGGTTCAGAAAAATTATATGCCACTGCGTTTTAGTCCGGTTGAAATTGCTCTTCAGAAAGGAATAAAAAAACTGTTCGACCCGAATGAAATTTTAAATCCTTCAAAAATTTTCTGAAAGAAAAGTTTTAAGGCTGCTCAACAATTTTCAATCTTGCATACTTCAGCAGCAGTTGTTTTGACTCTCCGTTTTCAAAATTCACAACCGCTTTTAAATCGGGCATACGTCCTTCCAGACTCATCACTTTACCTTTGCCAAAACGCTGATGCAATACCTGCATTCCAATCTCAATGCGCAATGGATCATCAGCTGTAAAATTTTCAAGCAACTTTGGGTCAACAGCTTTGGCAGTAGGTTTTTTAGTCAGTGGTTTAAGTTTGTTTTTTGTGAAGCTGTTGTTGCTGTAAGTTGGCAAGCTGTCATCACCTGAAATTCGTGCTCCTCTTTGTGGTGTTGATTCAGGTGCAAATTTCATGTCAATAAATTCAGGATTTATTTCACTCAGAAAACGACTTGGTTCACATCCTGTAAGATTGCCCCAGCGATAGCGTGTCATGGCATAACTTAAAGTCAGACGCTTTTCTGCACGTGTAATTGCAACATAAAAAAGCCTGCGCTCTTCTTCCATGTCTTCTCGTGAGTTGACGGAAAGTTGTGATGGAAAAAGATTTTCTTCCATACCCGAAACAAAAACTTCTTTAAACTCTAATCCTTTTGCCTGATGTACGGTCATCAATGAAACTTTATCGTCATTTCCGTCATCTTTATTTTCAGCATCAGTTAACAGTGCAATATCCTGCATGTATTCATTCAGCAAACGGGTATCGGATTCTCGCAGTTCTGTTGAGGGCGATTCCAGAGGTGGATTACCTCTTTCACTGAATTCTTTAATACCTGCCAGCAGTTCCTGAATATTTTCATAATGACTTACACCTTCCGAGGTTTTGTCATTAAATAATTCTTTCAGTAGTCCGCTGCTTTGTGCAATATGACTTGCCACATCATAGGCATTTTGAGTTTTTGCCATCACAGCAAAACTTTTAATCATCGTAACAAAGTCAGCAATTTTTGATTTGATACCTGATGCAATTTCAATTTCTTTGTCATGGATATCTTCCATCACATTCCAGATAGTGCAGGTACGCTGGTCGGCAATTACCATCAGTTTTTCATACGAAGTTTTTCCTATTCCGCGTGTCGGATAATTATATACTCGCTCCAGTGCTTCTTCATCGGCATGATTGATGGTGAGTCTGAAATAGGCGAGGAGGTCTTTAATTTCTTTTCGTTTAAAAAACGAAAGCCCTCCATAAATGCGGTAAGGGATATTTAATTTTCGCAGTGCTTCTTCCAACGATCGCGATTGTGCATTGGTGCGATACAGAATAGCAAAGTCCTTATTCTTAAACTGAAAATTCATTCTGTCTTCGAAAATGGTATTTGCAATCTGATTACCTTCTTCGTTGTCGCTGATTGCTCTCAGAAGCCTTATTTTTTCACCTCCTGTATTTTCAGTCCAAACTTCTTTTTTCAGCTGATGTCTGTTGTTGGCAATAACATTATTGGCAGCACCTACAATGGTTTTTGTACTTCGGTAATTCTGTTCCAGCTTAAATGTTTTCAGATCAGGATAGTCTTTTTCAAAATTTAGAATATTTTGAATGTTGGCTCCTCTGAAAGCATAAATACTTTGAGCATCATCACCCACCACACAAATATTTTCGTGCTGAGCCGCCAGTTTGCGCACAATGATATACTGAGCATAGTTGGTATCCTGAAACTCGTCCACCATGATGTAACGGAATTTTTTCTGATACTTCAGCAAAGCATCAGGGTGGTTTTTCAGGAGCAGATAAGTATTGAAAAGTAAATCATCAAAATCCATGGCATCAGCCTGTTTCAGTCTTTTCTGATAGATCTGATACAACTCACCGATTTTTGGTTTCCCTGCCATGCGATCTTCACTCATCAGTTGGTCATTACTCAGATAATCACTTACAGAAAAAAGATTATTTTTAGCAGAAGAGATACGGTGTAGTACAAGCGATGGTTTATAATTCTTATCATCTAACTGCTGCTCCTGAATAATTTTCTTTACCAGATTTTTCGAATCATCGGCATCATAAATTGTAAAAGCAGAAGGGAATCCGATTTTTTCAGCTTCTACTCTTAAAATTCTTGCAAATACAGAGTGAAAAGTTCCCATCCAAAGATTTAAAGCATCATTGCCAACCAAAGCAATAATGCGGTCTTTCATTTCTCGGGCAGCCTTATTGGTAAAGGTTAGGGCGAGAATACTAAATGGGTCAACCTGATTTTTTATCATGTGCACCATACGATATGTGAGCACACGTGTTTTTCCTGAACCCGCACCGGCAATTATCATGCTGGGTCCATCCATGCACACTACAGCTTCGCGCTGTGAAGGATTCAACTGATCTAAATAATTACTCATTCTGGTTTTGCTATTCAAAAATAGCAGTTAGGATGATGTTAAAACATCAGTATTTGTTTTTTTTCTTCAACTACCGATGTTGTAAAGAAATTAATGCTAATGTAAATCAACTTCTTCAGCCGTGAAGTTTACTTACATATACTTTCGCAGAAAAGAGTAATAATCGTGTTTAAGATCAACATACAAGTGTTCAAATACCTTCATACGGTCGCGAAGAGTAGCTTCCACATCAAGTGTCTGCTGACTGATTTTGCCGCCTTTGCTTATAATCGCAAACTCCTCATCCATTCGGTTTTCAAGCTGTTTTACATCGTGATGTAATATGTCAATCTGATCTTCCTGAATGATAACCTGGTTTTGAAATTGCTCTGCTTCGCGCAGTATATCTTTGTTGGTATTGCTTATAACAACGTGTGCAAGATGTTTGCGCCAGAAACGCAATTCATTTTTGTAAAAATCGAGTGCTTTGAGCCATTCCAAGAGTTGAACATGGTTTAAATCAAGTTTATTTGCCATAAAAATATATATGATATTTATTTTACAAAAATACGGATTTTAAAGTCAGCATACGGTATCAGTAAATAAAGAAATTATTAGCTGTAGATATTGTTAAGTCAGATTAAAAAAAACATACTTTTGAGCACGAATTAATACTTAAAATTGAAATAAAATGAAACCATTTGTAAAGTATGCACTTTTAGGCTCGGCACTATCAATTGTGTGGACGTTGATTGGCTATATCATGGGAAATGAAATGCAGGCCAAGCTAAGTTGGCTAAGTTCAATTGTAATGATTGCCATTTACATTTTCTGTTTTGCAGCTGCAATCAAGGAGGAAAAAGCCGCAAACGAAGGATTTATCAGCTTTGGTAAAGCATTTGGAACAGCCTTTAAAACAGGATTGATAATGGCAGCTGTTGGAGCAGCATTTTTTTATTTGTATTCTGAGTTTATCAATACGGAGTATGTTGCCTTTATGCTGGATAAAGCTCAGGAAGATATGGCTAATCGAGGAATGTCAGATGAAGAGATAGAAATGGCTATAAAAATGCAGTCTAAATTTATGTCTCCGGCTATGCTGGCAGGGATTGCATTTTTATATGGTATTGTCATTAATTTTATTATTGCGCTAATTATGGGAGCAGCAATGAAAAAAGAAAATCCTGCGGGTGAAATCAAATAAATGATTCGATACTTTTTTTGATAATACCGATACATTCGTAAAGTTGCTCTTCATTAATTACCAGAGGAGGAGCAAAGCGTATGATATCACCATGCGTTGGTTTTGCAAGAAGTCCGTTTTCCGCAAGTTTCATACATACATCCCATGCATCTTTACCTTTATGAGGTTTAATGACGATGGCATTTAACAAGCCTTTACCTCTAACCAGTGTCAGCATTTCATGGTTAATGGTATTCAGCTCCGAACGGAGAATTTCTCCCATGTGAGATGCATTTTCAGAAAGATTTTCCTGTTCAATTACTTGTAAAGATGCCATACCTACAGCACATGCAAGCGGATTACCGCCATAAGTAGAGCCATGTTCGCCCGGTTTTATTGTGAGCATAATTTCATCATTGGCCAACACAGCACTTACAGGCATCATTCCGCCACTAAGGGCTTTTCCAAGAATGAGTATGTCAGGATGTACATTTTCGTAATCACATGCTAACATTTTTCCTGTACGTGCCAGACCGGTTTGAATTTCGTCAGCAATAAACAGCACATTTCTTTCTTTGCACAAAGCAAAAGCTTTTGAGAGGTATCCATCATCAGGCACAACTACGCCTGCTTCGCCCTGAATAGGCTCTACAATAAATCCTGCGATGGCAGGATCTTCGAGTGCTGCTTCCAGTGCAGCTAAGTCGTTATATGGTATGATGGTATATCCCGGAGTGAAAGGACCATATCCGGCAGAGGCTGTTGGGTCGGTAGATGCTGAAACTATAGAGATTGTACGTCCGTGAAAATTTCCCTCACAAAAAATAATTTTTGCCTGATTACGTGGAACACCTTTTACCTGATAAGCCCATTTACGACAAAGTTTGATGGCTGTTTCCACGGCTTCTGCTCCTGAATTCATCGGAAGCATTTTATCATAACCAAATAACTCAGTAATATACTTTTCGAATTCACCTAACTGATCATTATAGAATGCCCTTGATGTTAAAGTGAGTTTTTCTAACTGAGATGTTAAAGCTTTGACAATATGCGGATGACAATGTCCCTGATTGAGTGCAGAATAAGCAGAAAGAAAATCGTAATATCTTTTTCCTTCAGCGTCCCAGACAAATACACCTTTTCCTTTTGATAAAACTACCGGCAAAGGATGATAATTATGTGCTCCATACTTTTCTTCTAACTCAATAAAATACTGATTTGACAGGACACTGCTTGTATTCATAAATATTACATTTTAATAAACTACAAATATACATTAAACACTTCAACGAAAATTATAACAGACGGGAAAGTAATAAAAGCAAACTAAAAAGTAACATGGTACTTGAAAAACGTTATAAATTAAATTTAATATTTGATCAGCTATTTTAGTTTAGTTAGAATTCATAATTTCGCAAGCTAATGGTATAATATTAGTAATGCCAAAATAAACATTAATAACATGACGAAATACTTAATTACACTAATCACTTGCGTTTTCTTTGCAACAGGGTTGCAGGCGCAAAATTCTAATTTGATTCTATTTACTGAGAATGGCGAAAAATTTTATGCTATTCTGAATGGAGTAAGGCAGAATGACAAACCTGAGACCAATGTGAAAATTACAGATCTCAATGCTAATTTCTATAAGCTGAAGGTTATTTTTGATGATGCCAAATTAGGAGAGAAGAATTTTAACGTAGGACTCAATCCGGGAACTGAAACATCGGTGATGATAAAGTTCCATGCTAAGAAAAATGAATATGTATTGCGTCCTGTGAGTGAAACTCCTATTGCAGAGGCATTACCTCCGGCACCAAATCAAACCGTAGTTGTGTATTCAGCCACGCCTGCACCAGCACCTGCTTCTACATCAGTTACTCAAACTACTACTACAACTACAGGTGTACCCGGAGATAATGTGAATATGTCGGTTGGAATGAATATGGGTGATATGGGAGGTGGAATAAATATAAATGTTTCAGGAGGAACAACACATACAACCACTCAGACAACTACTACAACTACAACAGTTAGTCACTCTCATACTATTGACGAGCCTGTAGCTCCGCCACCACCGCCACCCGCTTATCTGCCGGGATATAATGGCCCTTATGGATGTCCGGTGCCAATGGCTCCACAGGATTTCGAGTCACTGAAGCAAACTATTTCAAGCAAATCTTTTGAAGACAGCAAAATGACCATTGCAAAACAGGTATTGCGAAACAATTGTCTTTTAACATCGCAGGTGAAGCAGATTATGGGCTTGTTTACTTACGAGCAAAGCAAACTTGATTTTGCAAAATATGCTTATGGTTACACCTATGATATTGGAAATTATTTCAAGGTGAATGATATGTTTACTTTCGAATCTTCTATAGATGATTTGAATGAATATATATCATCTCAGAGAAGATAGTTAATAATTTAACTGTAATAATCAAACGGGAGAGGCGGCTTTTAGCCGCCTCTCCCGTTTGATTGTGTTTACTCTTTTTCTTGGCTATGATTTCATACAACTGTTATTTTACAAACTCCGTTAATGCTGCTGCGTTTTTATAGCCTGATGCTTTACGAACAAGTTTGCCATCATTGAAAAAATATAGCGAGGGGAGCTCAGTTGCTTCAAGTGTTTTTGCCAATTGCTGATTGTCGTCTTTATTAAAACGAAGAATTTTGACATTACCTTTCCATGCAGTTTCAAGCGAGTCTAATGTTGGTTTCATTTTCACACATGGCGCACACCAAGGAGCGTTGATGTCAACCAAAACTTTACCTGAAGCTTTCATCTGATTAAACTCTTCCATATTAATTCCTGCATTCAGAGTCTTTCTGTTTTCCACCGGAAGGTTTGCATCTGTCCATGCACTGTAACCTCCCTGCATATCGTAAACGATTTTAAATCCCATCTTTTTAAAATATTCACAAGCCTTTGCGCTTCGGCCTCCTATATAACAGTAAACAAATAAAGGCTTTTCCTTATCAAGATAGGGAGCACGCTTTTCCAAATCGCTGCTGTTGATATTCATGTTCAGTGCGTTTTTCAAATGACCTTTCTGAAATTCTTCAGGCGTACGCACATCTACCAATTGTGCATCAGGAGTTTCATGTAACCTTTTGGCAAATACTTCAGGAGTGAGCAGTTGATTTGTCTGGCTATTTGCCATTCCACAACTTGCAATGAACAGCAAAGTGATTACAAAATTTTTCATTGTGATGATATTAATGTGTTAACCTTAATGATTTCATTGTTGATGGCATCATTTTCAATCAAGCCGTCTTTAATTCTTACAATACGATGGGCATATCTTGCAATATCCTCTTCATGGGTTACTACGATAATGGTGTTACCGTTGCTGTGTATTTCTTCAAACAAAGCCATAATCTCTACCGAAGTTTTTGAATCGAGATTACCTGTAGGCTCGTCAGCAAGGATGATAGAAGGGTTGTTTACCAATGCTCTTGCTACTGCAACCCGTTGTCTTTGTCCTCCCGAAAGCTCATTGGGTTTATGATGTATGCGATCTCCCAGACCAACATTGCGAAGTACCTTTTCTGCGCGTTCCAAACGCTCTTCTTTTGCTACACCTGCATACACCAGAGGCAATGCAACATTTTCTAAAGCTGTACTTCGTGGCAGCAGGTTGAATGTCTGAAACACAAACCCAATTTGTTTGTTGCGAACTTCTGCCAGATCATTATCTGTCATGCCTGATACGGCAATTCCATTCAACTCATAATTACCGGCAGAAGGAGTGTCCAAACAGCCTAAAATATTCATAAGTGTGGATTTTCCTGAACCGGAACTTCCCATCAGCGCTACATATTCATTTTTGGAAATATCAAGAGTTATGGAGCGTAATGCATGAATGGTTTCAGCACCAACTTTATATTCTCTTGAAATATTTTCTAAATGGATAATTACCGGCTGCATAGATTTAAAATATGTGTAAAAATAGCTATTTAAGCCGAAAGTAAAATGTTATTCAATTGTTAATAACGCAGTACAAAATCCTGCTTGCTTAAATCAGGGTCGAAAAAAACCAAACCCATCATGAACAAATCAATCGTTACCGTAACCTTCGGATGATTTTTAATTTCATCCCAGGCACGTTTCATCCCTTCGCTCCAGTTGATGTCATCAAATACAAAAACACTTTTTGAATGTACTTTATCAAGGCACATGCTAAAATATTTCAGCGTAGGTTCATACTGATGATTACCGTCAAAGAACACAAAATCTGCTTTTGAAATACCTGCCAGCACTCCGGGCAATGTGTCATCAAACATCCCGTGTACGGTTTCTATTCTGCTGCCATAGCTGCTCTTATCAAATTGTTGTCTTGCCAGTTTCAGCACGGCATCATTACCTTCCAGTGTAATCACCTTACCCTTAATTGCTGATGCCAGATACAGCGTACTGATGCCGAGTGAGGTTCCTAATTCCACACAAACAGATGGGTTGAAGTAAGTTGCAAGGCGATAAATCAGTCGGGCATAGCGGGGGCTTTTCAGTGAGTTTTTTGCAATAGCAGCAATACTTTTCTCTGTTGCAGTGCCGGCAGAATTGATGGTAGTTATTTTGTTGTGATTATTACGAAATTGCTTCCTTATCTGTTCTATCTCTTTAAAATGTTTTTGATTTTTATCAGGCGAAATTACGCTTGTGTATAGCTGATAAACAAAAGGAGAATGTATGTGATGAGCATTGTGCGAGGTGAGATAATATCCTGCATAATGCAAGGCCATCAGCAACTTATTCATTGAAAATAATTTTTGCCATTAACAGCTTTTTTCTGTTCCAGCAGGGAATTACCAGTTCATCAGCGCTGATTTGCCGTGCCGCAAATGGAATAATCATTATTCTGTCCTCAGGTTGAATAAATTCTTTTGTATCGGAAGTTCCGTTATTTTTAACTCTGAAAACAGCCACTGAATTATTTCGGTCAATGCGGGTATTGTAAACAAGATTTATTTCATTGTCTGTTTGAGCAATGGTGAAGGAGGAATATTTCCCGTAATCGTTTGTTGAAACCTGATCTTTTCGCAAAACAGCATCCCAGTCAATACTTCCGTCAGCATTTACTGAAAGTGCAACAGCATTGTTAAAATGATATTCGTAACTCCTGATATAATTCTGGGTGAAATAATCGTAATAAGAATAATCGGTCACATACGACATTTCAGTTATCAGCACTGCACCACCATCATTTCTGAGAATTATTTTCTCGATATTGAGATTATCCACTCCTGTATTGCTTTTATCAATGGTCAATCCCGAAAACATCCTGGCCTGTGTACTTTCACCAATAGGTTGTCTGAATATTTTCAGGGAATCATTTGCGGTGGTTTTAAGCGTGGCATAAATAATTCCTGATTTACCTGTTGATTTATCGGTATAAAAACCCGCAAGTACCAGTTGTTTATTGGCAATGTCGTAGGCAATGTTGCTGCCATTTAATTCAATGTCACTTTTGTTGACTGCATATTCAACAGCGTTGTCACTTCCACTGAGCGATACAAAAAGTTTGTAAGCATCCCAGCGTTTACGTTTCTCATTGTTTTCTTTGGAATAAAAACTTCCTTCAAGTATAAAATCACCCGCTTCTGTGAGCAACCAGTTTTCGTAGCTGAAATTTTTCTCGGGATAGGGGACATCAAACTGCAACTGTCTCACAGGATTTAATTCGGAATTGATAACAATGCAATGCAACTTCTGCATACCATTTTGTTTTTTCTCATTCTGAATTATTCCGAATAAATTGTTTCTCTGAGAGGCTATAATCTTAATTTTATCGAGACTACTGGTTTTGTCAAACGCAATACTTCCAAGCAGTATCGGTGATGTATTTTCTTTTCCTGAGTCGTCAAGTGGCGAAGCATAAACATTGAGTTTATCTTCCTTATCAGTAAATGTAGATTTAATAAGTACCACCCTGCCATTGATTACGGCCATGGTTTCAATCCTCTCTTTATCATTTGAAGGATTGAATTTTTTCGACCACTTAACAGTAAGGTTGTTGTTGTAGCAGGTTATCTGGTATTTTCTCGACTTAAAACCAATGCGGTCACGGTCGTTTTCAAAAGGCAGATTACTTTGAAAAAGGAAAAATTCGTTCTCATTATAACCGGTAATTTTTATAAAATCGTAACTATAGGCATCAATTTCCTGTTTGGAATAAACCACTTTTTGCGAAGCAGCAAATAAAGGCATCAACAATAGCAGGCTTAGTATTCTGAAATGGCTCAACATGTAATTTTTTTTCAAAAGTAACTATTCAACGTTTTAAAGAGAAAAATATGATATTCTGTCATGAAAATTAAATTAGACCTTCGTTTTCACATGTGCCCATTTCTTCAGCTGCCACTCAACATGGCTGGTGCTGATGTGATTTTTATCTGTGTCAAAGGCTTTTGCCTCCAGTTTCAAAAATGCAGCACCGGTATCTGCAGGAATTTCTTTAAGGAATTTTATAAAATTGTTCTTATCCATTTCAAAACGTACTGAAACATCTTTCTTCCCCTGATAATAATATTCACTGCTCAGGCTTTTAAGAATAATACGATACTCACCCTCAGGGAGCATGGTAGTCAGACAAAATCCTGTTGCATATTCAGAGGCTGTGGCAAGTGCACATGCATGAATACTTTTTATATGATTGAGGTTGCTTTTGCGATAGGGGATAAGGATTTCGATTTTACCTTCTCCTATATCAATAATTCTGAAACGATGTGCAGCATTGAACGGAATTTTTCTCCATAAAATAAAATTTAAAATCCGAAGATAAAAACCTGAATGTTCTGCCTTATGTATCAGCTGTTGTAAGTTCATTGGTTAAAAAGTTTGTCAAGTTCTGTTTTAGCCTGAACAGTTTCGTCTTTCAGTTTGTTGATAATTTCATCGCAGGATAATATTTCATCAATAAGTTCTACCGTTTGTCCGGCACACCACAGGTTATGGTAGTTTCCCGGCTTCACAGCCTGCTCCAGTTTTTTCAGTCCGCGGTACTGCACCAGCATTTTAAAATATTTTTTTGTTGTGGAGCTGTTGCTTAGCCAACGCTCAATCATGTTTTGGCGATAACCAATTTTTTTTGCGTATGGTGTGTTGATGATATTGCAAGGCGTTCCTGAAAGACGCTCTGTGAGCACCACATCCTTCATCCCTGAATTGATCACACTGTTCTTGTAATCATCAGATACAGTAGCTTCACGCGATGCAATAAACCTTGTACCAATGCTGATGCCTGCAGCACCTAAAGACAACATGCTAAGTATTCCTTTTCCTGTAGTTACAGTGCCTGCAGCAATTACCGGTATGTTTGGAAAGTGTTTTTTCAGAGAAGGAATAAGCAAGGTATTCGGATAAGGTCCTGCATGCCCTCCGGCACCCTGGCTCACTGCAATAAATCCGTCACATCCATTCTCTGCAGCTTTGGCAGCATGTGCAGGATTGGTTACATCACAATAAACTTTGGCACCGTAACGGTGTGCTTCTTCAATTACATGTTTAGGATTTCCAAGCGAAGTGATATAAAACGGAACTTTGTTGTCAACACATGTTGCAAGGTGTTTTTCGTATAGTGGATTTGTTTTTTGCACGATGAGGTTTACTCCATATGTGCCTTTACTGTTGCTGTTGAAAGCATTAAGTCGTTTTAACAATTCACCTAATTCATTTTCCTTTCGATAATTCAATGACGGAAAAACCCCTGCAATACCATTGCGCATGGCCGACTGTATCATGGCTTCATTGCTTACCAGAAACATGGGCGCCATGATGATGGGAAAATCTATATTTAGTTGTTTTGTAAAAGCTGTTTCTATTTTCATTTTACATGACAGGTTGAGCCGAATAAATAGCGGTTACGTGCAACAATGCGATAAATCTTATTGCGTAAAAACGAAGGAATGACTTTAGCTATGATAAAAATTCTGCGCCAGCCACCTGTTGCCACCAGTGATTCAATTACTGCATCACTTTCAGTGTAAATTTTATCCTGATGATAAAAAATTACTGAGTTAAATGTTTCGGCAGAAGTATTCTCTTGTATGTTGTTGGAATTATTTTGGTTGCTGTAACTAACTAATTTAATCCTGCGTTGTTTGTCAAGAGTATGCAAAATAGAAGTGCATCGCTGACAAAAGGAACAATCACCGTCAAATACCAGAGTGTTGTTTTCCGGCTTGTTATTCTTAAATATCGTTTTTGAGAAGTTGTTCAAAACCATTATCTTTTCAATATGCAAAATTATCAATTGTTTCATTCGATTTAGTATTTTTAGCGTGTGTAAAAAAAGATTTTAAAAGATATGGATGTAACGCGACTTATAGATTTGTTTCCTTACCAGTTAGAGAAATTTCCCAAAGCAGATGCTCTTGCTGGTAAAGAAAATGGTGTCTGGAAAAAATACAGTACAGCAGAAGTATTGGATATTGTCAACAACCTGAGTTATGGTTTATTGAACGCAGGAATTAAACCCGGAGATAAAATCGGTATTATTTCCAATAACCGCCCTGAATGGAATTTTGTTGATCATGCCTGTCTGCAAATTGCAGTGGCCGATGTTCCGTTATATCCTACTATCAGCGAACATGACCTTAAATTCACACTGCATCAATCCGCAGTACGTTATATGTTTGTGTCTGATAAAGTGATTTATGATAAAGTAGATGCACTAAAAGCAGAACTCCCAAATCTTGAAAAAATTTATACATTCAATAGAGTAGAAGGTGTTGCACACTGGACTGAACTTACCGAGGCAGGAAAGAAATCTCCGCTTTCAGAAAGAGTTCAAGAAATACGCAGTACCATAAATCCTTCTGACTTGGCAACTATCATTTATACGTCAGGCACTACCGGTAATCCAAAGGGTGTGATGTTGTCGCACAACAATCTGGTGAGTAATTTCAAAGCATGTGAAGTGTTGTGTCCGTTTAATGAGAGTTGGAAAGCATTGAGTTTTCTGCCGCTTAACCATGTGTATGAGCGTATGTTGTCTTATCTGTATGTGTACTATGGTGTTTCAATTTACTATGCAGAGAGTCTGGATACTATTGCAGATAATTTGAAGGATGTTAAACCTGAAATATTTGTCACGGTGCCTCGCCTTCTTGAAAAAGTATATGATAAAATTGTATCTAAAGGAGCTGAACTTTCAGGAATAAAGAAAGCATTGTTTTATTGGGCTTTGAATCTTGGATTGCGTTATGAATTGCATGGTGCCAATGGCTGGTGGTATGAGTTTCAGCTTAAAATTGCGAATAAACTTATCTTCAGCAAATGGCGCGAAGCATTGGGCAATAACATAGTTGCAATTGCATCCGGAGGTGCTGCATTGCAGCCAAGGCTTGCAAGAGTATTTCATGCTGCACGCATTCCTGTCCTCGAAGGGTATGGACTTACTGAAACAAGTCCTGTTATTTCAGTAAATAATTTTCAGCCAAATTGTATAAAGTTTGGGACGGTAGGCACGGTGATTGACAAAGTGGAAGTGAAGATTGCCGAAGATGGAGAGATATTATGCAAAGGTCCTAATGTGATGTTGGGATATTATCAAAATCAGGAGCAGACGGACGAGTTGTTAGATGCTGATGGATGGTTTCATACAGGTGATATCGGAATTATTGAAGATGGAAAATTCTTAAAAATTACCGACCGAAAAAAAGAAATTTTTAAAACTTCAGGAGGGAAGTATATCGTTCCTCAGATGATTGAAAACAAACTGAAGGAATCACGTTTTATAGAGCAGGCAATGGTGATTGGAGAAAATCAGAAATTCGCTTCAGCATTTATAGTTCCTAATTTTTCATTTATACGCGACTGGGCCAACCGCAAAAATCTGAAACTGGATACCAATGAAGACATTGCTGCCAATCCTGAAGTAAAAAAACGTATTGCTGAAGAAGTAAATGAAATAAATAAAACACTTGGACATTTTGAAACCATCAAACGTTTTGAATTGCTAAGCAGAGAATTCAGCATTGAAAAAAATGAAATGACACCTAAACTTAGTCTGCGTAGAAAAATTATTCTCGAAAATTTTAAGGAGCAGTACAATCGTATTTACTCTTTTGACTAAATCGGTTTATGATTTACAGAAAAACGAAACAGGGAGATTTAACAACACGTCAGCTGTTGTTGTCAGGCAACAAAGTGGTTTCATACACCGATAGTGAACAGGGTGACTTTACACTGTTGTTTATTCATGGTTTTCCTTTCAATAAAGATTTTTGGCAGCCTCAGCTTTCTTTTTTCTCTTCTATTTGCAGAGTAGTAGCCTATGATGTAAGAGGCTATGGAAGCAGTTCGAAAGTTGCTGATAATTTTACAGTTGATGATTTGGGAGATGACCTTGTAAGCCTGATAACTACATTGCAACTGAATCGTGTTGTGCTATGCGGGTTATCAATGGGAGGTTATATCGCTCTGAATGTAATTAGCCGTTATCCCCAACTTGTTTCAGGAATCATACTCTGCGATACACAATGTACTGCTGATACAGATGAAATGCGTGAGAAAAGATTTCATGCAATAGATTTGATACGGAAAGGAGGGAAGGATGCCTACATAAATACTTCTCTGAAAAATTTATTTGCTCCACAATCCTTCAGCACACATCCTCAGTCGGTAGAATATATTCACAGTATCATGAACAAGGCAGATGCTGAAATCATTTGTAATACCCTCAAAGCACTTGCCGAACGACATGAAACGTGTTCTTCTCTTGCAACGATACAAGTTCCTGCACTGATTATTTGCGGAGTTGAAGATGCAGTGACTCCTGTGGCTAAAGCAGAAAATATGCACCGGCAAATTTCCGGAAGTAGTTTAATGTTAATACCGGATGCAGGCCATGTTACCAATCATGAGGAGACAGAAACTTTTAACAATAGTGTTTCAGAGTTTCTGTCGAAAAATTTCAATTAAAAATACTTTCAGAAAAATTCAGAGAAAAAATCAGGTTTTCTGTTTTTTCTTCTTTGCAGCAGGAAACAAAACATTGTTAAGTATAAGGCGATATCCAGGGCTGTTGGGGTGAAGATTTAAATCTGTGGGAGGGTCGCCAACCAAGTGCTGGTAATCTTCAGGATCATGTCCTCCGTAAAATGTCCAGGTACCTTTGCCAAAATCACCATGAATATATTTTGCTTCGTTGGCGGCTTTGTTTTCACCCATAATCACCACATCCGGCTTAATCACGTTTTTGTTGAATGCAGTTGTCTGCCCCATAAATCCTTTTATCACCTGCATGTGATTCTGACAAAGCATTGTTGGAACCGGATCCCACTTAGCCGAAAAATCAAACAGTGTAAACACATCTTCATCGCGCGGAACTCTTCGCGTTGTGGTAACATCAATATTCGAATAACGATATTCGAGAGGATTGGTGCTCAGTTTATAATCGCGAAAGGCAAATGTTTTTGCAAAGTCAAGATTTGAGTTGTATCCGGGAGTGGTACCATCACCATCATACATGCTTTCGCAAATATCCAGTCCTTCAGCAGAGAGTGCAATGTCGTAAGTATCGGTTCCTGAGCACATGGTAAACAAAAATCCTCCTCCGGCCACAAATTCTTTGATGCTTTTGGCTACAGCAAGTTTCATCTGCGATACTTTGGCAAAACCTAATTTATGTGCCATACTTTCCATGCTGCGTTGTTGCTCCTGATACCAGGGAGCATTGCGGTACATGCTGTAAAACTTTCCATATTGTCCGGTAAAGTCTTCATGGTGCAGGTGTAGCCAGTCATACATATTTAGTTTCCCCTGCACTATTTCTTCGTCATAAATTATATCGTAAGGAATTTCTGCATATGTCAATGCCAGTGTAACGGCATCATCCCAGGGTCGTTTGTCTTTAGGCGAATACACGCATATTTTTGGAACTTTTTCAAGTTTTACCACATCCTCATTTACCTGCGGATCCAGAATTTCATTTACTATCTGTCCGGCCTGTGCCTCCGACACAACAGTATAACTCACTCCGCGAATTTTCATTTCAGATTCGAAACGCTGGCTTTGTGGAAACATAAAACTTCCACCGCGATAGTTGAGCAACCAGTTGATTTCTATTCCACCCTGCAACACCCAATAGGCAATGCCATAAGCCTTCAGATGATTGGTTTGTGTATCATCCATCGGTATAAGTATTTGTGCCGAAAATGCAGGACGATGCATGAGCAGCACAAGCAGTAATAAAGAAATAATGCGTTTCATTTTTTTGTTTTTAATTAAACGTTATTCAATGATTACAGGTTTACTTTCACGTTTTCCATCAGCATACCACGAAACAAAGTAAATTCCTTTTGCCCAGTTGTTCACGTTGATATTTTTTATTTTTTCTTTCACTGCATCTTCTTTCACAAGAATTTTACCCGCAGCATCTGAAATTACTAACTGTCCTGACGTCTGATTTAGTATTTCAATCTTAAGTTTATCTTTTACGGGGTTTGGGTAAATATCAAACGAAGTTGTTGGATGTGACAGTGAAGGAATACCCAAACTTACCTGATTGTTGGCAGAGAGTATCCATAAATCAGGGTCAAACTCAACTGTTGCCACCGGCCATGGGATTGTCGCAGTAAACAGCTGACCCGAGAAAGTATGGTTAAACACCAGTGTTGTATCGTGACCTGCACCACTGAACTTTACAGGAACCGGCATTTCAAAGAATGTAACAGATGGGTCAGAGGTGGTTTGGTTAATCTGAACATATACCTGCTGATTACTTTGCGACCAGTTCACCTGATAGGAGGGATACCCCTGTTTGTAGTACCACTGGTCGAAAAATACGTTGAGGTTTTGTCCGCTGGTTGTCTGCAAATGTTGAATCAAATCAGGTGTTTTGGCGTAGCCATATTTCAGTGCAGGATCGTTGAGGTAATTTCTCAGCGCCTGAAAAAATACAGCATCACCAAGTTTCCATCGTAGCATGTGCAGTAAGTAACTGCCTTTGTTATATGATAGTCTTCCGTTGAAAATACGGCTCACATCTGTAGTGTCCGTACACTTTACGGAACCATCCGGTTGTGATGTGATATGACTGATTTTTTGTTCTTTCCAAGTGTACCATTGTGCAGGGAAATGGTGCTCTTTGGTTAATCCTTCAAAGTAGGTAGCAAATCCTTCGTTCAGCCAGATATCTTCCCAACTGCCGCAAGTTACCAAATCGCCAAACCACTGATGGGCACATTCATGAGCCATTAGCCCCTGACCAAAGTTCACCATAAAACTCATAGTTTGATGTTCCATGCCACCACCCCAGTTAAACTGTGCATGTCCGTACTTTTCATTTTTAAACGGATATTCTATCGTAAGGCTGTCGTACAACTGAATGATGGGAATAATCTGTGGCGTTTGTGACTGTGCTGTTGCCAGATCTTCAGGGTAAACATAGTTAAGCACTTGCAAACTGTCGCCTCCTGCCAAAGGAACATAATCAGAATACTCAGCATAATTTGTTACAGCTATTGCCACCAAATAGGATGAAATAGGATAATTACTTTTCCAGTGAACAATTTTCTCGCTGCCATTAAAAACCTCATTCATCAGTTTTCCGTTTGATGCCACACGATACGCAGTATCTGTCGTAACGTACACATCAATGCTGTCAGCTTTATCGGTATTTAAACTCTTACATGGCCACCAGTCACTCGAATAAAAAGGTTCTGATAAAGTCCATAATACAGGAGTACCGTTATGTGTACTGGTATTAAACGAACCAAATCCTCCGCCCGGTGGCATTCCCTGATAAACAATTTCAACACTCTCGAGTGTTCCCACAGGCAGAGTAGTTGGCAGCATTACTGTTAAAATATCATTGGCATGCGAAAAGTTAACTGTTGCTGAATGATATATTACCGAGTCAACTGTAAGTGCTGAAGCTAAATCAAACTCTAATTGACTTAAGTTGCTTTTTGCTTCAAAAAAAGTCATCACACTTCCTGAAATATAATGTTGAGCAGGATCAATCTGCCATTGGAAACGATGATATTTCACATCATAATTACTTCCTGTGGTAAGCATGCGCTGTGGAACATTCAGAAAAGCTGACGCTGAAGCACTGCGTTTACATTCCTGATGTTGTGCATTTGTTTTTACGAAACAAAAAACAGCCAATAAGAACAATGCTGTTTTTTTCATTGCTATAGAATTTATTTTTTCTCTTGCAATAATAAATCAATATCTGTTAACAGACGATTTACATCGGTAGAATCGGTGCCGTCATAATATCCTCTGATTCGTTTATCCTTATCTACAAGTGCAAAATTTTGTGTATGAATAAAGTCATCAGGGCCACCATCGCCCTTTGAAGCAATTGAAAGATATGAAGTGCGTGCTAAGTCATAAATATGCTTTTTATCACCCGTAACAAAAAACCATTTTCCCGATACGGCATGGTGCATGTCTGCATATTCTTTCAGCACTGCAGGAGTATCGTACTCCGGATTTACTGTATGTGAAATGAGCAATACTTCAGGGTTAGAGGCATATTTCGCTGCTACACGCTCCATCTGCGTTGACATTACCGGACAAATACTTCTGCATGTGGTGAAGAAAAAATCAGCCACATAAATTTTTCCATCAAAGGTGTGGTTGGTAACTGTATCTCCATTTTGATCAATCAAACTGAAAGGCTGCACATGATGTGAAGCTTTTGTCTCCTCATTGGTAGGTCCATAAATGGGCAATGTGCGCAGAGGGCCGTCATTGCACGATGACCATAACAGTGCAAGTCCAAGAATAAACAATATGATTACCCACTCAAAGAGTGGAACAGCAATAATTCGTTTACAAGAAATACACGTCATTTATCTGATAAATATGCGGAAGGGTCTTTTAAAAAATCAACTTTGCAGGATGCTCCACAGAATGCATAAATTTTACCATCTACCATTGCCGTATCGGCATACTCTTCTTTAACCGACATCATGCATACCGGATCAATGTCTGATGCCAAAACAATTTGCGGCTTTTCAGTTTCAGCTTTTTGTTCAAGTGCAGGTGCTGTCAGCACTTCAGGCTCTTTTGGTTTATTCTGGCATGCTGCAACCACAAATACTAAAGGAATAATTAATTTTCTCA
This sequence comes from Bacteroidota bacterium, assembly GCA_019136655.1. GTDB lineage: Bacteria > Bacteroidota > Bacteroidia > AKYH767-A > OLB10 > OLB10. The sequence goes on from JAGVTU010000018.1 coordinate 136,623, forward strand.
TTATTTCATTTTTACTGCGTAAAAGTAGGTAATACATACTATACTTTTACTGATTTATGTCGTATTTTTAACAGCCGATTCTCATTTCATTATAAGTGAACAACTAATATAGTTTTTGTAATATATCAACGTATGAAACTTAATAATCTTTTCATCCTCGGATTATTTTTATTTACAACGGGCAATGTATTTGCCCAGGAAAAATTTGAAGTATATCATCCGGATGCTGATGCACGACAACAGGTGGACAAAGCAATTGTTAAAGCTACAGCAGAACATAAAAATGTTTTTCTGTTTATAGGAGGAAACTGGTGCGGATGGTGCCGTAAATTTTATAAGTTCAGCAGAGAAGATTTTCAGATTGACTCTTTGATGAATGCTGATTTTATTGTTGAACACATCAATTTCAGCAAGGAAAACCGCAATTTGGCATTAATGCAGGAACTGGATTTTCCGCAGCGGTTTGGGTTTCCGGTGTTTGTAATACTGGATGAAAAAGGGAAAAGAATTCATACCCAAAATACAGGTTACCTCGAAGAAGGTGAGGGCTACAGCAAGAAAAAGGTAATGGAGTTTTTACAACAGTGGAGTCCGGCTGCTTTGGAACCCACTCAATACGAAAAGTAAATCAGTAAACTGGATTCTTAATGGCAGCTCCTTTTTGAGTGTAAAGGAGTGACATTTGTTTGTTCCCTTTTTGCTTATAAATGCGACTAAGACTGTCGTAGGCAGTTACACAGTTGGGATAATGTGTGATATTTAATTTTAAGATCTTAATGGCATCATCCAACTGTCGTTTACGAATTAGATTATTGCCCATTGCAAGAAATTTGTTCATGCTAACTCCCGTATCTTCCTGGAGTTGCTTTTTGACGCGAATTGCGGCCAAATCTTTCTGAATTTTTTCCATCCTTGAAATAAAGAAATCAGCAGGTATGGTACCATCCATTAAATCATCGCTGTAAGACTCCATACATTGTTTTAACAAATGAACATCCTGTTGTGTTCCTTTGCGATTCATTTTATATGCAGCAAATAGTTTCTCTCCCTGCACCAACCACATGGAATCCTTATCGGCATTCAGGAAGTTTTCGAAAGTAACAATATTGGCAAGGGCAATCTGAGAATAATTCTGCGATTCATTTTTAAAACCTCCACATTCAGTATTCCATATTTTGGTGAATAAATCAATGCCTCCCTTTTCAGGCTTAAGTTGATTGATTACACATGCTACATTTCCAGGTCCTGCATGATAGGCATGTAATACCAGCAATCTGAACCATAAATCTTCTTCACTATAAGATAAGTTATTTGCATCTAGAACAGCTTTAACTTTTGGAATACAGGAAAATTTAAGCAATTGCGATGCTGCAAAAGCAGCCTTATTAAGGTCGGTACGTTCATCAATTTTAGAATTAACTCTCAAACCATATCTAATAGCAACACTTTTCATCAGCTGAAATGGTCCGTTGGCACCTACATACGATTTGTTATGATTTTTTCCGGGATTTTCTATCAGCAAAATAGTCTGTGCATACCATGGATCAACAGAGTTACTGTTAAATACTTTAATTGCACTATTTATGGTAGGAATTACTCTTTTGTATTCATAAAACTCCTTTTTGCCAAAAGTCACATATAAAGAAGTGTTTGTATCAAGTCCATTGGCTAAATTAATAAACTTTTTATAGGCTGTTTTTTCTGTTTCATTTTGGCAAGTCCAGTCTGCATAAGGAATTTTATGTAATACATGTCTTGTTGACGATACATTTATCAAAGCTGTGTCGGCATTCAGACTGATAATCTGTTGCCAGAATTTTACCTGCTGCAGCGTATCCCAACGCTCTTTGAACAGAACGGCATTCGACACAAAACTCATTTTTGAAGTGTCATTAACACCACAGACGGTACGACTCACCAAAGGAGTAGTTGCTGACACACTGCTACAGATGCCTATGAGCAGAAAAAAGGTATTTATTGTTCTTAACTTCATTAATTTAACTATACATACGTAGTTATAACAACGCAGTTTTGTCGTTTTTACTGTTTAACTTACAATTTACAAGAATATTACTCATTCACTTTTAAGAATTTTATGTTGCTAAGATATTATAAAAACTTTATCAACACAACTAAAAATAGGTGAGAGGAACCAAGTAGGCCAAATTTGCAACTGATGAATTGTTTGAACTCTGTGAATAAAATCAATCAAAATTTTCACGGTAAATTTTTAAACAGCAATTCAAATAGTAAATTTGCAAACCATGACACGGTTGATACTCTCAGAAAAACAGATGGGCATAACCATCCAGCGTATGTGTCATCAATTGGTTGAAAATCATGATGATTTTTCTAACAGCTGCATCATAGGTCTTCAGCCAAGGGGAATTTTTCTTTCAAAAAGAATTGTGCAACACTTGCAGAAATGGAATCCTAAACACAAACTGTTGCATGGTGCTCTGGATATTACTTTCTACAGGGATGATTACAGAAGGAGTGAAAAACTACTCGTGCCATCCCGTACAGATATAGATTTTGTTGTGGAAGGTAAAAAGGTTATTCTGGTTGATGATGTGTTATTCACCGGTCGCACCATTCGTGCTGCAATGGATGCATTATTGGCTTTTGGACGTCCCGAAAAAGTAGAATTGCTGGTATTGATTGACCGTAAATTCAGCAGACACCTGCCTATTGAACCGGATTACACGGGCGATGCCATTGATTCAATTGACAGCGATAAAGTAAACGTGGAGTGGAAGGAGAATGGCAAGGAAGACGGAGTATGGTTAGTTTCAAAATCGAAATCAAATGCAACGAAAACTAAGCGTTAAACATCTGATTGGAATAAAAGGTCTTGTGCCTGCCGATATTGAGCTGATTTTTGAAACAGCTCAGACTTTTAAAGAAGTCATCAACAGGCCAATCAAAAAAGTGCCTTCCATGCGCGATGTTACGGTTGTAAACTTGTTTTTCGAAAATTCTACACGCACCCGATTGTCATTTGAACTGGCAGAGAAAAGACTTTCAGCAGATGTACTCAATTTTACTGCATCATCATCTTCAGTTAGCAAAGGCGAAACGCTGATTGATACAGTTAATAATATTCTTGCAATGAAGGTTGATATGGTTGTGATGCGCCACCCTAAACCGGGAGCAGCGTTATTTCTGTCACAAAAAGTCAACTCCATCATTGTAAATGCCGGTGACGGCACTCATGAACACCCGACACAGGCCTTGTTAGATGCATTTTCAATTCGTGAAGCTATGGGTGGCTTAAAAGGGAAAAAGGTTGTTATTATAGGCGATATTCTTCATTCAAGGGTTGCTTTATCCAATATTTATTGTCTGCAGAAAATGGGAGCAGAGGTAATGGTGTGTGGTCCTCCAACACTTATTCCAAAGTATATAGATGAATTAGGCGTTAAAGTAGAAACGAATCTGTTCAAAGCATTATCATGGTGCGATGTAGCCAATGTGCTGCGCATTCAGCTGGAAAGGCAGGATATTAAATATTTCCCGTCACTGCGCGATTATATTTTGCAATATGGTATTAACGCTGAAATACTGAATAAGATAAATAAAAAAATCACGATCATGCATCCCGGGCCTATCAACCGAGGAGTTGAAATTACCAGTGATGTTGCCGACAGTAAGCAGTCTATTATTCTCGACCAGGTCGAAAATGGTGTGGCCATACGAATGGCGGTACTTTATTTACTTGGAGGGCAACAAAATAGCTGATTTGCAATATTCAATTCAAGTTCTTTATATTTGTTATCACTTTATTAATCAGAAATATGCATTACACCTTAGACAAGAAAGAAAAATACGCAGTGCTTAAGCTTCATGAACAGAAACTTAATACACTTATTTCCGCAGAGCTCAAATCTGAACTGTTAATTCTAAACAGTCAGGGATATATCAATATCTTACTCGACCTCACCGATACCAACTATTGCGATTCGTCAGGACTGAGTGCAATTTTAGTTGGCAACAGAATCTGCAGAAATGCAAATGGAAATTTTATTGTTACAGAAATTAGTGAACCTGTAAAAAAACTTATTTCCATATCACAACTTGATTCAGTCTTAACAATAGTTCCATCATTAGATGATGCAATAACACAGATTGCCAAGGCAACTTCAGTTAACTAAAAGTGATTAATAATTATAAATATGTTTAGAAAACTACTCATTACAGCTACCATCATAACTTCAGGCTTATTTGCCAATGCGCAATGTATCCCTGATGTCACCATCACAGATCCGGGTGTTTACCCCGACAGTGCGACAGGCCTTGCTGTAGGTATGGTTGGTGTTCCATATAATCAGGTGATTCAGGTGCGTACCTTTTTAGATACGGTAGTGAATGTAGCACCATTCGGAACTGTTAACTTTCAGTTGGACTCTATTACTATAACAGGAGTAAGTGGTTTGCCTCCCGGAATTACTTATGCCTGCAACCCCGGAACCTGCAAGTTCTTGGCAAGCAGCAATGGATGCCTTCTGCTTTCAGGAACTCCTGTTACAGCAGGTATTTATCCAATTACAGTAGATGTTATGGCAAAAGGTAAAATAACCAATCTTGGAAATCTTTCCTTCTCTCAGCCTCAAACGGTAACTTATTACACTATTACCATTGATACCAACTCAGGCATTATGGAATTGTTGCCTAAGGATAAATTGAGCATGTCACAAAATTTGCCCAACCCATATCGTGACAAGTCTGTAGTTTATTTTAATACTCCATCAGGCGGTAAACTTGAATTTAAAGTGTTTAATATTTTAGGAAAAGTTGTTTACAGTGAATGGATAACTGCAAAAAGAGGAGTTAATACATATACTCTTGATGCTTCAAAATTCAATTCTGGTATCTACATGTATTCCCTAACATCAGGTACATCTACAGTAACACGCAGAATGGTTGTTGCCAAATAATGAATTTTGAAGTAACGATTTTAGGAAGCAGTTCAGCAACTCCTATCTTTCAAAGACATCCCACCGCTCAGGTACTTAACATACGTGAGCGGTTTTTTTTGGTTGATTGCGGTGAAGGAACTCAAGCGCAGTTTCTGAAATACAAAGTACGTCTCAGTAAGATCTCTCATGTCTTTATTTCGCACCTGCATGGCGATCACTATTTGGGCTTGGTTGGATTACTGTCAACCATGCACTTGCAGGGCCGAACTAACGAGATTCATATATATGGTCAAGCTGAGTTAATGGATGTAATAGAACTTCAACTGAGACTTTCGATGACTCGGCTGCGATATCAGATTATTTTTCATCCTATCAAACATTTTGCACCGGCTATCATTTTAGAAGATGAGGATATGGTAGTAAAGACTATCATACTCAACCACCGTATTCCATGCACCGGATTTTTGTTTAAAGAAAAGCCCAAGCCACGTAAATTGCTTGTTAATAAACTTCAGCAGTATAACATCCCATTTTCGTTCTATGGCAAATTAAAAGATGGTTTTGACTACAGAGATTTAGATGGAAATATAATTTCCAATACTGAGCTGACTATACCTTCAAGAGCACCGCGTTCTTATGCATTTTGCAGCGACACTATTTATGACGAGTCCATCATCAATGAGATAAGAGGCGTAGATATGCTTTATCATGAAGCAACTTTTATGCATGATATGGTTGAGCGTGCACAAACTACTTTTCATACTACAAGCCTACAGGCTGCAACCATTGCCAAAAAAGCAGAAGTAAAAAAATTAATTATTGGACATTTTTCAGCACGTTACAAAGAACTTCAGCCATTACTCGATGAAGCAAGAACTGTTTTCCCGAATACAGAACTGGCAATTGAGGGAAATCGTTTTGAAGTTGAATAAATAGTTTTTAGAAATTATCGTAGCGGTCGTTTTTGCGAGTAAGTTTCAAATCCTGCAAAATACTTGACTTTACATTTATCTGGAAGAAATAATTTGCCTGATAACCGAATGGCACCCAGTTAAGCCTCATCTCCCAGCAATGTAAATCACGATAAAACCCCAGCGATGTATAAGAGAGTTTTTTACTCTGAAAATCGTATCCTGAATTGAATGTTACTTTCCAGTTTTTAGTCAGTGAAATATCACCGTTAAATCCAACTATTTGTGTGACGATGCCTTTTGCTAAACCCGGACGTGAATAATTGATGCTGTAATTGACAGCCAGGTTATAAGGAATGGTGAAGTCAACATAGTCTTCAGGGTGGTCATTGATGTCTTTGAGCTGTTCGGGTGTACCTTTCAAACTTTTTTTCGAACCTCTATTTTGATTCAGATTAAAACTTACACTGCTGCTTGCTGATGAAAGTCGTGCAAGTTTGCCATTTTCGGAGAGAGAATACTCCTTGGTACGAATACCCGATTCATTAATGTAATATGGATCAAAAGTTCCTGATGCTGTCAGATTGATTTTATCAAAAAGAGTTGTTCGTGCACTCATGCCAATAGGAGAGAGGTTGAAAGAGTCAACAGCCAGATTATATGATGCTGCAATGCTGAAACTCTCAAGCAGCTTAATTTTTTTAAGATTGGTAGCCGTATCTGTGTATTGTCTAACCTTCATTTCAAAATTATTGTCGAGGCTGAAAGAAAGAACACTCGATTTGCCCTGCCCTGGGCCACCGTATAGCGTATTGTCGTAGATAGAATATTTACGGGTATTTCCCAGAGAATCTATCTGAACAGTTTTGTAGTAACCATATTTTTTCTCAGAGAAATCAGGCCTCCATGAATAGCTCAGGTTAGGAGTCATTACATGCCGGAAGGCTGCCACTTTGCCCTTTTTAAACTGAAACAAACCATATATGCGTGTGTTGAGAGAGGCTGACGTACTATAATCGTGTGCAGCACTGAATGCTTTAACAGTATCTGTCACCAACCAGTTGTTAGCTGTATTGTAGCGAAGGCGATAGGTTTGAAGATACCATCGTTCATTGAAATTCGCTGATGGTGTGAGTGTGAAAAATTTGAGTACACGAAATGAAGTGCTAATTGGAATACTGTGTTGCATTCCGTTTTTCATATTTCGAATGGTGGAGTTGGTGAAAAATACACTGTCAGGGTTCTGGAGCTGATTCTGAAGTGTACTGCTGTAGCCAATACCAATTTTTTCATACCACTTAGGCGTACCCTCCTGATCTTTTTTTCTGAACGGATACATGGTTGCCATACTCATATTTACAGTCGGAGCAGTTAGGTAAACCAATCTTGACTGTGTATTCTGTGAATGGGTTACGGCAGTAGAAATATTGAACTGTTTCTTGAACAGCGATGTTGAATAAGATATGGATGAGTTAAAAGTGTTGGTCAGATAATTGGATGCAGAAGAAATATTTCGTGTATAATAATCATTAGATCCTGCTCTCACGGAAGCAGAGAATATACCATTGGGACGCGCTTTTGCATCCTGCTGATGCGACCAGTTGATAAAAAATTCTTTACTTCTGCTGTAATCCGGCAAATCTTTTTCGCTGACCTTGATGATGGAATATAAAAATGACAGATTGCCATTGTAATGATAACGGTTGCTGTATCGTGATGAAGCCCTCACTGCCCAACTGCCCAAGGTGTAAATATCTCCGGTGAGTGACAAATCAACATGATCACTAATTCCGAAATAATATCCACCGTTTTTAAAGAAGAATCCTAGAGAATTACTTTCACCATAAGCAGGAAACAATATCCCCGAACTTCTGCCCTTGGTATTAGGAAAAAGTCCAAATGGTATGGCTGCTGGAGTAGGTACATCTGCAATAACCAAATAAGCCGGACCTGTTACAATTTTATTATTTGGAATCACCTTCAGTTTATTGGCAGCAATGTAGTAATGTGGAGTGTCATGATCACATGTGGTATATCGTCCGTGACTGATATAACTGCTTTCATCCATCTTTTTTACAACACGGCCATGAATAAATCCTTCGCCCTGTTGCGTTGTAACATTATAAACCTTTCCTTTTTTCGTATCAAAATTATACCGCATGGTATCGGCTTTAAACTCATCATCTCCTTCTTTAAAAACGGGTTTGTCATAAATTTTTCCGCTGCTGTCGCGCAGTCCTGATGAAAACACATTTTTCGTGTTCCAGTCCACAGTGATAAAAGCCGCTTTCAGCTCAATATTTACGTAGTTGACCTGCGCTTTATTGTAGAGAAATACCTTTTCATTTGAAATATCAAACTCAATGGTATCATCAGCTGTATAGTGTACTTTCGATTTGATTTCGTTGCTGATACCTGCATGTAAAGAGTCTTTTTTTAAGGTATCTGCATGCATTTGCAAAGTAGTATCAGTGGCTGCAACAGGCTTGTTTTGAGCATGAACAGATGATGATGGCAGACCGAATGCCATTAAATATAGCAGAAAAACTGGCGTTAATAAGTTTTTAAAAACGGTCATTCTAACAGACAAAATTGGAGCGAAAACTTATATTTTTGACCCGCAAAGGTAATTGAACAGAAACATACCACATTAACGAATTTACTGAAACAGATGTTGTTTTCTAAAAAGCTATCATGGGCAGGAGGATTTATTATTGTTTTAACAGGAATTTTCCTCTGTACATCTTCTACTTTCGGTACATATAAGCCGCCATATCGAATAAAAACGGTAGTAATTGATCCCGGACATGGTGGTCATGATTCCGGATGTCTTGGTTCATCTTCCAAGGAAAAGCAGATAGCACTTGAGATAGCACTCAAATTAGGTGACTTAATTTCAAGTAAATATCCTGATTTGAATGTAGTTTACACGCGCAAAACAGATGAATTTATTGAACTGCATGAGCGTGCTGCTATTGCAAACCGAAATCATGCCGATCTTTTTATATGTATTCATTGTAACTCAGGTGCACCGGCTGCATTTGGTGCCGAAACCTATGTAATGGGATTACATAAAACAGAGGATAATCTGAGTGTTGCAAAACGTGAGAATGCTTCGGTGTTATATGAAAAAGATTACAAACAAAAGTACGATGGCTTTGACCCGAACTCACCTGAAGGCAATATTATTTTCTCCTTATATCAGAATGCATATCTCACTCAAAGTCTGAAATTTGCTTCTGCCATTCAACGACAGTTTGAGGAATATGCAGGAAGATTTAACCGCGGTGTTAAGCAAGCCGGATTTCTGGTACTCTACAAAACGGCTATGCCTAGTGTACTGATTGAAACAGGATTTCTGACAAATAAAACAGAAGAAAAATATTTATTGTCAGATAAAGGACAGATAGCAATTGCTAACAGTATTTTCAGAGCATTTATGGCTTATAAACTCGATATGGAAATGCCTGGAGCTAAAGACAAAGAGTTGGCATCTGCCGATTCTGATCTGAAAAAGGAACAACCTGTTATAAAGCCGGATGTGAAAGAAAGTGCTGAAACCCCAAAAGCACCAACAAAAAATACTTCAGATGTTTCGGATGTATCTAAAAATGATTCAGCAAAGAATACGCCTGTACAAAAAGAACCTGTTAAATCAATGAACCAACCGGCAGATAAAAAAGCTGAAGAAGTAAAACCTGCACCGGTAAAAATAAATGATACGAAATCGGAAATACCGAAAACTATTTCAAATGAATCTACAACAGGGGGGACAGTTGATAAAGAAGTGAATTATCCTGATTTGTTTTATACTGTACAGGTCGCTGCAATAGCACCTGAATCCCTGGACACAGAACTAAAAAAATATTCAGCTATAGGAGATGTTCATACATTTAAAGCTGAAAACGGTATGATTAGAGTTTGCCAGGGAGTATATTTGAATCATGCGAAGGCTAATGAAGCGCAATCTGCAGTCAGGAAAAAAGGATATGCTGATGCATTTGTTACCCCATACTATAAAGGAAAAAGAATTAGTATTCAAGAAGCAACAAAATTTAAAAAATAATTCCGCGTGAAAATATCAAATGAAGTTAAAGTAGGCATTGCAGTAGTCATCACCTTGGCAGGATTTATTTGGGGGTTAAACTACCTCAAGGGTACAGATCTTTTTGCTACTACGAATAAATATTTTGTGGTTTACAACAATGTAAATGGTATAGTGAAGTCCAATCCTGTAATAATGAACGGTTATAAGATTGGCCAGGTTGACAAAATTGAATACACCAAAGATAAGAGCGGAAAGTTGGTGGTTACGCTCAAAATTGACGACAATATTTTTGTTCCCAAATCAAGCAATGCCGTTATCGTATCCAGTGATTTATTAGGTTCAAAAGCTATTGAACTTGAATTTGGAAATGACGGAAGGCCTGCAAAAAACGGAGACACTCTTGTTGGTGATGTTGAATCAGGACTTACAGAGCAAATCAAACCTTTAAAGAATAAAGCTGAAGGACTGGTTACTTCTCTGGATTCTTTGTCATTTGCTTTAAGTCAGCTGTTGAATGATAATTCGCGCAACAGTCTCAATAAAACATTTGCTAATCTTGAGAAAATTTCTTCAGGTTTGGATCAGTTAATCAATGCAGACAATAGTCGTTTGCGTTCTTTTATTGCCAATGCTGATGGTGTGGCAGGTAATCTGAATAAGAACAGCAACAACATCAACTCTATACTAAGTAATGTAAACTCTTTAAGTGACTCACTCAGCAGGCTACAACTTAATGCTACTATTGAGCGGCTGAATAAAACAGTTACTGAACTGAGTGATGTATTGGCGAAAATTGAGAGCGGGCAAGGCAGTTTGGGTAAACTGGTAAATAACGACAGTCTTTATGTCAACCTGAATAATGCTTCTGCCAATCTGGATAAATTGCTGATTGATTTGAAAGCTAATCCGGGCCGCTATGTGCATGTGTCTGTTTTTGGACGCAAGGACAAGTAAAAGAACTTTTTCTGTTTAGGTTTGTTAACTGTAACTCGAGCAGTTACGGTTAAATCACTATTTTCTTAATTGCCACAGTTAAATTATGATTATATTCGTATCCTAAGCTTTAAATTAATCAGGATGAATACCCGTGTAATTTTATTTTCTGCAATCATATCTGCTGGTATGAGTGCTTGCGGTGGAAGTGAAAATGATACTTCCGCCAATTCAGAAGAATTCATTGCAACAGCAGAGGAGAATGAATCATCTGACAATGCAAATGGTGAACGAAATTCAAAAGGCAATTACTGGCAAAAGATGGTGATGCTGGATGTGCGTGATAATAATGGCACCATCCAGTATTGGCAACCTCTTCCGGCCAACTGGAAATTCCATACACATTCTTCTGACGGAGTTTCCTTAACAGGACCTAATGGAATTAAAGTAACAGATTTTCCGCTGCAATCTTTCATGGTTGACTATACAGGAAATGGAATGTACAGTGGTATGCAAATGAGAGCAATGCCCTCTATAGATGATTTGATACAGCAGGATTTAATACCCTCTGCTTCACAGCGAGGATTACAATACGTCCGGCATTATGAATTGCCTGATGTTTCAAGAATGAATCAGTGGTACGCAGATCAGCTTTATTCTGTAGGACCAACAACAAAATTCAATAAAGCATATGGCATTGATTGGAAAGATGCTGACGGAAGAGATGTTTTTGCAATCTTGCATGTATCATCCACTAAGGGTCAGTATAGTGAAATGTGGAATTACAGAGCTTCACTTCTGGAAGCGGATCCTGCTGTATTTGCACTTGCAAAAAAGCAATACATATTTTCATTGGCCAATATGCGGTATAATTTAGAGCCTATAATGGCATATAATCAGGCCGAGGCACAACGAATAGGGCAAAGCTGGGATGCTTTTAACCGGAGAATGGCTGCAAATCAGGCATCTTTTGAAGCTAGTCAAAGAGCACATATCAACAAAACCAACGCCATCAACGATGCAATTATGAGTAATTGGAGATCGTCTAATGCGGCAAGTGATAAAAACCAGGAACAGTTTATAGATAACATTTACGAAAACCAGAATGTGGTGAATGAGGAAACAGGTCAGAAATACAAAGTGCAGCAAGGATATAATCAGTACTGGATGAACAACGATGGCGAGTATATCGGAACACCTTCCAACACTTACAATCCAAATCTTGATGACAACCTGAATGAACAAAACTGGCAGAGGTTGAAACAAACAGATTAATAATGAAATTTGGAATAGGATTATTTGGTGATTCAGGATTTGATGTTGAAACAAACAACTATCGCAGTCCTGAATTGCGACTGAAAGAAATTATAGAAGAAGTAAAGTTAGCGGACGAAATTGGTATGGATGTTTTTGCCATGGGCGAACATCATCGAAATGATTACGTAGTTTCTTCGCCTGAAACAATGTTGGCAGCACTGGCAACGGTAACAAAGAATATAATATTAAGCAGTGGAGTAAATGTTTTGAGTTCAGCAGATCCTGTGAAATTATATCAGGATTTTGCCATGATAGATTTGATATCAGGTGAACGTTCTGAAATAATGGCGGGAAGAGGAAGTTTCATTGAGTCATTCCCTTTGTTTGGTCAGGACTTAAAAGATTACGATGCATTGTTTGACGAAAAATTGAAATTACTTCTTCAGTTGAACAGAGAAGAAGTAATCAACTGGAAAGGAAAATTTCGTCCTGCATTAGTCAGTCAAACTGTTTATCCGCGACCAAAAAGAGCCATACCTGTTTGGATTGCAGTAGGAGGTACACCTGAGTCTGTAGAAAGAGCTGCTCACCTTGGATTACCTATCATGTTTGCAATTATAGGTGGTGATATCAGACAGTTTAAGCCACTGTTTGATTTTTATAAGGAAGAATACATTGGTGCAGGACATGATATTAGTACAATGGAAGTGGGCATACATTCTCATACCTGTGTTGCCGATTCTAGAGCTGATGTCATCAAAGATTATTTTCCTGACTATGCACGTCAGATGGATAAACTGGCAGCAGAAAGAAACTGGCGTGTAGGTAAATTTACTCAAACACGATTTGAAGAGGGCATTACTAAAAACGGTGCACTTTTTATGGGTGACGCAAACCAAGTTGCAGAAAAGATTATTCATGCAGCTGAACTTTTTGGTTTAACACGATTCATTGCACATCTGGATGTAGGCGGACCTTCACACTCACTATTAATGCGTACCATAGAATTGTATGGCAGCAAAGTCATTCCCATTGTTAAAAAACATTTTTCTCAATAAAATATCATCACATTGTGAATACAGCACGAAGTCCTGAAGATGTAACCCGGTTATTTGTAGAAAACTGGAACAAACGAAGACCTGATTTGATGGCAGAAGTGTTTGAAGAAGATGCCGATTTTATCAATGTGGTTGGACTTTGGTGGAATAACAGAGCTGATATTTTCAAAGCACATGATTATGGTTTAAAAGTAATTTTTCAGAATTCCGATTTGCAAATCATACGTATGAAAACAAAAATGCTTTCTGAAAATACGGCAGTGGTTCACTCAAAACTAAAGCTGACTGGTCAAACTACACATCAGGGACAGCATGCCGAAGAAAGGCTAACGATATTGACCTTTGTAGTTCGCAAAAAAGAGGATGGAATATGGTGGGCTGTTTCAGCACAAAATACAGATATTGTGGGTGGTGCAGAAACGTATCTTCGCACCGCAAACGGAGATTTGAAAGCCGTAGATTATCGCAAAAGTTAAGTAAGGTATTTTACCGATTGTTTTTTATTTGAAAGAAAATGCAAGCAGTAATATTTAATGGCTCCATGGAAACGGGAGCACATTCAGTAGGAAATCTAATAACAGAATATATTAAGTCAGACTTAAAAGCACGGAAAATTAAATCAGAAATTTTTGAAGCAGGAAAATCTGAAATCCCTTTGCTTCATCCCGAAAAGATGCGCAATGTACCGGATGAGGTGAAGAAGATGTGTAATTTAATGCAAAGCGCAGATGTGCATTTTTGGTTGTCACCATTATATCACGGATCAATTCCCGGAATTATGAAAAACTGTCTGGATTGGATGGAAATAACTTCTAAATCGTCACCACCATATTTGTTTGATAAAATTATCAGTATGGTTTGCTGGGCAGATGGTTCGCATGCACTCAACGGCATTCAAACCATGACCACCATTGCACATTCACTCAGGGCATGGACCCTGCCTTATAATGTAGCAGTGAGCACTCCATTTCTATACGAAACAAAAGAAAGAGGAGAAATATCATCATACTATAAGGACAAACTGAATCTCTTAATTGAATTAGCTGTTTCCAGAAAGATTGAATTGAGATAACAGAGAAAAGGAAAATTAGGGAAATAAATGTTTGCTTATTTTCTGACAGCATAAATTAATTCGTCCTCTGCAACACCATTCTTAAAAATCACTTTTTCGAGTTTTGCTTCCAGTTTGAAACCTGCTTTTTCCAGAACTCTTTGTGAAGCGAGGTTACTTCCGAAAGGTCGCGCATAAATCCGGTTTATTGGAAACTGACTGAAACCATAGTCCAACATTTCTTTGATGTGATTTGTAATGATGCCCTTGCCCCAGTATTTTTCAGAGAGCCAATAGCCTAATTCAGCATTCCTTTCCATGATGTCGGATTGAGGATGTATTCCTATGGCACCTATTGCTTCTCCATTACAATCAATTGCAAAAACCTGAGCAGGCATTAGCTTCGAAATTCGGAAAATAAATTCCTTTGCATGACGATCAGTATAAGGGTAGGGGAACTGATTGGTCATGAATTTTGCAATTGACGGATTGTTTGCATGAAGTTGTAAACTTTGCCAGTCTTCTTCCTTAAATTCCCGCAACGTGGTTTTTAAAACCATTATTTTATCACCACAAGTTGCTTTACAAATTTACCTTTATCAGTTACCAGATGAACATGATAAACACCTTTAGCCAAGTGGGCTATATTAGTTTTTAGCTGATGATAACCTGATTCAAGATTTACCTGACGTTCCATTACCAGTTGTCCGATGTCATTAATAACCTCTAACCGAACAGAAGAACTTTCAGGAAGAATAATTTCACTGATAAAATCATCATTGGCAGGATTAGGATACAGATTAAACACCGGAACCACAGAGCTGTTATTTTCGCACGAAACTGCTATCATAGGAAGTACTTTGTAACTTCCGTCATAATCATATTGTATCAGTCTGAAAAAGTTGTGGATGTTTTCAGCCTTGGCAACAAACGTATAGCGTGTTTGCGAAGTAGTAGTTCCCTTTCCGTTGATTTTCCCGATTGTCGTAAAGTTGTCACCATCTGTTGACTGTTGAACATCAAAATAACTGTTGTTAACTTCAGAGGCAGTAACCCAGGTAAGTGTCACATCTGACTTGTTACAAATGGCTGAGAACGATAACAGCTCAACAGGCAGAGGGTTGGATTCAGGAGCAATGTTGAAGTTTTCAGTAGTTGAAAAATCACTCCAGTTTGTTCTGAGTATTGAACCTAATACAGGAGATGTTGCACCGCTTGGTGTACCTCCAATATCTTCCCACCAAAGCGGAGGTGAGTTATGTCCCCACTGAGTAATTTTAAGCAATGCCCATGCAGCGATGGCATCCTGGGCATCGTCAGCGTAAAGTGAAAACTCTGCAAACGAAGTTCCTGAAACATGATTTATTTTTTGATACCAGCCCGGATTTATAGGGCCTAATAATGGATCACGAAGTGCACGGTTAAATCCATCGGTATTTGGATCATTGTTTACCATTCGCACACCAAATGTATTGGCTGATGCAGAGAGTGGTCGAATAGATACAGGTCTGAAACGAGCAGGTGGTATTGACGATCCTACAGGGAAAAGATAATTGGAAACAGATGCTGTATTACGCCATAGCCTTCCTGTGCCGGTGCTGCTTACAAACCCCTGTACCGGTGTTGAGTTCAGTGCACCTGTACGTGTGATTGCACCCGGAGAAGTGTTGGTTACATACATCACATTTCCCTGTGTAGCAAGTTCACGGTCATTCAGACTCAGTGTTCCTTCAACCCGTGCGTCAACATTTTGTGTTTTAATACCTGTACCTGTGAGAGTGAGATTATAAAAATAAGTAGATGTAGTGCCTCTGATGGATTGATTAGCTCCAAAAAGTTCTACCTCTCCCGGGCTAGAATTGATAAATGCATTTCCTGTTGAATTGTTGGTCCAGTCGCCCTGAATTCTAACCTGACCACGGTTATCCCATGTTCCAATATTACTGAGGTTATCCTGATTTATAACACCACCTTCAACATGTATAACTGCACCTGCCTGTAAATAAATCAATGAGCCGTCATTCACAATTAAGCCTGTTCCCGGTGCAGGGCATGTCACTACATTGATATAGTTTGTTTGCGTTGAACTGTTACTGCCAAATGCATTGCTTGCTGTAAGTGATACATTGTAAGTTCCGGCAGTAGCATAAGTAATTACAGGATTTTGCACTGCTGATGCAGCAGGCGTTCCTCCTGTAAAAGTCCATGACCAACCGGATGGTGAATTGGTTGACTGATCAACAAATGTCACTGATTGTCCAGCACATACTGTGGTAGGAAATCCTGAAAAAGATGCTACCGGTGCAGAACATAAATTTACAGTTATGTATCCCGACATGGTTACAGTGTTTGAACCTCCACTGTTTGTAGCTGTCAACGTTACTGCGTAAGTGCCGGGAGTGTTATAGGTGATAGTTGGATTTTGTGCAACAGATGACAACGGTGTTCCACCGGTAAATGTCCACGACCACGAAGTAGGGCTGTTGGTAGATAAATCTGTAAATGCTACAGTACCTCCTGCACAAAGCGTAGTGGGTGTTGCAGAAAATGCAGCTACTGGAGCAGGGGGGCAAACATTGACAGTGATGTAATTATTCTTGGTAATTGTGTTGTTACCATACGCATTAGATGCAGTAAGAGTAACATTATAAACTCCTCCGGTTGAATATGTAATTAATGGATTTTGTGCAGTTGATGTGCCGGGTGTTCCTCCCGGAAAAGTCCAACTCCAACCGGTAGGTGAGTCGCTGCTCATATCCACAAACTGAACTGTACTTCCTTCGCAAATAGTGAGTGGCGAAGCAGTGAAATCTGCAGTAGGAGCAGGGCAGTTGTTTACAGTTACATAATTTGTTTTGGTAATGCTGTTCGAACCAAAAGCATTACTCACAGTTAAGGTGACAGAATATGTTCCCGGAGCTCCATAAAAAATTGCCGGTGGAGTTGCTCCTGAAAAAGTATTGGGAACTCCTCCCGGAAAAGACCATGTCCATGATGTTGGAGTATTCAAAGAAGCATCAGTAAAAGTTACGTTAAGTGTATTGCAACCTGTTAGCGGAGTACCTGTGAAATCAGCTATAGGTGCATTGATTGCACAGTTAGATGCATTAAGAGCCACCATTGCTGAAGGGCCACATGCATTTGTGATGACGCTTCGGCTCATAATATCATTACCACCAGCAGTTTCACTAACAGGAGTGAGAGTTCTTCTGTCGGTATTTGGACCAATGGCATAATTCATTACTGTAACAGGAAGTATGGTATGTCCTAACTGATGACTGTGACCTAACTCATGCAAACACACCGATTCAAAATCATACTGACCTCCACCTGTAGCACCGGGGCCATAGTTCCAGTTGATACCACCTGTTCCGTTAGTTCGGAATTTCAAATCATTTTCATTCAGATACCAAACACCACTAGCACAGGCACTGTAATAACTGTAAGAAATTCCCAGTACTCCTGAAGGAAGTGCACATGAACCATCAAATGTTACTATATTAGTTCCATCCAATGCCTGACATGCAGTAGCTGTTGTTCCTGAGCGGTTGAAATTTACGTATGTTCCACAACGCCATGTTTGCAACGCTCTTTCAAATGCAGCTACTGCAGGAGCATTGCCATTAAAAGTTGTATTGTATGCCCAGGTATAGCCATTGGTACCATTATCGTTAATTAAGTCAGGCTGATAATAATTTCCACCGGAAACAACATTCGTTTCATTGTAGTTTACCGTTATGGCAATGGCAGATGTAGTTGTTTCTCCCAGATTATTAGTCACTCGTATATTTCCGCTTCCACCTTGTGTTGGCACCCACACCTGGATTTGAGTATTATTCCACGAAACAATATGGTTTGCCGGAGCAGAAATATAACCTGCTCCTCCGTTATTGGCATCAGGAAATTCAACATTACTGATTCCGCTTACATAACTTGCACCAAAATTACTTCCACTGATTGTAATGGTGGAAAATGTTCCTGCTGTAGTTGTTCCCGGTGCGATTGCTCCAATGGTAGGCGGAACCAACATTTTATTACCTGAAGGTGGCAACGGTTGAGCTAATGCTACTTTTCGCTGTATATTTCCTGTTAAATTTTCAATTTGATTTCTAAGGCTATTGATATCACTGTATTGTTGAAAAGGATCACTGGCTTTGTTTTGTTGAAAATCAAACAGAATTAAACTCTGTGATGAAGCATATCCTTCAAAAGCATCTTTCAGTTTTACAACTGAATAATTTCCTGCAGGTTTTAAGAAAAATATACCCGTTTCACCTGAATGGATTTGTAGTTCAGGTTCTGCAACAATTTTAATATTTCCTACTGTTCCTCCCTCTGTAATAAGTGTTACATAACTGTTGTTTATATTTCCTTTGTAAACAGAATGTACTTCGAGAGTAGTTGCAGTATAAATAAAATCGTTGCTGTTGTTCCAGAATGAATTTTGCTGTATCGCTTTTGCTTCAATCACAGCATCAGAGTTGTTTACTCTGTCCTGCAACGACAATGGATACATCATACACTGGCTGTATGCAGATTGTACGGCCAAGGTAAATAGAAAGAAAAGTAATAACTTTTTCATATCAATGTTTTTTTGGTTAATGGCAGTGCAGATTATTTTTCTGAGTTTAGCTTTTTCATATTTTTTAATTCCTCATTATCCAGTGTGACTGATTTTTCAGTTGTTGATTTCAGTTCTTTGTGTTTTTTGTAATAAATACCCATTTCCTGAGGCTGGCCATACAAAGTTGGTTGTAAATACTTACCAACAGCATTGCCTGTTTTGTTTATCTCAACCAGTCGCTTATCAGGATTTTGTTGTAAGTATGGATCATTTCTTTCAGCAGTCAGTGTCCAGCTAACTTTTAATCCCGGTTGTCCGCCTGCAATTACAAACTCACCTGTTGAGGTAACCTCTGATTTAATATACAGAGATGCAGGCTGACCTATTGGAGTCAGATTATAACCATAGTTGGTATTGTTGATACTTTGAAAATAATCGGGTAGTTGTACTGTGGCTTCACCATTGGCATCAAGAATCACATTGCCACGATAATAGTTCAATACTTCATTCGACTCCATACTGAAATGTTTCAGAAACTTATTGGCAGGGTCTAACGGATGGTCAATCATAAATGGCTTTGTGCCACTTGCACCTATATCGCCATTTGCATAAACTCCAAAACGTGTTGCAATATTTGGAGCTGTTACTTCCTGACCTAAAACTCCAACAGCATTTGCACCGGTAGAGCTGTTAAGACCTACTACTGCAATTGAAGTGGCTCCCGTACTTACCTGGCCCCACACTCCGTAGGGAGAAGCACCTGCATTTGCAGTTCCAAAAACTCCTGTTCCATTTGTAGAACTTCCTAAACCGAAAACTCCTTCATTACCTCCAAAATACGATGCTCCGATAACACCTGATCCATTTGCAGAGTCAATTCCTGTCACTCCGGCTCCTCCTAAGAAACTTAAAATAGTTGTTTTTCTGTTTGCGCCCCATACTGCACTGCCTGATATAGCTGCACTGCTGATATTTGAAAAATTGATGGTGCCAAAGGTTGAGCCTCTAAATGATGCAGCTGAGCCATTTACTAGATAAGTAGCTCCCAGATTATTACCACTGGCGAGTAATGCTGTTCCGTTTGCATTGGAATTATACATTCGGCTTGCAAATGCTGTAGAACCAGAGGCAATACCCAATAAACCTGTACCATTGCTCGTATTCCCATAAACTCCTGTTCCCGTACCTACATTTTCTCCATAAATACCGCAACCCGTATTAGCAGAATATCCATTGATTGAAAAATCGCCTAATGGATTCAATGCTCCGGCTAAACCTGCCCCATAAACGGAAAAAACATCACCGGCTAATGGAGCTGTTTTGTTGACAACAATTTGTCCTTCTGCCATTATACGCATACGTTCATTGGTGGCTCCGTTACCATTCGTCTTAAAAATTACGGGACGAAAGTTTAGTGTTCCAAGAAAGTTTTTCGTAGAGTCTATTGAACTGTTGCCTAACGTAAGCCATGCAACTGAGTCTAACAAACCGGTAGTACTGGCATTTAACGTACCTGTTGGGTCTGCCATAACCAAACGGTTGCCTACACCGGTTAACGTAGAAGATCGTATTTTTCCAATCACATCTAATTTCTGAATAGGAGCAGTTGTTCCTATTCCTACATTCTGTGCTTCAGCCAAAAGTCCTGAAAACAGAATTAATAAAAGCAGTAAATATTTTCTTGAAATCATTTGAAAAATTTTGAAGTGATTAAGATTTTGTGTTTGAAAAATAATTGGTTTTGTTGAATAATTCTTCATTGTATTCCTTATTAAAAATAAACTGAAATCAAAAGAATAAGCAAATGAAAATAATCATTTTTTAACTGATTTTTCCAGTTGTTCCACTTTTGCTTTTAACTCTTCAATCTGTGCCTGTTGTTCTTTGATGGCTTCAACAAGAACAGGAATTACATCTGAGTACGAAACAGCTTTGAGATTATATGTTCCTTTTCGGCTTGCAAATCCTGTAGTTATCGGGTCAATGTCGTATGGGATGGCAGTATTTCTCACTGCGGAAGGAAGTACTTTTTCGAGCTCTTGAGCAATGAAACCTGTTTGTGTACTGGTACTTAAATTCAAAGGCTTGTATTCTTCTGTACGATAGTTATAAAAAACTCCACGCATGTTCTGCACCATTTGTAAAGCATTGGGAATAGTTTTGATATTTGTTTTCAGTTTTTCGTCTGAAACATTAACCCAGTCGGACAAACCTCCTGCCCAACCATTTGCAAAAACTGCCCAGCCTAATGCTGTTGGTAGGGTTCCACCTGTAAATGCACCGTAAACTCCAATGCCCGATGTACTGTTAGAATGTCCTCTCACACCTTCACCTCCGGCTATCAATGGTGCTGTATTTGTATTGTTTAATGCAATTCCTATAACAGCTGAGGCATTCCATCCTGTTCCGCTGAAATTTGTTGCACCCATGAGCACACGGTTATTATTGCTTGCGCTTGAATTTTGAAATCTGGCAGGAGCGTCATTGGTCAATAAATTATCCCATTTAAATTGCCAGTCATTGACTACTGTAGGAGGAATAGCATGTAACCAGGTAGTTACCGGATTGGTAGTCCAAAGACCGATACTTCCTGTGTTTTTTATGGTCATTCTTTCTGAATTATTTGTCCTGAACCTAAGATCAATATTGTCTGTTGTACCAAGAAAATTAAGTGTACTGCTCAGCCCAGCGTTACCTTTGGTAAGCCAAACATCAGAGGGTGTGCCGGGAGTTGTAGTAAGATCTCCCAAGTTTGTCACATAAACATTCCGTGTTCCTACACCTGTTAAACCATCTATTCGGATGGTTTGACCGGAACCCGCAACATGTAATTTCTGCAAAGGAACAGATGTACCTATTCCTACATTCTGTGCACTAGTAGAAAAACCTATTGAAAGTAAAAAGATCAGAGGTAGATACTTTTTCATATATTTTAATTTTATTCGTTTTCCCAAAATTATAAGGAAAAACTGTAAAAAAGAAGAGTTTTGTAGAAAAAAATTGGTTTAGGTGATTTGTAAATATTCTGTCAAAATGCATAGGGTTATGCAGTGATTAGGATTTTAGTAAAGAGTGAAGCGATAATTTCGCAAAAATTTTTTTATGCGATTTGTTTTCACTCTTGGTTTAGCACTGCTTATGGGTGCTAACTGCACAGCACAAACATCTGATTCTGTTGAAAGTAAACACTTATCCAACATACGTCAGTTGACATTTGGTGGCGATAATGCTGAAGCATATTTCAGCTTTGACAGTAAACAACTGGTTTTTCAGTCGAACAATAAAGCATGGGGGGTATCCTGCGATCAGATTTTTTACATGGATGTGAATGAAGGAGCCTCTAAACAACAGCCGGTTATGCTTAGTACCGGAAAAGGCCGTACAACCTGCTCTTACTTTATGCCGGGTAACAAAACAATTTTATATGCCAGCACACATCAGGGAGGTGATCAATGTCCTGATGCCGGTGATTTACACAAGGGAGGAAAATATCTGTGGCCGATTTTTAATACCTATGATATTTATGTTGCTGACCTGAATGGCAAAATTATAAAGCAATTAACCAATGCTTCAGGATATGATGCTGAAGCTACTGTATCGCCTGATGGTAAGAAAATAGTTTTTACCAGCGACCGTACCGGTGATCTTGAATTATGGACCATGGATATTGATGGCTCAAATCAAAAACAAATAACTTTTGGTTTAGGTTATGACGGTGGTGCATTCTTTTCTCCTGACAGCAAGAAGTTAGTGTTCAGAGCATCACGTCCACAAACTCCTGAAGAAATTGCTGAATACAAACAGTTACTTAAAGAAGGTCTGGTTGCCCCAACAAATATGGAGATTTATACTTGTAATGTTGATGGGAGCGATTTGAAACAGGTTACAAATCTTGGCAAAGCAAACTGGGCTCCTTTCTATCATCCTTCAGGCAAGAAAATTCTTTTCTCTTCTAATCATGGATCCAAATCAGGTTATTACTTTCAGCTGTATATGATTAATGAGGATGGTACAGGTTTAGAACAAATCACCAATCAAAGTGTATTCAATGCATTTCCTATGTTTTCACCGGACGGTAAGAAACTTGTGTTTTCAAGCAACCGCAACAACGGTGGAACGCATGACACCAATGTGTTTATTGCAGACTGGAAAGACTAATATTTATATTGCAGTGCATACCTTTGCAATATGCAATACAATATAAATCCCAAAAACATTGATGACAGAAAAATTGATGCTGTCGTAAAAGTCCTGAAAAATGATGGAGTAATAATTATTCCTACTGACACC
This sequence comes from Bacteroidota bacterium, assembly GCA_019136655.1. Taxonomy (GTDB): domain Bacteria; phylum Bacteroidota; class Bacteroidia; order AKYH767-A; family OLB10; genus OLB10. The sequence continues at coordinate 159,654 of JAGVTU010000018.1, forward strand.
ATTTATGCCTTTGCCTGCAGTATTTACAGTGAGAAGGCAATTGAAAAAATTTGCAGGTTCAAACAAGTGAAAGTGGAGAAAGCAAATCTTTCTTTTCTTTTCAATAATCTGAAAAACATTTCGGAATTCACAAAGCCATTTGACAGGAGCACATACAAACTCCTCAATCGTTCACTGCCGGGACCTTTTACATTTATTCTTGAGGCATCTTCCAAAGTACCTGCAATTTTTCGTTCCCGAAAGAAAACTATTGGTATTCGTATTCCCGATCATCCTGTTGCACTTCAAATCATTGAGAAAACAGGGCATCCGCTGATAGCAGCATCGCTGCACGATTCTGATGATCCTATCACTGATTATCTGACAGACCCTACTGAAATTTTTGAAAAATTTGAAACCATAACAGATGCCTTCGTGGATTGCGGAGCCGGTGGAAATAAACCAAGTACAGTAGTTGATTTAACAGGAAGTGAATTGGTAATTGTACGTGAGGGGAAAGGTGTACTTACTTAACGGATATTTTTATTGTAATAGAGACAACAGTGTTTTAGTCCACACTCCGAACATTTTGGTTTGCGAGCTATGCAAACATAACGACCATGAAGGATGAGCCAGTGATGTGCTTTAGGAATTAACTCTTCGGGAATATGTTTCACCAGTTGTTTTTCTGCTGCAAGAGGTGTTTTAGCATTACGGGTAAGACCAATGCGAGCTGCAACACGAAAAACATGTGTGTCAACCGCCATGGTTGCTTTGTTGTAAACCACAGATGCAATTACATTCGCAGTTTTGCGACCTACACCGGGCAACTTTATCAGATCTTCCACTTCAGAAGGAACCTTGCCTTTAAATTCTTTCACCAACATCTTAGCCATTGCTGTCAGATGTTTTGCCTTGTTGTTGGGATAGCTTATGCTTTTTATGTAAGTAAAAACCTCATCTGATGATGCAGCTGCAAGAGTTTTTGCATTAGGAAATGATTTGAAGAGAGCTGGCGTAGTTAAATTCACTCTCTTATCGGTGCACTGTGCCGACAATATCACGGCCACTAAAAGCTGATAAGGATTTTTGTAATGCAACTCCGTGTCGGCAACAGGCATTTTCTCACTGAAATAATGAAGTACTTCCTGATAACGCTCTTTTATAGTCATGTTTTTGACTTACAGTTCTGATTTGAGTATGTCTCTGAATTCAAAAAAGCCTTTGTGATTCACAATCCATTCGGCTGCAGTAACAACTCCTTGTGCAAATCCTCTCCTGTTGAAAGCATGATGCATAATTTCAATAGTATCATCATCGCTGCGGTAGTTTACCAGATGTGTACCGGTTACTTCGTCAATGCGCTCACAGTAAACCGGCAGTTTATGCAACTCTTCATTCAGCGACCATCCGTCATATTTTTTATTGTATTTCAAAATGTCATTTGCAAGAGTAATGGCAGTGCCGCTTGGTTTATCTTTCTTATGTATATGATGAGTTTCTTCAAGCCAGGCATTATATGGTTGTTTTGCCATTAAAGATGCAAGCAAATCATTGACTAAAAAAAATATATTTACTCCTATACTGAAATTTGAAGCATAGATGACTGAAGCATTTTTTTCAATGGTATATGTTTTCAGATTCTCTAACTTGTCATACCAACCTGTTGTGCCAATCACCAAAGGAACTCCTGCATCAATACAATATTTTGCATTGATTAATGAACTTTCAGGTCGTGAGAACTCAATGGCAACATCAGCCTGCTGAAGCATGTCCTTGCTAAGCTGTCCAATATTTTCAGATGTAATTTTCAAAACAATTTCATGGTTGTTAAGGAGAGAAGCTGCTTCTACTTCTTTGCCCATTTTACCATAACCCAAAAGTGCTATTTTCATTTCAGAGTCTATTTTAGTTGTAATCTAAGCCGCACACCTGCATATGCAGTATTGTGAATGGGCGATACGGCAGGTTCTGCTCTTAGTGTCAAATCATCACTCACATCGAAGTAAAACAAATGAGCATCTACAGCAGCATCAATGACGTTGAGAATATAGGTAACTCCCATTCCAATATAGGCAAGATCACGGTTTCTGCGATAGTAATTTTTTAATACACGCAAATCATCATCCGAATACACATTAACGTAAGGGTCAACTGTGTCGGGGTTGTCGTCTAATCTTACTTTAAATGCATTTTTATAATTGACATACTGTTTGTTGTTATCCACAACAAAGTAAGTCAGCAATCCACCTAAGCCATAAATGACAGGAATTTTCCAGTATTTACGGTTATATGCCTGACCAAGTCCAGGAAGTATGGCGGAATAGATAGTTGCTTTTTTAGGAGAATGAAAACGAATGGAATCGCTTTTTTGAATCTTACTGATGGAATCATTTGTTTTAACAGACGTTTCTACTAATTTATCTGCCAGTTTTTTTTTATGTATGGTATCTGTTTGTGCTGAAACAAATTGTACGCAACATAAAAAAGAAAGGAGAAGACAGATGTTTTTGTACGCCATAAGACATAAATCAGGCATCCAGTAAGTCGAGCAATCTGTTGAGGTCGTCAGTAGAAAAATAAGTGAAGTGAATTTGTCCTGAACCGTTTTTACGGTGTTTTACTTCTATTTTAGTTTCAAACTTATCTTCCAGTCGTTTTTGAATTTGTTTGTACTCAAGACCTTTTAAAAATTTCTCACTGATAGAAACTTCTTTTTTGGCAGGTTTGGCAGTACCTCTTGCAATTTCTTCAACCGAGCGAACGCTTAAATCATTTTCAATAATATCATTGAAAATTTTTATCTGCATCATCGGATCACTGATGTTGATGATAGCACGTGCATGCCCCATACTTATTTTTTCATCACGTAATGCTGCCTGAATTTGTGGTGGCAGTTTGAGTAAACGCAGATAATTATTTACAGTAGAACGGTCTTTGCCAACACGTAATCCCAAATCCTCCTGCGTAAGTTTGCACTCGTCAATAAGTCGTTTGTAACTTATGGCAATTTCTATGGCATTCAGATTTTCGCGCTGGATGTTTTCTACCAAAGCCATTTCAAGCATGCTCTGGTCATTGGCAACTCTCACATAAACAGGAATACTTTTCAGTCCTGCTAATTGAGAAGCTCTGAAACGTCTTTCGCCAGAAATAATCTGATATCTGTCGGCATGAACTCGTCTTACAGTTACAGGTTGAATTATTCCATGCACGCGAATAGAGTCAGCAAGATTCAGCAGTTCTTCTTCTTTGAATTCATTTCGAGGTTGAAAGGGATTGGGCTCAATCAGTTCAACAGCAAGCGTAGTTATGATTCCGGGCTGAACAGTATTTAATTCCTTAAGATCTGTTGCAGGAATATTGTTGTCGAGCAATGCACTCAGACCTTTGCCAAGCCCTGATTTTTTTTGTGTCATTCGTAAATTGATTTTAATCCGGTTGGTTAAGTACCGGCAGGTTTTAATTCATTTTTATTTTAGAAGCCTCTTCAGATTTAAAAATTTTATCCCGTGAGGGAACTCCTGCATGGTTATTTTTCTGAAGAATTTCTCTTGCCAGATTCAGGTAATTTACAGCCCCTTTGCTGCTGGCATCGTGCATGATAATTGTTTCTCCAAAGCTGGGAGCTTCGCCCAGTTTGGTATTGCGTTGAATGATGGTGTTGAATACCATATTCTGAAAATGCGTTTTCACTTCTTCTACCACCTGATTGCTCAGTCGCAGGCGCGAATCATACATCGTCAGCAATATTCCTTCAATGCTTAACTGAGGGTTCAGACGTGTTTGCACAATGTTTATCGTATTCAGCAATTTTCCTAAACCTTCCAGTGCAAAATATTCACACTGCACAGGAATAATCACACTGTCGGCAGCCGAGAGGGCATTAATGGTGATAAGTCCGAGTGATGGTGAACAGTCAATGATGATGAAATCATAGTTGTCAGCAATTTTGTTGATGGTTTGTTTCATCATATACTCTCTGTTAGAGAGGTTGATCATTTCTATTTCAGCACCTACCAGGTCAATATGTGCAGGAAGTAAATCGAGGTTAGGAGTTTTAGTTTCCTGTATCACCTCTGCAGGATTCTCATCGTTGATAATACATTCATAAATACTTCTTTTTATGACACGAGGGTCATATCCAACTCCACTTGTGCTGTTGGCCTGAGGGTCTGCATCTATCAACAGTGTTTTATATTCCAATACTGCAAGGCTTGCAGCAAGGTTGATGGCAGTAGTTGTTTTTCCAACACCACCTTTTTGATTCGCTATCGCAATAATTTTTGCCATTTTCTGATTGTTGTTTTTTTAAGCTGTTAAATCGTAATTGTTTCTCCAATTTTCATCAGTAATAATTCTTTTCCTGCATTGGCAAATTTTTCTTTTGCCTCCTGATGATCAATGCGTATAGGAGGGAAGGTGTCGTAATGCATTCCTATCACTCTGTCGCATTTTACAAATTCAGAAGCAATGATTGCATTGTCAACTCCCATGGTAAAATTGCTGCCTATGGGGAGCATGCAGACGTCAATGCGTTTATAATCGCCAATAAGTTTCATGTCGTAAGTCAATGCCGTATCGCCTGAATAATACACATTGCCAAGTTCTGTTTCAAGAAGAAATCCCATGGCACTTCCTCCATAAGCACCATCAGGCATGGAACTGCTGTGAATGGCGTTTACACATTTCAACTTTCCGAAATCAAACATGTAATGCCCTCCAATATTCATTGCATGTACCCGGTTAATTCCTTTTTCCTGCACCCAGTTGCAGATTTCGAAATTGCTTACTACCAGTGCATTGGTCAGTCGGGCAAGTTCAATGGCATCAGCAGTATGATCTTCATGCCCATGTGAAATCAGAATATAATCTGCTTTTATATTTTTGAGCTGAATATTCTTAGCTAACGGATTACCTGATACAAACGGGTCAAAAACAATGGTCTTTCCACCCACTTCTACAGCAAAACATGCATGACCATAATATGTAATCTTCATCACCTTTTCTACAAAATTTTTATAAAACGCAAAGGTAAGATGCGTTAAGGTTCACAACCAATAAAATTATAAACAAACCTCTCAATTTAAGAGAGTAAAACGCGGAGTTATTAACAATCGTATCTGAATTGCTGACAATTGAATCCTGCAGGTCTTTTAGTTAGAAAAATCTTAAATTATGCGACCATATACTCAGGAAATTTATCTTTGCGCGAATTTCAAAAAAGATAAAATGAATAAAGTAAAAATCGCAGTTTTATGTTTTCTGGCATCTGCATTTAGCGCATGTGGGCAAAAAAACAGCAATAATCAAGCTATAACCACATCTGTTGATTCTGTTAGCTACGGAATAGGAGTAAGCATTGGCGAAAATCTGAAAAAAGATGGCTTAAATGATGTAAATGTAGATTTGATGGCACGTGGTATTGCAGAAGCATTAAAAGGAGAGAAAACTGCATTAACTATGGAGCAGATTCAGGCTTGCATTGGTGCTTATATGGCCGAAAAACAGAAAGTAAAAGATGCTGAGAGCAAAGCTAAGGCGGGAGCTAATCTGGAGAAAGGGAAAAAATTTCTGGAAGAAAACGGTAAGCGCAAAGGTGTAGTTACATTGCCAAGCGGATTGCAGTATGAAATCATTAAAGAAGGTACAGGGCCAAAACCCCAAGCTGATGATATGGTTACCACGCACTACCACGGAACACTTATTGACGGAAAAGTATTCGATAGTTCAGTAGAACGTGGTCAGCCTGCACAATTTGGCGTAAATCAGGTAATACCCGGATGGACAGAAGCGTTGCAACTCATGCCTGTTGGCTCAAAATGGAAATTATATATTCCAGCAAGTCTTGCCTATGGCGAACATGGAGCAGGTGGTGCCATTGGTCCAAACGAAACTTTGATTTTCGAAGTAGAATTACTTTCTATAGATAAAAAGTAATTAAAGAATTTTTTCAATGTAAAAAGCTGTCTTCACAGGCAGCTTTTTTTATTTGGCTGAACCAAATTTCTGAGGGTCAATTTTTGCAGCTTTTGCTATATAAGTCTGTGCATTGTTTTCATCTCCTTTATAACGATAGGTAATGCCGATGTAATAATATGCCTGTGCTAAATTTGGATCCAGTTTTATGGCTTTAAAGAAGTAGGATAATGCCGTATCATATTCCTGTTTCATTCCATAAGTGCTTCCCAGATTCATAATTGCATCCGGATAGTTTGGATTATACCTGATAGCTTTTTCATACATCTCCTGTGCTTCCTTTACTTTTCCGGTGTTGAAATAGAGTGCCCCCAGGTTATTATACACTACAGCATCTGATGGATTTGCTTCAATAGCTTTCCGGTAACTTTCAAAAGAATTCTGATAATCTTTTCGCTTGTTATAAATTATTCCCATCTGATTGTAAGCATCACCAAAGGGATAAATGTCAACCGATTTTTTAAGTTCTGCAAGAGCCACAAGTTGTATGGAATCAATTTCCTTTTCGGTTTTTCCTTTCAGGTTTACGTCTTTTGAGAGGTAGTTTCCTAAATAATAATGTGTGCGTGTACTGTTGGGAGCCAACAATACATCATTTGAATAAAGTGTGTAGTTGCTTTTCCAAACCTCATTGCGTGCCATTGTTTTCGCACTGAAAAGAATAGTGACTATTAAAACAGGTACCAGCACATTTTTATTCTTAAAAATAAATTCTTTAAGAGACATACTTTTTTCTGAAGAAACAAACAGGGTACACAAATATCCCACAACAACGCAAACACCAAAGACAGCAGTGTAAAGAAAACGTTCACCAAAAGATGATCCTATGATGTAAAATATATTGGAATAGATGCTCATGGAAATAAGATAAAACAATATTCCGAATGAGATCAATTTTTTCTTTTTAAAAGACCATATTGCATAAACAAACATGGCAACATAAATCACTAGAGAAAGAATAAATCTGAAATCAGATAAACTTGTCAGCGGAATTTGATTATAGGAGTAATCGAATATCAAAGGATGAGGAAAGAAAACAAGTTTTAAATACATTCCCAGAATGAGTACTGCTGTTGCAAAACGCTGGTCGAACGATTTAGCTGCCATGAGCAAATTATCAGCAACAGAAGGATCGCCATGAGGAATTTTGCTGAGAATGGAATATCGGATGAGAAGAAAAAACAAGGTTACTGCAGCAAACAATCCAACAGCAAGAATTGCTGAGGGCGATTTCTTTTGTTTCGAAGTTTCAGGCTTGAATAAAATAATCAACAGTGGAAATACGGCTAGAAAAGTAATGGACGATTCTTTACTGAATAAAGCTGTAAGAAAAAATAATGCAGCTATAATTACGGAACTTGATTTTCCATTGCTGTAATAAACAAACAACATCCGTGCAGACAAAATACAGAATAAGAAAGATAATATTTCATCCATACTTTTGATGTTTGCCACAACTTCTGTGTGTATAGGGTGAGCAATAAATAACAGGGAAGTTACAAAAGCAAAAAGCTGATGATTAAAAAGCCTTAAACAAAATCTGAATAAAATAAATCCGGTCAATGCATAAAGCAAAATATTAAGCAGATGCAGGGGTAATGGGTTATCTCCGAATAGCTGCCACGATATAGCGAATATTGATTTTGGCAAAGGACGATATAATTCATCGGTAGATAAAGTATATCCACTTCTGTAGGAACTTGAAAAAATTTCAGGAATTGCTTTTGCTCCTTGTTGAGTAACAGTGTTTTCGAGAATTACGGAATAATCATCCAATACAAAACCATGATTCAGAGTATTGCCGTAAAGTACAATAGCTGCAAATGCTATCAGCAAAGCGAGGAGCGTGCTTGTCTTCTTTGCTGATTCATTCTTCAGTAATTCAGCTTTCAGTTGTTGCTGCGCCTGTCTGCTCTCAGCTATTTTTGATTTTTTTTTGGCAACAGCCATATTTATTATTGGGTTGAAGTAATACTCAGTGTATCCTGTTCGTGGGTTACTTCTTTAACAACATCTTCGGCACTTTTACCCAAATGTTGTAATGAAAATTCAGCACTTTCTGTCATTTCATGTTTTGGATATCGCTTAATAAATTCCTCATAATATTTTCTGGCGCTTGCCGTATCTCCTAAGGTGTTTTCGTTAATAAATCCCTGAAGAAATAATGCATAGCCTGCACGGCTGCTGTTGGGATATTTTTCTGAAACAATATGGAAAAACTCCAGTGCATTCTGAAAAGCATTGATACCTGAAGAAACATCACCCGCTTTAAAAAGATAATCGGCAGAAATCGTATCCTCAGGAAATTTCTCTGCGTAATAACGATAGAGTGTAATTACATCACGTGCTTTATTAGGATTGATGCTATGGTCTTTCTCTGCAAAGAGTGCATCTTCCTTTTCTTTTATTTCTGATTTTAATTTCTCCTTGGTGTTTACGCAGGCAGCAAATGATAATGTTATGGCAGTAATGAATGCTAATGTTTTTATACTCATGATTCTCAAATATTGTCTGATGGTATTTATTTAAAAGGTGACTCAGGTTCTTTAGCTACAAAATTATAAACTATTTTATCCATCCATGCAGGAAAAAACTTATTCAGTAAAACGGTAAGTTTTCCATTGGTAGTGAGCACAAGGTCCCGTTTTCGTTTGAGCACTGCATTGTAAATATGAAAAGCTACCTCTTCAGCCTTCATTAGTTTCGATTCGTCAAGTGGTGTTTCCTGTTGTGCTTTACCATCTTTGTTCAGAGCTGTTTTTCTGATGTTGCTCGATGTGTATCCCGGACATGCTACCAATACATGCAAGTTGTTTTTTAGGTTTTCAGTGCGAAGAGTTTCCATGAATCCTTCCATTGCAAATTTGCTTGCACTGTAGGCACAGCGTCCCGGCAACCCCTTTTTTCCTGCAATTGACGACATAGCTACAACAGATCCTCCTGATTTTAGCAGATAAGGCAGCGCATATTTCGTGCAGTAAACCGTTCCCCAGAAATTTATATCCATCACTTTATGCATTACCTCAAGTGATACATCATTAAATAATGCCCTCATTGAAATTCCTGCATTGTTGATTAAAACATCAATCTTTCCATAAGCATCAACAGCCGATTCAATCAGGTGCTTACACTCCAATTCAATTGCTACATCAGCAGGCACTGCAATACAATGCCCATAATGCGATTTTAGTTCTTCGGCTACTGTTTGCAATTGCTCTTTGTTGCGCGCAGCAATTACTATTTTACATCCTTGTTGTGCAAAATATTTTGCACATGCTTTTCCTATGCCTGATGAAGCGCCTGTGATTACAACAACCCGGTCTTTCAATTTTTTGGATTTATATGAAAAATGCTCTCGGCAAAATTAAATAGTTTTGCAGCCTATGCAAGTAGCAGAAGTTATTACTCCACACGACAGAAAAGAATTTCTTGAGTTACCACTTGAGATATATAAGGAAGATTCCAACTGGATACGACCACTGGATTCAGATATTGAATCAGTTTTTGATGCTTCAAAAAACAAATTTTTCAGACATGGTGAATGTATCCGCTGGATTGTGAAAGATGATTCAGGAAATACCATTGGAAGAGTGGCTGCATTCATTGATAAAAAAACAGCTACAAAGAATAACGAGCAGCCAACAGGTGGTATGGGTTTTTTTGAAAGTGTGAATGATAAAGCAGTGGCTTTTTTGTTATTCGACACTGCAAAAAACTGGTTAAAGCAAAGAGGAATGGAAGCCATGGATGGCCCCATCAACTTTGGCGAACGTGATAGCTGGTGGGGACTGTTGGTTGATGGTTTTACTCCGCCTGTTTATAAGATGAATTACAATCCCCGCTATTATGAAAAGTTTTTTGAGGAATATGGTTTTAAGGTTTATTTCAGGCAGTTTTGTTATGGATTAAAAGTTGATAACCCATTGCAGGATAAATTTTATGAACGCCATGCCATCATAGCAGCTGACAAGAATTACACATCATGCCATATTCGTAAAAATCAGTTAGAGAAATTTGCAGAGGACTTCAGGCAAGTATATAACAAAGCATGGGTGAAGCATGGCAGCGGAAAGGAACTGGAACAGAAACAGACGTATCAGTTTTTCAGGAAAATGAAAACTGTAATTGATGAAAAATTAGTGTGGTATGTTTATTATAAAGGCGAGCCTGTTGCTTGCTGGGTAAGCCTGCCCGACATCAATCAGATTTTTAAACGATTTAACGGAAGATTTGGGTGGTTGGAAAAGTTGCGTTTTCTGTGGTTGTTCCGTACCCTTAAAATGGATCGGTTTATAGGATTGGTTTTTGGTGTGGTGCCCGAACATCAGGGCAAAGGAGTTGACAGTTATATGATAGTGGAGGGTGCTAATGTGATTAGAGGAGATGGTATTTATAAAGATTATGAAATGCAATGGATTGGAGATTTCAATCCTAAGATGATAACAGTGGCAGAAGGACTTGGCACATGGAAGAGCAGAACATTGATTACATATCGCAAACTGTTTGATAATGAAAAGGAATTTAAGCGACATCCCATGTTGGGTTAATTTTGTTAATAAAAAAGTAAAATAGTTTTGATAATTTCACCGAGAAGCATACTTTTGCGCCCTCGTTTTGAGAAAAGAATTTCGATTCCGTAGCTCAGTCGGTAGAGCATTACACTTTTAATGTAGGGGTCCTGGGTTCGAGCCCCAGCGGAATCACAAAAAATAAAAGACCACAGATAATGATTATCTGTGGTCTTTTTGCTTTTAAGCTGAAATGCTTTTTTGAGGTATGAATTAAATTGTAGTTAATATTTATAAAATCCAACACTGAAAAAATCTACATTGGATAAGCCAGCAAAGGCAACGATAAATTTCCAACCCTCGAAAGTGTAAGGCTCTTGTTAAACAGCGACTCCCAGAATCTTCTTCGCTTGGTGAACATGATTAACAAATCGGCATGATGTTTTTGTAAGAAATGATCAACCCCATGATTAAAATCTTTGAAACTGCTCACATACATTTTTGCTCCGGGATAGCTGAATCTTTTTCTGACACTTCCGGGTAAATCACTCAACTGGAATTCGGTTTGTGTAGCCATATCACTTTCTTTGTTCAAATGCAGGATATTAACTTCCGGATGTAATCCCTGAAAATAGTGCAAAGAATCTTCCATCAGTTTGAGCGATTGTGAATGCATATCCGTAGCGATGACAAGTTTTTCTATTGGTTTATAGTCGTGATTGCACGGAATTGCCAGGACAGGACAATTGACTTTTTGAATAATGTTGAGTGTGTTGGTGCCAAAAAATTTTCGATTTAGATTATTTGCGCCTTTTGTTCCCATGACTATTAGATTACACTTATGACGCTTATGAAACTTGATGATTTCATTGATTCTTTCCCCCTCACAAACATTCAGCGTGACCGGAAAATTCTTTAATCGTTCGTCTTTGTCAACAATTTCAGTAAGGCGAGTTTTATAATCATTATGTCTGGTTGTTTTAGATTCAGAATCTTTACTTCTTACATATAGCAATTCCAGCTCAGCCTGAGTTGCTTCTGCAATAGATTTTGCATATAAAAGCGTGTTTAAGGTGCACTCTGAAAAATCAACCGGCATCAGGATTTTATCCTGCTTTTTCATAGATGTTTAATTAGGTTCAAAACTGCAAATTTTCTTCCTGAATCAATTTTAATAAATTCAATTACACATATTCTCACCACTTCAAAACACATACGGCAAAAATGTCGCAGAATGTTTAAACTTTATTGATAATTTGTCGGTTTTATTTTTGTTCTTCTGACTATTTGACGCTAAAATACAAATAAATTTGAATGGTCATATTTATGATAGATAAAATTCTAAAAGAAAATAATGGACTTAGATAAATTAACAATTAAATCGCAGGAAACCCTTCAGCAGGCTCAATTTCTGGCAACTTCAGCAGGACAACAGTCTGTTGAAACAGGTCATATCCTAAGAGCACTTCTTGAAGTAGATCAGCATGTGGTGCCGTTTCTTCTGAAGAAATTAAATGTCAATATGAATGTGCTCAATGCAAAGCTCAAAACATTGACAGAAAATTACCCTAAGGTATCAGGTGGTCAGGTATATTTTTCGAATGATGCTAATGCCGCTTTGCAAAAAGCTTTTGGTTATCTGAAAACTTTCAAAGATGAGTTTGTTTCTATAGAACATATTCTTCTCGGATTGCTTGCCGGCAAAGACGAGACAGCACGATTGCTGAAAGAACAGGGTTGCAATGAAAAGGATTTAAAGGAAGCGATTACTGAATTGCGTAAAGGTGAAAGAGTAACTTCAGCCAGTGCAGAAGATACTTACAACTCATTAAATAAGTATGCACGAAATCTGAACGAACTTGCACGTAACGGTAAACTTGATCCGGTTATTGGTCGTGATGATGAGATAAGACGAGTGTTACAAATTCTTTCGCGCAGAACTAAAAATAATCCTATACTTATCGGTGAACCGGGTGTAGGAAAAACAGCTATTGCCGAAGGTCTTGCTCATCGTATCATCAATGGTGATGTCCCCGAAAATCTGAAGTCGAAAATTATTTATTCACTCGACATGGGAGCACTCATTGCAGGAGCAAAGTATAAAGGTGAATTTGAAGAACGACTGAAAAGTGTGGTGAAAGAAGTGATTGCCGGTGAAGGGGAGATAGTTTTGTTTATTGATGAAATACATACACTCGTAGGTGCAGGTGCCGGTGAAGGTGCCATGGATGCAGCAAATATTCTGAAACCTGCCTTGGCCCGTGGAGAGTTAAGAGCAATTGGTGCAACTACACTGAATGAATACCAAAAATTTATTGAGAAAGACAAGGCACTTGAAAGAAGATTTCAGAAAGTAATGGTAGAAGAGCCGGATACTGAATCTGCAATCTCCATATTACGTGGTTTGAAAGAAAGATATGAAACACACCACAAGGTGCGTATTAAAGATGATGCCATCATTGCCGCTGTTGAATTGTCGCAACGATACATCAATGACCGTTATCTTCCTGACAAAGCCATTGACCTTATTGACGAAGCCTCTTCCAAGTTAAGGCTGGAAATGGATTCTGTTCCTGAAGAGCTGGATGAGCTGAACCGTAAAATTATGCAGCTTGAAATTGAGCGAGAAGCAATTAGACGCGAGAATGATGAGAAGAAAGTGAGTGAACTGACAGAAGAACTTGCTCAGCTTAACGAACAGAGAAATGAAGTGAAAGCTAAATGGCAGAGCGAAAAAGAAGTAGTTGAGAAAATTCAGGCAACGAAAGAACAAATAGAGAACCTTAAGCTCGAAGCTGATCAGGCAGAGCGCACAGGCGACTATGGAAGAGTTGCTGAAATAAGATATGGAAAAATAAAAGAAGCTGAACAAAAGTTGCAACAGCTCATGAATACATTGAATGAAATGCATGACAAAGGTGCAATGATGAAAGAAGAAGTGGACAGCGAAGATATTGCAGAAGTAGTTTCGCGTTGGACAGGCATTCCTGTAAAACGTATGCTGCAAAGCGAACGTGAAAAACTCCTGCACCTCGAAGATGAATTGCACAGACGTGTAGTTGGTCAGGACGATGCAATAGAAGCAGTGGCAGATGCTGTAAGACGCAGCCGTGCAGGATTGCAGGATATGCGCAAGCCGATTGGTTCCTTTATATTTCTCGGATCTACAGGTGTAGGTAAAACAGAACTTGCCAAGGCACTGGCTGCTTACTTATTCAATGACGAGAACAATATGACACGCATTGACATGAGCGAGTATCAGGAAAAGCATACTGTTTCAAGATTGATTGGAGCGCCTCCGGGATATGTAGGTTATGATGAAGGCGGACAGCTTACAGAAGCAGTGCGCAGAAGACCTTATTCTGTTGTACTGTTAGATGAAATTGAAAAAGCACATCCTGATGTATTCAACATTTTGTTGCAGGTTCTTGATGACGGACGTTTAACCGATAACAAAGGCAGAACAGCAAACTTTAAAAATACCATCATCATTATGACTTCTAATATTGGTGCTCATTTGATTCAGGAAAAGTTTGAAAATATCAATGATAAAAACCGTGATGCAGTAATTGCAAATACCAAAACAGAAGTTTATGACTTGTTGAAGAAAACCATTCGGCCTGAATTTCTGAACCGTATTGACGAGGTTATCATGTTCAATCCGCTTACACGTGACCAGATTGAAGATATTGTACGCATACAGTTTAATCAGGCAAAAGATATGTTAGCTAAGAATGATATCCATCTTACTATTACAGATAAGGCAATAGAGTGGTTGTCGGAATTAGGGTACGATCCTCAGTTTGGTGCAAGACCGTTGAAAAGAGTACTTCAGAAAAAAATATTCAATGAACTCTCTAAACAAATACTTGCCGGCACAGTGAATAAAGAAGATGTGATTTGTATTGATTTGGATAAGAACAAGCACTTTGTTTTCATCAACGAAAAAGTTGAACATGAAGTAAAACAATAAATCTGGTTATAAAGAAAAAGGGCTGCAATGGCAGCCCTTTTTCTTTGTCATAAATTCTTATTCCTTGGTGAAAACAAAAATGTCTTCATCATCACGTTTCATCATATATTTCTCTCTTGCAAACTTTTCAAGATTAGCTGGTGACGACATTAACTCATTTAAGTCTTTTTTAGTTTTTTCAAGCTCTTCGGTATAAAATGTTTTGTCATTCTGCAATGACTTTAGCTGTTGCCTGAAACGATACTGTGCGTAAAAATCATTCTTGTCAAAAAAAGCTACCCATACCACAAAAACAATAATGCACACAGCATATTTGTTTTTAAGCCAAACAGGCACTTTGTCCCAATATTTTTTCATGTTATAAAAATAGAGCGTTGCATTCTGCTGCATTTATGATGTTTAGTGGTTTTATGAATAGGATAATGTGGAAAACCCGAAAGATGAATTATAACCTAACCATAAGTTTCTTAACCATTTGTGATTTCCAATCACTAAACGTTCCTTCCATAATTTTCGTACGTGCTTCACCCACCAGCCACAGATAAAATGACAGGTTATGCAAAGTGGCAATTTGTGCGGCAAGCATTTCTTTACTTATAAATAAATGGCGCAGATAGGCTTTTGAATAATCTGCATCCACAAAACAAATTCCGTTTGGGTCTATAGGAGAGAAGTCTTCTTTCCATTTTTCGTTGCGCATATTCAAAATTCCTTCGGAGGTAAACAACATTCCATTGCGTGCATTTCGTGTTGGCATCACACAGTCAAACATGTCAATGCCCAGTGCAATGCATTCCAACAGATTTGCAGGTGTGCCCACACCCATTAGATATCGTGGTTTGTCAACAGGCAGAATATTGGTTACTGCATCTGTAATTTCATACATTATCTCTGCAGGTTCGCCTACCGACAATCCACCAATAGCATTGCCTTCAGCCCCTGCAGCTGCAATATATTCAGCACTTTGTATGCGCAAATCTTTATATACCGAACCTTGTACAATAGGAAACAGTGTTTGTTCAAAACCATATTTGGCAGGAGATTTTTTCAAATGTTCAATACAGCGGTTGAGCCACCGATGAGTCATCTCCATAGATTTTTTTGCAGCTTTAAATTCACAAGGGTAGGGAGTACATTCATCAAAAGCCATAATAATGTCGGCACCTATGCTGCGCTGAATGTCCATACTTATTTCAGGAGAAATAAAATGTCGGCTGCCATCAATATGCGACTGAAATTTTACACCTTCTTCAGTAAGTTTTCTTACATCCGTCAGTGAATATACCTGATAACCTCCGCTGTCGGTAAGAATGGGTCTGTCCCAACTCATAAACTTATGAAGTCCACCTGCTTTTTCGAGTACAGAAGTTCCAGGTCTCAGATTCAGGTGATAGGTGTTTCCCAAAATTATTTGAGCATTGACATCATTTTTCAAATCACGCTGATTGATGCTTTTTACAGTTCCTGCTGTTCCAACAGGCATGAATATGGGTGTTTTTATCAGGCCATGCGGTGTTGTAATTTCCCCTGCCCGGGCTTTCGTGTTTTTATCTGAATTATTTATTTTAAACTGCATTACCTGAATTAAAAATTTTTAGGAATCGAATGTTGATATTTTTTGCAAAGATAGAAATAGGTGTTGCATAAGTCCTTCATACATTTGCCGGCTGTTGTCAGAAAATTTTTGTGGACCGGATATTCAATTATATTACTGCTGAAAATATCTGCTGGGCAATTCTTGCGCTTTTTGCATTGGCATGGGTTATACAGCTTGCTTATTATCTTTTTGTGTTTTCGAGATTGTCGTTTCACAATCCTGTTAAGTTCGATGCTGCCGAACCTCCTGTATCGGTAATTATTTGTGCGCGTAACGAACTGAAAAATCTCAAAGCCAATCTGATTTCTATCTTGGAACAGGATTATAAAGTTTTTCAGGTAATAGTAGTGAATGACTGTTCATGGGATGAGTCAGAAAAATATATGGAGGAGCTGACGGAAAAATATCCGCATCTTAAAATTGTTTCCATCAAAGAACAGGAGAGGTATCAGCATGGTAAAAAATTTGCTCTTACCATTGGAATAAAATCTGCGCAATACGAGCATTTGTTGCTCACAGATGCTGACTGTTATCCTGCGAGCAATCAATGGATAAGACTGATGATGAGTAAGTACAGCCACGACACTAAAATTGTTATCGGTTATGGCGCTTATATCAGGCAAAATTCTTTTATCAACAGATGGGTGCGCTTTGATACGGCTTTTAATGCCTTGCAGTATTTATCATACGCTTTGGGCAAAAATACCTACATGGGTGTAGGACGCAATTTATCTTACCTGCGCTCGTTATTTTTTGCTAACAAAGGTTTTGCAAGCCATCAGCATATCATGTCAGGCGATGACGATTTGTTTGTGAACGAAACTGCCAGTGCGTCCAACACAGCCGTGCAACTTCATCCCGATTCATTTACCTATTCACAACCCAAAACATCATTTGCTGATTGGTTCAGACAGAAAAAACGTCATGTAAGCGCATCAGTATTATACCGTTTCAGACATAAACTTAGTTTGGGTATTTTTATATTTAGCACCATACTGTTTTACCCTGCGCTTGTCGTTTTGTTAATAAGTAAGTTTAAAATTGTATGGGTTGCATCTGCCTTTGGACTACGTTTGATTATTCAAATGGCTATATTTGGCTCATGCTTAAAGAAACTGAAGGAAACCGATCTGATACCGTTGATTCCAGTTTACGATATTTTTATAGCTTTTATTTATCCGTTAATCGCATTGTCAAATCTTTTCGTTAAAAACAAAACATGGAAGTAAAGAGTGCTAAAAAAAATATGTCAAAAACCGAAACCTCTGCAATGAATCCGAATCTGAGTGATAAAGCTGTAAAAGACTACTATCTGGTAAGAGAAGCTATTGACAAAGGCAATCAGAAAGCCTATGCAGAGCTGATGGCGCGTTACAAGGATTCTATTTATTTTATGTTGCTCAAAATGGTCAATAACCGCGATGATGCCGATGATTTGACTATCGAAGCTTTCGGAAAAGCATTTAAAAATATTCATCAATATACTCCTGATTACGCATTCAGTACATGGCTGTTTAAAATTGCAACCAACAACTGTATTGATTACATCCGTAAGAAAAGAAAAAACACTTTGAGCATTGATAAAGGGTTTGAAAACGAAAACGGAGAAGATATTGCTCTTGAAGTGAAGTCAGATGGCATTGATCCGGAAGAGCGAATGATGAAAAAACAAAAAATGGAAACCATGCGCGAGGTGGTAGATAAGCTGAAACCTCGTTATAAAACACTGGTAGAATTACGCTATTTCCGCGAACTGAGCTATGAAGAAATTGCTGAGGAAATGTCGTTGCCTCTTGGTACTGTAAAAGCCCAGTTGTTTCGTGCCCGTGAGTTTCTGTATCAGATTATGAAAAGCTCGGAACATCGTCCTTGATTGAGGCATGAAAGATTCCATTGCTGTTATCCAACATTATTTTCCTGAAATTTCTGCAAAACAGACTGAGCAATTCACACAGTTTGTTGAGTTGTTTTGCGCATGGAATGAGAAGATAAATCTCGTTTCGCGAAAGGACATCGAAAATTTTTATGTCAGTCATTTATTACATTCACTTTCAATAGCCAGGTTTATCACCTTTCCTGCAAATTGCAAAGTCATGGATATTGGAACAGGAGGTGGTTTGCCGGGCTTGCCATTAGCTGTCTTTTTCCCGGAAGTGGATTTTTATCTGGTTGATTCAATCCGCAAGAAAACCGAAGCAGTGAAACAAATGGCTTTGGATTTAGGTCTGCAGAATGTGGCTGTGCTTAACCAAAGGGCAGAAAAAATTGAACTGATGGTTGATTTTGTGGTTTCAAGAGCCACTGCACCTCTAGCCGATTTGGTAAAATGGAGCAGCGGAAAAATAAACATAAAGAGCAATGCAGCCATGCCAAACGGTATCATTTGCCTTAAAGGAGGAGATTTAACAGAAGAACTTAAACCATTTAAAAACAAGGTGTTTGAAGAGTCTGTTCGTGCTTTTATAGACCATGAAGCCTTTAATGAAAAAAAAATAGTTTATCTGCCGTTTGGTAAGTAAAATAGTTCTATATTTGCCGCCTCTAAAAGTGAGAGCTATTTAAAAAAGAAGAATTATGGTAAGGACATATCAACCGTCAAAACGCAAAAGAAAAAACAAACATGGTTTCCGTGAACGTATGGCTACTGCCAATGGCCGCAGAGTATTGGCTGCTCGCAGACGTAAGGGACGTAAGAAATTAACCGTATCTGACGAAAGAAGAACCAAAGGGAATTAATATCTCTATATAGAAAAACGTAAAAAGCTGTCCGTAATCGGGCAGCTTTTTTAATTTAGCGCCATTAACAATTACACATGTCAACCATTTTCAAAAAAATACTTCCGCTTACTCTGCCCGGTTTAATTGTTCTGAGTATGTTCTCATGCCAGAAGGATTACAACGATCCGGGTACAACCGGGCCTCAATACTACGGTAGCCGTTCGGGAGTGGAGGTGAGGTCAATCGTTTTGGCGCAAATGCCGCACACAGATCCTGGAGGGCAACCATGGGATGTGGCTGATACCATTGACACCTTAGGACTTCCTGATGTTTTCTATCGTATGTCTGATTTAGATTCTGCCGACTATCCGGTTTTTGCGCAACCATTCCATTTCGAAAACCTCAATGCCGACAGTTTACCGGTTCCATATTTTCTAACAACTCCTTATAAATTACGTGCTTTTGGAAGCAATCTGAAGTTTGATATTTACGATTTCGAAAAAAGTAATGACAGCTCATACGTTGACTCTACTCTGATGAAATCTTTTATCGTAACCATTGCTCCGGGCGACTCGCTGGTGGAGAATCCTTACCCTGACAGTTTGTTGCTGAATGAGGATGGATATGCCGTGTTTTTGTTTTTTAACTGGTTGAAATAATCAGAGAAAACGTTGCTCTCCATTTCTTGCAGATTGTTTTATCAACCTGAAATTTAAAGGTTATATTTTTTGGTTCTATAGAACGGCCTGATACTTTAACACATTAACAACATTACCAGTAGTTCAATTTAAGGGTAAGAATATTATTTTCGCACAATGCCTTTATTAGAAAATTTGCGAATTGCATTTAATGCCATTAAAGGACAAATGCTGCGTACTGTTTTAACAGTGCTCATCATTGCTATTGGCATAATGGCACTGGTTGGCATACTCACTGCCATCGAGGGGCTCAAAGCTTCCATCAACACCAATTTCACAAGTATGGGAGCCAATACATTTACGATTCGCAATTCGGGACTTGGAATTAGGATTGGTAACTCCGGAAAAAAATCAAAACGTTTTCAGACGATAACTCTTCAGCAGGCAATTCAGTTCAAAGAACGGATGGTTTATCCTGCTACTGTTTCGCTTTCTACTTTTTGCAATGGTGTAGCAGTGTGCAGGTATGGTTCTGAAAAAACAAATCCGAATATTTTGGTTACAGGGGTTGATGAGAATTATCTTGCTACAGGTGGGTATGCAATTGCATCTGGAAGAAATATTACTCAAAATGAAACCATGCGTGGCGACAATGTGGTGTTGATTGGAACAGAAATAAAGAATAAGTTATTTAAAAATACTGATGCAGTTGACAAGGATATTTCCATTGACAACAGGCGTTATCGCATTATTGGTGTGCTTAAAGAAAAAGGCAACAGCATGGGATTTGGAGGAGATAAAGTATGCCTGATACCTCTGATAAATGCCAAACAAAACTATGGCAATGATGGCCGCTCATGGACCATTAGTGTTAAAGTAGCTAATGTTGCACAACTCGAAACTGCAGTGGAGGAAGCCATTGGCGTATTCAGAAACATAAGGAATGATAAAATAGGTGAGGAAAAGTCGTTTGAAATTATCAAGAGTGACAGCATTGCAGCAATGGTTATTGACCAGTTGAAAAATGTGAGCTATGCTGCCACCATTATCGGCATTATTACTTTGCTCGGTGCTGCCATTGCACTCATGAATATTATGCTTGTATCCGTTACTGAGCGCACTCGCGAAATAGGAATCCGAAAATCACTTGGAGCAACCCGTTTGGTCATACTCAAACAGTTTTTGATTGAAGCTGTTGTCATTTGTCTGTTTGGAGGCTTATGCGGAGTAATTCTTGGAGTAGCGGTAGGCAACCTGATGGGCATGGCTATGAATGCAGTTTTTGTCGTGCCCTGGAACTGGATGCTTGCCGGCCTGACCCTGTGTTTTATTATTGGTGTGGTTTCAGGATTTTATCCCGCCATGAAAGCTTCACGGCTCGACCCGATTGAAGCATTACGCTATGAATAATTTCAGGCAAAGCATTTTACTTTTCTGTTAAAATGATATTTCCCTCTGATAAAACAATGATTATCGGTCACCGTGGTTGCCGAGGTCTGATGCCTGAGAATACCGTTGAAGGATTTCTTAAAGCTGTTGAATTGGGTGTTGATGCACTGGAACTGGATGTGGTGATAACAGGAGATTATAAAGTTCTTATTTCGCACGAGCCATGGCTGAACCACGAAATCTGCCTCAATACAAATGGAAATGAAATGAGCACTGCTCAGGCATCAGGAATTAATTTGTATCAGTTGAGCTATGAGCAGATAAAGAAATTTGATTGCGGAATGAAGATAAACCCTGAGTTTCCGGAGCAGAAAAAAATAAAAGCAACCAAACCGTTGCTTGAAGATATGCTCATACAGCTGAAAGAATATTGCAGTCAAAAGAATATTCCTTTGCCGGTAATATGTATTGAAATAAAGAGTGACGAAAAGTTTTACGGCAAATTCCAGCCTCCACCTGATAAATTTATTTCTCTTGTGATGGAAACAGTTTCAAAACAGCTCACATCATCACAATATCTGATTCAGTCTTTTGATATGAACATACTGAAAGTTTTGCATGAGAAATACCCTGAAGTAACATTATCGGCATTGAATGAGACTGTAGAAAATACAGAAATGTTTTTTAATAAACTCGGATTTATAACCCCATACTACAGTCCATACTACATTTTTGTGAATGAATCAACGATTGAATTTTGCACCAACCATGGCATTGAAATATTAGCCTGGACAGTAAATAATGAAACTGATGCTGCTTTACTAAAATCAAAAGGTGTGAGGGGAATTATTACTGATTATCCTGACAGGATATGCAGATGATACTTGTTCTATCAAGTAATTTATTCTTTCACAATTTTATTTCGCTGCAATATATTGCCATGCTCATCAGTAATGGTCAGGAAGTATAAACCTGAAGACTGATCAGATAAATCAAACGTGCTGATGTTTTTTCTATCGGCAATAATTTGCCCGGCAATGTTGCTCAGTTGCATGTTTACATTAACAGAAAAATTAATTCTGTCTTTTGTTGGGTTTGGAGAAACAGTGATGATAGTGTTGTTGCTAAGGTTTTCAATGCTTGTTGTATTAAACAAATCAAAAGATGGCCAACTGTTGATATAGGGCAATACGTTCCATACCAGATTGTCAACAGCGGAGTTGATATTACCTGCTGCATCTCTTGTGTTAAGAAGAATCGCCCAGTTAATCTGTGCATTGCCATTTCTTACAAACTCCGAAGTAGTGCCGGGTAATGAACCATTATGCCACCAGTTATTATACATATTAACTCCTAAACCACAAGCATAATTCGCATTATTAGCCGAAGGTTTTATGAGTGTATCAATAGTGGCTGTTGATAAAATATCGGGACGGGTATTGAAACGATCAATGCCGCAAACAAAGCGCAACAAGTCTGAGCATGATGCCACCCAACCTCCATGCGAATCCATAAACTCAATATTAAAGCCTCCATAAGGCCAGGGAACTAAGGTCGAATTATTATAAATTGAATTTGCATAGGGCGCTCCGGGGTAGTCGTAATAATTTACTTCGTTTGGAAGTTGATTTGCAAGCATGTTGTAACCTAAGTGCATATCTGTAATTCCCAGAGGAGTTAAAATATTAGTGGTCACATAATCGTCATAGGTTTGTCCGGTAATTTTTTCGATAATGCGACCTAAAACGCAATAGCCAAAGTTGGAATATTGATATTGTGTTCCCGGGTTGAAGTCAAGCATTTTGTGCGAAAGCATATATTGAATAACTACTTGTGGCGATGGAGGAGAAGTCACACCCATTACGGTTGCAATGTTGTAGGCGTTAAACATTGGGTCGCCTGAAATAGCTCTGTTCCATCCGCCACTGTGCTGAAGCAACATTCTTACGGTAATGTCTGTATAGCGAGGGTCGAGGATGTTGGAGTACATGGCATCATTTAATATCCCGTTTGGACCGAATGCTTTTGCATCGAGATTCAATAATCCGTTTTCGAACAATTGCAGGCAGGCAACTCCGGTGAATGTTTTTGAAACACTTGCAACACGAAAAATACTGTTGGGATAAACAGAATCCTGAGTTGAAGTATTTGCTAATCCAAAACCTCGGTTATAAACTAATCGTCCATGATAGGTAATTGCCAACTGACCTCCCGGCACATTGTAAGCCGACATGAGATTGAGCATTGCTGTATCAAATTTTGCCAACTGTGGCACATATAAACCGGTTTGTGCTTCGGCTGAAAATGTTATGAGTGTGATGCAGATAAAGAGTAAACCTTTTTTCATATTATTTTTTTTAATTGTTTGAAATATGTTGCGGATGAAGGAAGCGATTTGTTCTGAATGAAAAATATAAACAATGAC
Source organism: Bacteroidota bacterium (assembly GCA_019136655.1). Classification (GTDB taxonomy): domain Bacteria; phylum Bacteroidota; class Bacteroidia; order AKYH767-A; family OLB10; genus OLB10. The sequence continues at coordinate 182,860 of JAGVTU010000018.1, forward strand.
AGACTTTAATCTTCAAAGTTATATTGAATTGGGGCGGCAGCGACTACTTAATTTGATGTATTATTCGTGATTAATGAGAAATACAATTTTGACAGTGGGTAATTGAGAGTGGGGATTAGTGAAATTTTTGGCCGGCTTTCATCATTTCAATAATTTTTTGCATTCGTTTTTCGCGGGTTTCGGGTTTGCGTGCAGTTTGCAGGCGAAATGCTATGGCATATATGTTGGTTTTGTTGAGTGTTGTAAAAAAAGTAAAGGCTTTTTTTGATTTTTTTAGTCGTTCTAAAAAATCGGGAGGTATCTGAATGTTTCTGGATGAGTCGTAAGCATTCTGCCATCGCCCGTCTTCTTTGGCTGCGTTAATTTCTCTGAGGCCGTGCGATGTCATACGTTTTGACTTGATCAGTTGCATGGCAATTTTGCAGTTGCGTTTTGACCACAGGCTGCCTTTGCGCCTGGGTGTGTATTTGTTGATGTAATATTGTTCGTCAAAGGTTTTTCGTTGTCCGTCAATCCATCCATAGCACAGTGCAATTTCCAGTGCTTCGGCAGGGGTGATGGAAGGAATGCCGCTTGCTTTTTTGGCGAATTTGAGCCAGATGCTTTTTACGGAAGTGCTGTGTTGGTGAAGCCATTGCTGAAATTCGTTTGGTGATGCAAAACAGAGTGTGGGAGATTCGGATTGGTTGTTCATGCAAGTGAAAGAGTAGAAAGGTGTAAAAATAAATTAAGTTTTTGTTTTGTACTTACCCCAGCCCTCTCCAAAGGAGAGGGAGAGTTGTGATTGGGTCAAGGCTAAAGCCTTTGTTGTTTGATGGTTTAGTCTCCGACATAAATGGCGGAGTTATGTTTTTTTGAGATATTGAAATGCCTTCGCGCACCCGTGGCCCTAAAGGGCGCTTG
>JAGVTU010000011.1 GCA_019136655.1 Bacteroidota bacterium
CTGAATGCCGGTAATGTCGGCAATACCGGTTAATGAACAATTTACACTTGTTGCATTAACAATAAGGGAGCAGGTGGTGTCCATCATGGTGCCGTTCATGCATGATGCGTATCCGTTGTTGTTGAGCCAGGTACGGAAAGCAGGATCGGGAATATTTACAAACTGAGCAAACAGAGAGGTATTTAAAAATATACTGAAGACGAGAAGTAAGAGTGCTGTTTTCTTTTTCATGATTTTGTTGTCTTTTCCAAAATAATAGTTTTGATAAAAGTATAAGAAATCAAAATCAATCGGAACAGTTCTTTAAAGAATTTTGATTGGAGTTGAATTGTTGAGGTAAGAATTTGGAGGAATGACAGGAGTGAGGAATTAAGATACTGTTTATTTCAAATCTCTCAAACCAAATTGTGTGTAGGTGTGATGGATTGAAAAGTAGAGTTTAGTGTTTAATAAATTTTATGCTGCCTGCATTGTAGCCATCAACAGCCAGTACACATAAATAAATTCCTGACTGAAAAGAGGCAATGTTGATTTTGTTTTCGCCTTCTTGAGCTGCTATTTCTTTTATCTGCCTTCCGGTGGCATCAAAGAACAAAAGATAAGTTCCTTTTTTGCCATAGATGTTTTGTGTTGGCAGCATGGTTGAGTTTATTGTTACAGAAATAATATCGTTGGCAGGATTAGGAAATAATGAGATGCGCTGCGGCTCTGAAGCAGGAGTGGGTGCAATGCCTGTAATCAAACCAAGGCTATCTGTTTTTACCAGCCAAAAGCACTGGAGGCCATTGTTGTTGCATCCTGAAGTTTGCCCGCTCATAATGTAGCCACCATCAGAGGTGGTTTTTATATCCCAAAAATCATTATAGTTGCCTGACGTAAATTCACGATACCAGAGGCTGTCTCCGTTTTCATCGAGACGGTGAATATAGGCAACAACAGATGATGTAGTATTATCTGAAATTCCAACGTAAATATATCCTCCGTTTAGTGCGGTTATAATAGCCAATGGACTACCTACACTTTGATAAGGTAAATAGTTTTTTTTCCATATAACCGCACCTGCAGTATCAATTTTCGTAATACAATTGAAGTATAGACCATTGGAACCTGATGAAAAATTTTCAGATCCCAGTAACACAAATCCATTGTCATTTGATTCAATCATTTCGTCATATGCAGCATCACCGATTGTTGGGATAGTAAAAGTATTCAGTTGATTGCCCAAAGAATCCGTAAAGAAATAACATTCATCAATATCTAAAGTAGATGATATAGTGGCTCCACTGCAAATGAAATGATGATTAGGAAGTTCTCTAACATCCCAAATGGCAACATAGGGTCCTGGAGTATTGTAACTTTTATACCATTGAAATATTCCGTTGCTGTCCACTTTGTAAAGGAAACCGAGCCAATGAATATTGTAAAAGTTTCGCATTTTACCACAAATTAAAAACCCACCATCACTTGTCTGAATGACGCTCTGAGGTTGAAATGCAGAGTCCTGAGGATGTGAATATGATTTTAACCAAAGTGTATCAAGATTATAGTTTAATTTAACCAGAAGAATATCATAATCGTAATAATTAGTTGGATTGTATGCCTGGCTTCTGCCCAAGGCAATAATATTGCTGTCGGAGGTAATTATTATATCGTTGAAAATATCATCGGGGTCTTCGTTATAGAGATGCCAGTAAACGGAATCGGGTGGCGGAATGTATAGAGTTTTAATGGTATCACCGTATAAATTTACTTTAAGCAGCAGGTTGTTGTCGTAGGTAGTGGTATCGGGTACGTGATATCCTGCGCTGATGTAAGCACCCGGCACTTCAACAGTTTTGCGCGATGCACTTAAAATGCCAAAGTCATATTTTTTGTCGAATTGAATTTGTGCAAACAGGTTAGTGCCTGTGAGTGCAAAGACAAAAAGAAAGAATATTTTTTTCCGGTTGAACAGCATAGTGCTAAGATAGGGAGTTTATTGTTTGCTTATTAATAATTTATTGCGGGCAATGAGGGCAGAAAGGGAAAAGTGTGGAATCCGAAATAATGCAGGAGTGTATTGTAAACTCAAGGATGCAATTCTGGCCGATTTGGGAGGGGGGGATTAAGGAGTTATGAGATAATTATCTTCATAATGTTTGCATACAAATTTAAATTTGTCGATGTCATTTTGAAATAATTTATCAATTACGATATAACAATTAATAATTAAATCTATTATAAAGTTTAATTTGGGAATAACTATGAAATCCGGCTTACTATATTTCTGTAATGTTTGACTATTAAGAGAAGTATACTGATTAATGTTTCCGAGTTCAATTTTATTTTTTTTTGATTTAATATTCTTATGAAAGTCGTCAAATAAATAATTTATATGATGATTACATCTGTGAATGTTTAAAGATTTGTGTTTGCAGATTTTATTAGTGAAATTTAAAAGTTCATTTATGCTCTTATTACCATTTGCAAGATTTATTCGGGCAGTATCTTGATGTTTATGCAGATCTTTGAGGTTTAAATCGCGAAGGTGTTTAATTGTCAATTTATGATTAGCAATTATGTATAAGTCTTGAAAATCGGTTAACATTTCCGAAGAAATTAAAAGTATACGTGAATAATATCTAAAAAGTATTTCATTGATTAATTCTGATTGATCAAATTCATATTTGTCAAACCGATAATCCTTGAGAAGTTCAGTAATGTGAGAGCTAAATAACTCAATTGAACAAAAAATACTGATATGATTAAATCCAAGATAAAACGCATCATTTTGCCATTTACATTCTATTACCTTCGATAATTTATCTTTAACTTCAAAAATCTTTTTAGAACGAGACTCCCAATTTTTCAGAGCGTTTTTTCGTATAACTGAATAAAATGACATTTAAACTGAAATAATAGTCGGTAATGAAAATGAAATTAAAAAATTATTATGAAAAAGGTGTTCAATAAGCATAAAAATAGTTTGAATACAAACAATCATTTTCGAAAAATCAATATTTAGATTATAATAATATTGGTTGTAACTTACCAATAATTACTTAGAGGAATTATGTTCAATCTTCAATGCTTGCAGAGATTTCAGTTTGCGTAATTGCCAAAGTAAGTGTGTTACCATCAGATGTCTTTGCATTAATGATTAACGACAAAACCGGGGCTCCAGGATCAGGATAGAAATATCTTTCTAATGCAGTAGCGGGTGTAACATTTTTTAAAATGTCAGCAACTTGTCCATTGACTTGATTTACGATTACTGAAATTGTGTTTATATTCATAATTAAAAGTTTAATTTTAGTTAAATTGATTATGCAAAGAATAATTTAGTAATTGCGTAAACACTTCCAGCAATGCCTCCAACCATTATTAATAAGACGACCATGCAACTTTGTGCAGGAACCTTTGCTTTTCCTGTTGTAGGATCAACATCGCCAGAAAGAAAAGAACTGAATTTACTTGTAGCAGATTTCAAGCTGTTGTTAGCAATTGATACTTCAGCTGAGGTATTGATAGTTCCTAAATTTCTGCTTACTTCAACAACAACTTTTGTTTCAGTATCTGAAACTTTAGATAAGGTAAAGTCGATATGATAACCTGCATCAAGGAATTGTCCTTTTTGGTGTATTCGTATTTCGTTTAATACTTTATCGTCTTTTACTAAAATATAATAGTCTGGTTCGGTAGAGTTGAGTTTGAGTATGGCTTCTCTAACCTTAGCTTCATCGTAATTTACAACAAACTCTTTTTTTGGATTTTGTGCATACATATTGAATTGATTTTAATTGTGAAAAATATTTAATGAATTAATTCTTTAGTTTAATAATAAATTTCGAAATTAGTGAATTATGAAATATTAGGTTTTTGTAAATTGATATAACTACTCGTTACTAAAGTACTTTTGTTGAAAATAAGTGTTGTATCCATGTAATGCTTCGTTTGAACAGCGAATGTAAGTTTTTTTTCTGCAAAAAATAAAACAAACATTTTACGAGTAGTAAATGCCGTGATGGGATGAGGAAAGTGCAGCAGTTTTATTCTGCCTGTTTGTTTTTGGTACGGGTGGTTTTTGTTTTTGCGCCAGTGGTTTTGGGAGCAGATTTTTTTCGTGCAGTGGTTTTGCCGGAGGGCTGAAGTGTGGCTTCGAAGTCGGCAAAGACATTCATGTAGAAGATGTAGGCATCGTAAGGGGAGTTGTAGGGGCTGAAGTATTTGTGCACATCGCCATCGCTCCAGAACTTGGTGCTCATGTAGTAGAAGTGGTCGCTGGTTTGGAGTTTTCCCCAGATGTCGGTGAGGTCTTTGTTGGCAGCGTCAATTACGCGGTTGCTGATGGAGTAAATTTTGGTGAGTGCTTCCTGCTGCATGTTGTTGCCCAGCCATGCGCTGAGGTCGCGTTCGCTGTCGGCCCAGCTTACGAAGTCGTGCGCATCGTAAACACCGCGGGCGTTGTAAGCGTCTATTACTTCGGAAGGGGTTTTGAAACTGAAGTCGGGATGCTTGAGGATTTCGCGTGGGAGGTGGTCCATGAAATCGAAAATGCCTGTACTTTCCCACTGGTGTTCGCCAAAGGTTTCGTAGTCCATGAAGAGGTTGATGACATCGCCAGTGCCGGCCACTTTGTGAATCCATGAGGCATAGGTGTCGGCATGGAGTGGCCACTCGCTCCAGTTTTTGTCGGAGAAGCGGAATGCAATATCGTCACTGAGGCGGTAGTTTTTGAGTAATGCTTTGATGGATTTGGTGCCAACGGGTTTGAGGAGTTGGTTGGGGTGTTTGCCATTAAGGAGACGATCTACACCTTCGCAGAGGATTCCTTTGTAGCCCATTTTTTCGATGAAGGCAGCGAGTTCGTTGTTGTAAATAAGTTCGGTGTTGCGGAAAACTTTTGGTTTTTGTTTGAAGTAATGTTCGATGCGTTGGTCGTGCTCCTGAACCTGACGTACAAACTCGTCCTTGTTGTAGAGAAAGCTGAGAGAGTGGTAATAGGTTTCGGATAAAAATTCGACACAGCCTGTTTTGGCAAGGTCAACAAAAGACTGCAACACATCGGGGCGGTAGAGTTCCATTTGCTCGATGACGGTGCCGCTGAGGGAATATGAAATGCGGAACTTGCCTTTGTGTCGTTTGATGAGTTCGAGCATTTTGTGATTGGCAGGGAGGTAACATTTTTCGGAAACCTTGTCCATGATCCATTTATTTTTTTCGCTGTCTTCGTAGAAGTGATCTTTGCCAATGTCGAACACGCTGTAGTGCTTGATGCGGAAAGGCTGATGTACCTGAAAATAAAAACAAACGGATGGCATAGTTTATTATTTTTTTAATGTATGGTTGGGTAAAATGTGATTTGCCTGTTGCATAATTTTTTCAAACATAGTAATTCCATTGGAATGAATCAGGAAATGAGACCATGTTTTTTATAGCCTTCCATGACACGGTTGGCAGCAATGTCCCAGCTGATGTTTTTTAAATCTTTGGCGGCATCGTCAACTACCTGACGGTGAAGTGTGCTGTTGTCGAGGAGACTTAAAATATATTCGGCAGCCTGATTGATGTCCCAGAAATCGAACTTGAGTGCGCCTGAAAGCACTTCGGACACACCTGACTGTTTGCTGATGACAACAGGTATATCGAACTGCACGGCTTCGACAGCAGAGAGTCCGAAAGGCTCGCTTACGGAAGGCATGCAATAAGCATCGGCAATGGAGAGCAGATAGCGCACCTTGTCTAAGCCAAGAAATCCTGCAAGGTGAAAACGATGACCGATTTGTTTCTGAGCTACTTTTTCGAGAATGCGGTTTTGCATGTCGCCCGTGCCTGCCATGATGAAACGCACATTGGGATTTTTTTCGAGAACCTTGGCGGCAATGTCCACAAAATATTCAGGGCCTTTTTGCCGCGTAAGCCGTCCGACAAAGAGCACTACTTTTTCGTTGTAGGGACTTTTGGTGCGGAAAGGTTTTACTTCGCGAATGCCGTTGTGTACGGGAAAAATTTTGCGATAGTCAATGCCATAATATTCATTGATGATGTTGCCTGTGAAATTGCTTACGGGCATGAGCAGGTCGGCTTCCTGCATGCCCCGTTTTTCCATCTGATAAACCCAACCCTGACTGTTGACTCCGCCACGGTCAACTTCGAGAGAGTGAACGTGAACGACCAGCGGTTTGCCGGTGATTTTTTTTATTTCCATACCTGCAAGCATGGTCATCCAGTCGTGTGCATGAATGATGTCGAAGTCGAGGGTTTGCGCCAACAGCGAAGCGAGTTCGCCAAAGACAGTAACTTTTTCGATAACGTCACCGCCATAAAGGTCATCAATATGAAACACTTTGGCCTGCTTGCGTCCGATGCGCACTTCTTTCATATACTGGCTGTGAATGTCAACACCGGGAATGGTGAAAGCATTTTTTCTTTCGGTATAGTAAGGATTTAACTCAGAAGGGATGAAGTGAACATCTTCAAAAGTTTTGTACTCATCTTTATAGTTCACCTGTTTGAGCGTGCGGGAGTCAATGGTGTTGAGGCCGATGAGGTTGAGGTCTTTGACCACAAAATCGGGATTGCTTTTTGGAATAATCATAGTGACCTTGGCATGTTTCACCATTGCCAGGCACAGGTCGTGGCAGGCTACGCCAAGACCGCCATTAATTACGGGTGGAAATTCCCAACCCAACATCAAAACTTTCGGTTTCCTCATCTTTTCACTTCGTTTAAAAAAAATCTACAGGATAGCTGTTGCGCAAAAATAGGTTAAAGCAGCATTGATAAAATGTATTTCATCAGGTATAATCAACAATTCACCGTGTAAACACTCATCAACAGGCATTGTTGGTTATTGAAAGCGTGCATAAAAATTTAATTGATGCAGTTTTGCTAATTTCACGCCATTAAAAAACAGATTTTTTTCAGTATAGTTTTAAAGCAGATATGAGATTAAAAAATTACATAGCCGGGCAATGGGTAGAAGGAACCGGAAAAGGAACGAAGTTGTATAATGCAGTAACGGGTGAAGAAGTTGCTGAAGCAGGCAGCGAAGGTTTGGATTTTAAAGCCATGCTGGAGTATGCGCGAACAGTGGGAGGACCTAAACTGAGAGCGATGACATTTCATGAGCGTGCGCGCAAACTGAAAGCACTTGCCGCATACCTGATGAGTAAGAAAGAAATTTTTTATCAACTGTCGGCAGCAACGGGAGCTACACGTACCGACTCGTGGATAGACATTGAAGGAGGCATTGGCACACTTTATACCTATGCCAGCAAGGGAAGAAGAGAATTGCCTGACGAAACTTTTCTTGTAGAAGGAAATATTGAAGGACTCTCCAAAGGAGGAAATTTTATTGGTCAGCATATTTGTGTGCCTCTTGAAGGAGTGGCCATACACATCAATGCATTTAATTTTCCGTGTTGGGGAATGTTGGAAAAACTTGCTCCAACCATTGTGGCTGGAATGCCTGCCATCATCAAACCTGCAACGGCAACATCATTTCTCACAGAGCTGATGGTGAGAGAAATTATAGCATCGGGAATATTGCCCGAAGGCGCGCTGCAACTCATTTGCGGAAGTGCAGGCGATATTCTTAACCATGTGAACTGCCAGGATGTGGTAACATTTACAGGCAGCGCACACACAGGAAGAATGTTGAAACAAACTCCTGCCATCGTGGAGAATTCTGTAAGGTTTACAATGGAAGCAGATTCACTTAACTGCTGCATATTGGGCGAAGATGCGACACCCGATACGGAAGAGTTTAAACTTTTTATAAAAGAAGTGGCAAGGGAGATGACTGCTAAGACGGGACAGAAATGTACAGCCATCAGAAGAACAATAGTACCTGAAAAATTATCGGGAGCAGTGGTGGATGCACTGAAAAAACGACTTGCCGATATACGGCTGGGAAATCCATCGGTAGAAGGTGTGCGCATGGGGCCGCTGGTAAATAAAGCGCAGGTGGTGGATGTAAGCAATAACGTAAAAGCACTGATGAAGGTGTGCGAAGTGGCTTATGGCGATTTGCAGAATTTTGAAGTAGTGGGCGCCAGCAGAGAGGCAGGAGCATTTATGCCACCTGTGGTGATGTTTTGCAAAAATCCACTCAGCACTTTAGAGCCACATTCCATAGAACCTTTTGGACCGGTAACTACGGTGATGCCTTACAGGAATTCGGACGAAGCCATTGAATTGGCCAAAATGGGTAAAGGAAGTTTGGTGGGTTCGCTGTTTACTGCTGATGACAACATTGCGAAAAAAATTATTCTCAACACAGCAAGCTATCACGGACGTATGCTCATAATCAACAGTCAGAGTGCAGCAGAGAGTACAGGACATGGTTCGCCTATGCCGCAGCTCATACACGGAGGGCCGGGAAGAGCAGGCGGTGGCGAAGAAATGGGTGGCGTGAGAGGAGTGAAACATTTTATGCAGCGCACAGCATTGCAGGGTTCGCCCACTACGCTAACGCACATCTGCAATACGTTTCTTAAAGGAGCAGCAACGCATGAAGACGTGATACATCCTTTCAGAAAATATTTTGAAGAGATACAGATTGGCGATACACTGATTACGCACAGAAGAACCATTACGGAAGCTGATATTGTAAACTTTGCAGGCATCAGCGGTGATTATTTTTATGCACATACCGATGAAACTGCTCTTGAAGGCTCGGTGTTTGAAAAACGTGTGGCACATGGCTATTTTATTATAGCTGCAGCAGCAGGACTGTTTGTTGACCCCAAGAAAGGACCCGTGCTTGCCAACTATGGTTTGGATAATCTGCGTTTCACGCAACCTGTGTATGTTGGAGATACCATTCAGGTGAGGCTTACATGCAAGACCAAAACTCAGAAGGAAGACAGAGAAGGACAGATTCCACAAGGTGTGGTGGAATGGGATGTGGAAATTACCAATCAGCGTGGCGAAACAGTGGCAGTTGAAACCGTTTTGACATTGGTGGCACGAAAAATGTAAGGTTTTGAGAAAAAAGACTGAAAACAGATGAAGACAGTTAGAATACTTTTGGCAATGGTGCTGATGAGTTGTGCGGCAATGGCTCAGAGCGATTACAACAATTTTGTTGTGGAAAGGAAGAACATTCAGAAGCAGATGGAAGACATGCTGAAGTCGGACAAGGCGTTTAAAAACAAAAATGCTACTGCTGAATTTCAGGCACTGGTAAGAAGGCTGCTGGAGTTGGATGATAAAATTATTCTCTCGGCCAATTATACCGTGAATGAGCTGCAGAAAGATAATGTTGAATTGCAGAAGAAAGCCAATGTGCAGCCCAAAACAATTATTAAAACCATACCCGGGAAAAGCAGTGTGCTGACAAACGACTCAGTGTATGATGCGCTGTTTATTGCACAAAACAAAGTAGGAAATCTGTCGGAGGCAATGAAAGCCAAGGACGAAGCATTTATGACCTTGCTGAATAAATCCGACAGCCTTATTTCGGCCAATAAAAATATGCAGGCGCGCTTCAATGCTCTTGCTGCAGATAATAAAGCACTTGAAGAGAAAAATATTGTGCTGATTATTTTCAACTCATTGGTGGCATTAGGGCTTATACTCGCGCTCTTCTTTTTGCTGCGCAAGCCTGTTGCCAAAAAAATGTTGTTGAACACACCTGCACCCAAACAGGAAAATCCTGTGCCCAATACGACAGTGGCAGAGACTGTAAGAAAACAGCCGGAAACAAAGCCTGAACCGGTGATAAAAGTTTCGCCCGAAGGGATACTGGCAGCTTCGCACGATGCACTCGATTTCAAACTCGATCAGATAGAAAAATTAGCCCGCCTGAAGGAGAAAGGTTACCTTACTGACGAAGAGTTTGTTGTCCAGAAAAAACAGATTCTGGGCAGTTAATCCCCCTGCTTTTTTATATTTGCATTTCTTATTTTCAGACAGTGAAGCTGTCTGTTTTTAAAGGATTGTTTTATTAGCAAAACGAAAAAAGAAAATGCAGGGTACTGTTGAAACAAAGATTAACGGAGGAATTGCCGAAATAGAATTTTTTCATCCGCAGAGCAACTCATTGCCTGGCGATGTGCTGCACACGCTGGCTGCCGCTATTGAAGATGCGGGAAAAAATCAGGAAGTGAAAGTAATTGTATTGAAAAGCAAAGGCGAAAAAGCATTTTGTGCAGGAGCTTCTTTTGATGAGCTGATCAGCATAGGAGATATGCAAACAGGAAAAAAGTTTTTCTCAGGATTTGCAATGGTCATCAATGCCATGCGCAAAGCACCCAAGTTTGTGATTGCACGTGTGCAGGGCAAAGCTGTTGGAGGAGGAGTAGGACTTGCCTGCGCTGCTGATTACACCATAGCACATGAGTCGGCATCGGTGAAGCTCAGCGAACTTGCAGTGGGAATTGGCCCTTTTGTGGTGGGTCCTGCTGTTGAAAGAAAAATAGGAACGGGAGCCTTCACACAGTTAACGGTTAATGCCACTGAATGGCAGTCGGCACAATGGGCAGAGCAGAAAGGAATGTATGCTTCGGTGCATGCTTCATCTGAAGAACTGGATGCAGCAGTGCAAACACTTGCCACACGACTTGCTGCCAGCAACCCTGAAGCAATGAAATTGCTGAAACAGATATTCTGGCAGGGAACAGATCACTGGGATACGCTGCTGAGTGAACGCGCTCAGATGAGCGGAACACTGGTATTGTCAGAATTTACAAGAAACGCTATTGAGAAATTTAAAGCGAAAGCAAAATAACAAAGTGCCAAATCAATGCTTGCAGAAAAAAAATTAGAAACAACACCTATAGACACCGCTACAGTTTTAAAAGCTTACAAACTGATGTGCACTGCGCGTGCCATGAGTGATATTTACGAAGAGAATGCTCAGGTTACTGCCAAGTATGTGCATGCCTGCTCCAGAGGACATGAAGCTGTGCAGGTGGCATTGGGCCTTCAGCTTAAACCACAGGATTATCTTTCGGCATATTATCGTGACGACAGTATTTTACTTTCCATCGGCATGACACCTTTTGAGCTGATGTTGCAGCTGATGGCAAAACGTGATGATCCGTTTTCGGGAGGACGAACTTACTATTCACATCCAAGTCTTAAGCGTGATGATATGCCCAAAATTCCGCATCAGAGCAGCGCTACAGGTATGCAGGCAATTCCTGCAACGGGTGTTGCAATGGGAATGCAATATCTCGAAAAACAAAATTTAGCGCAATACGAAGAAGGCGAATATCCCGTTACCGTTTGTTCGTTGGGTGATGCAAGCATTACCGAAGGCGAAGTGGCAGAAGCTTTTCAGATGGCTGTATTGAAAAAATTTCCTGTGTTGTATTTTGTTCAGGACAATGAATGGGATATTTCTGCCAATGCACCCGAGTTCAGAACAGGCAATGCAGTTGAATATGCCAAAGGATTTAAAGGACTTGAAACAAGAAGCATTGACGGAACAGATTTTTTCAGGTCGTACAATACCATTAAAGAAGTTCTTGATTTAATCCGAAAGGAAAGACGGCCATTTCTGATTCATGCTACTGTTCCTTTACTTGGGCATCACACATCAGGTGTGAGGCGCGAATGGTATCGCCATGATCTGGAAGAAGCAAAAAAGAATGATCCGTTACCAAAAATTTTTCAGCAGCTTACTGAAGCAGGATTTACTTCTGACGAATTGAACAACATTCAGGAAGAAGCCAAAGCACTTGTTGCTGCAGATTACAAACGTGCATTAAAAGCCGAAGATCCAAGACCTGAAGATTTGTTTACGCACGATTATGCACCCACACCGGTTACAGAAGAGAAAGGTGAGAGAGAACCTGCAGGCAAGGAGCCTACCGTGATGGTGGACTGTGCACTGTTTGCAGTGAAGGAGTTGTTGCAGAAACATCCCGAGTGTTTGTTTTACGGGCAGGATGTAGGCGCACGTCTTGGAGGTGTATTTCGCGAAGCAGCTACGCTTGCAAAAACTTTTGGCGATGACAGAGTTTTCAATACACCCATACAGGAAGCATTTATCATTGGTTCAACTGTAGGGCTGAGTGCTGTAGGATGTAAGCCAATTGTGGAAGTACAGTTTGCTGATTACATCTGGCCGGGACTGAATCAGCTGTTCACCGAAGTGAGCCGCTCCTGTTATCTGAGCAATGGCAAGTGGCCTGTGTCCTGTGTTATTCGTGTGCCTATTGGTGCCTATGGCAGCGGTGGGCCTTATCACTCATCAAGTGTAGAGTCGGTAGTGCTGAATATAAGAGGAGTGAAGGTGGCATATCCATCAACGGGAGCTGATCTGAAAGGATTACTCAAGTCAGCTTATTACGATCCTAATCCGGTGGTAATATTTGAACATAAAGGACTTTACTGGAGTAAAATAAAAGGAACTGAAGAAGCACGCACCATCGAACCTGATGAGGACTACATCATTCCATTTGGTAAAGCGCGTGTGGCTCTCGCTGCAGAAAGCTCTGATGATTATTCCACACTGGGAGTAATCACTTATGGAATGGGCGTGTACTGGGCAAAGAATGCAGCTAAACAATTTCCGGGAAGAGTAGAAGTGATAGACCTGCGCACACTGAATCCTGTTGACGAAGAAACTATTTTCCGCACAGCAGAAAAGCATCACCGCTGTTTGGTGCTTACCGAAGAGTCGCTGAGAAATTCTTTTGCGGAAGCTTTGGCAGGACGCATACAACAAAATTGTTTCCGCACGCTGGATGCACCTGTGGTGGCAATGGGTTCTGAAAATATGCCTGCCATACCACTCAATTCTACTCTGGAGTTTACCATGATTCCTAATGCTGATAAGGTGGCTGCACAGATGAAATATTTACTCGAATACTGAGAAAATGAAATATCATTTTTCCGTTTCCAATCCGGCTGAACGTTTCGTTGACATAACACTTACCCTCGAAACAAAATCGCAAATGCAACTCGATCTGAAGTTGCCTGTGTGGAGACCCGGACGTTACGAAGAAGGAAATTTTGCTAAGAACATCAGAAGATTCAGTGTTGTAAATTCAAAAGGAGAACCTCTTTCTTTTCAGAAAATATCAAAAAGTGTCTGGAGGATTTTTACAAATGAAAAAGACACTCATATAACAGTTAAATATCAGTATTACGCCAACAGACTGGATGCAGGTTCATGTTATGTTGATGACAGACAGCTTTACATCAATCCCATTCACTGTTGTTTTTATACCGATGCGCTGAGGAATGAAAAATGTATGGTGGAGTTGGATGTTCCTTTTACAGAGGTGGCCACATCATTAAAGCGTACAGAGAAAAGAAAATTTGAAGCTGAAAATTTTGATGAACTGGTTGACAGTCCTTTCATTGCAAGCAGTCAGTTACAGCATCACAGCTATACCGTATCAGAAACATTGTTTCATATCTGGATTGAAGGAGATTATTTTCCTGAGCAGAATAAAATTGTAAACGATTTTATTGCTTTCACAAAAATACAGTTGGAGATGATGCAGACATTTCCTTTCAGTGAATATCATTTTCTGATTCAGGCAGTGCCTCACACTTTTTATCATGGAGTGGAGCATCTTAAATCAACTGTGATAGTGATTGGGCCTTCTTCAGGATTGCATAAACGTGAATTGTACAATGAGCTGATGGGAGTTTCGTCACATGAGTTGTTTCATGCATGGAATGTCAAAACCATTCGCCCTGTGGAAATGCAGCCTTACAACTACGATGGTGAAAATTATTCTCCCTCTGGGTTTGTGTATGAAGGTGCAACCACATATTATGGTGATTTATTTTTGTTTCGTTGCAAATATTTCAGCGAAGAAGAATATTTCAATGAACTCAATTTCCGAATCAACAAACATCTTTCCAATGAAGGAAGATTTAATTACTCAGTAGCTGAATCATCTTTCGATACGTGGCTTGATGGTTATGTGCCGGGAGTACTCGGACGAAAAACTTCCATATATGACGAAGGTTGCCTGATTACATGGATGCTCGATTTTCTGATCAGAAAATATTCAGGTAACAAAAAATCAATTGATGATGTTTTCAGGATTCTTTATAACGATTTCGGAAAAAAGGGCAGAGGATATACTGCAGAAGAATATAGGCAGGTTGCCGAGCAATGTGCAGGCAGATCACTGGAAACATTTTTTACTGAAATAGTTTTCAAAGCGGTGAGCTATCAGTCAATGCTGGAACAGGTAATGGAATTTGCAGGATTGGAGTTGGAAGAACAGGCATCTTCAAAACGATGTGAGAGAGATTTTGGAATCAGGCTGGATGAATCAGGCAACACTGCAGTTGTTGCAGCAGTGGCATCAGATGCTCCTGCAATTTCAGCAATATCTGTTGGAGATGAACTGTTAGCAGTGAACGGACATAAAGCAGATAAAAGAGTTCATGATTTGTTTGAACAGTTCAGCAACGAAGACCAACTGGAAGTAACAGTGTTTTCGCAACTCAGACTAAAAACTGTTTTGCTGAAAAAAGGAAATAAAAAATATTTTTCGAGTTGGAAACTCAGAAACATGAAATCAAAAACAGCTGAACAGGAATTGTTCTATAAAAGCTGGTCAATGCAATAATCAGAAAAGAACTTCTGTGGCACCACCGCCATAACGGGCGTAATCAGCTTCCTGAATTTTAATATTGCTGTAATGTGATAATTCCTTCAGCACTTCGTTTCTCAAAACTCCTTCGCCTTTACCATGGATAAAAACAATTTTTTTGAAATGGTTTACAATGGCATAATCCATTTCTTTTCTTACCACCGACTTCTGCAATTCTAACATTTCAGCATTGGTCATGGTGCGATGTTCTTTGGTCAGTTTATCAATATGCAAATCCACTTCTTTGCTGTTGAGCAATACAGCACCTGTGCCAGTTGATTTTTGTGTTTTTACTTTTTGAGCAGAGGTATTCGGTTTTTTCTCTGACTGAAATTTCTTACTTAACTGTTTCAACTCTTCATCGTCAGCCTGATTGAAATTTAGGAGCGAAGCAACAGCAGCGAAGTCAGGAAAATTCTTATTGGCATTAGCCAAATCAGGAAGCAACACTGAAACTTCTTTTTGAAAAGGATGATGGATGCTGTTGCCTCCTGAAATGAGCAACTGAATATGGAAAGAAGAAATATCAGTAAGATCGGGTCTGTTGATGGTAAGTACGTTCACGGCATTGTGTGGCGCCAAAGTTCCTGAAGCAACTTTGTTCCATTCAGCTTCTTTTTTTGAATGAATAAGATAGAGCAATTCGTAATCGGTTCCGTTTACCAGATAATAGCCAATATAGCCGGTTAACGTTTTATGTTTTTCGGCAGGAATAGCAACAAAACAAATTTCGTTGGTTGAAAGATTAAATTCTTTTGGATGAGAAGTAACTGGAACAGGTTCTTCAGTTGCAGCAGTTTTTTCACTCATAAAAACTTCTGTTACCACCAACTCTTTTGCACGTGCATCAATGATAAAATTATCTTCAATCTCAACAGCAACCATACCATCAGCCTTGATGGCTTTGATGATACCATTCATCTTGTCATTAATAAAACTTACCTTATCACCAACTTTCATTTTCTCAAAATAAAAAAGCACACCCCTGAAGATGTGCTTTTGTCAGAATTCAATCAATTAATTTTCCTCCTCATAATTTTCATCACCACTCATTTCAACATCGTCCATGTCCTCATCTGATTCGTCATCTTCGCCTTCTTCACCTTCAAGCGATGCTGCATCGTCCTCATCATATTCTTCATCACCCGCAAAGCTATCAGAAGTTTCATTATCGTCAGAAAAATCCTCATCAGTCAACAGACCGTCTTCTTCAGTAACTGAAGGAGGAATTACAACTTTGAACTGTTTGGGTGCTTCACCAATCACCTTCTTAACAAAAGGATAGGATTGATGTGAATCAGCAGTTGGAAGAATCTTTATCAGTTCGACATGAAATGCCCAAATACTTTCACTCTCAATTACAAAATAAATTTTCTGATGTGGGTCGGCAATATAATTTTTCAGCAACGCTTTTGCCATTAAAGCTACCGGCTTTCCGTCTTTGAGTTTGCCTTCCTTATTGGTAATTTCAGTTCCTTTTTTCCAACTGTCGTTGCTCATGTAAAACGAAGCAACACCATGATCCTCGAAACCAATGGAGGATAATATGGTAGTATAAAACTGAGCAAATGTTTGTTCGGAGGTTACTTCAATCTCACGATAAACATCTTCGTAATCTTCGAATGAAATTTTAAATCTGTAAACGGCCATAATCCGGTAATACTTTCCTTTGATTTTATGTGCTCAAAAATACGGTTTTAAGAAATTAGTTTTACATTGTGAAAAACAATTTTTTCAAGAAAAACGACTTTTTAGCATGTGAAAAAAATAACTATATTTTTACATAACGATGGGTAAAAACAACTACATTTGGATATAAATTTCTCTGCCATGCGTAAAATCATACTGCTTTCATTCTTTACTCTATTATTGGCACCTCTGTATTTACATGCTTCATGGATCAATACAGGTTCTGATAAAGCTGTAAAACCTACCATTGAAGTTCAAAGCACTGTTGAAACTTCAACAATACATGTTCGGCTACATGGATTTGATTTAAACCGAGTAAGAACAGCTCAGGGAGAGTATTATAAAACGGACGGCCCTGACCTGACACCTTTACTTCAAAAAGATGCTCCTGATTTGAGCAAGCTGACAGTTTCTTTAATTATTCCTGACGATGGAAATATGCAGTTGACAGTAAATGTAAATCACTTTACAGATTATCAGAATATACTTATTGCGCCATCCAAAGGAAATCTTTACAGAAATATAAATCCTGATGAAGTGCAATTTCATTTTGGTGATGTGTATGGTAAAGACGAATTTTTTCCGGGCAAAACAGCTGAGCTGATGGAACCATTTGTTCTGAGAGATTTCAGAGGGCAGTCAGTGTGGATTTATCCTTTTCAGTACAATCCGGTTTCAAAAGTGCTGAGAGTTTATACTGATATTTCTATCACAGTAACGCGCAGTGCAGATACAGCACCTTCTGTGAATGTATTGCAAAGAGCAAAACCACTTCAGAAAATTGACCGTGATTTTTCTCTCATCTATCAAACACAGTTCAGAAATGCAGCGGCTGCCATCAACTATGTTCCGGTAGAAGAGGAGGGAGAGATGCTGATTATTTCATATCCGTCATTCATTCCTGCACTGGATTCTTTTGTTGACTGGAAAATCAAAAAAGGTATTCCCGTAACAGTTGTTGATGTAACTACTATTGGCAGTACTGCTGCGCAGTTGCAGAGTTATATTTCAGCATTTTATTTTAGTCATGATCTAAAATATGTGCTGCTGGTTGGCGACATACAGCAAATACCGAGTTTAACAGCATCAGGTGGTGCTTCCGATCCAAGCTATGGTTATATTGTAGGCAATGATTCTTATGCCGAAGTTTTTGTAGGACGTTTCAGCGCGCAGAATATTTCAGAGGTAGAAACTCCGGTAAATCGCACCATCACCTATGAAAGAAATCCTGACCCCAATGGAACCTGGTACAGCAAAGGAATTTGTATTGCATCCAATCAGGGACCGGGTGATAACAATGAAATGGATTATGAACATGAGCAAATTATCCGCGCAAAAGAACTTGCATTTACATATACTGATGTTGCAGAGTTGTATGATGGTACGCAGGGAGGTAATGACCAACCCGGCAATCCTACTGCTGCTATGCTTGCCAATGAAATCAACAGCGGAAGCGCCATCATCAACTATACCGGTCATGGCAGCACGGTTTCGTTTAGTACAACAGGATTTTCTAACAATGATATTGCAGGATTAACCAATACTGGGATGTGGCCGTTTATCTGGAGTGTAGGTTGTGTGAATGGTGAGTTTAACAACGGAACTTGTTTTGGCGAAGCGTGGCTGAGAGCCACCTACAACAATGAACCTTCAGGTGCCATTGCAACGTTTATGTCGAGCATCAATCAGTCGTGGAGCCCACCTATGGCAGGCCAGGACGAGATGGTAGATTTGCTCGTAGGCTCTCATGGAACTATCAAGCGTACGTTTGGCGGACTGAGTGTAAATGGTTGCATGTTTATGAATGACAAATATGGTACTGCAGGAGATGTAATGACTGACACCTGGCATTGCTTTGGCGATCCGTCATTGAATGTGAGAACAGCAACGCCATTTTACATTACAGCCAATCATCAGCCTGTGCTGAATGTGGGCGATGATCATCTTCTGGTAAATTGCAATACCGACAGTGCTTTTGCATGCCTTAGCAGCCATGGTCAGATTCTGGCAACAGGATTGGTAAGTGGCGGTGCAGTTACTTTAAATTTTCCAATGGTTACGGCCGTTGATACTTTATTTCTCACCATCACTGCATTCAATGCAGTTCCTTATATGATGGAAATACCGGTAGGTTCTTTCAGCGGTCCGTTTGTTACTACTGTAACAGATGCAGTAAATGATACACTTGGAAACAACAATCAACTTGTAGATTATGGCGAACAAATACATGTGGACCTTACTCTTCAGAATTTTGGACTGACTGATGCTGTAAACGTGACTTATACCGTAAGTACAACCAACAATCATGTAACATTGTTGCAAAACACAGGCAGCGCAGGAACAATAGCACCTTCAGCACAGGTGGTTGTTCCCGGAGCATTTACTTACAGTGTAAATAATCTCATTCCTGATAATGAAACAGTACAGTTTACAGTAGAGTTAACTGACTCTGCAGGCAACCAATGGCAATCGGTTGTCAGTCATGTATTGAGAGCACCCTCACTTAGTGTTTATAGTATTCATGTAAGTGATTTATCAGGAAACGGCAATGGCAGATTAGACCCGGGAGAAAATGCAAATTTGGTTATTAGGACAATGAACAAAGGTCATAGCAACAGCCCGGCATGCACATCTACAATTTCAACTGCCAGTCCGTATCTCACCATCAATAATGCATCCTACAGCAATGGAGTTATTAATGCTTTGGGTTATTCAGATGCCACTTTCAACGTAACATTAGCATCGAATGTGCAGGTTGGTACGCTGCTCGATTTACAGTTTGATATTGCAGGAGGAAGTTATAACGACAGTAAATTGTTTTACCTGATAGCAGGAGAAGTTCTTGAAGATTTTGAAACAGGAGATTTTACAAAATTCCCCTGGCAGAATACATTCACGCATCCATGGGTTATTACAGCGAACAATACATTTCAGGGAACTTATTCTGCACAAACAGCATCTATGGCTGACGGTGATACATCTACATTGTCTATTCAGTTGAATGTGCTCTCTGACGATTATATTTCATTCTACACACTCATATCTACTGAGCTGAACTGGGACTTTGTAAATTTCTACATTGACGGAGCTTTGAGAGACAGTTATTCAGGTGTGGAAGCTTGGACATATCGCAGTTATCCTGTCAATTCAGGAATACATACATTCACATGGTCTTACATCAAAGATCCTGTTTGTTGCACCGGTGGACTGGATATGGCTGTGCTTGATAACATACATTTTCCTCCATCAACTGCTGTTACTTCAGTAAATGATTTGACAAACGATATTAACTCTGTAGCTCTTTATCCGAACCCTGCAACAGATTATATTTTCATTTCCACTCCTGAGAAAGCAATGGTTTCTGTTTGCGGTTTGGATGGAAAGAAAGTTTTGGCTGATCAAACTGCTGATGGAAAAAACATACAAATAGATGTTTCATCACTGGCATCAGGTATGTACATTGTTACCTTGCAGACTGAAAATAAGATTACGAAATCAAAATTTTTGAAGCGGTAAAAGAATAATCCCGCTAATAAGCACCGGCAATCTGTTACAGGTTCCGGTGTTTATTTTTTAAGCACTTCGGTAACAGCTTCTGTCAGTGATGAAATTACAAATTGCTGTTGCTCGTCAGTGAGATTATAAAACAGAGGTAAGGATATTTCGCTGATGCAGGTTTGATGTGCAACAGGATAATCCGTAATCTGATATCCCAGGTTTTTATAAAATGACAACATCGGTACAGGGATGAAGTGCATGTTCACTGCAATGTCTTTATCAAACATTTTCTGCATGATGGTATCGCGCTGTGTTTCGCTGCAGTCTTTTATGCGCAATGCATACAGATGATAACAGGTTTCAGCAGTTCGAGTTGCTGATGGTGGCAACAGTGCCCAGTCAAAATGTTCAAATGCTTTGTTATAATTTACTGTAAGCTCTTTTCGTCTGGCAATGGTTTCATCATAACGCGAAAGTTCAACCAGTCCGATAGAGGCCATGATATCCGTCATATTGCATTTGTAGCCTGCTTCAATAATGTCGTAGCGCCAGTTTCCTTTTTGCATTTTAGCCAAGGCATCTTTATTCTGACCATGGAGCGTATAAATGCAGAGATAATTATAAATATCCTGATTGCTGAAAGAAGCAGGAAGATTCAGCGCAACAGCACCGCCTTCTGCAGTGGTCAGGTTCTTCACTGCATGGAAAGAGAACACAGTTACATCAGTAAGTGTTCCGGTTTTCTTTCCTTTATAAACAGCACCAAAGGAATGAGCAGCATCTGAAAGTACCAGAATTCTTCCGAGTTTTTTTTGCACATCATTTTCAGCCACGAAAACATTCTTTACATCATCTGCTTTTACAAGGGAATTGATGGCATCATAATCACAGGGAAATCCACCAAAATCAACAGGCATGATAACCTTGGTTTTTGTTGTAATCAGTTTTCTGATGTTGGCAACATCAATATTAAAATCATTCCCAATATCAGCAAACACCGGTTTGGCACCACAATGTATTACCACATTGGCAGTGGCAGAATAAGTGTATGCCGGCAGAATTACTTCATCACCTTCTTTAACTCCAAACCAGCGCAGCATAATTTCCAACCCGGCAGTGGCAGAATTCAGAGCAAGCACATTTTCAGCGTTGCAGTATTGCGCTAGTTCCTTTTCGAAACGTTTGGTTTTGGGGCCTGTGGTAATCCATCCTGACAACAGCGTATCTGCAACTTCGTCAATTACTTTTTGATCCATCCGCGGAGGAGCAAAGGGGACTTTCATATTCTCAAAATTTAAAATGCAAAAGTAGGTTATTATTCAGTTGCCGGGAGTTGTTGCTTTTTCATTTCTTCTATGATCTGAATACTGAACAGCGAATAAAAAAACGAGAAAAACATAATTCCTGCCTGCCTTTCAAAAATAGATTCAGTGAGCATGTTGAACATAAAAATTATCAAAAGACAGATAAACTGATAATGGCGGTAACGAATGGAGTAATAAAGTGGAACAAGAAACATGGTAAGCAACAATGTGAGTCCTGCCAGGCCCAATATCACTCCTGTTTGCAAATATTGATTGTGCGGATCAAAGTGGTTTTGATAAGCATATTGAAATTTATTTTTTAGAAAAACCGAATCCAGTTCAGCACGTGAGTCACCTGTACCCACACCTGTAAGCGGATTGCTTTCTATAACCTGATAGGCATTGATCCAGAGAGGAATTCTGAGTGTAGTACTGTTGTATTCCTTTTTAGTAAAATCAAAATAGTTTTCGTTTTCATGCAAAAATCTTTCAACCTGTTCAAATCGGTTTACATTTTTCAGAGAAAAATAATCAAAGAATACAATGAGCAAAATCAACAACAAACCATACAGCGAATACTTAAGAAACTTTCCTGAAGCCTTTATTTTTAACATAAAATATAATAGCACCGTGATATAGGAAACCACAGTAGCAAGTCTGCTTGCTAAGAGTGTGATATTTAAGATGAAAAAAACTATTAGAATCAGATAGAAAGTTTTTTGGTTCTTAAACCTGAAATCATCGGAATTGAAAATTCCGTCTATCAGAAAAATGATGGCCATGTTCAGATAAATTGTAAAATACTGTACATGCATTGTCTTGGAAAAGGATATGTAATAAAACACATCCATGTTTTTTGTCAAACGGTATTGAATTATGGCAGTGACAATATCATAAATACAAACTGCAACACAACCCGCAATGAAAAAGAATTTTACCTTTTTCAGTACATGGTTGATGGGTGTACTTTTTGAAAGTAATAACGGAAATATCAGAAATGACAATTTGGTTTGTATATTATTGAATCCTGCTTTTAAGTCATCTGTATATGTTAAACCAATTAAATGTAAAACATAAAATGCAATGGGTAGAATCAGAATACTGTTTAAAGGAGAAACAAAATCACGTTTCCTGTAGAAATCTATCAGTGAACCCACAATAAAAACAGCAACAGCAATATTGACATAAAGCTGTGGTAATGGCAGTGCGAATGCCAGCAGGCATATTGCTATAACATAAATGTCCTTAAAGGCCGACAAACATTTTAAATTTCAAGCAAATAAAATGAATTAATAAATAAAAGTGTCAGTAAGAGTAATAAATATCTTTAAATAGCATGCATAAAATCATACTTAAAACCATACATGAATATTGCATGACATTATTTTGATTTAAAAAGCATACGGAAAAAACCGATAATGAATCCTGAACCATAAGCGAGATGTAAGCAAGGAAATATCAGTAAACACCATAATTTTTCCTGAAAAGAACCTTTTGCACTTGAAGAAAAATACACGTTCAGTAAAAGATAAATGACTGCCGGCAAGAAGGCTAAATTGCCAACAAGCAAATAAGAGATGGGAAGCGTGAGGAAGTACAGTGTAAATGCCGAAGGAATAAGATGTCTTGGTTTTATTTCAGAGGAGACTTTCTTTAATACCAAAGGTTTGAAATATCCATATTGAAAATACTGGCTGAAAAGTTTTTTTAAGCTGCTACGGGGAAAGTACCACGATTTAATATCCGGATTAAGATAAATTAATTTACCCAAACTCTTAGCGCGATAATGAAATTCATCGTCCTGATTTCTGATCATATTTACATCAAACAAACCCGTATCCCGAAATATTTCTCTTTTCCATGCGCCTAAATAAACACTGTCAACGTATCCTCTTAAAGTATCATCATGAAAAGCACTGTTGCCAACACCAAAAGAGTGTGATGTGCAATATGCCACAGCTTTCTGAAATGCAGTGGTTCCTTTTGCTCTCATGGGTCCACCTACAATATCAGCCTTCACGTTTGAATATGTTTCAAGAATTTTGCTGAAATAATCTGATTCGTAATGTGTATGGGCATCAAGGCGAATGATAATTTCTCCGCTTGAATTTTGTATTCCTATATTCAATGCAAACGGAACATATTTATCAGGATTATTAAATAATTTAATGTTGGGATACTTCTTTGTCCACTCTTTTATAATGGCTACAGTGTTATCCGTTGAACCACCGTCAATAATCAACAATTCCTTTTCTGCAGGCAATGCAGAAGTGAAAAATTCAAGCAATTGAGTTATATACTTTTCTTCATTGTAAGCAGGGCAGAGGACAGTAATCATTTTTAAGGGAGATACTTTAATTAAAATATGTTTGAACGATAAACCTTACTGATTCATATAGCCACGAAACATGCTTTCTGTTTTTGAAAATGCCTGAAGTGCTGTGTTCATGGTGGATGATTTTCAGAGTGGGGAGAAATACCACTTTAAGATTTTTAATTCTGCATTGTTCAGCAAGATATAATTCTTCGCAATACAAAAACGAAGGATATTTCAGAGTGCAGTTATTTGCAAAGAATTCTTTGGTGAAAATGATAAAAGATCCATGCACTGCATATACTTCTCTTTCATCTTCGGTTGGTTTAGATGTTAGGGAATTACCAATGATTCGTTTGAGATACGCTCCTGATTGATAAAGTAAATAAGTCAAATAGGTACTGAAAAACAACATCCATATCTTCAATCTGGTTCTGTCAGGACGTTTTTCGTAAATAGGATTTTGAAAATGCCCGGTAAGTGATGACTTAATTTCAGGTCCAATGATACCAACATTATTTTTTTTGAATGTCAGTAGATTCTGAATGAAGTACTCTGAGCAGAATTCAATATCAGTATTACAAAGTATAATTAGTTCAGGATTAGATTTTGTATGCTCGATGAAATATTCATAGGCATAATGCGCACCATTCAGATATCCTAAATTTTTTTCAGGATTGATAATCCAAACTTTATCGTGAGTGATATTTTTGATATCAGAAGGTTGAATCTTTTGGTCACCGTTGTTGACGATTACAACTTTATAATCTGCATTTTTCTGCAATGCAAGTTGCGTATCAACAAAGGATATTACTTCGTTATTGTTGTTATAGTTGATGAGCAGCAATATTACTTCCATGGCTAATGTGTTATACTTTCACTGTTTTGGATTCGGAATAAAAACAATAACAACAAAATCCTATCCAGCTGAAAAGAATAGAATTATATGCCCAGATGGAGCTGATAAAAGAAAAGAGAAAAAAGGCCAATATTCCTGACAGAATTGCTGCTGAAGTGAGGCTTCCTCTTCTGGAACGTTCAAAAAAATACTTGGATAAAAAACCTAATAATGCAAAAACAATCAAGGTGCCTGAAAAACCGAAATCATCCATAAGAAAACGAAAGGCAGTGTAAATATTCGAAAATGCCATCTGATGATTTACGTCTATAGTCGTTTCATAAATTCCAACTTTGCGTTCAGATACTCCAAATAATTCTGAAAGCCCTGCAAATGTAAAGGAGCCACTGTTATCAACAGGCAAAACGGATTCCACATCATACCATGAGCTATACCCAGAAACATTACCCGAAAACCAAACCTTGAGATAATTGGTTACAAAACTAAACTGTCCACTGTCATTCAGGTTGAGCTTCATTCTGAATGACTGAGAAATTATAAATGCCGAAAGTAAAAGAAAAATGCCCGCTGCTCCTATAATTAAATTTCTTTTGCTGAATAACACCGGATGATTTCTCTGATAAAAAGGTTTAAAAGCAAAATAGGAGCCTCCGATAATTACAAACATATAGAGCATAACTGACCGCGCAGTATAAAAAACAGAAAACAATACAATAGGAAGAATTAAAAGTGCTATCCATATTTTCTGGCTTTTTGTAGTCTTTCCTGCGAGTAACATTCCTGCAACAAAAGAAGTAATATAGCTGATGGTAATACACAACATAATAGGAGAGCTTAATCTGACACCGGCATATCGCTCAGCACTGACTTTAAATGAGGCTTCTGAAAAGCTCTGAAAATTAAAAATAGTACTTAATGTCAATCCTGAGTATTGCAACAGTAAAATAAGTGCAGTGAATCCAGACAGTACTCCGACTTTAATAATTAACTCATGTAGTGCAAAATTTCCTGTGTTTAACAGTTGAGCATCTACAGTTTGAGATTTTATATTCTTAAAAACCAAAGCCAACCTGCCTCCACAAAAAAATACTGTTACAAACAATAAAATGGACAGTAATGCAGGCACTGAAAAATAATAATCCTGAGCTGAGAAAATGGAAAAAACGATTATAAAATTCCAGATTAAGGCAAACAATGAAGCAGGTGCATACCAGCTTTTCTCAGTATATCTGATAAAAAGTGTCACCAGTGTTTGTGCGACTAAGAGAATCAGAAAATCATTTCTCATTATTGTGCTCCTCTGGTTTTAATTCATTTCTTGAATAAAGATAAACATAAACAGCGTAAAATAATGTGGCGATTAAGGTAGTGAAACCACAAACATATATTCCATATTTGGGAATCAGCATAAAATTCAGAATGACATTGAGCGTAATGGCAATGAGAATACCTAAAATCAGTTTGAGTTGAAGCTGATTAAATTCTAATGGTTTTTGAATAATCATACTTAATTGCCAGAGAATGGAACTGATGGCCAATGGAAGGAAAACAACAGTGAAATTCTGAATTTCTAATTTAAGGATTGTGCCAAAAACATAATCTTTAAAAAGATAAAGCAATCCAAAAATAACTAAGCTTAATGTCAATTCTTTGAGGATAGTAATTTTCATTAGCTGACCTGCTTCATGCTTTTTGTTTTCATTCCAGTATTTGGCAATGGATGGATGAAATGCCAGCAGAATAGGCAAGGTCAGAAAGCCACTGACTTTATAAATTAAATCATATACTGCACTGTATTTGCCAACAGCATCGTAATCTAAATAGTATTTGATAACATATCTGTCGGCAATATTGAAAACATTAGATATCAGCAGCCATAGCGTTAATGGAACACCGTAGGAAAATATCTGTACTATAAATGATTTGTTCAGTGGAATAAAATTCACCTTACGGTTTTTAATGATCCATGCAGCTAATAAAAACATCACCAGTAACAAACTCAGGAAGATGGGCAGAAAGAAAGTTGTGAAATCTCTTCCGGCAGTGTAGAGTATAAATAAAACTCCCAGAATAATGCTGAAAACATTATAAGATGATTCAATGAATGAATATTGTGTGGCTTTGAACTGAGCTTGTAAGAGTGTGAGTTCAATTAAAAATAACCCAAACATCATGGAGAAAGCGATGTAGGTCAGAAGAGGTAAAGTCTGAAGATTAAAATAATAAATTCCAGAAAGCAAAGAGATGAACAATGCAATAAGTGATGAATAAAAACCTATCTGCAGAAAATCACCTCTTACCAGTTCAATATTTTTCTTAAATGAGTGAAAATAGCGTAAAATACCTTGCTGAATCCAACCTACTGAAAGGGAAGCTATAATTAATGCAGTGTTATAAACCAGATTAAATTTTCCGTATTCAGAAGAGCCAATTAATCTGATTCCAAAAATTATTATTAGCAATTGTGTAATTGCAGGAAATAATTTACCGATGAAATAAATAATTATATTCCGGTTCTGATTCATTCAGAATTTTTGTTTCTGAACTGATGAATAACTATTGCAGCAAAAATTCCCAGTATCAGAAGTATAAGGTTTATCTTGATTAATTTTGATTTGCCGCCTTCTTTTATGAAAACGACAGATTCACTGTTGAAAGGTGAAATCTCAAAATCTTTATAGACATTTATTTTCTGATAATTAAGAGTGAAAATGTTTAACTCAGCTTCCCTTGACTGAAACTCTATTTGGTATTTCAACTCTTCATTCACACCGGCTGCTTTCAGACTGTCGGAGATTTTTAGAAAATCTTTCTGGTTTTGTAAAAGACTGTTTATTTCAGAAATCCGCTGATAATAATGCATGCGTATGATAGAATCATTCATCACCATATCAATAATTTTCGGACAGCTTTTAGCAACAGCATTGCTGTCTGCTGATTCTGCATAGACTTCATAAATATAATTGTCCTCATTGCGATAAGAGCGATAAGATTCTTTCACTTGAGGATTTGTTTGATTATTCTGTGACGTATATAAACTCAAAATGGTATTGAGCCTGTCATAGGCCATTGCCTTGGTTCTTATTTTAACAGTTCCACGGTAATAATCAGAATCATTTTTGTGATTTAAATAATAATATACATTACCTCCGACAATCACCAGCAGTATAATCCATAGTTGTTTTTTGAAAGTATTAATCATAGAACTTTTATTAAATTACCCGAAACATAGAGCAAACCAAATCACAAAACTAATACAATAGGACTTCTTAAATTAAGGTAAATTTTTAGTTTTTAACAGATGAATAAATCCACAAAACTGATAAAGCGTAAATAATGGATTGTGAAAATGAAAAAGTCATTATGGATTCAGTGATCCCTATATTAAAAATGCGGCAGGCAGCCAATGAAATGGCAAGTGTGATTATTGCTAAAACATTCCATGCAAGCCATTGACGTTGCTTTCCAATTATTACCGGCACCTGTGAGATAGGAGTTCTTATAAAATCAAGAAAAAACCAGGGGGCAAGTATTCTTGCAAATTGTCCCGACTCGCGCCATTGATCGCCAAATACAAATGCAAAAATATCAGGACCTGTAATTGCCAATATCAATACGATGGGCAGTGCAACGACAGCAGTTCTGAGAATAGATTTCTTGATAAGAGGCTGAATG
Source organism: Bacteroidota bacterium (assembly GCA_019136655.1). GTDB lineage: Bacteria > Bacteroidota > Bacteroidia > AKYH767-A > OLB10 > OLB10. The sequence continues at coordinate 27,895 of JAGVTU010000011.1, forward strand.
TTTTTACCTTCATTATACTGATGTGCCGCTTCCTGCAAAAATATCTGCCCGATGCTGTATCCGATAAGATTGAAAGGTGCCTGCAATACGCGCATTGTCATTCCATATAACCCCACCACAGCCTGACTGAAAAAGAATGTGAGAAAGTAAATTACACCGTTAATAAGTAGCATATCGGCAAAGGCTTGCCAGAGATTTACCTTTGGAAACACATCGTATTTACGGGCTGTCTCTAACAATTTTGCATTTTTAAGATTGAAAGAAAACGGAGCATTGCTTTTCTGAATGCTGATGTATAAAATAACCATCGCTGCAATACCACCTGAAACAAATCCTGCCAATAAACCAAATGAAATATATCCCAATAATGCAGCCGCAAGTATCACACCATTGGTAATAATTGAATTAATGATTCGATAACGCGAAATCAGTTTATAATTTTTATGACGGTTGGCCCAGTTGAGCATTGCCTGATACGAGCCATTTGCAAGTGTCATCACCGGTAGTAGCCACAGCCAGTTGGATAAATCCTGATTGCCTGAAATAAACAGGTTAAAAATGGTTACTCCTGCAAGTGATAACAGAGCAGTAAGCAATGTTATTTTAAGGCTTAACTGCAGTAATGCTGATGCCTCATCAGTGGTGCGTGCCGGAATTATGGCAAACTCATAACGCAGGCAAACTACTACAGAAAGTGCACTAAGAATACTCATAAAGACAGCTAATAAGCCGAATTCGTGAGGAGAATAGTAACGAGAAAAAACAGGAGAGAGTGCAAGAGCTATAAACTGGGCTGACGCACTTCCTGTAACTAAAATTGTCAGGTTGCGGATATATTCAGAGCGTAGTGCAGATCCGCGCATGAACAACTATTGGTTACTTAGCATAATTTACCGCACGCTTCTCGCGAATGACAGTAACTTTTACCTGACCGGGATAGGTCATTTCTGTTTGAATGCGCTGAGCTAAATCAAAACTTAAAGTATCTGCCTGCTGATCGCTTACTTTTTCACTTTCAACAATTACACGCAATTCGCGACCTGCCTGAATGGCAAATGATTTTTCAACACCGGGGTAGGTGAGTGCAAGTGCTTCAAGATCCTTTAATCGTTTGATATATTGTTCAACAATTTCTCTTCTTGCTCCCGGACGTGCACCTGAAATAGCGTCACAAACCTGTACAATTGGACTTATCAGGCTTGTCATTTCTATCTCATCGTGATGTGCTCCAATGGCATTGCATACTTCAGCATTTTCTTTGTGCTTCTCAGCCCATTTCATACCAAGAATAGCATGTGGTAATTCGGGTTCATCATCGGGCACTTTTCCAATATCGTGTAACAAGCCTGCACGTTTGGCAAGTTTCACATTCAGGCCAAGTTCACTTGCCATGATAGCACAAAGGTTGGCCACTTCGCGAGAGTGCTGCAACAGATTTTGTCCGTATGAAGAACGGTATTTCATTCTTCCTACCATACGTATCAGCTCAGGAGCAAGTCCGTGAATTCCCAGATCTATACAGGTGCGTTTTCCGGTTTCGATAATTTCTTCTTCAAGTTGTCTGCGTACTTTATTTACTACTTCTTCAATACGCGCAGGGTGAATACGTCCGTCACTCACCAACTGATGCAGAGCAAGGCGTGCAAGTTCTCTGCGTACAGGATCAAATCCTGAAAGGATAATTGCTTCAGGTGTATCATCCACAATAATTTCAATTCCGGTGGCAGCTTCAAGAGCACGAATGTTACGTCCTTCACGGCCAATTACGCGGCCTTTGATGTCGTCATTTTCTATATTGAAAACAGTTACTGAATTTTCAACAGCTTGCTCTGTAGCCACACGCTGTATGGTTTGAATAACGATGCGTTTGGCTTCTTTGTTGGCAGTAAGCTTTGCCTCGTCCATAATATCTTTGATGTAGGACTGTGCCTGAGTGCGTGCTTCTGCTTTCAGGTTTTCCATCAGGTGAGTTTTGGCTTCTTCCTGGCTTATTCCTGAAATTTTCTCCAATGCCTGCACATGTTTCTGCAACGATTTATCAACCTCTTGTTTTTTGGCTTCAACAATCTGCATCTGGCTGCGAAGGTTTGCCTGCATGGCTTCATACTCCTGATGTTTACGTGAGTTTTGTTCCAGCTTTTGATTAAGGTCTCTTTCTTTCTGACGAATACGATTTTCTGAATCAGCAACTTTCTTATCCTTTTCAGCAATCATTTTTTCGTGTTCAGTTTTCAGCTGATAGAATTTGTCTTTTGCTTCCATCAGTTTATCTTTCTTAATGACTTCACCTTTAGCTTCAGCTTCTTTTATGAGGGCATCAGCTTTTTCCTGTGCGGCTTTTATGATTACAGCATTGTTTTTCTTAGTCACTAAAAAAGTAATCAGCGCTGCAACAATTGCTGCACCGGCTGCTATTCCTATTGTAATTGGCTCCATTTGTTCTTGAATAAAAGATTACTTCCGGCATGCCGGAATAGTTAAACATTGTTTGATTTGAAACTAACAACCAAACAGTTTCCGGAAAAATTCCGAAAAGCACGTTGATAAAACGAAAAAAACAGATGATAAGTCTATCTCAGAGCAAAAGGCAGGTTACGAGTTGAAAAGCTGGGGTTGCGACAGATAACCATTTAACAAACTATCTAAAGATTCCAGTTTTTCTAACCTGACGTTTTCATTTTTTGCTCCTGCATTCTGCAAGCCGATGAGTTCCCCCGCAACACTAAATGCGCACATTGCCAGAATATCCTGATTGTCATTTACTGAATACAATCGTTTCAAGGCAGATATCTTATCATTAATAAGTTTTTCTGCTTTTATGATATTCTCTTTTTCAGTAACCGGAACCTTGATATTCAGTTCGCGATTACCTACATGTATTTGCATAGATACGGTTTCCATCTTATTACTTGTCTAGTAAAGCAAGACATTTATCTATTTCCTTCACATATTCATCTATCCGTGTCTTCAGAAATTTATTCTCTTCTTTTGTTTCTGTAGTTTCACTGGTGGCTAAATTAAGAACTTTATTCTTATCCTCCAAGTTAGCCAACTCTACTTTCTGAGCTTCAAGCTGTTGCTCATAATTGCTGATGGTTTCTTTCAGCTTCTTAATTTCATCAGAAAGTTGACGGTTTTCTTCTTCAAACATAGCTTTTTCTTCAGCTATATTTTTATTAAATTCTATCAGTTTTTGAATTTTAACCTCGATAGCTTTTATTTTTTCGAATTGCTGATCCATAAATAATTGATTTTTTATTTGTTATTGATAGGCTAAAAATATTGATTGAAGGTCAAATTGCAGCCGTCCTGATTCAATTTTTAGCAACATTACTTTGTTAATATTGGTCAATAGTGCTTAAAAGGTATGGCGATAAAAGCTTTGATGTTGATGTATAAAGTCATTCAGACACCATAAGGCCTTTAAACAGGAGCTATAAAATCTTAAATAATGGCTCTGTTTTATCTTTTGCGTAAAAACTCTTACAGGGATTTAGCCGGATGTATGGAAACAAAAAACTGCTCCCTGAGAGGGAGCAGTTCTTCATTTAACCAAATTTCAACCAATTATCGACAAAAAACTTACAAATGCAATGGTAATGTAGAGTTAGCCAATCGTTGCCTCGCATGTAGCATATTTTGCTTGCGTTGGCACGGGAAAATAAAATCAAATCAACAACAGTTTATTTTCAAATAGCGTGCCAAAAAAAATGTCAAACCAAAATTTAAATTAAATGGCACTAAAAATTTACAGCAAAACGAAGGCAGAGAGTAACAAACCTCTGAATGGTGATGACGAAAAGCGATGGTTGTCGCAATTCAAAGCCTTGTCATTATCGCTATTGTTCATTCATCTGGTCTTGATGATGAGTGCAGCATTTAACTTAGTTAATGCTCAAACCTACGCTCCAATGAGCTATTGGACGTTCAACAGCAGTCCTTTTAATAAGGATTCAATGAACAGAACCAACATGGACTTTACATCTTATGGTTGCGGATATACCGTTTCCAACAACAGTGTTGTGGGTAAAGGACTTATCTTAGGAAGCAATGGAGATAATATTAACACTGGAAACTTTGCTGTAGATACTGCTTTTACTATTGAGTTCCTGTTTAAGCCGGGATATCAGTTTAATCAAACATTGCTGTTCAGAAGAATGGACGGAGGCTTCTCAGCTAATTTTAATTTTGATGGTATTTATTTTTATACCTATACAAACGGAACAGGTTCTGATGAACTCAAAGTACCTTTTGATCAAATAGGAAAGCGCTCATATGGTTATTTTGTTGATGGTAACTGGCATCATTTGGTGTTTAAGTACAGTTCCAATACCGGAAAAAAGGAAATTTATATTGATGGTGAATGCCCATCAGGGTATTCCAAAACTATTTCAGGTAAAGTAATCAGCGGCTCCAACACCAGTTTGTTTTGGAATCAGGGTGTTAGTTATATGAAATACTTTGGTGAGTATGATGAAATAGCTATATATAATACCAGCATCCCACAGAAGTTAATTTATCAGCACTATAAAGACGCTATCAATAACCATCTTCCGTATAGTTTTAACCTCACATATTCTGGATCACTTCCTTCTGCAACTCCAATTTCAGCTGCTTTAGATCCGATGGACTTCCCTCAGGGTTATCTCAGTCCAACTACATCAGCAATTGAACAGTTACGCAGTTATCCTACTGCACGATATAAACCCGGAAATACACTGATGAAAAACTTTAACTGGATTGACCTGATGTATATGGGTGGACGTTTTCAGCCGGGTGTTTCTGATGCACAGTCAGTAACCAACAGTGTAAACCTCAATGAGGAGTTAGCAAAAAACTGGAATTATATGATTCAGTTACGACTTAGTATGGATAGTTGGGGTAATTCCTGGGCAAATCTGGCCAATCAGAATCCACAATTAGGTACTTCTCTTATTACATTACGTGCACAGTTAAATCCATCAACTATTACAAGCCAGTCGTTAAGTAATGACAAATATTTACAAAATTCATCAGGTAATTTTATAGATCCTAATGGCAATACCTCATCACGTAAATGGTGGAGGCCAACAGCACCAACTTCTACTTATGACAATGATGGAGTTCAAATGCGTGCAAACGTTCAGGATGTATTGAATGCACTGACCCGACCATTGACAATGATTAATGAAAATGGTGAAGTATTTCCATGGATAACTGATGGAGCACTTGCTTCTGATCCTGCTGTAGTATCAGCTAAGAATGCTTCAGGACTGGATTTTCAGACATTTCAGGCCCGTAAGTTTAAAGAGAATGAAATTCAATCATACCGTGATAAAATATTTGATTTAACTGCTTTGTCAAATACTAAATTTACAGAGTATGGTATAGATGGATTTCCACAATATCGTCAGAAATATTCTGAAGCACGATTGGTGAATTCGCAAATGAATGGACAGTATTACAGTACTCCTGATTTTTATCCTCGCTGGCCATATAACTGGCGCAACTGGATAACTGCATGGCATGGCTGGCAGTGGATAGTTGATAGCCGTTATTATGAATTGCAGGCAGGAGATAATTTATTCTCACCATTTGTGGCTGCCGGTTGGGATGTAGATGAAACAAAAAATATGCGCCCTGGACAGTTTCTTGGACTTCTGAAATGTCTGAATATGATTGGAGCAGAGTTTTTCTATGCAGGATATTTTAATGAAGCAGGAAACTACAATCCGCCAAACCCACCTCCGGGAAATCCTGCAGGGTATGCATGGCAGGCAGCAGCACCTTCATATGCTCAGGGAATAGCAAGTCGTTATGAAGATTTGCTACGCAACGGTAGTGTTATGATTGGAAATGTACCTGCTTATTATTCTGATCCTAATGGGAAACCCGGATATACTTTCTGGGCAGGTGATTTGCGTAAACTTGTTGTAGCAAGAAAACATAACACACTTGCTAAGTTTGCAATTACAGGTACCATTCAGCCAAACACCAATATGCAGGGTGGAGCAGAGAACGAAAGTGTAGCTACTATCACTCTTGACGGACAACAGCTGAAGTTTAAAGTTAGACGTCAGGGCAGCACATTTATTTATGATAAGACAAATGCATCAGCTCCTGTATTTTATCAGTTAGATGAATGGCATGAGAGTTCACATCCATCTCATTGGTCAAAAGATTTTGTTGTAGAGGCAGAATTGTATGATAATACAAGTACTACTTATAATTTAAAAACTATTCAGGCATCAGGTGCAGCTGCAGGTGATTATACAGAATATTCTACTGCTGTTGTGTTCCCATCGAACCAGTCTAACTTTACTCCAATGGAGTATGTAATTCAACCAAGAAATTCGTCACAAAGCAATTTGTTTCTTTGGGTAAGAGCAAGAAGCACCGATGGAACAGCTTCAGGTATTTCTGTTTCATTAGACAATGGTGCAGCAAAAACAATTGGTTGTATTTCTGATACAAACTGGACGTGGTACAGAATTGACGCTTGTAACCAGCAGCCAATTGAGTTTACAGGAATTAGCGCAGGAATGCATACAATTCGTTTTACGCCAACCAATAACAAATTAATGTTTGACAAATTTGTGTTATCGTCTAATTCAAGTCTTATCACCAATTATTCAACTGCAACATGCTCTTCAGGTGGCTCGGCAAGTGCAACAGCAAATGGACCTACATCATTTTGCCAGGGTGGAAGTGTTACACTTACTGCAAGTGCAGGCAGCTCTTATTTATGGTCAAATGGTGCAACAACACAATCAATTACTGTTACTTCATCAGGTAATTATAATGTTACAGTTGCTCAAAGTGGCGGATGCGCGGCAGTAAGTAATACAATCAATGTAACAGTTAGCTCAGCTCCTGCAGCAACTATCACACCAAGCGGTTCAACTACAATTTGCCAGGGTTCAAGTGTAACATTAACAGCCAGCAATGGCAGTTCTTATCTGTGGTCAAACGGTGCAACAACACAATCCATTACAGTAAATACAGCCGGAGGTTACTCTGTAACAGTAAGCAATGCACAGGGTTGTTCTGCAACATCTTCTCCTGTTTCAGTGACTATGTCAACAGGATCTGTACCAACTATTTCAGCTAATGGGCCTACAACTTTCTGCGCAGGTGGCAGTGTAACTCTTACTGCAAGTACAGGAAGCAGCTATTTGTGGTCAAACGGTGCAACTACGCAATCAATTACCGTAAACAGTTCAGGTACTTTCTCTGTAACTGTTACAAGCGGAACATGTAGTGGAACTTCTGCTCCAAAGACAGTTACTGTAAATTCAACTCCAACAGCAACAATCACAGCAAGCGGTTCTACATCATTCTGTCCAGGTGGCAGTGTAACACTTACTGCAAGCACAGGAAGCAGCTATTTGTGGTCAAATGGTGCAACAACAAA
>JAGVTU010000007.1 GCA_019136655.1 Bacteroidota bacterium
GAGGTGGCAACACAACTTCATTGACACTTGACTGGGGTGCAAGCAACGGAGTGGTGATGGTAACAGCCAGCAATTCATGCGGAAATGCTACACGCACATACACTTCAAATATCAGTTGCAGAGAAGGTGAGTTGTCAGCAAGTGCACTGAATGTATATCCAAACCCAACAGCAGGAATGCTGAATGTGGAATATACTACAGAGAAAGGCACAGCACAGGTAACAGTACTAGACTTGAGCGGCAGAGTAGTGATGACACAAACACAGTCTGCATCAGAAGGCAGAAACACTATGCAACTAGACCTGAGCAGAGTAGCTAAGGGAGCGTACATGCTGAATGTACAAACTCAGAGCGGCAGCAATCAGGTGAGGATTGTAGTGGAATAACACAGCAGTCTAAGGACTGAAATAAGTTTAGGGAGCGGCTGCGTATTACGCAGCCGCTCCTTTTTTGTCCATGTGCATTTGATTTTTACTCCTTGTGAGTTTAAATCAACATAATTGGCTTTATTATCGAGGAATCTTTTATTGGAAAGAAATGAGTTTTTTACTTTTAATGAGTCAAATCGGGAGTCAAAGGCAAAACTTACAGATAGTCTGATTTTGTTAATTTTGCCACTCTAAAAATCTGTTTTGGGAGAGTCAGAAATATCAGTTGCAAAAATTTTATTTTCAAAAAAAATTCCTTTTTGCATATATCGTTTTCCGGGTAAACAAAATTTTCATCTGGCAATTGATGCTGCTTTTGTTGAACTTAAAGAAAGAAAAACGTTATGGATTTCACCATTTGACTCTTCAGGAATCAATAAAGAGATTTTTTTTAGTGTATTGAACGAAGACGAATTAACGTCATCAATTATAAACGAATTGCTAGTAAAACCATTGCAGCAAAAAACAGAAGTAGAACTACCGAAAGAGACAACGAAGGAAAATTATGTTCGGAGCTTCAATAATTTTTTGCAGGAGATTGAAAGTGGCGAATTGAAAAAGGCAGTGTTGTCGAGAGTGATTTATCATGATAAACCAACAGACTTTAATCCCATTGATTTTTTTCTGAAACTGGCAACAGATTATTCAGATGCATTTGTCCACCTGTCGCAACATCCTGATTCAGGAATGTGGATAGGAGCAACTCCGGAACTTTTAATTCAGAAGTCTGCGGCTCAACTGTACATCATGGCATTGGCAGGGACACAGGCCCGACATCATTCTGCAACACCTTACCAATGGAGACCAAAAGAAGAAGAAGAACACCTGATGGTGAGTGAACACGTTGAAAATGTACTTCAACAGTTTAATTGTAAAACACTGAAAAAAGAAGGACCATACACCATTGAAGCAGCACAGGTAGCACATTTGAGAACAGATTACACTGCTGAAGGAAAAATTGCAGACTTAATAGCTTTTCTAAAAAAATTGCATCCAACGCCTGCTGTGGGTGGTTTGCCTGTAGAAAAAGGACTGGAATGTATTCGGAAATTTGAAGGTTATAACCGAAGTTATTATTGCGGTTTTATCGGAGAAACAGATTTTAAGAATGATGCACAGCTGTATATCAATCTTCGTTGTATGCAGGTTGGTGAAGATAAACTTGCTGTTTATGCAGGTGGCGGTATTACAGCAGCTTCAGATGCTGAAGAAGAGTGGAATGAAACCATTCTGAAAAGTAAAACAATGACAGATAAACTTCAATCACAAACAATGCTGAAGCATGGAATTGTCGGATAAGAAAGGTGTACAACATATAGTGATGGCATTGGCTGCTTTGGGTTTGAAAGAAGTGGTGATATGTCCGGGTTCGCGCAATGCTCCTTTGGTAATTTCGTTCAACCGTCATTCTGCTTTTAATTGCACCAGCATACGTGACGAACGCAGTGCAGCATTTTTTGCATTGGGAAAATCAATTGAATTAAAGCAACCCGTTGCCATATTATGCACCAGCGGTTCGGCAGCTTTGAATTTTGCACCTGCTATTGCAGAAGCATATTATCAGCGAATTCCACTGATTGTGCTCACGGCAGACAGACCTAAAGAATGGACCGGTCAGGGCGATGGACAAACCATCAACCAAACAGATATTTATAGAAATTATATCAGGAAAAGTTTTGAGATAAATGGTGATGCTACTTCTGAAAATGATTTGTGGTATATAGGTCGTTGTCTGAGCGAAGGATTTAATATTGCTGCATATTCTGATAAAGGACCTGTGCATTTTAATATTCCTGTTAGTGAACCTTTGTATAGCACAACTGCAGCAGATGAAAATAAATTGCCTAAGGTGTTCAGAGAAATCCCTGCTGAAAAACACATCCCGGAAAAAGACATAGAGTTGTTGGTAAAGCAATTTTCTGAATGTAAGAAAGTGATGCTATTGGTTGGACAGCATGAGCCTGATGAAAAGCTGCAGACAATTACCGAACAACTTGCATCTTTTGAAAATGTAGTTGTATTAACTGAATCAACTTCCAATATTCATCATTCCGGTTTTATCGAGAATATTGACAGATGCATTACTCATTTAAACAATAAGGAAGCGAAATCATTCATGCCTGATTTATTGATAACAGCAGGTGGAGCAGTTGTTTCCAAGAGAATAAAAAAATTGTTGAGAGATGCTTCGCCAAAATACCACTGGAATATTCATCCTTACGATTCAGCAATGGATACTTATCAGGCACTGACAAGTGCTATTGCTTTAGAACCTAAGATTTTTTTCGAACAACTCTTACCAAACATTCAACCAAAAACTTCTGATTACAATTTGCAATGGAATAAGCTGAAGAGAGAGAAAGAACAGGCGCATAAGCAATTTTGTGCAGATGTGGCATACAGTGATTTTAAAGTATTCGAAACTGTTTATAAAACAATACCTTCTTCAACACATCTGCATCTGGCAAACAGTTCAGTTATCCGCTATGCACAGTTGTTTGATAATTCTAAAATAGCATCCACATGGAGCAACAGAGGCACCAGTGGCATTGATGGCAGCAGCAGCACAGCAGTTGGTGCAGCAGCAGCATCGCCTGATAAGGACTTTGTTCTCATCACAGGTGATGTTGCATTTCACTATGATAAAAATGCATTCTGGACAGAGACACCGGTTGAAAATTTGAAAGTGATTATTATCAATAATGGCGGAGGAGGAATATTCAGAATCATTCCGGGGCCTGATAAAATTGCAGAGAGAGAAAGTTTTATTGAAACATCCATGGCAACAAATGCTGAGCATATTGCAGCACATTACGGATGGAATTATTTAGTGGTAAAAGATGAACAGCATCTGGAGAGTACGCTGAAGAAATTTTTTGCTCCTTCTTCCAAAAAAACTATTTTAGAAATTTTTACAGATGCAAATCAGAATCCTTTAGTTTTGGAGCAGTACTGGAAATTTCTAAAAGAAAAAAAATAAAAACATGAGTGCAAAATGGACAACAATCAGGGAATATAGCGACATTACATTCAGATATTGTGATGGCGTAGCCCGCATTGCATTCAACCGGCCTGAAGTAAGAAATGCATTCAGACCTGAAACAGTATCTCAGTTGCTGGAGGCATTGGTATATTGCCACGAGTCGCAGGAAATTGGTGTAGTACTTATCAGTGGCGAAGGTCCTTCGCCAAAAGATAATGTATGGGCATTTTGTTCGGGTGGCGACCAAAGAGTACGATCCAAGACAGGATATAAAGGAGGCGATGGCATCAATCGTTTCAATATTTTAGATGTGCAGCGCGAAATTCGTTTTATGAATAAGGTGGTGATTGCAGTTGTTCCCGGCTGGGCAGTAGGTGGCGGACACAGCCTGCATGTGGTGTGTGATTTAACTCTTGCAAGTAAAGAACATGCCATCTTTAAACAAACAGATGTAAATGTTGCAAGTGTGGATGGAGGTTTTGGCTCAGCTTATCTTGCGCGACAAATAGGGCAGAAGCGTGCAAGAGAAATTTTCTTTTTAGGACGATCGTATTCAGCACAGGAAGCTTATGATATGGGTATGGTAAATGCTGTAGTGCCACACGATAAGTTAGAGGATACTGCCTTTGAATGGGCACAGGAAATTTTAACCAAAAGCCCTACTGCCATTAAGATGGCAAAGTTTGGATTCAATCTGATTGATGACGGATTGATAGGACAACAAGTGTTTGCAGGAGAAGCTACGCGGTTAATTTATACCACTGAAGAAGCAGAAGAAGGCAGAGATGCATTTCTCGAAAAAAGAAAACCTGATTTTAAAAAGTTTCCTAAATTTCCCTGATATACATGGCATCGCTGTCGGCCTGGCTAATATCGTTCAGGTTAAGAACATTACCTCTTTCATTGTCTGCAATTATTACCGGAAGTTTTTTGGCAGCTTACAAAAACAGCTTTCACAGTGATGTATTTATTCTGGCAGCTTTAACAACATTGTTTTTGCAGATATTGAGTAATCTGGCAAATGATTATGGCGATACGGTTTCGGGAGTAGATAATCAGGAGAGAGTAGGGCCACAAAGAAGTTTGCAGGCAGGGGCAATCACCATGAAGCAAATGCGAACAGCCATCATTTCATTTGTAATTCTTTCCTTGATTTCAGGGATTGCATTAATTGTTGTTGCAATGAATGGAATGAAACTGACTTATAGTTTCTTATTTCTTGTACTTGGTATTGCTGCCATTGCATCAGCACTGAAATATACCATCGGTAAAAATCCTTATGGTTATGTAGGATTGGGTGATGTTTTTGTGTTTTTGTTTTTTGGACTTGTTGGTGTTATGGGAACTTACTTTTTACATACCCATCAGTTTACAGCATTGGAATGGTTGCCTGCAATTTCAATAGGATGCTTCAGCACAGGCGTATTGAATTTGAATAATCTGAGAGACAGAGTAAATGATGCTGCTTTTGGAAAACAAACAGTAGTTGTAAAATTAGGAGTGAACAAAGCAAAGGTGTATCATGCGGCATTGCTGATAACAGGGATGATGGCCACTGTTGTTTATACACTTTTGACAGACTCATCATTCATCCGGTGGATTTACTTAATTTCTTTTGCCGGAATAATCAGAAGTATTTTGGCAGTACAAAAAAATGAATCGCCAGAAGCATTGGATCCTGAATTAAAAAAGTTAGCCATCAGCACATTGTTGTTTTCAGTTTTATTTGGAGCAGGTTTGATTTTTTAAGAGTGAAAGTTATGCAATGTTATTTTAGGAAATATACTTTACTCTTTAAAAAACCGGGAGGCACATCCAGAGGAGTGCTACATCATAAAGACACTTATTTTATTTTTCTGAAACAAGGTGATAACATTGCCTTGGGTGAGTGTAACAGGTTTGCAGGACTTTCTTATGACGACAAAGAAGGCTATGAACAAAAACTTCAGGAAATATGTGACCGTTTGCCCAATGAAAAAGAAGCAGTGCTTAATGACTTGTCAGAGTGGCCATCCATTTACTTTGGGGTAGAAACAGTTTTGAAAGACCGGCATAACAACTGCCAGCGTATAATTTTTCCTGAAGTAATTTCAGAAAATGGTTTTTCAATTCCGGTGAATGGATTGATTTGGATGGGCAGCAAGGATGAGATGCTGCAACAGATTAAATCTAAATTGAATGAAGGTTATACATCAGTCAAGTTAAAAATAGGTGCTATTGATTTTAATACAGAATTGAATTTGATTCAATTCGTCCGAAAACAGTTTAATGCAAATGAAGTAGAAATAAGACTCGATGCCAATGGTGCTTTTTCGTTTGACGAGGCAAAAGAAAAACTGAAGCAACTTTCTGAATACGGAATCAGTTATATTGAGCAGCCAATCAGGGCAGGACAGTGGCAGGAAATGGCAGCACTTGCAGAAAATTCTCCAATAGCCATTGCACTGGATGAAGAACTGATTGGAATAAACTCACAGCACGAAAGAGAGAAATTAATCAAATGCATACAACCGCAGCTGCTCATTCTGAAACATGCACTGATAGGAGGTTTTAATGCTGCCGATGCATGGAAAAAACTGATTGTTGAGAGTGGTGGAGATTGGGTAATCACATCAGCACTCGAAAGTAATATTGGAATGAATGCAATCGCACAATATGCAGCACGTGAAAAATCATCGTATGTGCAAGGGTTGGGCACAGGCCAGCTGTTTACAAATAACATCCCATCACCTTACACCGTTGACCATAATGGATTGCACTATCACCGACAGCGGCAATGGGATTTATCGGCATTGTTATGAATTTTAAAGATTACACAAAACTGATTTTAAACGGCAATCATTTAAGCGGTGATGAAATAATAGCTTATTGCAACGCAAGTAAATCGAACAATTTGAAATTGCTTGGTGATTTTATGACAGAATGGATGTCGCCTGAAACAACCCTGAACTTGCAGACAAGTGGTTCGACAGGAACACCAAAAATAATTGTCGTTGAAAAGAATCAAATGTTGCAGAGTGCAAAAGCTACTGCTCAGTTTTTTGGTTTTGAAGAAGGACAAAATGCTTTGTTGTGTTTGCCGATGACCTACATAGCAGGCAAAATGATGGTGGTGCGTGCATTGTTCAGCAAGCTGAATTTAATTTGTGTGGAACCTGATGAAGCTCCATTAAAGAAAATTCCTGAAAATACATTCATTGATTTTGCACCGCTTACACCAATGCAATTAAATGATACTGCCAACAGTTCAGTGGTAAAAACAATTTTGTTGGGAGGAAGTGCAGTAAGTTCAAAACTTGAATCAGCAATTCAGCAATTGAATACTGAAGTCTATCACGGTTATGGAATGACAGAAACATTGAGTCATGTAGCATTGCGAAAAGTGAACGGAGAAAGCAAATCAGAAATATATCAGGCATTACCCGATGTTAAGTTCAGCACGGATGAAAGAGGTTGTTTGATAATTTCTGTTCCTTATTTGGATGAAAAAATTATTACAAACGACATTGTCGTACTGCTGAATGATCATTCATTTATCTGGAAAGGAAGAGCTGATAACATCATCAACAGTGGTGGTATAAAACTTTTTCCTGAAAGTATTGAGTTGAAAATATCAACCTTGTTGGAAGAGCCGTTTTTTGTTGCAGGTTTGCCGGACAGTTTATTAGGAGAAAAGCTGTGTATGTTTATCGAAGCGCAAAAATTCGATACTGAAAAACTGGAACTTTTAAGAAACAATCTTAAAAACACTTTGGATAAGTATGAAATTCCTAAGGAGATTTTATTTGTAAATAAATTTCAGCGCACCTTATCGAATAAAATTCAGCGACAAGGTACCGTGATTGCATTTCTCAACTCGCTGTAAAAATTGATTTTTCTGTCAGATAAAATTATCCACTGATTATTTTGCCAGAAACTCACGAATTATTTGAAATACCAGTTCAGGTTCTTCTACCTGTGGGTTGTGACCTGATTTTTCAAACATCACAAACTGCGCCTGCGGGCAATATTGCTTGTACTTAACTGCCATTGTTGGAACACTTACTCTGTCGAAACGGCCTGCAACTACCAGCACCGGCATTTTTAAATCCTTCAGTTGCTTGCGCACATCGAAGCGGTAAATGTCATTGCCAACAATAAAATCGCCATCAGCACCAACTAACTGGTAGTAAAGTTTTGTGTTGAAACGGTTGGGATAATGCGGGTCCATGCTTTTGGTAAATTTTTCAGGGTTATAAGCATATAAAAAACCATAAGGAACCTCACCATAAATCTTAATGTGCTCAGGGTCGCTGGAGATAGCTCCTGCATCACGCACAGCCATCAGTCGCTCCCATACTTCAGGGTAGTTTTCTTTGATTTCGCGATTGCAATTGTCATCATTCTCCTGCCACATGCCACCACTGTAAAAACCATTGGCAATAATCAGATGCTTTACATGATTGCCATATTTGATGGCATACAATTGTGCAACCACACTGCCGTATGAGTGACCGAGAATATTTATTTTGTCATAACCCATTGCTTTACGCAACCCTTCAATGTCTTCCACATCACGGTCAATAGAATATTCGGTTACAACCTTTGCTGTGTCGGATTTTCCTCTGCCGAAATTGTCAATGTAAACCAGCGTACAGGCATCTTTCAGCGGACTGAAACTATGCATTCCTACATGAGAGCCACCGGGGCCTCCTGAAATAAGAAACAAGGGATCGCCTGAGCCTTCTTTCTCTGCCCAAAGATTGGCTCCATTCACTTTGTAAAATTTACCTTCAGGATGGATAAGCTGTGCTGTTGACAAATAACTGCTGAACAGCAACGCAATAAATAGTTTTAGTTTCATGCTCTAATCTTTTATATGGAAGAAATAAATAACATGGCAAGTATATGTATAAAGTCCCAAAAAAACCTTAAAGAAAACTTATATTCATGATTGTATTTTTTGTTAATCAGCATAAAAAAACCCGAAGTAGAGTCGGACTTCGGGTTTTACCATTCAAACTGTAAGTATGACACCAAACTTTTGAAAAGAAGGGTTAGTACAGGTGCTGTGCTAAACAGGTTTGTTTGCTGTAAAGATAGTGGCAGGAGTATAAAATTAACAATAGATAATGTACTACATGCGCTATTAGTGTATGAATTGCACTGTCTGTGTACAACCTGCACTTGTGAATGTATCAAAAAAGGTCGTAAATCAGCTAAAAAACCGTTTATCTCCGCTTATTTGGGTAAGGAAATCATCTTTTCGGTAACGGGCAATCTCTATTTTTTTGTCGTCAGACATGATTACATGCCCGGGTTTATTAAGGCAGAATTTTATGATGTGCTCCATGTTGATCAGATGTGATTTATGAATCCTGAAAAAACTGAATGAAGTGAGTGCTTTTTCGTAAATACCCAACTGACGGGTTGATAAATGTTTCTTGCCTGACTGCATAAAAATGTGTGTGTAGTTACCCTCACCCTCCATTCGTATAATTTCACGAACCAATACCACTTCAAAATCTCTGCCCTTGGGCAGCGAAAGTTTCATGTCTTTGTTCGAATCAATTTTGTAATTATACAGCAGTGTTTCCAGCGAAACAGCAGCATGATGATTTTTATGATGTTGCTCAAACCTTTTTATTGCGCGATGCAGGCATTCAGGTTGAATGGGTTTGACAATGTAATCAATAGCAGCAACTTCGTAGGCTTTCAAAGCATAATCCTCATGACCGGTGATAAAAATAATTCCGAAGAATGGTTGCGGAAACCGTTCAAGCAAATCAAAACTGGTATAGGGAGGCATATCAATATCCAGAAATACCAAATCGGGTTTAGCCTCTTTTATCAGTTTTTCAGCATCTGGAACAGAATGTGCAACGCCCACAATAGATAATTGCGGAAAGTCAGCGGCAATACAATCTGTCAGCAA
Organism: Bacteroidota bacterium; assembly: GCA_019136655.1. Classification (GTDB taxonomy): domain Bacteria; phylum Bacteroidota; class Bacteroidia; order AKYH767-A; family OLB10; genus OLB10. The sequence continues at coordinate 9,326 of JAGVTU010000007.1, forward strand.
ATGTACCTGTCGCTCATCGTCATCAACCAACACTGTTTTTATCACGGCATAAATTTAAATTAATTCCCTTTAAATTCACAACTTCAAAAAGTATGTTTTTGAATTATCAACAGCATTTGTTGTGTGATAAACAGAGTATTTCGGGCACTCAGTTGTTACATACTTATTGGATTGAAAACGGATTTTTCTACTTTCGTGCTTCCAAAAAAAAATAGGTTATGTTTAAACGCTTTATACTGTTGCCATGTTTTTGTTTACTCACCACAGGTATTCTTGCAAATAATAAGTTGTTGCCTGAAAATAACTACAGACTTCCTCAGGGAATAACATCTGAAGACTATCAGCATGGAAAAGTTATTTTTAAAGTAAAAGATCAATTTCGTTCATTTTGTTCTCCTTCAGGAATAAATATTCAACCATTGAACATTGCCCTGAACAATGCAAAATGTACTTCAGTACGCAAAGTATTTGCCGGTAAGGAAAAGCCTTTGAGAGAGAAGAATGAAATGGGACAGAAGCTTGCTGACCTTAGCCTGATTTATTTGGCAGATATAGATGCTTCACTGCCTATAGAGAAAGTAATCAATTCAATGATGGCTACCGGAGTATTGGAATATGCTGAACCTTCTTTTGTATATAAAACAAGCTTCACACCAAATGATCCTCAAACAAATTCACAACAATGGTTCATCAATAAAATACAGGCTTACAGCGCATGGGATATTCAAAAGGGAGATACTTCTGTAGTAATAGGTATTGTGGACAGTGGTACTGACTGGGATCATCCGGATTTGCAGAACAACATCAAATACAATTACAATGATCCTGTTAATGGTGCAGATGATGATAACGATGGTTACATTGACAATTACCGCGGATGGGATATGAGTATGAATGATAATAACCCAATGGTGGACATGAGCGATCATGGATCACATGTGTCAGGGTGTGCCGCTGCTACTACAGATAACGGAATCGGAGTTTCAAGCCCGGGGTTTTACTGCAAGTTTTTGCCTGTAAAATGCGCCAACTCAACTTCGTTAACAACTATTGATAGTGGTTATGAAGGAATTGTTTATGCAGCTGACCACGGCTGTCAGATTATCAACTGTTCGTGGGGAGGCAGTGGCGGAGGCAGCTTCGGTCAGGATGCTGTCACTTATGCTTCGGTGAATATGGGCGCACTGGTAGTTTGTTCTGCAGGAAATACCTATTCGGATATAGCTCAGTATCCAGCTGCATACAAGTACGCTTTCAGCGTTGCAGCAACTAACTCTTCAGATGAAAAATCTTCTTTTTCAACCTATAATTATACTGTAGATATTTCAGCTCCCGGCTCCAATATTTATTCAACGGTTTATAATAATTCATATACATCTTATGATGGAACATCAATGTCATCGCCTATCACAGCAGGCTGTGCAGCATTGGTGAAATCACAGTTTCCTTCATATATCAACATGCAGATTGCTGAACAACTTCGCATGACAGCTGATAATATTTATGGTGTATCAGGCAACAGCAGCTACATGGATAAATTAGGTACAGGAAGAGTAAATCTTTACAGAGCAGTGAATGAGAACCCCAAAGGTGTTCAGATGGATAATCTGCAGTTTTCAGATAATAATGATCAGGCATTTGTTGCAGGAGATACACTTCATATTTCCGGAGATATCATCAACTTGCTTGCACCTTTGAATAATCTTACTGTTACACTGTCCTCAGCATCACCTTATGTTACTATACTCAACAACACCATTAATCCGGGGGCAATGGCAACACTTGCTGTGCAAAACACTGCCGCAACACCCTTCACAGTGAAAATAAATAATAGTGCTCCTGTAAACTCAAATGTGGTATTTAAACTGGCATTTACTGATGGCAACCTCATCGTCAATCAGGTTTTCACTGTGGTGGTAAATGTTGATTATATCAATGTGAACATAAATGAAATCGGTACAACCATTACGAGCAAAGGACGATTGTATTACTATGGAATAAACCAAACTTCAGGATTGGGTTTCAGTTTTAACGGAAATAACCTTGTGTATGACGGAGGATTGATGATAGGTAACAATAACAAAGTTTCTGACAACTGCCGCGATGGTGCTAATTTTGATGATGATTTTGTAAAACAAATTGCTGTTAAAAGAATTATTCCTTCTGTTACTTCAGAGTATGATCTGACAGCGACCTTCAACGATAGCAATGCTCCTGCAGCTGACAGACTTAAAGTTTTGGTTAGTCATAAAACTTATGCATGGAGTACTCCGGGAAATACACGCTTTATCATAGTTGAATACAATATCAAGAACAATGGAAACAATACGTTGAGTACATTGTATGCGGGAATTTGCAGCGACTGGGATATTCAAACCTATGCCAACAACAAAGCAGATGAAGATGCTGCTTTGAAAATGGGTTATGCTTGGTGCACCGATGCAGGAGGATTGTATGCAGGAACAAAGTTGCTTACTCCAACACCTTATTTGTGTTACAACATTGACAATGTAACCGGAGGTGGCGGAGGTGTGGATGCTGCAAGCAATTTTACAGGTGCAGAAAAATACACTTGTCTGAGTAACTCACGCCCACAGGCAGGAAATACGTTGTCAACAGGCAATGACGTAATACAGGTAGTTAGTACAGGTCCTTTTAATCTTGCAGCAGGCGACTCTGTTATTGTTGCATTTGCATTGTTGGCTGGCGACAGTCTTGCAGACCTTCAGCAAAGTGCTGCTAATGCACAGATAAAGTATGATGGTATAACCTCAGTAAATAATATTTCTGCTGCATCAGGTGATGGCACATTGCTACAGGTTTATCCAAACCCTGTGCAAGGAGATGTTCAGATTACTTATACAGTGAACAAAGCTTCAGTTAATACGGTGGACATAAGTTTAGCAGATGTTTCAGGGCGTATTGTTTACAAAAAACAAATTGGCCAACTTCAGCAAGGGAAAAACCAGATTTCATTGCCCACAACAGGATTCAGTAAGGGAATTTATTTCATTCGTGCAGATGATGGAGAGTCTGTACTGGTGAATAAAGTTCTGATTAAATAGCAATTGAAGATTTACTGTTTCTTACGGTTTTAATTTTAACATGCGTTAAGATTAATTTAGCAAACTATTTTTTAATCTCGCATCATAAACAAGATAACACTTCAATCATCATGACAACTAAAAGTATTTATCTGATTATTCTGACAGCAGCAATTACCGGATGCGGGCAAACAGAACAAAAGAGCAAGAACATGACAACAGACAATCCATTGTTAGAGAAATGGAGCGGACCATATAATAGTGTTCCACCATTTGATAAAGTTAAAGTAGAGCAGTTCGTTCCGGCATTTGAAGCAGCAATGGCAGAAAAGCAAAAAGAAATTGATGCCATTGCCAATAATACTCAGGAGCCTGACTTTGCCAATACCTTGGATGCTCTGGAGCGCTCAGGGCAAACGTTGAATAATCTGGTAGCAGTTTATGGTGTATGGACATCGAACATGGGATCGCCTGAAATGGATAAAGTGCAGGAAATTATTGAGCCGAGACTTGCATCATTCAGTGATTCAATTTTTCAGAATCATAAAATTTTTGTAAGAATAGAAAAATTATACAACGACACTGCCGGCAAAAATTACAGTGAAGAACAACAGCGACTGTTGTGGAGATACTACACTGACTTTGTATTGGCCGGTGCAAAACTTGATGAAGCAACAAAAAAGAAAGTTGCAGACATCAATCAGCAACTGGCAGCACTGTTCACTAAATTCAGACAACATCAGTTAGCCGATGAGAATGATAAATTCGTAGAAGTAAGTTCAAAAGAAGAACTGAATGGTGTTCCCGAAGATGTAATTAATTCTTATGCTGAAGCAGCCAAAGAAAAAAACAAAACCGGTGTATGGCTGATTTCAAATACACGTTCAGCAGTTGAACCGTTTCTCACCTTTGGGACGAACAGACCTCTGCGCGAAAAAGTGTTTAGCATGTTTATTAAGCGTGGTGATAATGGTGATGCAAATGACAACAATGCTATTATACCACAAATTTTAAAACTGCGTGCAGAGAAAGCTAAGCTAATGGGTTACGAAACATTTGCTCATTTGAAATTAGCGGATAAAATGGCAAAAACTCCTGAACGTACTCTAGAGTTGATGGAAGCAGTGTGGCCTGCTGCAGTGAAACGTGCTCACCAGGAAGTTGCCGATATGCAAAAGATTGCAGATGGTGAAAAGGCAGGAATAAAAATTGAACCCTGGGATTATCGATACTATGCCGAAAAGGTGAGAAAAGCAAAGTATGACATTGACCAAAATGAAGTAAAAGAATATCTTCAGCTGGACAAACTGAGAGAAGGAATGTTTTATGTGGCTGGAGAATTATTCAACTTAAAGTTTACTCAAGTGAATGATGTACCCGTATTTCATCAAGATGTAAGTGTATATAAAGTTGAGAATAAAAATGATGGTAAGTTTGTTGGCTTGTGGTACTTCGATCCTTATGCACGCACAGGGAAACGATCAGGTGCTTGGATGACAGCATATCGTGAACAGAATACGCTCGATGGCAATGTTACCACCATCGTCTCCAATAACTGTAATTTTATCAAAGGAAAAGGAAATGAACCTGTATTGGTTTCATGGGACGATGCCACTACCTTGTTTCATGAGTTTGGACATGCCTTGCATGGATTGTGTTCGCAGGTGAAATACCCTTCCTTGTCAGGAACAAATGTAGCTACCGATTATGTGGAATTCCCATCACAGATATTGGAGCGATGGTTGCCTACAAAACCGGTGTTACAACATTATGCACTTCATTACAAAACCGGAAAAACTTTACCTGATGAATTACTTACAAAAATTAATAATTCAGCAGAATTCAATCAGGGATTTCAGACGGTGGAATTTCTTTCAAGTGCATTGGTGGATATGAAAATACATTTGGCTGGAGATAAAGAAATAGACCCTAAAGTTTTTGAAAAAGAAACACTGAAGGAGTTAAACATGCCTTCAGAAATTGTGATGCGTCATCGTTTGCCACAGTTCGGACATATTTTTGCCGATGATGGCTACGCTGCCGGTTATTACAGCTACCTGTGGTCTGATGTTATCAGTGCTGACGCAACCGAAGCATTTACCGGAGCAAAAGATGGTCTTTACGACAAAGCAGTAGCTGAGAAATTGAACCAATATGTGTTCAGCATGGGGGCCACAATGGAAGAGGATAAGGCGTATCGTTTATTCAGAGGCAGAGACCCTGAAGTAAGTGCATTAATGCGAAGCAGAGGATTTGTGAAATAGTTAATTTTTAAAGAAAGTTATCTGTAACCTGTAGTTAAAAGTTGCAGATAACTATTTCGTGTTTTTTACGTATGATTAGATACATTTGTTCAGGACAAAATTCTTCATACGTTGCAACTCTCACGTTACAGGCCGTTTTTACTCATCAGTTCGGTAGTTCTGATTGCGGTGGCATTCCTTTTGGAATATACATTGCATCAGAGTGAAAACGATTTTGCCCGTATAACTGTATTTGCCAAGAAAACCCTGCACGAAGAGGAGAAAAAAGCCAATCAGTATGTAGAATGGCTGGCAAATGCGCTATCACTACAGACCAGCCCTCATGCCATTGACGATAGCCTCACAAAAGCGGCTTTGCGCCCTAAAAGCGATTTCTATTGCTTCGTTTATCATAACAACAACCTCATTTATTGGGACAACAACGCAGTAACTTTTTCATACGAACAGGTGAAAAGTGGTATTAACCAGCAAATGATTCATCTTAAAAATGGCTGGTACGAACTGTTTCGTTATGAAAAGAGAAATATTTCCATCATTGGATTGTTGCCCGTACATACCGGTTACGAAATTCAGAATAAGTATTTGCGAAATGAGTTTAATCCCATTTTCGGATTTCCTGAACATGCACAGTTACAGACCAGTGCTGTGCCGGGAACTTATCCCATCATCAGTTCCAATGATAATTATCTGTTCAGCGTAAAGTACAATCCTGTAAACAGTGACCCAGGTAATCAGTGGTATATTGCTCTGATTTATCTAGCGGGTTTTATGATGTTGGTGGTTGCAATTTATCAGTACGCGATTTACTGGATTAGAAGGGTGCCATTCATTTCATTTGTTATCATAAGCTTGCTTATACTTCTGAAATGGGCAATGCTCAATTACAGATTCCCCGGATTTTTATATGGCATGCCGCTATTCAATCCTAAGTTTTATGCAACATCGTATTTTCTTAATTCGCTGGGGGATTTTCTGCTAAGTGCATCCGTGTTTTGTTGTGTCATACTCTTTGTTTATCGTTATCTGCATTTCAGACGAAAAAAAATAAATGTCATCAAACAAAGTTCTGCATTGTTGTCTGTTGTAGTTGTAGGCAACCTGCTGTTTACATTTCTTTTTTCTGTATTCATCAACTACCTCATCAGTGGACTGATTCTTAACTCAAAAATTTCTTTTAACGTAAATAATGTTTTTGAATTAACTTTTTTCAGTCTCATCGGATTTCTGATAATAGGAATATTGTTGTTTACATTTTACATTTCCTGTGAGGGTACTGTTCGTTTTGCCGAATACAGTGGATTTTCACTTCCATATAATCTTTTGTTGTTTTTGATAACACAAGGAGTATTTTTGGTATTTCTGATCTTACTTCGCGATACAGAGGTTTTTATCAACTATGGGGTTGCAACTTTTCTGCTGACTAACTCACTCATCTTATTTATCAGCTACATAAGGTTTACAAGTAAGCAACAATTTTCATTTGTCAGATATATGCTGGTGATAGCAGGATTTTCTGTTTATGCAGCATACACCATTTCAAGTTTCAATATGGTGCGTGAGAAAAATAACATGCGACTGCTGGTTAATAAAGTTGAGACACGCGAAGATCTGATTGCTGAATACCTCTTTCAGGATATAGAACAAAAATTAAAAACAGACAATTTTCTCACGGCAAGTTTTGCAGGTGGAAGTGTATCAACACTCGAAGACAAAATAAAAAAACGTGTGTTATTGTCGGCATTCAATCAGGTTTACTGGGCACGATACGACATACAAATAAAAGCGTTTGATTCTGCAGGAGTATCTCTGTTTTACACTTCTGATTCATTGCAAACAGTTGCCACATACGATAGTATTCTGCTGAATAACTCACGTCCCACTTATAGTCCTTCATTTTATTATATCAACAGTACTGCCGGTAAAATTGGTTACATTGGTAAGATTGTTTATTACAAACCTGAAAGTTCTGTTCCTGCAGGAAGTTTAATTATATTACTCGATTCGAAATTTTACAGAGAAGAAGGTGGTTTCCCCGACTTATTGCTTTCTGATAAAATCCCTGCAACAAAAGATTTTTCAACCTACTCGTATGCCAAGTATGAGAATGGAAAACTCGCTTTCCAAAACGGAAAGTTTAATTATTTCCTGACAGAGTCCACCTATGAACGTATGTTCGGAATGATAAAATCTGAACAGTTCGAAACATATAATGGTTATGTGCACCTGTTTAATTATCCTGATAAAAACAGTCTGGTGATTATTTCATATAAAACACCATTGTTGATAGAGCAGTTTACTTTGTTTTCGTATGTATTCATTTTCTTCTCAGGAGTATTTATCATTCTTTACCTGTTGTGGATGCTGATCGTAAATAAGTTCAGGATGCATCTTGATTTCAGAAAACGTATTCAGATTTCAGTTATTGGAATGGTGATGGCTGCATTTTTGCTTATCGGAGGAGGCTCTATTTTTTACATCACCCGTGGGTATGCCGAGGACCAAAAGACACGTATTAAAGAAAAACTTTCATCGCTGATGCTTGCTGTTGAAACAGAGTTTCATGATAAAGCACTGCAGGAAAATAAACTTACTGATGAGACCGCACTTAATTTTTCAAGAATATCAAATACGCTGGGCACAGATTTTAATTTGTACGACAAGAGAGGCAGAATAATTTTTTCTACTCAACCTAAAATTTTCGACCTCGAAATTATTTCTCGGCTAATGAATCGTAAAGCTTATGACAGGCTGACGAACTATCAGAGTAATGGATTTATTCATGATGAACGAATTGGACTTTTGGAGTACACTTCGGCTTATGAAACAATCTTTACCAAAAACAATCATATTGCAGCATTTATCAATCTGCCTTATTTTGCAAGACAGAATGAGCTGAAGAAAGAGATCAGCGGTTTTCTCGTTACTCTGATTAATATTTATGTGTTGTTGTTTGGTATTGCTATTGTACTTACGTTTATTATTTCTAACAGGCTTGTGAAACCACTTAATCTGATTCAACAGAAACTGGGAAAGATAAAACTTGGAAGCAGCAATGAACTGATTGAATGGGAAGGAGGTGATGAGATTGGGTCACTGGTAAACGAATACAACAAGATGGTTGGACAGCTGGCAAAAAGTGCTGATGCATTGGCTCAGTCAGAGCGTGAAACTGCCTGGCGCGAAATGGCAAAACAGGTAGCGCATGAAATAAAAAATCCGCTGACGCCAATGAAGCTCAGCGTTCAGCATTTGTCAAGAGCATGGAATGAAAAGAGTGAGAATTTCAATATGATAATTGAACGTGTAACTCGCACCATGATTGATCAGATTGATTCATTGTCACGCATAGCTACTGAGTTTTCGAACTTTGCCAAAATGCCTAAAGGTAATTTTGAAAAAATAGATTTAATAAAATTGATTCAAAGCAATATTGATTTGTATAATGAGACAGCACATGTTCATTTTATTTTTGATAGTACCGGTTGCGAAGAAGCTTTTGTAAGTGGTGACAGAGAACAGACATTACGTGCTTTTGGCAATCTGATGAAAAATGCTGTTCAGGCAGTCCCTGAAGACAAGGAAGGAATCATCAGAATTACACTTCAAAAATTAAATAATAAATTTAAGATTGAAATAGCAGATAACGGTAAAGGTATTGCCGAGGAGTTCAAATCAAAAATATTTACTCCCAATTTCACCACTAAGAGTGGAGGTACAGGACTCGGATTGGCAATGGTAAAAAGTATTGTTGAAAATATGAATGGTTCAATTTCTTTTGAAAGTGAAGCTGATAAGGGAACGCAGTTTACAATCATTTTACCCCAGTTCACTGAAGAGGCATAAAAGCTTAAACCGGAAATTTTATAAATAAACGCAATACGTCTGAAAAAAAATCTTACTCTTTAATCAAGGTGTTGATGAGATGAATGAAATCATCTTTAGTTTTTTCGTAGTAGGCACCTGTTGCAGGGCCATTGAATCCTGTATGTATTTGCCTCACTCTTCCTTTTTTGTCTATAAATACTGTAGTAGGGTATCCATTCAGTTTGTTGAACATGCTTAATTTTTCTTTTGCATCAGCAAGTGTTCCGCCAAGTAAAACTTCATAGGGAGTATGAAACCTTTCGCGCATACGTTGAATGTTCTCAGTTGCTTTTGTAAAATCATTTGTCTTCTCAAAAGCAAGACCTATAATCACCAGGTTTTTCCTGTCAGCTTTTTTGTAATATTCAGATAAGAAAGCGGCTTCGTCAATACAGTTGGGACACCAGGTTCCCATAATTTCTATCATCACTACCTTGCCCTCATATTTTTTATCAGGAAAATAAAACTTGCTGCTGTCTGTGCGTAATGCTTCAAATGCAAAAGGTGCATTTCTGTCTTTCATGAAAGTAAGAGAGTAGGGATCAGGCAATGTTGCACCTGCATCAGCAATGGCTACAAATTTTTCCTGCCAGTGATTACCTGCATAAAATGTCCCTTCAATTTTATTTTCACTCACTTTAGCTTTGAACAGATAGGCAAAAGCTCCGTCAAAATAAGAAAGAAACAAACTGTCATTACACAGATTTCCTTCCAGATAACGATAATCACCTGATGGTGTTAGTATGGCCGTATTCAAATGACTTCCTTTCTGATGAATTATACCTACTGCAAAGGATGAATCTTTTGTTCCCGGGCTAAACGTCATTCTCCATTTTTCAGGCAACCTGGCAGTCGTTGAACATTCTGCAAAACGAAAATTTTTTCCTGCTTCAGCTTTAAACGGAAGTGATGGTTTGTTTTTACGTGACAGATTTATCCAGTAACCATTCAGTTCTTTCTCTTTAATTGCAGCATGTATCTCCGAATCATACAACGGGAGACGCATAATAATTGAATCATCATGCATTGTTATTTCATTCACTTCAATGCGTTCACCACCATTGATCAGGTAAACAACAGGTTGCTTTTCATTCTTTATTTCCATGCCAAAAGGCAGTTCTCCTCCGGGGGTAAGAATTACAGCTCGCCATATTCCCGTTGTAAGAACTAAACTTTGCAAGAGTCCCATTGCTTATTTATTTTCTTAATCGCGGACGCTTTTCTTTTTTCTTATTCACACGTGCAGTAATCATTTTAAGATGATTCAATTCCATTTCTGACAGCATACGCCACCTTCCGCGTGTAACATCTTTCTTAGTTAATCCTGCAAACATCACCCTGTCAAGTTTTACAACTTTATATCCCAGTGCTTCGAAAATACGTCTGACAATGCGGTTACGTCCGGAGTGAATTTCAACTCCCACCTGACTTTTATCCTGAAATCCCGCATCATATTGAATGTCGTCAACCATAGCCACGCCATCTTCCAGTTTCACACCTTGACGAATGACTTCCATGTCTTCAGCTCTTAAGTTTTTATCTAATTCAACATGATAGATTTTTTGCACTTCATAACTTGGATGGGTCAATTTTTTTGCAAGGTCGCCATCATTGGTAAACAGCAATACTCCTGTTGTATTTCTGTCTAAGCGTCCAACCGGATAAATGCGCTCCTTACATGCACCTGCTATCAGACTCATTACGGTACGTCTGTCCTGCGGATCATCCATTGTGGTAATGTAGTCTTTAGGTTTATTCAGCAGGAGATATTGTGGTTTTTCATTTCTGATGGTTTCACCATTGTATTTTACAACATCATCCGGTGTAACCTTGGTGCCTAATTGGGTAACAATTTCACCATTCACTGAAATTAATCCTGCTTCAATCATTTCATCAGCTTCACGCCTGCTGCAAATACCACTGTTGGCAATGTAGCGGTTAAGTCGAATGGAACTTTCTCCTAAATTTGAATGTGTTTCGGAGCTAAAATTCTTTTTCTTTTTACCCTTTAACAAACGATTTTTACCTGCTGACCGAGCCGAACTTTTCCTTTCAAAGTTGGCCTCATCATCTCTTTTACGAAAAGATTTGAAAGGTTTGTCACCTTGGTTGTCTCTTGGCGTGTAGGAGCGTTTAGGTGAGTCGCTTCTTTCAAATCCTCCTTCATCATCTCTTTTACGAGGAGATTTGAAAGGTTTGTCGCCTTTGCTGTTTCTCGAAGTGTAAGAACGTTTACGTGAGTCGTTTCTTTCAAATCCACCCTCATCATCTCTTTTACGAAAAGATTTGAAAGGTTTGTCACCTTTGCTGTCTCTTGAAGTGTAAGAACGTTTACGTGAGTCGCTTCTTTCAAATCCTCCTTCATCATCTCTTTTGCGAAATGACTTGAAAGGTTTGTCACCTTTGCTGTCTCTTGAAGAAAAAGATCGTTTACCTGCATCTTTATTACGGCTGTAGGTATTGCCTGACTTCACATAATCAGAGGATGATTCATCACTTCTTTTTCTTTTGGTATAACCGGATGATTTCCTTTTATCTTTTCCACCTGTTTGCGCATTTGCGCTGTAGCCACGGCTACGCCCTTTTGCTGATTTCATATATCGGGTTATTGTATGGCAAACTGTGCCAGTACTTCCATCTTAATCGTTATTTTCTGAAACTCCAGTCCTGAAGGTTCGAAATCATCTGCCATCACTGCACTTGTCATCATTCTTTCCTTCAGCATCATAGGTTGTGGAACATAGCTGTTGCCTTCAACTTCTTTTATCAACAGCACTTTACCTGCCTTTTCGCCTATAGCTTCACATAAGTATTGAGCTTTGTTGCGTGCATCCTGCAATGCTTTAACCTTAACCTGTTTTTTCAAGTCTTCCATTTTGCTGTGCGAAGTGGAACTGACATACATGTGTTGTGTACTTTTATCATCAAGCAGGCTCATCAGTTTTTCTATTTGTTCACCCGATGAAAATTTGATTACAAAAGTAGATGACGCCATAAAATCAGGTGATTTCTTTTTGCGTTGCCAGTACCATCCGTTGTTATTATATCCATTCATTCCCTGAATAGAAATGTTTTCTTTGGCAATTCCGGCTTTGCTGCATGCCTCCAGAAAATCTTTTCTTATTTCATTGATGTCAACTTTCTTTTTGTTTTCAGTGTATTCCTGAACGGTAATGTTTACATAAATTTCATCAGGAATAACCTCCATTTCAGCGTTGCCTGTAACTTCTATCTTACGTTGTTCAGGGGCTGTGGTTTGTTGTGCCATGTTGGTATTTGTCATCAGACCTAATAAAGTGGCCAGTGCCACGGTTTTAATTGTTTGCATTTTTTGTTTTTTTCAACGGATGCAAAGATAGAGTTAATTCCACAAGGGATAATAAAAGATTAGGTTAACGTCTAAATACAGATATTTGCAGCCATAACCGAATAAATTATGAAGGCAAAAACTGCTAAGGAAAGTTTAACTATACAAACTGAAATTGTATTGCCCAACGATACCAATGTATTAGGTAACCTAATGGGAGGACGATTGCTACACTGGATGGATGTTTGCTCTGCCGTTGCAGCACACCGCCATTGCGGACGTGTGGTTGTTACGGCATCGGTAAATAATGTTTCCTTCAATCAACCGATTCGTTTGGGCGATATTGTAACCATTCAGGCAAAGGTATCTCGTGCTTTTACATCCAGTATGGAAGTATTTATGGAAGTGCTGGTGGAACGCAATGCTACCAACGAAAAAATAAAATGCAATGAAGCTATCTATTCCTTTGTTGCCGTTGACCAACAAGGTGCACCTATTGCAGTGCCTGAACTTATTCCGGAAACAGAAGAAGAGAAAAAGCGCTATGATGCAGCATTAAGGAGGAAACAACTGGCACTTATTCTCGCAGGTAAGATGAAACCTGCCGAAGCTACAGAGCTAAAGGCATTGTTTATGTAAGCACTTGAGGTTTTAAATTAATGTAAGTGCAATTTCAAAAGTATAGAAGTTTACGAATTTGAACTTTTTTATGAACAAGTTCATTGATTCAATATAATTAACTTTGCACCAATAAATGTAAATTAAGATTATGTCACAGGGACCAATATCAAATTTTATGCAGCATCATTACCGTCATTTTAATGCTGCTGCTATGATGGATGCTTCCAAAGCTTATGTTACCCATCTCAGCGAAGGTGGAAAAATGATGGTTACTCTTGCCGGTGCAATGAGCACTGCAGAATTAGGAATCTCACTTGCCGAAATGATTCGTCAGGATAAAGTTCATATTATTTCATGTACCGGAGCCAACCTCGAAGAGGACATTATGAATCTGGTAGCACATAATCATTATAAACGTGTGCCTAATTATCGTGACCTTACTCCGGAGCAGGAGCGTGATTTACTCGATAATCATTTCAACAGAGTTACCGATACCTGTATTCCTGAGGAAGAAGCATTCAGAAGAATTCAACAGCATATACACAAAGTGTGGAGTGAAGCCGAAGCCAAAGGCGAACGTTATTTCCCGCATGAGTATATGTATAAAATGTTGCTCAGCGGAGTGTTGGAACAGTATTATGAGATTGATCCTAAAAATTCGTGGATGCTTGCAGCAGCACAAAAAAATATTCCTATTGTAGTACCCGGCTGGGAAGACAGCACCATGGGAAATATTTTTGCTTCGTATGTAATTAAAAACGAATTGAAGGCATCTACCATGAAGAGCGGCATAGAATACATGGTATGGCTCAGTGATTGGTATCGCAAAAATTCAGGTGGCAAAGGCGTAGGCTTTTTTCAGATTGGAGGCGGCATAGCAGGTGATTTTCCGATTTGTGTTGTGCCAATGATGTATCAGGACTTAGAGTGGCACGATGTTCCATTTTGGAGTTACTTCTGTCAGATCAGCGACAGCACAACCAGCTATGGTTCATACAGCGGTGCAGTTCCCAACGAAAAAATTACATGGGGTAAGCTTGACATAGACACACCTAAGTTTATTGTAGAAAGTGATGCATCTATAGTTGCTCCTCTTATGTTTGCCTGGATTTTGGGCTGGTAATGTTAACAATACATTACGATGAGTAATGGTGTAAAATATCTTCTTGCAGGAATTGCTGTAGTGGTAATGGGCTTTGTTACCATGGGCTTATTGCATCCTACCGTAAAATGTGAAACACAGATTGAAATTGATGCACCACAGGCATGGGTATATGAATCGGCAACTGACACGGCTCTGATGAAACAGTGGTTGAACGGACTTCAGTCGGTAAAAGCAGAAACTCCCAATAAGAAATATCTGTTGAAGTTGATTCAGAAAGACAAAACAATGAACATGATACTTACTTATGATACATTGATTACCAATAGCAGATGTGTGTTTAATTTTGACAGTGAAGTTTATACTTCAGAATATAATTTGACATTGTCAGGCGATTCAACGAATACTACATTGCATGTTCAAACTGTTACAAGAGGTAAAAATATTATTCTGCGTTCAATGTTTGCATTGAGCAGGCCTTATTTCCAACAACAACTTGACAGCATGTATAGCAGATTTAAGCATGTTGTAGAGAATAAATATTCCGTTCAGGAAAAATAATAAGCGACTGCTTTTGAAATATTTTACTCCGGCAGTTTTATTTTTCTAAATTAAACACAGCTTAAAATTAAGTTACAGATTGTTTGATTTCTTTTACGAGAACATCTACCTGTTTGGCTTTATCAAGTGAAAATTCTCCTATGCGTGTTCTGCACAGCGAATGCAGGTAAGCTCCCGATTGCAATGCTTTGCCAAAATCATTTGCAAGCGAACGTATATAGGTTCCTTTACTGCAAACCACTTTGAAATGCACCAGCGGCATTTCAATTTTTACAATATCAAAAACTGAAATGGTAACCTGTTTTGGAGGCATGTCAACCGCTTCACCTCTTCGAGCTTTTTCATAGGCACGCTCGCCCTTGATAATGGTTGCTGAATGAGCTGGCGGAACCTGCAAAATATTTCCTGTAAATTGCTTTGCAACTTTTGTAATGAGTTCCTCAGTTATGTGCGATGTTTCATAATGTGCATCCACTTCAGTTTCCTTGTCGAATGATGGGGTAGAAGCACCAAGAAAAATAGTACCGGTATATTCTTTTTCAAAGCCCATCAGTTGCTCTATGGTTTTTGTTGCTGCACCGGTGCAAATAATCAGTAATCCCGTAGCAAGAGGATCTAATGTTCCTGCATGACCGACTTTAATATTCTTAAACGGTTTTTTACCTTCTTTGTCTTTCAGATGCTGCAATGCTCTTCGCAGTTTGTTCACCACATCAAATGATGTCCACTCCAGTGGTTTGTCAACTAAAAGTACCTGCCCTTGCTGAAAATCCATCCGGCATCAAATCATTTTAAGCTCGATGCCTGCTAAATATAAAATGATGATGAGCGCACCAACAATAATTCTGTACCAGCCGAAAATTTTAAATCCATGTTTGGTAAGATAGGAGATAAAAGATTTGATGGCAATGGCTGCTACAATAAAAGCAACAATGTTTCCTATGGCAATGAGTTTAATTTCTTCGTTGCTGAAAGCGCCTTCGAGTTTATAGAGTTCATACATTTTATAAACTGTAGCTGCAAACATAGTTGGCACTGCAAGGAAAAACGAAAATTCTGCAGCACCTTTTTTATTCAGCTTCTGAGTGAGTCCTCCAATAATAGTTGCTGCCGAACGTGATACTCCAGGAATCATGGCAATGCACTGAAACAATCCTATTAAAAATGCAGACTTATCTGACTGAAGGTCATCATCACCTTTCTCTTCAGCTTTGGCAAACCATTTATCCAGCAGCAGGAAAATAACACCTCCTACCAACAACATCACAGCCACTACCAAAACATTTTCGAGCAGCATGTCAATATAATCATTAAACAGTTTTCCAAGAATTGCAGCAGGAATAAAGGCAATGAGCAGTCTCTTGTAAAACTGAAAATTGATGTTAAAAAATCTTTTCCAGTACAACATTACCACTGAAAGTATGGCGCCAAACTGAATAGCTACGGTAAAAGTTTTGGTCAATGGCTGTTCGGCAATTCCCATGAGTGACGAGCCGATGATCATGTGGCCTGTAGAAGATATAGGTAAGAATTCAGTAATACCTTCAATAATTGCCAGAATAATGGCTTGCAGAGTTGTCATTTAAAAAACGCGAGGCTTTGTTTAATCTTTTGCCTTAATTAAAATTGCAACAACTTCGAGAGCGTAACCTAAGATAACAACAATCGGAGCAATTGTAGTCCTTTGTGTATCAAAAATGGCAGGATTGAAAACATTCGGATCGTCTGAACCACCACCCGCCATCAACACATAACCTAAAAATATCAAAACAATTCCTGCTATCATCAGGATATAATTAATTCTTCCGAATGCAAACAGCATTTCATCTTTTGCAGTAGTGGTTGATGATTTTGAAACAACTTTTTTTTCTGTTGTAACGGTTTTTCCTTTTGCCATGATTTAAAAAATGTCTTCTGTGCGTTGGCGAAGATATTTATTTACTGCAAAATAAGTGCTCATTCCGGAAATAAAAATTCCTAAAAACACCACAATTGCCATTACAATACCCAAATTCATCGGATTTTCAAAGGCAATGATTTCGGGGATTTGAGTTTTAGCATAATAAAAGGTAGCTACAAGTAACAGGTTGGCAATGATGGCCCCATAAAGTCCTTGCAGAACTCCCTGCAAAATGAAGGGTTTGCGAATAAAATTACGGGTAGCACCCACCAGTTTCATACTTTTTATCAGTAATCGTTTTGCATAAAGTGATAGTCTTATGGTGTTATTGATAAGCGCACCTGCTATAAAAAACAATACCAGACTGAAACCTAAAATAATCAGGCTGATGTTACGGATATTTTTATTGATGGCATTAAGTAGCGATTCCTGAAAATATGATTCTTTGACAATACCCTTTTGCTGTACTGTTTCTTTAAGCTGATTCAGGTTATTTTCTTCGGCATACTCGGGTTTAAGTTTTACCTCAAGAACCGGCAGCAATGGATTAAATCCTAAAAAGTTGGTAAAGTCTTCGCCAAGGTCTTTTTGTAAGTCTTCTGCAGCCTGCTCACGTGTGATATAATTTACTGAACTTACATAGGCATTTCCCTCTAATTGACTTTTCAGGTTTTGAATATCCTGCTCAGCAGCATCTTGTTTCAGAAGAATAGTGAGCACAACATTTTCCTTGATATAGTCCGAAAGATATTTTGCATTGAGCAGCAATACTCCGAGTGAGCCAATCAGAAACAATACCAGCGAAATGCTGATGACGGTTGAAATATACGAACTGCGCAGCGCCTTGCGGGCGAGTTTATTATCATCACTCATACCAACAAAAATACAGGATGTCAATATTGGTCGTTGCCGGGTTCAATAAACTATTCAACAAGTTTATTAAACAACTTTTTGCAAAAACAGGAATTATGGTAAATTATAATATTTTGACTCTAAGTCGGCAATGGTATGTGGGTCAATTTCCATCATACATTTGAAATGTTTCTTAGGGCATTTGTTGTATCCTATCTTGGAACAGGGTCGGCAGTACAGATTCTTTATTTCTACAATGCTGAAAGGAGTACTTCCTTTGGGTAAATATGGATACATACCAAATTCAGGAACAGTATTTCCCCAAACAGAAATTATTTTTTTGCGCAATGCTGCAGCAATATGCATGAGGCCCGTATCATGGGTAATTACAGCCCGAGATTGCCTGATAAGTGATGCTGACTGGCCAATGCTTGTTTTTCCGCAGGCATTGAAAACTTTATTTTGAAAATGTTTTTCGAGTGCAGCACCTGTCTCTCTGTCTTCTGCACCGCCAAGCACAACCAACGGATGTGTAACCTGTTGACAGACTTCTTCCAGTTTCGACAATGGAAGTTGCTTGGTAGCGTGTCGGGCTCCAATCACAAGAGCTGAATATCCTGTCTGAAAATGCTCCGGTAAATATGTAGTCACATCAATTTCATCCAGTGGATTGATAAAAAAATCAAGTCCTTCACCATCATTCACCACACCTAAGGGCTGAATGGCATCAAAATAACGATCTACAATATGCTTATGCGGAAGTTTGTTAATCTTAAAATTTACCAGCAGCCATTTTTCAACATTAAGTTTGTTGAAGCTGTAAGATTTCACTCTTAGGCTGTTTTTAATTTTCCAGGTACGCAGATTTTTGTGCAGGTCAATGATGTAATCATAATGATTGGACTTTAACTGCCTGATAATATCAGCAGAATTATCCTGCCAGTAATAAGTGTTGTCAATATAAGGGCTGTTTGCCAGAACATCGCTGTAACTCTGCTTTGTCAGAAAATGTATTTCCGCATCTTTGATTTGTTTTTTCAGACAACGTATCACCGGAGTGGTCAAAACAATGTCGCCAATAGAACTGAGCCGGATAACTAAAATACGAGGCATGGTGCGGGAAAAATGGAGTTTACAGATGGTTGTTGTAAACTACAAAAGTAATCAATGTAACATAATCTGAAATTGATATTACTTTGCACTATGATTATTGCAGATACCCATACACATTTATATGCCGAAGAGTTTGATGCTGACAGAGAGCTGTTGATTCGTAATGCCATAGAAGCAGGTGTGGGATATTTTTATTTGCCAAATGTAGATTCAGGAACACTGAAGCCAATGCTTGCTTTGCAGAAGATGTTTCCACAAAATTGCTTTCCTATGATGGGGTTGCATCCATGTTCAGTGAAAGAAAATTATCTGGATGAATTGGCTTTAGTTGAAACAGAACTCAACAAGGGTACTTATTATGGAGTAGGCGAAATTGGTCTTGATTTTTACTGGGATAAAACTTTTACAACAGAACAGGAAGATGCATTCGTAAAACAAATTACCTGGGCAGTGGAATTGGATTTGCCGGTAAGTATTCATTCAAGACAAGCAACTGCCAGAGCCATAGAACTGATTGAACAAAACAATATACCTGTCAGAGGGGTGTTTCATTGTTTCAGTGGCACTGCCGAAGATGCTTCGCGGGTTGTTGATTTGGGAATGTACTTAGGCATTGGAGGTGTGGTGACGTATAAAAATTCTGGACTCGATGCAATTGTAAAACAGGTTGGCCTCAGTCATATTGTTCTGGAAACTGATGCACCATATCTGCCACCGGTTCCGCATCGAGGCAAAAGAAATATCCCGGAATACCTGATTCATGTAGCACGAAGAATTGCCATTACAGAAGAATGTTCATTAGATAAAGTAGCAGCTGTTACAACAGCAAATGCACAACGTATATTTGGAAAGAAATGAGTAAAACTGACAAAAAAAATATTCTGGTAATCTATACCGGAGGCACCATCGGAATGATTCACGATGAGGAAAGCGGAACTCTCAAACCATTCAACTTTGGCAGGTTGAGTACAGTAGTTCCTGAATTGAAGAAACTGCCATGCCGTATTGATTTTCATTCATTCGATCCACTGATTGACAGCTCTGATATGCAACCTGCACTTTGGACTAAAATGGCTAGACAAATAGAAGTAAATTATCATAAGTATGATGCTTTTATAATTCTTCACGGCACCGACACGATGGCCTATACTGCTTCGGCACTTAGTTATATGTTGCAGAATCTGAATAAGCCTGTTATACTCACAGGGTCGCAACTTCCCATTGGCGAAATCAGGACTGATGCAAGAACCAATCTCATTACTGCTGTTGAAATAGCTTCGAGCAATGTGGTGATACCTGAAGTGTGTATTTGTTTTGACAACAAACTTTTCAGAGGAAACAGAACAGAGAAATATACCTCCTTGCACTTTGATGCTTTTCAGTCTATCAACTATCCTCCACTGGCAGAGGCAGGCACTGAAATAATTTACAATCATGAGTATATCCGCGAGGTGAATAATAATTCTTTGAAAGTAGTTTCTCATTTCTGCGAAGATGTTTTCGTCATAAAATTATTTCCGGGAATAAGTATGGCAGCCATTCAAAGTGTTGTTGAATTACCGGGTATCAAGGGCCTTATACTCGAAACATATGGCTCAGGTAATGCACCAAAAGATACGAGGCTGCTGAACATTCTCAAAGAGGCAATAAAGAAAGATATAGTTGTAGTAAACGTATCTCAATGCAGTGGCGGAGTTGTTCAGATGGAAAAGTACGAAAATGGAATGGTGCTGAAACAGGCAGGAGTAGTGAGTGGGAAAGATATGACAACTGAAGCAGCAACTACCAAACTGATGTTTTTACTGGGAAGCGATTCACCTGCAACAGAAGTAAAAGTGAGCGTTCAGTACTCCATTGCAGGTGAGTTAAGCAGTGAATAACAATGTTGATAAGTAACCACGGATTTGCGAAGTAAAGCCACAATGCAGATTATTTTTGTTGCGGTTTTAATCAATCTGTTGACAACGGTCAAAAGATAGGTTTGGTTTTAGGTTCTCAGCCTGTCGCTTTTTTTCGGCAGGCTTTTTTTATTTTGAGGGTCTAAAATTAGTAGCTTTGCGGGCGCATAAAGGAGAGGTGTCCGAGTGGTTGAAGGAGCACGCCTGGAAAGTGTGTTTACGCCAAAAGCGTAACGAGGGTTCGAATCCCTCTCTCTCCGCAAATAAATTTAAATTCAGCAATCATGTTTACAGGAATGTTACACACCCACGTTTTAGTGGTTTCACTTTTTTTGATTCTTTATCTTATTAAGACTTTTTTATTGGTTATAGGAAAGCATGATATGCTCGATAAGTTTGTTAAGAAAACAAAGGTGGCTGAGATGATAATCAGCACATTGTTTTTGCTTACAGGTATATATCTTGCAATTTATTCAGGTCAGCGTGGAGCCTGGCTTTGGGTAAAACTCTTTGTTGTTGCATGTTCAATACCTCTTGCTGTAATAGCATTCAAGAAGAAGCATAATGCATCTGCACTCTTGTCATTGATGTTTCTGGTGTATGCCTATGGTATATCTGAAACAAAATCACCTTTCATGACAGAGAACAAACCTTTCGATACTGCAGGCCTACAGGGAGTTGATGCCGGTAAGGCAATATATGTTGCCAAATGCATACAATGCCATGGCGACAATGGAAAGTTGAAACTCAGTGGGGCAAAAGATCTTACCGTATCTACATTATCCCATGATGAAAAAATCGCCATCGTTACCAATGGTAAGAATGCAATGATGAGTTATAAAAAGCAACTTACCCAACAGCAGATTGATGACGTGGTTGCTTATGTGGAAACTTTAAAAGCGAATTAATACTTTTTCTATTCCTGTAGCAACGCAATAACTTGAAGGAAAAAACCAAATTTACTCCGGTTGGAAAAGCAGAGGAGTCAGCAGTATTAATTGGAGTTATTACAAGAAACCAGTCAGAAGAAAGAGAAAAAGAATATCTTGATGAGCTGGCATTTCTTGCCGAAACTGCGGGTGCCAGAACAGTAAAAATCTTTACCCAAAATTTGGAATATCCTGACCCACGAACTTTTGTGGGATCAGGCAAGCTTAATCAGATTGTTGAATTTTGTAAAGCCAATGCTGTTACCCTTGCCATATTTGATGATGAGTTGACACCTTCGCAATTACGAAATATAGAAAAGGCGTTAGGTATAAAAGTACTTGACCGTACACAACTTATACTTGACATTTTTGCACGCAGAGCACGTACAGCTCAGGCTCAGGTTCAAGTGGAGCTTGCACAATACCAATATCTCTTACCGCGACTTACGCGCATGTGGACACACCTCGAAAAACAACAAGGAGGAATTGGTACGCGTGGTCCTGGAGAAACTGAGATTGAAACCGACAGACGTATTGTAAGAGATAAACTTTCGAAACTTCGCCAAAGGTTGAAAGAAATAGACAAACAAAACTTCAGCCAGCGAAAAGCCAGAGGCAACATGGTGCGTGTGGCACTGGTAGGATATACCAACGTGGGCAAATCTACTATCATGAATTTGCTCAGTAAATCAGATGTCTTTGCAGAAAATAAATTGTTTGCAACATTAGACACTACTGTTCGGAAAGTAGTTTTGGAAAATATTCCTTTTCTGATTAGTGATACGGTTGGATTCATTAGGAAACTGCCACATCATTTAGTGGAGTCTTTTAAATCTACATTAGACGAAGTTCGCGAAGCTGATGTGCTGGTACACGTTGTAGATATTTCGCATCCTAATTTTGAAGATCACATACAAGTAGTCAATCAGATGCTGGCAGAACTGAATGCCGCTGAAAAACCTACAATACTTGTATTTAATAAAATTGATGCATTTACTTATGTAAAAAAAGAGGAAGATGATCTTACTCCTGCAACCCGTGAAAATCTTTCACTCGAAGACTTAAAAAAAACCTGGATGGCCAAAGGTCGGACGAAGAGTATTTTTATTTCAGCAACGAAAAAGGAAAATATAAAAGAGCTGCGCGAACTATTACTTGTGGAAGTTAAGGAGATTCACCTGCAGCGTTATCCTAACCAACCAGAGTTGGGTTAAATTCTTTTAAGTTTTAATTTACCTGTAGGTTTAACAACAAGCGGAACGGTTTCAACTGTTACAAAACTGGTGTCTAGACCAAATGCTTTTGATTCAGGAAGGCTGAACACTTTAAGCAAATCATACATATTCAAGACAAACTTGTCATAGAAGCCGAGGTCGTTATCATAGGAAAGTAATTTCTCAATAACCACAAAACGGAAATCACCAATCACATTTTTTTCTTTCAGTGAAGCATAACGACTGATGATATCAACTTCCTTGTTATTTACCAACTCTTCGACAACCTGCCTGAACATCATATTTATCCTTGGCTCAATTCGGAATCCTAATCGAAAATCAATTCGTATGACTTTATCATTCACCAACTCTTCCACTTTATATTCCATGGTATAAGGTTCATCAAGCACATCAACGTGTATAAACCAGTAAATGTCGGCACGCTTCGGAAATTTTTGCAAAAGAGAATAAATTACTTTCGATTCTATTTCATCAGAACGGTTGGCACTTGTAAGATATACAAGGTTGGTAGCATATTTGGGAATAGATTCATCGTGGCTTAAGGAAGTAAGTGTGTTCAGTATATTTTGTACTTTGATGAAAATAACAAATCGGTTTCTGATTTTTCGTGCCTCGTACCATACAAACATGGTAGCTGATAAGAATAATGCGATTATTAATGTAACATACCCTCCATGCGTAAACTTACTCATATTGGCTATAAGGAAGGATACCTCTATGACCATAAAAACTGAAAATACGAACAAGATAAAAATGAGAGGATATCGTTTGATGTAAAGGTAGTAGGAGAGTAATATAGTAGTCATCAGCATAGCAATGATGATTGAAAGTCCATATGCACCCTCCATTCCTGACGACTCTTTAAAATGCAAAACAATGCCTATACAGCCCAGGCATAGCATCCAGTTAACTGTAGGTATATAAACCTGACCACGAAGGTCTGTTGGGTAAACAATTTTTAGTTTTGGGCCAAAATTTAAACGCATAGCTTCGTTAATGAGTGTAAACGATCCGCTGATTAAAGCCTGACTTGCTACAATAGCTGC
Source organism: Bacteroidota bacterium (assembly GCA_019136655.1). Classification (GTDB taxonomy): domain Bacteria; phylum Bacteroidota; class Bacteroidia; order AKYH767-A; family OLB10; genus OLB10. The sequence goes on from JAGVTU010000007.1 coordinate 33,062, forward strand.
TAAGGTAGCTATGATAATACCAATAATTAGAAACCATCCTGGCATAATGGAATAAAAAGGACTGTCAAAGAGCTGTTGACCTTCGTGTTTCAATAGCCAGGCCGCCTGTCCGAAATAATTTATGAGTAAAGATATTTTGACAAATCCCCATGTTACATAAACATTTTTCTTGCCACAATGTCCAAGATCACTATATAAAGCTTCGGCACCTGTGGTGCAAAGAAATACGGCACCTAAAATCCAAAACCCACCGGGATACATGGTAAGCAGATGAATAGCGTAGTATGGATTTACAGCTTTCAGCACGGAAAGATTGTCAACAATTTGATTAAGTCCGAGAATGGAAATCATAGAGAACCATATCAGCATGATAGGGCCGAAAGATTTTCCGACAAAGTTTGTTCCGAATTGCTGGAGAAAAAACAATAAGAATATTATGGTAATAACAATTGGAATGGTGGGGATATGAGGACTTAAAAACCGCAATCCCTCAACAGCTGATGAGACAGAAATACTCGGGGTAATTAATCCGTCAGCCAATAATGCACTTCCTCCGATAATTGCCGGAAATATGAGCCATTTTAGTTTGGTTTTTCGAACCAGAGCATATAGAGAAAAAATTCCACCTTCACCTTTATTATCCGCTCTTAAGGTCAGTAAAACATATTTTATGGTAGTTTGTAAGGTAAGTGTCCAAAATATACATGACACACCTCCTAAAACCAAATCACTTGATATAAGATTGTTGCCGATAATAGGCTTCATCACATACAAAGGGGAAGTTCCTAAATCACCGTAAATGATGCCTAATGTTACTAATAATCCGGCAGCTGAGATTTTACTGTGAGCAGATTGGCGGGTAACCATTTATTGATAAAAAGAGAGTACAAATGTATTAAAGTCTATAGTTTAAAACCGTATAGTTTTTTATTTTTATTTAGAGTTGGTTTTTTAAGGGAGAGAATTTGGGCAAAGGGTTTATAACTAAATCAGTAGTCTTTGCAAGAGAAAAGAATAGATTCAGGCAGAAAAATTAAGGCATATATTCATATTAGATTAGTCATTATAGGGAGATTTCTCATTTTCTTAATATGGAATTAAATAATGTCTAAATATTGATTGTAAGTACTAAGATAAGTCTGTTGCTGAGCATTTATCAATCAGAATTTGAACTTCATCAGGCGAGGCGATAAGTTTCTCAATGAATTTACGGCTTTTCATTTTCTTGATATAGATTTCAATTTTTCTGGCAAGGAATCTCAAGTTTGAGTTGCCAGTCGTTGGCAGCAGAAGTAAAATGACTTCCATAGGAAGCATAGTTATGTTTTTCCAGTCGCTGATCAGCATTTTCAGAAGAAGCACCGATGTAAAATTTATTCAGAGCAGGGCTGAAAATAATATAAGAACAGGGCATAGTGTAATTATCTTTAAGCAAATGTAAAGAAGGAAGATCAGAAATTCGATTTCAAAACAGAAAAGTGATGAGCGAAATCAAACCCCAATCCCGAATAGGTAAAATGTAAAATAGTGTGACAAATCCGGGATTGTGTTTAAAATAAGTGGGCCCACCTGGGCGGGAGAGTCTGTTGCTGAGTATTCATCAATCAGAATTTGAACTTCATGAGGTGAGGCGATAAGTTTTTCAATGAATTTACGACTTTTCATTTTCTTGATATAGATTTCAATTTTTCTGGCGAGAGAAAAAGAAGAGCAAGGAATTTCAAGTTTGAGTTGCCAGTCGCTGGCAGCAGAAGTAAAATGACTTCCATAGGAAGCATTGTTATGTTTTTCCAGTCGCTGATCAGCATTTTCAGAAGAAGCACCGATGTAAAATTTATTCAGAGCAGGGCTGAAAATAATATAAGCACAGGGCATAGCGTAATTATCTTTAAGCAAAAATCAAGAAGGACGATCAGGAATTCAATTTCAAAACAGAAAAGAGGAATCAATACACAATCCCGAATAGATAAAATGTAAAATAGTGTGACAAATCCGGGATTGTGTTTAAAATAAGTGGGCCCACCTGGGCTCGAACCAG
>JAGVTU010000025.1 GCA_019136655.1 Bacteroidota bacterium
TTTCTGAATTCTTCGTAACTATGAGGCACACTCCTGATTGCTCCACAACCTGCCGGGATTTCTTCTCTCTTCAAAATTTGGGAATTGAAAATTGATTATTCGATATTGGATATTGGTAGATGTCTTGTTCCTTACTTATTATTCAAAAAATTCTCATCACAGGAAATGAGCTAAAAAAGGGCAGTCCCGCCCGAGACTACCCTTAATGCTTCTGATATTATGCCTTACAGCAGTGTTGCTTCAAGCGTAATGTTGGTGTTCAACAATTTTGATATGGGGCAGTTTGCCTTTGCTTCATTAGCACATTCTTCAAATTTCTCCTTAGTGATTCCGGGTACTTTTGCGCTAACAGTAAGATGTGAATTGGTGACAGCACCACTGTCGAGTGTGATGTCGCAACGAGTTTCAATTTTATCAGGAGTGAATCCTGCTGCACCCAGAACAAAACTCAGTTTCATACTGAAGCATCCTGCATGTGCCGAAGCAATCAGCTCTTCAGGGTTGGTGCCTACACCATCTTCAAAGCGGGTGTGATAAGAATACTGAGCATTGGAAAGCACTGCACTCTGTGTTGAAGTTGTGCCTTTTCCTTCTTTACCTGAACCGTTCCAAACGGCAGTTGCATGTCTTTTAATAGCCATAATAATGTAATGTTAGTTGATTTAATATTAAAGTGTAATTTGATTATTCAAAAGGTGTAACATCCAATGTGCGGATAAAGTTTTGTGCAGCGCGAATGTCTTTGTATAAAATTCTGTCTTCTTTAATGAACGATACTTCCTTATGATAAGACTCCAGAAGGTGCTCGAGGCGTGGTGATGTTTTTATAGGGCGCCTGAATTCAAAAGCCTGTGCTGCATTGAATAATTCAATGGCCAGAATATTTTCGACATTATGTACTACTCTTAATAGTTTGGTAGCTGCATTAGCACCCATACTTACGTGGTCTTCCTGCCCATTGCTCGACACAATGCTGTCAACAGATGCAGGTGTACACAACTGTTTGTTCTGGCTCACCAATGATGCAGCAGTGTATTGTGGTATCATCATACCTGAATTGAGTCCGGGGTTGGCAACTAAAAACGGAGGGAGTCCGCGCAATCCTGAAATGAGCTGATATGTTCTTCGCTCGGAAATGTTTCCGAGTTCGCTTAAAGCAATAGCGAGAAAATCCATAGCAAGGGCCAGCGGCTGACCGTGAAAATTACCTGCTGATATGACTAAGTCTGCTTCAGGAAATACAGTAGGATTATCAGTCACCGAATTGATTTCATTCAGAAAAACACCGGATGCGTAGCCTATGGCATCTTTACTTGCTCCGTGTACCTGCGGAATGCATCTGAAAGAATATGGATCCTGTACGTGTTCTTTTTTACGTTTAATCATCTCACTTCCTTCCAACAGTTCACGAATGTGAGCAGCAGTATTTATCTGCCCCTTGTGAGGTCGTATTTCATGAATAAGATGGTGAAAAGGCTCTATCCTGCCATCAAAAGCTTCGAGTGATAATGCACCAATAACATCGGCAAGTACTGAAATTTTCATTGCCTTCATCACACAGTAAGTGCCATAGGAACTCATAAACTGAGTTCCGTTCAGCAGTGCCAAGCCTTCTTTCGATTTCAGCTTCACAGGCTTCCAGTTCAACTGTTTGTTCAGCTCTGCAGCAGTCATTCTTTGGCCTTTGTAATACACTTCTCCCATGCCAATGAGTGGCAGACAAAGATGTGCCAGTGGTGCCAAATCACCTGAAGCACCCAGCGAGCCTTGCTCGTAAACTACAGGCAAAATATCATTGTTGTAAAAATCAATCAGCCGCTGAACTGTTTCCTGTTGCACACCGGAATTTCCGTAGCTCAACCCCTGAATTTTCAGAAACAACATGAGCTTCACAATTTCATGAGGCACTTCATTGCCTGTGCCGCAGGCATGCGACATAACCAGATTTTCCTGCAGTTGCTCCAGTTTATCGGGAGCAATGCTCTTATTGTATAGCGAACCAAAACCTGTATTCACTCCATACACCGGTTCGCTTAGTGAGCCTGTTTTTGAATCAAGATAACTGCGACAATGCGTAATACGTTTGGCTGCATCGGCAGATAACTCAAGAGTAGCTTTACCGTCAATAATTTCTTTCAGTTTGTTGAAGTCGAGATGGGTGGCGGATATTTGATGTGTCATTATTTGCTGAAACTATTTATTAGAAATAAAAATCATAAAAACATTAATGCAACTTCTTAATTAATTCTTCTACGTCAAGTCTGTTCTGCTCACCACTCATCATATTTTTAAGAGTGAGTTTGCCTGACTGCATCTCCTCATCACCGATGAGCAAAACGTATGGAATTTTACAGGCATCGGCATAACTCATTTGTTTTTTCATCTTAGCTGCATCAGGATAAATTTCTGAATTCACGCCTGCTGCTCTCAATTTCTGTAATACTGTAAGTGCATATTGCTCTTCCTTTTTACCGAAATTGACGAGTAATATTTTTGTTGAAGATTCATTCAGATGCATTTGTTCGAACAAATTCATCTCTAACATTACATCGTAAATACGGTCAATGCCAAAGGAAATTCCAACACCGCTTACATCGGGAAGACCGAAAATTCCTGTAAGGTCGTCATATCTTCCGCCACCCAGCACACTGCTTGTAAATGTTGAACGTGCATCACTGACCTTCACTTCAAAAATTGCTCCTGTATAATAATTCAGTCCGCGTGCAAGTGTAATATCAAGTTCAATCAAATCAGATTTGAATGACATTGAATGCAGGTAGCTGAGCAGTGTTCTTACTTCTTCAATACCTTTCTTTCCGGTTTCGCTTGCGCTAAGAAAATTATCAAGGAAGTTTAGTCTGTCATCTGTAGTACCCTTAACCGAAAACAGAGGCTGCATTTTTGTAATGGCATCATCACTTACACCTTTACCCTTCAACTCTTCATTGACTTTATCAATACCAATCTTGTCTAACTTATCAATAGCAACCGTAATGTCAATTATTTTATCAGCTTCTCCAATGATTTCTGCAATTCCAGAAAGTATTTTACGATTGTTGATTTTGATGCTTACACCAATGTTAAGTTTGGAAAACACATCAGCAATAATCTGAACCAACTCTGTTTCGTTCAGCAATGAATCGGAACCTATCACATCGGCATCACACTGATAAAACTCACGATAGCGTCCTTTCTGCGGACGGTCGGCACGCCACACCGGCTGCATCTGATAACGTCTGAAAGGAAATGTGATTTCATTTCTGTGCATCACCACATAACGTGCAAACGGCACTGTTAAATCATAACGTAATCCTTTTTCGGAAATATCTGAAAGTCTGATGTTGTCCTTCTTTGCTTTTATCTCGTCAATTACCTCTCCCGAATTCAAAATACGAAACAACAGTTTATCTCCCTCTTCGCCATACTTACCTTCGAGCATTGAAAGGTTTTCCATAGCAGGTGTTTCTATCTGCCTGAACCCATATCGTTCATAAACGGTTCGGATGGTTTGAAGAATAAAATTTCTGCGCACCATTTCCTCAGGAGAAAAATCACGAGTGCCTTTGGGGATGGATGGTTTCATTGATTGCGAATTACTAATTTTTACGAATGTACGAAGTGAAGTCTTTTTTAATCTCAGCAATATATTTCTCTTCCATCAGAAATTCCAAAGGTATTTTCCCAACTGTCTGAACATTGTATTTCATATTAAAACAAAAACGGAGATCAGTTTTTCACCAGACTTTTATATCTGATTCTGTGAGGTGTTACATCACCCAAACGTTTCTTCTTATTCTCTTCGTAGTCGGAATATCCGCCTTCGAAATAATATACCTGCGAATCATCTTCAAAAGCAAGAATGTGAGTACACACTCTGTCGAGGAACCACCTGTCGTGGCTGATGATAACTGCACATCCTGCAAAATCATCCAACGCTTCTTCGAGTGCACGCAGGGTATTTACGTCAATGTCGTTGGTAGGTTCGTCAAGCAACAACACATTGGCTTCGCTGCGCAATGTGAGAGCAAGGTGCAGTCTGTTACGCTCACCACCTGACAACACACCGCATTTCTTTCCCTGGTCGGCACCGCTGAAATTAAACCGTGCAACATAAGCGCGTGAGTTCAGAAGTTTTCCTCCGAGTTCAATGCTTTCATTCCCTCCTGAGATTACTTCCCACACTGATTTTTCAGGATCAATTTCTTTATGGGTCTGGTCGGCATAACCGATGCGAACTGTGCTTCCAATTTTAAACTCACCGCTATCAGGTTTTTCCTGACCCATAATCATTCTGAAAATGGTAGTTTTACCTGCACCATTCGGGCCAATGATTCCCACAATACCATTTGGCGGAAGTTTAAAGTTGAGATCATCATACAACACTCTGTTGCCATAAGCTTTAGCTACATGAACAGCTTCAATGACTTCATTTCCGAGACGGGGGCCGTTCGGAATAAATATTTCGAGTTTTTCTTCTTTTTGTTTTACATCTTCGTTCAACAGGTTTTCATAAGCTGTCAGACGTGCTTTACCTTTTGCCTGACGAGCTTTCGGACTCATGCGCACCCACTCCAACTCGCGTTGCAAAGTTTTCTGACGTTTGCTTTCCTGCTTTTCTTCCATAGCCAAACGGTTTGACTTCTGCTCCAGCCAGCTTGAATAATTTCCTTTCCACGGAATGCCTTCGCCTCTGTCGAGTTCCAGAATCCATCCTGCTACATTATCGAGAAAATATCTGTCGTGTGTTACGGCAATTACTGTTCCTGCATATTGTTTGAGGTGTTGTTCCAGCCAGTCCACTGACTCTGCATCGAGGTGGTTGGTAGGCTCATCGAGCAGCAACACATCGGGCTGTTGCAAAAGCAAGCGACACAGGGCAAGTCTTCTGCGCTCACCACCTGATAAAATATTCACGGGAGTATCTCCTTCAGGGCAACGCAGTGCATCCATGGCTACTTCAATTTTATTATCAAGATTCCAAGCATCGGTAGCATCAATTTTTTCCTGAAGTGCTGCCTGACGGTTAAGCAGTTTATCCATCTTATCGGCATCGCTGTAATATTCTTCCTCTCCCATTTTGTTGTTCACATCATCATACTCTTTCAGTAAATCAACAACAGGCTGAACTCCTTCCATCACTATTTCCTTAGCCGTTTTTGTTTCGTCAAGTTTAGGTTCCTGTTCCAGATAACCCACAGTATAACCGGGCGAAAAAACCACTTCTCCCGTAAATGATTTGTCAATACCGGCAATTATTTTCATCAGTGTGGATTTTCCTGCACCGTTCAAACCAAGAATTCCAATCTTGGCACCATAATAAAATGAAAGGTAAATGTCTTTTAAAATTTGTCGCTGTGGCGGAACGGTTTTGCTTACGCCCACCATGGAAAAGATTATCTTCTTATCGTCACTCATTGCTGTTAAATTTAAGGCTGCAAAATTAGTGAAAAGAGATGAGTAAGCTAAGGGAGGGCTTCTTTAGTTGTTAAAAACTACAGAAAAGCCTTTCTTTTAAACTTTCTGCTCTGCCAATACAACAAGATGACTTACGGCCTCACACTGATTTTCTCACTTAAAACACTTTCGTTTTTATTCTGATCTTCCGTACTCAGCTGATAGAAATAGAGTTTCCCTTTTTCAACCTTGCTATCCGTAAATTCCTCCTCCATGCTTCTGGCAGTTCCAATCAATTGAGGTTTTTGACCCTGTGTAGTTCTGTATATTTTTATTCTCAAATTCTCATCATCTTCAATCTGTCCCCATCGAATCAGAATTTTATCATTCGATGTGATTGCACTTAATCCCGAAGGGATGGGCAATTGCTTTTTATCTGTCATAACCTTTACCGGATTGCACATCGGGCTTTCATTTCCAAAAATATCTTTCACACTTACAGCATACTCAAACGTGATTCCCGGAACAGTTACAGAGTCCACATAAAAATTTTTCTCTGTACCCCTGAGTGTTTTCGTCAGACTTATAAACTCTTTTTCGCCTGCAATTTTTCGGTAAACCTCATAACCCAGCATATTATTTACTGAATTTCTGAGGTCGTCCCAGATGAGAGTAACCACGCCATCATTCAGACGAAAACGTAAATGTTCAGGTGAATTAAGTATCATAGAAATATCCGGATGAGCACTTACTGTATCTGAGAAATCGCTGAGCTGATTTGCATCACTTACCGACTTCACAGCATATCGGTAAACCTCTCCTCCACTCAGATTTTTTGAAGAATCAGTAAATGAATAAACATTTCCTCCGGCAGGAATCAGCTCTGAAACCTGAATGAACTTTTCATTGATGTTTACATTACGGTAAACATAAAATCCAGCCACATACGGTTCGTCAAATTCCCAGTGAATTCGGATTCCGTTTTTGATAGTTTCAGCCACAACATTTTTTGGTCGCTCAGGTTTTTCTGATTTGTTGTAATAAAGCGCAGCCACCTTAGCAGTAGCCACAGGTTCATTTTGTGCTGAGTGAAGCAACAGGTAGTAGTAATAATTTTCGCCTGCTGAAGGAACCCTGTCTATATAAACTGTATCAGAAACAGGAATAGTTGCAATGCGCTGAAATGCTGAATCAAAATTGCTGCTGCGCATAATGGTGATGCCATTGAGATATTTCTTGTTCTCATACTTCCAACTTATTCTTATCTGATGATCTTTTTGTGTTCCTGTAGCCTTCAGGTTGGTAACAGGAGGAGCATAATGATCCATCATACTGCCGCCTGAACAAGCTGCACCTTTGGTACCTGCATTTCCATAAATATCCACAGGTTCAAACTGATATTCATACCATGCGGGTTGCAGTCCGATAGTATCAATGATGAGTAATACAATGGAGTCGTTTCTGAAATAAAATCCTTTCTCCACTTTTATTTTTTTGAATTCATTTTTAGCAAACACACTTCTGTAAATGTTGAAATGCGCCATACTCAGCGCTGACTTAGCAGTCCATTCGATAACCAGCTTACCTGAAGCAAATTTTACATTTGAAGTTTTAATTGCCGGAAATACCGGTGAAGGTTTCCATGCAACAGAAGGTGTTTCTTTGGCATCACTTTTATTTTCTGAAGCATCAGTTTTTGAAATACGATAAGTGTATGACTGATCTTTTCTGACAGTAGTGTCAAGAAAAGCTGTTCCTGCAATGAGATGCATCACCGGAAGATTATCAGTATATAAACTATCTGTAGTGTTGTTCTTTTGCAGATAATTCCATTCACGCTGCAAATCTTTATTCGACAATGGATCGAGTTTGTCAAATAATTTCGACCATTTCTGATTTAATGTTTCCGCATCTGAAAATGTTTTTGCAGCAGATGTTTTACCAATCACATCATAACTGTTTGCGTTTTTTGCTTTGCGCTCAATGGTGTAACTAAAATTATTTGGAATAGCATTTCCAAGAAAAATCCATATTCCTTTCTCGGCTGATGCGGCAACAGGTTCTGTGCCTGCCTTTTTATTCTGTGCCGGAAGATGAATGGTGACTGCACTTAAAACAATCACCATAATTATTTTTTTCAGCATTGCTTCTAAAATTAAATAATTAAAACAATTACCAGTTACCGGTCATATTAGACTGACCGCTACAATTTCCAAATCCAAATGACAGGTCTGTATTTCCTCCTGAATCCAGAGATAAGTCAACTCTGATTCCCTGACTTACACCAATTCCACCGCAATAATCGCAGCAAATACCATCACTCCAGCAAGGTGTGGGAACGCATTGTTCAATACTTCCGTTTATGGAAAAACTTCCGCATCCTTTCAGAGAGAAATTACCATTTGAAGAAGTATAAATTCCTTTCATTCCGAGTTCTGCTCTTGCTTCTGCACCAAACTTGGTGCAGGTGATGGAAGCACCTTTGAGATAAGCATGTACAAATGCCATTGCGCCAATTCCATATTCATTTCCTGTATCATCAAATCCCATCCACATTCTTGCATCCAGTCCTGCCTTGGCTCCAAAAGATGCACTGATGACACCCAGATCAACACTGTAATCAGGCACATTGATAACAGGCAAATCTTTCATTCCGGTAAAGAAGAATCCTGAAACTTTATTCTGAATACTTGGAGGAACATTTTTGTCGTAGGCATACTGCATTATTTTTTGAGTGATATCGGATGATATGGAACTGTAATCACCTATCATCATTCCTGCATTTAAAGTGCCAATGCCCGGAGTTTGCACGGCACCACCTGCCAGAAAATACCATCCGCTTCCATCCACCACCATATTGGCAGTGCCTGAAATATACAATGCACCAATTTGTTTGTTCAGTTGCAAATCGCCAATAAATCTTGAGTTAGGAACATCATAAGTAATTCCAATATCACCAAATGCAGACGGAATATTTTTCACTTCCACTTTCTGATTGTTTGCTGTTACCGAACCATAAACCGTAAAAGTTTTACGTGTATCACCCTGCATTCCTTTGAATCCATCCATTCTTCCGGAGAAAGTAAAATTCTTCCACTCACCTTTACTCATATCTGCATCCATTTTACCTTCGATATCGGCCATTGAACCATTGCCTAATTTCAATTTCTGATTTTTAGGATTTACTTCAATCCATGCAGCAGTTGTGGTGCGGTTGAGCTGGCCTTTAAGAACAATTCCTTCTTTATCTCTGATGGTTCCGTTGGCGGTAAATCTGCCTTTGATGAGTTGCTGAGGATGATCGTTAAATTGCAGGTTAGCATTAAAATCTACACCACCGGGTCCATGTAATGAAACATTTACAGGAAATAATTCAAACAGTACTTCACCGGCAGGTTTTGAAAAACGAATAGCTCCTGAAACTTCTTCGAGTTGTGGAATATCCAAATCAATTCCGCATGACATATCAAAATATTTATCACCTCCTGTCAATCCAATTGGTTTTGCTTTCAGCACATCGTAAAACGTGATAATCTGTGCCTGATTTCCGGGAGCGATAATCTGATCGCCATTGCTGAAAAGTGAAAATTTCTGAAACTTTATCAGATCACCTGTTTTCATTCCGGGTAAGTTACCTATTGTAACTCCGGGTTGTCCGCCATTGCCTATGATTCTCAATTCCCAGTGAGGTTTATGATCATTGCCTGCACTTGGATTGTAACCAAAAACAGGATTTTTTGCAACCACATTCACAGGAGTTACTCCGGCAAGTGTAAGTCCGTTAACCTGTGCATCGCCAATTTCAAAATCGTTTGGTTTGATACGTACATCTTTTAATGGAATATCCACAACACCTGTCTTCAGCGTACCATCAGGAATATTGATACCTGAAGAATTTTGTTGCAATACCCAGTTACTCCCTGAAAACTCCCAATTCTCTAATTTGAATTTGATGGGATTGCTATTATTCAACGGATCAAATTTATCAGGATGAATCACCAGCTCACCTGCATCAATTTCAAGCTTGGAAGGATTCATTGCCGGAATATTTTCTACTGAAAGGATAGTGGCAAGACGGATGTTGCTATCTTCCAAAAATGATTTATGATTATTTGCCTTGGCTTTAAATCCAATGAGTGAAAATGTCAGTTCCTTTCCGTTTAAATCTGCAATACCAAATTTTTTCTTTGCATATCCTGCTGCATCAATACTCACAACATCTGTATTGAAAGAACCTGGTTTGTCGGTGAGTGCAAATGCATAATCCTGATTGCTGCCGAATGAAATATAATTTTGCGAAAACTTAAAACCTGATTGCTGAACGGCAATTTTACCTTTAATTTTTCCCTTATTGTTTTCAGACGAAACCATCATCACATCACCGCTTTCAGGAGTTTGCACCACGCCAAAAGAATGATGCACCATGAGTTTAAGACCGGCTATGTCACTCGGGAACTTAGCTTCAGCAGGAATACCAACCGGAATGTTGTTTTTGGTTTCGCTGCTCTTCTTAATTTTAAGATTGGTAAACGGAATGGTTTGTTTATTGTCCTGCAGCGAAAAATTATCATTGGCAGGAAGATTAATCAGGCTACCGCTGATCAGCCATGTTCCGTCCTTTTGTTTTTCTTTCGACTGCACATCCACATCAAATCCAAAAATTTTGTCAATCACAATTTCTTTATCTGTTTGCAGATTGAAGTCAAGTGTGTTTGTTTGTTTCACTGAAATATTTTCAGCATGACTTATAATATTTGGCACTACTCCCTGTTTTGAAGCCCACACTTTTTGTGTAGCAGGAGTCATCGGCACTCCTTTCAAAACATATTTTCCCTGAGCATCGGTTTTTGTTTCGAGGTTTTTTCCATTACCCATTTCAATATAAACGGTTGCACCTTCCAAAGGAGTTTTTGCAACTCCGAGTGTAACTGTTCCATTGATGATAGCTGATTTTCGGAGGTAAGCAGGGCCGTAGGTTTTTATTTCTTTCGAATTTTTCACTCCGGAAAGCGAATAAGTTCCTGCTTCATAGTCTGCATCTGCAGGAGGTGTAATGATAAAATCGAAATGCTCAGCCATACTTTCGAAAGTAAAACTTACATAACCTTGCTTGTCGGTAATCTGTGAAATATCTTGCCCCGGAATATCAATTTTTACTGTAGCTCCCTGAATGGGTTTAGATGCTCCCGGCAAATTCAATCTTCCGGAAGAGTTTTTTTCAAGTACCTGAAAACGGATTCGCTTCTGTGCTTTATACACAATGAATTTAATCAAAGGCAGTTGTTTGCCATCGCTTACCTTGATGTTTATAGTGGTATCTTTTGAAAAGTAACCTGCATCCAAAGGCTGAATAATTATTTTTCTTTTATCGCCAGAGGGCACTGCTGTTCTGAATGCGTGTCTTGTTGTAAACTGAATATTACCTCTGCCACTGCTCACACCTGCAAGTTCTGCTTTGGTGGTAACTTTTATAAATCCATCAATATCCACATCCGACTCAACAGCATTTCCATTTTCATCTTCAACATATCCGTTTATCCAGCCATCAGGTTCAAGACTAAAATCCATATTTACTTTCTGCTCACCCCAAAGCATAGGAGCCATTGGCGGATTTGCAGGTAGTGAACCACCTTTAAATCCTTCGGGTTTGGTAACAATTGTTCGTGTTGGACCAATAACCTTACTTGTTTCACCCAGTTTGAATCCTTCTGTTTCTACATCCAGGTTGTTGAATTCATATCTTCCGTCTTTGTCTGTTTTAACTACAGTAAACAATTTTGAAGGATCGTTATTATTCTTATAGCCGTTGATGCTTACAACACCCACATCTGACAACGGCCTTGCTCCGGCACTTTTTGCAACCTCCACCTTTCCTGTAATCCGTGGCCGGCCCGGTTGAACACCTACGCTGTCAGTATAAGTTTCAACAACCAACTCACTGTTCCAAATGATGGAAGAACCAAATTGTATGGGAGTTTTAAATCCGCTACTCGGTATATATTCTCCAATTGAATTAAACGGAAAATAATTTTTGTCCTTATCCCATAGCGGATAGTAACTTTTTTCCTTAGGGTCGAAGATTACATCACCTGCCATTTTATCGGGTTTGCAGTTGATGTAATATCTGTCTGAAAAGTTGTTCGGGTCATGCTGAATAAGGTTATGGAAAATAGCATAACCCTGTATATCTGTAATTTTTTCTGACGAGTGATTTGGCCCTCTGAAATAAACAACGTTCGCTGTTTTAACTTCACCTTCATCAGGAGGCGCATTTTGTGGTTTTGATTTGCGCAGAATATAAGTGGGCACACCAGATAAGTATGTTCCTTTGCCTTTGTAACTATCATAGTAAGGACTTTTTGTCCACGTTACTCTTACTTTCAGATTATAACTTTTAACCAACGATACCAGTGTACCTACATCCACACCTTTCCATGGGTCAACTTTAATATTCACATCAGAACTGCAGTAATAATTGTTTTCTACTCTGATACGGTACACTTTATACAACTTACCAATTGCTGTTTTTTTGAATTCACCACCTCCTGTAGTCAAATCAAGTTTATCATTGATAAGTCCTATTTCATTCTGTACATTCATGAAATTAAAAGTAAAGTTTCCATCCGCATCCGTAGTTGTGGTAGAAATTACTTTGTTCATATCTTTAAAATAAGACTGAGTATTGTAAAGCGAACTTTCTTTGATTACTTGTCCTGAATATGTTTCATTTTCTATTTTTCCGTCTAAAACATAGGTAAGTACCAAACTGATTTTGGTATTGGCCAAAGGTTTGGCTCCTGTAGTGCTGAGGAGTTCCTGATTGTATTTCATCTGGTCAGGAACAGGTTGGCCCGGCAAATGAGTGGGCGCGCTTACATTTAAATTCGGAGATTGATTTCCCACTGTTGCTCCTGTTACTCCGCTTGCAGTTTTAAATCTATAAACCAGTTTTCCTTTCACCTCGCTCACAGGCACAGGGTCATAATTTAAAACAGGATAAATCTGTCCGGGTGGTGTTACAGTAGTAGTAAGCATCATTGCAGTAACGGCAGGGCTGCCATAATTAAAAACTGTTACTTCACTTCGTCCATTATTCTGAAAAGCTACTTTTTTATTCAGGTCTCTTGCAATTACCTGAACAGCATAAGTAGTTCCGGTATCAAGTTTCAAATCATAAGGCTGTGTTACATACTGATTGGTAAAAAGAGTTGTTTTTACCATTGGATTATTTGCTTTGTACCCTACTGCTGCATCAATAGCATAATTGGGCGATTGTCCGGGCATCACTTTTACGGCATAAAGGTCATACACCACTTGTGCTCCTATAACATTTCCTGCCGGTGGAGTCCATGAAAAAATAATATTTGGCTGAAGCGAAGGAACAGTCTGTCCGTTGAACGGAGATGTTATCACCGGAGGTGCAGCATGTGTAATATTCAGAGGAAAGCAACTTTCGTCAGAGGCCGGATATACTATTCCATCTAAATCCACAGCCATTGCCTGAACACATAACTCCCAGTTTCCCTCTGGAAGTTCGTTATTCTTCAACACATCAGTAAGCAACTCCGGAAAACTGCTCCGCACAACCTCTTGTCTTAAAAAACGAAGTTGAACAGGGTCTGCAGTAAACACTTTTGTTTCAAGCGGATTGATGGTAAGCAGCTGAGCAGGTGCATAATTATCCAATGTGGTAATATATTCATCCGAAGTTCGTTTAAGACTGCCATGCAGCATTACTCTGTTGTAAGCAACGGTTGGATTGGGATTCATCACCGTGATGATTACTTTATTGGACAAGTCGCCATACTCACTGAAAACTGACGACACTGGTGGTTTGACTATTACTGTTACTTTTAATGGTATCACAGCTGTTTGTGCTGATGAAAGATGTGCCATCATCAGAAAAATAAAAAGTGGCATCAGACTCCAAAATTGTCTTATCCGGTAAAATAAAATTCTTTCTGCTTTCATTGTTTTAATTTTTTAGAATGTCAAGCCATAAATAAATTGTACAGATGTTTCACTGAAATTTTCTACTACAGAAGTATTAATTGCTTTGTTCTTTAAATAATTTATCATCAACTGAAAATTATGATGTGTACCTACAGGCACCATTGCACCCAGCGAACCTCTGAATGTGTTTCCATTGGGCTTTTTATCGAATTTATTGCTGAGGTATGATAGAACGGTATTCAAATGCACTTTTCGCTTCATCACAGGTATGCCTGCACCTATTGTTCCGCCAACAGATTCCAAATCGCCCTGAGGAGTTTTTGACAGAATATAATTCAATGCTCCGTTGCCACTAAGGCCTTGCTTCAACCAGGAATGATTGTATCCTGCCGTTACCGAATAAGTATTCAAATCGGGAATGGAACCTATGCTGCTCTCAGGTGTACTCAGCGACTGGTATGCAAAAACAAAATTCAGATTCTTTACACTTCTCTCATTCATCCAGTTGAAAAAGGGCATCAGTGTAACGCTGTTGCTTACCTGCTTGAAAGACTCATTGCTCTGTGATGTTGCAAGTGGATTATTGGTG
Source organism: Bacteroidota bacterium (assembly GCA_019136655.1). Classification (GTDB taxonomy): domain Bacteria; phylum Bacteroidota; class Bacteroidia; order AKYH767-A; family OLB10; genus OLB10. Next base: position 13,937 of record JAGVTU010000025.1, read on the forward strand.
ATTCCGTAATTGTTATAATTAAAGTTTATACCGAAATGCAGCGTTGGAACATAGCTGATATTGGCACTTCCTATAAATCTTTTTGCAGTGGATGTTTTCAACTTTTTAAGATTGTCTTTCTGAAATCCGATACTGGTGTTGATGTTGAGTTTTCCGCTGTCGAGTTTAAATTTATTGACAAACAAAATTTCTCTCAGGTCTGACTGAAAAAAATAAGCCCCCATGGACTGATATCCCGGATCAATGCGTTTATACAACAACTCTGATGTCCATTTTTTCATTTGATAACTGAGTTTGGTTTCTCCGGCAAAATAATATCGGGTAGAAACCTTATCCGTTACCACAGGACTCATGATGCTTTTAATCCATTTATTCTCCTTGTCTATATTGCCGGTGTCTTTGGAGTCATCACTGTTTGCAGTATATGCACTGAACCCTAAATCAGTTTTCCACGCAAGTCTTTTCCCAAGCATTACCTGACCCGAAAGACCAACCGTTTTATTCTCTGCAGGCTGAACAGAGTCCTTCAAACTTTTACTCAGAGATTTTTCGCTGTCCCATCCTTTGAAATAAATCAAATCAATATAATTCTTTGAAGTACCATAGCCTACCTTCATGGCATAGCCCAGCCGTTTATATACCGGCACCGGTCGTACCAATTGTGGATTGGCATACATGCTTGAATCCACAGAAGTAGATCTGCGCAATCGTCCATACATAAATCCGACTCTGAACTTGCCTGGCGTAAGGTCAAATCCTGCACCCAACATGGTGTGTCCGGCAAGAGTGTAAGGCGAATAAGTAATGTTGCGATAACCCAGATGCAGTTTCACCCATCGGTAATAAGGACTAATGCCAAACTGATTAAACGGCTGATAAAATTTATTTTCGAAGTTTGAGAATAAGAATGAAAACGGAACCTGAATTCCAAACAGATTCAGTGTTGGGTTGCCATTAATGAGCCAACTGAATTCTTTTTTACGTGGATCTATTTCGCTGGCATGATAATATTCTAACTGAAGATTCAGATTGCCATGCAGTGAAACTTTATTGTTGAGTTTCAGATGTTCAATATCCTGTCCTGTTGCTGAATAGGGCTGAAAGAAAAAGGTTGTAACTGTCATTATCAGTCCAATGCTTTTTATCACTCTTGCCTTCATAGTCAAAGTTTTAATTAACTTATAGTAGGTGTAATTTACTATTCAACCTTACAAGTTTAATCACCTTAAAAACTATATCAGCATAAATGTAGAGGATTTTTCAACAGTTATTGTCAATCTGATAAAAATCATAAATATGAGAGCGGCCTGAATACTATTGTAAAAAATAATTTCAACAAAAATCTGTCTGAAAAATCTTTCCACATATACTGTTTAAGACTTTTCCGGAATAAAATCAAAACATCAGCGTTAATTAAAGCACTATTTATAGTTTTGTCCGCTTCGGGAATAAATATTATGACGAAAACCGCAAAAAAGAAAGGCTCCTACCGTAAATACATCAGCATCATGTGGTTGTTGGCATTATTGCCTCCGGCAGCCATTATTATACTGGTGGCAGCTGTGAATGCTGAAAAGTTTGGTAAGCTGCCTACTTTTGAAGAACTTGAAAACCAAAAAAGTGCACTTGCTTCCGAAGTAATATCAAGCGATAATGTTATTCTCGGTAAATATTATGTGCAAAACCGTTCTAATATTCATTTCAAAGAACTGGCAGATAATACCGTAAAGGCACTGGAAGCTACTGAAGACGTCCGCTTTTATCAACATAGCGGAGTAGATTTAAGAGGTCTGGCACGTGTGTTTTTCAAAACTGTAATACTTCAACAGCAATCATCAGGCGGTGGAAGTACTATCACCCAACAGTTGGCCAAGAATCTTTTCCCGCGTGAGAATGAAAGTGGTCTGAAACTGGTTATCCGTAAAATCAAAGAATGGATTATTGCAGTGAGGTTGGAGCGCAATTACACTAAACCCGAAATTATGGCAATGTATCTGAACACGGTTGAATTCGGACATAACAGTTTCGGTATTAAATCAGCGGCAAAAACATTTTTCAATAAAATTCCATCTCAGCTTCATACAGAAGAGTCGGCTATGCTCATAGGTATGTTGCAGGCACCTTCACGGTATAGCCCTGTGCGCAATCCTGAAAATGCAAAAAACAGACGTAATACGGTGTTGAGCCAGATGTCGAAATATAATTTTATTACCCAAAGTGCATACGACTCATTAAGCAAACTTCCTATTAAACTTAATTTCAAAGCAGAAGATCACAATGAAGGTTTGGCACCTTATTTCAGAGAAACTTTGCGCCTTGAACTCACAAAATGGTGTAGTGAACATAAAAAAGCAGATGGATCAACCTATAACCTTTACCGTGATGGTTTACGAATCTACACTACGATAGATTCACGGATGCAGGAATATGCAGAAGAGGCCTTGAAAGAACATCTTACTGCTCTTCAAAAAACTTTTGATGAACACTGGAAAGGGCGCGTACCCTGGGCACAGCATCCCGAAGTTATTGAAGAAGGAATCAAACGAAGTGCGCGCTATGCTTCTTTGAAAGCTGACGGACTCTCAGAAGCAGAAATAAAAGAAAACTTCAACACAAAAATTCCGATGACAGTTTTCTCATGGCATGGTGACATTGATACTGTCATGAGTCCTCTCGATTCTCTTAAATACTACAAACGCTTTTTGCAATCAGGTGTGATGAGTATGGAACCTCAAACAGGTTTTGTACGTGCATGGGTTGGTGGAAATAATTATCGCTTCTTTAAATATGATCATGTAAAAGCAGGACGCAGACAGGTGGGTTCTACTTTTAAACCTTTCCTCTATACCCTTGCCATGCAGGAAGGATATTCGCCTTGTTTTAAGGTTCCCAATGTGAAGGTTTCCATTCCAATTCCCGGACAACCAGACTGGACACCTTCTAACAGCGATGGAAAGTACGGAGGAATGCTTACTCTGAAAGAAGCACTTGCAGAATCAGTAAACGTCATCTCTGCTTATCTGATGAAAGAGTTTGGCCCGAGTGCAGTTATTCAGATTGCACGAAAAATGGGTATCACATCTCCCATTGACGAAGTTCCTTCAATTTGTTTGGGTACTCCTGATGTTTCATTGTTTGAGATGTGTGGCGCCTACAGTTCGTTTGCAAACAAAGGCGTTTGGACAGAGCCTATATACATTACAAGAATTGAAGACAAAAACGGTTTGGTATTACAGGAGTTTGTGCCTCGCAAAGTGGAAGCCATCAGCGAAGAAACAGCCTATCTGATGATTAAACTGATGCAAGGTGTGGTAGAAAAAGGTACCGGAGCAAGACTGAGATTCCGTTATGGATTGAATAATCCTATTGCCGGTAAAACAGGAACTACACAAAATCAAAGTGACGGATGGTTTATGGGAATTACTCCTAACCTGGTTACGGGTGTGTGGACAGGATGTGAAGACCGCTCTGTACATTTCAGAACTACACATCTCGGTCAGGGAGCAAATACAGCTCTTCCGCTCTGGGCTATTTACATGAAAAAAGTTTTTGCCGATAAAGAATTGAATATTTATCAGGGAGATTTTGAAAAACCTGAACACCCTGTCAGCATAGAAACCGACTGCAGCAAATACGAACAAAGCAGACAACAACCCACTAACACAGGTTTCGGCAGCGATTTGTAACATCATTTTCTGCAAGGCCTAATTCGTTATTTTTGCGTTTTCAAAAACGGAATTGCAGAGATGAAAATTTCATATAACTGGCTGAAAAAATATATTGACCTCAGTCTTACACCCGATCAGATGGAGCAGTTGCTCACCGGTTGCGGACTTGAAGTAGAAGCTTATGAGGAGGTAGAATCTGTAAAAGGAGGTTTACGTGGGTTGGTGATAGGAGAAGTTCTCGAAAAAGAAAAACATCCTGATGCCGACAGGTTAAGTATTACCAAAGTAAATGTTGGCAAGAGTCATTTGCTGCAAATAGTATGCGGTGCTGCCAATGTAGCTAAAGGTCAGAAAGTACTGGTGGCTTTGGAAGGTGCACGTCTTTATCCTTCATTTGGTGAACCTTTCGACATAAAAAACTCAAAAATCAGAGGACAGATTTCAGAAGGGATGATTTGTTCTGAAGACGAAGTAGGTCTTGGAGCATCGCATGACGGAATTATGGTGTTGGATGCTCATGCAGTTCCCGGAACACATGCAGCAGAATATTTCAAAGTGGAAGAAGATGTGATTTTTGAAATAGGACTCACCCCCAACCGTGTGGATGCAGCATCGCATATGGGTGTTGCCCGCGATCTCGCTGCAGTAATTAACACACGCGCTGCCTTCGAAAAAGATTTCTTTCACAAACCTGTTCAGGTTATTCAGCCAACCATTTCAGAGTTAAAAATCACCAATCGTAAAAACCCTGTAACTGTTACCATTGAAAATGCCGGTGATTGTCCACGCTATAGTGGTATGAGCATCCATGGAGTGAAAATTCAGGAGTCGCCAACATGGTTGAAGAATGCATTGTTGAGTGTAGGTGTTAAACCGGTGAACAATGTTGTTGATGTCACCAACTATGTGATGTTTGAAACCGGACAGCCACTGCATGCTTTTGATGCACATAAAGTGAGAGGAAAAATTGTGGTAAAAAAACTGCAAAAACAAACTCCTTTTGTTACCCTTGACGGAACTGAAAGAAAATTAACAGGAGAAGAACTGATGATTTGCAATGAACATGAACCTATGTGCATTGCAGGTGTATTCGGAGGAATTCATTCGGGAGTGAGTAACGACACTACAGATATTTTTCTTGAAAGTGCTTACTTCAATCCTGCACTTGTGCGCAAAGCTTCCAAACAGCACATGCTCAAAACCGAATCTTCATTCCGTTTTGAAAGAGGTACTGATCCTGCCAACACTGTTTTTGCACTTAAGCGTGCAGTAACACTCATTCTGGAAATTGCAGGAGGCAGCGTAGCATCTGATATGATTGATGTTTATCCCAATCCAATAGAACCTGCAAAAACTGAAATCAGTTATGATGCAGTAAGAAAACTATCGGGACTGAACATTACCAATGCAATGACAGATGAAATTCTGAAATATTGCGGAATGACTTTACTGAATAAAAGTGATGACAAAGTTTTAATTTCCGTTCCGACATACAAAACAGACGTTACACGACAGGCAGATGTTGTTGAAGAAATTCTCCGCACTTATGGTTATCATCATATTCCTGTGAATGAAAAATTCGGTATGGCCATTTCCAATCACAAAGCCGATATCAAACCTGCACTGCAAAAGAAAATATCACATTACCTCACTGCTCAGGGATTTTTTGAAATCATCAACAACTCGCTTTCATCTCTTGCACTTGCGCAGAAATACAATCCGGAGATTACTCCTGTAAAAATTCTGAATCCTTTGAGCAATGAACTGGATATTCTGCGGACTGACCTGTTGTTCTCCATGCTTGGAACCATGCAGTATAACAACAACCGCAAACAACAAAATTTAAAATTATTCGAATTCGGAAAAACATATTTTCATTCCGAAGGAAAAAATAATGAAACCAACAAACTTGCAATAGCAGTCACAGGTAATCTGCATGAGTCAGACTGGCATAAGCAGGACCGCGAATCAAATTTGTTTTATCTTAAGTCTATCGTTTTAGATACACTCATTCAGATTGCACCGGTGCCTTCCGATTTTCTGAAATGGGTAATGGCCGAGCATGCTGTTTTTTCTTCTTATGCATCTCTGCAGAACCGTCAGTCAAACATCGGTTATATGGGCATGCTGAAGAAAAATTTCCTTCGTCAGTTTGATATCAGTCATCCTGTTTTTTATGCTGAACTGGACATGGATTTATTAATAAAACGTGCAGCGCAGTACAAACACCGTATTAAACCTGCACCACGTTTTCCGGAGGTAAAACGCGATTTATCCATGTTGCTTGATGCGCAGGTTCAATATGCCGATATGAAAGAACTTGCATTGAAACAGGAAAAAAAGTTGTTGCGCGATGTTTCTATTTTTGATGTTTATCAGGGAGATAAAATTGAAGCAGGAAAAAAATCTTATGCACTCAGTTTCATACTTCGTGATGATGAAGCCACACTCACGGACAAACAGATTGACATCATCATGCAAAAGATAGAAACAGCTTTCGAAAAAAATCTTGGTGCAGTCATCAGAAAATAAAATGGCTCTGTCGTTGCACTTTCGAAAATATGGTGACGGCACTCCGCTGTTGGTTCTGCATGGATTATTCGGCCTTGCCGATAACTGGCAGACTTTTGCAAAGCAAATGGCTGAATCGGGTTTTGCTGTTTATGCCTTAGACTTACGCAATCATGGCAGTTCACCGCACACTGACGAGTTCAATTATAGCTTGATGGCATCTGACATAAAGCATTTCATGCAGGAACAACAGTTGAAAAGTGCATCAGTATTAGGCCATTCAATGGGAGGAAAAACTGCGATGCAGTTTGCACTTTCTTATCCTGATATGACGGATAAACTGATTGTAGTTGACATTGCTCCACGTTATTATCCGCCACACCATCAAACAATTTTCAAAGCGCTGAATGCTGTTGATTTGGATACGGTGAATACACGCAGCGAAGCCGACAAAATTCTTGCAGGATATATTGATGATTTGGGAACCAGACAGTTTTTATTAAAAAATTTATTCTGGAAAGGTGATAAACTTCAGTGGCGTTTCAATCTCTATTCACTGAATAACCATATTGAATCTGTAGGCGAAGAAATAGACGCAGATTCTAATGCTGATATGCCAACACTCTTCATCAAAGGAGAAAAATCAAATTATATTCAGCAAAACGATTATCAGGATATTTTGCGGCTATTCCCTCATGCTACTTTTGCCACAGCACCCTCTGCCGGCCACTGGGTGCATGCCGATAATCCTCAGTGGATTTTTGAAACAGTAAAAAATTTTCTGCAAAATACCAATTCCGGCTGAAGCACTTACAGCACTACAGAGTTATTCCTTATTTTCGCTCGTTGAAAGAGCATTTATACAATGGAATATAATTTTCGAGAAACAGAAAAGAACTGGCAGAAATACTGGGCTGACAAAAAAACTTTCCGTGCTGAAAACAATTCGTCAAAACCAAAATATTATGTGCTTGACATGTTCCCCTACCCTTCAGGTGCAGGGTTGCATGTAGGCCATCCGTTGGGATATATTGCCTCCGACATTTATGCACGCTATAAACGTTTGAAAGGTTTTAACGTGCTTCATCCTATGGGATACGATTCATTCGGTTTACCTGCTGAACAATATGCCATTCAAACCGGACAACATCCTGCCATCACTACCGATGCCAACATTGCACGTTATCGCGAACAGTTAGATAAAATCGGATTTTCATTCGACTGGGACAGAGAAGTGCGCACTTCCGACCCGAATTATTACCGATGGACACAGTGGATTTTTATACAGTTATTCAACTCATGGTATAATTCTGAAACCAACAAAACGGAATCCATTGACAAACTGATTCAAAAATTCTCCTCTAAAAATACAGAACATCACATCAACGGAAACACAAAAAAGTGGAATGAACTGAACGAAAAAGAAAAAGCTGATGTGCTGATGGATTATCGCATAGCTTATCTGGGCGAAGCATACGTTAACTGGTGTCCTGCTTTGGGAACTGTACTTGCCAATGACGAAGTGAAAGACGGAGTAAGCGAACGTGGAGGTTATCCTGTTGAACGCAAACTGATGAAACAATGGAGCATGCGCATTACTGCTTATGCCGACCGTTTGTTAAACGATTTGGAAAAAATTGACTGGAGCGATTCCATTAAAGAAGCGCAACGCAACTGGATTGGAAAAAGTGAGGGAGCTTCCTTGGAATTTAAAATTCAAAATTCAGATGATACGATTGAAGTTTTCACCACAAGACCTGATACCGTTTTCGGAATATCATTCCTGACTCTTGCTCCTGAACATGAGTTAGCTGAAAAAATTACTACCTCAGAAAAAAAGCAGGAAGTGGAAGCCTACATAGCCAAAGCCAGAAACCGCAGCGAACGCGAGCGACAGGCTGAAGTAAATACAGTAAGCGGAGTGTTTACGGGCACGTATGCCATCCATCCGTTTACGGGAGAAGAAATACCTGTGTGGGTGGGCGATTATGTACTTGCCGGTTACGGCACCGGTGCAGTGATGGCTGTGCCTGCACATGACGAACGTGATTTTCGTTTTGCATCTTTTTATCATCTGCCCATTAAGCAAGTAATTATTCCAACCGGTGAACATGATTTTTCGAAAACATCATGGGATGAAAAAGAAGGAACACTCATCAACTCTTCTTTTCTTGATGGATTAAACGTAAAAGATGCAATAAAAAAATGTATTGCTGAAATTGAAAAAAGAAATCTGGGTAAAGGCAAAATCAACTACCGTCTTCGTGATGCAGTTTTCGGAAGACAGCGCTACTGGGGTGAACCCATTCCGGTGTATTACAAAAACGGAATTGCACATACATTGCCTGAAAATAAATTACCGCTTCACCTTCCTGCCATTGATAAATTTCTGCCAACAGAAGAAGGAGAGCCACCGTTGGCACGTTCAGACAAATGGTTTTGGAACGAAGAAACTCAGAGTGTTGACAAAACCGGTTTTCCGATAGAAACTACTACCATGCCCGGATGGGCAGGCAGCAGCTGGTATTATCTGCGATACATGGATGCACACAACAAAAAAGAATTTGCTTCTGCTGATGCACTTAACTACTGGCAGAATGTAGATCTGTACATTGGAGGCAGTGAGCATGCAACGGGTCACTTGCTGTATGTGCGTTTCTGGACAAAAGCTTTGAAAGATCTTGGATACATTCAAGTAGAAGAACCTGCTAAAAAACTGATTAATCAGGGAATGATTCAGGGAGTGAGTGAGAAGATTTATTGGCAAGGGAAAACTTTAAATCCTAAAGATACAGTTTCTATATCTTATCATATAGGTGGAAATAGGATTTATTTAAAAAATAATATGACCATTGTGTTACCAAAAAATGAAGCGTGTGAATCAATATTCATAAGTGCTGATGCAATTGATTACTTAGATTCAGAAAACCTAAGTTTAATTAATGTTCCAATTAATTTGACACAAAATTCCGAGCTTGAATTAAATGAATACAAAAATTTTAGAAATGATTTGACTCGCCCTATTTTCATTTGCAAAAACTCATATTGGTTTGAAGGTGCGTGGTACAACTTTGATGGGAATCAAATCCAAGTTCCGTCAAAATTTTTGACAAAGCCTGAAGTAGAAAAAATGTCCAAATCAAAATGGAATGTTGTTAACCCTGATGAAGTAATTGAAAAATACGGTGCAGACTGCTTGCGCTTGTACGAAATGTTTTTGGGCCCGCTTGAGCAAAGCAAACCCTGGAACACCAATGGTATTGCAGGTGTATCAGGTTTTATCCGCAAACTGTGGAAGCTTTATCACAGCAATGATTCGTTTTATGTTTCTGATGATGCACCCACACAAGCTGAGTTAAAAACGCTTCACAAAACCATTAAAAAAGTACAGGAAGACATTGAAAAATTTTCATTTAACACTTCTGTCAGCTCCTTTATGATTTGTGTGAATGAGTTAACCGATTTGAAATGCAACAAACGTGCAATACTGGAGCCGCTGGCAATCATCCTCTCGCCTTACGCACCACACATTGCTGAAGAGTTATGGAAACTTTGCGGTCATGAACCATCCATTGCACATGCAGAATTTCCGGCATACAATGAAAGCTATCTTGTGGAAGACGCATTTGAATATCCCGTTTCTGTGAACGGAAAAACACGGTTTAAAATTAACCTGCCTTTGCAGATTTCGAAAGATGAAATAGAACAGCGCGTACTTGCTGCCGAAGAAATGCAGAAGTGGACCAATGGCAGTGCACCTAAAAAAGTAATTGTAGTACCGGGACGGATAGTGAATGTAGTAATTTAAACTGAAGCAGGCAGCAGAATTATAAATTCTGCATATTCATTCTCCACACTGCTGAAGGTGAGTTCTCCTCCATGCGCTTTAATAATATCTGAAGACAGGCTCAGCCCAAGTCCTGAGCCTTCGTTTGCAGATTTTGTTGTAAAAAATGGCTGAAATATTTTGTTCTTTACAGCAGGCGAAATCCCTGTTCCATTATCATGAATAATTATTTCCACAGCAGGTTGCTTCAGGCTGCTCTCTGCTTTCATTTTCGTTTGAATGGACAATAGCGGTTTGTAACCGTGCGTTGTGGCTGATTTTTGCCGGGTTGAAAAGAATGCATTGTTGAGCAGATTTAATAATACCATTGAAATTTCCTGAGTAACAGCCATCACTTCGCCAATGCCGTTATCGTAACTTTTCTTAATGTCGCACTGAAAGCCCGGATAGGATGAAACCATGTTGGTGTATGCCATTTCAATGGCATCTTCGCAAATTCGGTTGACATTGGTGGGTTGCCTGGTCAGATTTTCACTTCTGCCAAGCTGCATCATCTTACTTAATATCTTATTTGCACGCTCTGTATGATTTCTGATGATACCCAGATTTCCTTTAAGCTGCTGTTGAATTTCTTCTTTTTCTTTTGCATCCGAAGCACTCTCCATTTCCTGCAGCAGTTCATTGGATAAGAGAGAAAAATTAGCAACAAAATTCAGTGGATTTTTAAGCTCATGCGCAATCCCTGCAGTGAACTGTGCAAGCGATGCATTTTTCTCCTGAAGAATCAGTTGCTGTTGCGTTCTCTTCAAATCGGAATACGCTTGCTGCAATTCCATTCTGCTTTTTCGCTGCTGACGATTATTTCTGATTAGCACCACTATCAGCAAAGCAAGCAATAATGCACCCGCAACAAATGCTTCAATAATTATTTTTTGTTTATTGATTTCCTGTTCAGCAATCTCTCTTTGTCTTTTTTGCTCCAGTTGTTCTTCAGCAATTTTTTTCTCATAATCATGCTTCACCCTTTCAGCAACAATAACACGTTGCACATTCTCATCCGAAAGCACTTCCTTCAAACTGTCGTACATCATCAAATGCGAATAAGCATCCTGATATCTTCCACTTGCATTATAAATTTCAGATAAGAGATATTCTGCTGATGCAATTTCTGAAGGCATTCCTTCACTTTTTGCACAGGTAAGTGCATCTCCGGCATATTTCAGCGCTGCATCTGTTTTTCCCTGCTTAAAATAAACTCTTCCAATATTAATCAGGATAATACTTTTTATAGGGTCGTTGTGAATGATGTTTATTTTATAAGCTTCATTAAATAGTTTCAGAGCTGAGTCCAACTTGTTTTCCTGATACAAAATAGCACCAAGATTGACCATGGTTTTAAGCCGGCTCAGGCTGTCACCTGTGGTTTCAAACATTTTCATACTCTGCTGAAAATATTCCTTGGCTTTTTCGTTGTCCTTTTTTCTGAGAGCAATCATTCCCAAATAATTTCTGCTCACAGCCAGATTAAGACTGTCATTCAGCTTCTCTGAAAGCTTTGCACTTTTTTCAAAAAAGGATTTGGCCAGATCAAACTCTTCCAAATCAAAATACAATGATGCAAGATTGTGATATGTTTCTGACAATGCTGCATCATCACCTGTCTCTTCTCTTATTTTCAGGCTTTGCATAAACATTTCATGTGCTGCACTTCTGTTTCCTGTAAGGTTGTTATACACTCCCATATTATTCAAAGCAGCACTCAATCCTTTCTTACCCGCTTTTCTTATTACAGAATCCGGATTGGCAGCAATTTTCAAAGCAAGCTCATAAGCCTGCTTCGCATAGTCGGGCCATACATTAAAATCGTCAGCGTTTTCGGTAAGTTCATTCAGTATGCGCAACTTTGTTGTGTCAGCAGAAGCATTTTTTAACTGCTCCTTCAACAAATCCAACTGCTGTGCATTGGATGCAATCACTCCAAACAATATAATAACAAGCAGCAGTTTTTTCATCTGAACTTTCAATTCCAATCTTTGCAGATTAACACTCAGCTATCAAATCTGATCAGCTTTCAGTTAATACTAATGAGTTATCACAAAAGGCTCTGAAGTAACTGTATTACTCTCATGCAACGCACGGTCCACAATATACACCTCCACGCGAAATGTATCGGCAACACCATTTGTAACAGGGCTCAAAAAGTTTTTTATATCAACAGTTATGTCACCTTTGATATTTTTATTCCGTTGTTTAGGAGTAAGCAATGGCAGGCGATAATAATAGGGCACAGCAAAATTTATTATTGCCCAGCTGCCGTTGGTCATTTGCGAAAATGTACAGAAATAATTGTGGTAATACTTACTGTCCTTATCATAAGGAGCTAACGTATCAGCATCAGAAAGTCCAAGGTCGCCATCACCATCGGTATAACCGGTTATGATGTGAAAACTGTTCTTTTCATATTGGTCAATGGAAATACTCGTTAACACCGGTTCTATTGGAAACTTTTCTTCTTTTCGGCAAGAACTGAACAGGATTATTGACAATAAAAAGACGCAAGATAATTTCAAAGCAGCGGAAAATAAACGAATCATGGACATGATGAAAAAATTTTATATCCAGCCTGCTCTGTCAGAAATCAGTCCTTTTGATTTCAGATAAATGACCAGAATAATCATAAGTAGCAAAGCTACTCCGAAAGCAATGGTAAGTATGCGATAAAATCCTGCATCTCTTTTTAGTTTGGCTAATTTGTACAGGTTAAAAACGGCTTTCTCTGCACGGTAAAAAGCACTTTCACCCTTTACAATATAATCAAATGCACCATACTTCATGGTATCAACTGCAACTTCAATTTTATCCTGTCCTGAAAGCATAACCACTTCCCCGTTTGGGTTCTTCTCTTTTAACTCTCTTAACACTTCCAACCCATCCATTGCATTGGTGTTTTTGTTGCTCAGGTTATAATCCAGAAATACTATATCAGGTGCTTTGTCAATTTGTGCAAGACATTCCTCTCCGTTTGAAAATGTATATATGTTAAAATTTGACATGGCCGAAAGATGATCTTTAAGCATATCGAGCTGCATAGGGTCATCATCAACGATGAATATTAGTGTGTTCTTTGACATATTTTAGTTTGAGAAATATTTTACAAGTTTACAAATTAATTTTGAGCTAAGAAACCATTCAGCTCTTCTTCTGCCTGTTGAAGATGTTGCCTCAGCAAACTGACATCATTTGGCATATCATCCAGTTGCTTTTCAGTGGCTGCATTCTCTTCCATTTTCTTCAACAAATTTTGTGTATCTGTCATTCCCATGTATCCTGATATTGACTTCAGTGTGTGAGCTGCAGTTTTTAATGTTTTCCAGTCTTTATCAGCATGAGCTTTTTCAATTGCAGGCATCCCTTCTGCCGATGCCTCCAGAAACATTTGTACATATTTACGCACCCGCTCCATATTTCCTTTGCTGAAGCCTGTGATAAACTCAAGGTTGGTGATATTTGCCATGTCACAAAGATAAATTATTCTATCATCAGATTACAACCTCTTATTTCAGCATCATCAAACCTCCCGACAATTTCAAATGTGCCGTCATCATACGCTTTACCCATATCCTGCGTAGCAATAAAACTACAACTGTTTACATTCGCCAGATCTATGACATTGATGCCTCCTGTAATTTTGTTATCAGCTAAAGTGAAAGGATCATAACTGTCGCGCACCATCACCCGTATCCAAGGAGGACAGCTGTAAATTCCATTACCCAAACTGTATGCCTGTGAAAGCATTTCCGTCATGCCGTACTCTGAGTGAATGACATCAACCTTAAATGCATTTTTCAGTCTGTTGTGCAATGCGTCTTTGGTCATTTCTTTACGTTTTCCTTTCATGCCACCGGTTTCCATAATGACGGTATGTTGCAATGCAAGTGGAAATTGTTCGGCCATATCGAGCAAGGCATAGGAAACACCTAATAGCAATGTTTTTTGATTTTCTGATTCCAGATGTTCAAGTACTACAGATAAATTGTCGTAGTTATGCAGGTAAAAACCACTGAGCGAATGCTGTGATTTTTTTATCAGATGCTCACACATATAAACCAGCGAAGAACCTTTGCGTTCCAGATAGGATGGCAACAGTGCAAGAATGCACCACTCCTCTGCAGAGCCGTAAAACTTTTCAAATCCTTTGCTGAAAGATTTTTCGTAAAGCGATACGTCTGTTACAAAATGCTGAGAAACTGTCTGACCTGTTGTGCCGCTGCTTGTGAAAACAATTTCAGGATGATGATTTCCTGTAATTATTTTATGTGTTTTAAAAAATCTGATTGGAAGAAAAGGAATATCGGCTACGGCATTTATACTTTCAGGTTGTATGCCTAACAACTGCACATACTGTCTGTAAACCTCATTCCCTTCATATTGATATCGGAACACATCTAATGCTGTTTCTTCAAACTGAAACTTGTTTTGAAAAATTCGTTTGCTTAACTCTTCAGCTGTCAGCATCAGTTGTCCACATTGTAATGCAGTCCGCAGTTTTCAGTTCGTGCTATTGCAGCTTTCACTATCAGATAAGCTACATTTATCAGGTTACGCAATTCGCAAAGCTTAGGCGAAAGCTCCCACTGTTCGTAAAGCTCTTCTGTTTCAAGATAAAGCAAACGCAGTCGCTCCAATGCACGTTTCAAACGCATATCACTTCTGAAAATTCCTACATAACTGCTCATGATTTCCTGCAACTCCTTCCGGCTTTGGGTAATCAGCACCAACTCGGCTGAATGTCTGGTTGTAACACTGCTCCAGTCAGGAATATTCTCGCAATATGAAATTGAGTCAACTACTGACTGTGCATGCAGATAAGCGCGATGCGAAAACACCACCGCTTCGAGAAGTGAATTGGATGCTAAGCGATTTGCACCATGCAGCCCTGTGGATGAACATTCGCCAACAGCATATAAATTTTTTATGGATGAACATGCATTCTCATCCACCTGAATGCCTCCGCACAAATAATGTTGTGCAGGTGCAACAGGAATACATTCCTTTGCAATATCAATTCCTATGGAAGCGCATTTTGCATAGATGGTAGGAAAATGTTCTTTAAACTTTTTAATGTCGAGATGCCTGCAATCGAGCCACACAAAATCATCTCCCCTCTTTTTCATTTCACTGTCAATGGCTCTTGCCACAATATCTCTTGGAGCAAGCGAACCACGCTCGTCATAATGTTGCATAAACTCATTGCCGTCAGTAGTTTTAAGCACTGCTCCAAATCCGCGCACTGCCTCTGAAATAAGAAAGGAAGGATTTTCACCGGGTTTGTACAATGCCGTAGGATGAAACTGTATAAACTCCATTCCATTTACTCTTGCCATTGCACGATAGGCCATCGCTATTCCATCACCTGTTGCTATTACAGGATTGGTAGTTGTTTTATACACATGACCTGCACCACCTGTTGCCATCACAATAATTTTTGCAAGCATGGTATTTATTTTCCCTGTACGTGTATCCATCACGTAAGCTCCATAGCACGTAATGCCTGGCGTGCTTCGCTTAACCACTTTGCCAAGATGATGCTGGGTGATGATATCCACTGCAAACAAATGAGTATGGATGGTAATATTGGGATGATTGTGTATTTGCTGAAGCAGCTTCCGTTCAATCTCAAGGCCGGTAATATCTTTATGGTGCAGAACCCTGTGTTCGGAATGACCACCCTCGCGTGCCAAATCATAATGACCGGTTTTATCTTTATCAAACTCTGCTCCCCATTTTATCAGCTCATCAATACGCGCATAACTCTCATTCACCACCATTCGCACCACTTTTTCATTGCACAAACCTGCTCCGCAAATAAGGGTGTCTTCAATATGTTTTTCGCGGGAGTCGCCTGATGAACCGGGCAAAACTGCTGCTATGCCACCCTGAGCGTACTTAGTATTCGATTCGTCTTCATTGCTTTTGGTAATGATGGTTACCTTACCGTGTCCTGCTGCCTTCAGCGCAAAACTCAGGCCTGCAATGCCTGAGCCTATTACCAGAAAATCCGTTTTAACAGACATAAATATTTATTTTAAAAACTATACTGCCATGCTATTGTTTGCTTTCGCATAACATTCTAACATTTCACAAAAGTAACAGATCATGAGCACAGCACCTAACCACCGGGTTTATGCCAAACCCCGCAAATGAATCTTGCATAGTAAGTGTTTTGGGCACAAATTCAGGAGACCATCTTTGTCTTGAGCTGATTAGTTTCACGGGTTACGTTGCCAGAGTTATTTACAACGATGTTCCTGAAAAAAATATGGCTCCATTGTTGCAAACAAGTGTTGATTTAAGTAATATTACATCCGGATTTTACCTTTTAAAGGTTCAATACGGAGCAGAAGTTAAATTAATAAAATTAATTGTTCAACATTAAAATTCTAAAAGCCATGTTTGAATTAGTAAACGCATTTATTTATAAAAGGATTCAAACATGGCTTTTCTTTTCATTTCTGCTTTTAAGCTTATTTTTAAACGTAAATAAGCTCTTTGCACAAATTCCAATTCCTTCAGGCATTAGCTTGGATACAATATATGTTAAGGATTTTTTATCGAAGTTAAGTTATCAGACTTTTCATTTATATAAGCCATCTAATTACGACCCTTTAACAAGTCCCATAATGATTGTTGCGCATGGCAGTGGCGGCAATGGCGCTACCGTAATTGCTAATATTGATTCCCTTGCTTATCGTAGAAAGGCACTAATTATAGCACCTAATTTTGCAGGCAATTCTGGGGGTTACTGGACAATTCTTCGACATCAGGAACCTGTAGCTGTTCAGGTTGATACTATCAATAGCTGTAGTCTTTTAAGGCCGGCTTCTCTTGTTATAAAACAAATCTATGAACATGTTTTATTGCGGGAAAACAGAACAAATGTGCCTTGTTACATGATTGGTTTTTCAGCAGGGGGGCAATGGGTTTCCAGATACATGCTCATAAGGCAGGCATATCCTGATTCCATTCCCATAAAAATGGCTGTTTCTTCAAGCGCATATTTCTACGCTTTCCCAACCGATACTTTTATGGGTGTACCCATGCGATGGCTCTGTGGTCTTATTATGCCGTTACCAGATATTGGGTCTTGTCCCCAGACTTTTAACATATATAATTGGGATTGTGATGAACACATCATTCAGTATTATAATGAAAACTATGCGGTGATGGTCGGCAGTGCTGATCTGCAAGTGTTTTCTGATGGGAACTGCCTAATGGCGCAGGGCAATACACGCTTACAACGCGCACAAACATTTTATAATTTTTGTGACAGTAATGCTGTCAATCGTGGCACTGCATTACAGTGGCCTTATGTGGAAATTCCCGGAGTGGGGCATAATGAGTACGGGATTTATAATACTTACGCAAATGCCGGTGACACATCAACCATTGCAGAAACCCTGCTGTTTGATACTCCATATCATCCTGTGCCATTCACCGCGCCTGTAGCCGCTTTTTATGCCGACACCACACAAATCCAAATAAATGGCACCGTAAACTTTATTAATACAAGCATTAATGCAACAAACTACTTATGGGATTTTGGAGACGGCAGCACAAGCACACTTCCAAATCCTTCCCATGTTTATACAACCATTGATACGTTTCGTGTTCAATTAACAGCTTACAACAACACAGGCTGCTGGAACTGGACTGAAAGAAGGCATTACATAAAAATTGTAAACCCTGTATCCGTAAAAACCATAAATAGTTCAGGTCTTCAAATAAATGCTTATCCTAATCCTGTATCAGACAAACTAAAGGTGCAGGTAAAAGGAGAAACACAAAAAAAGCTGAAATTAATTTTATCAGATATATCAGGTCGAAGGCTGAACAGCTATTCTTTTTCGGAGACTGTTATAATTAATACCGGCAACATTTCACCGGGAATATATTTTTATGAAATATATGAAGGCAATAATTTTTTAGGAGCCGGTAAATTCATGAAAGAATGATACGGTAATGTTCCCAAATGTGCTCACTTATCATTTAAAAAAGTAAATCCCTCGCACCTGCGAAGTTGCACTTCGTGGGAAACGTGAATGAACTACCTCGCAGCAGAGCTGCGAGGTAGTTCATTGCCACTAATTTTTATCAGGCGGGAAATACGCCCGTAAATCTTACCTTCACAGGCACGGCACTGCCAAGTATAACAGGCGCAACATTCGGTGGCAATTTCAGCATTACATCCAATGCGTTGATGTTTAAAAACGGCACGTTTAACGGCACGGCAGCATTTACTGCCACAGGCAGCGGCAGTTGGTATTGGGCAACAGGAGGAAGTGTTGATTACGTCAATAACTATTGTGGTGATTTATTTTTTTATTCCGTACCGGCTAATGCATATGGCTTTCAATATGCCAGAACAGGAAGTGCTTATTGCGGATTTGGTTTGTATCTAGCTCCAATATTTCAACCAAATGGTTATCGAGAATATTTAGGGGGACAATTGCTTGATACCTTAAAGCAGGGGCATACCTATTGCATAAGCTTTTATGTTGTAAAAGCAGATAGCGGCAAATATTACACTAGTGATATAGGTATGTATTTATCACCGGATAGTTCAGTTGATTACAGCACGAATCAAATTAATAACGCTTTTACTGCTGATTCATATTATTACATAGATGATGTAAGCGTAATAGATTGCACGGTGGGGATAAATGAGATAGAAAATTTAAAAGATAAAATTAATCTGATGCCGAATCCCGCAAAAGATGAAAGTGTGTACAGAATAATTTTAAATAAAAATGAAACAGGACAAGTAATATTGTATTCAAAATTAGGAGTAAAGATATTGAATAAACAGCTTGCAGAGGGCAATAATACTATTGTCATCCCGCTTTCAGAATTAGGTGCCGGTGTTTATTTTGTACAGTCATTCATTCGCGGAAAAAATATTGATAATAGAAAATTAGTTGTGGTAAAATAACATTATAAAGAACGGGGTAGCTCATGTTACCCCGTTTTTTCTCTTACTTTTGTAAAATGAAAAAAATATTTATTATTTTATTAATGTGCTTTACTTTTATTTGTAAAGGACAAAATCTTGTGTTGAATCCTTCATTTGAAGACACAATTCCATGCTCAATATTTCCAATTAATAATTTTCAACAACTGCCCTGCACAGGGTGGTATTGGGCTTCATCAGGCAGTGTAGATTACTTTAATGAGCAGTATCATTATTTA
>JAGVTU010000012.1 GCA_019136655.1 Bacteroidota bacterium
CCATTTCACCCAACCCCAACAACGGTAATTTTAAAATCATGTATCTGTTGCCACAAAACAAAAGCGGTACGTTGCATATATTTGATATAACAGGAAAAGAAATATACCACCAAACCCTGCCGCCTTGGAGTACGCTGCAATATATTTCATTGCCCAAAATTGCAGATGGGGTGTATCAGTGCACCATAACAAGCAACAACCAACGGGTAAATAAAAAGTTGGTGGTGGTGGAGTGAGTGAGTGAAAAACAGAACGTATAAAAGTTAGCCCTGATGGAGACCTGAAAGGATTTTGCGGGAGAGCGGTGCCATGCACCGGGGCGAGAGCAGGACAGAAACAAACCACTACATGAAAATGCTTGTGCTCCAAACAAAAAACGGAGAAGAATTATCCTGATACCCGACAAGAGGCAAGCTCTTGTCGGGTTGTTAATTAACAATTTCTTTTTGTTCTGTTTTTCTGATTCTACCTCAACCTATCGGCAGAGCGGACGAGGTTTTCGTCATGGCGGATGCTGCGCATAGCGAGAAAAATCCACAGCAAAGAAACTACCAGCAGATACATGCCTGCATGATAAATGGGCTTGATATTGGCAATAAGACCATCGGACTGACGAAATACAAGAAAAATAAATATGACGGTAGCAAGAATGAGCAAGCTGCACAGGCGCAGTTGCAGTTTGCGTTTGCTGAACATGAATATGCAGATAAGCCCCAGTACGATGAGTGCTGCATTATAAATACTGTAGAGCGGCACAGGTGTGGTTTGAGTGAGTGCATTGTCCTGAAAAACCTGAATGTTGGTGATGGAAAAAATGTGCATGTTGCTCCCCTCGGTGGCAGTGCACAGCGGAAGTGCATAAAGAGCAGCACAGGAGAGAACGAAGAGCAGAAGATAGATGGACTGGATACGCTGAATCATGAATAGTTGTTGAAAAATTATGGTGCGGTAAAGATACATGTAAGTGAATATATTTTGATGAAGCATTTGCACAACCGGAATTTTTGTTATACGTTTGCAGCGCATTCTGAACGTTTAACCATAATCTTTTTTTGTGCGTTCAGATAACCGGCATCCATAAAACATTTCTGTTTAAATATTACAAAGCCACATTTATTTTTTTATTTATATCAATTTAATTCATGTACGACATACTTGAGCTTAGCGACAAACTCGTTGCCGAACTGCGCGAGATAGCTAAAGGACTAAACATTGAACACTATGAAGGCCTGAAAAAGCAAGATTTAGTTTATAAAATTCTGGATCATCAGGCCATACATCCGGAACTTGCCAAAGCCAAAAAACAGGAGAAAGCCAAGCCTGAAAAGGTGAAGGAAGACAAACCCAAGGCAGAGAAGAAAGAAAGTAAACCTGAAGAAGTTGCAGCACCGGCAGCAGCAGAGCAAAAGCCTGAAACAACAGAGGAGAAATCTCAGGAAACTGAGCGCCACCGCAGAAAGAGAGTAATACCTGAAGGTGTGGCTCAGAGAAAAGAAAATACACCCACACAAAATGTGCAGCAACCTGCCGTGGCCACTGCAACTGCTGAACCGGCAAGCAGCCCAAAAGAAGAAAAACCTGCAGCGCCTGCTCCTGCCACTACTCCTGCACCACAGGGCGATTACCAGAACCGCGAGAGAAACCGCGAACGCAGATTTACGGAGCATAACAACAATCAACAAAATAATTTTCAGCAAAACCAATACAGAAATCAGATTAATGAATACACTGAATTTGACAGTGTGATTAATGCTGAAGGTGTGCTTGAGATTATGCAGGAAGGATATGGTTTTCTGCGGTCATCGGATTATGATTATCTGAGTTCACCGGATGATGTGTATGTAGGTCAGTCGCAGATAAAAGCATTTGCGCTGAAGACCGGTGATACGGTGAAAGGAAAAGTGAGACCACCGCGTGAGGGAGAGAAATTTTTTCCGCTTACGAAAGTGGAAATGATTAACGGACTGGAACCAACAATCGTGAGAGACCGCATTCCGTTTGATTATCTGACACCGCTGTTTCCGCATGAAAGGCTGAACCTTTCGGGCGAAAACAGTACGATGAGCACACGCATTATGGATATGTTTGCCCCCATAGGCAAAGGTCAGAGAGGACTGATAGTGGCTCAGCCCAAAACAGGAAAAACTGTTTTGCTGAAAGAAGTAGCCAATGCCATTGCAGCCAATCATCCGGAGGTATATCTGATAGTGCTGCTGATAGATGAGCGCCCTGAAGAGGTAACAGATATGGCACGCAGTGTGAAAGCAGAAGTAATATCATCAACCTTTGATGAGCCTGCCGAGAAGCATGTGAAAATTGCCAATCTTGTATTGGAGAAAGCCAAGCGATTGGTGGAATGCGGACATGATGTGGTGATAGTGCTTGACTCGATAACACGACTGGCACGTGCCTACAACACTACGGCACCTGCATCAGGAAAAATATTGTCGGGAGGTGTGGACTCAAATGCACTGCATAAGCCAAAAAGATTTTTTGGAGCTGCGCGTAAGATTGAAAAAGGAGGTTCGCTGACCATTATAGCCACAGCACTTATTGACACCGGTTCGCGTATGGACGAAGTGATTTTTGAAGAGTTTAAAGGAACAGGAAACATGGAGTTGCAACTGGATCGCAAACTCAGCAACAAGCGTGTTTATCCGGCTATTGACCTTGTGGCATCAAGTACAAGGAGAGAAGACTTGTTACTCGACAGAAAAATGCTGGAGCGTATGTGGGTGCTGCGCAATCACCTTGCCGATATGAATCCAATGGAGGCAATGGAGTTTTTGCTCGAAAGACTGAGAGGTACTAAATCGAATGAGGAGTTTCTGATTTCGATGAACAGTTAAGCAAGGCTTTTAATAAATATTTTATTCATCAGGAAGACGTTCGATGTCTTCCTTTTTTATTGCCTTTTTGGGAGGTAAAGTTCCAAAAACATAATCCCACAACGGATTGGAAACAGCAAAGGCAGTATTTTCGGATTTGTAGTGATGGAGGCTGTGATGCTTCCACAAAATACTGAGGAAATTATGCGGCTGACGGTAGCGATGCACGGCATAATGAATATATAAATAAGCTGCATAGCCTATGATGAATCCTGCGAAAAAAGGATATCCGTTTTTCCCCAATAAAAATGTGAAAAGGAAAAAGAACATTGCAGCAAGCACCAGCGAAAGCACAACAGGCATGGCCAGACGGTCTTTGTCTTTTGGAAAATGATGATGCACTCCGTGAATTTTGTACTGCACTTCCTTTTGCTTTTGGGTGATGGCTTCGAAATGAAAAAGAAAACGATGAATGAGATATTCGAATAAAGTAAACACCATCCATCCTGCAAAAAACAAAAGCACCAGTGCATAAACAGGCAGTGGTAATGACCATGCAGCATACACCGCTACTGCCACACCGGTAAAAGAATAAAGTAATACAGGCACTAAGAAATTGGTACGTGTGAGACGTTCGAGAAAAGAGTTCTTAAACAATGTTGCAGAACCCTTATTTGAAACTTTAAAGTTCTCCATACACTATGTATTAATAAAAATTACTTCCGCTTCTTTTTGTACTTTTCTATATAACCAATTAACCGGTAAGCAAGTTTTGCCAAAGTAAATTCAGAGAGAATGCTTCCTTTGGCGGGAGCACATTCCACAATATCGAAACCGATAATATTTTTCTGAGAAGCTACTTTCTGAAGCATATTCAATGTTTCACTCCAGAAAAGTCCATTTGGTTCGGCAGTGCCAACGGCAGGCATAATAGAAGGATCAAATCCATCTGCATCAATGGTTACATACACATTGTCAGACAAATCGGCCACCACTTTATCGGCCCACTTGCTGTTGCTGCGAATCTGATGTGCATAATAGGTATGAATTGATTTTGATTTTTTAATCAGCTGTGCTTCTTCAATACACTGAGCACGTATGCCCACCTGCACCAGTGGAATGCCAAGGTCGTGGATACGTTTCATAACACTGGCATGCGAGTAAGGATTGCTGTGATATGCTTCGCGCAAATCGCTGTGTGCATCTATCTGCAATACAGAAAAATTTTTGAAAAACTTCTGATGAGCTTTTACAAATCCGAGTGTAACGGTATGCTCGGCACCTAATGAAACCACAAACTTTTTGTCTTTGAGCAAGAGTGATGTCTGCTCTTCGATAAAGTCAACAGCTTTCTTGTCGTGGCGGCCTTTGAAATCGAGAGGTTTTAAAGTGGCAATTCCTGCTTTGCGGTAAGTTTCCATGTCGAGTTCTTCATCATAAAGCTCGACATACTGAGATGCTCTGACAATGGCAGCAGGACCTTTGTCGGAGCCTGAAAGATATGAACTTGTATATTCATAAGGAACCTGCTGAATGACATAATGGGAATTGGCATAAGAAAAAAATTCTTCTTCGGGAATGCCGAGAAAATTTTGTGCAGTTCCGAGTGCTTTTATCATGATGCAATTTTTTCTTTAACCAACGCTGCTGCCTCTTTCAGTTGAATTGCTGAAAACACTTTGAGGCCTGATTTGTCAATAATAGATTTTGCTTCTTCGGCATTGGTGCCCTGCAATCTTACAATGATGGGAACAGGAATGGATCCGATATTATTATAAGCATCTACAATGCCCTGTGCTACACGGTCGCAACGGACAATACCTCCGAAAATATTTACGAGAATGGCTTTTACATGCGGGTCTTTGAGAATGATGCGGAAGGCCTGCTCTACGCGAGCCGCATTTGCAGTTCCGCCAACATCGAGGAAGTTGGCAGGTTCGCCACCGGAGAGTTTGATAATATCCATAGTGGCCATTGCAAGACCGGCACCATTGACCATACAACCTACATTGCCATCAAGCTTTACATAGTTCAAATCATGTTCAGCTGCTTCTACTTCAGTAGGATCTTCTTCGGTTTTGTCGCGCATGGCTTCATAATCAGGATGACGGTACAATGCGTTTTCATCCAGATTTACTTTGGCATCAACAGCCATAATTTTGTCATCAGAAGTTTTTAAAACCGGATTGATTTCAAAAAGCGAAGCATCGCAACTTAAATAAGCTTTATATAATGCTGAAACAAACTTTGTCATTTCTTTAAATGCATTGCCGCTAAGTCCTAAGTTGAAAGCAATTTTTCGTGCCTGAAATGCCTGCAACCCTACCTTGGGATCAACCTCTTCTTTAAAAATTTTGTCGGGAGTTTTGGCAGCTACTTCTTCAATATCCATACCTCCTTCGGTAGAATACATGATGATATTTCGTCCTGCAGCACGGTTAAGCAAAACACTCATGTAAAACTCTGAAGTTTTTGACGGACCGGGATAATATACATCCTGAGCGATGAGTACTTTATTGACTTTTTTGCCCTGTGGACCTGTTTGCGGAGTTATCAGTTGCATTCCAATAATAGCAGAAGCTTTTTCCTTCACCTCATCGAGCGATTTAGCAAGTTTAACTCCTCCTCCTTTGCCGCGGCCACCTGCATGAATCTGGGCTTTAACTACCCAAAAATTGGTACCTGTTTGTTTTTGTAATTCTTTGGCTGCATCAACTGCCTCCTGAGGTGTATCGGCAACAATACCTTCCTGAATGGCCACACCAAAAGACTTGAGTATGGACTTACCCTGATATTCATGAATATTCATAAAGCGAAAAAAATTTTGACAAAATTAGTTTATTAAAACAAAATTTACCGGAAATGCAGCGGTAAAATTATTTTACGGGAGATAAAAAAATTAAAA
Organism: Bacteroidota bacterium; assembly: GCA_019136655.1. Lineage (GTDB taxonomy): Bacteria > Bacteroidota > Bacteroidia > AKYH767-A > OLB10 > OLB10. Next base: position 5,734 of record JAGVTU010000012.1, read on the forward strand.
ATTGTAATGTGTGATGAAAAAATAAATGAAAATGAGAAGCAGGATAACAACCGTACCCATCTCCTGAAGGAAACTGTAATCCCTGTAAGTATAATCTTCATTAAAACGAGCCATACGACTGAAGGACTATAGGAATGAGGATGTAAAGAAAAATAATTCAAACTAAACCTCAAAATTTTTTTAACTTTTTTATGCTTTACCTACTTGTTTATCTAATAAATACCTACTTTTGAAATCCTTAAAAATCAAATATTAATTATAGTAGCTAAAAATCAAAGTAATGAAAAAACTGTTTACTACACTTTGTCTCGGTTTAACAACCTTGTGGGGATTTTCGCAATCCAACTGTTATTTCGAGGAAAACATGGATACCATTGATGTGGTTACTTCAATTCCTGCCAATGCATGGGTTCAAAACACCCGTTTATCCTTTACCGGAATCGGTTGCGATTCTGCTTCCGTATTGAACGGAGTTACAACTTATCTCGAATCTGATCCAATAGATCTTTCAGGATATTTCTTTGTAACGTTAACATACCGTCAAATTTGCCGTATTGACTTCTTTGACCGTGGTGATGTAGAAATTTCAATTGACGGAGGAGTAACATGGTCCCAGTTAACTTCGTCACAATTTGACAATACCTTACCTGATTTTGCAGCATTCGATGGTCAGGGCTATTGGTCATCTGCTACTACATTAGACTGGTTGCCGGGAGATGTTACAACTATAACGGATAACTCTATGTGGCATCTTGCCCGATTTGACCTCTCACAATATGGAGGAGCCACCGATTTCCGCTTACGTTTTAAGTTGTCAGATGCCAATGGTGGCGGTTCGGGTGGATATCCGGGATGGTTTATTGATGATATCTGTATTCAGGCTGCCGTATGTGAGTTAGTACCGCCTACTATTTCTTTCAACAACGGATATCCTCAGGGAACAGTTTATAATCTTGGACCTTTTAACATTACTGCTCAGATTAATGATGCATCAGGAATTTTAGTTGCTACTATAGATTATACAGTTAATAATGGTGCACCTAACAGTCTTCCAATGACCGATATGGGAAATGGAGATTTTAGCGTTTCACTTCCTGCCGTGAATGATGGTGACACCATTTGCTATACTATTACAGCAATAGACAACTCCGGTTGCTTTAACTCGGAATCATTCCCGAATAACGGAACCTGCGTAAGTTTTGTGGCTTCTCAGGGAATAACATTCCCTTACTGTGATAATTTCGACACACAAAATATATGGACTGAAACAGTAGGAACTGTATCATCATCACACTGGGATCTTGGCATTCCTACCACAGGATTCCCAGGTTCAGCACATTCTAGTCCAAATATTTGGGAAGTTGCTTTAAATACTACTTATGCAAACAGCTCACAAGCTTACTTAACTTCTCCACCAATGTCATTCCTTGGCGTGTTTAATGCTCAGATTGAAGTTTGGTTAAATGCAAACTCAGAAACCAACTGGGATGGCGTGAGATTGGATTATTCATTAGACAATGGAGCTAACTGGACAATTGTTGGCGCAGTTGGGGATGTATTCCCTATTGGAAGTAATTGGTATAATACACAAAATATTAACTCTAGTAGTCAACCTGGATGGTCAGGTAGCAGTGCAGCCATTTCAGGCGCAGCAGGTTGGTTCAAAGCCATGCATAAATTAAATATGTTGGACAATCAGCCAAGCGTATTACTGCGTTTTGTATTCACTTCTGATGCATCTGTAACATCTGAAGGTTTTGCCATAGATGACCTTTGCATATTTGTACCACCACCACAGGATGCAGGAGTTAGTTTAATATCACAGCCTCCTACACAGGCCCCTGCAGGATTATGTGTTCCTGTAGAAGTTACCATTACCAACTTTGGAAGTCAGCCCATAACCTCTACTCCTGTAACCTATACAGATGGACAAGGAACAACACAAACTGCTACATGGACGGGTAACCTTGCTCCCGGAGCATCTACACAATTTACCATTACACCATGTTATACTATTCCTTCAGGTGCATTTAGTTTGTGTGCATACACTTCATTACCAAATGATGGTTTAGCTTATAATGATACAACCTGCATGAGTGGTGTTGGTATTCCTGTATTAACACTCAGCTCTTGCGATGATTTTGAATCAGGCAACAACGGATGGGTTTCAACACCTACCGGAGGTGGAAATCAGTGGCAATTAGGAACTCCTGCATATGGTGCTACTTCAACAGCGCACTCAGGAGTGAATGCCTGGGACATCAACCTTGCTTCAGCTTATTTTGCGAATGAAACAGACACCTTATTTACACCTATTTATGATGTAACAGGTTTGACAGGAAGCAATCTTACCATGTCGTTCTGGCGCAATCATAACACTGCAAATACAGATGGTTTTTGGGTTGAATATACCATTAACGGCACAAGTTGGTCTCGTTTAGGTTCGGTAGGAGACCCTAACTCTTCTAACTGGTATAATAATCCTAATCTGAACAACAGCAACCTTCCTGCCTTTAACGGTAATTCATCAGGTTGGATTAAGTCAACTTACTTCCTTAACAATATTTTGGCATCCAATCCTACAACCATAAGATTCCGATTCATATTTGCGTCTTCTGTATTTTCTGCCGGAGGAGATGGAGTTTCTATTGACGATTTCTGCGTTAATATTCCATGTGCCAATGACATTGGAGTTACAACAGTTGGTTCTTACAATACTTTCCTTGGTAACACACTTGCTGCAGGAACTCAGGATTCCGTAAGAGTAACAGTTCATAATTATGGTACAAATTCAGTTACTACTTTCAATATTTCTTATTCTATAAACGGTACGGTTATTACTCCTCCATATACATGGACAGGCACTTTAGCTCCTAACGGAAATGTTACATTAATTCTGCCTACTACATATACAACACCAGGTGGACAATATACCATTGCTGCATGGACAGACCTGAGTGGTGACTGTGAATCTTCTAACGACACGCTGACAGGATACTCAGTTGGTGTACCTGTTTTGGCAGTCGATTATAACAATCAGTATTGTGATGATTTTGAAAATGGAAATATTGGATGGACAGCTAAAAGTGTAGGTTCTCCCGGTACTGATTGGGAGTTTGGTACTCCAAATTTCGGAACTACCAATACTGCTTACAGTGGTACTAATGCTTGGGATATTAATCTGACCACTACTTATGCCCCAAGTGCAAGGGCTGAATTATATACTCCGATATTTGATTTATCAAATGCTGTAGATACACGTTTGGAGTTTTACCAAAACGTTGCTTCTGAATCAGGTTGGGATGGCACTCGTATGGAATACAGAATCGGAAATGGTCCTTGGACTATTTTAGGAACTCCGTGTGATACTGTCTTCAACAATCAATACAACTGGTATAATGAATCCAGCTTGAACTCATCAACTCAATATGCATGGACTGCAGGAACACAAAATTGTACCCTTCCTGCAGGATGGTTCAGAACATATACCCGCCTGGGAAGTATTTTTGATAACCAGCCTCAGGTTCAGTTCAGATATATTTTTACTTGTGATGCTTCCGTTCAGACAGATGGTTACTCTATTGACAATTTCTGTTTGACTGTACCCGTACCATTAACTGTTACACCGTTACAAGTATCAACAGCCAACCCCGGACCTCCCTTCATTTTACCGGGTCAGAATATACCGTTCAGGTCAAAAATCTTTAATGATGGTACTTCTGCTGTTACAAGTCTTGTAGCAACTCTATCAATTGATGGTAATATCATTTCAAATGATACTGTTGTTCCGGGTACACCATTGGCGCCAAGCACATCTATGTTCTATACGTTTGCCAATTCATGGGCTGCATCACCGGGATATCACGATGTGTGTGTTTCTACTTATTATCCAAATCAGTCTGCCGACCTTAAGCCTATTGGCGATACTGTTTGCTTCGTAATACAGGTATTTGATTCTGCTACTGTTGATGCCAACTCAAATCAAAAATGTTATGATTTTGAAAGTGGTTATCGCTGGGTAACATTAAATGCAACAACTTATACCAATAATACAAGTTGGGATTTGGGAACATCAGGTAAATTTGGCGGGCCACACAGTCCGGTTAATGCGTGGTTCACCAGTCTGTCAAGCCAGTATCCAAATCGTGATACTTCAGCCCTTTATTCACCGGTATTTACAGTTACGGGAGGATTAACCTACAACCTGAACTTCTGGCATAGCTTTATGACAGAGCGTAATGAAGATGGTGGTACCGTTGAATACTCTACAGACTTTGGAAATACATGGACAACACTTGGTGATGACCATGATCCAAACTGGATGAATACATACAACATTACGGCCTTAGGTTCAGTGCCACCTGTTCACCCTGGATGGTCAGGCAACAGCAACGGATGGAATCAGGTAAATCATGATTTATGTCTTCCGGTTGCAGGATTACAACAGGTTATTTTCAGATGGAGATTTAATTCTGACTTTAGTGTACGCGATGAAGGTTGGGCAATTGACGATGTATGTTTTGAAGTAAAATCACCAATTACTACATGTGCTACAGGAATTGAAGATTTGCCACATGGTATGAATCTGATTCAGAATAATCCGAATCCTTTCAGTGATCAAACAACCATTTCATTCAGCATTGCTGATCATGGCATGACGCAATTGAGTATAGTTGATTTAACAGGAAAAGTATTAATGACTCCTGTAAATGCAGAACTTTCTGCAGGCGCTTACTCAGTAACTGTTAATGCACGCGATTTGGCAAGTGGCGTTTACTTCTATGTACTGAAACATAATGACAATCAGTTAGTGAAGAAAATGGTTATTGCGAAATAATCTATTCCATTAAAAATAAAAAGAGGTTGCCATGCTGGCAACCTCTTTTTATTTTATGGTGAAAGGTATTTTTATTTTCTTTGCGGGCCTGAACCAATTTTTAATGGGGATGTAGCTCAGTTGGCTAGAGCGCTTGCATGGCATGCAAGAGGTCGTGGGTTCGAGTCCCATCTTCTCCACTCTTTTCTGCCTAACTAATCTTTGTAATTTATTTCAAACCTGAAATATTAATTTACTTTTTATCGTTCAAACCTAGTCAAACAAACACTGACTATAACTTTTGATTTGACTAATTTTGCAGGATGGATGATAAAACAAAAGAACGGCTATATAAAAAGCCTGAATGGCTGAAAGTGAAATTGCCAATTGGTGAAGAATACAGGAAAGTGCGTGGGCTGGTTGACAATTATAAACTGCATACTATTTGCGAAAGTGGCAACTGTCCTAATATGGGCGAATGTTGGGGGGCAGGCACAGCCACCTTTATGATACTTGGAAATATCTGCACTCGCTCATGCCAGTTTTGTGCAGTAGCAACAGGCAGACCATTGGCTCCCGATTTGGAAGAACCACATCGCGTAGCTCAATCTGTGAAACTAATGCGTGTTAAACATTGTGTGATAACCAGCGTTGACCGTGACGACCTGAAAGACGGAGGATCTGAAATATGGGCAGAAACTATCAGAAAAGTACGTGAATATTCACCGGGCACTACTATGGAAACACTGGTTCCTGATTTTGCAGGTAAATGGGAAAATCTGGAAAGAGTAATGACAGAGAAACCTGAAATCATGTCGCACAATATTGAAACAGTTCGCAGAACAACACGACTGGTGAGAGTGCAGGCAAAATACGACCGTAGTCTTGAAGCATTGAAACGTATCAATGAATTTAAACTGCGTACCAAATCGGGCATCATGCTGGGTCTTGGAGAAAAACCTGAAGAGGTAATTGAAACAATGAACGACTTGCTTGAAAACGGTGTTCACATTTTAACAATCGGACAATATTTGCGACCTACAACAAAACATTTGCCTGTGCAGGAATTTGTTCACCCGGATAAATTTGCTGAGTATAAACAATTAGGTCTTGAAATGGGTTTTAAGTATGTCGAAAGCGGACCTTTGGTACGTTCGAGTTATCATGCAGAAAGACATCTTACTTTTAATATTGAAAATTAATTTCCATCAATTATGATCAGAGTTGCAATTAATGGTTTTGGACGCATAGGCAGAACCGTTCTTAAAAAGCTTATTACTTATAATGAAGTTGAAATTGTTGCCATCAACGATTTGACATCACCTGAAACACTGGCTCACTTATTTAAATACGACAGTATTCACCGCAAATTTTCAGGAACAGTTAGCTCCACTGAAAAATCACTTGTCATCAACGGAAAAGAAATTCCTGTATTTGCAGAAAAAGACCCTTCAATCCTGCCATGGACAAAATTAAATGTAGATGTAGTTATTGAATCAACAGGACATTTTACACAAGCCGAACTTGCCCAAGCTCATGTAAAAGCCGGTGCAAGAAAAGTAATTATATCAGCTCCGGGTAAAGGAGATTTGAAAACAGTAGTACTTGGCGTAAATGACCATATACTGGATGGCAGCGAAACAGTTATATCCAATGCAAGCTGTACAACAAATAATGCTGCACCCATGCTTAAAATTTTAGATGATAACTGGGGAATAGAAAGTGCCTACATCACTACAGTGCATGCTTATACAGGAGATCAGAACATACACGATGCACCACATAAAGATTTGAGGAGAGCACGTGCTGCTGCCAACTCCATCATTCCAACCACAACCGGTGCTGCAAAAGCGATATCAGATATATTTCCAAAACTTAAAGGTAAGATTGGAGGTGCAGGAATAAGAGTTCCTGTGATAGATGGTTCACTCACTGATATTACCTGCATTTTAAAAAAACCTGCAGATGTGGATAGCATTAACAAAGCATTTAAAGAATCTTCTGAAACAACCATGAAAGGAATTATTGAATACACCTCTGATCCAATAGTATCTTTCGATATTATAGGAAATCCTTACTCATGTATTTTCGATTCGTTGCTTACCTCTGTATTAGGTTCTATGGCAAAGATTGTTGGGTGGTATGATAATGAAATGGGGTATAGCACACGCCTTGCCGAACTGACGGTGATGGTTGGAAAAAAATAATTCGTGATGTTTGCAAATACAGTGTTGATGATTAGACCCGATTCGTTTGGGTATAATCATCAGACCGCTGCAAGCAATTCATTTCAGCAAAGCAGCAAACTTGGCTCAGATGAATTGAGAAATGCTTCAATCAAAGAATCTGAAAAACTGCGACAGACTTTGGTGGAGAATGATATCAAAGTGTTGTATATGCATCAGCAATCAGACGTGAACTTGCCGGATGCAGTATTTCCAAACAACTGGTTTACCACACATACAGACGGAACTATAATTCTTTATCCGATGTGTTCACCATCGAGGCGTGAAGAATACAATTCAAAAATCATTGATTATCTCTCCTATAATTTTAATGTAGGACAAATTATTGATTTAAGAGATTACACCCGGAAGGAACAATATCTGGAAGGAACAGGAAGTCTTGTGTTTGACACACGAAATAAAATAATATTTGCAGCAAACTCCATAAGAACAAATCCAAATCTTGTTGAGAAAATTTCAGAACATTTCAGTATGAAATCATGCAACCTTGTTTTTCTTGATGATGCACAGCAACAAATTTATCACACCAATGTGTGTTTAAGTGTTTGCAATGGCTTTGTGGTTATTGCAGAAGATAATATTGCCGATGAAGCAGGAAAAATTAAACTGAAAAATTTTTTAGTTGGAACTGAAATGGAGGTAATAAAGATTACACAAAGTCAGCTGAATAATTTTTGTGGGAATATATTACAGTTACAGAACAGCAAAAGAGAACCTGTTTTGGCAATGTCAACCAGGGCTTATCATTCGTTTGAACCCTCTCAAATTAAACAAATCGAAAAACATACATCAATCATACATTGCGACATACCTCATATTGAAGCTACCGGTGGCGGAGGTGTGAGATGTATGCTTGCAGAGATATTTTTGAAACCTAAATATCTAAACTAATTTCTGTAAAACCTTTTTAATTCCAGCAAAGCATTATTCATTAACTGGCCATCAGGTTTTTCTTTCAGTTCATTTAGCTGCATATCAGTTACGGACATCATGCCATTAAAATACACAGTATTAATTCTGTTTTTCTGTAAATCAATTACTGCAAAATGTTCACGACTGCCTGCAACAAAGCTTTTTGTTTCAGTGGTATCAAACAAGTTTTTTCCGAAACTATACCTGTCATATCCCGTTGTGCAACGGAACACATCATGCAATAAAGTAGGTACCACATCATAATGTGAAGTAAATTTTTTGATATGTGCAGGTTGTTTTCCCGGCCATGAAAGTATAAATGGAACCTGTAGCTGATATTTTGAAAAATTGCTTGTATGCCCCCAGTAATTTTTTTTATTCTCGTTAAACTCCTGCCCATGATCTGACGAAATGATGATGACGGTGTTTTCTGTGAGATTCTTTTCCTTTAGCCTGTTTAATACCTGCCCTATCAGTGAATCAGTAAACCACACTGTATTCTTGTAACTGTTATAAAACTCTGTTGGATCACAATCATTGGATAATTTTGAAAAATCAATAACATCCCAATACGGTTGAAATGGATGTGTAAACTGAGGTGGAATATTATAGTTGTGCGGAGTATCATAAAACAGAAATCCAAAAAAAGGATTGCCCGTAGTATTGGTATCAATCCAGTTGCAAAAATCTTTAGTTATCTGAATATCTCTCTCATAAAATTTACTTCCCGGTGTTTTCAGTCTTACATCTTTCATCCCGGCAAAAACCGTTTTATCAAACTCAGGGCTGGTAAGCGGTGCACTGGCATAAATGGCATGCGTGTATTTAAATTTCTGCAGCACATCCATAAAAACAGGTATAGTACGGCTATAAAGAAAATCATTCCAGTATAAAGAAGGCAAAGAATAAAACAGTGAAAATATTCCGCCTCTCGTACCGTTGCTACCGCTGTAATGTCTGTCGAAAGTTATTTTATCCTGTGCAAAAGAGTATATGTTGGGCGAAATTTCTTTGGTAAATGTTTCGTACTGCCATGCATCAATTAAAATCCACAAAATATTTAATTTAACGCTATCAGTATTTTTAAATTCCAGCTTTGTTAAAGGATAATGTAGGGTATTATTATCAAGTTCGTCCATATTAATATCCTTATACCGGTCGTTGGATTTCACTCCCATTTTAGCTAATAGTTTATTCGCCTTCAACGGAAAGAAAAGCGGATAATACAATGATGACTGTTGTATAGTGCGGTAAGAAACTGCACTTGCCCAAACATGTGTAAACTGAGTAAATAAAAACAATGCCACCATCAGGTAAGCTATTCCCTTCCCATGTTTCAAAACTCCTTTTGCAGTTATCCGCCAAATGAATTTTGCAAGCAGGAACAACAACATTAAAGTTACAACAAAGGCAGAGATTGCTTTGATATATAGTATTGCGTCCAAGATAAAAATTTCGCTGAAAGCGCCACCAAATACCAGATTTAAAACAAATCCATTAATATGAAACCGATACAGATCAAAAACATATGTATCGAGTAGCAGCAGCAATAAAGTTAAAGCAGAAATCAATGCAACATACCAATGCAGTATTGTTTTATTACGTATTAAAAATACTATGGGTATAAATAAGACTGCATAAACAATTATTAAAAGCATAATGAAATGACTGACAGTAGCTGAAAACAGGTAGATGACAGTAAACCAGTCACCATCAGTTTGCATGTATTTAAAGTATCTGCTTGCAATGCAAATGGCCAGTACGGCTATTGAAAGAAAATACCATGCACCGGCTTTCAGGTTTAACTTACGTTCAGTAACAGGCATTTTAAATTAGGTAAACTTTTTTAATTCAAGTTTCTCGCCATCCCAAACAGCGTAAGTAAAATACACAATCCAATCACCAAGATTTATATAGCGGCTGTTCTCTATTTGTTTATCAATGGGTAAATGTCTGTGACCAAAAATATAAAAGTCATAATGATGTGTCTTTTCGGTTTCTTTTATGTATTGAACCAAAAACTCTTTGTCATCTCCAAGATATACAGCATCATGATGTCCGGTGTGTTGCCTGCTTTTACGGCTCCAGAAATTAGCCATACTAATACCAAAATTGGGATGCAATCTGGCAAACAGCCACTGACAAAATTTATTGGCAAAAACCTTTTTGATAAACTTGTATCCATGATCTCCTGGGCCTAATCCATCACCATGCCCTATCAAGAATTTTCTGCCGTTGAAATCATATTCTTTAGGCTTTCTCAGCAATTTAACGCCTATTTCCTGCGGCAAGTAATCGAACATCCACATGTCATGATTACCCGTAAAAATGGTTACAGGAATTCCATTATCAGTAAATTCTGCCAATTTTCCCAATAATCTTACATAACCTTTGGGAACTACCTGTTTGTATTCGAACCAAAAATCGAATACATCACCCAGTATAAATAATTCTGCGGCAGAGGGCCTGATTTCATCCAGCCAACGGCATATTTTCTTTTCTCTTTCAAGACTCTCTTTATAAGAGGGGACTCCAAGGTGAAAATCGCTGAAGAAATATATCTTTTTCTGACTCAAAATTTCAAACAATAAACGGTGCTAATTTCTACATTTTAACAATACAAATTCATAACCCCGATTCATTCAAATAACAATCACTTTTCTTTAAAAACCTTACGCTTAAAACAACTTGAGTGAATTGTAACCACACTTACAGGCTGGGCGTATACACCGCATCGAAAATATCATTTTAATATGAAAAAATTTACTTACCTCTTGATGTTTATGCTGGCAACTATTCACGTATTTGCCCAAACCGAAAAAGCACAATCAAAGATTTCGAAAGAATATGTCTTTGAGATGCCATATATGGATTTATATAAACAAATGCCAACATTTAAATCAGCCTTAAAGGAAATTCCAAGTGTTGAATTTTATGGTTTCTGCGAAAGCCGAAAGCTATTGATGGTGCGAATGCCTGAAAGCAGCCTTACAATTTTCAAGGAGCTTTTGCAAAGGCATGACTATTTCTATAGAGAAAAAATAGAAATTACATTTCAAATTGCTGAAAAAGATTGTAATGCCAAAGAAGAAATTAATTACAGCCGTTCAATCAACTAAATTATTAAACACAAAAACGTTAAAACAATGAAGAGAATTTTAACTTTTGGAAATATAGCATGCTTCACTTTGTTGATGATGCTTTCTAATCTGCAGGTGCAGGCACAATGCACCGGTGGTACTAATGGGGGAAGCATTACACCAACAAGCAGTTGGAATACCACTTCGGTACGCGGACAATACTACTATTCCTTTTCGGCAATAGCAGGTTACACCTACTATTTTTCATTTTGTGGAGCTGATGGTGGAAGTTCTAGTTACAACACGCAGATAACAATAAACACCAGCGGAGGTGTAGCAGTGCCTGGAGCATATAATGATGACTATTGCGGTACGCGATCTTATCTGGAGTGGACATGTGTAACATCAGGAACATATCGGGTTGTTACATCAAGATACAATTGTAATACGCAATGGAATTTAGGAACGCTTGCATATAAATATGTAGCGCCATGCCCTGCAGGATTAGGTACAGGTTATACTGCAGTAGCCACACTACCATATACAATAGCTTCAGGTACTACATGTGGACAAGTAAATGATTTAGTAAGTACTGATATTATAACATGTGGTGCAGCAAGTTATTATAATGGTGAAGATATGGCATGGTCATTTACTCCTGCTACAAGTGGAAATGTAACTGTCTCTTATACTGCAACAACTGCTAGTGTTCTTGCAATTTATGAGGGTTGCCCCTTAGTTGGCAACAGTGGAAGTTGTATCAGTTCGCAGACAGGTGCTGGCTCCAAGAGTATAAGTTTTTGTGTACAGGCAGGTGTTACTTATTATGTATTAGTTGACAGCAGAACTACTCCAGGATGTTTTGCATTTACTAATTTTACCATAAGTGCTCCAGTATATGATGCATGGTGTATCAACTCTTGCCCCGGTGGATTGGGGACAGATTTTACAGCTATTGGATCATTACCATATAATTTGGCATCAGGAACTACCTGTGGCAACAATAACGATTTTGATGCAACAAGAATAGTTACATGTGGAACTGCAAATTATTATAATGGTGAAGACAGAGCCTGGTCATTTACTCCTGCAACAAGCGGAAATGTGACTGTTTCATACAATACAGGAGGTGCTAACAGAACTATAGTTTCGGTGTTTGATGCATGTCCGCTAACTGGTGGAGGTGCAAACTGTGTGGCAACTCAGGAAGGCACTGGTAATAGAAGTGTGAGCTTCTGTGTTCAGGCAGGGGTTACTTATTATGTTTTAATTGATTGTCAATCGAGCACTTCATGTTTTGCTTTTACGAACTTCAACATCACTGCACCAACTTATAGTTCTTTTTGCGACTATACTTGTCCCGGTGGATTAGGTACAGGTTACACTACTGTTGCTTCACTACCCTACACTCTCGCATCCGGAACAACATGTGGTATGATTAACGATGTTAACTCTTCGAGAATAACAACTTGCGGAACTGCTACTTATTTTGATGGTGAAGACAGGGTATGGTCATTTACCCCATCCGCTTCAGGAAACATCACTGTTTCTTTTTCATCAGGATCCTCAGGCAACAATTTATCTGTATATGATGCATGTCCGTTAAATGGAAATGGTGCTAATTGTGTTGTTTACCAGCAAGGCAACGGTAACAAGAGTGTCAACTTCTGTGCACAGGCAGGAACAACTTACTATGTGGTTATGGACTGTCAGTCAGGAACAGGTTGTATAAACTTTACAAACTTTACAATCAGTGAACCATCTTGCAATACAGGTACAGGTTTCACCAATATCAGTTCATTACCGTACTCTGCTTTATATCAAACTACATGTGGTTCAGTAAATAATCTAACCTCCGGTAACACACCCTCATGTGGCGACAACACTTACAAAGCTGGAGAAGATTATGTTTATTCATTTACTCCGTCAACTTCAGGAAACATTGTAATCAGAGTTACTTCAAGCACCAACAATACCGGTGTGTTTTTATACGATGGTTGTCCAACCGGTTGTGGTGGTACTGTCAATTGTGTCGCTAATCAAACCGGTAGCAGTGAGAGTACATTGTGCGTTAACGTAACAGCCGGAACAACTTATTATCTTGTTGTAGATTCCAGAGCAGGTTGCTTTCCATTTAAAATATCAATTACAGCACCTTCAATAAGTACGTCAGGTAACACATGTGCTTCACCTGTGGTAATTACCTCTCTACCTTATACACGATATAATGAAACAACTGCATGTTTTGGAAATGATTACACATCAGCATCCCCCGGCTCATGTGGTACTGCTTATGAATCCGGTGAAGACAAAGTATATAGCCTGGCAGTAGGGTCTGCTCAGTGTATTTCAATTACAATTACAGGAGCAAGCACCAATGATATAGGATATCAGGTTTATCAGGGTTGTCCAAGCAGTGGTTCTGCAACTTGTATAGGTTCGATGGGTGGTGCAATTAGTGGATCATTAACAGGTAGTGTAACATTACCCTCAGCCGGAGTTTACTATATAATTATAGACACAAGAGCAAATCCATTTAATGCAGACTATAATATCAGTATAACAAATAACAATACTGTTGCCAACGATCTTCCATGCAATGCACAAAGTATGGTATTTGGTAATTACTACACCGGAAACACACACTGTGCAGACGGAGCCGGTGAACCGGCTGCTCCTGCATGCTGGACAACTCCTAATACAATTAACTCGGTATGGTATAGCTTCGTTGCACCTGCATCCGGTAATGTAACTGTAAGAACGGTTCAGGGTACTATAGTTAGAACTCAAATCGCTGTTTATAGAGGAGCATGTGGTTCAGGAATGACACTGGTAGGGTGTAACACGAATGCTCCATCCTGCGGTGGTTCACCAACGACTGTATCAGAATTATCATTAACGGGATTAACCTCAGGACAAACTTATTATGTTGTAGTAGATGGGGAAGGCTCAGCCACAGGTTCGTTCAGCATTTTCGCAATTGAAACTGGTACTCCATTACCACAAATTTTTGGGCAGGAATGTTCAACTCCTATAATAGTATGTAATGACGAAATACAGGTTGGTGACCCGGGATTCCAGGCTTTCGGAAACAGTTGCGACTTCCCAAATAGCAGCACCTGTCTTGCAAGAGCAGAAAGAGGGTCCGGTTGGTATCAGATAAATATTAATGCTTCTGGTCGTTTGGAATTTTCTATTGTTCCTAACGACTGGATTGGCGCCCCAACAACTGCATGCACCGATTACGATTTCGCAATTTGGAAAATTGCAGGCTCCGGTGCTACTGACTGTAATGGAATAAAAGCAGGTGCTGCTGCAGTAAGATGTAATTATAGTCCATTAGGTGTAACCGGTCTTAACAGTGCATCCAATAATAATGCGCCAACTGAATATCCGGGTTTTAACAATGCTTTCAACTCAGGAATTAATGTTGTTGCCGGAGAAGTTTATTTGCTTATTGTAAGTAACTATACAAACAGTTCATCCGGATTTACTTTAAAGTTCCCTTCCGGCTCACCTGTAGATTTTGCAGCAGCTGGTGCCAATGCTTATTGGACAGGTGCTGAAAATGATGACTGGTTCAATCCACTCAACTGGGGTAGTTGTAATATTCCCAGTTGCACTGTAAATGCAATAATTCCTTTTTCGAGTGCAAATCAGCCTAACGTAAAAACTACAGGTGCTTCATGTAAGGACTTGAATGTTGAGGCAGGAGGAACGTTAGCTATAAGTAACTTCCAATACTTAACAGTTTGCGGTAACATAAACAACAAAGGATTATTGGATATTGCTCCGGGGTCAGGATTTATGATGACTATACCGTCAGTAAATCAGGATATAGACGGCAACCTGGTTGCTCCAAACAGAATAGGAAATATTCAAATAAACAAGAGCGGTGGCATTGTTACCTTAAAACAAAACATGGAAATGCAGGGAAGCCTTACCATAAATGGCTCCAGCTCGAGATTTGATGCTATTGACAAGACACTTACTTTGAATGGAAACCTTACAAATGCAGCCGGACAATTTAATATGGGTAACAATGGTAATCTCGTATTATCCGGTACAATAACACAAAATATTTATGATGTTGACACACTCACGAATGTAATTGTAAATAAAACAGGAGGAACTGTAAATCTTCTAAGCAACATGAAGATTGGACCAACAGGAAGTTTAAATTTATTATCTTCAAGAATTATTACAGGTACTAATGAGGTACAAATAATGAATGATGCATCAGGTGCGGTAAGCCCGGGTAATTCGTCCAGCTATGTTGAAGGTTTATTGAGAAGAAATGTACCTACTAGTATTGCTGCGCGCAACTATGATTTCCCCGTTGGTAATGCAACTAAAGGTTATCAGAGAATTAACTTAAATTTATATAATGGTATAGATCCTGCCGTTGGAAGTATTCAGGCAAAATTCAATGAATTCTCCTCTGTAGTATGGAGTATAGGATTGGATGCACCCTGTTTGGTAAATTATGGTGATACTATGCTGAACAATGGTTACTGGACACTGACGCCTGCAGGTTCTGCAAACAGTCAGGCAAATGTTACACTTTACAATACCAACTATACAAATCCAAAATCCAATTTTACGGTTGGTACGAATCCTGAAGGACTTGGATGGATTATTCCACCAATAATCACAGGACCATGCATTACACCACCTGCAACTGCTGTTTTAAGAAATGGCGTAGGAATGAACCTGCAAGCCGGACAGCCGTTCTTACTCGGAACGTTACAGGGTAATCCATCACCACTGCCTGTTGAATTATTATCTTTCGAAGCAACTGCTGGCGATTACTCTATATTCCTAACCTGGTCAACAGCCAGTGAAAAGAACAATGCAGGATTCCATTTGCAACGAAGTATTGATGGATATAACTTCGAAAACATTGCATGGATAGATGGTAATGGAACAACCAATACAACAAACAACTATGGTTTCGAAGATAAAAATGTTAAACCGGGTGTGATGTATTATTATCAGTTGAAACAGGTTGACTACAATGGTGAATTTGAATATAGCCCGATAAGAAATGCTAAAATATCAAGCAGAAATCAGGTGACTATCTCAGCTATTCCAAACCCTTATCATGGCAACACTAAGATTACTTATTCGTTGCCCGAAGATGGAACAGTAGTAATACTTATAACTGATGCTACAGGAAGAATTATCAAGAATATAGATTTAGGTTATCAATCCGGTGGCGATTACAGAATACCTTTCAGTGCAGTTGCTGAAGGTTATGCAGCAGGAATGTACAACGTTACACTGTACTTCAATGATAAACCTTATCGAATAAAACTTTCAGAGTATAAATAATTCAGCGACTGTATAAGTCTCTTAACCTGACAGGATTCAGTTTGTGCAAGTCAAATACAAACCGAATCCTGTCAGTGTATTTATAGCCGTTCAAATCATAGTAAGTTTTTATCTCTTTGGAAATAACAATCGGGAGATAAACTTCAATTGCATCTTTAAAAATACTCAGACAGATGCCTGCATCATATCTTACTGATGAAGCTCCCGGAGTGACTGCAGATGCTTTATAAAAACTTATCAGGTCTGCAAATACTTTGATACCGGGTAAGGGAGTTTTTATAGAAGTGTTGATACCAAACATCCAGTGATTAGTCTTTACAGGATAATAAGCTTTCATTCCTCCGTCTCTCATCACCATTTGATGACTCCAGAAGCCCGAACCATCATTTCGCCCACTATAAAATTCCTGCATCAGATAATCATCTTTACCCATCCAGGCACTTGTAGTAAAATTAGCTTCTCCGTCATAATTGTTTTTATACAAAAATGTTCCTGCAAAAAATCTCAGATATAAATCCTTTTTGCGCTTAGTAAGTGTAAATTCTTTCTCCACTGAAACCTGACTTTTGATATATCCTTCTCCTCTTTCGGTCATCCATTCAACAGTTGAAGGATCTGTCTGACTGTAACTATTTCTCAGAAATGCAACTTGCTGAAACATTCTTCTCTGCCAGAATAAATGATCAGGTTTGTATTCATATCTTTTGGTAAAATTCAATATATTACTTGCTCTGAAACTGTACTCTACATCAGGCTTACAATAAGACTTTGCTACTCTTAACTTTATTTGTACCGGCAATGAAAAATAATCCTGATTGTAGAATTCATTTCTTGAACTCACATATTGCCTGTCTGCACGAAAATAACGTGGCTTGGCAGTAACATCTATCCTGTCAATAAAAGTCTTGTCCAATAAAATGCTATAATTAAACATAGCAGTACCTGCAGGTGTGCGCGATTTGAAACCATACATCGGCATTAATGAAAACTCAAATTTCTTTTTCAGCGCTGAGATGTTATGCAAAATGACACCTGCCATCAAACCATTGTAACTGTTATATCCAATTGCCGGAAGATAAAACAATTGTGTTCGTAATGGATTCTCATATTTCGACAGGAATGAAAACTCAACTTTATTAAATCTGCGAAAGATTCCTCTGGTTCTGTAAAAATTATTCAGCGGATAATAATCAAAAGTATAATCGGGACTGTCAACCAGAAAATAATCTGCATCGTCTGTCTTGAAAGCAACTTCTGTTTTTTTATTGAATGGCTCAACCCATGCTGAATTTAATAATTGATCATTGCGATAAGCAGAAATAGAAACCGGCACTGAGAGATGACCTGAATTTTTCAGTTTTATGTTGTAAATGTTTCCTGTTTTTTTTACACCAACTATTTTAAAATCTGATTTATTTTTCGAGGAAATTACTTTCTTGAAAAACCATTCCAGTGATTTACCAGATATCTTTTCAAATACTTGCCTGATATCATCAGGATAAGGATGCTTAAACTTCCATTCATTAAAATACTGCTGCATACATAAATCGAAAAGCGAATCTCCCAGATACTCTTTCAGCGAATAAAAATTTACCGCAGTCTTTGAATAGACAATTGCGCCATAATTTAAAGGTGTATAGCAGCTGCTTGTTAAATCACCGGGCTGATCATTGTTTTGCCTTGAAAGAAGGTGATAAAAAAGGTTGTTTAAATCAAATGGTTTTAAATGTTCTATGCCCACTTTTTTTATCATCCATTCAGGCAGTTGAAGGTAATCTCTGATGTAATTCTTATTGTTGTATTTCGAATCTCTGAATGATACTTCATAAAATGTGTTGATACCTTCATCCATCCATGCATGATCGCGTTCATTACTGCCAAGAATACCATAAAACCAGTTGTGTCCTACTTCATGCGTGATTGATTCACACAAATCCAATTCCGAAGTTGAATTTCCAATAACAGTAATGGTAGGATACTCCATTCCCACTCCTGCTGCAAGTGTGCCATCAACAGCTGTGCAAATGCCATAAGGGTATTCTCCAACTTTCTCAGAATAAAATTTTACAGCATCTGCAACTTCTGATGCTGCTTTCAACCACAGATAAGGTTGCGAATTGGTAAAATAAGCGTAGCACTCCACCTGTTTTCCTGATTGTGGCAGTTGGATTGTTTTATGACTTATATGAAATCTCTTATCTGCAAACCATGCAAAATCATGCACACTGTCAATAACAAACTGAATGGTTTTTAATTTATCGGACGACAATGGAAAAGAATTGTCGGAACTGTAAGTTGAGACAGCAGATGATTCTGCAATTTTATTTTTTATAAACTCAATTTCTGATGGTGTCTGCAAATATCCGCTTGCTGCTACTACATAATTTTCAGGCAGTGTAATACTTACATCAAACGATCCATATTCCGAATAAAATTCTCCCTGTGACAAGTATGGCATTGGATGCCATCCATACTTATCGTAAACAGCAGGCTTAGGATACCATTGCGATATCATGTAAGAATCGCCAACGTGTCCAAGTCTTGAAAATTTAGCATCAGGAATTTTTACTCTGAAAGGTGTTGTAATTGTAATCGAGTCTTCAGGCTTAAGAGGCTGATTTAATATCAGACGACAAATGTCTGCATTCACAGAATCATAGACAACCGTTACAGGTTTGTTGTTCACTTTAAAATTCAACTCATCCATGAATCCTCTGATTGAATCCGGTGCAAAATACAATTGCATATTGCCTTCACTTACAAACTGTTTGCACAATGCCGAAGTTCTGTCCTTATAGCCATTTGGCCAGAGATGAAAATAAATTTCAGTAAGCACATCCGGAGAGTGATTGATATATTTTATTTCAGCATCTCCGTTTAGCTGATGTTTTTTGTCATCAAGTGCAACTTTAATCTTATACTCCACCCGCTGCTGAAAATATGTTTTGCTATTACTTGCGAAAGCTGTACTTGCCAACAGACAAAAACAGAAACACACAATTGAAGTCATGTGTGTAAAATATCTATGCATTTTTCTCATCATCTGCTTCCAAACAATGCTGAACCAATTCTTATCATTGTACTGCCTTCATCAAGTGCAATTTTATAATCTGAAGTCATGCCCATACTTAAAACAGGCGTGACTGTTTTATCCAATCCCGGCTTTATTTTATCAAATAGATTTTTCAATGATTTAAATTCTGCACGTATCTGTGAAATGTTGTCAGTGTTACTGGCCATGCCCATCAGTCCTGCAATGCGAATATTTGTATAGGAAGAAAAACCATTATCAAAAAGGTTTAATACTTCATCTGCATCTAAACCAAATTTTGTCTCTTCTGTAGCAATATACACCTGAATAAGTACATTTATTTTCCGATGGTATTTTCCTGTAATTCTATCAATTTCTGAGAGCAACTTCACGCTGTCAACTGTTTGTATTGTATGAACAAAAGGTGCTATATATTTAATTTTATTACTCTGAAGGTGTCCGATAAAATGCCATTCTATATTCTGCGGAAGCTGAGGTTGTTTCTCACAAAGTTCCTGAACATAATTTTCTCCAAAAATATGCTGCCCCTGAGCTAGTGCATATTCAATATCAGTCAAAGGCTTTTTTTTAGAAACCGCGACCAGCGTAGCTTGATAAGGTTTGAGCTCCTGAATCAGTTTCTGATAAGACAGTGAATCGAACATATAAGAATTATTCAGGGGTAAATTTCAGGTTTTAATCATATCAAATAATCAATAATCAAAAAAATCATCCACATCAGCCGTTTAAAAACCTTACGCTAGCGCTTTTAATACTGTAAAACAACAATACTCTATTCTGTCGTAAAAAAAATTTACAATCACAGAAGTCGTAAATCCGATATGCTGAAGATTAAAAAAATGCAAGCCATGTTGAAAACACAGCCTGCATATCAGATAGTAAAAATGGTTTATCCGGAAAACCGCTATTAAGGTGCCGTTACTTTAAGTTTTTCATACTTTTGAACTAAATATTTTAGAAAATGAAAAAAGTATTTGTTGCCATTTTATTTTTTCTTGGTGCAGCTTCATTAAGTTTTGGCCAAGGTGATTTTTTAAAAGATAGTCTGGACAACTATATCAAACGCGAAATGAATATCTGGAAAATACCGGGTGTAGCCATCGGTATAGTTAAGGATGGAAAAGTTGTTGTATTAAAAGGATATGGTGTGAAGGAAATAGGCAGAACAGAACCTGTTGATGAAAACACTTTGTTTCAGATAGCAAGCAATACCAAAGCATTTACAGGAACTGCAATTGCCATGCTCGACAATGAAAAGCGTTTGAGTCTTGATGAAAGAGTTCTTAAATACATACCCTGGTTTGCATTAAAAGATCCAAATGCCACAGAGATGGTGACTGTAAAAGACATTTTGTGCCACAGAATTGGATTCAGTACATTTCAGAGTGATTTTTTGAATTGGAACTGCAATTTGACTGAAGAAGAGTTGATAAAAAACATGAGGAATGTAGATGCAAAACATAAGCTCCGCTATAAATATGGCTACTGCAATATGGGATATGTTACTGCAGGTGCAGTAATTAAAGCTGTAACTGATACATCATGGCAGGATTTTTTCCAACATCGCTTTTTCGATAAATTAGATATGAAAAGATCTTCAGTTTATTACTCTAAAATTGTGAGCGACAGCAATGCTGCCAAACCTTATACTTTGATAAACGGACAACTTGTAAGATTAGATTATGCAAATATTGACAATATTGGTGCATGTGCAGGAATCAACTCAAGTGCAAGTGATATGACGCATTGGTTGTTGATGCAATTAAACAATGGCCGTTACAACGGAGTTGAAGTAGTGCCTGAAACAGTTATTAAAACTACACGAAACTCTTACACAATTAACAGAGAATCGGCAATTCCATCAAGACCTTATAATCACTTTGCGAATTATGGTTTAGGCTGGGTACTGGAGGATATGTATGGTTCACTGGCAGTTTCGCATAACGGAGGGGCTAATGGCTTTGTAACAAACACCACATTACTGCCTGAACTTAATGCAGGTTTTGTTATACTTACCAATACAGATGCTAATTGGTTTTATGTTGCCTTACGTCAGCAGTTGATCAGTTATTTTGCCGGGCAACCATATTCCAATATAAGTGCTGCTTACTACAAAAGATTTGAAACTAATGACAAGAAGGATCAGGAAGAAATTAAAGCACTTGAAGACAAAACAAAATCCAATCCTAAATTATCTGTAAGCAATGATGCTGTTGCAGGAAAATATAAAAATGCAGTGTATGGAGAAATAGAAATCAGAAAAACCAAAAAAGGCTTGACGATGTATTTCAGTCATCATCCATTTCTGAAAGGAGAATTAGTACCTACAGGTGCAGAAACATTGTTATGTAAATTCAGTGATCCAACGTATGGCATTCATGAATTTCCTCTCGAAATCATAAATGGAAAAGTAAAATCAATTACCGTAAAAGTGAATGACTTTGTTGACTACGATCCGTATCGTTTCGAAAAAACTGAATGAGAAATTATAATTCGTAGAATGTGAGTTTGCCCTTGCCTTCAAGAACCAACAAATAGATTTTACTTCCGATGGTCATATTAGCATAACCATTTGCAGGCACAGGAAATCCTGAAACCTGTTTCAGAAGGCTGTCAAACAAGTTTAAAGTTTTATCAGTACTCAGAACACAATACACACTGTTTTCAGCTGATATAACAGAAGATTTTCCAACCTGCCCTTTAAGTTCTGCACTTGCAATAATATTGTTATCGGCCGAAATTTTTGAAATCCGATTCTCAGTAAGCGTATAATTAAAGATGTTGCCCCCTTCTGTGGTTTGGCCTAACCATTGCAATGCAGGCGTACCGCTAATCTTGGCAAATGTTCCATCGTTTTTGATTCTTAATTTATTTCCATCCACATCCAGGCATGCAAATTCAGGAACAGAATCATTTGTCCAGTGATAATTTGACAAATTAAGTTCATTTACCGGTTTTAGCAGACGACTCTTGCCATCCATGGTGTAATACATCAAATTCTGATCATCAATAAATACAACAGACCTTCCATCAGGGCTGACAGTACTTTCAAATTTGTTTCCGCTCCATTTAATGTTGCTCCAGTCCTTTGCAGGTCGCCCTCCATAATTAAAAGCATAAACAATCCGATTATTGCAAGGAACGAAATAAATGGCACTTGCAGGAGAAGAAGTTAATCCTATAGTTGTTGCAGCAGGAAGTTTTTGTGGATACTTAGCAGCAACCGTTCCACTTTCAGTGACTATATAAACCTGCGAAACTGTAGCAAAAGCAAACTGCAACTTGCCATCATTATCAGAAGCACCCTGACAAATATTTCCAATAACAGCTGTATCCAGTTGAAGTGTCCACCTGTTGTTTCCGCTCTGGTCCAAACAATGAAGTATCATTGCATCATCCTGATATAAAATAAAGATTTCTTTATCACGGCTGAACATAAACGGACCATTGAGTAAAGTTGTATCAGAAAAAAAAGTCCACAGTTTGGTTACTTTCTGCTTTGGTTCCGGATTTTGAGTTGTAATAATAAAATTGCAATTACCTTCTGAATTCTGCACATTGGATACGGAATAATAAAAAGTACTGAACCGTTCAAGATAATTACTGCGTGATAACATCTTTCGGGTTGCCTCATTAGAAACTCTCTGCCACACAGGTGTACATTGTTCTGGCCGTATTAACAATGCATACATGTTGCGCTCTGCCTTTTTTATTTCGGCCTGCATAGTCTCAGGTAATTGCGTAATAAGCAAACCTCCTTCTACATCTTCAATATATTTTCTCAGCAGACTGGGTTTGTTTGCAAAGACAAGAAAATTATTGTGGAGTGTGTAGTAGTTTTTGCGGATAACAGTAAATGAGTTCCCAAACAAAGCAGGTAATAACCCATCTACATCCATCAACCGAATTTCGTGATTTTTAAATTGCTCTACTGCTGCAGGCTTACCATTTTTTCTGATTGCTTTATCTATCTGACTCATTGTCTGCAAAGCATCTTTCTTACTTTTTACTTTAATAAATGCCAGTGTGTTATTATCCAGATTTCCGGACGGATTTCCCGACAAAGCAAGTGCTACTTCAGTATCTATTATCTTCTTAAATTTTTCTCTTACAGGAAAACCTGCATCCTTTTCGGTCTTGGCTATATTTTTTTCTGCCTGAAGAACATATTCGTTTTCGGACATTTTTTTTCTGTTCTCTCCTATCCAGTTACATTCGTCAGAAAAAGAATATGTCTGATATGCTATGGTATTTTGCGATAAAGCTTTTACAACTTCTGATACTCCCCCATGACAATTATTAAATCCTGATATCATTTGCATAGAGTCGTTTGCCAAAATAAAACCTTTTGCAGTAATCTGTTTCTTTTCAAAAGTTAAAGCATGAACTGACCAACCTGCCCACACTGACAACTCATGCAACTTATCACTAAAATCAGAATTGAGTGAAACAGAAAACAAAGTGCTTAACTGCGGATAGTTTATTGCAACAACAGACTGAGCTGATGCCGATACAGAGCTGAATAAGTTTACCAGATTTTTATTACCCCAAAAAGCCTTTCCGGTTTCCTGCTGACGGATTGCATCTTCAACCAAACCTGAAGTAAAACTTCCTATGAATACTCCATTCGAAACAGAAAAAGTAAACTGCCATCCCTGTGAAAAATTGATTTCATAAATTTCTTTCCCTGAAAAAGAACGCTGTTTGTATTCATCAGGTTGTTCGCCTAATAGCGTTTTGCGCATGGTGGCAATGCTTATATCTTTTGGTGAAGGCATCAGAAAAAGCAAATCTGCTTTCTCTGCTCCTGTTACCTGCAGCGAAACAATAGTCTGTTCTGACTCAAGAAGGTCAGCAATTTCAGATTGATCGGCTGTGTTTTGAAGTAATATTTCAAATTCCTTTCTGATATCGCCAATGAGTGACAAGGTATCGAGTTGATTCCATATGCCCTGCTTGTCAAGTTCAGTGTAAATGTTGTTTAAATTACCTTTAATGATTAAAGCTGCACTTGGAGGAAGGGCTTCTTCAGGGTTAGAAAATTTCTCTTTATAAACAGAAAAGTAATAATATCCTACTGCCAGTAAAGCAATAATAAAAATGGAAATGATGGACGATGCAACAACTCTGTTCACAGAAATAAATCTGTTTCAAAACTACAGGGTTGATAGCTGTAACAAACCCGAGAAACATCAATGTTATTTACACAATGATGTTAATTTTACAAGTAAAACAGTTACAGTCTTCCGTTTTTAATTTCTTCCACCACCTGAGGGTCGAGCAGTGTAGTAGTATCTCCGAGGTTCGACATTTCGCCTTCTGCAATTTTTCGCAATATCCTTCTCATGATTTTACCGCTTCGTGTCTTTGGAAGTCCTTTTACAATTTGAATTTTATCAGGTTTGGCAATTGCTCCAATTTCATCTGTTACCGTTTGAAGAATTTCCTGCCTGAGTTTCTCTTCGTCAGTCACGGAAGTTTGGCTGATAACAAATGCGTAAATACCCTGACCTTTGATGTGATGCGGAAAACCTACAACGGCACTTTCTACAATATCGGGATGCATGTTGATGGCATTCTCCACTTCGGCAGTGCCAATACGGTGGCCACTTACATTCAGCACATCATCTACCCTTCCCGTAATGCGGTAATTACCCTGATCATCGCGAAGACAACCGTCACCTGTGAAGTACATATTTTTATAAGCGGTAAAATAAGTGAGCCGGCATCGCTCATGATCGCCATAGGTAGTTCGCAACATACCGGGCCACGGAAAACGAATACAAAGATTTCCACTTTCGTTGTTGCCTTTTATTTCATTACCTTTTTCATCAACCAGGCATGGCTGAACTCCAGGCAGAGGCAAGGTAGCAAAAGCGGGTTTATGAGGTGTAACGCCTGCCAGACATGATATCATAATGCCGCCAGTTTCTGTTTGCCACCAGGTATCCACAACAGGGCATTTTTCTTTTCCGATGTTTTCGTAATACCATTGCCATGCTTCTTCGTTGATAGGTTCGCCAACAGAGCCAATCACTTTCAGCGAATCAAGTTTTTTATTTTTCAGATACTCCGGGCCGTACGCCATCAAACTTCTGATGGCTGTAGGCGCTGTGTAAAGTATATCAACCTGATGCTTGTCAACAATATCCCAAAAACGTCCTGCATCGGGATAGGTTGGAATTCCTTCGAACATGAGTGAAGTAGCTCCTGCGCACAACGGGCCATAAACGATGTAGCTATGTCCTGTAACCCATCCGATATCTGCTGTACAGAAATAAATTTGTCCCGGCTGATACTGAAAAACATTTACGAATGTGTAATCAACCCAAACCATGTAACCTGCAGTGGTATGCACCACTCCCTTGGGCTTTCCTGTCGAGCCGGAAGTGTAAAGTATAAACAACATATCTTCTGCATCCATCACTTCGGCAATGCAGTCGGGGTTGCCTGCTGATTCTACTTTTTTAATTTCGTCATGCCACCACACATCGCGTCCACTCATCATGTTGACGGGTGTATTTGTTCGCTGATAAACGATGACTTTTTTTACAAAAGAATGATTTTCGATTGCTTCATCCACTACAGCTTTAAGATGAATATCTTTTGCTCCTCTGAAAGCACCGTCACATGTGATGATACATTCTGCATGTGCATCCTCTACCCTGTCGGCAATGGAGCGTGCTGAAAAACCTCCAAATATCACTGAATGAATAGCACCAATACGTGCACAGGCAAGAATGGCTATTGGCAATTCAGGTATCATACCCATGTAAATACAAACACGGTCACCTTTTTTAATTCCATTATTCTTAAGCACATTGGCAAATTGCTTCACCTTAAACAAAAGCTCTTTGTAGGTAAGTGTTCTGCTTGCTTCGTCTGGACTGTTAGGTTCCCAAACAATTGCCGGAGTATCACCCGACTTTTCAATGTGTCTGTCGAGGCAGTTTTCGGTAATATTCAGTTTAGCACCATCAAACCATTTTACTGAAGGCTCTGTAAAATTCCAGTCGAGTACTTTGTCCCATTTCTTTCGCCAGTAAAAATTATTTGCAATCTCTTCCCAAAATTTCTCAGGATTATCTACACTTTTCTGATATGCCTTGCGGTATTCTTCTGCTGACTTAATCTGATATGGATACATAAGAATTATTTTTTAATGAGGTTTCAGTATAAACTTCCTCCGATTTATTTGTGACGAAGTTATAAAGTTTGAATACAATCAAAAAACAGAAATATATTTTTCTTCTTTTTCCACCAATACGCCTATCGGGTTTCCGGGATGAAAACCATTCTCAGCACATACATCCTTAAACTCCTGTACACTGTCATGACCCACTGCAATAAGCAGTCCTCCACTGGTTTGTGGGTCGCAGGCTACGAACAGCTGATCTGATGTAAGTTCACTTACATCATTAGAAATATTTGCAAATATTTTTGTGGTCATATCAGGATACAAAAATTCTGAAATATATTTTTTGCAACCGGGCAACACAGGCAATTCATTAAACTGAATATGGGCAGATACATTACTCCCTTTGCACACTTCCATCAGATGACCAAGTAAACCAAAGCCTGTTATATCAGTCATAGCATGAACTCCGGGTAAATGACTTATTGCAGCACCTATATCATTTAATGTTGTCATACTTTTAATTGCGGCTTCGAGATCGTCAGGCTGAACTTTATGTTTGCGCAGCGCTGAAGTGATAATGCCGGTGCCGAGTGGTTTGGTCAGAAACAATACATCACCGGGTTGTGCAGTGTTGTTACGTTTGATGTTTTCGCAGTGTGCCATACCTGTAACTGAAAGACCAAAAAAAGGTTCAGCACTGTCAATGCTGTGGCCTCCGGCCAAAGGAATACCTGCCTTGGCACAAATTTCTTCTGCACCTTTTTTTATTTCAGCTGCAACAGATAACGGAATGCGACTCACCGGAAATCCTAATATTGCTATTGCCATTAATGGCTTTCCACCCATTGCATACACATCACTGAGTGCATTGGCAGCAGCTATCCGTCCGAAATGATATGGGTCGTCAACAATAGGTGTAAAAAAATCTGCAGTGCTGATGACAGCAGTTCCATTTTGCAGATCATATACAGCAGCATCGTCATTACTATCGTTACCCACAAGTAGCTGAGCAGTATTGAAACTGCAGTTGTTTCCACTCAGAATCTGAGTAAGTACATCAGGTGCTATTTTACAACCACAGCCTCCATGCTTGCTGTATTCAGTTAATTTAATTGCTGTATCCATTGGTTACTATTTCTTTTGATTTGGCTATCAGATGCTGAACTACATCTTTTTGAGCCTCTATACGAATAATTTTATTTGCATCACGCTGCATATTGCTGTGCTGATATGTTTTATCATAATATTCCATCACAATATCACACCAGTCGGAAAGACGGTTTTCTTCAAGTGCTTCAAGAGCGTACTTTAGTCGAAGTCCTCCCAAACGTTTTTTAATTTTTTCAGTACATGCAGCAAGACTTTCCTTTTCGAAGATGCCATAGTTCTTCAGAATATGTTGCTTACGTTCCTCATAAGGCACATCTAACTCGTAACACACTGCTTCGCGCATTTGTTGAAATAATGCCATAGGTATGGCACATCTTCCTACCTTGTTACTTTCATTTTCAAGCCATACAGGAGCATCATCAGGTGCGCGATGCCACAGCAATGCAAGTCGGTTTTCGAATTGTTCTGTAGAAGGTTGTGGTGGCATTCCCAATGCTCCGAATGCAGAACCCTTGTGGTGAGCCAACTCTTCAATATCTATAATATATTGATTGCAGTTTTTCAATTCATGCAACAACTCTGTTTTTCTGCTTCCGGTTTTACCTCCGACAATGGCAATTATTTTTTGTACTGAAAAAGTACTGAGAGCCCAATGTCTGTATGCTTTATATCCCCCTTTTATTACTGTAACTGGCAAACCACCCATACTAAGAATCCATGCCATAATACCACTGCGCATACCACCTCTCCAACAATATAAAAACACTTTTTTCCTCTCTGATATCTGATGAGCCTTTTCAATAAATTCAGCAAATCGCGGACCTATCAGTCTGAAACCTTCTGTAACGGCAGCCTGTCTGCCCTGTTGCTTATAAATGGTTCCGATGATTGCACGCTCCTCATTGTTCATCAACGGAAATGAAACTGCTCCCGGCACATGTGCATGTTCATACTCTGCAGGGCTGCGTGTATCAAGTAATATCACTTCATCCTGAAGTAAAAAAGGAATTACATTTTCAACCGTAATGGTGGCAGCCACAATAGAGACTTTTAATTTGGATAGGAGAATTTATACTTCTTGGAAAAAATAAACTTTCTGACTTTGATCTCACCTTTAACAGCAAATTTCTTATCGTCTTTCTTAAACAATTGTGTTATCCCAAGCCAGCCGAGTTTAGGCATTGCCAACACATCAGGTTTAACTGTAAAAGGGAGTTGCGTTTTTTGTCCCGCTGCAAGTCGCTGTTTATGTCTGAGTCCAACTGAAGCTACTACACTGTCGGCAAGCAAAATTTCAGTTTTCATTGACTTTAAAGTTACGCCAAAAGAATTGGGGTTCTTCAATCCAAGGTCGAACTGAATACTCATATCTTTTGACAAATCGGTAAGACGCAAATTGCTCACTCCGGTTACTTCAGGCATTTTGAGTGAAACGCATCCCGACATACAAACTACCACAACAGGCAACCACAAAACTTTTTTAATCATATTCAATTTTCTGATGAGGGTAAAATTACGAAGAAAATATAACGTAAAACCTTTTGCATATGTGCTGATGAGTTCATAAAAATTGGGTGAAAAGAACAAATGTTCATTACTAAATTCAATTACTGATAAGCGATTCCTTTTATATAAATGGAAAAATAAAGTCATCTACCAACAAGAATCAAAGATGCATCTCCAATTTTTTAATCTGTTTCTGAAAAAACCTTACAACCCCTTCATTGACTGTAAGATGTGTTTACAATGAATTTTTTGGCAAGATTGTTGCAAATTGTTTCAAGACATCAAAAAAGTATAACACATTTTCTAAAAATCTTACAGCTATGAGACAGCTGAGAATTACCAACTCCATCACACTGCGTGAAAGCGAATGCCTGAAACGTTATCTTAATGAAATTGCCTCTGAACAATTGCTCACTCCGGTAGAGGAAGAGCAATTGGCAGCACGTATTAAAAAAGGCGACAAGGCAGCCATGGAAAAACTTGTAAAAGCCAACCTGCGCTTTGTTGTGAGTGTGGCCAAGCAATATCAGAATCAGGGAATGAATTTATCTGACCTGATCAACGAAGGAAACATCGGCCTGATTAAAGCAGCACAAAAATTTGATGCCACCAAAGGATTTAAATTTATCTCGTATGCCGTATGGTGGATTCGTCAGTCTATTATGCTTGCATTGATTGAAAAAGTCAGACTTATTCGTGTACCTTTTAATCAGGTTACACAGTATTCAAAAATCAAAAGAATGCAAACGGCATTTGAACAAAAATATGGCCGTGAAATGAATGACAAAGAACTTACTGAAGCTACCCAACTTTCAGAGCAGGCAATTAAAGAAGCAATCCGCCTGAATGTATCACCTGTTTCATTTGATATGCCCGTTGGCTCTGAAGATGACTCATCATCACTTTATGAGTTTATACCGGATTACACAGCACTGCCTGCAGACAACAGTCTGGAACGTGAATCTGTGAAACACGATATACAACAAACCTTAACGGTTCTTCGACCACGCGAGCGTCAGGTGGTAAAGATGTATTATGGCATTGAACACGAAAGCGATTATTCTGTAGAGCAAATTGCCGATCATTTGGAAATATCACGTGAGCGTGTTCGTCAGATGAAAGATAAGGCCATTAAGAAATTAAAGAAAGTAAACACCTTGAGCAAATTGAAAACACATTTGTGCTGACCTGGAAACCAAACTAATCAGGTAATAAGCCCCTGAGGCGCTATGAGTCACTTTCATAGCGCCTTTTTTAATGATAAACCACTAATTTACAGATTGTTGACAACATTCTTGCTGCTTTGAAATTTAGTAGCTGATTTTTACTAATTTCGCGCCTTGAAAAATAAGGTTTAAGCTAAATAAAAAGTAATATTTTAATTCAATGAATAAAGGTAAAATAACTCAGGTAATCGGTCCGGTGGTGGACGTATCCTTTGAAGATGAGAATTCAAAACTTCCTCACATTCTGGAAGCTCTTGAAATAAAGCGTCCTGACGGTACAACTTTGGTGTTGGAATGCCAACAGCATATTGGAGAAGACACTGTGAGAGCAATTTCAATGGACTCTACTGACGGATTGGTAAGAGGTATGGAAGTAATTGCCACAGGCGATGCCATAAAAATGCCTACCGGAGATGCTATCAAAGGACGATTATTTAATGTAGTAGGTCATGCCGTGGATGGAATGAAACCCGTATCGAAAGAAAAAGGTATGGCTATACACCGTGAAGCTCCAAAATTTGAAGAGCTTTCTACTGCATCAGAAGTACTTTTTACCGGAATTAAAGTTATTGACCTTTTGGAACCTTATTCCAAAGGAGGTAAGATTGGTTTGTTTGGTGGTGCCGGAGTAGGAAAAACGGTACTTATCATGGAGTTGGTAAACAACATTGCAAAAGCATATAGCGGACTTTCAGTATTTGCCGGTGTAGGAGAGCGCACCCGTGAAGGAAATGACTTGTTGCGCGAGTTCATTGAGTCAGGTGTAATTAACTATGGCGAAGAATTTAAGCACAGCATGGAACAAGGCGGATGGGATTTGAGCAAGGTAGATTACAATAAACTTGCCGACTCAAAAGCAACTCTTGTATTCGGTCAGATGAATGAGCCTCCCGGAGCACGTGCACGCGTTGCATTGTCAGGTCTTACTGTTGCTGAACACTTCCGCGATGGTGATGGCACAGGCAGTGGCCGCGACATCCTTTTCTTTATTGACAACATCTTCCGTTTCACTCAGGCAGGTTCTGAAGTATCAGCACTTCTCGGACGTATGCCATCAGCCGTAGGTTATCAGCCTACACTGGCTACAGAGATGGGATTGATGCAGGAGCGTATTACTTCTACCAAACGTGGATCTATTACTTCAGTGCAAGCGGTATATGTACCTGCTGACGACCTTACTGACCCTGCACCTGCTACCACCTTTGCTCACCTGGATGCTACAACCGTATTGAGCCGTAAGATTGCTGAGCTTGGTATTTACCCTGCTGTGGATCCTTTGGACTCTACTTCAAGAATTCTTACTGAAGAAGTTGTAGGAAAAGAACATTATCAGACTGCACAACGTGTAAAACAATTGTTGCAGCGTTACAAAGAGTTGCAGGATATCATTGCCATTCTTGGTATGGACGAATTAAGTGATGAAGATAAAATGGCCGTTCACCGCGCAAGACGTGTACAGCGTTTCCTCTCACAACCTTTCCATGTGGCAGAACAGTTTACAGGACTCAAAGGTGTACTTGTACCAATTGAAGAAACCATCAAAGGATTTAACATGATTATGAATGGCGAAGTGGATGAATATCCTGAAGCAGCGTTCAACCTGGTAGGTACCATTGATGATGCTATAGAAAAAGGTAAAAAATTACTTGCCGAAGCAAAATAATAAAAATCGAAAAGCAATATGTTTTTAGAAATAATTACTCCCGGCAAAACGGTTTTCTCTGGCGAAGTTAATTCGGTTTCAGTACCGGGCGCTGACGGAAAATTTCAGATGCTGAATAACCACGCACCTATTATTTCCACATTGGGAAAAGGAAAAGTGAAAGTAAAGACTGCTAAGGAAACACTGGAGTTTAATGTAAAAGGTGGCGTTGTGGAAATGATGAAAAATAAAGTGGTTTTACTGGCAGAGTCAGTTTAATCCTTTACATAATTTAGAAATTAAAAAGTCACCTTAGCAGGTGGCTTTTTTTATAAGGCCATGCCATTCTAAATTAAACTCATTCATTACTTTATCATTGGAATTCTGCATCACTTTCATTAAATTTACGCCTTGTATATTTACCTCAGCATCCTGTCATTCTGAATGATTAAAAAAATTACTATAAGTTTTGTAAGTGTTTTTATTCTGCTTGCAGTTGCCTATTATATAGTGCCTAAAGATACCATTATGCATTATAAGAAACTGTACAGCGACCATTTTGAAGATGTTTATAAAAGAAAGAAGAAAGGAAGAATACCCAAGCGCGACAGAATGGACATGTACTACCAGCAGGAAACAGAACGAACCATGGATCCTGCTACCGGCACTGTACCAAGAGAAAGACTACTTGCAGGAATAAGATACATGGAAGCATTGCAGCAACAGCAATCTGCTAATCGCATGATGGGTGCATTGCCCGGAGTAAACTGGACAGAGCGAGGCCCGAGCAATTGCGGAGGACGCACACGGGCAATTATGATTGACCCGAATGATGTTTCGAAAAAAACTGTTTGGGCAGGAGGAGTTGGCGGTGGCTTGTGGAAAACAATTGACATCACTGCTCCTAGTCCGTTGTGGTTACCAATAAATGACTTAATGGCGAATCTTGCTGTTACTACCATTTGCAGCAATCCAGCCAACACACAAATCATGTATTTTGGTACAGGCGAAGGTTACAGCAATGCCGATGCTATCAGAGGGTTGGGTATCTGGCAATCTGTTGACGGTGGAAACAACTGGGCACAACTTGCATCTACCAACAATGCTAATTTTTACTATGTAAACCGAATGGTTGTACATACAAACGGTGATGTATATGCAGCTACCAACAGTGGTTTGTTTCGTTCACAGAATAATGGTGTCACCTGGACTAAAGTACTTGGTGCAGGCGTGGGGGCTGCAACCAACAATATCAGTGATGTAGAAGTTTCCACCAACAATTCAGTGTGGGCAAGCACACGTACTAATGGTGAAATTTACCGGTCGGCAAATGGCAATGCCGGCACATGGGTAAAAATGAATACAGGCACCAATGGATTTCCTGCAACAGGAGCATCGCGAATTGATTTTGCACTGGCTCCTTCCAATTCGCAGGTCTGCTATGCATTTGTTGCTGAAGGTGGAGGTGTAAATTTTTATCGCACAACCAATGAAGGTGCTAACTGGACTTTGTTACCAAAGCCTGTAGATGCTGATGGAGGTATAGGAAACGATATTACAAGAGGTCAATATTGGTATGACATGAGTATTGCCATTGACCCAAACAACAGCAATACGCTTTATGTGGGTGGAGTGGATTTGTTTAAATCATCAGACGGTGGAAATACATGGCAACAAGTTGCACACTGGTATGGCGGTTTCGGATATCAATATGCACATGCCGATCAGCATATTGCCATTTACGAGCCGGGAAACTCTAATGTAATTTATTTTGGAAATGATGGAGGAGTTTACCGCTGTGGCAATGCAGCTGCTGCATCACCTGTTATACAATTTAAGAGTGATAACTATAACGTAACTCAGTTCTATGCCTGTGCAATTCACCCTACTGCTTATACCAATTATTTTTTAGCGGGAGCTCAGGACAATGGTTCGCATCAGTATAATTCAGGAGGCATCAATGCAACAGTAGAAGTAACCGGAGGCGATGGTTGCTTTACACATATTGATCAGGATCAGCCGCAGTATCAGTTTACATCCTATGTGTATAATAACTTTTACCGTTCTACCAATGGAGGTGCATCATTTACAGGTGTTGGTACCAGTGGAGGTTCTTTTGTAAATCCATCTGACTATGATAATGCAGCCAATATCATGTATGCTTATTCATCCAGTGGTACCTATGTGCGATGGATTAATGCAACAACAGGGTCAACTTTTCAAACGGTAGCATTATCACCCGGACTAACAGGTACCATCCGTGCAATTACTGTTTCACCTAACACTCCCAACAGAGTTTTTATGGGCGTGGGAAGTGGTCTCGTGGTAAGAGTAGATAATGCGAACAGTGTGGCATCAGGGTCGGCAGGTGTGAGGATAAATACGGGAGCAGGTATGCCTACAGGAAGTATTTCATGTATTGAAGTGGAAACAGGAGACGATAACCATCTGCTGGTAACTTATTATAATTATGGTGTTAACAGTGTTTGGGAAACTAAAGACGGAGGTACTACCTGGCAAAGTGTAGAAGGAAATCTTCCTGATATGCCAATCAGATGGGCATTGTTTAATCCGAATGACAACACACAGGCAATGCTTGCTACAGAACTTGGCGTATGGACGACAGACTTGCTGAATGGTGCTGCTACCGTGTGGGGACCTTCCAATAATGGTCTTGCCAATGTAAGTACTCAGATGTTGCAATTGCGTGCGTCCGACAAAGTAGTAATTGCAGCTACACATGGACGTGGCCTCTACTCTACCGATGTATTTGCTGACCCACATCCGGAATTTGTTGCCGATAAAAAAATTACTTATGTCAATAAACCTATAAAATTTACTGACGCATCCTACAAATCAGTATCGTGGGATTGGGATTTTGGTGATGCAACAAATTCTAATGTTCAAAACCCAACTAAAACCTATACCACACCTGGCGTTTATACAGTATCGTTAAAAATTAATAACAGTGCCGGACTTGTAGAAACAAAAACTTCCTACATTCAAATATTACCGAACAGAGGTACTCCATATACAATTATTGCAGGAGGAAATTTCGACATCAACCCATATGATTTTGGTAGCGAAGATGCCAGAGGTACACCCTGGCAGAGAGGAAACTCAGCCGTTGCCGGAAAAAACGGAACACTAAGTGGAAGTAATGCATGGGTAACAGGGCTCACTGCAACTACATATGCAGATAACAGTGATGCAAGGTTGATGACACCAAATTTCAATTTTTCTGCAGCAGGCACTTACACTTTGAAATTTTATCGCAAAAATGTTTTTGAAAGCAGTTATGATGGTATGCGCGTTGAATATTCGCTCGACAAAGGTGACACTTGGGTGCCACTGAGTTTGGTAACTTCACCCAACTGGTATGATTTTGCAAATACAGTATCAAATACATCATTCCCTCTCAACGAAGCATATTTTAATGTCAACAAAAGTAGTTTTACGCTATGTCAGTACGATGTATCTTTCCTTGCAGGTAATTCAAATGTTGCATTCAGAATAAGGTTCAAATCTGACCAGTCTGTAAATTATGCAGGTGCAGCAGTTGATGATTTTGAAATTTTAGCACCACCCAACAGTCCGCTGCCCGTTACGTTAATTTATCTCAGCGGCAAAGCATTCGAAAAATATAATCTGCTGACGTGGAAAACTGCATCAGAACATAACAACAAAGGTTTTTATATTGAAAGAGCTTTGTCTGATATGCAATTCAGTTCCATAGGGTTTGTGGAAGGCAATGGCAACAGCAATGTACCTAATGTATATCGCTTCAAAGATTTTGAACCGGTAAGTGAGCACATTGTTTATTATCGCCTCAAACAGGTTGACTTCGACAATAGTCAAAATATTTCACCTGTTGTAACTGTTGAAAGAAGAGATGACCGTATTCTGAGCATAACTGTCAGCCCTAATCCTGTAAAAGATATTCTTACCATTCGCAATTTAAATGGTGAAAAAAGTGTTATCCGCCTTTTTGATATGCATGGTAAATTACTTATTGAACATATCTGTCACGAAAACACTTCAAGTGATATTATCAACCTGAACGACCTTGGACTAAGGTCAGGTATCTATTTTATCAGAGTGGAAGATGACAACAGAATATTTACCCAACGAATTATAAAAATGTAATCTTCTCCTCAGCGGAATTCCTTCTGTTGAGACATTCTTATTATTTTTCTTAAAAAGGAAAGCTGAAGTGATTCTTAGTTGATAAATAAGGATATTCAATTTTTGTCAGGTAAAGTCCACAGGCAGGAGCAGCATGGCCGGCTTTTTTTCTGTCTTTTGCGTCAAGGATATTTTTAAAATCATCAACACTTAATTTTTGCTGTCCAACATCTGCCATTGTGCCTACCAGTGCTCTCACCATACCACGAAGAAAACGATCGGCAGTGATTTCAAAAATCAGAAATCCGTTTTTCTCTTTCCATTCTGCATGATAAATTTTACACATAGTTGTTCGTGACTGCGCTCTTGATTTGCAAAAACTGTTGAAGTCGGAATATTCAGCAAGTAAATTACTCACCTGTTGCATAAGCGCAATGTCAGGCTTTTTGAAATAACATGCTGAATATTCTGAAAGAAAACCATTCTTCTGCGAATGGATGTAATAGTGATATGTACGTTTAACAGCATCAAAGCGAGCATGTGCCTCCTGATTTACAGTATGCAGATTAACAGCGGTAATATCAGCCGGTAAAATCCCATTCAAATGATAAATAAAACTACCTGTGTCGGAAATTATTTCCGGGGAATCGAAATGTGCAAAAAACTGGGTGGCGTGTACACCAGCATCGGTACGGCCACATCCTGTTGTTTCTATATTATTCCTGGATAGCAATGTATTAATTGCCTCATTCACTTTCTGCTGAACAGAAACAGCATTCTTCTGAATCTGCCACCCACTGTAATGGGTTCCTTTAAAAAACAACTCTAAAAAATACCTTTGCATGCGCTCCAAAAATAAGATTTAACATCATCCCATAATGTTATATTTGCAGCGGCCACTTAACATAAATTAACACACTATTTCACCATCCATTCACAGCTAATATTATAAACTTGCATCGCTTAAAACATATTACATCACATGTTTGACATTAGAGAAATAAACGAAAAGATTCAGCGCGAAAGCGAATTTATTGAACTGCTTCAGTTAGAACTAAGCAAGGTTATTGTAGGACAAAAATATATGGTAGAACGCCTGCTGATAGGTTTGTTGTCCAATGGTCATTTGCTGCTTGAAGGCGTTCCGGGCCTGGCAAAAACATTAGCCATAAAATCGCTTGCATCGGCAATAGATGCACGATTCAGCCGTATTCAGTTTACTCCCGATTTGTTGCCTGCCGATTTAATAGGAACATTAATTTATAATCAGAAGAAAGAAGAATTTGCAGTTCGCAAGGGGCCAATTTTTGCAAATTTTATTCTTGCAGACGAAATCAACCGTGCTCCTGCAAAAGTTCAAAGTGCATTGCTTGAATCCATGCAGGAAAAACAAGTAACCATAGGTGATGAAACATTTAAGCTCGAAGAGCCTTTTCTGGTTCTAGCTACACAAAACCCCATTGAACAGGAAGGAACATATCCACTACCCGAAGCACAGCTCGACCGATTTATGCTTAAAGTAGTAATAGGATATCCTACCAAAGACGAAGAAAAATTAATCATTCGTCAGAATCTGACTCAGGACAAAACTACTATTGCTCCTATTGTGCGCACTGCTGATATTCTGAAAGCACGTCAGCTGGTGAAAGAAATTTATATGGACGAGAAAATCGAGAAATATATTGTTGATATAGTTTTTGCAACACGTTTCCCAAAGGATAACAAACTTGATAAAATTGCACAGCTGATAAATTACGGTGGATCACCACGCGCCAGCATTAACCTTGCACTTGCTGCCAAAGCTTATGCATTTATCAAACGCAGAGGTTATGTAATTCCGGAAGATGTACGTGCTGTTTGCCATGATGTAATGCGTCATCGTATAGGGC
Organism: Bacteroidota bacterium; assembly: GCA_019136655.1. Taxonomy (GTDB): domain Bacteria; phylum Bacteroidota; class Bacteroidia; order AKYH767-A; family OLB10; genus OLB10. The sequence goes on from JAGVTU010000012.1 coordinate 43,810, forward strand.
TTACCTATGAGGCTGAAGCTGAAAATTACACAACCGATATGGTGATTAACGAAGTACTGAATGTAGTTGAAGTACCTTAACAGGGAAATTTTTCTATTTGCCAAAACTGTTACTTTCACTTAAACAGTAAAATAAATCTTGGAAACAACAGATCTGCTAAAAAAAGTACGGAAGATTGAAATCAAAACACGGGGATTATCGAGTCAGATTTTCTCAGGTGAATATCATTCTGCTTTTAAGGGTCGTGGTATGGCATTCAGTGAGGTGAGAGAATATATTCCGGGTGATGACATAAGAGCGATAGACTGGAACGTGACTGCACGACTCAACCATCCTTACGTAAAAGTGTTTGAAGAAGAACGTGAACTCACCGTCATGCTGTTGGTTGACATCAGTGCATCAGGGAACTTCGGGACTAACAAACAATTTAAAAGAGAACTGATTACCGAAGTGTGTGCTGTACTTTCATTTTCAGCTATTCAGAATAATGATAAAACAGGATTGATATTATTCAGTGATAAAATTGAAAAATTTATTCCTCCTCAAAAAGGTCGCTCACACATCCTGCGCATAATCAGAGAGCTGATTAAATTTCAACCTGAATCAAAAGGAACATCTCTTGCAACAGGTCTTCAATATCTGAGCAATGTGATTAAGAAAAGGAGTATTGCATTTATTGTTTCCGATTTCTATGATTCCTCTTTTACAGACACAACTACCAAAAGTCCTTTTGAAGAAGCACTTAAAATTACCAGCAGAAAACATGATTTGGTAGCATTGAAAATCAACGACAGGAGAGAAACTGAACTTCCTGATATAGGATTGGTAAGAGTGAAAAATGCTGAAAGCGGGCGTGAAATGATTGTGGATACTTCTGATGCAGCAGTCCGAAAGAACTATAAACAACAAAGGCAATTACATGATTTACGTTTGAACACCATATTCAGCAGAAGCGGAGTGGATAAAACAGATTTATATACGGGTGAGAATTATATACAGCCTTTGATGAAACTATTTAAAAAGCGTGAAAAAAGATGAGGCCTGTTAAATTTATTCTGCTGATTTTTCTGTTCAACATTTGTGGTGTGTTTGCACTTTATGCGCAAAACGCCAATGCTGTATTTGAATTAGACAGCAACAAAATTTTAGTGGGTCAGCAGATAACAGGTAAATTACGGTTCAGCCTACCTGCAAATTATCAGTCGCAATGGCCGCTTATTCCTGATACGCTCAACGGAATTGACTTTGTAAATAAAGGCCCGATAGATACACTTAAAAGCCCTGATCAAAAAATACTTACACGCGAACAAAAAATTACACTCACTGCTTTTGACTCAGGATTTTATGTAATTACTCCATTTAGTTTTAATTATTATAAACCCGGTGACACCACAACGTATCTGGCAGAAACACAGGCACAGCTGCTTACCGTAAGTCTTATTCCCGTTGATACTACCAAAGCAATTCGCGACATTAAAGGACCGATAGAAGTTGGAATATCGTGGCAGGAAATTGCCATGTATGTCATTATCGGATTGGTATTTATTGCACTTGCTTTGCTTATCATTTATTTAGTCAGAAAAAGAAAAGTTAAGCCTGTAGAAGTAAAACAGGAAATTGTTAAACGACCTGCGCATGAAATTGCTCTTGAAAAATTGCACGAACTGCAGGATGCAAAACTTTGGCAGCAAGGCAACATCAAACAGTATTACACCGGAATATCCGATACAATTCGTGAATATATTTCAAACCGCTGGAATATTGATGCAATGGAACGTACTACTGATGAAATTATGCACAGTAGTTTCATCCAGCATGTTTCCAATGAAACTTACAACCGAATTAAATCTGTTTTGACCATCAGCGACCTTGCGAAGTTTGCAAAATACTCACCCGTAGCTCCGGAAAATGAACAGGCAATGGCTGATGCTTTCACCTTTGTGGAAGAAACCAAAGAACAGAAAGTTGATATCAACACTTTACCTACCAAAGAACAATCTTCCTGACGCAGCATGGAATATTTCAATAACATACACTTTGCTTATCCGCAGTTTTTCTGGTTACTGTTGTTGATACCGCTATTGCTTCTCTGGCACTGTAAAGTAAATTCAAAAAAGAAGGTAAGTCTTAAGATTTCTACTGATGAAGGATTTAAAAATTACAAACCCACACTTCGTCAGAAAATAGGTTCTACACCTCTTGTACTTAGGTTACTTACTGTAGCATCCATTGTGGTTGCACTGGCACGTCCTCAGTCATCTTCAAGAGGCCAGGAGGTAACATCTGAAGGAATTTCCATCGTGCTTGCAATGGATATTTCGGGAAGTATGCTTGCCGAAGATTTCAAACCTAACCGCATTGAAGCCGCTAAGAAAGTTGCACTTGAATTTATTGACAAACGTCCGAATGATCTGATTGGAATAGTAATATTTGCCGGTGAAAGTTTTACGTTGTGTCCAATCACATCTGATCATGCTGTATTGAAGAATCAGATTTCGAAAATAGAAAGCGGAATGTTGATAGACGGTACTGCTATTGGCGAAGGCCTGGCAACAGCTGTGAACAGACTGAAAGATGTTAAAACGAAAAGTAAAGTTATTATACTGCTTACGGATGGAGTAAATAATGCAGGTTCAATTGCCCCGCTTACTGCAGGCGAAATTGCCAAAACCTTTGGTATTCGTGTTTACACCATTGGAGTGGGTACTCATGGAATGGCTCCTTATCCGTTTAAAACTCCATTCGGAATTCAGTATCAGAATATGGAAGTGCAGATTGACGAAGCTGTTTGCAAACAAATATCTGATGCTACTGACGGAAAATATTTCAGAGCAACCAACAACAATAAACTGAAAGAAATTTATGATGAAATTGACAAGCTGGAAAAAACAAAAATAGAAGTAACAGAGTTCAGAAGATACAGCGAAGAATTTTTCCCATTTGCATTGGCAGCGGGAATATTTCTGACACTTGAAATATTGTTGCGATATACATGGATGCGTAAATTACCATAACCTAGAAAAGATGTTCCGATTATCACATAGCGAGGCTTTATATGGATTGTTACTGGTTCCGGTTCTGGTAATATTATTTATTGCATTACTGAGATGGCGTAAGAAAGCAATTTCTCTTTTTGGTGATTACACACTGGTACGACAACTCACTCCCGGAAAGGCTTATACAAAACCTGTCATCAAATTTATTTTATTGGCGCTTGCATTTACGTTTTTGGTGATAGGAATAGCAGGGCCACAAATTGGAACAAAACTCGAAACAGTAAAACGCAAAGGCGTTGATGTGGTAATTGCTCTGGATGTGAGCAACAGTATGAATGCTGAAGACATTAAACCCAGCAGGCTTGAACGTGCCAAACAAGCCATATCAAGATTAATTGACCAGTTGCAGGGTGACAGAATCGGGCTGATTGTTTTTGCGGGAGAGGCATATACGCAGTTGCCAATTACTACTGACTATGGTGCAGCTAAACTTTTTCTTTCGTCTATCAACACCAGTATGGTGCCCACACAGGGAACTGCCATTGGCAAAGCCATTGACCTGGCAGTGTCGTCTTTCAGCAACAGCGACTCCGCCAAGAAAAACAAAGCCATTATAGTGATAACAGATGGTGAAAACCACGAAGATGATGCAGTTGAAGCAGCAAAAAATGCATATAAAAACAACATCATTGTTCATACCATTGGTATGGGGTCAGTAAATGGTGCTCCCATTCCGGTATTTTACAACGGTCAACGTACCGGTTATATGCAGGACAACAATGGTCAGACTGTAATAACCAAACTTGATGAAAACACGCTGGCAGAAATTGCTCAGGCAGGCAACGGAAAATTTATTCGTGCTACCAACAGTGATGATGGGCTTGGCATTATAATGAAAGAAATAAACGCCATGCAGAAAAATGAGTTCGGCAGTAAAATGTTTACAGATTATGCTGACCAGTTTCAATATTTTTTAGGAATTTCGTTGTTGCTGTTACTGATTGAATTCATCATATCTGAAAAGAGAAGTAAATGGATAGAAGAACTTAATTTATTCGGAGGAGGAGATGAGAAAAAATAATTTAATTCTGCTGTCATTCATATTGTTTATTCCGATTATGGGAATGGCTCAAAACGAAAAGTCACTTGTTCGCAAAGGCAACCGTGATTATAAGAAAGGAGATTTTTCAGAAGCTGAATTACAATATCGCAAGTCTATTGAGAAAAACAACAAGACACAAGAAGGTAAATTTAATCTGGGTGATGCTTTATATAAGCAGGGAAAATATGATGAGGCTGCCGGTACTTTTCAAAATCTTTCGAATGAAAAAACAGATAAAGACCTTAAAGCAAAATCATTTTACAATCAAGGGAACGCTCTGCTGAAAGCAGAAAAATATCAGGAAAGTGCCAATGCTTATAAGGAATCCTTAAAAATAAATCCGAATGACGAGGATGCACGTTATAATTATGTTTATGCATTATCCAAACTAAGACAGCAACAACAGCAGCAGCAGGATAAAAACAACAAGGATAACAAGGACAACAAAGACAAGAATAAAGATCAACAGAAAAATCAGGATAAGAAAGACGATAAGAAGAACGACAAGAATCAACAACAAAATCAAAACCAGCAACAGAAAGATCAGAAGGATCAAAAAGAACAGGCTCAGCAACCAAAAATTTCGAAAGAAGATGCTGAACGAATGTTACAAGCCGTGAATAATGATGAAAAAGAACTTCAAAAGAAAATGGCTAAAAAAGAAGGTGCACGTGTTCGTATTGAAAAACAATGGTAATGACAATTAAAAATCTGCAAATACAACTCATTAGAAATTTACGCCACTTAATAGCGGTTGTATTTTTGTTAGCCGGATTTACTGCAAATGCTGCTGAAATAAGTTTTACAGCTTCAGTAAACAGAAATCCGATTGGAACCAATGAACAATTTTCAATCACCTTTACGATAAACGCTCAGGCAAGTAATTTTCAGGCTCCTTCATTCAGAGATTTTAATATTCTGAGCGGACCGAATCAGAGTACGAGCATGCAGTTTATTAATGGCAACATGTCGCAGTCGGTGTCGTTTACCTATTATCTTCAGGCTAAATCTGAAGGAACTTACCGCATTGACCCGGCTACCATTGAAGTAAATGGTGTGAAAATAAAATCAAATGCACTCACATTAAATGTAGTGAAGGGTCAGGGAAAACCGCAGGCCGGTGCTAACAATACACAGGGGGATGATGACGGAATCTCAACAAAAAGTGTATTTCTTCGTGTGAGTGTGGACAAATCTTCAGTGTATAGAGGAGAAGCTATTCTCGCAACTTATAAACTCTATACCAAGGTTAATTTAATTAATTATACCATTGACAAACTTCCTGCATTAAACGGCTTCTGGTCGCAGGAACTGAAAATGCCTGATCAACTTGAGTTAAGAACAGAAGTTGTAAACGGAGAACAATACAGAGTAGGTATTGTAAAAAAAGTTATACTGTTTCCACAGCAATCAGGCACGCTTACCATTGACCCCATGCAGGGAAGTTGCATTGCACGAGTACAAAATCAACGTAAGCGTTCCAATAATCCTTTCGACATTTTTAATGATCCGTTTTTTAACGATCCGTTTTTTGGAACTGCTCGTGATGTAAAAGTGAATGTAAAGAGTGAGCCTGTAAAAATTAATGTAAAAGATTTACCTGCCGATGCTGATGGTTATTTTAAAGGTGCTGTGGGAAATTTTACAATGCAGGCAGCACTGGATAAAGATCAGGTAAAAGCAAATGATGCCATCAATCTTAAAATAAAAATAAGCGGAAAAGGAAATTTAAAACTGATTGATGCTCCTGAATTAAAACTGCCTACTGACTTTGAAACTTACGATCCAAAAATCAACGATAATGTTTCGGTAACAGAAAATGGAGTAACCGGAAGCAAAACATTTGAATATTTAATCATCCCGCGCCATGAAGGTGATTATACCATTGACCCTGTACACTTCACTTACTTCGACCTGAATAAAAAGCAATATGTTCAACTCACCTCACCACCATTAAAGATTGCCGTAAAAGGTATCAGTGGTGATGCTTCTGCTGCACAATCAGTTGCCTCCTATCAGAATAAAACAGATGTAAAACTTTTGGGGAAAGATATTGCTTTCATTAAAACCGGTGTGATGACCACTTACACACACGGTACATTTTTTGGAAGCCTGTTATTTTATGTACTGCTGTTGCTCCCTGTGATATTGCTTACTGCATTTCTGATTTATAAAAAGCGAAAAGAAAAATTAGCGGGCAATGTAGCCTACATGCGTAGCACACGCGCAACCAAGATGGCACAAAAAAGACTTTCCGCTGCCAAAAAACAACTTGATGCAGGGAAGACAGATTTATTTTACGAAGAAATTTTTAAAGGACTCAACGGCTATGCTTCGGACAAATTAGGGATTGACATGGCAGATCTCAACAAAGAAAGTCTAACACGTAAACTGAAGGAAAACAATATTTCTGAAGCACTCATATCAAAAATGATTACAACCATTGACACCTGCGAACTTGCAAGATTTGCTTCTCAGTTTCAGAGCACCAATCCGCAACAGACATATACCGACAGTGTTTCAATCATCACCGAACTGGAAAACGCTTTAAATGTATAATTCCATGAGAAAAATAGTTTATCTGATATTTGCACTCAGCTTATTCGCAAAGGGAATATATGCACAAAGCGCTGAGAGCCTGTTTAAAGAAGGCAATGATTTTTATCTTAAACAAAATTATAACCAGGCAATAGAAAAATACAACAGCATTCTTGCATCAGGTGTGACTTCATTTGAAGTGTATTTCAATCTTGGCAATGCTTATTACAAAACAGGAAATTTTACTCAGGCCATCCTGAACTACGAGCGTGCCAAGAAATTAAAACCGGATGACAGTGATGTTGCTTTAAACCTTGCACTGGCAAATCAAAATACTATTGATAAAATTGAACCTGCTCCAAAGGTATTTTACGAACAATGGTGGGAAAATTATCTGGCTGCCTCTACTACAACTACAAGGGCAATTATTTTTCTGATTATTTTCTGGCTTGCAATTATTTCGTTTGGGTTGTATGTTTACTTTAAAGTTTATTCGGTAAAAAAGACATTCTTCTTCCTTTCGTTTCTGTTTGCAGGAATAGCATTATTTTATTTTTATGTCACTCTTCAACAGAACAGGTTAAACGATAATGCCAACAGTGCTTTAATCATTTCGCAGAGTGCCTATATCAAAAGTTCTCCTGATGACAAAGGAACGAATTTGTTTCAGCTGCACGAAGGAACTAAAATCATGATTACAGGCGAACTTCAGGGATGGAAAAAAATCCAAATTCCCAACGGCAATGAAGGCTGGGTTCGTGAAAAAGACATTGAGCAAATCTGATTATTGATTTTTTATCAGCCAACGGTGCAAAGCTATCAGACACCACAACCTGTTGTACAGGTAATCATCACCTGAATAAAATTGCTGAATCATTTTCTTTACTTCTTCAAACTTAAACAACCCGGCTTCTTCAATCACTTTTTCATTCAGATAGTCATCAATTAAATATTTCCACTCTGTCTTCAACCATTTGGCCAATGGAATCGAAAAACCACGCTTAGGCCGCATAAATATTTCTTCAGGCACATAGTTTGCCAAAAGTTTTTTCAGCGGATATTTATTGATGCCATTTTTTATTTTTATGGACGGGTCAATCTGAAGTGCAAGTTGCACCAAGTTATTATCCAACAAAGGCACACGCGCTTCAATGGAATGTTGCATGGTAGCTCTGTCAACCTTGGTGAGCAAATCGTCCTGCAGCGGATACATTATTTCATATAACGACTGCAATTCTTCAGAAGCAGTGTAATGCAATCCATTAAATATGGACCAAAGAGAAGCAAAATAGTTTTCAGTAAATTGATTTAAACCCGCTACATGTTTATCTGAAATTAAATTTTTCAGTTCGTCAAAGTTAAACAGGTATTGCTCCTGAGAGTAAATATGCTCCGGCAAAAATGTTTTTCCTGAATCATATTTAAGCAATTCTGATACCCGTTTATATCGTGATGATAATTGCTTAAACAGAAATCTCATCGGCACTCTGAATGTGTTGAACGGAAATTTATTTAGCCGAACTGACCAGTTGTGGGTACCATAACCAAAGAACAACTCATCTCCTCCCTCACCTGACAGCACTACTTTCACATGCCGGGCTGCCAACTTCGATACGAGCATGGTTGGAACTCCTGATGTATCGGCATATGGTTCATCATAAACATCAAAAAAAGTTTCTATTAATGCTATAGCATCAGAATGTGAAACAATAAACTCATGATGATTTGTTCCGAGATGTGAAGCCACTGCGCGTGCATGCGGTGCTTCGTTATGTGATTGCTCTCTAAAGCCAATTGAAAAAGTGTTCAGCTTGCCATTCACATGTTTTGTGGCAAGAGCTGTCACAAGGCTGGAGTCCACTCCTCCACTTAAAAAAATACCGTATGGAACATCACTGCGCAATTGAATCTTCACCGCTTCTGACAATGTTGAATCCAACTTCGTTATTACTTCCTTCTCATTATTCAGTTTATTTCTATCAACTTGTTTGGTCAGCTCCCAGAATTTATTTTTTTCAATTCCATTTCTGCTTACTGTAAGACTGGTTCCGCTCTCAAGTTTATGAATGTTTTTATAGATTGTAAATGGTGATGGAATAAAACCTGATCGCAAAAAATAAAATATGGATTCCTGATTTATTTCTTTAGAAATACTTTCAAGTGCTGTGAGTGCTTTCAACTCTGATGCAAATGCAAAATTGCCCTCAGAATCGCCATACCAAAACAAGGGCTTAATACCCATCCTGTCGCGGTATAAACAGAGTTTGTGTTCTTGTCTGTCATAAATGCAAATAGCAAACATTCCGTTCAATTCCGAAACAAAATTTTTTCCATGCAGCTCAAAAAGTCGGAGCACAACTTCCGAGTCACTGGTAGTTTTAAACTCAGCCATTGCTGTACCTTTATGTTCCTGAATGATTTTATCTTTCAGCTCAACATAATTGTACACTTCGCCATTGTACACCATCACATATCGCCCGTCATGTGATGACATAGGTTGCGATGCTCGATTATCCAAATCTATAATGGACAATCTGCGATGTAATAACATCACTTCGTCCTCTTCAAAAAAACCGTAACCATCGGGTCCGCGATGATGCAGTTTTTCACCTGCAGCCTGTAAGTCAGCTTTGCTGAAAAATCCTTTAGTGGAAAAAGTACCGGCTATACCACACATCAGTTTATAAATAATTTGATAAGTGCTTTATAAAAAAGTACGTTTCTATAGGTAGATGGGTACTTCAGAACTTTCAGCAGTTCGCGCGAGCCTTCCTTTGTTTTTTTTGCTGACAGATAAACATTGCTGATAACCAACTGAACATATTGCCTCATGCTTTTCTCAATTTTTTCAGGCACTTGAAAATTATCTATAAAATAATTGGTAGCAAAAACATTCCAGTAAACAAACAACTCAGGTGAAATAAGATTTACAGAACGGTTTTCGTGAGTGTTTACAAAATTGGTGATGATTCCGGATTTCAGAATCTTATACCGGTTGCTGAACATTCTGAAAAAAAGCAAGTCTTCTGCTGCAAGAATATTTATTTCAGGAAACAACAAATCAGGGCAACTGGCTTTATTATAACAAAACTGATTGAGCGAAATAGGATTGGTATCAGCAAAATCATCCAGACTCAGCACCACAAAATCACGATAATATCTACACTTGTTATGATCTCTTATTCTGTCTTCGAAAACCAACTCGGTAGCTATACCGCTGAATGACGGAAATCTCTTTATCAGAGTTTGCAACGTCTCTAAATGATTATCCAAATAAAAATCATCTGAATCTAAGAAGGCAATCCATTTTCCTTTAGCATATGCAATACCTGAATTGCGGGCCTGGCATCTTCCTTTGTTTTCATGTGAAATAACTTTAATCCGCTGATCTATTTTCTCCAGTTCGCTCAGTACTTCCAGCGTATTGTCCGTACTTCCGTCATTGATGCATATCAATTCAAAATCCTGAAACGTCTGTCTTAAAACAGAGTCAATAGATTCCTTTACCAGTTCAGCACGATTGTAAACCGGCATGATAACGCTAAAGTATGGCTGTTCATCAGTCAACATTTGCCATTCCTCCTTTCATGCCTTTACGCAAACCTGACATGCAACACATCATCTCACTCATCAAAATGAATGAATAAACAATTTTCATTCTTCGCATCAACATCCACACACTGCTTCTATAAGCTTTACTCATTAGCTGCACGCGCAATGGATTATCCATAATCAGATTACGCACTGCATAACTCATTGTAAGTATCAATTGGTCGAAATAATTTCTGTTGTAAATCTTTTTAGGAGGTTTACACACACATGTAAAACGGTTGATACGCTGCAGTGAAAATGTTTTCATAAAAGCCAGCTTTACCATCAGATCCGAATGCGATTCAAACCATAATCCCGGAAGTAATACAGTTTGTGCTACAGAATGATGAATCATCATCTGGCTCAGACTCACATATTCTTTAAAATCCACATTGCTGAAGTCAATTCTGTTCTCTGTCAAAATCGGTTGTTTAATACATTTTAAACTCCCACCTGCATTCTGAGTGTAAAAAAACTTTTCACCAAAGCATTGCTGTGTAGCATCATTCATAGCGGTAAGATGATAGGGCATCCACTCATCTGTTGGCTTCAGAAAGCAAATCCATCCATCCGGTATTTTTTTTATCACATCAGCCAGCAAACTGATACCCTCAAGTGCATTACCATTTACACAATGAACTACCCATTTCTCTGCAGCTATATTTTCACCAAACTCCGACTTAAACTGAACGCTGTACTGATTATCAACAACAACATGTATTACATACTTCTTGAGATATTGCCTGTTGATGACCTGTTCATTCTTTCGCAGCAAAGACTGATTGCCCTGATAGAGCAGTATAACATGAAACATATTCTCTGAATTACCAATCATATCAATCAGTGTAGTTATATAAGTTTAACAGTTTACGAAAATAAAGATTCATACCAAACTTGTGCGTAATACTTTTTCTTCCTTCTGCAACAATTATCTCACGAAGAGAACTGTCTGATAAAAGTTCACACAATGCTTTATAAATATCTGATTCATCACCATACTTGCATACCAAAGCATTTTTTCTGTCTTCAATAAACTCAAGAGCTATTCCGCTTAATGTAAATACTGATGGTACTCCGGCTGCCAATGCTTCAACATATACCTGGCCAAAGGCTTCATACTCGGCATATTCGGGCACATGCACAAACACATCGAACAGTTTGTACAATGCAAATAAATTATACTCAAACCTGATTTCTCTGTACGACTTCTCCGGAAGTTGTTTCAACAGTGTCTTTATCTCTCTGGCATAGGAGCCATGACTATTAGCTAAAACAAGAACAGCATTCGGATATTTTTTCAGCAACTTCTCAAATGCAGGAATAACATGCTGTATCCCTTTTCCTTTTTCATAACGGCTGATCATTCCAACTACGGGATGTTTGTCCTTTAAATTATACTTTTCACACAGTTGTTCAACTTCCTCTGCGCTAACATTTATAAAAGCATCCAGTTCAAATCCATGATGTATAAGATGCACTTTTGATTTCTTAACCTGTTCAGTATTTATCAGTATATCCTCTACATTTTTGCTGATTGCAACAATGTCCGTAGCAAGGCGATTGCAATAACGATCGTACTTAACTGCTCCCTGATGAAAACGATGATGAAAATCGGAATGATGACGGGTGTAAATTCTCTTCTTCACACGTGCAAGCCATGCAGCAGTAAGGCCTGAGATGTTTGCATCAAAGAGATGAGTATGTACTATATCAATCTTGTTTTTGACAAGATACTGATAGATTAAAGCTGTTGCTCTCGGGATATCTTTCTTAGAATTATACTTTATAAAAAGACATGGAATTTTGTGATGGCGTACATAACGTTCGATATGCCATTGTTCAGGATTCAGAAAAATAAAATGCAGCTTCATGTGTTGCTCCAGTGCCTTCTCAATGAACCATTCATACTGAACAGCTCTGTCGTGAAAAGATAAAATAAGACATACCGATGGCTTCATGATTTCAGGATATGATGTATTTTATCTGCAAGAATTTTCGTCTGATTCTCTCGTGAGAAAAACAACTCTCTGTCGTTTACTGCCAATGGTTTCAGATTACCTGACTTCCATTTTTGATAAGCCTCGGTGAGTGCAGCAACAAATTCGTCAGCAGTATTTGCAATGTATCCGCGTTGTGTATTCTGCACCATCTGATCCACAACATCATCATCACCGGGTGCAACCATTATCAAACGACCAGACCCAAGGTATTCAAAAATTTTTGTTGTATAAATACCCTGATATTGTTTCCATGCAGGGATAAATAACATGTGACTTTGTTTGTAATAATCGAGCACCTCACTTCTTGGCAGTTTGGATGTAATGAACGGTTTCATTTCACTGAGTTCAGTGCTGATTCTGTCTGCAATGGAATCCACTGCTTTTACTCCGATAAAATTCAGTTTGAAAGAATTTTTATCTTCAAGCTGAGCATAAAATTTTTTTAATCCTTCAATAAGAATTGAAATATTCTGATAAGGATAAATGGTGCCGATACTTGCAAAAACAAACTGATTGGCAGGTGGAGAAGTTTCCTGAACCTGTTTAAACAAACGCCATTCAAATCCATTGGTAATTTCAGCAGTTTCGCCTTTATAAATTCTTTTAATTTGATGCACCAGTGCTTTACTCACTGTTGTCACAAGGTTTGCATTTTTGAGCCATCGTGAAATATAAAACTCTTCAATGCTGTTCATCAGTTTTCCGCGCAAGCTCATCTGATGACCTGAACCGGTGATATAATTATTCCATATATCACGAAAGTCCATTACAAAGGGCAGGTTAAATTCTTTTCCCAACTCACTTGCAAGTCGCACCAGATTGTGCGGTGGTGCTGAAATTAAAATCAAATCTGTTTTTTTCTCTGAAAGTAATTTTCTGCAATAATCTCTGAATGCATGATAGGCATCTATTTCCGGATTGAAATGTCCGGATGCAAACTCTTTCAGGTGATACAGTTTACTCAGCATCCTGTTGTTTTCAGTATAGGAAGGTTTCTTTGGCTTATAAGGCAAAAAGTGTGCTGTAAATGCTTCCGTCTTTACAACATTAACTTCTTTATCTGTTGGCTTTGTAAAATCTAACCAGTGCGATTCTTTTCCTGTGAAATGCCGAGTGACTACCGTTAATTCAATTTCGTGTTTAAAAAAATCATTTGCCCAGCTCATAATTCTGGGAGTAGCCACAGCATTTCCCGGATCAAAATAATAGGTAATCAGCAGAACTCTTTTCAAAAGAAAAATTGTTAATCTTTAACATCCATCAGTTCAACATCAAAAACCAAGGTTGCCTCTTCAGGAATTACAGGAGGATAGCCTTGCTTGCCATAGCCCAACTGATAGGGAATTATTAATCTGCATTGCGAGCCTACATTAAGCAACTGAATTCCCTGCTCCCATCCCTGAATGACTCTTCCTGTTCCCAACATAAATTCAATTGGCTCACCACGCTCAACTGATGAATCGAAAAGCGTGCCATCTTCAAGATATCCGCTGTAGTGCACAGATACTGTCGCGCCCTTAGCTGCAGGTTTTCCATTTCCTTTTTTCAGCATGATATACTCAAGTCCTGATGGCAGTTTTTGTTTTTCAAGACCATCCACATTGTATGGCACTACTTTTACTTTTGGTATTACCTCCAACAGTTCAACATCAAAAACAAGAGTGGAATTGGCAGGAATTGTTCCAACAGCACGGTTGCCATAACCTGCTTCCGCAGGAATGGTAAGGGTAGCTTTATCGCCTTGCTCAAGCATCATGAATGCCTCATCCCATCCTCTGATAACCTGGCCTACACCAACATTGAATTTGAATGGCTCATTACGGTCAACAGAACTGTCGAACTTTGTTCCATCTTCAAGTTTACCGGTATAGTGCACAATAACACGATCGCCCTGTGAGGGTTTTGCTCCTTTTCCTTTATGTGTAATTTTTATTTCTACGCCTGATTTTGTTGTCATTGATTCTGATTTCTATTTTAAATTATTTGAATATTTTTTTTGAATTCATCAGAAAGCAAACATACAATTAGTTTCTGCAATTCTCATTGTTGTGGTTTTACAATTTTCTGAAGTTTTCATACTGAAAATGTTAGTCTTTATCCTCTGTCACAAAATATATTGCAGACTGTTGTTGCTCAGATTTTTTCGAGTAATGCCACATTCTCCACATGGTCAGTCTGAGGAAACATATCTACCGGGCGACATTTTATGAAGCGATAATGGTCTTTCATCAGTGCAATATCGCGTGCCTGCGTTGCCACATTGCAGCTCACATAAACAACTCTTCTGGCGCCACTGTTGCATATTACCTTCACCACATCAGGATGCATTCCTGCACGAGGCGGGTCGGTAATAATCACATCAGGAAAACCCTGCTGCGAATAAAATTCATTAGTCAGAATTTCGCGCATGTCACCTGCAAAAAATGATGTGTTGGAAATTTGATTCAGTTGGCTGTTGATTTTTGCACTTTCAATAGATTCTGCCACGCTTTCAATTCCTGTAACATGCTTGCATTGCGAAGCAACAAATGCAGCAATGGTTCCCGTTCCTGTGTAAAGGTCATACACATGATCTTCTTTACTGAGTTCAGCAAACTCGCGCGCTGTTTTATACAACTCATACGCCTGCACAGGATTGGTTTGATAAAAAGTTTTAGGGCCAATCTGAAAATTCAAACCTTCCATCTCTTCTGTAATAAAAGAATCACCACTGAAAAGTTCAAACTCCAGGTCGAAGAAAGTGTCATTTTTCTTTGGGTTGATAACAGAATAAAGAGATGTTATCTGCGGAAATTGTTCTGCGACTGCTTTTAATAACTGCTCTCGTTCATTCTTACCGGCATCTTTAAACATAATTGCAACCATCCACTGGCCTTTGGTGGTATTTCTTACAATCATATTCCGCAGCATACCATGCTGACTGATGCGATTGAAAAAAGTATAGTTGTGTTTCAACGCATACTCACGAACAAAATTTCTGATTTTATTCGACAAATCTTCCTGCAAGAGACACTCAGTAATGTTGAGCACTTTATCAAAACGACCGGTAACATGGAAACCCAAAGCAGGTTGCGAAACATATTCAGGATTCTTAACCTGTTCGCTGGTCATCCATTCCTTATCCGAAAAAGCAAAATCAAGTCGGTTGCGATAGTGGAAAATACTTTGCGAAGCAAGAATGTTTTCTATTTCAGGATTTTCAATATGAGCAATTCGCTGCAATGCGTCCTTCACCTGCTTCTGCTTATAAAACAACTGCTTTTCATAAGTCATGTCCTGCCGTTTGCATCCTCCGCAAACACCAAAATGCCTGCATTCAGGTTTAATTCTGAAAGGAGAATACGACTTATATTCTTTTACAGAAGCTTCAATAAATTTATTCTTCTTCCGTTTTACTTCTACATCTACAATATCACCGGGCACTACATGTTTTACAAATACTGCTCTTCCCTCCCATTTCCCTATACCTCTGCCTTCATCAGCTATATCAATAATTTCAAGCGCTTCAATCGTTTTCGTCATGGTGTCAAAAGTAGGTTTCTCGGGCATAATTATTGCCTCAGCACACATAATTTTCTCTTTCAGTCATATCAAATCAGTGAAAAAACCTTGAGCATTGAAAATGATGCCTAAAAACTCGCATTTTTTTGTTTATTTTTGCTTAGATATATAATCTGTCAAACTCATGCCATTGAAATTCAGGTATGCCATTTTCACATTCATGCTTATTATGTTGGGGCAAGATGCTATGTCCAAACATATTGCAGGAGGTGATTTCACATACCGGAGGCTGACAGGAAATCAATTTGAAATCACTTTAAAACTTTTTCGCGACTGTGCAGATTTTGTACCGTTTGACAATACCATTCTCATTGGCGTTTTTAACAAAGGCACCAATGCATTGGTAGGCTCTTATACCGTTGCATTGAAGGATTCAGGTGGACTGACACTTACAGGCTCATCATGTCTTACACCACCGCAGGGAGTATGTATGGATAAATGTACGTATGTAGATACCATTACATTAGCCAATAATCCGAGCGGATATTATGTATCGTGGGAACGTTGCTGTCGCAACAATGCTACGCTCAACCTGAATCGCCCGGGTGATACAGGAATAGCCTATTACATGGAAATTCCCGACCCTGCTATCATTAATAATTCTCCGTATTTCACTACCGATCCTTTACCATTTATGTGTGTAGGTCAGGATTTTTCATTCGACTTCAGTGCTACTGATCCTGATGGTGATGTGTTGACTTATACTTTGGAAACACCTCTTGCCGGTGACCTTGGGTATCCTGTTAAAACTTCCACCTCGCCTGTATGGGCAACCCCTTCTCCCGGACCTTATGCATCAGCGCAGTGGGCACCCGGTTACAACCTGAGCAACATCACAGGCACTTCGCCACCAATGACTTTAAACAGTAATACAGGGTTGATGCAGGTTAAAGCTTCTTTGCAAGGGTATTATGCTATGGCAGTAGTGGTGCGTGAGTACAGAGGTGGTGTACTCATTGGCCTGATCAGAAGAGAAATAGAATTTACGGTAATTAATTGCCTCGGTAATACTGCACCGCAAATCACCTATGAAAATTCTACTGCCAGCATCAACGGATTAACTTTTACGGTTTACGAAAAAGATACTTTATGCTTTACCATTAAAGCTACTGACAGTGATTCGATGTCGCTGACCTATACAGGAGATATTTTTTCGGGAAGCGGCATTACTCCTCCTTATGCAACTACATCAACTGCTTCGGGAAATGGAACAATTATCAGCTCATTCTGCTGGTACACCACTTGCAATCACGGACGTACGCAACCTTATCACGTTACCTACAAAGTAGAAGACAATGGATGTCCCACACATTTTTCTTCCACTGACAGTTTGCTGATTTATGTTCTTCCTCAACCTTCTATTCCTCCACCGGTTTTGTTTTGTCTTGCAGTGGACACACTCAACTCTTCCATTAAACTGAATTTCAGAGATACGTTTGATATGCCGAGATTCATAGACCGGTTTGAAATTTTCCGCAGTGTAAACGGAGGTAACTTCACTTCTGTGGGAAGTGTGGATACGACAAAGAATAGTTTTACAGACAATTCAGCAGTAAACAGCACTGCAAATAATTATTGTTATTACATAAGAGGTGTAAATCGTTGTGGCGAATATGGAATCAGTTCAGATACCATCTGCTCAAGCAACCAGCTGAACGTTGAACCTCTTACACTTTACAGTTCTCACATCAGCGGCAGCAGTATTGTTATTCAACTGAGTAATGCTGCCGATAATATTAACTCAGTTTTTTATATTGAGAAAAAACAAAATGAGAACGGATTTAGTTACGAACCTTATCTGACTTTGAATGGAATTAATGGAGATTCCCTCGAAGATGTGAATCAGCCTGTTGCCGAAAAATCATTTTGCTACAGAATTACTAAACAAAATTTATGCAATAATATCAGCCCGGTAAGCAATGAGTCGTGCAGTATTTTGCTTACAGGCACCAGCATTCCGCTGCAACATAAATTGCAGTGGACACCATATACTGAATGGGATGGAGGCGTAAGCAGCTATGTGCTTTACCGAAAAAATCACAATGGAGGTACCTATGCAGCCATTGCCACATTGCCGCCAACTGAATTTGAATTTACAGATGATAATCTCCCTCAGGATGATGGTGTATTTGATTATTATGTGGCAGCTAACAGCGATTCGCTCGGCTTGACCTCCACCAGCAACGAAGTTTCACTGATACAACAGGCAACCGTTTATTCTCCCAATGCATTTACACCCAATAATGACGGACTTAATGACACCTGGTTGCCCTTCTCAGGATTTATAAGAACCTATAATCTCAAAATTTTTAACCGTTGGGGAAATATTGTTTTTGAAACATCGGGGACTCAGGACGGTTGGGATGGCAGCTATCAGGGCAATAAAGCTTCTCAGGGTGTATATTTTTATGTAATCACTTATCAGAATTATGTTGACAATCAGACAGCATATAAACGGGGAACTGTAACTCTGATACGCTAAGTGGTTCAATCATTTTGAAATTTTATTTTTCAACAAAACAAAACAACGGTATAAACATTATTACTATGCCTTTACTTTTGCGCGGTTAGTTATGCATCCGATAGAATCACTCAATCCCAAAAAATATATTATCATAAAAGGCGCTGCTGTTCACAATCTTAAAAAGGTAGATGTGGCCATCAGGCGCAACAGTTTTACCGTTATTACAGGATTATCAGGTTCAGGAAAATCGTCACTGGCATTCGACACGCTTTATGCCGAAGGTCAGAGGCGATATGTGGAAAGTTTGTCAAGTTATGCCCGCCAGTTTATGGGACGATTAGACAAACCTGAAGTGGAGTACATTAAAGGCATTGCACCGGCCATTGCCATTGAACAGAAAGTAAATTCAAGAAATCCACGCAGCACAGTGGGTACATCAACTGAAATTTATGATTACCTGAAATTGCTTTTTGCACGTATTGGAAAAACTTATTCGCCCATCAGTGGCAACCTTGTAAAAAAACATTCAGTAACGGATGTGGTGGATTTTCTCTTGCAACAAACTCCCGGAAAAAAATTTTATATACTGGCAAAATTACATCCTCATCAGGGACGAAAACTCAGTGATGAGTTGACTGCATTGCAACAAAAAGGATTCAGCAGAATTGTTCAGCAAGGAGAACTGATAAAAATTGATGATGCAATTGCAGCATTGCCTCCTGAAACTGAAAAACCTGCACCAAAAAAACGGGGACGTAAAAAAATATCTGACAGCGAAGAAGAGCAACCAACTTTTCCTGAAATTGAAATTCTGATTGACAGACTTATCATTCCTGAGGAATGGACAGATGAGTTAAAGTCGAGATATGCCGACTCTGCACAGACAGCTTTTAACGAAGGGCAGGGTCATTGCACACTGAATGAACTGAATGATGGCGGAAACCTCTCTCACACCTTCAGCAATTTATTTGAAGAAGATGGAATAAAGTTTGAAGAACCAAGTGTACATCTTTTCAGTTTCAACAATCCTTATGGTGCGTGCAAAAACTGCGAGGGTTTTGGTAACGTAATCGGTATTGATGAAAACCTTGTTATTCCCAATAAATCTTTGTCGGTTTATGATGGTGCTGTTGCATGCTGGCGCGGAGAGAAAATGTCGGAGTGGCAACAGAAGTTTATTCTGAAAGCTTATAAAAATAATTTTCCTGTTCACCGCCCTTATTATGAATTGAATGAAGTTGATAAAAAACTTTTGTGGGATGGAAACAAACAGATAAAAGGTATCCGCGATTTTTTTCATCATGTAGAAACTCAAACGTATAAAATTCAATACCGTGTGATGCTAAGCCGTTATCGCGGAAAAACTGTCTGTCCTGAATGTAGAGGAACACGACTGAGAAAAGATGCCAATTATGTAAAGGTCAACAATCACTCCATTACTGATATTGTATTGATGCCGGTAAGCAAGAGTCTTCCTTTTTTCAAGTCACTTGAGCTGAACAGTTATGAGCAAAAAGTTGCAGGAAGATTACTCATTGAAATTACCAATCGTTTACAATATTTGTCTGATGTAGGTTTAGGGTATCTAACTCTGAACCGTTTGTCAAACACACTCTCAGGAGGAGAATCTCAACGTATCAATCTGGCCACATCATTAGGAAGCAGTCTGGTTGGAAGCATGTATATTCTGGATGAGCCAAGTATTGGATTGCATCCCAGGGATACCGAAAGACTGATAGGTGTATTGAAGTCGTTGCAAAAAGCAGGAAACACATTGATTGTTGTGGAGCACGATGAGGAAATTATGCGCAGTGCCGATGAACTCATTGATATGGGACCCATGGCAGGAACCAACGGAGGCAGGGTTGTTTTTCAGGGAGATTTCAATCAGTTGCAAAACAGCACTGAAAGCATCACTGCACGATATCTTACAGGCAAAGAATATATTCATGTGCCAAGCCGGAGACGAAAATGGACACAGCATATTGGAATTACCGGTGCAAGAGAAAATAATCTGAAAAATATAGATGTAAAAATTCCACTTGGGATATTTACTGCAGTAACCGGTGTGAGCGGTTCAGGAAAAACCTCTCTGATTAAGAAAATTGTTTATCCGGCAGTGAAAAAAGTTTTGGGAGGATATGATGATGAGTCCGGGAAATATGACAGACTGAATGGTGATTACACTTCATTACATGGCATTGAACTGATAGACCAGAACCCCATCGGTAAATCTTCAAGAAGTAATCCTGTGACGTATGTAAAAGCTTATGATGAAATTAGAAACCTGATGTCAGAAACACCATTTGCCCGTCAGCGAATGATGAAACCGGCTTTGTTTTCATTCAATGTTGAAGGAGGTCGTTGCGAAATGTGTCAGGGCGAAGGTGTGGTAACAATAGAAATGCAGTTTATGGCTGACATTCAGCTGAAGTGCGAAGCCTGTCAGGGGAAACGATTTAAGCATGAAATTCTTGGTATTACTTATCGCGATAAAAACGTTTACGATATTCTTTCGATGACGGTGGCTGATGCCATTGCTTTTTTTGCAGAAGAAACGGATGAACGCTATTTGCATTACACAAAAAAAATAATTGCACGGCTTCAGCCTCTTGCTGATGTGGGTCTCGGTTATATTGCATTAGGTCAGGCATCCAGCACCTTGAGTGGTGGCGAAGCTCAGCGAATTAAATTAGCATCATATCTTGGAATAGGTAATGCTACCACCAATACACTTTTTGTATTTGATGAACCTACTACAGGCTTACACTTTCACGACATCAGAAAATTACTGGATGCATTTACGGCATTAATCAGAAACGGAAATTCTATTTTGGTTATTGAGCATAATCAGGATGTGATAAAATGTGCCGACTGGGTTATTGATTTAGGTCCTGATGGTGGTGATGAAGGAGGAAAGATAGTTTTTGAGGGAACTCCGGAAGGACTTGTTGAATGTGAAAATTCCATCACCGGCAAATACCTGAAAGAAAAACTTACACAACTGCAGGAATAATTATTCATATCATCACTTCTTTGCTTCCATATACATGGACACAGGGGGCATGGTGCAGTCAAAAAAGTTTAAATCGCGGAGTGCAGGCGAATGGCTTTGTCCGTAAGCCGATCGATAAATAATTTTGAAGCCCGCTTTTTCAAGCATTTGCCTCAGCTTTTTTTCTGTGAACCAGTTTAAATGATTTTCCGGATGTTGCTTCTGCACGTCAACACGGCAAAACGAAATGCAATAGTCAAGCGCCTCTTCAAATGACTTTTCTTCAAATAACTTTTTTATCTCCTCATCGCTTAATCTTTTTTCGCTGCCATGCAGTGGAATTTCAGATGCCTGCGATGCAAAATCTTCAAGAAAAATCTGCGCGGTAGTTTCTTTATTTAGCGGCTGCCTGATGTTTACGCGCTTGTAATCTTTATCGCTGCTGTACCAATCAATCCAATAGTAAAAATCTCTGTCATTTTCTTTATACGCTCTGTATGACAGATCAATGTCGGGAGTAACGATGCGGATGATACCACCTTTTTTCAGCATCCTGAAACTCTCATTAAACAAGTTCTGAACAGCTTCGTTATTCACATGCTCAATGGTGTGGCTTGTATAAATAATTTCTGCCGCGTCTGATTCAACCGGAATAGACTCAAGGGAAAACAAATCGTAATCGATTCCTTTAAACGTGTTGGCGATATTCATTTCATACCATCTGCTTAAATGGTCAATGTTTGTCCAGCAGGGATGATAAAATGCACCCGCCCCAATATTATAAAACCGCTTTTTGCGGATGCTTTCTTCCGAATACAGTTTTTTATAGAGCCACAACTTGTAATCAACAGCAATTTTTCTGCCTACGGTTAACCCGACTGCGCCAAATATTTTTTTTATCATTCCATTTATCATAACCTTTCGTTAAAAAAGAAAAGCTACCCGAAAGCAACTTTTCTTATATTATATGACACCTAATGTTATTCCACTTCAAGTTTTACTCTGCCTGAATAATCATTATTCTCAAAAGCTACAACGTAAATACCTTTTGAAAGCGATTTAATATTGATAAGATGCTCATTGCGTCCTGCTTTTGAAATTCCTCCTTCGTTTAAAATATTCTTACCTAAAATATCATACACTTTGATGGAATAATTTCCCGCATCTGCTGATTGGAAACTCAATCTAACTTCTTCATCGGCAGGATTCGGGTACAAACTTAACGCCTGAACATTGTCCTGCATAACTTCCCCTGCTTCTCTGCAATTCATTACTACATTAAACGTCCTCGTACCACTGTTACCACATGAATTTACTCCTTTCACACCAACAATTCCATTGTTACTTCCCATATCAGCAGTAATGCTGTTGGAGCCCTGACCTGATGCAATTACTGTTCCTGATGGCACAGTCCACTGATAAGAAGTTGCTCCAAAACCACCTGCTGTTGAAAACTGTACTCCCGTTTGTCCGGCACAAAATACTGATGGATTTGCAGTAATCGCATCAGGCTTGTTAGGTACAGCTTTGATTGGAATACAACGGGTATTACCTGTACGGCAATAGTTGGTTCCTGCAACACAAAGGCTGTGCGTTCCGCTGCCGGGATTAAGATAATCTATTGTAATCGCATTGGTTCCTGCACCTGATGCAATAGAACTGTTAGGAGGTAATGTCCATGTATAACTGGTTGCATAATTTGAATTTCCTGCTGTATAACTCAGTTGTGTATTGCATGCTCCATAATAAGAACCTGTCAATGACGATGGCACTCCGGGTACATCTATTACTGTAGTTAATTTTTTAACCGGAGTAGTGAAACAAATATTTGATGCGGTAACTGTAATATCACCACCGGTGTATAATGTACCAAAATCAACAATAATAGAATTTGTTCCCTGACCGCTGACCAAAGTAGCACCTGCAGGTACTGTCCAGTCATACGTATTTGCTCCGGCAATCACCTGAGAACTGTATCCAACACCACTGAGTTTATCACATACTCTGGCCGGGCCGCTGATTACAGGATATGAAATAGAATAACGTGTCCATGATCTGGATGAATCAAGACTTGAGCCACATTCATTGGTAGCAAAAACATATACAGAATAACCTGAGTTGGTGGTTGAATCAAATTCAAGAGTTACAGAATTAGTTCCTTGTCCACTCAGAATTTGTACACCATTGCTATATCCCCAAACATAACCTGTTGCATCCGGTTGCAATGGCACAGAATAAACAACACCTGTTGTACCGGGGCAGGTTGCAGGCATCACTCCTGATATTGTTCCGGGAGTTGCAGGAACTTCTTTAATTGTCAATGTTGCAGAAGCAGATGTCACCAGTGAGTTACACTGATGAGACACTACCACATCATAATTTGCTGCATCCAAACTATCAGCACCTGTGATAACCAGTGAGTCTGTAAGAGCTCCTGAAATTTTTCCTCCGTCAGTTAAATCAACTCCGTTTTTCCTCCACTGATATTGCAATCCTAATCCTGATGCATTTACAGTAAAGTATGCTTCGGTGCTGCTGCAAGTCTCGAAATTCTGAGGTTGTCCCGTAATAATAATTTCATTTGAAGTATTCAAACAACGTGGTCCACTTGTAGCACATGAATTGGTAACTGTTACACAAATTTTACCAGATGTAAAATTCAACGGATAGGTTATGTCAATTGTTCTTGTACCTTGACCATTGACAATAGAACCGGGTCCTGTCAGTGTCCAGTTGTAACTTACGGCTGTAGTGTCAGTCTGCACAGAATAAGAAGTGGTTCCGCTGCAGATTCCATTGGCCAATCCGGAAATTGGAGAAGGAACATTAGGCACTTCGCGAACCTGTAAAACTCTTTGTCCACTTGATCCACAATTATTGTTGGCTACAACAGAAATATTTCCGGAGTTGTAATTCACAGGCATGGTAATCTGCACAATACTATCGCCCTGGCCTACTATTACACTACCTGCAGGAGCTGACCAAGTAAAAGAACTTACAGGTGCATTTCCGCTGATACCGGTAGAAAAAGTTGCTGTTTGACCACCGCATAATTGAACAGGTCCTGAAATTGCCAAAGGAGTTGATGGTTTTGAGGCGTACAAATTCATACATCGGAATGAACTATAGGCACAACCATTATTTGCACGTACGCAAATACTTCCTCCGCTAAATCCTGCATTAAACTGAACGGTTACAGAGTTGCTGCCTTGCCCACTTAATATTGTTGCATTAACAGGAACTGACCAGTCATAAGTTCGGTTCGGCTGACCCGAAACACTGTAGATAAATGTTTCACCGGGGCAGGCATAAATAGACCCTGAAATATACGAAGGGATTGATGGTGCTCCTGCTGCTGTAAGTCCTTTGCAATAGGTTACAAAATTACCGCAGGTATCGTTGGCATTCACACACAAGTTGCCGGGTGCACTGAATGATGGCCCGTAATCAACAGTTACAGTAGTGGCAGTAGTATTATATGGATTTTGCCCGCTGATGGTTGCACCTGAAGGAAGATTCCACGTATAACTTGCTGCGTTGGCAACAGGATTAATGGTGTAGGTAAGCGACATGCCCGGACAAGCCTTAAAATCGCCTGACATTCCTGAGAAATTTCCCAATGGAGGACATTGTGCTTGTGAAGTATTCACAAGAATGAAA
This sequence comes from Bacteroidota bacterium, assembly GCA_019136655.1. Lineage (GTDB taxonomy): Bacteria > Bacteroidota > Bacteroidia > AKYH767-A > OLB10 > OLB10. Next base: position 68,717 of record JAGVTU010000012.1, read on the forward strand.
ATGGATGACAGAGTTATTAATGATCTGATAATAACTCTCTTTAAAAAAGTGTGTGGATTGTACAGCATATTGGTTTATGTTATTTTGTTATGTCTTATGAATTTGATTAGTCTTAAGCATTTGTCTATTTAAGAGTTGTTCAGTAGTAAAATTTGTTATTACAAAATTATGGTGGTGAGCTGTCACATATAAATTATTGAATTTTTATAACATGCGTTTTTATCCACAATAAAATGTTCATTTTGTTGTTCGATGAAGAATAATACAAACTTCATTCTGACCTACTTTAGCTGAAATAATAATTTACGATTAACATCAGGTATAATGGGCAAACGCAATACTGTTGTTGCAGAAGCAAACACTTTTGAAAGTGCAAATACGGAATCAAAAGCAGAAGTTAAAAGGAGTAAGAAACCCAAAGCTTCAAAAAAGAGATTTCAGTGGATTTTTGATGAGCAGGTTCATCAGATTGCAGGTTTATTACTGATATTAATAAGTATTTTCTTAATAATTGCTTTTATATCCTATCTCTTCACCTGGCGTGCAGACTTCGACAAGGTGCAATCCGGATGGTGGTCATTTATATCTAATAAAGATTTGAAAGCAGAAAACTGGCTTGGAAAAACAGGAGCACTTTCTGCCAATTCATTTTTCTATAATGGTTTTGGAATAAGCAGTTTTCTTTTCGTCCTCATTTCTTTTCTTACAGGTTTTAAGTTAGTATTCAAACATTCTTTGCTTCCATTCGGACGTACAATACGCATTTCAGTTTTCCTCTTGGTATTTGTTTCTGTAGCCATGGGTTATCTGTTTAAAAATGCAAGTACCTTGTTGTTTATGGGTGGTTCGTTTGGTTTTGAAATTTCACAATGGATGCAACTCATGATGGGAAATGCAGGTACAGGACTGTTTCTTGGTTTCACACTACTGGCATTTAGCATGGTAACATTCAAGTTCAAACTAAAACTCCCACAGCCCGGTATTAAAGATGACAAGCACGAAGATATCATGATTGCTGATGCAAATGTTGAAAGTAACACTTTCAAAAATACAGTAGCTGATATTACAGAGGAAGAACCGGAGACAGAACAGGTATCGCAACCAATAGACCTGACTCCTGAACCGGATATGGAAAAAGCAATTAAAGACCTGATGGAAACTCCGTCAGAAGAAGAAATAACTTCCGAAGACAACTCTCTTGAACTTGAAATTGACAACACTGATGATTCGAAAGTTGAAGCTGAAGATGATTCCATCCCATTGTCAATTGAAACACCGGTTGAAGAAGTCAGCAGTGAAACAACTGTAAATGATGAAATACCTGATATGTCGGCATTGGGAGAATACGATCCTACACTTGATTTATCAGGTTATCAGTTTCCGTCCATTGATTTACTTGAAAACTATCAGAGCAAATCCAAACTCACACCTGATGAACTGAAAGCAGAACTGGAGAGTAACAAAAACCGAATTGTTGAAACGCTGGGACATTACAACATTGCTATTGAAAAAATAAAAGCTACGGTTGGTCCTACTGTCACCTTATTTGAAATTGTTCCTCAGGCAGGAGTTCGTATTTCAAAAATCAAAAATCTGGAAGATGATATTGCATTAAGTCTTTCAGCACTTGGAATACGTATCATAGCACCTATTCCGGGTAAAGGTACTATCGGCATTGAGGTACCGAATAAAAATCAGGAAATGGTAGCCATGAAATCTGTACTTGCTTCTGACAAGTTTGTAAATTCAGAGATGGATTTACCGATAGGATTAGGTAAAACCATTTCAAACGAAGTGTATGTAACCGACCTTGCAAAAATGCCACACTTATTGATGGCAGGGGCAACAGGTCAGGGAAAATCCGTTGGCTTAAATGCTATTCTCGTTTCATTACTTTATAAAAAACATCCATCACAGATAAAATTTGTTCTTGTTGATCCCAAGAAAGTTGAGCTTACACTTTTCAAAACAATTGAAAGACATTTTCTGGCAAAACTTCCGGGTGAGGAAGAAGCCATCATTACCGATACCAAGAAAGTAGTGAATACGCTTAACTCGCTATGTATTGAAATGGATCAGCGTTATGAACTTCTTAAAGAAGCACAGGTGCGAAATATCCGTGAATACAATGCCAAGTTTGTTGCACGCAGATTAAATCCAAACAAAGGACATCGTTTTCTGCCATTTATTGTTTTGGTGGTGGATGAGTTTGCCGACCTGATTATGACAGCAGGCAAGGAAGTGGAAGCACCCATTGCACGACTTGCACAACTTGCGCGAGCCATCGGTATTCACTTAATTATTGCCACACAACGTCCGTCAGTTAATATTATCACCGGTACCATCAAAGCCAATTTCCCTGCACGTATTGCGTTCAGAGTTACATCAAAAATTGACAGCCGCACCATTCTCGACAGTGGCGGGGCAGACCAACTGATAGGTCGTGGAGATATGCTACTTTCACTGGGTGCTGATTTAATACGTCTGCAATGTGCTTTTGTAGATACTCCTGAAGTTGAAAAAATTACTGACTTTATAGGTTCGCAGCGTGGATATCCGGATGCATTTTTACTTCCTGAATTTGTGGGTGATAACGAAGGTGGCAATGGCGAAGTAGATTTGGCTGACCGCGATCCGCTTTTTGATGATGCAGCACGTATGGTTGTGCAACATCAGCAAGGTTCTGCATCATTGCTGCAGCGCAGATTGAAATTGGGTTACAACCGCGCAGGGCGACTGATTGATCAGCTGGAAGCAGCCGGAATTATCGGACCGTTTGAAGGCAGCAAAGCACGTGAAGTGAAGTTCAAAGACCCAACAGATCTGGAGAACCTGCTTTCGAGCATGAAATAAATTAATCAGAATCTTTACTTTTGCATTTCATTAGCCGTTCACCTAGGGAGACGTTAATGGCATTGTTTTTATGGTAATGACTAAAAAAATAATCATGTACAGAACTTTTGCAACCTTGTTTCTTTGCTTATCTTTTTTTGTTTCAAATGCACAGAAAGATGCCAAGTCGCAGGAAATACTTAAAGCCGTTTCAGCCAAATACAAAAGTTTAAAATCATTGTCCGCAACATTTAAAGTTAATATTGTTGATCAGAAATCAAATACCACACAAAATCAGGCCGGGTCAATGATTTTAAGTGGCAACAAATACAATTTAACATTAACCGGTCAGCAAATTATTTCTGACGGAAAAACATCATGGACGTATCTGAAAGATGCCAATGAAGTGCAGATAAATGATGGGGCTTCAAAAGATGATGCTATCTCTCCTTCCAATATTTTCACTATTTATGAGAAAGGATTTAATTCCCGCTTTGTAGATGAGAAAACTATGGGTGGCAAAGCTGTACAAACCATTGACCTTACGCCTTTGGATAAGACCAAACCTTACTTCAAAATACAATTACAAATCAATAAAACCGATAAAACCATTGCAGGGGCTAAGGTGTTCAATAATAATGGCAGCATAATGACTTACACTATTACCAAGTACACACCTGATGCTGCTGTATCAGATGCACAGTTTATGTTTGATGTCAAAAAACATCCGGGCGTAGAAGTGGTAGATTTACGATAAGCAATTTTGCTTCTGCACGAGACCCATATTCTCCGAAAAACAGCCTTCTGTTGAATATCAAATTAAAGCATTTTCTTCCTTTGTGATTAGGGCTATTTTAGCTACTTTTGCGCCCTTATCCGATTTTTCTGATGATTCAGCACGATACGGTGGTCATAGGCGCTGGCCTTGCAGGTTTGAGTTTTGCCTACCATTACGATAAAAATTTACCTGTTTACGAGTCGAACGACATTGTTGGCGGACTGGTACGCACCATTGACTATAAAGGCTGCAAATTTGATCTTGCCCCTCACCTGCTGCATTTGCGCAATCCGTATGTACGCGAACTGGTATTCGACAAACTTGGACTGGAGGTTGAAACTCATAAGCGTAAAGCTCACATTTATTACGATAAGGTCATCATCCCCTACCCTTTCGAACTGAACCTTTTAAATCTGAGTGAAAAAACCAAACGCGAATGTCTGGAAGGATTGAATGAGGTAAAACACCTGACCCGCGAAGAAGAACTTGAAACACGCAAAGGCTCCTACCGCGATTATGCACTGAAATGTTTCGGAAGCGGTATTGCAAACCATTATTTGTTGCCATACAACAGAAAAATATGGGACACCGATCCGGCAGATATGACTTGTGAATTTATGTCGCATCTGATTACTGTTGACAAAGACAAAATCAAACAAAACGCCTTTGAAGAAAACACTGACAGTTTTGGTTACAATGTTGACTTTTACTATCCGGTGAAAAAAGGTATTCAGGATTTGGCTGATATTTTTGCACAACAACTGGGAAATATCAAACTCAATACCACAGCTAAATTTTTTAATACAAAAAATAAAACCATTGAAATGTCTGATGGTACAGTGGTGAAGTATAATCGTCTTGCATCAACAGTTCCACTGCAATCCATCATCAGAAACAGTGACAGAGATGACTTAAAACCACTGGCTGATGAACTGGTTTATACTTCTGTTTATACCGTTAACATTGTCATCAAAGGAAAAGTTCCAGATACTCACTGGATGTATTTTCCTGACAAAGAATTATCGTTCTACCGCATTAGCTATCCGAAGAATTATTTTAAGAAAGCTACACCAAACGATGAACAGATTATTGCTGTGGAAGTGGGAAGCCGTAATCACAGTCTGAGCATTGAACAGATAGAACAAAAAGTAGTTGAAGAAATTAAGCGAATGCCAATTTTTCAGATTGACGAAATCGTATTTGTTCATTCCATAAAAATTCCGGTTGCTTATTGTATTTACGAACCAAAACGCCCACCCATTGTGGAGAAACTGATGACAACTTTGGAGAAAGACGGTATTTATCAGATTGGCCGCTATGGCAGATGGGAATATTCAAGTATGCAGGATGCCATCATGGATGGAAAACTCCTGGCTGATAAATTTAAATCAAATGACTGACAACTGCTCCATAGTAATACCGGTATTTAACGAAGAAGAAATTCTTGAAAAAAGAATCCGCGATCTTTCGGAAGACTTGAAAAATTATTTCCGTGAGTTTGAAATTATCATTACCGAAAACGGAAGTGTAGATAATACCAAAGCCATCATACGTAAACTTGCTTCAGAACTTAGTTGTGTTGTTGCTGAGATTGATGACGGTGCTGCAGATTATGGACAGGCCCTGATAAATGGAATCAACAGAGCTAAATTTGACAATGTAACCATTCTGGAAGTGGATTATCTGGATATGATTTTCCTTAAAAAATCAAATGAATTGCTTTCGGAGTATGATTTGATTATTGGTTCAAAAAAACTTGCAGGCGAAATGGATCAGCGACCATTTAAACGCAAACTGTTTACTTCGCTCTATAATTTCGGTCTGCGTATTACTTGCGGTTTGAAACTGACAGAAACACATGGGCTGAAGACTTTTAAGAAATCAAAACTCGACCATATCACCAACGGATGTGTAACAAGACATGCAGTGTGGCCAAGTGAGTTTTGTATCCGTGCTTCAAAAGACAAGAATATTCGCATTAAAGAAATACCTCTTTCCATTCCATTGGTTGAAATACGTACCACACGTATAAAAGCTATCAGCCGTCTGAAAAAAACCATTTCAGATGTGATGTTGCTGAGCCGTACCATCAATAAATAAATTCAAGCGTTTTATTCAGCTTTATACTGAATGTGCAGCAGTTATTGGATAAACTGTTCTGTTATTACATAGCGTTCAAAACAGAGTAATAAATATTTTTTCCTGCCGTTATTCACTTAAAGCAAATGCAGATATTAGCATTTCATACCGGAAATACCAATGAAACTCAAAACAACAGCAGCACTATTTTTTCTGATTATTTTTTCTGTAAGTGCTTATGCCCAACGCAGAAAAGTAAAACAGCCATGGGGTTATGGAGCAGGAGTGATTTATAATTTTCAGGCAGAAGGTTTTGGTGCTGAAGTAAGAGTGAGAATTCCGGTAATAGGTAATCTTTATGCTGTACCTGAAATATCCTATTTCCCGTCCTTCAACAGATATCATGATTTGTTTGCAGGAGGTGCGTTGCAATATGATTTGTTTGCGTTAAGAAGTTATACGTTCTATCCGCTTGCCGGTGCATATTATCACAACTGGCTGAATGCTGATGACTATGCACCTGAACAGCGCAAGAAACACAACCTTTCGCCACAAGCAGGTGCGGGACTGGTACGCAACAGAGGATGCTGGAGACCGTTTATAGAAGACCGTTATGATTTTAAATGGAAAGAAAACCATTTACATCTTGGCATTTATTATTACCCGGGGCAATGTGGCAAGAGCAGAAAAAAAGAAAAATGCCCGGCTGTAAAAGGAACCTGATTGTATTCACTAAATTAAAACATAGAAAATGAAAAAGAATATTATTGTTGTTGCAGGATGTCTGGTGGCATTGCTGTCAACCGTTATACTTTCATGTAAGAAAGATCGCGTTCCGCAGGACGATTACAAAGACATGGATTCCTTTTACAGCAATCATGAGGAAGAAGAACAGGAATACACCATTGACTCAACAGGAAACTGTCCGCTGGTGTGCAAAAAAGGAACTAAAATTTGTGTTGGTGCTGATATGTTTGAATTTACCGGTGGTGGTCCTATTAGCTACCCTTTTCAACTTAAGGTGATTGAACTGTACTCCATCAAAGACATGATTTTGCGAAGAATACCTTCAGTTGCATCAGGAAATGTACTTGAAACAAGTGCTGAAGTAAGAGTGAGACCTTTTAAAAACGGCACTGAAGTATTTTTAAAACCAGGACGCAAATACTGGCTTGAAACAGCTGCATTGCCTTCAACAAATAACAACATGCAGTCGTATTACGGTTATGATTCAAATGGCAGCAACAACTGGACAAGCAATATTTCAGATTTTATTCCCGGATTTACTGATACTCTTTCATCAGTAGTTGCTTCACCAACTTACTACACAACTACTCCTGCGACAACAGGATGGTTTAGTCCGGCAAAAATATTTCCTGCAACCAACACATCTCTTACGCTTACTGTTCCCGGAACGAATACTCAGAATATTCAGGTGTATGTTTCATTTGCAAACTTTAAAGGTGTGATGAAAATTGAAAATTTAACAACCACATCACTCCCATTGGGTGAGAGCGTAAAACTCATTGCATTCGGGCAAAAACAAAACAATGATTTTGTAATGGATCAGCAAACATTTACTGTAAGCGCTAATCAGCAAATACCGTTAAACATGCAGGTGGTTACAGAGAATGATATTCTGAACGCTCTGGCTGCATTGTAGTTATTTGCCATATTTCTTCTTGAAATATTCAATCAGTGTTTTTACATCTTTGTTGCAGCTGTCGTTGTAAATCTGTTCCAGCATAGGTTGTGCGTTGTGATAATCGCTGAATGATAAAAACCAGGTATTGCCGGGAAGTTTTTCCTTACTGAAATCCCAACGATATCTCGTGGGAGTGTGATAAGGCAGTTTATTCATCTCTGCCAAGATGGATGCTATCAGTCTGTATTTTTCAGCATATTTTTTTTCGTTTGGTAGTGACAAAAAATGTGTGTCTTTATAAAGTGAATCGAGCCGTTTCACTGAACTGACCACAAAACTGCTGTAAAGTTTGTTATCTTCCTGTCTGTATTTGTATTCATTCAGTTTATCAGGCATGGTTTCAGAAATAAATTTCTCTGCACCCTTTTCTCCAATAAAGGTGGCAAGGTTTTCATTAAACTCCACATCACCTTTCACATACAACGTAGCATGAGTCATCTCATGAATGATAAGTTCGGCCAATGAACCTTCTGATCGTTTCAACATACCTGACAGCACAGGGTCGCTGAACCAACCCAACGTACTCCATGCCGACACCGGTGACAAATCAGTATCATATCCTTCGCTGATAAACTTTTGTTCTTCCTTTAATCCGATTTGTTTGTCAAAAAATCCTTTATAAGACAGCTTACCCAAAAAAGGATATTTCCATTTATAAGATTCCATGCTGAAAGGTGGCGCTGCATTCAACACCCATAATAAAGGCTTGCCCTTCTGGTCGTAAAACGTCTGATAGTTTTTGGTATTCTCTAAACCAAGTGAATCAATAGCATATTTGCGTACACTTTCAATCAGTCTGAGTTTTTGTTTGATGGTATCAGCAACGGATGGATTTTGAAGTATCCTGTCAACAGGTTCAGTGTTTCTGATAATAGCAAGCTGTCCCTGCAGTTGTCTGAACCCATAAACAATAATATTTCTGTTGGCAAAAAATCCAATTAATAACAACAAACAGATGGCAAGAAATATTTTCTTCTTCATCCATCAAAAGTTTAATCAGTAAAAGTCAGCTATCCTGCAGCAATTGCAGCAGTAAATTCTAGAAACAATATTTATTCTCGTGAATAAGCTGAGCTGCAATTCTTCTTCTTGCTTCCTTTGTATTGTAAGGCTGCACTTTTGAAAATCTCTTCAGTCCCATCAGCAACATGCGCTGTTCATCGCCTTCGGCAAAAGCATAAATAGCTTCTTTTCCGGCAATATTAATTTTATCGGCAGCGTCATGAATGTAAATACGCATCATATCCAGTTGTGAAGCGCAGGCCTGTTCGCCTTTTATGCCAACCAATTTTTCTGTACGAAGCAAAATAGATTCACCAACATAAATTGCAGTTGCCATATCAGCAATGTTCATCAGAATTTCCTGCTCTTTGGCAAGTGTCATCATCAGTTTTTGAACTGCAGCACCTGCAACCACAAGTAATGCCTTTTTGAAATTTGCAATATATTTTTTCTCTTCTGCAAAGAGTGTTGTATCCGGCTCTCCAAAATCAGGAATTCCCATTAGTTCTTTCTGTACATTCATAGCAGGAGTCATCAAATCAATTTTACCTTTCATGGCACGTTTCAGAATCATGTCAACAGTAAGGAGACGGTTAATCTCATTGGTGCCTTCAAAAATTCTGTTAATGCGCGAGTCGCGATAAGCTCTGTCCATTGGAAAATCTGCACTGAAACCATATCCTCCGTAAATCTGTACTCCTTCGTCCACTACATAATCCAATGTTTCAGATCCATCCACTTTAAGCATGGCACATTCCACAGCATACTCTTCTGCAGCTTCAAGCAATGCTTTTGAATGTTCAACTCCTTCGCTAAGTTTTTGTTTTTCCAGTTCATCAATCATAAATGATGTTCGGTACAATGCACTTTCACAAGCATAAATGCGAATTGCCTGTTGTGCTAATTTATATCTGATTGCTCCGAATTTTGAAATAGGCAATTTAAACTGCTCGCGTGTGTTGGCATAAGAAACCGAAAGTGAACTTACTTCTTTGGCGCCACCAAGTGCAGCAGCACACAGTTTCAGTCTTCCGATATTTAAAATATTGAATGCAATAAGATGACCTTTTCCTATTTCGCCCAAAACATTTTCGACCGGAACTTTGCAATCGCTAAAAAACACCTGACGTGTGCTTGAGCCTTTTATTCCCATTTTATGTTCTTCCTCTCCAAGGGTAAGTCCGGGATAATTTTTTTCTACAATAAATCCGGTGAACTTATCGCCATCAACCTGAGCAAACACGGTGAACACTTCTGCAAATCCTGCATTGGTGATCCACATTTTTTGTCCGTTGAGGATATAATGTTTTCCATCTGATGAAAGAACTGCCTTGGTTTTTGCTGCCAATGCATCAGATCCTGAACCCGGTTCGGTGAGACAGTAAGAAGCTTTCCACTCACCTGAAGCCAACTTAGGTAAATACTTTTGTTTTTGTTCAGGAGTTCCGAAATATAAAATCGGTAACGTGCCTATACCTGTATGCGCTGCAAATGCAACAGAAAAAGAATGGCCTGCACCCAGTGTTTCTGTGAGTAATGTTGCAGTAATAAAATCTTTTCCGAATCCGCCATATTCTTCAGGCAAAGAAACTCCCAATAATCCTAATTCTCCGGATTTGTCCATCAATGAAGGCATCAGCCCGGGTTCCATGGCATCAATACGATCGAGGCAGGTATGCACTTCCTGTTTTAAAAAATCATGTGCTGTCTGCTCAATCATGAGATGTTCTTCATTGAACTCCTCAGGAATAAAAGTATTCGCTGCTGATGATTCTTTAATAATAAATTCTCCACCTTTTACCGAAGCGGATTTTTCCTGTGTAGTACTCATAAATGTGGTCTTTTAATATAAGAGCTAAAAATATATAACTTAAACCATAATAACAGCATTATAGTTTCAAAATCAAACTGATGTTTATCAACAAAATCAAAAATACTGAAATACAGTCAGTTTACAATGATTTGTAAGATTTATAACTAATTTCCAACTTTTGCGTAAACAAGCTCAAGACAAATTGAAATTGGGCATACTGTGTTAACCACTAATCATTTCAGGAAAGTCATTGGTTGCAGTGCAATACTTCTGTTGTTTCTTGCGAACATTGGATATGCACAACAACCTGTGGCATCGTTCAGTGCAGGTCAGACGCAAGGCTGCGCTCCACTGATTGTAAACTTTATCAATAACAGTCAGAATGCTACATCGTACCGATGGGATTTCGGGAACGGTATGTCGTCCACCCTGCCCAGTCCTGTAATTACTTTTAATAATGCAGGTAATTATACCGTCAAACTGGTTGCACAAAATGCTTCCGGTGCCGACTCTGTTATTCTTTCTAATCTGATTCAGGTTTCAAACAAACCAACCGTTCAGTTTTCAGCTTCAAAAACCTCTGCCTGCATGAATGAACTTATATCATTCAGCAATCAAAGTACAGGATATGACAGTTGCGAATGGGATTTTGGTGATGGAGTTACTTCAAAGATTAATAATCCTTCACACAGCTATTCATTGGCAGGAAGTTTTTCTGTTACTTTAATACTTTACAAAGGAGGTTCGGCATGTACGGCTACACTCACAAAAAATAATTATATCACCATTCATGCATTGCCTGTCATCACAGCTACTGTTGATACGTTTGCCACATGTGATGCCAACAAATCTTTTCAGTTTACGGGATCGTCTAATCCTGCAGGTGCTTTGGTATGGGACTTTGGTGATGGCACTACAGGCAACGGCAATAATGTTTCGCATCATTACACTGCACCCGGAAGTTATACTGTATCTGTTACATCAACATCATCTTCAGGTTGTCCCGGAACAAAAACACTTAATAATTCCATTACCGTATTGAGCAACCCCACACCTGTTATTACAGCTTCATCACTTTCGGGATGTACTCCTTTTTCAGTAGTGCTCAATGCTACTGCTCCCGGTGCTGTTTCACTGCAATGGGATTTGAAAAACGGACTTACTTCTACACTTACTTCTGTTGCTACATTATACAACTTTGCCGGTACTTATCAGCCTTCACTTACTGCAAATTATCCCAACGGATGCAGCAACAGTGCAACTCCCGTAAGCATTCAGGTTCTTGCATCACCTGTTGCAAATTTTACAGCAAACATTACCAATGGATGTAAACCTTTAACTATTACTTTCAGTCCGCAAGCTACCAACGGAGCATCTTATCAGTGGAACAGCAATGATGGTGGCACAGGAAACGGATCAACTTTTACTTATACCTACCAACATTCAGGAAGTTATTATCCCTCATTAAATATAACTGCTGCCAATGGTTGCAGTACAGAGTACAGCTTTGCTTATGGAATAACAATAAGTGGTCCTGATATTGATTTCTCAGCAGATAAAACTACAGGCTGTAATCCTCTTACTGTAAACTTTACCAATCTTAGTATCAATGCTTCTACCTGGTTGTGGAAATTTGGAAATGGTGATACATCAACAGCATTCAGTCCTACCTATACTTATCAGCAACAAGGCTCATACAGTGTAACACTTTATGGTACCGATGCATCAGGATGTAAAGACTCACTGACAAAGGTAAATTACATTCATCCCGGAGGCACTGTAAATAACTTCAGCACATCTCAGCCTATTTCAGGATGTGCACCTTTGACTATCAGTCTGAGCGATTCATCAAGCGCAACTTCGTGGTTATGGAATTTTGGCGATGGCACAACTTCCACACAACAAAATCCAACGCATACTTATACTTCACCCGGAACTTACACCGTATCGCTGCAAACACAAAGCAGTGGCGGTAATTGTTCGCAACTTATTTCTGACTTTGCAACCTATCAGGTGGGTGGTGGTATTGCTGATTTTACTTATACACAAACCTTATGTCCTCCCTTTATCGGATACTTTACTGACAGTTCTGTAAACGCAGTTTCATGGCTGTGGAACTTTGGTGACGGACAAACATCAACCGTTCAAAATCCAACACATACCTATTCTCAAACTGGCAACTATAATGTATCTCTTACCATAACCACAGCAGATGGATGTCAGGCAAGTACCGTACATCAGTATGCAATGAGTTTTACTTCGTTGGGAGCAACACCTTCGGCAACTACAACAGATTCTGTTCTTCCATTGGATGTGCAGTTTTATGCCAATTCAGTGGGTGCTACATCATGGCTTTGGTCTTTTGGTGATGGCGATACTTCCACACTTGAAAATCCTGTTCACACTTATACAACGAACGGACCATTTACCATTACATTAACCGTTTCTAACGACAGTTGTACTACAACATACAGTTATCCTCCAACAGATTTTGGTGCGGGAGGTACTTTTAATGATGAAACTACAGACTCCACAACCTATACGATGAACTATGATGGTTGTGCACCTCTTTCAATCAACTTTCACAATCCGTTAATCAATGTAGCATCCAGCTACTGGGATTTTGGCGATGGCAATACTTCCACACAACTTAATCCGTCACATACTTATACCATGCCCGGAATTTATGATGTAATGCTCATCAGTGTGGATATTTACGGAATACCTGATACCATTTACACTTCACATGCAGTGAAAGTTGCCGGAAGCAATGCTTCTTTCAGTTTGCAAACGGTTTCAACCTGTGCAGGCGTCAACATTATTGCTATTCCGCAGAATCAGAATGCTGCTTCTTATCTCTGGGATTTTGGTGATCAGACAACAAGTACTGCCATCTCACCTACACATACTTTTACAAATTCCAACAACTACATTATTTCTTTGCAACTCACCGACTCCATTGGCTGTACTTCTGTTTACAGCACTTCCTTTTATTCTTATACCGGCAGTCAGCCTGTGATGGTGAATAAATCAAGAGCTTGTGCCAATGAAGTTTTATCATTCAGTTTACCCAATTCCAACTATGCTTCCTATCAGTGGAATTTTGGTGACAGCACTTCGGCAACGGGCAGTACGGTGTCACACAGTTATTCTGAAGAAGGATTTTATCCTGTAAGTGTTGAAGTAACGGATATCAATGGTTGCCATCAGACGTTTAATGCAGCTGCACCTATTGAAATCAACAAACCGGTTGCAGATTTTAGCATGGGAGCACCTACTTCCAATTGCAACTGGGTGCATTATGATTTTACAAATCTTTCATCAGGCAGTACTTATTATCTGTGGGATTTGGGAAATGGTGCTACCTCCACACAAACCAATTGCAGCAATTATTACTATTACAACAATCAGAATGCACCTGTAAATTATGCTGTAACTCTTACTGCTTACAAAAATGGATGCTCATCAACAAAAACAATAAACAATGCCGTGCATATTCCAAACTTTTATGCTGACTTCAGCTATAGCCGCACCAATGGTTGTCTGCCTGTTACTGTTACAGTTGCTGACTCAAGCAATGAAGTTTTCAAATGGAAATGGTATTGGGGAGATGGTGATTCTTCAACTGTAAGAAATGCTGTTCATACCTTCCACACCATTCCTACAGGAAAAATTATTCTCGTTGCAGAAGATGTGAACGGATGTGTGAAGCAGATTGAAAAAGACAATATAATTTTCCCTGATGCAATTGCTCAAATTTCTGACAGCAGCGGTTGTAATCCTTTGCCTGTATCGTTTACCAGTCAATGCATCAATGCAAGTCAATGGTTATGGAATTTTGGTGATGGCACAACTGATACTGCAAGTGCTGCAACACACACTTATACACAGACAGGAAACTTTACACCATTATTAATAGCAACCGACTCATTCGGATGTTCGGACACAGCAGCACTCACATCGGTACAAATAACTGAACCTGTATGCAATTTCAATTACAGCATAACATCAGGATGTGCACCGGTAACTGCACAGTTCAACAACCTTTCTCAGAATGCAGCAAGCTACCTATGGAACTTTGGTGATGGTTCTACTTCTTCACAACAACATCCAACACATATTTACACTACAGGTGGCCACTATCAGGTATCTCTGACAATTACAGATTCTGCAGGATGTACTGCCACACATATTTTGAATGATTCTATCATTGTACCCGGGCCGCGCGCATTGTTCTCAGGCAATATCAACAGTGGTTGCGCACCGCTGACTGTTACATTTACTGACTCGTCACAGCAGGCTACAAGTTACTTCTGGAGTTTCAGCGATGGAGACTCTTCCACTCTGCAATCGCCTGTTCATACATTTGCCAACGCAGGCACTTATCAGGTATCGCTGGTAATAACCGATAACAATGGATGTCAGTCTGTATTTACACAAGCTGATTCCATCAAAGTTTATGCAGCACCATTGTTGCATTTCACAGCAAGTGATACTGCTCTGTGCAGTTCGCAAACTGTAAGTTTCTTAAACACAACCACAGGTGCTACACAATACCAATGGTTTTTTGGTGACGGAACTACATCCAATAAACCTTCTCCTTCTCATCAATATCAGAATGCAGGTACATATACTGTTACACTGATTGCATCCAATGCTGCCTGCTCCGACAGTGTGGTACAGAATAATCTGATAAGAGTTGTTGCTCAGCCAACAGCTGATTTCAGCATCAATCCTTCCACAGGATGTGCTCCGCTTAGTGTTTCGTTCATTAATAATTGCAGCAATTTGCAGAATGCAACTTATCATTGGTACAGTGACAATGGATTGCAATCCATCGTTTACTCTCCATCATTTCAGTATGACAATCCGGGACATTATTCGCCCAAACTTGTTGTTACAAATGATCATCTGTGTTCCGACAGCATTACAAAAACAAATGCTATTTCAGCGTTCAACAGTGCTCCCATTACTCCTGCTGACATCAGTTACATCACAGTACTTGACTCATCATCCATTCGTATTACATGGAATAACTCTGCAGCACTTAATCTGAAACAATACGAGCTTTATCGTTCTGACGATAAAATCCATTACAACCTTATCAGCGTATTAAACAATTCAAACAACACTTCCATGGGTCCGACATCCGTTTATATAGACTCATCTGTTCAGCCAAATTTGCAATCATACTCTTATAAACTAAAAACAATCAACACTTGTGATAATTCATTCTCACTTGACAGTTCGAAAGCACATACTTCTGTTTATCTGAAAGCAACAGCCGGTATTGGCAAGGTCAATCTCGAATGGAACAGCTATTCAGGGCGTGCAGTTGATGTATATTATATTTACCGAAGTGAAGATGGATTAAACTTTGATTTGATTGGAGAAACTCCAAATCTGACCTATGTTGACACTGCTGCTTACTGTGCTATACCGTACCAATATAAAGTGGAAGCAGCATTTCAGGGAACAAGTTTCAGTTCAGAAAGTAATAATGACAGTGCTACACCACAACCTCCGGCTGTAAACCTGCAACCAAAAATCAAACGCACCACCGTTGTCAAAAATGAATATGTACTTACCGAATGGGAAGAACCCGATACCATGAGTTTTCTGGTAGCATATTATCTCATATATCGTTCAGATGATTCCAACCCCGGTGAATATACCCTTATTGATAAAGTGGACAATACTACTTTTTATTATGTAGATCGTAACACTGATGTAATCAATCATACGTATTCATACAAAATTGAAGTTGAAAATATCTGTAATGTGACTACAGGACTGACACCTGCATCCACAACTATTCTTCTAAAAGGTTCACTGGATGATATGAATGGTTCGCGACTTGAATGGACTCCTTACCAGGGGTGGAAAGAAGGCGTTGAAAAGTATGAAATACAACAGCAGGACGCAAATGGGAACTGGAAGACCATTAAAACCACTGACGGAAAAACCAATCATTATCAGGAAGAGTGATAAATTCTCAGTGCGAACTGTAACTTTTTTCACAAAAAATACTATAACAGAATAAAGTTCGCATCATGAATAATAAAAAAATTCTTGTTACCGGATACAGTGGCTGCGGAAAGACAGCTTTGGTAAACCGTTTCACCAACGACAGATTTTCTTATTCTTATTCGTCTGACGAACAACTCAGGATTGAAAAGAAAGAACTGAGCCTTCACAACAAGAATGTCAATCTTATATTATGGACAGTTCCCGGAACTGCATCGCAACTAAAATCTTTCAAATCATTTTATCTGGGAACTGATGCTTTGATTCATGTTATTGATATCAACAACCCATCAAGTTTCAGTGATTTTGATGCATGGATGGAACATTATAAAAAACACATGCCATCTACTCCTGTATATCTGGCATGCAATAAAATTGATGAGAACCTGAACATTGACACAAGCAGTTATTTTTCAGATTTTGACTGCTACCGTACGTTCTTCACTTCGGCACGAAGCAATTTCATGGTGAATGAAATGTTTTATATGATTGCTGCGGACTTAATGAATGAAACGTACTACCAAAAAATAAAAAGTTATTAAATGAAAGCAGGCAGCGTAAGTCAAATAATCACATTTGATACGAAAGGTATCATACTCTCAAGTTGTGATTCTTTGTTTATGCTGAGTGATATGCTTGGTAAGAATATATACAAAAAATTTCCGGTGCTTAATTGTGTTGAACCGGAAATACGTTGTCTGAGTTACCACAACAAACCACTGTTTATAGCGCAAACACCGTTTGCATACAAAGACTTTTATAGCATTTGTGATTTTGTTTTATTGCATCATCAGGAAGCCACTGAAATTATCTACTCCTGGATGATAACTGACAACCGTGTTCACAACCGTTGTCGTATGGAAAAACATCACAATGTCGCACAACCATCAGCAAGAAACTTTATACCTGTTAATCAGCCCATCCGTTCATCTATTCGCTGACGCATGCTATACAGCGACCAGTTCCCCTGTTTCGAGATAATATAAAAATGCCTCTGTGTTGGCAAATCCTGATTGCTTTAGAGCACTCTTATAATTAATCATTTGCTGATGATGATCACTTGACGGTTGTCCTGTTTTATAATCCAATACTACTGCATTATTTTCATTCATCATCAGTCTGTCGGGCCGAAAAATATTACCTTCTGCATCGCAAATTTCGGTTTCGTTGAGCACTTTATATTTTTCTGAAATCCATCCGTGGTCATTTATTAATTCGAATGCTCTCTCTGCATTCTTTTTTAACTGCTTTTTAGTACTCTCAGCCAACGGTGATGCTTCAATTTGCAACTTAATCCTGCTCTCGTCAGAAGGTGAATAATAGGATGCCATAAAATCATGCAGACAAATACCAAACTTCCTCTGCTCGTCTTCTGCAATATTTTTTCTTATTTTAAAACCTTTATGCACTCCACTCTCGTTAATGAGATACTTCTTCAGCGTATTGACTTCAAACTTATCGGGCTCGTTCTTTACTTTTTTCACACGGGTAAGTTTCTTTGCGTCTTCACCTGATGTAAATAAACGCTCTGATTTTTTTTCCATTTGCAACTTCAATGAATCCTCCTTATTCAATGAAAATCTCACAAAATCTTCTATACTGGTTAATCCTGACCCCGACTTTATATCTATCAACATCAACAATTTTTCCTCTGCACGCGTACAGGCTACGTAAAAGGAATTAAGTTCATCGAGTTGTCTCTCCTGACGCTCCTTTTGGTATGCTTCATTAAAATAACTATACTCTAATTTTTTTGTGTTATCAACAGGTACTAATCCCAGTTTGTTGAACGGCTCAACTGTAGTTTCTACCCAAATAGTGCCTTTGCTTTTTGCCAACTCAAAACCAAGAAATGGTAATATCACAATCGGGAATTGCAAACCTTTTGAACCATGAATAGTCATGATAGTAATGGAGTCAGTGTCTGATGGCAACTTGACAGATACTTTTAATCTCTCCTTCTCAACATTCCACCATTCCAAAAAAAGTTGAATATCCCAAAGCCCTTTACTGCTTTTCTCCAGCAATAAATCTTCAAAACTCTGAATATAACCATCAGGAGTACGGTTTAATCCGAACAGATGAATTAATGAAGCTCCTGCTTCTGTTAGTGACATTTGGCGGAACCGTTTGACTCCTCTGAAAAAACTTTCATCAAGTTCCTCAATCTTAAAACCAAGTATTTTAGATGCATACCAGCGAATATGCTTTTCTGCAACATGATTGCCAATATCTGCAATAAAAGAAAAAGCATTTATTAAGAAACGTATCTGAGGAGCATTGGTAATTAATAATGAATCACGTGAATTTATCTGAGTGATTCCATTGAGGACTAAAAAATCAGCCAGCAATGCACCCTTCCTGTTTTCTCTTACAAGCAAAGCAATATCACCATAAGTAAACCCTTTTTGCAACTGCTCTTGTATATATTTCATGGTTTTTTCGAGAATACATTTTTCAGCATCGCTGCTATAATCCGGATACTTATAATCAGCTGTTAATTCATCTTCTTCATCATATATTTCTATTTGAACATAACCCTTCAAGTGATTTCTGCTCACTTTCTGAACAACCTGATCCTGATGAAAAGCTTTTCTTACTAACTCATTATACTCTTGATTATCATTAAATATTTCATATGCAGATCCAAACAATTTGTTATTAAAACTTATAACAGTTTCTGTAGAGCGATAATTGGTGGTGAGATTTAATACATCTGTTTTAGCAGCATGTGATTTCAACTTTTCATTAACTTCCGTCATCAGCAACTTCATATCTCCGCCTCTCCATCGGTAAATAGATTGTTTCACATCACCAACAGTAAGCACCTGATTGTTTTGCGAAAGGCTGTTGATCAGCAATGGCAGCATATTGTTCCATTGTGTCTCTGACGTATCCTGAAATTCATCAATCAAAAAATTACGATAAGCATTTCCTGCTTTTTCATAAATAAATGGGGTATCATTATCTGAGATAAAATTCCGCAAAATGTCACCTACATCACTTATCAGTATTACCTTATTCTCCTTTCTGTAAACTGCCAGCTGTTGATTTAAAAATCCTAACAGACCTTTCAGATAAATATTTTTACAGACAACTTCTGATGTTATAAATTCATCTAATCCGGTAACATAATACTCACGAATCTCCTGCAATTTTTGTTGAATATCTTTTTTCAGATCGGGGTGGTAGTCATATCTACTATCACCATTTTTACTAAAAATCATTCCGTATTCACAGGCATCAAGAAAGCGTTTACCAAACTCATAATTTTTTAAATCGCTCTTCTCCTTTAGTTTTTTTAATGTGCCAATAAATCCATTTGACTTATAATAAACATCGTCAACTGTAGCACCTGCTGAACCCAACATATCAAATACACAGGAAGACATTTCCTGTAATGTAGTCCTGAATCTCTTAACATTATCATATATTTTCCTGATAAGGTCAGCATCCATAGTGAAAAATTGCAACTGACGTTTTATATCATCATTAAACAAATTTTTACTGCTATCCTTGATTGCTTGCTGCATGTCCCATCCTTTTTCATTATCCATTCTGTAAATGGCAAACTCAATCAGCCAGTCAGTCAATTCCTTATTCTCACCTGCAGCAAGCAACACACCGGAAGTGATGAAATCTATAGCAGCCTCATGATTCAATTCAACATTGTAACGTCCTGACAACCCTGTTTCATAAGCAACCGAACGTGTGATATTGAGAAAAAAACTGTCAATCGTTTGTATGGACAGTTCAGAATAATGATGCAAGATATGACGCAGAACTTCTTCAGCAGCCTGAGTGATATTAAAGGAATTTCCTAACTCCTTCAATAAATCTTTCTTTAAAATTTCATTTTTTTCAGCAGATAACTCCCAAAGAGCTTTAACCACTCTTTCCTTCATTTCGCCTGTGGCATCGTTGGTAAAAGTTACGGCCAGCGTACTACGCAGCAATGAAGGTTTCTTCAGCACCAGCAACAAATATTCTTTTACAAGGGTGTAAGTTTTTCCGGAACCCGCTGATGACTGATAAATCTTTAAATGACTCATTAAGCAAATTCAATTTTGAATCAAAAATAAGAGAATATCATTCACGCTGCATTCTGCTCAAATCTTTATTATTCAATTTTGAAAAGCAAATTCGAGATGATATATTTTATAGAATGTACCGAATTATAGAAAAGAAATTAAAAACAAAGAATTAATAAACTTATTCTCTTGAAAAGGAACCTGCTTAAAACTTCACCGGAAGAAATTTCTTGTAACGCTTCTAAATTCTATCGGTAGGTCTTCAAAACACTTTTAAGAATAGAATCTCTTTGCTGAATGGTGAAATCGCCATACTTATAGTTATACAATACAGCTTCCCAATCGCCATAACCTGAATTTGGAAGTACAATAAATTTATCTCCGAACAGAGCAGCACTTCGCTGAGTGTTTGCTTCTCTTTCAGCACTTGATTTTTTATCGAACAAATCACTGAAGTCGGCAAGATTATCTCCTACCAATAAAACAATATTGTGTGTTTTTGCTACCATCATTCTTCTGTCCTCTTTACTTGAACTCTCTCCTTTTGTAAGCAAATGTTTTTCGTCAGCAAAAGGGAAGCCATACTTCTGCATATTTTTTAATGTCCCTGACCTTTCTCCAGCTGACCGATTTGTAATGTAAAACACTTCTACATTTCTTGCAGCTGCATATTTAAAAAATGTCAAAGCACCAGCCAGTGTATCTGCATCTGCAAGTGCACACCACTCACCCCATGTTTTTGTGTCATAATCTTTACCCTGTAAACCCTGATGAACAGCATATTTACTGTTGTCAAGAATGGTTTCATCAATATCGGTAACTATTGCTTTAGGCATGGCTGACAATGTATCTTTCAAAATTTCATTCAGCCGTAGTGTTGCAATATTATAAGCCTGAAAGCATAGTGCTCTATATTCAGCTGCCTGCTGCTGAAACACAGCATTGAAAAGCTTTCCGTCAGGCACCATATTACCATTCTGAACAGATGCTTTGTTTAAATTTTTCTGCGCAGAACAGGAGCAGATTAACACGATAAGTGCAAGGTATCTCTTTCTCATAATTAAAAACTAAAATGCATTTTATATACTCATCAAAAAATAAAAAATGTGTATTAACACACACCTTTATGAATTGAACACAAAAGTATCATTAGTTTTTAAGCTGTAAAACAATTGAGAAATACTTAGCCGCTTTGGTCAAGCAGCTTTGCAGTTTTGTTCTGAAAAACAAATCAAGAATTAATTTTTAAATCCTGCCTTAATAAGTGTATTGTGATAGGTGCGAATGAGTGTTTTGTCCAGTCTGTTTTCCAGTTCGTACTCCTCAGCAGAAACTTCCCGATGAATACGTTCTTCTTCTCCTTGAGGGAAGTTTGATTTCAGAGTCTGATAAAGACGGTTTCTGGTATCGGAATAATTTTTTGCAAGTGCTTCCAAATCCACAACTCCTTTATTATCTGCTTTTACTGAACTACGAACTGCTGCAAGTTTTGACTCGGGATAGGCATTTTTGTATGAAGTCACATCCCATGTCAGCATTCTGGATGAATAGTGTTCACTCATTTTATATTTTAAACGTGAATAAAAATAAGCCTCATAAGTCTTGACCGCATTGTTATCAGCAGAAAGCATTAGTTTCAAATGGTCAATTCCTCCCTTTCCGTAAGGCAAAAACGTTTTATTGATAGAATCATTAATGGATGCCATTGCCATAAGATTTATTGGCGCAGTAACCAATGGAGCACGTTTATTTACATAAACCTGAGAAAATTCTCCTCCTGTAAGTGTAGCAATTTCATTCCAGCCCGGAATTTCCTTTTGTCTTAACTGTTTATTGTTCTTGATACAATATACTGACTGAATAATTATTCCTTCCTTGGCAGCTTCTTCACAGCGTGCACGGTAATCAAAATTTCCAAGATTAACTACCCCATTACCCAATACATACATAATTTTTACAGCATCAGGTTTCTTACTCCATGTAAGCTGGGTAGTTGCAGTGCCAATGGCTGCACCTACAAACTGAATTCCATTTTCAACATATGGTTGAACGGCAAACATTTGCTTTGACAACGCATCATAATCGTCCGTTAAATCACTGAAAACCCGAACATAACCACTGCCATCGGTAAAAGAATATCGTGAAAAACCTATCAGACCGATACGAACAACAGGACGTGGTGAATACATCTGCCATTGGTTGATGATATCCCACATTTTATCACGAAAATTATCTAACAATCCATTCGTACTGCCGCTTAAGTCCATACACAGAACTACATCCACATCTCTGTAAGCCGTTTGCTTTTGTCCGAATGAAAAAAAGGTAAATGCACTGAATATGACAGAAAAACTCAAGCACTTGATAAAATTACCTGATATGATTCCTTTGATGATAGACATTGGGTACTTTTTTGATAATTCTTACGGAAATAACACCGATAAGTTATCCCTTTTGAAAAATAAAATGTGGTTTTAATAAAGAAATCCTACATCAGATGAATTTCTATAATTTTTATCATATTTTAAGAGTGAAAATTCTTTTTTTATATCTTTGGGCTGAGAGAACCTGATAAAATATATGAACCGCGAGAATAAACACTTGTTTGTGAGATTCTTACGACACTTCTACAAGCTTAGTATTAGCACATTAGCTGTTTTATTGTCATTTACAATCACTTCATTTTCAGAGCCAATTGTAAAACATACCGGTAAGAATTCGACCTCCCTGCCACCTTCGATTACATCAACTTTATCTGATTATAACGGCATGAATATCAGTTGTTATGGACTAAATGATGGCTGGATAGATATTACCGTTAATGGAATAGGTCCGTTTACCTATAGTTGGAGCACCGGTGAAACTACGGAAGACATTAGCAATTTAGTTGCAGGCACCTATACTGTGACTGTAACTGATGGCAATAGCGAAATTACAATAGAATCTTTCATATTAAGTGAACCTGATAAAATAATTATTTCAGATAACATCAACAATACAACATGTGCCAACAACAATGGAAGTATTGATATTACTGTTTCAGGAGGGATGCCTGCTTTTACATATCTATGGTCGAACAGCGAAATAACTGAAGATATTTCCGGACTTGCAGGAGGAAGTTACACTGTTACAGTAACTGATATAAATAACTGCATAGATTCAGCTGCATTTGTAGTAGCATCAAGTACGCAACCTGTGATAGTTATTGACTCAGTTAAAAATGTAAGTTGTTTCAATGGAACAGATGGTTCTGTATACATAAGTGTTACCGGAAATAATGGCCCTGTTTCGTATGCATGGAGTAATGGAAGTATTTCAGAAGATTTATTAAATGTTATAGCAGGGAATTATACTCTCACCATTACAGATTCCTTGGGATGTGTTGCAACAATATCTCAATCTATAACTGAACCTACTGATATTACAGCTACGCTAACACCTACCAGTGCTACCTGCGGACAAAACAATGGCAGTATCACAACTTCGGTTTCAGGTGGTACGCCTGCTTATACTTATCTCTGGAATACAGGAGCTACTACTTCTTCAATCACAAACGTGGCTGCAGGTACTTACACTGTTACTGTGACTGATTCTAAGCTTTGTACAAAATCTTTCAGTCAGACTATTTCTAATCTTGCAGGCCCTGTTGTTACGGTTGACTCTGTGAAAAATGTTTCATGCTTTGGTGGAAATAATGGTTCAATTTATATTTCTGTTACAGGAAACAATGGTTCTGTTACTTATCTATGGAATACGGGTGCAGTCTCTAATAATTTGCTCAATGTAATTGCAGGTAATTATACTGTTACCGTTACTGATTCATCAGGATGTGTTGCATCAATATCTCAATCTATTACTGAACCTACTGATATTTCTGCTACGCTAACACCTACAAGTACTACTTGCGGACAAAACAATGGCAGTATCACAACTTCGGTTTCAGGTGGTACGCCTGCTTATACTTATCTCTGGAATACAGGGGCTACTACTTCTTCTCTTTCCAATGTAGCTGCAGGTACTTACACTGTTACTGTTACCGATTCTAAGCTTTGTACAAAAGCATTCAGTCAGACTATTTCTAATCTTGCAGGACCTGTTGTTACGGTTGACTCAGTGAAAAATGTTTCATGTTTTGGTGGAAGCAATGGTTCAATTTATATTTCTGTTATAGGTAACAATGGTCCTGTTACTTATCTCTGGAATACGGGTGCAGTCTCTAATAATTTGCTCAATGTAATTGCGGGAAATTATACTGTAACCGTTACTGATTCATCAGGATGTGTTGCATCAATTTCACAAGCCATTACGCAACCTACTGATATTTCTGCTACGCTAACACCTACCAGTGCTACTTGCGGACAAAACAATGGCAGCATCACAACTTCGGTTTCAGGTGGTACGCCTGCTTATACTTATCTATGGAATACAGGAGCTACTACTTTTTCTCTTTCCAATGTAGCTGCTGGTACTTATACTGTTACTGTTACTGATTCTAAACTTTGTACAAAATCTTTCAGTCAGACTATTTCTAATCTCTCAGGCCCTGTTGTTACTGTGGAGCAGTTTCTAAAAATCTGCTCAATGTAATTGCAGGAAATTATACTGTTACCGTTACTGATTCATCTGGGTGTGTTGCATCAATTTCACAAGCCATTACACAACCTACTGATATTTCTGCTACGCTAACACCTACAAGTGCTACCTGCGGACAAAACAACGGCAGCATCACAACTTCGGTTTCAGGTGGTACGCCTGCATATACTTATCTCTGGAATACAGGAGCTACTACTTCTTCTCTTTCCAATGTAGCTGCTGGTACTTATACTGTTACTGTTACTGATTCTAAACTT
>JAGVTU010000026.1 GCA_019136655.1 Bacteroidota bacterium
TAGTCCGCTACATAATCCATTGGTTATTCCGCTGATACTTGCAGGTACCTTTGCTACTCCCGGTGCTACCGTACGACATTTTGGTGCTGAAACAACACCGCAAATGCTTGTGGCAGTTACACAAATGTTGCCTACATTATTGTATGAAGGATTGAAGTTCAGATTCATGCTATTAGTGCCCTGACCACTATTTATGCTCGTATTTGTTGGTACTGTCCAGTTATAACTTGCTATTCCTGCTCCTGCTGTTACTGCATAGGTTTCATTGGTATTTGGACATGCTGTTGTGCTGCCTGTAATGATACCGAAACTGCCTGATGCTGTGCCTATAGCCAGACATTTTGTTGCTGATGTATAACAGCTTGTTTTTGCTGCCACACACAGTGTGCCGCCATTCCAACTCGGACCAAAATCTATAGTAACATTCAGTGATGATGTTGTAGCTGAGTTACCCTGTCCGTTGATGCTTGCATCACCTGTTATAGTCCATTGGTAAGAAGTTGCTCCTTCAGGAGCTGACGGAATGCTATATACTTTTCCATTTGTATTGGCACACACTGTTGCATCTCCGTTTATTGATTCAGGTACGGATACACTGTAGCGTACCTTCTGAATTTTACGCAGTGAATTTCCGCATCCGTTTCCTGCCTGAACACCTATAGAATAAAGAGAGGTACTTGGTGTTCCAAATACGATGGCTACACTTGGTGTTGTACTGGTATAGGGTGATGGATTTCCATCAAATGTAGTACCCGGAGGACCATCCCATGTGTACATGGTGGCTCCTGCAACAGCCGGAATACTCAGATTTGCTGTAGTTCCCGGACATGCACGCTTTGTGCAGGTGGGACTGAACTGATATATGTTAACGTCACAGGAATTGTTGCCGGACATCCATTTGCATCGCTCACAGTTACAACTGTTGTTCCTACAGGAAGATTGGTAAAAGTTGCCTGTGCAGGATCATTGATGTAATTTACAAAATTAATTGTGAAGTCATAATTTGCTGTACCTCCACTGGCACCAATTGTAACTTCTCCGTCACTTCCTCCTATACAACCTACATCCTGATAGTCTATAATAGTCAACGTTGGATTTGGATTTTTGAGATTGTAGGATTCTGATTTGTACTGGTAAAACCATTTGGACCTGTCCATGCAAATGAATTTCCACTCATCTGACCCGGGGCAAGATTATCTCCAGTTAGAGCTATTGTCCCTCCCTCACAAGCATCTCCACCTGATGATGCTACAGGTAACGGTTCTGGATTAAGACTAAATGACCAAACTGGAGGTGTATTACATGTGTCACTTGGATATAATGGAACTACTTTCCAATAGAATGGACCTGTTCCTGACAAAGTGCCAGGATTGTATGTTGTACCGGATTGATTAGGAGAAACAAGTGTTGTCCCGGAAACATTATCAAAATAAACATCATAACCGGTTGCTCCTGTCATGGATGGCCATGAAAGAACTAAACCCGGATCAGGACATATAAAACTTGAATTTGCCGGATATATGGGAGCACTTATACAGGTTGCCGGCTCAATAGTTATCAGATAGTCTTCTGTTTCACCAAAACTAAGAAGGGTACATTCATCAGTATCTAACGGTGAGGGTGAGGTATCAGACGAACGAACTCTCATTCTGGTTGTTCCGGTTAAAGCACTGTTCGGTACGGTAAAATTAAGTCCTAAAGTAGTCAAACTGCCCACATTACCCGTAATGCCTATAGATTCAGACGGACTAAAGCTTCCATCCTGATTAAAGTCAATCCATCCACGAATATAACAGTCAGACCAGGTACCTCCTGCTAAATTGATGGTATATTGACTGCCTGCAACAAGGGTAGCTGTTGTACTTCCTGACTGTGGGTATAAAGTATAGTATGGAGAAACAGCTCCGGTTGAAGGATTATTTAAAGTAGTTGTTAAAATTTCTACCAGTGAAATATAATCACCAAAACCCGTACCTGAAGAATAATTAGGAATGCAATAACAAGATGCAAGATCTGCTGTAAATGTTTTGAAAGTACATCCTGAAGATGTGCCATCATTATTATAAGCTGTAACTTTCCATCCATAAGTTCCGGCTGCTAATGCTCCGGTACTATAACTTGTTACATTTCCAAGATCTACATCATTAAGAATATTGTCATAGCTCGGAGCATTGTTTCCAAAAGTCAATTTATAACCTAATGGACCTCCTCCACCACTAGCCCAGTTAAGGGTAGTGCCATTAATACAGGCTGTACCTAAATCGGCAGGAGAATTCATTATTGGACAATTTGGTGGCTGCGCTATGTAGAACTGAACTTCAATTGCTGAACGAAATGGTGCAGCAGGTGAAAAATCAGTCCATGGTCCGCCTGTGAGGTTATTGGCGTAATAAAATGTATTAGCACGAACGGGATTTTCTGTTTGATAAGAAAAACCTATATTCACAGTATTGGAAGTTTCCTGAACTACCCCAACAAAGAAATTTCCGAGAACACTTACTGCCGGTGAAATTGGAATAAAAGATTGCTGGGCAGCACTGGAAATATTTATAACACTTGGTGAAACATACAACAAATTATTAGGTTGGCCACCAAGTTCATCATAAATAGCTATTCTAAACTGGCGGCTGGCACTTGATGCCTGGAAATCAACCTTTACTTCATTGATTTGACCTGTGATGGCACTGTTGAATTTGGAAACAAAAACTCCATAAATTCCGGGGTTAAAACCAACACCTCCGGATAATGGTGCAGCATATTTGTATGAATAAAGATTGGAAGTTATTGGCTGAGTCATACTAATGCTGTTATTTAGATTATTATCATCATTCGGAACACTTACTGAAACAATATTGGCGCCTGTTGCAGTAGGTGTAAATGCATTAAATGAAATAATCGTTGATGCACACGATGCAAGGGAAGGAATTGTATATACGTCTGTAAAGCTATTCGCTCCCGAAATGTTTAGACTTACATTTAAACCGGTCAATAGATTAGAACCATTATTGGTTATCCTTGCCTCAATGACATGATTTGTTGTAAATCCAACAGGCATACTACCTAGCGTATAAACCTGATTGACACTTGCATCATTCGCTGCTGCTATTGCAACACGGGTTACGGGACGAAAACTACTCGATGTTAAAGTGGCTGGTAATGAGATATTACTTTGATTTCCCTTTAGCCCATTAGTCAGATTGGTATTACAACTGACTACACAAGACGTTGAGGTCGAACCCGGATTGTTCCATTCAAAAGCAACGTATAAACCACCTCCTGTATATGTAAACGGGGTTGACAACGTTACATCAAAGGTTGTAACCGGTGTGCCGGGCAGGTTATAAGCAGATGAATAAACATTGGTCATTCCTCCAATAGCTGTAGTCCACGTAGTTGATTTAGTATTTGTTAAATCACTCGTGTTTTCCATGTAAATGGTAAGGTTACCGGAAACTGAAACAGATGCAGCTGTCGAATAAACCCATCCAATGCTTCCCAAGTTAATGCCTGATGGAATACCTGCAGCTGCAATTTCTGATGCTGTAATCAAATAAACGCTTCGTTCATATCTGAAATTCCCCATTGGTGCCCTGGCATTCCCTGAAGTGCCGTTACCATTATGTAGTGTTACCGGACATTGTGCAAATGCCGTAGTTAAGTTCATTACTCCCATTGTCATTGTAAACAGAAGCAACCATTTGTACATTTTTTGTTTCATTGTGATTAAAGTTTAAATTGTTAAGAATTCTAATTATTATTTTTAAAGAAGAAAAATGGGCATATTGCATTTTGGACACTATTAATCTTTCTGCAACGCACCTGATAGAATTCGATAATTCCTGAAAGGTGGTTATACTTTCGGAAAAACAACCAGTAACTTTTAATTCGCTAAAATGTCAATATTATCTACCTTTTAAATACTATTTCAGGCGAATTGTTGTTTCTGCCAACCTCTCTGCACTGGTTGTTAGCTCCATGTTTTTGTTGACCACATCATAGAAGCTATGAACACAATAAAAAGGTACATCGAACGGCTCAGCGTTAGTACCCATCGGGGTGGGAGTGTTTGGTTTTTGTTTGTCATTGTGTTAGTTGTTAAATGGTTAATAGAATTGTTGTAATTGAAACTACAAAATTATTTAAGTACAGTCTCACTAAATTCCTGCAATAGTAAAAAGTCGAAAATAAGATAGACAATTACTTTTTATGGATTGAATAGTACTTTCTGAGTCTATGAACTTGGATAGGGTACAATTTTTCATACATAAAGAGTTATAGATTAATCTAAAGAAACTCCGGTTTGTTTTTTCTGAACCAAATATAAGATGAATTATTGATTAAGCAATCATCTTGTATTATTATCTTTTGTAAATTACCAAGCAAGATTGTAACTAATTGATTTTTAAACAAATAATTTTATGCATCAGAACAACTAAGCAACCCGCAGAACAAATGAGTCAAAAAAGGTTGGCAGAAAATATTTCACAGTGAAGTAAACCGTCCATGTTTTCGGTGGCAAAAGTGCCAGACTCATTACATTCAACTGCTCTAGGTCTGATACACTGCGCACTCTTAATTTGATAAAATAATCTATTGCTGACTTATAATTATCTGTCGTTTGCACCATAGCCATAATGGTAGGCAGCCAATAACTCATCCATTCGTTGCCTGTAGGTGTTTTTCAGCTGAGGCACATCTTCCAAAGTAAGTCCTTTTACTTCAACAGGTTTATCAATAATTACGCGTGCTGTTCCCGGCTTGCCTCCTAATATTCTTCTCGGACTATCGGGCAGCAACTTCCAGTGATCCACATAACATACGGGCAATATACTTACCTGATTTTCAACTGCAAGTTTAAAAGCACCGTTTTTCATGGGGCCAAGTTGCGGATTGCAGGGCGGTATGGTGGCTTCAGGAAAAATGGCAATGCTGATATGATTTTGCAAATCGTTGCCTGCGCGCAAATAAGCCTTATGCGAAGCCGAGCGGCTTGCACGGTTGACACCAATATTCATCCGTTTGAAGAAAATATTGAAAAAAGGTACGCGCTCCAGTTCGGCCTTTCCCATAAAATGAAAGTAGTGCGGAAATGCCACATACGTTACCACTATATCAAGATAAGAAATATGATTGGGGCAGATCAGATACGTTTTATCTTTTTCGGGTTGATAGTTATGGATAACCTTTACTCTGATACCTGACAAAAAAACAATCAACCGTGCATGCAGCTGCATCCACCAAAAAGCGCGATGATATGGTGCCTTGCCGCTGAGAGTTATCACAAAAAACGGAAACAACAGAAAGAAAGTAAGCACAGCTTCAAAAAAAAACCAAAACCGCCAGAGGTTACCCAGCACAATCCTGAAAAATCTCATGCGGCTAAGGTAAAAAAATAGAGTCGTTTGATGCGTAATGCCGGTGTTTACTAATTTTGGCTTTTCAATGCAGCATAAATTGCACTCTAAAGTTTTAAGAAAATATTATGTACGACACACTGAAACCTGTTCTTGAAAAAGAACTGAAAGAAATAAAAGAGGCCGGATTGTATAAGCAGGAGCGCATCATCACTACTCCGCAGGCAGCCGACATTACTGCCAATGGCAAAGAAGTGATAAACTTTTGTGCCAACAATTATCTGGGCTTATCATCACATCCCGAAGTAATAAAAGCTGCACACCGTGCCATAGATACACATGGCTACGGCATGTCGAGTGTACGTTTTATTTGCGGAACACAGGATATACACAAAGAACTTGAACAAAAAATTGCTTCCTTCCTCGGCACTGAAGACACCATACTTTATGCAGCAGCTTTTGATGCAAACGGAGGTGTGTTTGAACCTTTGCTGAACGAACAGGATGCGCTTATCTCTGATGAACTGAATCATGCTTCCATCATTGACGGCATACGTCTTTGCAAAGCCGACCGTCATCGCTATAAGCATAACGACATGGCCGATCTGGAAGCGAAACTTCAGGCTACACAGGACAAACGCCACCGCATGATTGTTACCGATGGAGTTTTCAGTATGGACGGAACCATTGCACAGTTAGATAAAATTTGTGAACTGGCAGATCGTTATCGCGCACTTATCATGATAGACGAATGTCATGCATCGGGTTTTATGGGAAAAACAGGACGCGGCACACATGAGCATCATGGTGTGATGGGACGCATTGACATCATCACAGGCACTCTGGGAAAAGCACTTGGAGGAGCTATGGGAGGTTTCACCTCAGGACGCAAAGAAATTATTGAAATGTTGCGTCAGCGCTCTCGTCCATATTTATTTTCAAATTCGCTGGCACCCTCCATTGTTGGTGCATCCATTGCAGTACTCGATATGCTGAGCCATACCACTGCATTGCGCGACAAACTTTGGAATAACACACAGTATTTCAGAAAAAGAATTACCGAAGCAGGGTTTGATATTAAACCGGGCGAACATCCCATTGTACCGATTATGCTTTACGAAGCCAAACTTGCGCAGGACTTTGCAGCAATGTTGCTGGACGAAGGAATTTATGTAACAGGATTTTTCTATCCGGTTGTGGCCAAAGGCAATGCCCGCATACGTGTGCAACTTTCAGCAGGGCATGAAACACATCACATTGACAAAGCAATAGAGGCTTTTGTAAAAGTGGGTCGCAAATTGGGAGTGGTCAAGTAATTTATTGTTGTGATAACTTCAAAGGAGTATAACAAAAATTATGCTCCTTTTTTGTTTCCAAAAGCATCATTGCTTTCTCTTAAACAGGTAATACACCGGAAGGCCGAGTAATACTATGAGAAGGCCTTTGCCTGCAACAGCAGTTTTGGTGTAAAGCAGAATGCAGCAGATTGACAAAGCAAGCACAATGTATAATACAGGCAGCAAAGGATAAGCTACAACTTTATAAGGCCGTGGTGTATCAGGTTCTTTTTTGCGCAGAATAAAAATACCTGCAATGGTGACAACATAAAACAACAAAGAAGCAAAAATGGTGTAGTCGAGCAATTCTCCATACGTACCACTCAAACACAGCACAGAAGCCCACACTGCCTGAAACCACAGTGCTTTGGCAGGTACGCCATGTGCATTAAGTTGCTTTGCCTGTTTGAAAAAAAGTTTGTCCAATGCCATGGCATAATACACTCTTGCACCACTGAGAATAATTCCATTGTTGCAACCAAAAGTTGAAATCATAATCAATGCAGCCATGATGTAAACACTGGCATCACCAAAAATCATAGATGCAGCAGCAGTGCCAACGCGGTCGGTACCACCTCCTGCAAACTGTATTCCCTGCCCTGCCACATCAGCAGCTGCAGGGTCGCCTTTCAAAGGCAATAACGAGAGATAGGCAATGTTTACCAAAAAATATAATACGGTAACTATGCCTGTTCCCAACAACAAACTGCGTGGAATATTTTTCTTAGGGTCTTTAATTTCTCCTGCAATAAAAGTAACATTGTTCCATGCATCGCTGCTGAATAATGAGCCTATGATGGCAGTTCCTAAAACAAGTATCAGTGCAAACCCGCTGATGTTTTCCGAAATCCATCCACTGTCAGTTTTTACAGTCTTTACTGCGGTCCAGGCATTGTCGAAGTTGGATGAAAGCAAATCTGTTTTCATGCCAACATAAAGTCCTGCAATAATCAGTATAAACAAAGCCAGCAATTTGGCTGATGTAAAAAAAGTCTGTATTGTTTTGCCGCTTTCAATTCCATTGGTGTTTACCCATGTAAGAAATACAATAAGTAAAATCGCCAGACACTGTGCTGCTGAAATCTGAAACAAACCTGCATCCATCAGAATATTGGTATCGCTCAGGAATGGGATAAACACTCCTGTGAACCTTGCAAAAGCTACTGCTACTGCAGCTATCACACCTGTTTGAATCACCATAAAAACTGTCCATCCATACAGAAAGGAAAGTGTATTTCCCCAGGCTCTTTTTATAAACACAAACTGACCGCCTGCATCGGGCATCATTCCTGCAAGTTCGCCATAACACAGTGCTGCAATAAGCGTAATGAAACCACTCAGCACCCACAGAAAAAGCAGCCAGCCCGCAGAGCCTGTTAATCGTGCCATATCAGAACTTACAATAAAAATACCGGAGCCAATCATGGAACCTGATACCAACATGGTAGCATCCCACAAACTCAGCGAGCGGTGCAACTTTGTTTTATCGTTTTGTTGCAATGTTACGCTGTTGTTTTTACTGATTCTGATTATTTACCTTACTGTGATGACGGCTGTAGAAAAAGTAGATTGCCACACCAATGACCATCCATACAATAAGTCGAATCCATGTATCACCGGGTAATGTTGCCATTACACCTAATGAAGTAAGTATTCCCAGTATTGGAGTAACAGGGAACAAAGGTGTTTTAAACGGACGATTTATTTCAGGTCTCTTGTATCGTAAGATAAGGATTCCTCCACTTACAAGTGTAAATGCAAGCAATGTTCCGATAGAAACCAATTCTCCTAGTAATCCTATTGGAAATAATCCACCTACAATCATGGCCACCCCACCTGTGAGAATGGTAGTGATGTAAGGAGTTTTAAAACGGGGATGTACTTTACCGAACACAGCCGGCAACAGACCATCGCGTGACATACTGTAGAAAATTCGCGGCTGACCCATGAGCATAACAAGAATTACAGAACTCAAACCTGCAATAGCGCCCAGTTTAATAGGTGTACGCAACCACTCTAAGCCACTTCCGGCAGCATCTACTGCAACTGCTATGGGAGCTGCTACATTGAGCTGATTATACTTAACAATACCGGTCATCACCAAACCTACAAGTATGTAAATGATAGTACAAATTACCAGCGACCCCAATATACCCCAGGGCATATCGCGCTGTGGATTTTTTGCTTCCTGCGCTGCAGTGGATACGGCATCAAAACCTATGTAGGCAAAAAAGATTACACCTGCTGCTCTGAAAATTCCACTCCACCCGAAATGACCGAACCCTCCCTGATTCTCCGGAATGTATGGTTGGTAGTTTTCTGATACAATATAATTAGCTCCGAAAATGACAAAGAGTAAAATCACCACCACTTTAATAATTACAATAAGGTTATTGAAATTGGCAGATTCGCGAATACCTACAACCAACAACAGCGTCATCACTGCAACAATAAACATAGCCGGTAGATTAAGGATGGCTCCGGTAAGTGCAATCTGATGTGTGTGATGGTCATAAGAAAAAGGAGCATTGCATAAAGCATCGGCAATGTAGATACCGTGATCTTTCAGAAAACTCACCACATAACCCGACCATCCTACTGACACAGTAGCTGCGCCAAACAAGTATTCAAGAATAAGGTCCCATCCGATAATCCATGCGAAAAATTCACCGAGGGTTGCATAAGCATAGGTGTAAGCACTTCCCGAAATTGGAATCATAGAGGCAAACTCGGCATAGCACAAACCTGCAAAAGCACAGGCAAGTCCTGCTACAACAAAAGAAATAGTAACAGCAGGCCCCGCATACTGAGCAGCAGCCTGACCTGTAAGAACAAAAATTCCTGCTCCTATAATTGCACCTATTCCAAGTGTAATTAAGTTAAGTCGAGAAAGCGTGCGTTTGAGAGTATTCCCCTCCGTTGATTCAGCTTCTTTCATCAAGTTGCTGATGGATTTAATAGCCCAGATGTTTTTCGCCATATTCAGTTTAGTTGTGAGCTAACAAACCTACATGATTTGATTTGAATTACCAAAAATGATATTCTGTATTGTTAATTTTCACTTCAGAAGTGTAAACAACACCAATATCACCGTCTGAATAATCAGCAAACTGTCTGCACCAACATTATAGAATAAGTAGTTGGCTTCAGGTTTGGCATAATAAAGCATAATTGCAACAGGAATTACACTTAGCAACAATGCATTAACCTGGCTCTGCCCAATCCATGAATAATACTCAGTAAAAACGGTTAATGCGGCAAAACATAACAATGCAGCATAGCCTATCCCTTTACTGACATTCAAACCTAGCGCTACAGGCAAGGTATTGTGATTTCTTTCCCTATCAGGAATCATATCGCGAATGTCAAACAGAATGGTAATACTGAATACAAATAAAAATCGTCTCAGAAATAAGGACAGTGGAATAGCACTGTTCACTTCCATATTCACCACAGCAAGCGGAACGGCTACTGTAACCATTGCCCAAAAAAATGCAAGAAAAATATTCTTGAGTAAAAAAATATTTCGCAATCCCTTAAGTGGTTTGTTACGATAATAAAAGGGCATGATATACAACATAGCACCAACAAATGAAATCAGTATCAGTTGTTGAACCTTAAAATCTAAAAAAAGAAATATGAGAGATGCAGGAATCAGGCTGGCGAAAAACAAAAGTGATTTTGCTTTAGTAAATCCAAATCTTTCAAACTTGGGAGTATTGTAAACAGCTAACGTTGCAAAAAATATCAGAGGAAGAATAATCAGGCTGCTTTCATAATCTTTCTGTACAAATATCAAAGTCTGATAACTTGCAGATGTTGCAGCCAAAGCTATCAGTACTTTTCTTCTGACCAATTGATACAGAAAAAAAGCAAGCGTGTATTGCCTATTGATTTTCAATAATTGTCAAGGTAACAACGCCAATTGCAAATCCTATCATTCCTGAGATAAAACCTTGCTTAATTCTCTGGTTACGCTTATGCTTTTGATATCCTGATATAAATCCTTCGCTGTTCTTAAATTGTGGGGCAATGTCAGGTGCATCAGGCAAGGCCGGGCTGCTGCGTCCTACTGCAATGGCATAAATTGCAGGTACAGGAATACCATAAAACGACAGAAGACTTCCGGCACCACCTACAGCTACTCCGCCTATCTCTGTAAAATTTACTCTCCTGTGCCATGTTTTACTGTGTTTGTTAAAATGATCGCGTCTGTGCAACATACCATATTGTTGTCCTTTAATGTAATCGCTTACCCATGCCACATTAGGATCTCCGGCAACAGTATCAGGATTGTAAATAATCTTCTCTGTTCCGTCAGCATGTTTTACTGAAAACACTTTGTAAACATCCAACTTTTTCACCCTGCTGCTGCCATTGTATTTTACATACCTAACCCAATCAGGGTCATTGAGGTTATACATTTTCACGGTTTTTTGTTTTCCGTTTAATAGGCATAAAGTATCCTGTGCATCAGCATGCAGACCGATGAAAAATAAAAACAGAAAAACAAGGCTTTTACGTAAAATCATAAACTGTATTTAAAATCAAAACTATAAAAAAACAACTAAAAGTATATACAGTTAAAAAATATTATGAACATATCTGAAATTTACAAAGGTTATGTTTCACGAAAATTACTAATTGCTATTTTTGCAGCAAATTCCAAAATACATGTTTTACTCTTTTGCCGACAGGCATAACGGACCTGATAACGCACAGGTTCAGCAGATGCTTAAAAAAGTTGGCGCCAAATCCATTAACGATTTAATTTCTAAAATCATTCCCGAAACCATCAGACTTGCCAAACCACTGAACCTGCCTGCTGCACAGAGTGAGTTTGACTATCTGAATGAGTTGAAAGCCATTGCTTCGGAAAATTTGTTGTTTAAAAACTACATCGGTCTGGGATATTACAACACCATCGTTCCGGGTGTCATCAAGCGAAACATTTTTGAAAATCCGGGATGGTACACTGCCTATACTCCCTATCAGGCCGAAATTGCTCAGGGGCGTATGGAAGCACTGCTCAATTTTCAGACGATGGTTTGCGACCTCACCGGTATGGAACTTGCCAATGCTTCGCTGCTTGACGAAGGCACCGCTGCTGCCGAGGCAATGGGAATGTTTTTTCATACCCGTTCCAAAGAAGCCGTAAAAAATAATGTATGTCGCTTTTTTGTTTCGGAAAATTGTTTTCCGCAAACGATAGATGTTCTGCGCACACGAAGCAAACCTCTGGGCATAGAACTTATTGTAGGAGATGAACAACTTTTCTCTCCTGATGAAACTTATTTTGGTGCATTGCTTCAGTATCCTGATGTGCATGGTGCAGTACTTGATTACAGAAATATTGTAAACATGTGTCATCGCCATGAGATAAAAGTTGTGGTTGCTGCCGACCTGTTAAGTTTAGCACTGCTTACTCCTCCCGGTGAATGGGGTGCCGATTGCGTTGTAGGTTCTACGCAACGTTTTGGTGTGCCTATGGGATATGGAGGACCTCATGCTGCATTCTTTGCAACAGGTGCTAATTTCAAAAGAGATATTCCCGGTCGTATTATCGGACTAAGTATAGATGCTGCCGGAAATCCTGCTCTGCGCATGGCACTGCAAACACGCGAGCAACATATCAAAAGAGATAAGGCAACCAGCAACATTTGCACTGCACAGGTGCTGCTTGCCGTGATGGCATCCATGTATGCAGTATATCATGGCAGTGAAGGCATAAAAGCAATTGCGTCCTCCATACATATCCGTACACATCAGCTGGCTGAGAGCCTCAGAAAAGCAGGTTTCAAACTGCTGAACCAAACCTATTTCGACACACTGAGCATAGAAGTGGAAGATGCTGAAAGTGTAAAAGATCTTGCCGAAGCAAATAACATCAACTTCCGTTATACCGGAAATATTGTAAGCATAAGTATTGACGAAACTGTTTCTGACAATGACATGAAAGATATTCTTCGTGTGTTTGCAGCTACTATTGGAAAAAAATCAATCGCTCATCAAAGTGCTGAAAATGCACAGGCAATACCACAATCGCTGCAGCGAACATCACCTTATCTTACACATCCTGTATTCAACACACATCACAGCGAAACTGAAATGCTTCGTTATATTAAGATGCTTGAGAACAAAGACCTTGCTCTTAATCACAGCATGATATCGCTTGGTTCGTGCACCATGAAACTCAATGCTACCAGTGAAATGGAGCCTCTGAGCTGGCCTGAGTTTGCCAACATGCATCCGTTTGCACCGTTGGAACAGGCACAGGGATATGCACAAATCATTACTGAGTTTGAAGGTTATTTAAAAGAGATAACAGGCTTTGCAGGAATATCACTTCAGCCTAACAGTGGTGCACAGGGTGAGTATGCAGGGCTGATGGTTATCAGAAAATATCAGGAAGACAAAGGTGAATCGCATCGCAACATTGTACTTATTCCACAGTCGGCACATGGCACCAACCCTGCAAGTGCAGTGATGGCTGGATTAAAAGTTGTGGTTGTGAAATGTGATGAAAACGGAAACATTGACATCAGCGACCTTCGCGAAAAAGCAGAAGCAAACCGCGACCAGTTGTCTTGTCTGATGGTTACGTACCCTTCTACACATGGTGTTTACGAAGAGGGAATCAAAGAAATCACTTCAATTATACATACCAATGGCG
The DNA here is from genome assembly GCA_019136655.1 of Bacteroidota bacterium. GTDB lineage: Bacteria > Bacteroidota > Bacteroidia > AKYH767-A > OLB10 > OLB10. The sequence goes on from JAGVTU010000026.1 coordinate 13,365, forward strand.
GTCAGGTTTATATGGATGGTGCCAACATGAATGCACAGGTAGGACTTACCTGTCCTGCACTTATAGGTGCTGATGTTTGCCACCTCAATCTGCATAAAACTTTTGCCATACCGCATGGTGGTGGTGGCCCCGGCATGGGACCTATTGGTGTAGCACAACACCTCGTTCCCTATTTGCCATCACATCCTCTTGTGAAAACAGGCGGAGCCAAAGGTGTTCATGCTGTATCGGCAGCACCATGGGGCAGCGCATTAATTATTCTGATCAGCTACGGTTACATAAAAATGTTAGGTGCTGACGGTGTGAAACGTGCTACTGAAATGGCAATTCTGAATGCCAACTATATGAAAGCTTGTCTTGAAAATCATTATCCTATTCTCTATAAAGGCAAAAACGGATATTGTGCTCATGAAATGATTCTTGACTGTCGTGCATTTAAAACTTCAGCAGGCATTGAAGTAATTGATATTGCAAAGAGGTTAATGGATTATGGTTATCATGCACCAACTGTTGCATTTCCTGTAGCAGGAACACTGATGGTAGAACCTACAGAAAGTGAATCGCTGCCTGAGTTAGATCGCTTCTGTCAGGCAATGATTTCCATACGCAATGAGATAAGCGAAATTGAAAAAGGCAATGCATCACGCGAAGACAATGTATTAATCAACTCACCACATACTGCTGTTGAAGCAACTGCTGATGAATGGACACATAGCTATAGTCGTAAGAATGCAGTTTATCCTGCTGAGTGGGTTGCTCAAAACAAATTCTGGCCATCGGTTAAACGTGTTGACAATGCACATGGCGACAGAAATTTGATTTGTACCTGCCCTGATATTTCAACTTACGAATCAGAAGTGGTGATGTAACACCATTGCGTCAGACATAAGAAAAAGGCTGCCTTTTTAAAGACAGCCTTTTTTATTTTTTTAAAAATCTAATTTTTGATTTATAACAACCCTGCTACAAACTGCGGCAAAATACCGAGTAGTAAACTCAAAATTCCACAGATGTAAAGTACTGTAAGATCTGATGGCTGACGGTAGTATGCAGTATTCTCTAGTTCAGGCTCCTGAAATGCAGCAATGATTACTTTAAAGTAAAAATAAACACCAATGAGCGAACTTAACACTGCAATAAGCACAAGCCATGTAAGACCTCCGTTGAGCGTTGACACAAACATGTAATACTTACCAAAAAATCCGGCAACAGGAGGAATACCTGCCATACTCAGCATACACAATGTAAGCATGATGGCTGCAAAAGGATTTTTTCTGAAAAGACCTTTCACTGATTTAATTTCTTCGCGACCTGTTACTTTATGCACCTGATACAAAACATTAAATACGCCTAAAGTGGATATGGCATAAGCCAGCAGGTAAAACATTAATGCGCTTCTTGAAGTTCCTCCCGGAGATGCCAGTGCCATCAGCATATAACCGGCATGTGCAATACTTGAATATGCAAGCATACGCTTAAGACTTTTCTGATATACCGCTGTGATGTTTCCAAGCAGCATGGTCACTGCCGACATGATTGCAAAAACAGGAATCCAGAATTCATATACCGGAGCAAAACAGTAAATAAACAAACGATATAACGCTGCAAAAGCCGCCATCTTCACCACACTCAGCATGTAGGTAGTTACCAGCGTTGGCGAACCATCATACACATCGGGTGCCCAGAAATGGAATGGCACTGCTGAAACTTTAAACGTTAGACCCGTAAGTATCATCAGTATTCCAGCATAAAAATACATTGGCAGACTTCCGTTGTGTTGCTGCACATAAGCAGAAATTTCCTGAAGATTGAAACTGGAAGTGGCACCATAAATTAAGGCTATACCAAACAACAAAAATCCTGTGGCAAAAGAGCCAATCATAAAATATTTCAATGATGCTTCGTTGCTGAATAAATTTCCTTTGTCGCTGCCGGCAAGAATATAAAGTGCTATGGAAAGAATTTCAAGGCCAAGAAAAAGTATAGTCAGGTCAGAGAAATTGGTCATCATCACTCCGCCTGTAAGCGAAAACAAAATAAGTGCATAATGCTCGCTGGCACTGCTGTGGCTGCTGAAAAAATCTTTCGACATCAGGAACCACAGAAAAGTTATACCTATGAGCATGGTTGTGAATACGACTGCATAATTATCAGTCAATACCATCTGGTTGAAATAAGTTGCATACTGACCCCAGTCGTAAACCGAAAATACAAGTGCTATCAGCAATCCAAGCAACGACAGTCCGAATAATGCTTTCTTAAGTTTAAAAACATCAGACATCATCGCGGCAATGCCTGTAACTGAAAGTATGACGATGGTGTTCAAGTCTTTTTTATTTTATAATTTAATTTTTTACTGTGCATTAATTAAACTAAGCAATGCTTTTACACTTGGTGATGCTGTATCCAACAATACTGAAGGAAAAATTCCCATCAGAACAACCAACGCTGCAACAGACACCAATACTGTTTTTTCTGAAATGGTAAGCGGACTGAAATCGCTGTCGCTTAAGTGACGGCTTCCCAACATAATTGCCTGATAGCTGCGGAACATATAAACTGCTCCGAGAATGACAGACAAAGCTGCAAAAAATGCCATCCATTTGTGATACATATAAATTCCGGTAAGCAGCAGAAACTCTCCAACAAAACCATTTGTAAGCGGAAGTGCAACTGTACCCAACAGGATAATCATAAATGATACAGCAAAAAATTTCTGATTATTTGCAATACCACCCAACTCTGACAGGTTACGGGTTTTCAATCGCGTCATCAGAATGTCTGCAATAAAGAATAATCCAACTGCATTCACACCGTGGCTCAGCATCTGAAACACTGCACCTTCGGTAGCTTCGCTGTTCAGTGTAAACACACCTGCTGATATCAGACCAACGTGAGCAATAGATGCATAAGCTATCAATCGTTTGAAATCTTTTTGTACAATGGCAATGCAGGAAGCATACACCACTCCTGCCACACAAAATGCCATAATCATAAATCCATACTCATTGACTGCAGCGGGTACGGTTGGCAACAGCCAGCGCAGTAAACCATAAATACCCATCTTCAGCATGATTCCTGAAAGCAACATGGTTCCGGGAGTGGGCGCATCCACATAGGTATCGGGTTGCCATGAGTGCAGAGGGAAAATCGGAATCTTTACTGCAAAAGCAAAGAACATTGTCCATAATACAAATGCCTGCTGCGAGCCTGAAAGTTTTAACTGATAGAATGCATCAATGTCGAATGTATGTGTATCGGGTGTCTGAAGATAGAGGTAAATCAAACTTACCAGCATCAGCAAACTTCCTGTTAATGTATAGATAAAAAATTTCAGTGTGATGCGTACCCTGTCTTTTCCTCCCCACAATAAGCAGATAAAATATATAGGAATAAGAGCTAGTTCCCAGAAGATATAAAACAGAAATCCATCTAATGCAACAAACACACCGAGCAACGCAAACTGCATCAGCAGGATGAGTGTGTAAAATGCTTTGGGATTTTCAATTCTTCTTCCGAATGATGAAAGTATTATCAGCGGTGTAAGTACGTTGGTAAGCATAATCAGCAACAGGCTGATGCCATCCATTCCAATTTTAAAACTGATGCCTAAAGAAGGAATCCATGCATAACTCATCACCTGCTGCATTCCGTTTGCAGGAACAAATCCCATAAACAGATATACAGAAAGCAATAAACCTGCCAACGACAATGCAAATGCTGTTTTGCCGGCAGCCTCCTTAGCAGGAAGCAGCGATAACACCATACTCACCAATGGCCAAAGCAGTACTATCAAAAGTGTGTTATTCATTACAGCAATAGTTTAAATGCAAACAGGTAAATTACTCCAATAACCATGACGACTAAGTAAATACCAAGGCGACCGGTTTGCAACATCCGTGCTGCTGATGCTGTTAAATTGGTCACCTTAGGAATTCCATTCACTATACCGTCAATAATATTAATATCAAAAATTTTATAAAACATTTCAGAGATGGCATCCAGTGGTTTTCTTATCACTGCATCATAAATTTCATCCACATAATATTTGTTGGCCAAAACTTTTTGAAATGATTTTGTTTCCGAATCTTCTTCAGGAACCACCTTGTCGGCAACATACATTTTGCGTGTGAAATAATACACAGCAGCCAGTGCTACAATGGTTCCGATAAGCAATGAGAAATCAAATGTATGAGAGAGAATAAATTCTTTAGGTGAATAAATCACAGGAGCAACAAACTCATTGAATACATGATGTACTCCGAGTTTTTCACTCATCCAGTGTGGCATACCCATAAAGCCACCAATTACTGAAAGTATTGCCAGCACCATCAAAGGCGCTGTCATCACTGACGGTGATTCATGCAGATGCTCCTGCTGATGATGTGTTCCTCTGAAATCGCCATGGAAAGTCAGCCAGTATAAACGGAACATATAAACAGCTGTGAGCAATGAAGTAAAAGCCATGACTACAAACATTAACGGAGAATGTACCCATGTAGCTGCCAGAATTTCATCTTTTGAAAAGAATCCGGAGAAGAGAGGAATACCGCTTATGGCAAGTACACCCATCAGGAATGTAATATGTGTAACCGGTAAATATTTTTTTAGTCCACCCATTCTGCGAATATCCTGCTCGCCACCCATAGCATGTATCACACTGCCTGCACACAGGAAGAGCAGCGCTTTAAAAAATGCATGTGTAACTACGTGAAACAATCCGGTAGTGTAAGCACCGACACCAAGAGCTACAAACATAAACCCCAGCTGACTGACGGTAGAATATGCAAGTACTTTCTTAATATCATTTTGTTTCAGTCCAATGGTAGCGGCCATCAAAGCAGTAATCATTCCTATAAAAGCAACTACCTCACCTGAGAAAGGTGATAACATGTATAGCACATTACTTCTGATAACCATATACACTCCGGCAGTAACCATGGTTGCAGCGTGAATAAGTGCTGATACCGGTGTAGGACCTGCCATGGCATCAGGCAACCAGGTGTACAACGGAATTTGTGCACTCTTGCCTACAGCGCCAACAAACAGCAACAAGGTGATGGCTGTGATGGTTGGATCGCCTTTGGGATAATTTTTAGCTGCTTCAAAAACTTCTTTGTAATCAAGTGACGAGAATGTCTGATATATAAGAAACATTCCGAGTAAAAATCCGAAGTCGCCAATACGGTTCATCACAAAAGCTTTGCGGCCTGCATTGTTATAATCGGTGTTTTTGAACCAGAAACCAATCAGCAGATATGAGCACAATCCAACTCCTTCCCATCCTGCAAACATCACCACATAATTACTTCCCATAACGAGCAGCAACATAAAAAACACAAACAGGTTGAGGTATGACATGAACCTTGGATAATCCTCATCGTGCTGCATGTAGCCAATGGAGTAAACATGAATCAGAAAACCTACTCCTGTAATCACCAACAGCATAACTGCTGTGAGATGATCAACCATAAACGACAGTCCAAGATGCAAACCTCCTGCATTGATCCATGGAAACAATTCTGTGCTATATGAATCTGCACCTTTAATAAATGAAAGAAAAAGATAAAACGATATAATAAAAGAACTGAGTACAGTAGTGTTGCTGATTATCCCCACCATACCCTTTGGAAGTTTTTTATTTAAAACTCCTATCAGAATAAAACCGGCTAACGGCAAAAGTGGAATGAGTGAAATAATCAAATCCATCGTCTTATTCTTTTAACTTGTTAAAGAAATCTATATCTACCGATTTGGCATTGCGATATATCATTACCAGTATGGCCAAACCTACTGCTACTTCTGCAGCAGCAACAGCCATGATAAAAAATACAAATATCTGTCCTGACGGATCATTATGCTGATTACTGAAAGAAGTAAGCAATAAATTCACCGAGTTCAGCATAAGTTCAATACACATAAATATAACGATGGCATTTCTGCGGAACAACACACCTGCCACGCCAATACAAAACAGTACGGCTGAAAGCAGGAGGTAGTGGTCAATGTTTATTGCTGCCATTGTTATTTAATTTCTTTTTTACCAAGCATAACTGCACCAACTATTGCCGTAAGAAAAAGTACTGAAACCATTTCGAACGGCAGCATATATTTATTGTAAAGTACACTTCCTAAAGTTTCAACCAAACCGATTTCTGAATGCTGATTGATTGCTGCAGCATCTACACCCTTCATGGCACTTACAACTACAATCATCAACAAACCACCGGATATAACTGCTGCAAATTTTGCTACAATACTTTTGTTGGGTTCTACTTCTTTATTAAGGTTGAGCATCATAATGATAAAAAGGAATAATACCATAATGGCTCCTGCATAAACAATGAGGTGTACTGCTGCAAGAAATTGTGCATTCAGTAAAATATAATGACCAAACAAAGTGAAAAAGAAGAATATCAGATACAACACACTATAAACAGGCTTTCGGTTAAATACCGTCATTAAAGCGCTGGCAACTGAGAGGGCAGATAGTATGTAAAATGCGTACTGACTCACGATAGTTTAGAAGTGTAAAACCGGTGCGAAATTATATTTTTATTCCTAATTTAATAATGCTTATTCGTTTGTTTTTTCAGGGCAAACATAAATATCGGTAACAGCAACATGTACTTTATGCTGAGGGTAATACAGGCTGTTGGATTCATATTCATATTTTTCCTCTTTAAATTTATCATCTTTAAACTCAGCTTCTTTATCACATTTAGTAAATGTCTGAACTGTATCTGCTGGAATGAGATAGGGGCTGAGGGCAGTATCTGTGTAAGTGCACAATTCCGAACGAATGATATAACAGTCTCTGCAAACATCCTTATCGCACGATTGCAACAATGCAGCAGCAACAATTGTCAAAGGCAGTAATATTTGTTTTATTCCGGTCACTTAACTTTCTATTTGGCGATGTGCTCTTGCACGAACACTGATATCAATTCTTTTTTCAGGTTCTATTCCTTCAACAAGTTTGTCTTTTCCAAAAATAAAATCATCCCGCAGCAAATCTACCGGCACGTTTCTGTCGGTAAGAAAAATTGCTTCTTTGGGGCAGGCTTCTTCGCACAATCCGCAGAAAATGCAACGCAGCATGTTGATTTCATATACAGCTGCATATTTTTCTTCGCGATACAGATTTTCTTCTCCGGGTTTTCTCTCAGCTGCAGTCATGGTAATGGCTTCGGCAGGGCAAGCTACCGCACACAACCCGCAGGCCGTGCAGTTTTCTCTTCCCAACTCGTCACGCTTCAGCACATGCCACCCGCGCCATACCGGTGCTACCGGTCGTTTTTGTTCCGGATATTTAATGGTAACTTTCTTTTTAAATAAATGCTTCAGAGTAATCATCATCCCTTTTGCTATTTCAGGGAGATAGAGTTTTTCCATAAAACTCATTTTTTTGTTGACGACTACTTTGCTTCTGTTTGTTAAACTTTGCATTGCTCTATTTTTTTTCTATCCGAATTTATTTTTTCTTTTCACTTAAAAATGAAACAGTCCGTTTCTCCACAATAAAAATAATCCTGTAAGCAGCATATTTACTATAGATAAAGGAATCATCACTTTCCAACCGAGATTCATCAACTGGTCGTATCTGAAACGGGGGATAGTCCATCTTACCCACATAAAGAAAAATATAAAGAAGAATATTTTAGCGAAAAAGAAAACTACACCGAGAATAGCCAGCATATTGTGCGATAATCCTAATCCTCCAATAAAAGGCATATTAAATCCTCCGAAGTAAAGTGCTGAGATAACTGCAGATGAAATAAACATATTGATATACTCAGCAAAGAGATAGAAGCCAAGTTTCATGGATGAATATTCAGTATGATACCCTCCTACCAGTTCAGTCTCACATTCAGGAAGGTCGAAAGGTGTTCGGTTAGTTTCGGCAAATGCACACACAAGAAAAATTAAAAATCCCAATGGTTGATAAAACACATTCCAGTGTGCTCCCGGTTGCTGCAAAACAATTTCGCGCAAACTCAGTGTACCGGTCATCATCACCAGCGATATGATTGCCATTCCCATAGCCAGCTCATAGCTGATCATTTGTGAGGATGCCCGTATGGCACCTAACAAAGAATATTTATTATTTGAAGCCCAGCCTCCAATCATAATACCATAAACTCCTATGGAAATCACAGCGAAAATGTAAAGAATACCAATATTGACATCTGTAATCTGAAGGATGTATTCCTGTCCGTTGATGATCAAAGAATTTCCCCAAGGAATTACCACACCCGTCATGCATGCAGTAAGCATCATGAGTGATGGGCCTAAAATAAATAACGCTTTATCGGCATTAGCAGGAATGATTTCTTCTTTCATAAACATCTTCACACCGTCAGCCAATGGTTGAAGAATTCCGAATGGTCCTGCACGGTCAGGTCCCACCCTGTCCTGCATGAAAGCTGCAATCTTTCGCTCAGCATAGGTTGAATACATCGCTATGAGCAATGAAACTGCAAACACTGCAATTACAAAAATGACTTTAAAAATGAGTTCTGAATATTCCATTGCTGAATTTAGTTGTTATGTGCTTTTTCACCAATCAGTTTCTGCCTTGACAAATCCTGTTTCAACTGCTTCAACTGTTCGTAATGATTTTGTGATATTACCGAATGTCTGTCAATATGTCGTGGGCCTTCGATTACCCAGTCTGACAGATTTTTTTTCTCGAAACGACATGTGTTGCATATCCATCCGGGTTTACCGTCTTCGGTATTTTCTATTTCATGATAAACACCTTTTCTGCCGGTTACACGAAGTACTGCATCACCTGAAACCCACAGTGCAACTCTTCCGCAACAAACATCACAGTCGCGATGTGCATCGAGAGGTTTGGTAAACCATACACGTGATTTAAAGCGGAATGTTTTATCTGTTAATGCTCCTACGGGACAAACATCAATCATGTTGCCACTCCATTCATTATCTATTGCTTTTTCTATATAGGTTGAAATTTCGGCATCCCACCCTCTGTTGAGAACACCGTGTACACGCTCGGGACACAACTGCTCAGCAACTTTCACGCAACGATAACACATGATACATCTGTTCATGTGCAGTTTTATCTTATCACCGATATTGCGCATCGGGAATGTCCTTCGTCTGAACTCAGTGCGTGTGCCTTCATCACCATGACCATAACTTAAATCCTGCAGGTCGCACTCACCTGCCTGATCACAAACAGGGCAATCCAATGGATGATTGAGTAACAAAAATTCAACAACACCTTCTCTGGCTTCAAGAACTTCGGGTGAAGTGATATTCTGGACTTCCATACCATCCATCACTGTTTGACGGCAACCTACTACCAACTTAGGCATAGGGCGTGGGTCTTTGTCAGAGCCTTTGGTAACTTTCACCAAGCATGTACGACAATAACCTCCTGATGTTTTTAATGTAGAGTAATAGCACATAGTTGGCGGGACAATATCGCCTCCTATTTTGCGTGCTGCTTCTACAATGGTTGTTCCGTCCGGAACTTCTATGGTATGTCCGTCAATGGTAACCCGAGCCATATTATATTTCTTGTAAGTTATTAATGCGGTAATAATGTTTCACATCACTCTTACCGTTTTTTATGTATTGTTCAAATTCGCTGCGGAAATGTCTGATGGCTGCAGCTACAGGCCATGCAGCAGCATCACCAAAAGGACATATTGTTTTACCTTCTATTTTTCTCTGAATGTCCCACAACAGGTCAATGTCTTTTGTTTCACCTTTGCCATCGAGCAGGCGACTGAGAATTTTATACATCCATCCCGTTCCTTCTCTGCATGGCGAACATTGTCCACAACTTTCGTGGTGATAGAACCGTGAGAAGTTCCACACATTTTTCACTACGCTGGTATCTTCATCCATCACAATAAATCCTCCTGAACCAAGCATCGTTCCTGTGGCAAAACCACCTTCTGCAAGACTTTCATACGTCATCAGTCGTGGTTCACCGTTGGCAGTTTTCAAAATTAATTCGGCTGGCAACACCGGTACTGAAGAACCTCCTGCTACAACAGCTTTCAGTTTTTTTCCGTTGCGAATTCCTCCGCAATACTGTTCGCTGTAAATAAATTCTTCTACAGGCACACCCAGTTCAATTTCATAAACTCCGGGTTTATTTATATGTCCTGATGCTGAAATAAGTTTGGTACCTGTGCTTTTTCCTATTCCAATTTTAGCATACTCTTCGCCTGTTATTCTGATGATAGGTACTACTGCGGCAATGGTCTCTACGTTGTTTACTACAGTAGGACATCCCCACAAACCTTTTACAGCAGGAAACGGTGGTTTGATACGTGGGTTTCCGCGTTTGCCTTCAAGCGATTCGAGCAATGCAGTTTCTTCTCCGCATATGTATGCACCGGCACCGCAATGCACATGCAGGTCGAGGTCGAAGCCGCTGCCTAAAATATTTTTTCCCAAATAACCTGCAGCATAAGCTTCGTCAATTGCTTTTTGCAGAATATGATAAACATACATCATCTCACCGCGGATGTAGATGAATGATGTGTTGGCTCCCAATGCAAAACTTGAAATAATCATACCTTCAATGAGGATATGCGGCTTGCGTTGCATGAGGTAACGGTCTTTGAATGTACCGGGTTCACTCTCGTCAGCGTTGCAAATGAGATAGCGTGGTTCTCCGGGAGGTTTGGCCAAAAAACTCCATTTCATTCCTGTGGGGAAACCTGCACCACCGCGTCCGCGAAGCCCTGACTTTTGCACTTCGGCAACAATATCTTCGGGTTTCATCTGAAGTGCTTTTCTGAGCGATTCATAACCGCCAGTTTCCTGATAGCCGTTAAGTGTATTGATACCCGGCTTATCTAAATTATCTAAAAGCAGTTGTCGTCCCATTGTCAAGATTTAATTTTTTCTTTTTCCCAATGTGTTCTGCGCACACCGGCATTTCTGTGTTCTTCAAGAATGGTATCTACTTTTTCAAGCGTCAGGTTTTCGTGATAGGTTTCGCCAATCTGCATCATTGGTGCTGTTCCGCAACTTGCCAGACATTCTACTGTTTTCAGAGTAAACATTCCGTCAGCTGTGGTTTCACCGTTTTTAATTCCTAATTTTTTTTCAATATATCTCACTACATCTTCTGCACCCATGAGCCAGCATGGACCGGTGTGGCAAACTTCAATCAGACACTTACCAACCGGTTTCAGATTAAACATGGTATAAAACGTAGCCACTTCATAAACTTCTATCGGCTGTATTTTAAGAACAGATGCTACATAGTCCATAACTTCAGGACTTAGCCATCCGTCAAACTCTGCCTGCGCAATATGCAATATGGGCAATATTGCCGACTTATGTTTCCCTTCGGGATATCGCTTGATTATCTTTTCGATGAGTGCAAGTGCATCATCCGAAAATTTTATTTCTTTATTAGTTGCCACGATATATATTTTACTTACTTCAATACAGTTTAAATATTCTTATGCATCCAACTCTCCTGCGATTACATTCATCGAACTCATTGTAAGAATGGCATCGCTCAGGTAACCTCCCTTTATCATTTCAGGATAACCCTGATAATAAATAAAACAAGGTCTGCGCATGTGTAAACGATAAGGCGTTCTTCCGCCATCACTCACCAGATAGTAACCCAACTCACCGTTGCCACCTTCCACACAATGATATACTTCGCCTTTAGGCACTGATGTTTCTCCCATAATAATTTTAAAGTGATAAATGAGTGCCTCCATCTTGGTATATACATCCAGTTTCTGAGGAAGATAGTAATCCGGAACATCAGGAGCAAAGTAAGATGTTTTGTCTTCGAGTTTATCCAACTTCTCCATTGCCTGCTTAATAATTTTTATGCTCTCCCACATTTCCTGTTCGCGCACCATAAAACGATCATATGTATCACCATTGGTACCAACAGGAATGATGAAGTCAAACTCTTCGTAAGACGAATAAGGATTCATCACACGCACATCGTAATCCACTCCGGCAGCACGCAAATTAGGACCGGAGAAAGAATAAGCCAATGCCAACTCCGCTGAAATCGGACCGCAGTTAATAGTACGATCCATAAATATACGGTTGCGCACCAACAATGCTTCAAACTCTTTCAGACCACGAGGTAAATCTTCAAGCAGTTTTTCAATCTTAAGCCATGAAGCCTGATTAAAATCTCTTTCAAGTCCACCTATGCGTCCGATGTTGGTATTCATTCGTGCGCCACAAATCTCTTCGTAAATATCATAAATGCGTTCTCGGAACTGGAAGATATACAGAAATCCTGTCATGGCACCGCTGTCAACACCAATCACCGAATTGCAAATAATGTGATCGGATATACGCGCAAGTTCCATGATGATGATCCTTAAATACTCCACACGCTTTGGAAGTTTTATTCCTGCAAGCTTTTCTACTGTCATGTGCCATCCCATATTATTGAGAGGTGAAGAGCAATAGTTAAGCCTGTCAGTGATGGGAGTTATTTGTCCGTAGGGTCTGCGTTCTGAAAGTTTTTCGAATGCACGGTGAATGTATCCGATGGTTTGTTCTGTATCTACTACAATTTCACCATCCATTTTAAGCACATTCTGAAAAATACCATGTGTGGCAGGGTGTGTAGGTCCCAGATTAAGGGTTGTATATTCCTTACTGATGACTTCCTGTTTTGTATCCTGATTAACCTCTTCTTTCATTCCATTAATTTTTATCTGCCAAACATTTTATCATCTTTATCAAATCTTGCCTGGTCTTCGAGCGGATATTCTTTTCTCAGCGGCCAGCCTACCATGCTATCCTCATTGAGTATTCTTTTCAGTTTAGGGTGGCCATCAAAATGAAAACCAAAAAAATCATACGCTTCGCGTTCCATCCAGTTGGCAGCAGGCCAAACATCAGTAATGGTAGGAAAGTGTGGCGGGTCGTGCTGTACAAATGTCTTCAGTCGTATGCGCAGGTTGCGTTTCCAGTCATGCAGGTGATATACCATTCCGAATTTCTTTGGACTGTCGGGGTAATGAATGCCATTGCATGTTGTGAGATAAGCAAAACCGTTTTCTTTAAGCCAGATGATTACATTCTTAATTACATCAACAGATACTTCTGCAACAGAAACATCGTATAACTTTTCGACACTGATAATTTTTTCTCCAAAATGCTCTTTTAGCATCTTTTCAAATTCATCAGCCTCTATTGTTTGAAACATATTCGTCCGTATTGATAAGAAAGTTTTTTATTTAATTCCGTAACTGGCTAACAGCTCTGCATACTCGGCAGAATTTCGTCTGCGCAATGACTCATTTTGTGCAAGCTCCTGAATTTTCATCACGCCATCAAGTATCATCTCCGGTCGTGGAGGACAACCCGGTACATACACATCCACAGGAATAATTCTGTCAATTCCCTGCAGCACGCTGTAAGTATCAAATATTCCTCCCGAACTTGCGCATGCCCCTACAGACAATACCCATCTGGGTTCTGCCATTTGTTCATACACCTGCCGTAATACAGGTCCCATTTTTTTTGCAATGGTACCCATCACCATCAGCATATCTGCCTGACGGGGAGAGAAACTCAGTCGCTCGGCACCAAAACGCCCGAAGTCGTAATGCGAAGCCATGGTAGCCATAAACTCAATACCACAACAAGAAGTGGCAAAAGGCAAAGGCCATAGAGAATTTTTGCGCGCCATTCCAACTGCTCTGTCTAAAGTAGTGGCCAGAAAACCATGTCCTTCATACCCTTCAAGACGTTCGTTTGAGAGGTGAACTTTCCGTACGTTTATATCTGACATTTTATTGATTCTAATGTTTAATAAATTTTCTTTCTAAATCATTCCCACTTAAGTGCACCTTTGCGAATGATATAAATAAATCCTACCATCAACAAACTTACAAACAGAAGCATTTCTATAAATCCTGTAAGGCCTAGTTTCAGAAAATTAACCGCCCACGGATACATAAATATCACCTCCACATCAAAAAGTACAAATAATATGGCAATAAGAAAATATTTAATCGAAAATGGTAATCGTGCATTTGATTGTGATTCGATACCACATTCAAAAGTATCAAGTTTAATTTCTGATTTACGCTTTGGTCCCAGTAAATGTGTAACAAAAATTGTTGTAACAACAAATCCAATAGCAACAACAAACATGATGGCTATTGGAATATAATCAGCAGGAATGCTTAAAAAAACCATAATAAAGACTTTTACTGCACAAAGTTAGCCTTTTTCTATAATGCCAAAGAGAAAATGGCCTATTGTTTTTAATGCTATGATAGTCAAAACAAAAAAAGAGGAGGCAATGCCTCCTCTTATATTTTGTTTAATCGTATCGTATAAAACTCCTCCCTAAACCGCACAAAATCTGTATTGTGCTTTTTACAGAAAGTTTTTATCAGTCATTCTGAAATAATCTGCGTGTATAAACTTCACTGTTGATGATAATCTTAACAGTATATATTCCTGAAGAATAACCATAATTTTTAGCAATGAATGGATAGGTATATGTTCCCGGTTCCTGTTTGCCTTTGAACAGTGTAGTTACCGTTTGGCCAAGCTTATTAATTACCACCAACGAAACATCTGAAGTTTGATCAAGATAGTACGTAACATTGGTTTGTCCGCTGAAAGGATTTGGGCTAACAGTAAAATTAAACTTATCATCGCTTATAGAAGCTGCAACTGTTTTGCTGATTTCATTTTTACCATCAAAATCAATCTGATTCAGACGATAATAATATACTACACCCGGAAGCACATTGGCATCCCTGAAGGAATAAGACTTCATAACATTGGTTGTACCATGACCATCAACCCAACCTATTTTTTCAAATTCCTTTCCATCAGTGCTGCGCTGCACATCAAAACCTTTATTATTCTTCTCACTTGCTGTTGACCAGTTAAGAATAATTTGCCTGTCTTTACCTTTTGCAGTGAAATAAAGCAACTCTACAGGTAGTGGTGTTGGCGATTGTGCTGTACCAAACATCAACGGTATTGTAAGGCTACCAGGATTGATAGCAGTCCATATTAAGTTGGTACGAGTTACTGGACCGGGTAATGACGTTCCACTAATACAAACATTGGCGGGCAAAGGATTCAAAAGCCAATTCGCGGCAGTAGCAGGGTTGCCACTTTTGTTAAACATTACCGTTTGACCCTGGTTGCCATTGCTATAACCATTTTCTGTAAGTGTAACGTCAAGAACACCTCCTGTCAAGCCCGTATTACCCAACAACATTCTCCACAAACCATTATTCAATGCTGTTGCACCTAATGAATGATATTTTACACTACACTCATCTGTTGCTCCTCCTGTAAATGCAGTATTTGATGCAGGAACGGTGTTATCAAATCCAACAAGGAAATAAGAAGGATTTGGTGCTAATGCAGTAGTTACATTTAATTGCATGTTGGAATACTTGGTACTGGTTCCCACAGGAAAATCATAAGTACCTATTGCACCTGTTATTGCTTTTTTCAAAACATAATACCCTGGAGCAGTTCCCGGGCCTACAATATAACTATTAGGATTCATACCGGTAATTACTCCTGTAGAATTGGGGTTAGTAACATCTACATATCCTCTATAATTAGGTGCAATTCCATTATTGTTTGGTGAACCCAACAACACTAGTTTCCCGGAATTAAACGACAAACTACTTGATAAACCGAGTCTCATGTGTGCAACTGTATTACTTCCATGATACAGAACTGAAACAGTAGAAGGTGAAGACTGATTCAGATAAACATCTCCCAAAATACCTCTGTTCATATAATCCTGATTAGCTGCACCATTAAATTCAAGAACAGATCCACCACCAGTAAGAAATACACTTGTACCATAAACCAAAAAATTACCTCCAACTTTTACATACTTGCCATTTCCACCTGGTGCAGCATTTAAATACGATGTATTATTAGTACCGGATGTACCTGAGTTATATCCAACTTTCAAATTACCTTTAACATCAAAATCCTGATTGGCGTAAATCTGATGAGACAAACTCGTTTTATAAACATCTAAGTGATTAAATGCATTGGCACCGGTAAGATTGCCATCTAAGTTTTGTATTCCGGTATAAGTACCTGTAGCAGGACCATCTAATATAACACGAGATCCAGCTTGGGCATTAAATGATCCATTATTTTTAAAATCTTTACAAATTTCGAGTACACCGGTACCTGTAACTGTTAATGTTGCACCCGGGTTAATAGTCAAATTCCGACAACTAACACTGCCTGTAATAATCGGTGGATTCACATATACAGAAGTAATCAGCGCATCTGTTTCGCCATTTACTCCCGAACAATTGGGAACATTACAACCACCCCAATTAACAGGATCGTTCCAGTTGGAACTTACAGTACCCGTCCATGTAATTGGAGAGCCATTAGGAACACTGCCGCTTATTACTGCTGCAGGACTAGGGGTTGTATTGGCAAAACTTAAAGTAAAGCCTGATGTACTATTTGCCCAGTTGTTTACATATACATAATAAACATCACCTGCTACAACCGGAATAGAAGCTTCGTAAGCGCCATTAAAGCCGGGATAAGCTGGTGGTGAATTGCCACCTGTATAACATCCGGTTACACCAAGTGCACTGTAATTACACCTGATCTCACCCTGCGATTGTGTTGCAGGATTTGCTATAGATGCACATGTCGCCAGAGTGCCGCTTCCGGCTATTTTCCATACAGCAAAGTCGTAATCTGTAGCAGAAAATCCATTGAAGTCATTAGGTACAATATCAAACATCAAATTTCCTGCACCAATAATATTCACCTGATACCAGGCTCCTGCTCTGTCACCTGCCAACAAACAGTTACCACTTCCTCCTGTAAAATCACAGACAGATGCATATCCCTGATAGCCCGGGTTAGGTACAAATGTAGAATTTGAACATACAATATTTGGTGATGCACAATCTGCGCCCGGTGTAGGAGGATATGGATTGGCACAACCTGTACCACCATCCATTATAAAAAGTGTAAATGTTCCTACGTCTCCATTCTTGCCATCCACAGCAATGTAATAATCGTAACCGGCAGCAAGACCAGACTGAGTTAATTCAGAGTTAAGATAGCTTGAAGATCCGCAACTTCCTCTGTCTTGATTACAGTTTACATAAGTAAGCGTATTTCCTGAACCACACGGTACCACTCCTGTTAGAGGAGAACGAGTGTAGAGTGCAATTTGTGTATCATAAAGTGAGCCGCGCTCTGTACGTATTTTTACACATCCGCTTGATGGTGCACGAAAACGATACCAAACCGTATTAACCTGTGTGGCACCTCCTGTATTTGTCCAGCATCCCGGAGGAGCAGGTTCATCGGCATTGCTTCCACAAATATTACTTCCCGGCAGATACAAACCTGCGGGTGATAAAGGAGGTATAGGGAATGCATTGCAAGGTGCATCATTAGAAGGTCCTCCGGTAGAAGTAATACTGACATTATCAACAGCAGCGGGAGGTTGACTACCAATAATGTTATCGTTACGCCAACTAAAAACTAAACGGAATTGTCTGCCTGCTAATGCATTAAGCGAAGCTGTATAAAGGGTATAGGAAGACTGACCATTTAGTGGGCCTGCTATGCGTACCGGATTGCTTAGATTTGGTAACGCACCTCCAATTGCCCCTCCAACAATATTTGTTCCGGCAGTAGGTACATAAGATACCGGAACAGCAAACACTTCGAGATAATCGTAACCGCTTTCACCGGCAACACGATATGAAAATGTGAGGTTGATACAACTTCCTCCACCTGTGAGGTCAATAATTGTACTGCTCATTGCGTGTACCCGTGATGTTGCGGAAGTAGAATAGGTATTGGTACTTCCACCAGTGTTGGATATATACAAACCCCTGTTGCCGCTTGCGCTGGTTGCATTTCCAATATACCACTGATTGGTTTGACCTGTATTGTATAGTGTCCAGTTGATACATCCTTCAAAATCTTCATTGTAAGGCGGCACACCACTCACAACAGGGTTAGAACCTGTAGTAAAACTATAAACAAATGATCCACATCCTAATGTATTTGCACCAGCTGAGTTCACCGGAATGATTCGCCAAAAATAAGTTGTATTAGCTGCAAGGCTTATGAGGTTATAAGTATTTTGACTGGTTGTACCTACAGTAGTCCAAGGGCCGCTTAATGTAGGGCCTGTTTGAACCTGATAACTTGTTGCACCATTACAACCCATGGAATGATTCCAGTTTAACGCGACATTACAGGGAGACAATCCCAATGCCCCGTTGGATGGTGTGGTATAAACAACGCAAGAAGGAACAGCTGTTGGAGTTTGATAAGTCAACAATACATTGTCAACTGCTGCAGGAGGATTGGTGCTTGCACCAACAAAACCATCACTTACATACAAAAAAGCAAGGGTATAGTTAACGCCATTTCCTGCCATCTTTGGGTCTAAATTTATTGTTTCAGCTTGCCAGGTATTAAATCCGTTATACCAAACCGAACCAACCTGATATAATGACTGAATGTCGTTGGTAGTGATTGGTCCTGCTTTGGGAATCAGATATACTTTCATGTTATCCAAATCAGTATTGGACACATCTGTCTCACCCATACATTTCCAGTTAAAACTTAATGTAATGCAAGAATTGTTTGCAGGAAATGTTACTGTCAATGTTCTAGCAAGTATGAGTGAGTCGCGGGTAGTGAATGTATAGGTGTATGGTGGCGTTGGAGCTCCGGGATTGGAAGACACATACGCAGCCTGTGTACCTGACACAGAGCCTGCAGCAGTGCTTACCACCCAGGCATCTGCCGGAGGTGTTACAATATTTTTAGTGGCTGCCCAATTGTTACCTGCAAGACCTCCACCTGCATCAAAATTACCTCCGTTAGCAGGTCCTATTACAGTCACTTGAGACCAGCCTGCAAAATTCAAACTAAGAAGTATTCCGGTTAAAAGTGCGTAAATTTTTCTCATATTATTTTCTGTAGATAAAATTCGAGTTTCAAATATATTAAGTCTTAATTAAAAACAGAACTGTTTACTAAAATTTTTTTATAACCATAAATTTTCCTGATTCTTTAAAATCAGAAATATCCATAAATTCCTAAAAGGCCGAAAAATTATTACTTCTGTCAAGCCTTTTTTAGAAAGATTGGGTAAATCTGCTAAAAAACCAAGTTAATGTCCGATTATACGGATTCCAAGCTCAGAAAGTTGCTCATTTTCTATGAAAGATGGGGCATCAATCATGATATCGCGTGCAGCATTGTTTTTGGGAAAAGCAATAAAATCGCGTATAGAATCTGACCCTCCGAAAAGTGAGCACAAACGGTCGAAACCGAAGGCCAATCCACCATGCGGTGGAGCTCCATACTGGAATGCATTGAGCAGAAAACCAAACTGTTCCATTGCTTTTTCGGGCGTAAATCCAAGAATTTCAAACATCCTGGATTGTAAAGTTTTATCAAAAATTCGAATGGAACCTCCTCCTATTTCTACTCCGTTGATGACCAGGTCATAAGCATTTGCTCGGACCTTGCCCGGCTGAGTACTCAAAAGCTCAATGTCCTCAGGTTTGGGGGATGTGAAAGGATGGTGCATGGCATGAAAACGGTTGGTTTCTTCATTCCACTCAAGCAATGGAAAATCAATAACCCACAAACTGGAATATTTGTTCTTATCCCTTAATCCCATCCTGCTTCCCATTTCGAGACGCAGTTCGCTAAGTGCTTTTTGGGTTTTCTGTTTCTGTCCTGAAAGAATCAATACCAAATCTCCCTGCTTTGCTCCCATTCCCTGTACGATTTGAATCAATTCTTCAGGAGAATAAAATTTATCAATACTCGATTTGATACTGCCGTCAGTATTGTAACGAATATATACCAATCCTCCGGCTCCAATCTGCGGTCGCTTCACCCAATCGGTCAACTCATCTAATTGCTTGCGGGTGTAAGCAGCACAACCTGATGCTACAATTCCGGCAGTATATTCAGCCTCATCAAACAACTTGAATTTGCCTGAAGGAAATACAGGCTGTGTTTCGTCACTCTTAAGTTCTTTGATACACATCTCAAACCTTGTATCAGGTTTGTCGTTGCCATAATTTTTCATGGCATGTGCAAAGGTCATACGTGGCAAGCAGTCAACATCTAAATTCTTAACTTCTTTGAATAAATGTTTTACCAAACCTTCAAATGTTCTTAAAATATCTTCCTGCTCTATAAAACTCATTTCGCAGTCAATCTGAGTAAATTCAGGTTGTCTGTCGGCACGCAGGTCTTCATCGCGAAAGCATTTCACAATCTGATAATACCTGTCGAAACCGGCCACCATCAGCAGTTGCTTAAAAGTTTGTGGTGACTGTGGTAATGCATAAAACTGCCCGTTGTGCACTCTGGAAGGGACAACAAAATCGCGTGCTCCCTCAGGAGTTGATTTTATTAAAACAGGTGTTTCTACTTCAATAAATTTTTCTCCGTCAAGATAATTACGAATCAACGAAGCCAGTCTGTGCCTCAATTCAAGATTGGCTCTGACACTTGTTCTGCGAAGATCGAGATAGCGGTATTTCATTCGCAATTCGTCACCGCCATCAGTGTTTTCTTCTATGGTAAACGGTGGAGTTTCTGAAGCATTTAATATTTCCAAATTATCTACAAGCACTTCAATTTCTCCGGTAGGAATTTTTAAATTTTTATTACTACGTTCGGTAACTTTTCCTTTTACCTTAATTACATATTCACGGTTTACATTGCGTGCAGATTTACATAAATCTTCATTCACATCCATGTTAAAAACCAGTTGTGTTATTCCATAGCGGTCGCGCAGGTCAATAAATGTCATTCCGCCTAAATCGCGTGATTTTTGCACCCATCCGCATAATATCACTTCCATGCCATTCTGTTGCATGGTCAACTCTCCACAAGTGTGTGTACGAAGCATTAAATCTGAATTTTATAAAGAGAGGCCGAAATTATGAAATAAGCACTTAGAGACCCGACTTAAATGTTCTGTTGAAAAATTCAAAAAGAAAATGTAATTAATGTCAAACTTTCGCAATAGTATGGTTGTTGTGGTCAATAAGAATGGTTAATATTTTCATTTTCACTGAAAAAGCCTATTTTTGCGGCTCATGAAAAAGCGATATTAATTTTTAAATTTTAACATAACATGACAAAAGCAGAGTTGGTAAATGAAATTTCGGTAAAAACCGGAGTAGAGAAAATGGTGGTGCAGAATGTAGTTGAGTCCATGATGAAGGTGGTAAAGAACTCATTGGTGCAACATGACAATGTTTATTTGAGAGGTTTCGGTAGTTTTATAGTTAAAAAAAGAGCTCAAAAAACCGGCCGAATTATTACAAAGAATACAGCTATTATTATTCCGGAGCATTTTATTCCTGCATTTAAACCGGCTAAGACCTTTACCGATAAAGTAAAGAATGCTCATAAAAAGAAAGAATCTCAACCTCAGTTGTAATTGACTGAATGTCTTCATCATCAAAAAGTATTCTTACAATTGCCATTGCAGTTGTTTTAGTTTTCTCGTTATTTCTTCTTCCTCGCTACAAAAAGAATTCAGCTACTGATGTTAAAACATCTGAAGGACGTGGATTTGATGTTGGCGTGTTTGAACAAAATGCAATAGCGGCATTGGAACCGGGAGAAAAAAAACAATTGGATAGTTTAATGACAAACAAAAGCGGAAATTCCGACTCCCTGATTTCGTTTTGGGATCAGCACGGCAAGCCGGGAATTTCCGCTTTTTATGCTGAAGAAAAAGCAAAAAAGGATATAACTGAAAAAAATTACATCAATGCTGCATATCGCTACTTTGATGCTTTTAAAGATGCTAACGACTCGCTCGAGCAGAGTTATTTTGTAAATAAGGCTATTGAAAGTTATTCTGAAGTGCTCAAAATCAACCCTGAAAACCTAAATGCAAAGACCGATTTAGGAATATGCTACGCAGAAAGTGCCATAAACCCAATGCAGGGAATTTCACTTTTGCAGGAAGTGGTTAAAAAAGACCCAAATCACGAGAATGCACAGTTAAATCTTGGCTTTTTATCCGTCAAATCGGGGCAATATGACAAAGCCCTGGCCCGGTTTAATACAGTACTGAAAATCAACCCTTCAAGAATAGATGTATATGTTTTTATCGGACAAACCTACTTGCAAATGGGGAATAAAGCAGAGGCTATCCGAAATTTTGAGACCTTTAAATCGCTGAGTAATAACACCCAGGCACTGGCTCAGATAGATGCCTATCTTAAAGAACTTAAATCTAATCCCTGATATATATCAAAAAATGCTACTTTTGCATTCCCTTTTTTAAAACGGAAATACTAATTAAAAAAATATTAAAATAAGATGCCAAGCGGAAAGAAGAGAAAACGCCATAAAATGGCCACTCACAAGCGCAAAAAAAGATTGAGAAAAAACAGGCATAAGAAGAAATAACTTTTAGCCTAATTACGGTATGCGGTTTTTTTGAAACCGAAATTGTCCGTATTTTTTTATCAGGAGCCACCGCTCCAATTATCAAAATTTTTTGCCTTGAGTAATGATTTAATTATAGACTCAAGCCCATCGGAAGTACGAATTGCCCTTTTAGAAGAAAAAAAACTCGTTGAACTTAACAGCGAAAAAAGGGACAGAAGTTTTTCGGTAGGCGATATATACCTTGGAAAGGTAAAGAAACTCATGCCTTCGCTCAACGCAGCGTTTGTTGACATTGGCTATGAGAAAGATGCCTTTTTACATTATCTCGACCTTGGCCCACAGTTTCAGTCGTTGCTGAAATTTGTAAAAGATACTCAGGCAGGCCGTCAAACCGACTCCACGCTTAATCAGTTTGAACTTGAAAAAGACATCATCAAAACGGGTAAGATTACCCAGGTGATGAGTTCGGGATTGTGGTTGCCGGTTCAAATTGCCAAAGAACCTATCTCTACTAAAGGGCCACGAATTACAACTGAAATTTCAATTGCAGGGCGATATTTTGTTGTTACTCCTTTTTACAATCACGTATCTGTATCATCAAAAATAAAAAGCCCTGAGGAGCGCAATCGCCTGAAAAGATTAGCGCTTAGCATTAAGCCAAAAAATTTCGGAATTATTGTAAGAACAGTAGCTGAAGGAAAAAAAGTTGCCGAACTGGATAAAGACATTCAGGATGTGCTGATGCGATGGAATAATTTTTATGAAGCACTTAAAACATCCAAACCCGGACAAAAAGTTTTAGGAGAAATTGACCGCACTTCATCCATTCTGAGAGATATACTGAATCCCAACTTCAACAATATTTATGTAAACGATCAGGTTCTGTATGACGAAATAAAAACTTATCTGCACTCTATTGCACCTGAGCAGGAAGATATCATCAGAATGTTTAAAAATAAGCAACCCATTTTTGAGCATTTTGGTATTGACAAACAAATCAAATCCGACTTTGGCAAAACAGTGCCCATGCAAAACAGTGCTTATCTTGTGATAGAGCATACTGAAGCCATGCACGTGATTGATGTGAACAGTGGAGGAAGAAACCGTGGCGACAGCGACAGTCAGGAAAACAATGCATTTGAAACCAACTGCATGGCAGCTCGCGAAATTGCTCGTCAGCTGCGCCTGCGTGATATGGGCGGCATCATTGTCATAGATTTTATTGATATGACAAACCTTGAGCATAAGAAACAACTTTACGAAGTGCTTAAGGAAGTGATGAAGCGTGATACAGCAAGACATACTATTTTACCTCCCAGCAAATTCGGTCTTATACAGCTTACCCGCGAAAGAGTAAGGCCTGAAATGAAAATTTCGACCACTGAAAAATGTCCGTCATGCAATGGCACAGGAGAAATAAGGGCCAGCATTTTGCTGATGGACGAGATTGAAAACAACCTTCGCTATCTTGCAAAAGAACAAAACGAAAGAAAAATAACACTTTGTGTGCATCCGTTTCTGGAGGCATATATTACGCATGGATTTTATTCATTAAAACTCAAATGGTTTTTTAAATATAAAATCAGGGTTGCTGTTGAAGCAGTTTCATCATACGCCATTACGCAGTACACTTTTTACAACAAAAAAGGCGAAGAGATAAAAATCTGAGTCTGATACTTTGTAGAAAATCATTCACGATCTACTTGTCGTCTGTATTGTTCTCTTTTATGAGGGAAAAACTAAAATCAAGTACCTTCTCAAAAAGCTTTGAAAGTATTCCTTCTACCCTTCAATGACTACATTTTGTAATCCATTACATTTGTTACCTCAATTAAAAAATTCTGTATGAAACACTCTCTGTCTTTTTTAATCCTGATTATTCTGATGAATGCCTGCAGCACACCTTCAACAACTGATACTAATACTGAATTCAACAAACAGTTTGATGATTACAAAAACCGGTTTGTGGAACAGATGTGGGAAATATATCCCATGTGGGCAACAGAAATCGGATATCACAGGTATGACAGTATCCTTGAAATAAACAATGCTGATTATCGCAATCGCATTTTAAAATTCGCAAAAGAGAACCTCGATTCACTTCAGGGATTTGATTCCACCAAACTGTCTGACTTGAATAAAATGGATGCAGAAATCATAAAGAATTTTTTGCAGAAGAGTCAATTCAATATCGAAGAATTAAAATCGTGGCAGTGGGACCCTTCAGGATACAATGCTAGCGGAAATCTCTCTTACATGCTTTCAGAAAATTACGAACCGCTGAACAACAGAATTATAAATATCGCTAAGAAGTTAGAACAGATACCGGCATACTACAATGCTGCCAAAGAGAATATTCAAAACCCTTCACCAGAACATTTGCAACTTGCCATCGAGCAGAATACAGGTGGATTTGAATCATTGGAAGCAACATTAAAAGATTCATTGGCACAAAGCACACTGAGCAGCGATGAAAAAGCAATGGTTGAGTCTCAGATGAAAAATGCAATGGCTGCTGTCCAGGATTATATTTCTTTTCTGAAAAACTTAAAAAATGAAAATGGCAGAAGCTTCAGACTGGGAAGTGATTTGTACGGTAAGAAATTCAACCTTGAAATTGAAAGTAGATATACCTATGAACAAATTTACGACTCTGCCATGCAGCGAAAAAAATATCTTCACACGCAGATGGCAACACTTGCAACACAACTGTGGCCAAAATATTTTGGAAATACAACCATTCCGGAAGATACTCTGACACTGATCAGTAAGGTGATTGATACGTTATCCATGAATCATGTTAAGCCGGAAGATTTTCAGTCAACAATAGAAAAACAAATTCCGGAACTTGAGAAATTTGTCACTGGCCATAACCTGATTTATCTCGATCCGTCCAAGCCTTTGAAAGTAAGAAAAGAACCTGCTTATATGGCAGGAGTTGCGGGCGCTTCGATAAGTGCACCCGGACCCTATGACAAAAACGGAAATACTTATTACAATGTTGGATCACTAGCAGGATGGGATGCACAGCGTGCAGAAAGTTATTTGCGTGAGTATAATAATTACACCCTGCAGATTCTGAATATACACGAAGCTGTGCCCGGCCATTACACACAACTTGTTTACAGCAACAATTCGCCAAGTATTATCAAATCTCTACTCGGAAATGGTGCCATGATTGAAGGATGGGCAGTGTATGGTGAGTTGATGATGCTTGAAAATGGATATGGCAACAATGAGCCTGAAATGTGGCTGATGTATTACAAGTGGAATTTAAGAACCGTATGCAATACTTTGCTCGACATAAGTGTGCACACCCGTAACATGTCTCATGATGAAGCATTACACTTACTTACCAAAGAAGCTTTTCAGCAAAATGCAGAAGCTGAAGGCAAATGGAGAAGAGTCATGCTCACCAATGTGCAACTGACAAGTTATTATACAGGCTTTAAAGAAATATGCGACCTGCGCGAAGAGTGTAAAAAAATTCAAGGTGATAAATTTAATCTGAAAGCGTTTCACGAAAAATTTCTCAGTTATGGCAGTGCCCCTGTTAAACTGATTCGTGCACAAATGTTGGCTGATTTGCAACAACAGAAATAGCGATGAATCGTTTCAGTCTGTTTTTAGCAAACATTAAAAAACTTGTCGGTGTTTACGTTACCGGTCTGGTAATTCTGTTTGCAATCAGATTGTTTTTTATGACCAGGATTTTTTCGTGGCAGGAAGCCGGTCAGTTCAAATCAGAAATTATTTCAGCTTTTGTTGTCGGGTGGCGGTTTGATACTATGGTGTTGATGTATGGGTTGGCCTTACCTGTACTGTTGTGTTTAATTGCTTTACTGTTCCGAACTGAAAAAATTCACATTTGGATCAACATCTTCAACATGCAGTACAGCAAATTTATACTGTTCGTTTTTACATTGATTGGAATTGTTGATGTTTATTATTTCAATTACTTTCAGTCGCACATCAATGTGCTGGCTTTTGGTTTGTTTGAAGACGATACCGCTGCAGTACTTAAATCGGTATGGACAGATTATCCTGTGGTGAAAGTGGTGATTGCACTGTTGATAGCAAGATTTTTAATTCATCGTACAGTCAGAAGAATATTCAGAAACATACACGCTGACAGTTCAAAAAAAATTCCTTTGGCTCCACTGTGGTCAGTCATTGTATTGGGAGCTTTTTTTCTGGGTATGCGCGGGTCAGTAGGCACCTTCCCTTTGCAAATAGATGATTCCACTGTTTGCGATAACAGTAATGTAAATCTATTGCCGATAAACGGAGTGTTTGCAATTAAGGAAGCTTTTATGATGAGGAGCAGACAAATGAGTATTGACGGCAACATTGCTTTCTTAAAAAATATCGGATTCGGTAATGTTCAGTCAGCTGTCACAACTTATTTCGATAAACCTGCATCAACAGATCCTTATGAAATTTATTTTGATACCACTGTTGCAAACAATTCTCAAAAGCCATTACCCAATGTAATTTTCTTTCTCATGGAAAGCATGAGCAACAACAACCTTTACTATCACAGTCCAACACTAAATTTATACGGAGCACTTGAAAAACATCTGAGCAAGGATATTTTTCTCCGCAATTTTTTACCCAGTGGAAACGGTACCATCAACAGTCTGGAAGGCATTATGGTGAATACTCCTATCACCTCTCTGGCACAGTCAGAATTTAACGGTATTTCGTATTCATCATCAGTGGCACTGCCTTTTGTAAATGCAGGTTATGAAACAACCTTCATTACGGGAGGTAAATTCGGTTGGCGAAATATCAATGAGTTTATTCCGCATCAATATTTTCAGCATGTTGAAAGCAAGGATAATGTGATGAAAGAAATTCCGGGAGCTACAGAATGTGAATGGGGTGTTTATGATCAATATTTGTTTGATTATGTGTTTAAGAAACTAAAAGAAGCCAAACGTCCGCAAATGATTTTTGTACTTACCACTACCAACCATACACCGTTTCATCTGCCCGATAATTACAAACCTTATACGATAAAACTAACAGCAGAAATAAAATCGAAGTTGCTGACTGATGAAGCTATGGCAGTAAAAAATCTTACTAATCTGCAATATTCCAATGACTGTTTAGGGCATTTTATGGATGAGATAAAAGCATCACCATTGGTAAATAATACACTTGTAGCAGCAACCGGTGATCACAACAACCTGATGCTTTTTGATTTCAATGATGAGCAGTTGTTTTTTCATCGCAGTGTTCCATTTTATTGTTATATCCCTGATGCGTACAAACCACATGTTCCATTGCATGAATGGGGCTCGCATAAAGATATTTTTCCTACACTTATCAACCTTTCGTTACCCGGAAGCCGTTATTTTAATTCGGGCGATAATCTTTTTGATACTACAAGCACACCTTCAAACATTTTTGCAACCAACTGGATGAGTATGGAAGCAATGAACAGCAGTGGTGCCGTAAAATTTGGTACAGAAGAAAAATATTTCGAATGGAAAGAAAATCACTTGTTGGCACCCACCACCACTCCGTCAGAAGATTTAAAAAAACTTATGCAGCGTGCACGTGCACATTATGCAGCTATGGCTTATTTCATTAAAAACGAAACCGTGAAGCATCAAAAAAATTAAAACTTTCAGCTCTTTTGTGCGGGTTGGCTGAAAAACCTAATAAACGACCATAATGAAACCAATGCCCACACTCCTTCAAGAATTACAAAAGGCAGATAGTCAATCATGACGGATGCCAGACAAGCCAAAGCAGCCCCAATAAAATTCATCAGGCTATAACTCCAACTCGGGGTAGTTATTAACCGCATGAGTTGCAACACATAAGCTGCCAGAAGAATAAAAACTCCAGTGAATCCAATCCAGTCTGAAACATTCATATTCATGATTCTGTTATTTCTGCAAAAGAAACTGATTTAAAAGTTATATTCGCACCTCCAAAAAAATAGATAAAATGAAATTTGCTACCAAAGCGCTTCATGCCGGAGTAGAACCTGACCCGACAACAGGAGCTATAATGACACCTATTTATCAGACTTCAACCTTTGTGCAGGCTTCACCGGGGAACCATAAAGGATATGCATATGCCAGAGGAAAAAATCCGACACGTAATCAGCTTGAAAAAAATATTGCTGCTCTCGAAAATGCAAAGTACGGACTGTGTTTCAGCAGCGGAATGGGAGCTGCTGATGCTGT
Organism: Bacteroidota bacterium; assembly: GCA_019136655.1. Lineage (GTDB taxonomy): Bacteria > Bacteroidota > Bacteroidia > AKYH767-A > OLB10 > OLB10. The sequence continues at coordinate 41,996 of JAGVTU010000026.1, forward strand.
AATAAAATTACTTAGACCGGGTGATGAAGTAATTACCGGTGATGATTTGTATGGTGGCACCTACCGTATGTTCACCAAAGTGTTTGCACATTATGGAATAAAATTTCATTTCATCAACCTTGCTGATGCTAACAATATAAGCAAATACTTAAACGAAAAAACAAAATTGATATGGGTGGAAACTCCCACCAATCCTACCATGCAAATTGTGGACATTCAGGCATGCAGTGCAATAGCAAAGAAACATGGATGTATTCTGGCAGTTGACAACACTTTTGCATCGCCTTATCTTCAAAACCCAATGGAGTTGGGTGCTGATATTGTCATGCACTCAGTAACCAAATATCTGGGTGGGCACAGCGATGTGGTGATGGGCGCATTGTGCATGAATGATGATAAAATTTACGAACAACTGGCGTTTATCCATAACTCCTGTGGTGCTACACCGGGGCCTATGGACAGTTTCCTAGTTTTGCGTGGAATAAAAACACTTCATCTGCGCATGGAGCGCCATTGTTTCAACGGAAAAAAAATTGCGGAATTTCTCAAATCTCACCCTAAGATAGATAAAGTTTACTGGCCGGGATTTACCGATCACCCGAACCATGAAATTGCGAAAAAACAAATGCGCGATTTCGGAGGGATGATTTCATTCGATATAAAAAGCAGAAAAAAAGAAGATGCTTTTAAAATAGCTTCTTCGGTAAAAGTGTTTTCATTAGCTGAATCTTTGGGCGGAGTAGAGTCATTAATCAATCATCCTGCTACCATGACGCATGCCAGTGTTCCGGCAGAAGAAAGAGCTCGCGTAGGAGTAACTGATTCGCTATTGAGATTAAGTGTTGGAGTTGAAGACATAGATGATTTGCTGGAAGATTTGAAACAGGCTTTAAGCTAATTTTATCTCTGTTTTTAATTAAAATTCAGCATGAAATTAGTCTAAATTTATTACTTTTGATTATTCTTATTAATTCATACAATTATATAACAATGAAAAAATTTATTACAAGGAATTTATTGATTCTTACAGCCATGACATGGGGTTATGCATCAGCACAAACACATCGTACTCACTGGTGTGCGACTGACGATGTTTGTAATCCAATAGAAAACAGCGATCCTGTTGTGCAACAACAAAGACAACAGCTGGAAGCATTCACGCAACAATATGTTTCCAGCTTTCAACCAAGTTATTTCCGAACAACAGGAACTCCTGTCTATGTAATTCCTGTGGTATTCCATGTGGTACATAACTGGGGGCCTGAAAACATTTCAGACGAACAGATTTATGATGCTATTCGTGTACTTAATCGTGATTACAATCTGCAAAGAACAGATACTGCAAACATCATTCCTTCGTTTAAGGCATTGAATGCTGATGTACAAATTGAATTCCGGCTGGCACATCTTGATCCGTTAGGTAATTGCACCAACGGTATTGATCGCATAGCTTCCACATTAACCTATGACGCTGATGATAATTCCAAATTAAACCCATGGCCTTATAACAAATATCTCAACATCTGGACTATTAGCAACTTTGGTGCATCACATGCAGGAGCAGCAGCTTATGCCTACAAACCTGGAACAGCACCTGCAGGCAAAGACGGAATCATTTCATTATCCAATTACGTTGGAAGCATTGGAACAAGCAGCACCACCAATCAATTTACACTGACACATGAAATAGGTCACTGGCTTAACCTGAATCACACATGGGGCGGAACAAATCAACCGGGTGTATCTTGCGGTGATGATAATGTTACTGATACGCCCGTTACAAAAGGTTTCACTTCTTGCCCACAACCTTCAAATGCAGATATATGTAATCCCGGTATTATCGAAAACTACCAAAACTATATGGATTACAGTTATTGCTATTATATGTTCACATTAGGTCAAAAAGCAAGAATGTGGGCGGCACTTAACTCACCTATTGGATTCAGAAATCAAGTACATACAGCCTCTAATTTAACTGCCACAGGAACCAATGGCAATGCTACAACATGTGTTCCGATTGCAAGTTTTTCATCTATTCAAAAGGTAATATGCGAAGGAGGTGTTGCCAATTTCAATGATGCCAGCGGCAATCTCGATACAGTAGGAATAACATATTTATGGGATTTCCCGGGAGGAGTGCCATCCAGTTCAACAGATAAAAATCCTACAGGAATTGTTTATCCTACAGCAGGGGCTTATGATGTTACACTTACCGTAACTTCTTCAGCAGGATTTGATACACATACTGAAATTGAGAATGTAATTGTAAGACCTGCACAAACCAGCCTTACCGTTCCATTTTCTGAAAGTTTTGAAACAATAACTTTCCCTTCTGCTGACTGGCTGACAGAAAGTGATGATGGTGATGGATGGGAGCTGACTTCAGCTGCTGCACATACAGGATTTAATTCTGTAAGCATCAACAATTACAGCGGTAATACTACCAGTTCGAAAGATGTTTTCATCACACCGGGATTCAATCTTACGAATACTACGCAAACCCAGTTTAAATTTTGGGTGGCATTTGCATTGAAAAACACAGCAGGTTCAGATCAGCTGAAGGTTTATGCATCCAATAACTGCGGTCAGTTATGGAATCTGCGACTCACCAAATCAGGTACCGGTTTAGCAACAGTAAGTAATGCAGTTACATCAAACTTTGTACCCACATCAACACAATGGCGTCAGGAAACAGTTAGTCTTACATCAGGGCAATATTCTACACGACCCAATGTTTCACTGAAATTTGAATACACAAATGATGTAGGAAACAATATTTATATTGATGACATTAATTTAAGCGGTGTAGTAGGTATCAACGACTTCCCGTTATCACAGGAAGATGTAACGATTGTACCTAATCCTGCATACGATAAGTCAACAGTGAATTTTGAATTGTCAAAACCTGAAAATGTCTTAATTACTGTGGTAGATATGCTCGGTAATGAAGTTCATCGTATTGCTGATGAAAGATTAGATGCTGGCGAATATCAATACGAAGTAAATACCAAATGGGCAAAAGGAATTTACATGGTGCGTATTACAGCAGGCAATCAAATCATCACTAAAAAATTAGTGGTTCAATAAGCATTAAAAAACAAACAAAGCCTGAAACTGCAATATGTGGTTTCAGGCTTTGTTATTAGCATTCATAAAAAAATGGCAACTAAAGATTTTTCGACACATCTGACCTATATTGTTTATGCACAACCGGAAGAGGTATATGATGCACTTACCAATCCTGCTCTGATGGCACAATGGATTGAAGGTGATTTTGTTTTTGAGTTGAAAGAAAATGGCAACATTGCTTTTTTTGACGGATGGGTAAAAGGTGTACTTGAAGAATTTGTTCCCAACAAAACATTAAGCTATACCTGGAAGCCTAACACCTGGGACAAGAAAACAAAACCGAGCATAGTAGATATCCGATTTTCAAAAGCTGCAGCCGGAACACAAGTTGAAATTACACACACTCAATTTCCAAGTGCTGAAGAAGCTTCCAAACATCATGAGGGATGGATTACTTATTTTCTTGATCCGTTGAATGATTATTTCATTGCGCGGATGAAATAATTATTCTTCAGAATCTTTTTCGTGACGGAAGTTCATCATTGACCCCATCAGATCTTTGAACTGCAAACCACTTGCAAGCTGCAGTTTGCTTATTTGCGAAAATTCTGAAAGGCCATGTAGCAAAAATTCCATCCACAGAAGAAGATTATCACCATGGAGCTTATTACTAAAAGACTTTACAGTTGACTCCAGACCGTTTACACTGCGAAGATTTTTTTCATATTCACCATTGGCAGACTGAAACCATACATCCAGTTCATTTCCCTCATCAAACCAGCCTGTAACTGTTGCAAACACATTTTCCTTTTTTGACTTTTTAATTTTTTCAGGATCGGGAAAATACTCTAAAAATATCTTCCTGACAGCTTTACCAATCAATGTGTATGCTACATTTTGTATTCCTTCCAGTTCGCCTTCATATACCAATTCAACCTTTCCGGTGATAGCAGGAATAATGCTGTATAAATCACTGATCCTTGCCTGAGTGGTTGACTCATTATTGAGCAACATTCTTCTTTCGCAGGCACTGTATAAACTTTCCAGTGCTGAAATGGTAAGGCGTGCACTCACTCCGCTTTTTTGATCAATGAGGTCGCTCTTTCGGGCTTCCATGGCTATTTGTTCTATCAATACGGTGAGCAATGAATCTACATTTATCTTTTTCTTCTGTTCATCAGAAATACGTGCCTCCTGCGAAGTTATAGCTCCTGATACTTCAATAGACTTTGGGTAATGCGTCAGTATCTGACTTCCGATTCTGTCTTTCAGAGGTGTTACGATGGAACCCCTGTTGGTGTAATCTTCAGGATTGGCAGTAAACACAAACTGAATGTCGAGTGGCAATCTCAATTTAAAACCTCTGATCTGAATATCTCCCTCCTGCAAAATATTAAACAAAGCCACCTGAATACGAGGTTGCAAATCGGGCAACTCATTTATCACAAAAATGTTTCTGTTGCTGCGTGGCAGCAATCCGTAATGTATCACTCTTTCATCGGCATAGGTGAGCTTCATGGAAGCTGCTTTTATGGGATCAACATCACCTATTAAATCTGCCACTGAAACATCAGGTGTTGCAAGTTTTTCGGTGTACCGTTCAGAGCGATGCAACCATGATACAGGAGTTTTGTCACCCATATCTTCAATCATACTTTTAGCCATTCTCGAAATCGGGTTCATGGGATCATCGTTCAAATCGGTACCTGTAACAAAAGGAACATACTCATCAAGTAAATCTGTCATCAACCTTGCTATGCGTGTTTTGGCCTGACCACGTAAACCGAGCAGTAAAATATTGTGCCGTGCCAGAATTGCTGTCTGCAACTGAGGAATTACAGTATCGTCATAACCCTTTATTTCGGTAAAAACAGGTTCCTTACGCTGCAGTATTTGAATGAGATTATCTCTTAGTTCATCCTTAATATTCTTTGGTTTGTATCCACTCCGTTTTAATTCTCCAAGTGTGGTAATATTTTTAATTTTCATAAATGATTTTGTCAAACGTTTTATCGCACTGATTTTTTTCTGTTTCTTACGTAATCTTCAAATACAAATTCTCCTAACCCATTCAGCGAACTGTAGAATGCGCGTCCTTTATTTATCTCTGTAAACTCTCTTACAAACTGCTGAAGATATGGGTCGGTAGCAATCATAAAAGTAGTAATGGGAATATGCAGACGTCTGCAATGTGCAGCCAGACTGAAAACGTGATTCATTATTTTTCTGTCGAGGCCAAAACTGTTTTTATAATATTCAGCACCTTCTTTGAGGCATGTTGGCTTGCCGTCAGTTATCATAAAAATTTGTTTGTTGGCAGTTTTACGTCTTCGCAATAAGTCCATTGCCAATTGCAGACCTGCAGAAGTATTGGTATGATAAGGGCCAATCTGCAGGTAGGGCAAGTCTTTTACAGTAATTGGAAAAGCATCATCACCAAAAGTTATGATATCGAGTGTGTCTTTGGGATAGCGTGTGCGAATTAACTCTGCCAGCGCCATGGCAACTTTCTTGGCAGGAGTTATTCGGTCTTCACCATACAAAATCATGGAGTGAGAAATATCAATCATCAGCACAGTAGAATTCTGAGTCTTAAATTCTCTCTCCTGAATTTCCAGATCGTCTTCTGTTATCTGAAAATCATCTACACCATGATGTATTTGTGCGTTTTGCAACGACTGTGTCATGTTGATGATATCTGCAGTATCGCCAAACTGAAACGGACGTAAATCAGTACTCCATTCATCCCCTTGTCCGGTATAAAATGTTTTATGATTCCCTTTCCCTGCCTTTTTTAGTTTTCCAAACACTTCATCCAATGATTGTTTTCTGATGCTTTGTTCCGAGCGCGAAGTCATCATCAGTGCTCCGCTTTCATTATTCTCTTTGATATAACCATTCTCTTGCAGGTCACGGATAAAGTCACCCAGGCCGTAATTTTTATCTGTAAGCTGGTACTGCTTATCTAACTCTGTGAGCCACGATAATGCTTCAGCCACATCTCCAGAAGTATAGGTGAGTAATTCCAAAAATAACCGTAGCAAGCGATCAAACGGATTCTCATCAGGAGGTGATATAAATTTTGTGAAACGAATGCCCGGCATTGAATGGAATTGAAGTTATAAAAATACGGTAAAGGAATAAACATAGCATCTCAAATAAAGTTTGAATGCCAAATTCATAACAGGAGAACCCCATTGAAAGGAATGTAATAACACCCGATGATAAAACTATAATAAAAGGTAAAGTTTTACTTCTACCGGCAATTCAAAACTACATTGAAATGCCCGTGCTGTTTTAGATTTTGTTTTAAATGGGGTAGTATTATTTTCATGGCAATTACAAAAAGCACAAAAAAATAACGGGGAAAATTCTCACGAATTTTCCCCGTATTTTTTCTTACAGAAATCTTAAGAAAGGTGTTTGCTAACGAGTTTAGTCATCTCAAACATAGAAACGGTTTTCTTGCCGTTGAACACTTTTTTCAAGTTATCATCAGCATTGATGTTACGTTTCTCTTTTGGATCCTGTAATTTGTTTTTCTTAATGTATTCCCAAAGTTTTTTTACAACTTCAGTGCGTGGAAGTGGTTTGCTGCCAACAATCGGGTGAAGAGCTTCACCAATTGTCATAGCTTTCATAAATGCAGCATTTGGAGTACGCTTAACTTTTTTCTTTGGTGCTGCTTTCTTTTTAGGAGCTGCCTTCTTTTTAGGAGCTGCTTTCTTTTTTGGGGCTGCCTTCTTTTTTGCGGGAGCCTTTTTAGCTTTTTTAGTTGCCATTTTGAAATTTGATTTTTTATAAATTCAGTGAACAAATCAAATACATAAAAACTGCTATTCATCATCCCGAGTCATGAATTTATTAACAAGGGTTTTCAGAGGGGAATGAGGTTAATCTTACTCTGTACCTTACACTACTTTTATTTGTTGCATAAGAATGAGAAAATTAAAATTCTCCTCTGAAATTTTGATTTTTAAGAGACAAACCAAACATCTTCCCCTCACATTCTCCTCTGTGAGATTATGCTTTACCTTCTTAAACCAATTGTTAATAACCTCAATTGATTTTTTAATTCCGTCTTATTTCAGGAGAGAAAAACAACAGTTTTATTTCAATTTCTTACACTATAAAACCAACTTCTTTAACTGTAAGAATAGAACTAAAAACCATTAACTCATTAACTCCACTCTCCGTTTAATTACTCTAAATAATTACCAGAATGATATCAGCATTACGGTTAATCATCTTGGGGATTCTGCTGTCAGCAACGGCTTATTCTCAGGAAATGTGGGGCATTGCCAACAGCAACTATGGAGGCAACTTTGCCATTGACCTGAACCCATCATCAATGGCTTTCTCTCCTATAAAATATGAGCTTAATTTTTTGTCAGGAAACGTCACTTTCCAAAACGATTACCTCTATATTCCAAAGGGAGAAATGTCAATAGGGAAGTTTTTCAAAGGCAATTACGGACAATACAACTGGCAGGATAATTATACCACCTCCGATAAGAATGCTTATTTGCACGGTTTGGTTAAAGGTCCCTCCTTCTTTACCCGTATTGGTCAAACTGCATTTGGGGTGCACTCTGCACTGAGAGCTGATGCCAGTGTACGCAATGTAGATTTTCAGATGGCAAAATTCTTTTATGAATCAAGTCAGTATTTGCCCTTGCAACGTCAGGAGTTAGAAGCATCCAACAATCAATTGGCTGCCTTGGTATATGGTGAAATTGGAGGGAGTGTAGCGCAACAGTTTAAAATAAGTGACAAAAACAGACTTGCTGCCGGAGTTACTGTCAACTATCTTCTTGGAATGGACGGTATGTATGCCAACATTGACCACATGCATTACAAGTTCGATGATGAAACTTATCTGCAGGTAGCCGATTTGCAGGCTCAGTATGGTTATGCCATGCCTGAAGATGGGTCAGCCGACTATCTTAAAATCAGAGGAAGAGGATTCAGCACCAACTGGGGAGTACAGTATATTCACAATTTAAATCCTGAAGCATATAATGTTTATGCCAGCAGGCTGAAGCTTAAAAAATATCAGTACAAACTTGGAATCTCACTCGTAGATGCAGGAAGTATTTTGTTTACCAAACAAACCCGTAATATTGAGATCAACAACAATTCCTTCAATTGGGATGGTATTGACACCACTCAAATTAAAAATGTCAGCTACCTTGGGGAATTAATCCGTTCTAAAATATTTGATGACTCTACTTCAGGTTATACTGTGACCCGCTACCGTGCACAATTGCCGGCAGCTTTAAGTCTTCAGTTTGATTACAGCCTTACCTCCTACTTATATATTAATGCATCACTGATTCAACCATTGACTTCAAAAACAACAGGTGTGAGAAGGCCGGCACAAATAAGCCTGACTCCCCGAATAGAAATGTGGCGTTATGAATTCTCAATACCTGTGTCGTTGTATGAATATAATCAGATGCGTCTGGGCGCCTGTCTTCGTTTAGGACAAGTTGTAGTTGGTTCCGACTATCTTACTTCACTGCTTGGACTTTCTAAGTTTAACGGTTGCGATATTTATATAGGCATCAAACACAGCAGCTATGCTATGGATAAACTCAGCAAACGAAAAAAACGAAAAGCAAAAGATGATTATAGCGGAGAAGACCTCCATTAAAAATATTACATCTGCTACATTTCTATCATTGCAGCACCTTGTTTTCTTAAGTCATATACATTCGTCCCGGATGGAAATGTCACATCTTTAATTTTTATTTTGCTGCTTGCATCAATAATCAGGTTTTTAGTTTCTACCCTCTGAAGCAACGTGCTTAACTTGTTTTTGCACTGATCTGTAACAATGACGGTATGAACCTTTATTCTGTTATCTTTTGCTGAATAGGGAACAAAACCTGTTGGGATGTAAATCAACTTACCTGCATAGCAAAGGAAATTTTCATGTGTCGCTACAAATCGATTTATAACTCTGTCCTTCTTATCTGCTGTGCGAGTATTATTCCATATCATCGGAAGATGCACTAATTGCTTCATCCCGGTTTCGTACCAGTAACGTTCAATGTTGAATCTGATCAGACTTTTATCATTGAATACTTCGTCAGACGATATAAACACTTTTCTGTTTCCATTCATTATCTCAATAGCAGACTGACCTTTTATTGCATATACTATCAGTTTCTTCTGATTTATAATAAGAACCTGATCATATATAAATGATAACAGCAGCAAGAACGATGAAATGTAAAACAGGTAAACAGCTCTTCTGCTTTTATAAAGCAGAAACCAAACTGCCATAGCTATGATAATATAGATTAACCATGTCTGACCTATTGTGAGGTAAATTCCTTTTATCACAGCATACCTGAATTGTTCAGCTGTTACAAGCATTTCGTTCATGAGCCAGGTAAGTGCAAACACAATCTTCCACAGCCAGAATACAATAACACTCAGATAAGAAACAAAAGAAAGCATCAGTGCAGCTACAGCCACCCAGATAACTACAGTTGAAATGGGAATAATTGCGAGATTGGAAATAAGAAACAAATTGGGAAACTGATTAAAATATAACAGTCCGAGTGGAAACGTTACTAACTGTGCACAAATGGAAACAGAAGTAAGCTGCCAGGCAGCATTCAGGAAATGATTTGATGTGTAAAAAAGTGTAACAAAACGCTGATGCAGATAAACAATGCCAATAACGGCAAGATATGAAAGTTGAAATCCTACTTCAGTAAGTGCAAAAGGATTTATGCAAAGAATAATAAAAGCAGAAGCAAGTGTAGTATTCAGCATATAACTGTCGCGACTGAGATACTTTGCAATGAGAATAATCGAAATCATCATAGCTGAACGAAGGATGGGCGCTGACAAACCTGTGATAAAAGCGTAAAACCAAATAAGCAAGATGATAAAAAGCTGTTTCAGCATGTAAGCCAGTTTATTTTTATCCATGAAAAAGAATAATTTCTGCAGGAGAACAAAAATTAATCCTACATGTAATCCGGAAACACTCAGGACATGTAATGCTCCCGAACTGGCATACGCTGATACAAGATCGGCATCAAGCTGGTCAACATAACCTACCAGCAATGCAGAACATACAGCCACTTCACGGGGAATCATTATCTGATTCTTTATTTCGCTCAAAAACAAATCTCGATAGGCATAAGCCTGTTGCCATAATCCGGAACGATAACCCATTCCTGACAACGACCATGAATCAGCAGGGAGATAAAACTGATTATATATCTGATGAAAACTTAAAAACCGTTTATAGTTGAACGAACCGGGGTTAAGTGGTGGAGGTATTTCCTGAGGATGCACACGGGTAACTATTAGCGAACCGTATTGCAATTTATGTGCAGAAACATTGTTCTCAAAATATACTAGTGTTTTACCGCGCGTGTACTTCCATTCACCATTCACACGCACAGCAACTACATTGCACTCCGCTTTTACAGACTTAGCTTTTTGATGCCATGGTTCCGACAAACGAATTAAATAAGCATCAGCATTTGCAATTCGAGTATAGTGATACTTTTCTATCCAGGTTGTATTCAGCTTTATCAGCATAAACCCGGTGGCTATAAAAAACATAAACACTGCTACACCGAAATAATGTTTATATGCAAAAGATATTTTCAGTTTTCTGATAATGATGTATGCAAGCATTATGAGAAAAGAAGATATGAGAACAGCCAATACCGGGTAAATGGAAATACCGGAAAATATTCCGCATACTATACCCAGGCAGAGTGGCAATAGCAGCCGCAGAATGGGCACTTGCGAATAGGGACGCATTGGTTTGGCGGTTTGCTGTAAAAGTAATTCTTTTATAATAATAAAAGAAGACTTTCGCTTTACTAAAACAAAAAAGCCGCCTCTGAACTGAGGCGGCTTTTCAATAATTTACTTATAGCAGATTTATTATTTCTTGCGATTGAAATCTCCTGCCTGAATGTACGATATTTTTTCAGGATTAATCCATTTGCGCATGGCAGCATTTACCTGTTCAACTGTAAGTGCCTGAATTTTCTTTTCAAAATCTTCATCCCATTTCATCGTGCGGTCGAGGAAAATATAATTGTTAAGTCGGGCGCATAGTTCTCTGTCCTGCGAGCGGCTTACGGAACGTGATTGAACAAATCCTTTTACGGCATCGGCTAATTCTTCCTTGGTAAAACCCTCTTTAACCATTTTACTAATCTCATCTTTGTAAGCTTCAATGAGTCTTTCAGAATTGTCAGGATTGTAAATCGCATAGGTAAAAAATCCTCCTGATTTATCCTGAGAACTTGCCTGCAATTGCGATCCCACACCATAGCTGATTCCTTCTTTCTGACGAATACGTGTTGCCAATCGTGAATTCAAAAATCCTCCGCCCAACATATAATTTCCAATTACCATAGCAGGATAATCAGCATCATCATCGCGCAGCTCAAGATTCATACCTGCAAGCATCATTGCATTAGCTTTGTCGGGTGTGCTGATTTTTTCATTTACCGGAGTTACATCAAAATACAATTCCTTGGCACGATCAAACAATACGGGGGCGCCCCATTTGTCGAGCAGGTTATTCAGTGTGATAATCAGTGATGGCTCATCAAAATCACCTACAATAGCAACAGTAGCATTGTTGGTTGAATAAAATCTGTTATAGAAATTCTTCACCTCATCAATTGTAAGTTTATTCAGTGCATCTTTTTCCTCATCAAAACTCATTACATATCTGAAGTCTTCCTTAGGATATGGATTCAGTGTTTTTTCAAACAAGTTAGATGCTATTGCCTGAGGCTCGCTGCGTTGCTGATCAATGGAAGCAAGCTGTTCTTCTTTCAATTTATCAAACTCCTGCTGAGAAAATGCAGGTTGCTTAATCATCTCATTCACCAGATTAAGTATTCCGTTCAGGTTTTCTTTGGTTGTGGTGATATTGACATTTACTTCCTGTCCGCTTCCATAAATGGATACATTGGATTTTAGTCTGTCAATTTCATCGTTAATCTGCTGGAAAGATTTATTCTTTGTTCCGCGTTTCAGCATATCTGCGGTGAAGGAAGATGCAAGACCTTTGTTTTGTAAAACAGCAGGATTTCCAATGTGCATAGTCATTCTTACTGATACATTACCTCCACGTGTTGATTTTTTCAGCAATGTATATTTTGCACCTCCTGAAACGGTTGCTTTCTTAATACGCGATTCAATATTAGATGGAGAAGGGTCGAATGCTTCTGCTTCGGTAAGCGCTTTGTTTCCTTTATAATCTTTCACCAAAGCATTCACATCAGGTGATGCAGGAATTACAGCACGATCAGGTTTTGCTTCCGGAATAAATAATCCTGTGGTGCGGTTACTGGGTTTAAAATACACTGCTGCCACACGGTTTACATCTGCCGGTGTAACTTTCTCCAATGCATCTCTATAAATAAAATACAATCTCCAATCGCCTAATGCAATATACTCACTCAGTGCCAATCCTACTCTGTCGCTGTTATTAAACTGAAGCATCAGTTGTTTCAGCAGTGTGTTTTTTGCACGGTCCACTTCTTCCTTTGTAAAAGGATTCTTAGTTAAATTATCAAACAAACTGGTCATTGTATTCAACACTGTATCTACTGACTTATCTTTTAAAACTTCAGCAGCGAAATAGGCATAACCGGGGTCTTTCAACTGAAAAGCATAACCATAAGTGCTGCTCGCTTTTTTTGTTTCGATAAGTGCTTTATAAAGCCTTCCGGCAGGTTCGTTTGTCAAAGCTTCAACCAACACTTCTATGGGAGCATAATCTGCACTGGAGCCTGATGGAATATGATAACCACAGGCTGCCATCTGCACATCGCCCACTCTTCGTAATACCACACTGCGTTCACCATCCTGTGTAGGTTCAACAGTAAATGTTTCCTGCAATTTACGTTCTGGTTTTGGTATCACACCAAAATATTCATTCACCATCTGAAGGGTTTTAGGTTCATCAATCTTTCCTGCTATGGTGAGCACTGCATTATCGGGCTGATAATATTTCTTATAAAATGCCTGCAGGTTTTCAATCGGAACTCTTTCTATATCTTCTTTTGAACCGATGGTAGATTTTCCATAATTATGCCACAGGTAAGCTGTTGAAACAACACGTTCCATCAATACACTGCCCGGATCATTTTCTCCGCGTTCAAACTCATTGCGCACAACAGAAAATTCTGATTCCAAATCTTTTTTGGCAATGAATGAATTTACCATACGGTCGCTTTCCAGGCTCAGTGCCCAGCGCAGATTCTCATCTGTAGCATTGAATGATTCAAAATAATTGGTACGGTCGTACCATGTAGTGCCATTAGGACGCGCTCCATGTGCGGTAAGTTCCTGAGGTATGTTTTTATGATTGGTGGAGCCTTTGAACACCATATGCTCTAACAAATGTGCCATTCCTGTTTCGCCATAGCCTTCCATACGGGAGCCAACAAGATAAGTGATGTTGACTGTGATGGTTGATTTGGATGGGTCAGGAAAAAGTAACACACGAAGTCCATTTGCCAATTTATATTCGGTAATACCTTCTACCGAAGCTACTTTTACAGGAGCAGGCAGCGTTTTCGTTTTGCTCTGAGCAAATCCCTGCGTGCTGATAAACAATAAGGCTATCAAGCCTGAACGGATGATCTTATTCATCTTTACTTAGAATTTAATTTGTGTTATTAATAATTATTACCAGAGGTAATTTCTGTTTGTTTTAAATTGTTGGATCATTCTGTTGAACTGCTGTGTAGTAAAACCACACTTGCATGCAGGAGAGTAGTATGACATAATATTGCCGATTTGCGGTACATACCAATTACCGTTTATATCTGCTAAATATGGATTCAGCTGACAATCTATGCCACTTGACCCTCCCGGGTCAGCAGGGGTATCGCAAATAAGATCGCCAGCAGTAAGACAATTGCTGCCGTTAATCAGTTCAACTCCTGTTCCTGTTTCGAAAGTATGATAAAGCCCAAAAAAGTGTCCCATCTCATGCGACAAAGTTTTTCCATCACCAGCACATCCTTTCGTAATAAAAATCATATCTCTCCCTCCGGGAAAATATGCATATCCGCATACCAATATTCCTGTAGGTCCTAATACCTTGCCTGAAAAATACATATTGATGGTATTTGGTGTGTAATAGAGATTATACACCTCATCTTCGTGTTTAAAATAATTATAATTGTTGTAATTATAATTGTCCACGTAAACGAAACGACAGATTTCAAAAGAAAGGCACATGGGAGCAAAATCTGCATTCATTACTTGAACAGCCGACTGTATGGACGCCTGTGAAATACCATCATTTCCCAAACTATCGCGAAAAATATAAACAGTGATGGATAATTTTTTCCCAAGGCAATCTACCGGGAAAAACAAACCTCTCTGATTTGCACCACTGTCTTGTAGTGCCTGCATATCAGCGTTAATGAACAATCTTGGGGCCACTGTGCCACAATTCATTTGAGCAAATGCATTTGAAAATAACAGCATTGCTGAAATGATGAAAACAAAAAAACGAGTAACAGTTGGTGATTTCATGTAAAGAGAGTACTTTTGAAAGACTGAAAATTCATCGGTGTAACTATTACACTACAAACATATCATTTTTTTTAATTCTATTTTTACATCCCGAATTTAAAACCAGATTTAGCAGATTAATGAAAATATTTTCTCGGTTGACAAAGACACTCCTGCCTGCTATTATATTTAGCTTGATGGGATTAGGTGTGTCTGCACAGATTACCGCAAGCACGACCAGTGGCTGTGCCCCTCTTGTCAATGTAAGTTTTACCTCTCCTGCAGGCCTCAGTCAAATCAACTGGGATTTTGGAGATATGTCGAGTTCTAATCTGCCAAATCCTGTTCACACTTTTTTTTCTGCAGGTAGTTTTAATGTGGTATGTACAGGTATATTGGGAGGAAATCCGTTTATTGATTCTATTAATATAAATGTTTACGGAAAGCCATTCATCTCATTTACGGCTACTACTTCTCCTCTCTCCGGGTGTGTGCCTCTGACTGTTGCATTCAAAGATTCATCGGTTGGAGGTGGAGGATC
This sequence comes from Bacteroidota bacterium, assembly GCA_019136655.1. Classification (GTDB taxonomy): domain Bacteria; phylum Bacteroidota; class Bacteroidia; order AKYH767-A; family OLB10; genus OLB10. Next base: position 57,138 of record JAGVTU010000026.1, read on the forward strand.
TGCCATCATCAAAAGAGAATGGGCCTTTGGTGACGGAGCAACCGATATTGGAAATAATTCTACTCCTTCGAATATTTATTCAATTGCAGGAAGTTTCAATGTTACACTGAAGGTAACAGATGCACATGGTTGTGATTCGTCAGTAACACGACCCAATTACATCAACACCAGTGTTCAGCCTCTTGCAGTTATTACCACAAATCCCGATCCTCCTGTTGCCTGTAACACACCTTTCACAGTTTCGTTCACGGCAATTGCATCGGTATCTAATTCCACAACAGGAAGCGGCCTTACTTATCTTTGGGATTTCGGTGGCGGAAATACTTCTACCAGTGTAACACCATCACCAATTACATACAACACAACCGGTGTAAATCCTGTTCAGCTGATTGTAAAAGACAATAACAACTGTACTGATACTGCAAAAACACTGGTGATTGTAAGTGCTCCGAAGGCTTCGTTTTTTGCATTCGGTGCTGTTAATGACACCGTTTGTTCGAAGGTGTTGTTCATCAATCAGTCCATAGGCACCAATCCTCATTATACTTATGGTGATGGCACTACAGGAACCGATTCCATTCACACCTATGCACCGGGCACCTATCAGGTTACACTGCAAATACAGAATGGTTCTTGTACCGATGACACCACCATTACCATTCACGTTGAACAGCCATTTGCCAATTTCACTTCAGGGCCGGGTTATAGCTGTAACTGGCCTTACACTGCACAATATACCAACACATCAACTAATGCTGCATCTTATCTCTGGACGTTTGGCGACAGTACCATTTCTTCTCAGGTAAATCCTGTTCACACCTATTCACTTCCAGATACCAATCAATACACCATTTATGATTATTATCTCTATAGCACCATGCTTGTTGCCATCAGTGAACATGGATGCAGAGATACCATTATCAAACTAAATACTGATACTGTATTTAAAGTTACTGCACGTATGATGCCTGACAAATCATTTGGATGCGCACCACTCACAGTAACATTTTCAGATTCGAGCCGCTCACGGGAGCCAATAGTTAACTATACTTATCTATTTGGTGATGGCACACAAACATCGGGTACTGCCACTACAGCCACACACACCTATACACAACCCGGAATTTATTACGCACAAATTATGGTGACGAATGCAGCTGGATGTAAAGACACTTCTTTTCTCATTCCAATATATGTTGGATCACCTGCAGCTACTGCTTTTTCGGTAGTACCGACAAATATTTGTGCCAACACACCTGTACAACTTACCAATCTTACTCCACCTTCTGATTCTGTTCAGTTTTATCACTATACCGGTGACGGAGGAATACTTTCGCATTGCTACACCGAACCAAATCCAATATGGAATTTTAATACACAAACCGGACAACAAACCATCACTCTCACTACATCATATAATGGCTGTATTGATACTGCTTCTCAAACAGTAACCGTAAACGGACCTATGGCGAAGTTTTATGTTGCAGGAAACTGTAATACTCCAATGATTTATCAATTCCCTGCCAACATTCAGGATGCAACTACGTGGAACTGGGATTTTGGTGATGGAACTTTTCTCGTAAACTCAGGAAACAGCAACCCAACACACGTTTACACTGCAACAGGTGATTATACGGTAATACTTACTGCATTCAATCCCGTTTCAGGTTGTCTTCCTGCTCTTGACTCTGCAAAGGTTCATGTGAGAGATATACAGGCTAATTTTACGAGAGATTCCATTATTTGTCAGAACCACACCATCAATGTTAATGCACAATCATCTGTTGATGCATATGGCTCCTGCAACGAAGGATATCTTTGGTACTGGAATGATGGAACACCTCCGCACAATTCAGGTATGCCTACAACAACACATACTTTTTTGAGTCCGGGATCATTTCCTGTTAAGCTGGTCGTAACAGATATCAATGGCTGTGTGGACTCGATAAAGAAACAAGTAAACGTGTATGGTGTTAATTCCTATTTCAAAGCGAATAAGACTTCCGGTTGTATGCCGCTAACCATTAATTTTACTGACAGTAGTTATGCCGACACTTTGATAGCTTCATACACCTGGAACTTTGGAGACGGAACAACTTCAAATCTTCAGAACCCTTCCCACACATACACTGTCCCAAACGATTCAGGAAAGTGGTGGGTCACACTTACAGTAAGAGATACTCTTGGTTGCACGAGTATTTATCAGATAGTGATTTCTACATCCATTCCTGATACAAATTTCGTGGCAACAAAAAATAATATTTGTGTTGGCGAAACAGTTAACTTCTATCCTTCTTATCAGGCACACCCAAGTTATCAATGGAATTTTGGTGATGGAGGTACATCCAATCTTACCTTGCCTTCGCACACTTACAATTCGCCCGGTTCTTATACTGTCACGCTCAATATTACAGATTCCCTTGGTTGTTCAGGTCACCGAACCATGACGAACTTTATCAACGTGCAGGATTATCCCAAAGCAGGATTTGTGAGCAGTGCTGACAGTGCACAAAATTTTTGTTATCCGTTGTTGGTTAATTTTTATGATACCAGCACAGTTAGTGTATTCGGCAGCAGAGAATGGAATCTGGGTAACAGTTCAAATATTTTTGTTACACCGGTTGCAGGAACCATTTATCAGACTCCGGGATTGTACAACATTCAACTTATTGTGAGCAGCTCGTTCGGATGCAGGGATACTGCTTACAATACCATACATGTGGTAGGACCTGTAGGTAATTTCAATATTGTTCCTTCAACTATTTGCAAAGGACAATCCATTACGTTCAGTATTAAAGACACTTCCGATCTTGGAGCTTATTCGTGGGATTTTGGTGATGGTACTACCTCACCCGGAGTTTCGCCCATCACACATACCTTCAACATCAATCCTGCAAGCGGACAAACACAGGTGGGACTGGTGATGTGGTCACCTGATTCAGCTTGTACTTACACAAAAACAAATCCTGTTTTCATCAGACAGGTGATTGCTGATTTTAATATCAACAACGGTGATACTGCATTGTGTGCCGGAGAACCGATAACGCTTGTAAACAATTCGCAGAATGCAACAAACAACAACTGGACTCTTGGAAACGGGCAGAGTTATAATGGAATTACTCCTCCACCCTATCAGATTAACGTACCGGGCGTTTACACAGTGACTCTTGCTATTGACAACAGCACCTGGGGATGCAAGGATACGCTTCGGAAAAAATTTACCATCAACACACTTCCCAATGCTCAGGCTACCGGAGGCGATACCTGCGTTGGCAAACCTGTTCAACTGACAGCAAGCGGTGGCACAACTTATCAGTGGACACCTTCAACAGGACTTTCAAGTACAACTATTGCCAATCCGGTTGCTACTCCATCTCAGAGTACTATTTATACTGTGGTGGTTACAGATGCCAACGGATGTTCTGTAACCTTAACGGTTCCAGTTATCATTTATACACCTCAGACATCTGTCAATGTGAGTCAAAATATTTTTATTGGCGATTCCATTCATTTAGAAACGGGTATTGACACCAATTTTATCATAACCTGGAATCCTGTAAACGGACTGAGTTGTATCTTTTGTCCTGATCCTTGGGCAATGCCACTGACCAACACACTTTACACTGCAACCTATACCGACAGAGCGGGATGCTATTCCGGTGTTTCCTACTTTAACATTGAAATTGATCCGCGTGTAACCATAGATGTACCTACAGCATTTACACCAAACGGTGATGGCTCAAACGATGTTATTTATGCAGAAGGTTTAGGTTTGAAACGACTGATAGAGTTTAAAATTTACAACCGTTGGGGGCAGTTGTTGTTTGAATCGAATGATTTCAACAAAGGATGGAATGGCTACTACAAAGGACAACTTCAAAATGTTGAAACATACGTTTACACTGTGAAAGCAGAAACATGGTTTGACGGAAAAACAGTAAGTAAAAAAGGAACCTTTAATCTGCTGAGGTAATCTTTATTAAACTCTTCAAAAATTATTATCCGATTCCTTTAAATTGTTTTAGGAATCGAACATCATTCTCTGAAAAAATCCGCAGGTCGTTGATGTCGTAAACCAGCATGGTGATGCGTTCAATACCCATACCAAATGCAAAACCACTGTACTCCTGATGATCTATTTTACAATTTTCAAGCACAGCAGGATCTACCATACCGCAACCTAAAATCTCTACCCACCCTGTGTATTTGCAAATATTGCAACCTTCTCCTTTGCAGAAAGTGCAACTGATATCCATTTCTGCTGAAGGTTCGGTAAAAGGAAAATACGAAGGACGCAGACGTATTTTAGTGTCTGTTCCAAACATTTCTTTTGCAAAATACAACAGTGTTTGTTTCAGATCTGCGAACGAAACATCTTTGTCAATATACAATCCTTCCACCTGATGAAAAAAGCAATGGGCACGTGCAGAGATGGCTTCATTACGATAAACTCTTCCGGGAGAAATGGTGCGAATAGGAGGCTTGTTGTTTTCCATTATTCGTACCTGCACAGAAGAAGTATGTGTTCTCAATGCAAGGTCAGGATTTTTCTGAACAAAAAAAGTATCCTGCATATCACGTGCAGGATGATCTTCAGTAAAATTCAGTGCTGAAAAGTTATGCCAGTCATCTTCAATCTCAGGACCATCTGAAACAGTAAAACCGATGGCACCGAAAATTTCTATGATACGGTTGCGGATAATGGACAACGGATGCATGGCACCTGACTCCAGAGGTTCACCGGGCAGGGTGATGTCAATTAACTGCTGCTGTTCTGTTTTTTCTTCGAACTGCAGTTTGAACGACTCGAATTTTTCTTCTGCATTTTGTTTAAGCAAATTCACCTGCTGACCAAACTGTTTGCGATCCTGTGGTGCAATAGTTTTCATCAGCGAAAACACCTCGCCTATCAATCCTTTCTTGGATAAAAATTTCAGTCTGAAATTTTCAAGATCAGAAGAAGTATCTATCTTAAAATCTTCAACTTCACGGATAAGGTTTTGTACGGTATCGAGTGACATTGGCTTGCAGAATTAGATTGATGCAATTTTATTAATACAACTTCAACTTATGAATTTGCTCCGTGGCAGTTTTTGAATTTCTTTCCGCTTCCGCACGGACAAGGATCATTTCTTCCAACTTTCACCTCAGCCTTCGCAGGTTGCTGACGTGGTGGCGGTGGTGGCCCCTGTGGTCTTTCGCCTGAAGATGTTTCGGAACCGGTATGGCTTGTTTGCATTTTGCTCATATCGGTACGTTGTTGCTGCGGACGAGCTTCCTGAACATTCTCAGGATTCTGTACCGGGATAAATCCTTTCTCAAGAAACGACACTATTTCTTTATTTACTCTTTCGAGCATCCGCTTAAATAATTCGAATGACTCAAATTTATAAATCAACAACGGATCTTTTTGTTCATATACTGCATTCTGCACACTGGTACGCAGTTCATCCATCTCGCGAAGATGCTCTGTCCATGCTTCGTCAATAAAACTCAGCACAACCGTTTTTTCAAATGAAGTAATCAGCTCTTTGCATTTGGTTTCATATGCTTTTTCAAGTGAACATAATACATTCATTGCTTTCTGACCATCAGCAAACGGCACCACTACTTCGTTGATGGTTTTACCCTGATTGAGATAGATAGATTCAATCACAGGATATGCCTTGTCGGCAATCATCTGCGACTTTTGCTTGTAGTGAATGTATAGTTTTTCAAAAACCTGCTGAGTTAAATCTTCAGGCTTTATCTGCATAAATGTTTTCTCATCAACCGGTGATTCTAATGACAGATAACGAATCAGGTCAAGCTGAAAAGCTTCAAAATTGCGTTCCTGATCATAAGCACTTACAATGCTGTCGCATACATCATACTGAAGGTTCAGAATATCGAGTGCCAGACGTTCGCCAAACAATGCATGTCTGCGTTTTTTGTAAATCACTTCGCGCTGTGCATTCATCACGTCATCGTATTCTAACAAACGTTTACGAATACCGAAGTTGTTTTCTTCCACTTTTTTCTGTGCACGTTCTATAGATTTGGTTATCATGCTGTGCTGAATGACCTCACCTTCTTTCAATCCCATTCTGTCCATCAGACGTGCAATTCTTTCACTTCCAAACAAACGCATCAGATCGTCTTCGAGAGAAACAAAAAACTGTGATGAACCCGGATCTCCCTGACGGCCTGCACGACCACGCAACTGACGGTCAACCCTCCGCGAATCGTGACGCTCAGTACCAACAATTGCAAGACCTCCCGCTTCTTTTACTCCGGGGCCGAGTTTAATATCCGTACCACGACCGGCCATGTTGGTAGCAATGGTTACGGTGCCGGCCTGTCCTGCTTCAGCTACGATGTCGGCTTCTTTCTTATGCAACTTTGCGTTCAACACATTGTGCTTGATGTTGCGCTGCTTGAGCATTCGGCTCAGCAACTCCGAAATTTCCACAGATGTTGTACCCACAAGCACTGGTCGCCCGGCAGCAGTAAGCTGAGCAATTTCTTCAATTACGGCATTGTATTTTTCACGTCTTGTTTTATACACCAAATCCTGACGGTCGTCACGGATAATTTTTTTGTTAGTAGGAATTACAACAACGTCCAGTTTGTAGATTTCCCAAAACTCACCTGCTTCTGTTTCGGCAGTACCGGTCATACCTGCAAGTTTGTGGTACATACGGAAATAATTCTGCAGCGTGATAGTTGCATACGTTTGAGTAGCAGCTTCAATTTTTACACTCTCTTTTGCTTCAATAGCCTGATGTAATCCATCAGAATATCTTCTGCCTTCGAGCACACGACCGGTTTGCTCATCCACAATTTTTACTTTTCCCTCTGCAATGATATACTCCACATCACGCTCAAACAAGGTATAAGCTTTGAGCAACTGGTTGATGGTGTGAATACGTTCAGATTTTATTGCAAAATCGCGCATCAGCACTTCTTTCTTCTCCAGCCTCTCTTCGTTGCTTAATGCTGAACGTTCAATTTCTGCAATCACGCTTCCCACATCAGGCAACACAAAAAAGTTGGGGTCTTCGTTGTTGGCAGTTATCAGCTCAATACCTTTTTCAGTAAGTTCAACCGTGTTGTTTTTTTCGTCAATCACAAAAAACAATTCCGCATCCACTTTGTGCATTTCCTTTTGTTGGTCCTGCATGTAATGGTTTTCGGTTTTCTGCAACAATGTTTTAACACCCTGTTCACTCAGAAATTTTACCAGTGCACTGTTTCGAGGCAAACCACGGTAAGCACGCAGCAAAGGCATACCTGCATCATCAAGTTTGTTTTCACCAAATTTCTTTTTGGCATCAGCAAGAACAGTGTTCACATAATTTCGCTGTGCGTTGAACAGAATTTCAACTTTTGGTTTCAATGCAAAAAATTCCTGTGTATCACCTTTGGGTGTAGGTCCTGAAATAATCAAAGGAGTACGTGCATCGTCAATCAACACACTGTCCACCTCGTCAACGATTGCGTAGTGATGAGGCCGCTGAACCATTTCATTGGCATGGCGCGTCATATTATCACGCAGATAATCGAAACCAAATTCGTTGTTGGTACCGTAGGTAATATCTGCTTTGTAGGCATTACGTCTTTCTTCAGTGTTGGGCTGATGTTTGTCAATACAATCAACCGTCAGTCCAAGAAATTCAAAGATTGGACCGTTCCATTCAGCGTCACGTTTTGCGAGGTAATCGTTAACGGTAACCACGTGCACACCTGCACCCGGCAGTGCGTTCAGATAAATGGGTAAGGTAGCTACCAGTGTTTTACCTTCACCGGTTGCCATCTCTGCAATTTTTCCCTGATGTAATACCGAACCACCAATAAGCTGAACATCGTAATGCACCATGTTCCAGGTAATTTTTGTTCCTGCTGCAGTCCATGAGTTGCTGAAAATGGCTCTGTCGCCTTCAATCTTTACACCATCGCGCTTGAGCACTAATTGCCTGTCGTTGTCGGTAGCAGTAACTTCCAGTTCTGCATTTTCGGTAAAACGTCTTGCTGTTTCGCGAACTACTGCAAATGCTTCGGCCTGAATTTGACTCAGCACCTCTTCAATCTTTTTGTTGCGTTCTTTCTTCAGTGCATCAATGCGCGAATACAAATCTTCCTTTTTGGCTGCATCCATTTCCTGATTGGATTCTGCCTCCTCATTTAACTGATTTAATTCTGCATCTGTATCTGCAAGATATTCAGTAATTGTATTTCTGAATTCAAGGGTTTTATTTCTTAACTCATCATTGCTGAGCGATTTCAAATTTTCGGTAACAGCATTTACCTCATCAATAATGGGAGCAAGTTTTTTATAGTCGCTCTCGGTTTTGCTGCTGAATATTTTTGAAATGGATTTACTTAGAAAATCTATCATCGTACTATGTTTCCTTAAAACTAAAATAAAAGTGTGCAAAGATAGCGTAATGAGGCTGCAATTCAAAGCAGCAGAAATGCTGAAAAGCTCATCATTTCAGGTTTTTAATTAAGGTAGGATGAAAATCGGTTTTAATCCTCTTCCTCTGCTTTTTTGCGAATCAACTGCCAGTTTCTTTCCTTCTGAGTGAAAAAGTTATGCAGCATTTCTTCAAATTTTTTGAGGCTCTGAGGAGCTTCAGGTTCGCCATCAAAAACTCTCTTGATTTTTCCATTCAGATTGACCCTTGTAATGGTTACCGGATAGTCTGCAATACCGGGATTATAAAAACTGTCGGGCAATGACTGATATCCTGCACGTTCGGCTTCCTTGATTAATTCTTTCATCTCTTCTTTGGTGGCTTTTGAAGAATACACACCCAGATTATCCATAAATCCTTTGCGATTAATCAGTATGTAACCGCTTTCATAAAGCGAAGCATCGTAATATGGGCAACGGCCAAAACAGGGATAACGTTGTATTGAAACAACAAGCGAATCGCCATTGCTCTTTGTTTTTTTCTCTACTGAACAACTGTAAGATGTAAACATCAAACCATACACAACTGCTGCAATGGCAAACGGAATTATTTTTTTCGAAATCATTTTACAAATATGTTAAACGTGAACTGACGGAACAAATTTTATGAAATTATTTACAGGATGACATCTTAAGCATAAATCAATAAAAATTTAAGGGTTATGAACAGAACAAAATTATTTTATGCATTTATTCCTGTGATGGCTTCGCTACCACTGTTGACGCTACACCATTCAAGTGAGCCGGTAAAAGAAAAAGCGCAGGGATGCGTATTCCGCACTGTGTTTGAAGGAGAAGGTATTGACTCAGCTCTTTATCTTAAAACTCCTGAAAAAGTTGAATTATCTCTCACATCAAGTTTAGACTGGATAAGCAAAGCACAGAACAAAGATGGCGGCTGGGGTGCAGGATGGCACAGCAGGCAATCGGAGTTTGATCCGCATGCCGTTAAATCCGATCCTGCAACAACAGCCATTACCACAATGGCATTGCTGCGCATGGGCAACACTCCTTTTACAGGAAAATATTCAGCCAACGTTACACTTGCAACAGAATATCTTTTAAAACAGGTGGAGCAAACTCCATCCAACTCCACCAACATTACCACACTCACAGGCACACAACCGCAGGTGAAACTCGGACAGAATATTGATGTGGTGCTGACAGCGCAATATCTCACCAACCTGATGGATTATCTGAACAATAACAACACCATGAAAAGCAGGGTTCGAAAAAATCTGGATGTATGTGTTGCCAAAATTCAGCAGGGTATCAATCCCAATGGTAGTCTGCAAGGCTCCGGCTGGGCAGGTGTGCTGCAGTCGTCATTTGCTGCCAATGCATTGGAAACAGCCATGCAGGCAGGAGCGAAAGTTGATACCGTGAAGTTGGAAAAAAGCCGCTCCTATCTAAAAGGAAATTATAATAAAGATACAAAGTCAGCTGTCACTACTGATGCTGCAGGTGTTATGCTCTACAGCATTTCCGGAACTGCACGCAGCAGCTCTGCTGAAGCACGCATTGCGAGAGAAAAAATTGCAAAAGCCAAGAAGGATGGAATACTGGCACCCACTGAAGAAGTGACTGCAAAAAATCTGCAGGCTGCAGGAATGACTGCTGCCGATGCCGATAAGTATGCTGCTGCTTATGAAATAAACCGCGCTGCTGCACGACAGGCACAACAAAATGATGTGATGAATGGATTTGGCAGCAATGGTGGTGAAGAATTTTTATCGTATCTGCAAACAGGCGAAGGAATGATTATGAGTAAAGATGATGGCTGGAAAAAATGGTACGACAATGTAAGCGGACGACTGATGTCTATACAGAACAATGATGGCAGTTGGAATGGTCATCATTGCATTACCAGTCCGGTATTTTGCACTGCTACAGCTGTTCTAATTTTATCAGTCAACAGAGATATAGACAGGCTGCTGGCAGTGAAAGAACAGCATCAGCAAAACTGACAAACGGATATTTGAGCCTGATACTGAGTTTTAAATCAAAAAAGAATTTTCTGCAATGAACAAGACCGAAGCATCAGGCTCCATGTTCTTTTACAATTTTATTCAGCCATTTTATCATTGCAAGTATGATAAGCGTAGTGGCCATTACCAAACCAAAGTTCACCAAAAAGAAATTGGCTTTATGCTCATAATTGTCCCACATACTTGCAAGCACACCACTCATTTTATTACCAATGGAAGTTGAAAGAAACCATCCACCCATCATGAGAGCTGTCAGTCGAGGAGGACTGAGTTTGGATACCAGCGACAATGCCATCGGACTCAGGCATAACTCACCTACGGTTATGACACCGTAGCTGCCAATGAGCCAAAGCATCGAACTTTTTTCCATTCCGTTGTGGCAGGCATAGGTTGCAGCAACCATTACGAGAGTAGATAAAGATGTAATAAAAAATCCGTAAAATATTTTCCATGTTGTGGATGGTTCGCGGTTTCTGCGTTTGAGCATATTCCAAAATGCTACAATTACAGGTGTAAGCACCACTACCCAAAACGGATTGATAGATTGTGCCAGCTCTGTTGAAATAAGCGTCATTGACTCACCTTCAGGCGGAAGTTTTTCTTTTATTACATTTTTAAAATACAAAGGATAGTCCCATGTTTTTATCACCGCACCGGATGCATCTCTTGCTACTCGGAACTGTTCATCAGTAAGAGGTACAGAATCTTTTGCAAATGTTACTGTCTGTGTCATCCCCAAAGTTTTTGCAACAGGTTTCACCACAGCAGGAATCTCTCTGTCGGTATAGCTCTCGGCCCAGGTGGTGAGTGCTGTTCCGTTCTGTTTAAATATTGCCCAAAAAACAATGGCTACTGCAAACACTGCGAGCAATGCAGCAAGAGGTCTGCGGTCTTCTGCATCTGAACGAATCAGCAACGACACATAATATGCAGCTACAGGCAATGCACCTAAAATAAACGCATCGGTAGAATCGCTTCCAAAAATGTTTCCCGGAATTATCCATCCGATATATCCTGCAATGATTGCCGGCAGCAACGTTATTCCTAAGATTTTTGAAACAGGCATATCTCCTGCTTTCACAGGTTTACGCACATCGGCATGAGCATAATGTTTATTGCCCATCCAGAAAATAATTACTCCAATAAACATACCTATACCCGCAGCCATAAATGCAGCACCCCAGCTGAAATTATTTCGCAGATAAGCAGCAAAAAAATTACAGATGAATGCACCAATATTTATTCCCATGTAAAAAATATTGTAGCCTGAATCTTTCAGTGGTTTGTACTCAGATGTATTATATACATTACCAAGAATAGTAGAGATGTTTGGCTTGAAAAAACCATTACCTATAATGATGAGCAGCAGCGAAACATAAAATGCCGTCATGCCGGGAATAGCCAAGCCGCAATAACCAATACCCATCAGAATTCCACCAAGTGTAACGGAGAAACGATATCCTAAAACCCGATCGGCAAGCAACCCACCTACAAAAGGTGTTACATAAACCAGTGCAATGAAGGTCCCGAAAATATCAGCAGCTTCTTTGCGGTCGAGAGCCATTCCTCCACGCTGTGTGTCGGTCATGTAGAGGAAAAATATACCGAGCATAAGGTAGAACCCGAAACGCTCCCACATTTCAGAAAGGAAAAGATATGGCAATGCCTTTGGATGTTTTTTCTTCATAACAAAATTTGATTGTGATTATGAGTCAGCAATAATAATCAATAGAACTGAAACTATTGAATTATTTTTTTGCCTGCAGCATGCGTCTCACTACATCTTCAATTTCAGCTGCAATTTGTTCCTCCGTGTCGTTTCCGTTGATAATTTCAATACGCTCCGAAGATTTTAATTTGTCGAAAGCTTTGAAATAATTCTCTCTTACTTTCTTCAGATTGTCAAGTGTTTCGTACATCTCCAGCGAGTTACGTTTATCTCTGAGCCTTTGCATACAGATTTCAGTATCTGCATCAATAAAAATGGTGATGTCGGGTTTAATCAGTTCTGCACAAATTTTGTTGATTTGAATGACCCAGTCCATGTCAACAAACACACTGTGATAGGCATAGGACGAAAAATAATACCGGTCGCAGATTACAGAATATCCTTCCTTTAATTTTTGAAGTAATCCATTCTTATCATCAAGAATATGCTGCAGACGATCGGCAACAAACAATGCTGCAATGGTATGCTGATTTGCTTCTGTTTCATGACTGAAAATAGAGCGTATCAGCTTACCCACCCTGTGGTCTGTAGGTTCGTTTGTTAAATATGTTTTGAATCCCTTTTCCGACAGATTTTTATTCAGCAATCGCGCCTGTGTGCTTTTGCCGCTGCCATCTATTCCTTCAAGAGCTATAAACAAATTGTCAGGCATGTAGCTTTGCTTCTGAAATTGTGTGGTTGCAAAAATTAGAGCTTAGCCAGTTCGCCTTTCAGATAGTCAATCACTTTTACCTCTGTGCAGTCAATGTTTCTTATTTCACTCAGATACCAGCTTACCCAGTCGCCAAAATGTATGAGATAGAGTGATTTTTCAATCTGCGACTGACCTTTGCTGTGCACTTCGAAAATATGCGGAGTGTAGCGCGCAAAAATTTCTTTGCATATATCCATCCTTTTTGCTGTGCGGAAATAGTCGTCATCATTGCGGAACATTACCACTGCAACCTCGTCATGTTTTGTAGTCCACCCTACCAGTTCATTGTGGTTCATCTCCGGAAACACATGATGCCAGCAGAGCATTTTACCATTCTCCTGAATCTGTTGTCTGAAACGTACCACCACACCTTCGTAATTGGTAGCAGAATAAATCACAGGGATTTTTCCAATCAGTTTTTCAGCAAGACTTCGTGCATCGCGCTTAATATTTTCTTCTTCGGCATCCAGTAAAGCAATGGCCTTTTGCAAAGGAGCTTTAAATGCATCGCTTATCAGATTCAGTTTATGCAGAATATAAAACAACTGAGTAGAAGAATATCCGTAGCACGAACGCGGAGGCATTCCTCCCGGAATCGTTACACAATCCAACTTATGCTCACTTGCCAGCGATGAAGTTTTACCTCCTGAACTTACGCAAACAACCTTGGCTCCCTGCTTCAGTGCCATGTCCATTGCCTGAAGAGTTTCTTCGGTATTTCCTGAATAAGAGCTCACCACCACAAGTGAATGTTTGTCAACAAATGCAGGAATGAAGTAATCTTTATTTACCAAAAAAGGAATTTTAAGTTCTTTCTCACAAAGTTGAGAAACAATGGTTCCGCCAATTCCTGAACCTCCCAGTCCTGTTACCAAAATGTTTCTGATTTCATGAGGCCATGCCGTCAGCACAGCTTTTTCGCCAATGTTCACGGCTTCGCGCATTTGTTTTGAAAAGTCAGCTATTAAAGATTTCATATCCATAAATTCATACAGTTTTTTATCAGAAGGGTGCAAACCTAAGCTATTTTCCGCAACCTGACACCTTTAATCCGGTTTGAAAGTATGCTGAATGAGTGCTGAAAGCGGAGAAAACCCATAAAACCAAATCGTCCTCCAACAAATTCAAAACTTGTTGATAATCAAAATATTTTGAAGCTTTTTGATGAATTCTACATTTAAAAAAAGAATAAAAACAAGGCTGTTGACACTATTTTGTTAATAACGTTTGATGATTACAAAATAAATGCTACTTTTGCGACCCCAATTGTAAAAAGTAAATAATACATACTGTGGATACATTATCATATAAAACAGTATCGCTGAATGCGAAGACTGCAAAAAAAGAGTGGGTTCTGATAGATGCTACCGATTTGGTATTGGGACGTTTATCATCAGAAGTTGCCAAAATTTTAAGAGGAAAACATCGTCCGGGCTTTACACCTCATGTTGATACCGGTGACAATGTAATTATCATCAATGCTGAAAAAGTAAAACTTACAGGCAATAAGATGGAAGACAAAGTATATGTACGTCATACGGGATATCCGGGCGGACAGCGCTTTACTTCTCCTGCCAAGTTAATGGAAAAATATCCTGAGCGCATCCTTGAAAATGCCATTCACAAAATGTTGCCTAAAAACAGATTAGGCAATGCCCTGAAAAAAAACCTTCGTGTTTTTGCAGGCAGTGAGCACAGCCACGAAGCGCAAAATCCACGTGTAATAAAATTAGACATATAATTTTTTAAGATGAGTAACATTCATAAAATAGGAAGACGTAAGACAGCCGTTGCCCGTGTATATCTTACTCCGGGAACTGGTGCCATCACCGTTAACAACCGTGAGTTTAAGACCTATTTCACTACCGGCCCATTACAGAATAAAGTTACACAGGCCTTTGCCATCATCAATGCCAATGAGCAGTTTGATGTGAAAGCCAATGTTGCAGGAGGAGGCATCACCGGACAGGCTGAAGCTATCCGCCTTGCTATATCACGTGCTTTGTGTGAGTTGAACCCTGAAAACCGCCCTGCTCTTAAGAAAGAAGGATTGCTGACACGCGACCCACGTATGGTGGAGCGTAAGAAGAGCGGTCAGAAGAAAGCCCGTAAGAGATTCCAGTTCAGTAAACGTTAAAATTATTATAAGCGAAAATACATGTCCATTAATACACAGGAATTGTTAGATGCAGGTTGTCACTTCGGACACCTGAAACGCAAGTGGAATCCCAAAATGGCTCCTTACATTTTTATGGAGCGCAATGGAATTCATATTATTGATTTAAATAAAACCTCAGCCAAGCTGGATGAAGCGGCTTCTGCTATCAAGCAAATTGCCAAATCAGGTAAACGTGTTTTGTTTGTTGCTACCAAAAAACAGGCAAAAGAAATTGTTGCCAATGCAGCCAAGTCTGTAGGTATGCCATATATTACTGAGCGTTGGCCCGGTGGTATGCTTACCAACTTTGCCACTCAGCGCAAGTCAGTGAAGAAGATGACAGGTTTCGATCGTTTTATGAAAGATGAAACCTTCAACAACATTTCAAAGAAAGAGCGTCTTCAGGTAACCCGTCAGAAAGCTAAAATGGAAAAACTGATTGGAAGTATTGCTGACCTTACCCGTCTGCCTGCAGCCTTATTTATTGTGGACGTGCTGAAAGAGCATATTGCAGTTTCAGAAGCGCAAAAATTAGGTATTCCTACTATTGCCATCTGCGATACCAATACCGATCCGTCACCGATAGATTTTCCGATTCCGGCAAATGACGATGCTACCAAATCCATATCTCTTATAATGGGTGTAATGGTGAAAGCAATTGAAGAAGGTTTGGAAGAGCGTAAGATGGATAAAGAAGCTGACCGCGAGCGCGAAGCTGCTGCTGAAGATGAATCAGGAGAAAGAACAGAAGGCGAAAAAGAATATGTAGTAGCTGACGATGCTGACGACAGTGGTGAAACAAAAACCAAAGCTCCTGCAAAAAAAGCAGGCACACGCAGCCGCAGATCTACTACCCGTAAAAAATCAGAAGATTAAATTTTAATTATTCAGTAAGTAAAGAAATGAGTACAGCAACAATAAGTGCAAGTGATGTAAACAAACTTCGTCAGATGACCGGTGCCGGAATGATGGATTGCAAGAAGGCGCTGATGGAAGCCAACGGTGATTTTGAAAAAGCTATTGATGAACTTCGTAAGAAAGGGCAGAAAGTAGCAGCTAACCGTGCCGACAGAGAAGCGAAAGAAGGATACATCGTTGCCAAAACAAATGCTGATGCTACCAAAGGATATTTGGTTGCCATCAGTTGCGAAACAGATTTTGTGGCCAAGAATGCAGACTTCGTAAAATTTGCAGAAGATGTATTGAATCTGGCAATTACCAATAACACCACTTCTAAAGATGCATTGCTTTCACTTCCTATGGAAGGTGTAACAGTAAATGACAAAGTAATTGACATGGTGGGTAAGATTGGTGAGAAAATTGAAATCACCAGCTACGAAGTGATTGAAGCACCAAAAGTGGTTATCTACATTCACCCGGGAAATAAAGTGGTTTCAATGGTAGGTATGTCATCAGCGACAGCACCTGCAGAAGCCGGTAAAGATGTGGCTATGCAGATTGCAGCAATGAATCCGGTAGCCATTGACAAAGACGATGTGGATCAGAAAACTCTCGACCGCGAAATTGAAATCGGAAAAGAGCAGGCTCGTGCTGAAGGCAAACCAGAAAATATGATTGAGAAAATTGCTATGGGCAAACTGAACAAATTTTATCAGGAGTCCACATTGCTCAATCAGTCATTCATTAAAGAAGACAAGAAAACCATACGCCAGTATCTTGACGGTGTTGAAAAAGGTTTAACTGTTAAAGCGTTCAGAAGAGTACAAATCGGATAAATTCTGTAACCAACAATAAAACTGAAAGCCACTCTCAACGGGTGGCTTTTTTATTTGTCATACAACTGAATTTGTAAACATCATACTACGTTTTTTAAGCACTGTACAAAACAGTCGCTGCTGCAAGATTCCTATCTTTGCAGGTCTTAAATACAATTAGCAATGGCATTGTCAGAGCAAGAAATAATACGCAGAGAAAAACTGAATGAGTTGATACAAATGGGCATCAACCCTTATCCTGCTGAATTATATGAAATAAACTGCAGCAGCACTTTCATTCAGAATGAATATGAAAAAGCTGAAGAAAAATTTGGTCAGGGCAAACAGGAAGTTTCATTTGCAGGAAGGCTTATGAGCATCCGCGATATGGGAAAAGCAGCTTTTGGCGTATTGCAGGACAGCACTGGTAAGATTCAGATTTATATTAAACGTGATGAAGTGTGTGCAGGCGATGACAAAACATTGTATGATGTGGTTTGGAAAAAACTCACCGATATTGGCGACATCATCGGAGTAAAAGGATATGTGTTTAAAACAAAGATGGGAGAGCCTTCCATCCATGTAAGTTCATTCCACATCCTTACCAAATCACTTCGCCCATTGCCAAGTGTAAAAGAAAAAGACGGTGAAGTGTATGATGCTGTTATTGATCCTGACCTTCGTTATCGTCAGCGTTATGTTGATTTAATAATCAATCCGCAGGTAAAAGAAACTTTTCGCAAGCGCACACAGTTGGTGAACACCATGCGCAATTATCTGAACGAAAAAGGATATCTCGAAGTAGAAACACCAATACTGCAACCATTGTACGGAGGTGCTGCTGCACGTCCTTTCAAAACACATCACAACACACTCGACATGACGCTGTATCTGCGCATTGCAAATGAGCTGTATCTGAAAAGGCTGATTGTAGGAGGATATGATGGCGTGTATGAGTTCTCAAAAGATTTTCGCAATGAAGGCATGAGCCGTTTTCATAATCCTGAGTTTACACAGATAGAATTGTATGTGGCTTACAAAGATTACGAATGGATGATGAACCTTGTGGAAGAAATGATTGAGAAAGTAGCATTGACATTGCATGGTTCTACTGTGGTGCGTGTAGGCGAAAACGAAATTGACTTTAAACGCCCGTGGAAAAGATTTACCATGTATGAAGCAATAGAACATTTTACCGGTGTGAACATTGGTGATATGGACGAAGACACCATGCGAAAAGCTGCTGCAGCAATGGGTGTTGAAACAGATGCTACCATGGGTCGTGGAAAAATTATAGACGAAATATTCGGAAGCAAGTGCGAGCCTCATCTCATTCAGCCAACTTTTATAACTGATTATCCTGTTGAGATGTCGCCATTAGCTAAGAAACACCGCAGCAAGCCCGGCCTGGTAGAACGTTTTGAAGCCATCTGCAACGGTAAAGAAATCTGTAATGCTTTTTCTGAGCTGAATGATCCGATTGATCAGCGCAAACGTTTTGAAGAACAACTGGAGTTAGGCAAACGTGGCGATGAAGAGGCTATGCAGTTGGATGAGGATTTTCTGCGTGCAATAGAATATGGAATGCCTCCTACTGCAGGACTTGGTATAGGCATTGACCGTTTGAGTATGATTATGACCAACTCACCAAGCATACAGGATGTGTTGTTCTTCCCTCAGATGAAACCTGAAACCATAGACTCACAATCGGCAGCCGACAGCGGACTGACACATATTCCATCGCCATGGAATGATGTGCTTGCACGTTTGGGCATCACCAACAGAGTACAACTCAAAGAAGTGAATCCAAATAAGTTGTTTAATGATATGGGAGGCATGCGCAAAAAACTAAAGCTGGATGTAAGCATGGTAAGTCTTGACGAAGTGAAAAAATGGATTAGTGAATAATACCGTATTTTTTATTTCTGAATTGATACAACTACATTTGCCCGCTTACGTACAAACTTTTCACGCTTTAGGATAATGAAACAAATGGACCTGAAAGCTTTTCGCATCAAGGCGGGAAGAAACAAAAAGAAATATACTACTTTTCTCAAAGGACTGCATAGCCGCAAGGTAAAACAACTTAATGCCAAGGCAAAAAAGTTAAATGATATTGCATTTAAAAAAATTGACTGCCTAGCCTGCGGCAACTGTTGCAAAACCATGACGCCTACATGGCAACCTGCCGACATCAAAAGAGTAGCATCACACCTTAAAATGACTGTTCAGCAGTTTAAAGACAAATGGCTTTACAAAGATGAATCAGGCGACTGGCTGAACACTAAAACGCCATGCCAGTTTTTGCAGAAAGACAATAAGTGCAGCATTTATGAAATACGTCCTAAAGACTGCAGTGGTTTTCCTCACATTCATCATACTGACTTTTTAGTAGGTCGTGAAATAAATATTCCCAACATGACGAGCTGCCCCATCACCTACGAAGTTGTGGAACGAATGTATAAACTCGTTGTAGAAAAAGATCAGTCGGCACTCGACAGCAAATAAAAATTTTTCACTCTGCTTCTACTTCATCCACAAAGATGAAAGCTTCGCCACCATCGGCATAACCCTGATGCCACTCAGGCAGTTTGCCTGCACTTGTTGCAACAACCTTGATGTAGCGAACCGTAACATGATCTATTTCAAGAATGAAATTTCTGATTTGAACGGTATAATCATTCTGAGGTAAAGTATTCTCAACAGTACCTGCAAGTGTAAATTCTTTTCCGTCAACAGAAGTGTAATAGTCAACACGCAATGGCATCAGTATCCATGAGCGCGTGTCCTGAAGATAGGTGGACGACAGATGTGTAATTTCAGTTTTCTGTGCCATGTCAATAATACATTCAAAGTTTTGCGACTGATAACCGTGCCATCTGCCTTTGCGCCAGTTTTCGCTGCCATGCAATCCGTCAATCAGTCCTTCGGCACCGCCTGCATTATACTGCGGATTAAACTTTCCTTTCAGCGTAACCTTCCACTTTGGATGTGGCATTTTAAAAAATTCTGCTCTTATCCATTTGCTCTCTCTGCCTGAAGTGTCTGTTGCATACGTGTTGATGACAGATGACTGAGTGATATAAAAAGGTTTCTCATAATTCAGTTTTGCCGGACGCTCAAAAGGACCTTGCAACATGTAGGTAATCGCTCTGTCGGGTTGCAGTGATTTTATTTTTACTTTCATCGAATCCTTAAACATCAATGACGCTGCTTCCACCAGTGGCACACGAATAAAATTGTCGTGATAAAAAATACTGTCTGAAATATCTTTGTGTTTGATTACAGGCATTACACTGTCGGCTTCGAGAATGAGTCCGTCAAGTTCTTTAAACCCTTCGTGGCGGAATGTGAATGACTGACGGTAAGGAATGTTTTTAACTTTTTTCAGCTTGAGATAATTTGTCCTTGGCGTTTGATTCTTTGTAATAATTGAAAATGTTTTTCCTGCAGTGGCAATTTCAATGGTATCAAACTGTGGAGAGGTTAAATCATATACATTACTTCCCGGACATACCTGATAAAGTCCCATGGCACTCATCACATACCAAGCACTCATTTGTCCGCAGTCTTCATTACCAATCAAACCATCAGGGCTGTTTTTATAAAAACTGTTGATGATACGGTTTACCATCTTCTCTGTCTTTCCGGGTTTATCCACGTAGTTGTAAAGATAAGCTATGTGATGGCTGGGCTCATTGCCGTGTGCATACTGACCAATCAATCCTGTAATATCCGATTGTTGTCTTCCTGTAGTTTTTGAAGTTGCAGTAAACAACTGATCGAGTTTTTTCTCGAAAGCTGCTTTGCTGCCGTAATAGCTGATCAGTCCATCCACATCCTGCGGCACAAAAAAATTATACTGCCATGCATTGGCTTCCGTGTAATTGTTATTCACTTCGTAAGGGTCAAAAGGTTTCTGCCAGCCTCCATTGCTGCGTGGTCTGATAAAACCTGTTACAGGGTCGAACAGATTTTTCCATGACTGTGCACGTTCAGCATAACGCTCATACTCTTCAGCTTTTCCCAACTGTTTGGCCATTTGCGCAATGCACCAGTCGTCATAAGCATACTCCAGTGTTTTGGAAACTGATTCATGTTCGTCTTCCGCCTCTAAAAATCCTTTGCTGATGTAGGCACCCAGTCCATAGCGGTCAGCAGCTTCGGCACTTTTTACACATGCTTCAAAAGCTTTTTCGTAATCAAAACCTTTTATTCCTTTCATCATGGCATCGGCAATCACGCTTACGGCATGATAGCCAATCATACATTCTGTTTCGTTGGATGAAAGCTCCCAAACAGGCAACAATCCTCCCTGCTCATATTGCAAAATAAAAGTGCGGATAAAATCAACTGTTCTTTTTTCGTCAATAATCGTCATCAGCGGATGCCATGCACGAAACGTATCCCAGAGTGAAAAAACAGTATAATAGTCATGATCTGTTTGATGTATCATCAGGTCGCGGCCACGGTAACGTCCGTCCACATCATTATAAATATTGGGTTGCAACATACAGTGATAAAGTGCAGTGTAAAAAACTGTGAGCTTGTCGGTATCGGATGATTTTACTTTTATTTTCGACAACTCCTGATTCCACAACTCCTGTGCTTCTGCTTTAATGTTTTCAAAATTCCAGTCAGGATTTTCCATCATCATATTGCGGTCTGCTCCATCGCTGTCAACTGCCGACAGTGCAGTCTTCACCAGAATTTTTTCTCCTTCGTTTACATCAAAACAAAAAACAGCTTTTCTGTCTTCTAAAAGTTTAGAGCGTTTATATGGTTTTGAAAAAGTGATGGTGGCGTAAAGCATTTGTTCTTTAGCCCAACCCTTGCTTTGGCGAAATACAGAAACTCCGGAATTGTCTGTGAGTCGTATATAAGATTCTGTACGCTGGTCGCGATGATCCAGGTCGAGGTAAACAAACACTTCGCCCTGCTTATGGAAAGTGTATTGATGCATACCTGTGCGGGCAGTTGCCGTCAGTTCCACATCAATGTTGTCGTCAGTCAGGTTTACAAAATAATAACCCGGTGAAGCTTTCTCATGCTCGTGGCTGAACTTAATTTTAGGTTGCGAAGCATTCAGGTCAGGCTCGTTGTTGAGAGGTAACAGTAAAATATCACCATAATCGCTCACTCCCGTTCCGCTCAGATGGGTATGCGAAAAACCATACAACACACTATCGGAATAATGATATCCGCTACATCCATCCCAACTTCCGTCAATACGGGTGTCGGGGCTCAGTTGCACCATACCAAAAGGCACTGCTGCTCCGGGAAATGTATGACCATGACATCCTGTTCCGATAAAAGGATTTACGTACTGAGTAAAATTTTGTGCATACGATATTTGAATAAGAAAAAGAAATGCAGTAATGAGTGTCAGTCTTTCAAATAGTTTCATGATACAGGTAAATTTAACTGTGTGTAGATTTCAGATTTCGACATTGCTCTTAATTCGCCTTCTGCAAAATTAGTGATAGAAATATTTTCGATGGCCGTACGGATGAGCCTCAGTGTGGGAATGCCCACAGCAGCAGTCATCCTGCGCACCTGTCGGTTTTTTCCCTCTGTAAGCACCAGTTCAATCCAGGATGTGGGAATATTTTTCCGGAAACGTACAGGAGGTATTCTCTCAGGGAAATGTACATCCTCTAAAATCCGTACACTGTGTGGCGGCAATGTTTTGTAGGCTTTGCCTTCAACAGAAATCTGTACGCCCTGCTTCAGCAGATTGATATGCACCTGCGTAGCCTGCCCATCAACCTGAACGGCATATACGCGCTTATGTCTGAACTGTGGTGTTGTAAGTCGGTGTTTCAGAAAATTGTCGTTGGTAAGAATTAAAAGACCTTCACTGTCCACATCGAGCCTGCCTACAGGATATACTTCCTTAGGCACATTAATCAGATGTAATAACCCTTTATGCTTCCCTTCGTCCGTAAATTTTGACAGGTAGCCGTAAGGTTTATACAAAACATAATATAAATTCACCGGTGAAAGATAGATTAATTTTTTTTAAGAGAATTATCTTTTAAATTTGCACCGCCTTAATAATTCAGGCTTACGTTCTTAAAAAAAATTCTTCGATAGCTTATCCAGAAAGGCTGAGGGACAGTGCCCGATGAAGCCTTGGCAACCGTTCCGCTTTCAGCGGAAAATGGTGCCAATTCACTTCTCTGTTTATTAAAAATATCAGAGAGAAGATGAGCCGGAATCAGATTAAAAATAAAACATCTAAATCTCTTTCGGCTTTTCGGAAGAGATTTTTTTTTGAACCCATGCAGGAAATTGTTGATGCAAAAACATTTCGAAACAAAGATTAAAATATCATCAGAGCAAATGACGATCAGAGAGCAATTAGGAAAATGCATTTTAGTGATTGATGGTGCTATGGGCACCATGATACAACAGCATAAATTAGGCGAAGAAGATTATCGCGGCAGCCGTTTTAAAGACTGGAAACATGATGTAAAAGGCAACAACGATTTGCTTTGTCTTACTCAACCTGAAATTATCAAATCCATCCATCTGGAATATCTGAATGCCGGAGCTGATATTATTGAAACCAACACTTTCAATGCACAACGAATTTCCTTAGCTGATTATCACATGCAGGAGCTGGCTTATGAAATCAATTTGCATGCAGCACAAATTGCCAAAAGTGCAGTGAAGGTTTCAGCAAAAACAGCGTATGTTGCAGGAGCAATAGGCCCCACCAACCGCACGCTGAGTCTTTCACCCGATGTAAACAATCCCGGTTACAGTGCAGTAACGTTTGACGAAGTGCGCGATGCTTATAAGGAACAAGTCAGCGGACTGATTGACGGTGGTGCTGATTTGTTGCTGATAGAAACCATTTTCGATACGCTGAATGCTAAGGCTGCACTGGTGGCCATACAGGAAGTGTTTGAAGAAAAAAATACAGAGTTGCCCATCATGATTTCAGGAACCATTACCGATGCCAGTGGCCGCACGCTGAGCGGACAAACGGTGGAGGCATTTCTGAACTCTGTGGCACATGTTCCATTGCTGAGCATAGGATTAAACTGTGCGCTCGGTGCAAAAGAAATGCGCCCTTATCTCGAAGAGCTGAGCCGCAAAGCACCATTTTTTATTTCGGCTTATCCCAATGCCGGACTACCCAATCAGTTTGGCGAGTATGATGAAACACCTGAACAGATGTGTCATCAGATGGATGACTTTATGGAAAGTGGTTTTGTAAATATTGTTGGCGGATGCTGCGGTACCACTCCCGATCATATCAAACATATTGCAGCACATGCAAAAAAATTCAAGCCGAGAGAAATTCCTGAAACAGAACCTTACCTTCGACTGAGCGGACTGGAAGCTGTGACCTTACGGCCTGATTCAAATTTTATGAATGTAGGTGAGCGTACCAATGTTACAGGGTCGAAAAAATTTCTCAGGCTGATTAAAGAAAACAAATATGATGAAGCACTGAGTGTAGCACGCGAACAGGTTGAAGGAGGTGCACAGGCTATTGACATCAACATGGACGAAGGGATGCTGGATGCACTGGAAGCAATGACTACTTTTTTAAATCTCATTGCATCGGAGCCTGATATTTCAAAAGTGCCGGTGATGTTAGACTCTTCCAAGTTTCATGTACTCGAAGCAGGACTTAAACATCTGCAAGGGAAAGGTATTGTAAACTCCATTTCGCTTAAAGGTGGCGAAGAAGAATTTATCCGCGAAGCACGTACCGTAAAAAAATACGGTGCTGCTGTTATCGTCATGTTGTTTGATGAGCAGGGGCAGGCTGATACCACACCGCGAAGAATAGAAATTGCAAAACGGGCTTACGACATTCTTGTCAATAAAGTACATTTTACACCTCAGGATATCATCTTCGACCCGAATATATTTCCGATTGCTACAGGTCTGGAAGAACACCGGAAAAATGCAGTCAGTTATTTTGAAGCTACAAAATGGATTAAAGAAAATCTTCCGCTTGCAAAAGTTTCAGGCGGACTGAGTAATGTATCTTTTTCTTTCCGCGGAAATGATCATGTAAGAGAAGCTATACATGCAGCTTTTCTCTATCATGGCATTCATGCAGGCATGGATATGGGAATTGTAAACCCATCACAGCTGATTGTGTATGATGAAATAGAAAAAGAGTTGCTTAAAAAAGTAGAAGATGTGTTGCTTGACCGAACTGATGATGCAACAGAGCAATTGGTTGACTTTGCTGAAGCATTTAAAGGAAAAGGGAAAGAAAAAACTGAAAGCGAAGAAGAGTGGAGAAAACAACCGCTGCAGGATCGTATCACACATTCGCTGGTAAAAGGAATTACCGACTACATTGAGCAGGATACGGAAGAAGCACGACAGCAGTATGACAAAGCACTTGAAGTGATTGAAGGGCCACTGATGGTGGGCATGAGTGTGGTGGGAGATTTGTTTGGATCGGGGAAAATGTTTTTGCCACAGGTGGTAAAGAGTGCACGTGTAATGAAAAAAGCAGTTGCCTATCTCACACCATACATTGAAGCCGAAAAAACCAAAGGTCAGTCGAAAGGAAAAATTGTGCTGGCAACGGTAAAAGGTGATGTGCACGACATCGGAAAAAGTATTGTAGGTGTGGTGTTGGCCTGCAACAATTACGAAATAGTGGACCTTGGTGTGATGGTTCCCAGTGAAAAAATTCTTGCAACAGCACGCGAACAACATGCCGATATGATTGGCGTAAGCGGACTGATAACACCATCGCTGGATGAAATGGTGCATGTGGCTAAAGAGATGGAGCGCGAAAAGTTTACAATTCCTTTGCTCATTGGCGGAGCCACTACCAGCAAAGTGCATACTGCCGTAAAGATTGAACCGCATTACTCAGGCACGGTGGTGTATGTGAATGATGCTTCGCGAAGTGTACCTGTGGTAAGTAATTTACTTTCAGAAGAGCTGAAAGAAAATTTTGTTGCAGAAATAAAAGCAGAGAACGAAAGAACACGCACTTATTTTAAAGCTGACAGAGCTAAAGGAAACTATCTTACGCTTGATAAAGCAAGAGCCAACCGTTTTGAAGCATCAGAGCAACCGTCAACAGTTCCGAATATTCGGGATAAAAAATATGTTGCCGGTTATCTTCAGAGTGATGATGCTAAACGCAACGGAGCATTTGCGATTGATGGCAACAAAGGAATCGGCTGGTTGCATTATTCGTTAGAAGAAATTGCCCCTTACATTGACTGGACACCTTTTTTTGTGGCATGGGAGATGAAAGGCAGCTATCCGAAAATTTTTGACAACAAGGAAAGAGGCGCAGAAGCAAAAAAACTTTTTGACGAAGCGCAGGACATGCTTCAGAAAATCATCAAAGAAAAATGGCTTACTGCAAAAGCTGTCATAGGCATTTTTCCTGCTGCAGCCCATCAGGACGACATCAACCTGTATGATGATCAAGGAAACAAAACACATACGTTTTTTACCATTCGTCAGCAGTCGCAAAAAGCCGAAGGACAAAAAAATGCTGCGTTGGCAGATTTCATTTGTCCTCACCCCCAACCCCTCTCCAAAGGAGAGGGGAGCAATGCCGACTCTCAAATTTATCCGGGTTATCTAACAGGCGACAGTAAAATTATAAAGCAAACTCTGAATTTCGCAAAAGAAAACAGGAAGAATCAAACTGAAGCTGAGTGTAAACTTTGGGAGGAATTGCGTAACAAAAAAAATGGTTACAAATTCAGAAGACAACACCCTATTGATAAATTTATTGCTGATTTTGTTTGTATTGAACAGAGGTTGATTATAGAAATTGACGGAGAGATTCATTTAAGTCAAAAAGAATATGATGCAGAAAGAACCTATATTCTCAATGCAATAGGATACAAAGTTGTGCGATTTACCAATGATGAGGTATTAAAAAACATTTCATTCGTTTTAGATAAAATTGACTTTGAACTAAAAAATTCTTCTCCCCTTTCTGGCAAAGAAAAGTTGAACGTGAGTTCAGATTATCTCGGTCTCTTTGCTCTTTCTACCGGTTTTGGTATTGAAGAAAAAGTAAAAGAGTTTCAGCAAACACATGACGACTATTCTGTGATTATGCTCAAGGCACTTGCCGACCGACTGGCAGAGGCTTTTGCAGAGTTGCTGCATAAACGTGTACGAAAAGAATTCTGGGGCTATGACACCGATGAGAATTTAAGCAATGACGAACTGATAAAAGAAAAGTATCATGGCATTCGTCCTGCACCGGGCTATCCTGCACAGCCTGACCACACCGAAAAATTTACGCTGTGGGAAATATTAGACGTAGAAAAAAACACAGGCATACAACTTACCGAACATCTGGCAATGTATCCTACTGCTGCTGTGAGCGGTTTGTATTTTGCTCATCCTGATTCGTATTATTTTGCAGTAGGAAAAATTCAACGCGATCAGGTAGAAGATTATGCACGCAGAAAAAATATGAGTGTGGAAGATGTTGAGAGATGGCTTGGAAGTATATTGGCGTATTGACAATTCGAACAATAGAATTTCAGAATTAAACACCCGGTAGGAATCTTCGATAACCTGCAGGGTGTTTCAATAACAATATTGTTACTAACATAATTGTTACTTTTTTTTGTGTTATGCATACACTGTGACTGACGGATGCTATTTTTGACTGCTGGTTCAGCAGTATGTGTAAAAAGGTCTTTCTGTTTTTTATGTTGGCAGTGCAGGTAATCTTTGCTCATGCTGCCGACAAACACTTTCTCGACAGTGTGCAGGCTGTGCTTGACACTGCCCGATTTGCAAACACCAGATTGCTCTGCCTTTATACTCTGAGTTTCGAAAACGGGATGACAAACCCACGCGAAGCAATTGAACAGGGATGGCAGTGTATGGCATTGGCAAATACACAAAAGGATACTGCTTATATATTGAATGCTTACAATGCACTTGGCAATGCTTATGAAACATTATCTGATTTTGACTCCGCAGTTTATTTTCATGAAAAATCATATCAGCTTGCTGTGAAATTAAAATCAAAAAGCAAGATGATTGCAACATTGGCTAATGTGGCCAACTGCAATAAACTCCAGGGAAACTATCAGGCAGCATTAGAAAAATATTTGTTGGTTTACAGAATGATGGAGTCGGCATCGGTTTATAATTACCGCGTGCATTATACCATTGCTGATTTGTATCTGCGGCTTGGCGACTACCAAAAAGCTGCCGAACATTCACGCTTCGGGATTAATAAAATTGAACAGGGAAATGATGAAGCTGCCACACTCAGCCTGTATGTTACATTAAGCCGGGCATTGTTGTATTCAGGTAAAACAGACTCGGCCCTGGTGATAATAAAAAACTGCCTGACAAAATATAAAAAATATGCTGATGATGCAGGGCTGGCAACAGCACTTAATGTTTTAGGCGAAATTTATCTGACGAAAAAAATGTATGCAGAGGCATTGCTGACTTTTTCGGAAGAACTGGAAATGCAAAATAAATTACAGAATAAAAACGGCACAGGGCTGGCACAGGTTAACAGAGCATATTGCATGGCACTGTTGCATCAGGATAAAAAGAAAACCGAAGCTGCGCTGGGTGAGGCAGAGCAATATGTGCTGCATCAAATATCGAACAGCGAAGTGCTGATTGAAATTTACCGCAAACTTTCGGACACGTATGCACTTATGGGCAACACTGACAAAGCTTATCAATACGCTACACGTTACACTGTGCTGAATGACTCGGTGCTGAACCGTGACAAATTCAGGCAGATTATGGATTTGCAGACAAAGTTTGAATCGGAAAAAGTAAATAAGCTGCTGCGCCAGCAAAAATCACAATTGCAATTGCAGGCATCGGATATTCAAAAACGCAAAATGCAAATTGTTTATTTATCGCTTGCATTTGTTCTGATGCTGTTGGCAGGATTGTATTTGTATTCGCGCTACCGCTCGAAACAAAAAATAAAAATGCTGATTGCCCTGCAGCAACAGGAGAAAGAAAAAGAACAGGCTATCAGAGAAAAAGAAACTCAGGAGCGGTTTCGTATTTCGAAAGATATACATGATGAACTGGGTGCGGGTATTTCAAAAATTTCTATGATGGCTACCTACAGCAGACAACAAAGGAATGAACCCGGAAAAATAGAAGACACCATTGATGCCATTGCCAAAACTTCGCAGGAGGTGGCCGATAATATGCACGATTTGGTGTGGTCGCTCAATCCTGAAAATGCCACGCTCGACAATCTGGCTGCCCGCATTCGCGAGTATGCAGGAGACTATCTGGAAGAATTGCCTGTTGAAGTATCCTTTGTTTTTCCCGGTGAAATTCCCGCCATCAGCATCACCAAAGAATTTCAGCGAAATGTATTTCTCACCTGCAAAGAGGCAATTAATAATGCCGTTAAACATGCATCAGCAAAAAAAATAAAAATTCAGGTGACATATAACAACCAAACTTTCGGTGTTGAAATTGCTGATGATGGAAAAGGCATCAAAGAAGAAAACAAACGAAAAAGCGGAAACGGATTGCGCAACATGCAGCACCGTATTGAAAGCATTGGTGGCACTTTTGTGCTGACAAGCAACAATGGAGTAACCATCAGCATAAGTGTGCCTGTGAGCGGCAATGCCGTCTGAAAACAGGCGGATTCAAATTACTACTTTTGTGGGAGTGTGTTTCAGCATTTATAAAATTACTTTTGTTGGTTCTGAAACTGTTTTGAAAACAATATGTCCATACAAATAGCCATCATCGAAGATCAGGACGAGATACGTGATATGCTCACCATACTCATCAGCGGCAGTGAGGGCTTTGAGTGTGTAGCTTCCTACTCCAATGCCGAAGATGCCATTGCAGGAATACCCGGGCTGAAACCGGATGTAGTGCTGGTGGATATTCACTTACCCGGCCAATCGGGAATTTCCTGCATCACTCAGCTGAAACCGTTGTGTCCTGAAACGCAGTTTATGATACGTACTTCGCTCGAAGATACCGACACTATTTTTGAAGCACTGAAAGCAGGTGCCAATGGTTATATTGTTAAATCTACTTCGCCATCGAAGCTGCTTGATGCCATTGTGGAAGTTTATCATGGCGGCTCGCCCATGAGCAGCCAGATTGCGCGAAAGGTTGTCAGCTCGTTTCAAAAAAACGAAATCAGTAAGATCAAAACCGAAGTTGCTTTGCTGAGCAAACGCGAAAACGAAATTCTGCAGTTACTCTCAAAAGGTTTGCGTTATAAAGAAATTGCCGATCAGTTGTTTTTAAGTACTGAAACCATTCGTACGCACATACGCAATATTTACGAAAAGCTGCAGGTAAACTCCCGCACTGATGCACTGAACAAAGCATTTGGAAACAGAAATAACAGTTAGTTTTTAGAAAACAGGATTCGTGTAAGGCTAACAAAGGGTTAGCTCAACAGAAATTTACACCTGTGTTAAGAAGAAAAACGATAAAAGTCTGGAAAATATGCTGAGACATGCTTTGCAAAAAGACAGTTGTCAATTTCCTTTCAACTATGAATACAAAGTTTCGGAAAACTTTGACAAAAATTTTAAGAAAAACAGTATTAAAAACAGCAGGTAACACGGGTTTTGTATGTGCAGGTGTATATTTTTTGCATGCAATACAAAGGAACAAACAGAACACAGTTCTCCTAAAAGCTGCTTAAAATCGTTCTGATGCATTTTTATAACCATTTATTTGTTACTTTTGAATACAATTAGAGGTTTTTAGACGGACTGCCGTTAGCGACAAGGCTTCGGACGTGACAGCAAACAGACAGTTGTGGCCAATGGTCAAAAGGAACGTGGACAAATTAAAATATGCAACCAGAAAATTTATTAGTAATATGAGAAAATTTACCTTATGTATTTTATTGTTTATTCTATATACCCCCAGTCTGCTTAGTCAAGAAAGTAAATTAAACAGACCTCAAACTCCTATTGAGCCATATCCCTATCAATCGGAGAATGTAACATTTGAAAACACCACGGATGGTGTTAGATTAGCTGGAACATTCACCTATCCTAAAGGTGCCGATAACCTGCCTGCCGTAGTTCTAATTTCCGGAAGCGGCCCCAATGATAGGGATTGTGATTATTTGGAGCATAAACCATTTTTAGTAATTGCTGATTTTTTAACTAAAAATGGAATTGCCGTGCTGCGGTATGATAAACGCGGTATTGGCCAATCTACAGGAGATTATGCAACTGCTACTTCTGCCGATTTTGCAAGGGATGTTGAGTTTGCCATATCCTATCTTAAAAATCGAAAGGAGATAAATAAAAATAAAATAGGATTAATTGGCCATAGCGAAGGCGGTATTATAGCGCCAATGGTTGCCGAAAAATCAAAAGATGTTCGTTACATAATTTTAATGGCAGGCCCAACAATCAAAGGAGACAAGTTACTTTTACTTCAAGATAGGTTAATTTCACAATCACTGGGAGAATCTGAAAGTAATATTGCATTGGCGGAGAAACTAAATGCCCAATCTTATGCCATTGCCAATGACAGTATATCAATAGAAAATATAAAGGAGAACTTAAGGGCTCACATAAAAAATACATATAAAGTTAATCCTGGTTTAGTAAAGCCTGAAACTATGAGCGAAGATGAATTTATAGATCGAGAAATTAAATTCTATACAGATAATTGGACACAATTCTATATAAGATATGATCCTGAAAAAATGCTTGAAAAGGTAAACATTCCTGTTCTTGCTCTGTTTGGCAGCAAAGATTTGCAGGTTCCACCTACGGAAAATGCACAAATATTAGAAAGGCTTGCCAAGGATAAAAAGAACTTTCAAATTACTATAATACCAAATTTGAACCATTTATTTCAGGAATGTGAAACAGGCTCTCCCAGAGAATATAAGAGGATTGAACAAACGGTTTCCCCAATAGCCCTTAACAAAATGGCGAACTGGATTAAAGAAAAATGATATAATAAAGATTTGTTCTTTTAAAGTAAGCACAATAGAAAGCCCAGCCACTAACACGGGTGGCAGTTGCACAACCTAACACAAGAGGCGCAAAAAATTTTCTCTATTCAATACCTGTTCAAAATAAAACTTGACTGCATTCATTCTGCTGTGTAAAGCATTTTCTGACAGTTGCAGCTTCTTTATACAATAAAGAAAATAACTCCTTAGTTGTTCAGCATTAAGTTCATCAACCGAAAATGATTTAATAGTTATAAGCAGTTGAGCAAATTCGGTAACATAAGTACGAATAGTATTGGGGCTATAAGCTTTGATTAATAACTGCTCTTTAAATCGGTTTAAGGCAGGCAGATTGACCTCATGAATTTTAATCAAACTGCTTTTTCCTGAATATTCTCGTTCTATTCCGAATAGTTTTCTGTAAAATGTATTATCCGGCACATACCATTTTTTATTAGAATGGCTCCATTTGGCTTTTGAGAATTTTTTTTAAATGCTCAATAAGTTTCAAATCATACGGAAATACAATCCAGATAATTTCCTGTTTACGGTGTTGCCCCGGTTCAAAAGAATAATACTGTTTATTAAAAAAGTATTTGGTGTTGGTCATAAAATAGTGCGTATTTTGTATAGTAAAACACAAACTTGCGAAATATTTTTGAAAATATGATACACAAAATGCGCAATAATGGTTTTAATCTGATTGCCTGTTTATCAAGTTAATATTCCTGTTTGCTTGGCATGTTGATAATAGAAATAAATATTGTATTATTGCGTATATTTATGAGTTAGGGACAACTTTCAGCATTTCAATAAAACAATCTTCCCATTGACTTGGAGATAGATTCACGATTTTTAAGTTCAAATTAATTCCAAATTTTTCGGAAATCTCATTAACCTGACTTTTTCTGAATATTAATTTTAAAGCCGTTCTGACAGGTAAATTAGGTTTTTGTAACAGAAAGGATAGAAAATTTAAATATTTGACTTTCTGATTAAAATCAATATGTAAAGGTTTTCGTTCAATTTTAAGAAAAGCAGACTTAACAGTTGGAGGAGGTATAAAACTATTAGGATTTATTTCGTAAACTATCTTCAAACTATAAAATGTATGATATAGGATAGTGTAAGGATTAAAGATTTTGTCTACAAATAACTTTTTAGCAGGTTCTAATTGCAGGAAAATTGAACCGCCCTGAAAACTTTCCATATTTTCAAACATCAATATTTTTAAAATTTCTGATGTTATACCAAATGGTATGTTAGAAACAACCTTAAACGAAAAATCAGGAATTTTATAATTTCTGAAATCACATCCAAAAACTTGAATGTTTTGAGTTTGTTTAAATTTGTGTTTTAGATGCGTTATTAACTCAAAATCATTCTCAATCGCAATGACTAATTTTGCCTTTTGTAGTAGATGTACAGTTAGAAATCCTTTTCCTGCACCAATATCTAAGACCGTATCGTTTTGATTAATTCTTGATTGTTTTATTGCATCTTCAATTAGCACTTTGTCAATTGTAAAGTGCTGACCTGTAAATCTTACAGGCAATTTATTTTTATTCATTATGACTTCTTACAGGTGAATACTTGAATTCAAATCGTAGCGATGTGAAAGACAGTATTACCTGACAGAGCAACTATGACAAAGAAATGCCTTCATTAAAAATGACGACACACCAAAACATAGGCTGTTTGTCTTGCCAAAAAGATTATGGAAAATTTATTTGGGACTGTCTATCACTTAGATAGTCGTCCAAGGTCTGCTGTAATACATAATGAAAAAAACCTAAATAATTGAATGCAAAATTAGTAACTTTGCTTAAATTTACAATAAGAAAATGAAATAAATAAAAGCCGAACGCACAACAAAGTGTATATGCCATAAGGGTTTCAGTGGGTATTTAAGCATTGTAGCCCGCTCAAACTTTCGTGTCGGTGGACAGGGAACTACTCCGCAATCCCTTACGGCACATACACTCGACCGTTA
>JAGVTU010000008.1 GCA_019136655.1 Bacteroidota bacterium
AAGCTTTTATGTTGTAAAAGCAGATAGCGGCAAATATTACACTAGTGATATAGGTATGTATTTATCACCGGATAGTTCAGTTGATTACAGCACGGCTTTAAATTTACCCTACACGCCACAAATAATAAACACCAACGGAATTATTTATGATACATTAAACTGGACACAAATAAGCGGCACTTATGTTGCCGGGGGAGGGGAAAAATATTTTATTATCGGTAATTTTAACGATGATGCCAATACAACACTGGACTCCAATAATCAAATTAATAACGCTTTTACTGCTGATTCATATTATTACATAGATGATGTTTCGGTAATAGATTGCACGGTTGGGATAAATGAGATAGAAAATTTAAAAGATAAAATTAAACTGATGCCAAATCCCGCAAAGGATGTTATTACCATCTCATTTCCGTTGCCCATGTTCACCGCCTGCCGAATTCGCATTTTTGATGTAATGGGAAAAGTGGTTTACAAGCAGGATGCATTTATTCAAAAACAAATTTCAATTCCTGTGTTCAATCTCACAAACGGCATTTACGCAGTAGAGTTAAACTACGAGGGAATAAAAGAATTTAAAAAATTTGTGAAGGAGTAAGCCTCCGTACTAAGTCCTCCCCCTTTGGAGGAGTCAGAGGGGCTTTTGTCAAAATCATAATCACCTCATCACTTTTCTCTGTGCACGGTAAACTTAATCTAACGTCATATTGTTTACCTTCGCATAACATTCTAACATTTCACAAAAGTAACAGTTCATGAGCACAGCACCTAACCACCAGGTTTATGCAGAATTAACACCCAACCCCAACAGTTTGAAATTTGTGACCGATCAGATTCTGTTGCCCGAAGTTGTAGCTGAATACAAATCGCAACAGGAAGCAGCAGATTGTCCGTTGGCTTATCAGCTTTTCGATTTTTCGGGGATAAAATCAGTTTTTATAAGTTCAAATTTTATAACTGTTACCAAAGAAACCGGAATTGACTGGTACGATATCACCAATATTCTGCGTGAGTTTATTATTGTTTTTCTGAACTCAGGTGATAAGATTTTTTATGTCTATCCTGAAGTTAAAAAATCAGAAAGTAAAGATGCTGCAACTGTTGCGCAAGCTACAGTGTATATGAAAAATCCTGCTTCTTCAAAAGAAGGAACCGGTGATGTGGTGGAAAAAATTAAATCCATGCTCGATGAATATGTTCGTCCTGCAGTAGCCAGAGATGGCGGAGCCATAGATTTTAAATCATTTGAAGATGGCGTAGTAACAGTAATTCTGAAAGGCTCGTGCAGCGGCTGCCCTTCTTCAACACTTACTTTGAAAGCCGGGATAGAAAATCTACTAAAACGCCTTGTACCTGAGGTGGAAGAAGTAGTTGCGGAAGAACAATAATAAAAGTATCAGAATAATCTGAACCATTTGTTCTTATGCGCCATTGAAATAACCTGCGCTTTGGAATTTACATGGAGTTTATTGTAAATATTAGCTATATGCTTACGCACAGTTAAGGTGCTGATATTGGTAATTTCCGCTATTCGTTTTGCATCATACCCACTAACCAAATGGGTAAGTATTTCGCGTTCACGTTCAGAAAGTAAATCATCAAGCATGTTGCTATTCTCCTTCTTACTTTGCTCTTCTCTTTGGGTGAGTAACTTCAATGCTTTGCGTGCAATGGCCGGGCTCATGGGTGCTCCTCCATATTGCACAACCTCATCAATAGCTTCTTTCATGGTATGATAAGTGTCTTGTTTCAAAAGATATCCTGAAGCACCTGACTGTATTGCCTCAAAGATGGTTTCATTGTCTTCAAACACAGTAAGCACAATATAATGTATGGAAGGATATAAAGCCTTTGCAATTTTTATTGTTTCTACGCCATTCAATCCCGGCATTTGAATATCCATAAAAACTACTTCAGGCCAATTGTTAACGGGAGCGCCTTTCATGTGTTCCAAAAAACTGTCGCCACTGTCAGATACCAATATCAAATCCAAATCAGGATATGGTTCAATTTTTTGTCTGAAACTGTTTTGATTTACCGGATTGTCATCTACTACTGCTATTCTCATACGCGCTAAATTAACCGACCAAAATAAAGTTGTTTTATAAAATTAAAAATACTCATTATGTAGTATTTCTTAGAACAACATTGGTACCTTGAGGATGATTGTCATCCCACCTCACCCGCCAGCCACATTCATAGGTCCGTTTCTTAATATGTCCAATACCGTTACCGTCAGGAATCCTTGAATAAAATGGATGCATCCCTTTTCCGTTATCACTTACAATTATTTCTACTGAGCTGTTACTTGAAAAAGAAATGACAATTTCATTACAGCCACTGTGTTGCAATGCATTATTCACACATTCTGTCAAAATATAAAAAACATGCAGAGCATTTACCGGTGTGAAATTATATTCCTTTTCAATTGTTTCTTTAAAATGATAATCAATATCAGGATAACTTTTCATCAACTTTTGCATCCATGATTTAAAACGGTCAGAAAGGTTTGTAAGAGTAAGTTCCTGATTTTTCAATACCCAAATGGTATCACTCAGCTGAGATACCATGCTGGCTGCATTCGACTCAAGGTTTTTGATAATCATATAATGAATATCGGATTTGTCCTTGATTAATTTTATCTGATTGGTAATAGCTGCTGCAT
The DNA here is from genome assembly GCA_019136655.1 of Bacteroidota bacterium. Lineage (GTDB taxonomy): Bacteria > Bacteroidota > Bacteroidia > AKYH767-A > OLB10 > OLB10. Next base: position 2,669 of record JAGVTU010000008.1, read on the forward strand.
AAGCTCCAAGATTATCGTGCATGTCAGCTGCTATTCGTTTTCTTTCAGTCTCCATAGCTTTGTTCAGGTTTTCCTTAGCCAACAACTCTTGCTCCATCAACTGTTGTTCATACTTATGCTGTCTTTTTAGTTGTGCATTTCTGTAAAGTAATCCTGATGCAATGAAAATAAATGTGAGAAGTGCAATGATACCATAAGTAGTATAACGGTTTTTTGCCAATTTACTTTCCTGAAGGATAATTATATTTTCTTTCTTCTGCAACTGATATTTAGCTTCCAAAGCTGCTAAGTCGCTGGCTGCATTTTTTTGATATAATGTATCTTTTAATTCTACAATTTCTAACAGTGCATTTGCATATTCATCTTTCAGACCTGCTACCCTGTAATTCTCTGCCAAAGCCGTTAACAGGTAAATTTGTTTAGACAACAATTTTTTTTCACGTGCAATTTTAATTCCTTCATTAGCCCATTTAATACCTTTATTTGTCTGACCAATGGAAGCATAAAACTTTGCCATTTGAGCCATATCAGAAACAATAAAACTCACATCTCCTACCTGTTCCCTTAATTTTAAAGCTTCTTCGAGGTCTTTTTCGGCCAGTTCAGGCTGATTAAGCCTGATATACATATCTGCTCTTATATTCAATGAGTTTGATAACGATGATAAATTCTCAAATTTATTTCCATACTTAATGGCCAAATCAATATACTTAAAAGCAGAATCCATCTGTCCTAAATTATTATAACAGGAAGCCAGATTAGAATAAACATATATACTTGAAAAAATAATTGAATCATTCCTCAGATACGAATAACACTTCTTCAGATTTTCAATAGCTGACCTATATTTCAACAGTTCCATATCGGAATATCCCAATATTAAATAAGCATACGCTTTCCAGTTATCAGAATTATTTTCTTCAGCCATTTTTAGCATGGTAAATCCATCCTGAAATGCATTCTTAATTAGGTTATTCCTCACAAATGCATTGGCTCTGGCATGAAGAATCCCCAGATGAACATCAAAAAAAAGAGAATTGTTTTTTGGAATGTCACTCAACAATTCATTCAGTAATAAAAGTGCGCTATTTTGATTTCCATTACGAAGCAAGTAAAATGCACGATATGTATTTAACTTATAATATTCAGGTGAATCAGGTTTAATCAACTCTTCAGCCATTTCAATATATTGCACCAAACTATCAGAAGGAACAGACCTCCCTTCACGAAGTAAGGACAACAGAACTGATAATTTATGCTGCTGATCTTTGGTTGTATATAACTCATTCCGGAGTTGAGTAATTCGGCCGGTTTGTGCCATAAGAATTACGGGCATTAGCATTATGCCTAAAATTATCAGACAACTTACTGTTAATTCCTTTGAAATCCTTTTTTGCCACATTCATGCAAATATAAAGTACAGACCAAAACAAGTGAAAAAATGTCCTTGACCTCTTTTGTCAATACTTAAATTGTAGTATTCAAAACAAAGTTTTGTTGTAAAAATTACAACTCTCTAATACATATTGAGTATTTACAATTCTTTAATTAAGATTAAAATTTGCAGCATATTATAAACCGTATCTAAAATCAAATTATTATGCAACACAAAAAACGATTTACGTTGCACCCACTAAGTTGGTGTGCACGTTACCTACTGCTCACAGTTTTTTTCCTGTCACTTACAGGAATTGCAAAAGCTGACAACGAACCGGACAACAATGCACCGGGAACAACTACCGACATTCTGGTACCCGGAGGCCCATCTCAATCAGGAAGTATTGATATTTCCACTGACCCTGACGACTACTATTCTGTGACAACATCTGCCGATGGTAATTTGAATGTGAGTATAAGCACTTCAAATGGCAATATAGTATATTATTCGTTATTCGATAATGACGGCATAACATACCTAACGGGTAGTTACTTATATGGAGGCAGCAGTAATTTCACAATGTCAGGATTGGCAGCAGGAACCTACTATGTAAGAGTAAATGCAGGAGCCGGTTCCAACACTTACACTGTTTCTACAACATTAACTCAACCCTTATATAGCAATGACAGTGAGCCTAACAATCTTTACACTCAGGCTTTAACATTAAATTTGAATGACAGTACAGAGGGGCATATCGGTTTTCGGAACAATGGAGGCTCCTTCGACACCGAAGATTGGTATCAAGTTGTCACAACTTTGGATGGTAACCTCAATCTGACAATCTCTTCAGAAAGGAGCACTATTGTGTACTATCATCTGTTTGATAATGACGGAACTACTAATTTGGGCGGAACATATTTTTATGGTACAGCTACCGATTAAGAAACACCCTCACCGTACCACTATATAGCAATGACAGTGAGCCTAATGGTCTTTTCTCTCAGGCTCTTACTTTAAATATGAATGACAGTACAGAGGGGCATATCGGTTTTCGGTATAATGGAGACTCCTTAGACACCGAAGATTGGTATCAAATTGTCACTACTTTGGATGGTAACCTCAATCTGACAATCTCTTCAGAAAGGAGCACTATTGTGTACTATCATCTGTTTGATAATGACGGAACTACTAATTTGGGCGGAACATATTTTTATGGTTTAGCGGCAGGAACATATTTTGTTAGGGTACAAACTACTACTTATAACAGTTACCGATTAAGAAACACAATAAACATACCCCTTTATAGCAATGACAGTGAGCCTAATGGTCTTTTCTCTCAGGCTCTTACTTTAAATATGAATGATAGTACGGAAGGACATATCGGTCATCATATAAATGGAGGCAGTCGCGACACCAATGACTGGTATGAAGTTGTCACTACTTTAGATGGCAACCTCAATCTGACAATCTCTTCAGAAAAGAGTACTATCGTGTACTATGATTTATATGATAATGACGGAACTACTGATTTGGGCGGAAACTATTTTTATGGTGGAACCAGCAGCTACACAATTAATGGATTAGCAGCAGGAACCTATTTTGTAAGAGTAAGAACTACATACTATAACAGCTACCGATTAAGAAACACCCTCATCGAACCGCTTTATAGCAATGACAGTGAGCCTAATGGTATTTTCTCTCAGGCTCTGACTTTAAATATGAATGATAGTACGGAAGGACATATTGGTCATTATATAAATGGAGGCAGTCGCGACACCAATGACTGGTATCAAGTTGTCACTACTTTGGATGGCGATCTTAATCTGACAATTACTTCAGAAAAGAGTACTATTGTGTACTATGATTTATATGATAATGACGGAACTACTGATTTGGGCGGAAACTATTTTTATGGTGGAACCAGCAGCTACACAATTAATGGATTAGCAGCAGGAACGTATTTTGTAAGAGTAAGAACTACAAGCTATAACAGCTACCGATTAAGAAACACCCTGATTCTGCCACCTTATGCCAATGATATAGAACAAAACAACACATTTGGCACTGCTTATAGTTGGAACAACAGACCTTCACGCACAGGGCATATTTCTTATCGTGAAAATGGTGGAACATATAATACGAATGATTACTATAAAATAACCATGCATTCGGCTGGCAATTGTAGTTTCGATATTCAAATGACAAAGGCTACTATCTGCTACTTCTATTTTTACAACTCAGCACAGACGCAACTCTTCACTACATATATATATGGAGGTACATATAGTTTCAACTTTACTTCCCTTGCAGCAGGCGACTACTATTTCAGGGTATATACTACCGGAGGAAATTATAACTCCTATAGTGTAACCAACTTCAGCATCCCTTGTAATCCTGCTCCTGCAGTAATTACTGCCGGTGGTCCAACAACTTTCTGTATTCCCGGAAACGTAACGCTCAATACCCAAGATCCCGGTGAATATGCTTCGTTTTTATGGAGCAACAGTGAAACAACTGCTAACATAACAGTAAGTACCAGCGGAACATATTCTGCAACAGCAACTGATTGGGATGGTTGTGTACATACATCCAACTCCATCACAACAACAGCTGTAAGTCCTCCTGCAGCAAATATTACTCCAAGTGGAAGTACCACATTTTGTCAGGGAGGAAGTGTTGATTTGGTAGCTTCAGCCGGTGCAAGCTGGTTGTGGAGCAATGGAGCCACAACACAGTCAATTACTGTTACTGCATCAGGAACATTTACAGTTACTGTAACCAATGCACAGGGTTGCAGTGCAACTTCTGCAGGAACTACAGTTACAGTAAATCCATTACCTACTGTAACATTAAATCCGTTTAGTGCCGTGTGTACAAGCGATCCTGTATTTGCACTTACCGGAGGTTCACCATCCGGTGGAACATATAGTGGTACAGGTGTAAGTGGTGGCAACTTCGATCCTGCTGCTGCAGGCGTAGGTACTTTCCTTATCACCTATAGTTATACTGATGGCAATGGTTGCACTGCAGAGGCTTCTCAACCTATAACGGTAAACAACTGTGGTTCATGTACAGCAACTATTACTCCTGGTGGCAGCACTACATTCTGCACTGGCGGAAGTGTAGTACTAACAGCTTCTTCAGGAGTTAGCTATCTTTGGAGTACAGGTGCAACAACTCAGGCAATTACTGCTACTACTTCAGGAACTTACACAGTTACTGTAACAGATGCATTTAACTGCTCAGCATCAGCTTCAGAAACTGTAACAGTATTAACTGAAAGCTCACCTGCAACTTCTGCAACAAGTAATAAGCCAAATGACGAAATATGTACAGGAGGAAACATAACACTGACAGCTAATGGAGGAATTCTTGGTGATGGTGCAAGTTGGAAATGGTATAGTGGTTCATGTGGCGGAACATTGGTTGGCACAGGTGCATCCGTTATAGTTTCTCCATCTACAACTACTACTTATTTCGTAAGAGCAGAAGGCACATGTAATACAACTACATGTGTAAGTATTACCGTAACCGTAACATCAGGAACACCTGCACAGGCAGTAACAATGCCATTCACAGGAATGCCTGCCAATGCATGCCCGGGCACAACTGCTAACTTAAGTATTCCTCCAGTTGCAAATGCAACCATGTACACATGGGATGGTCCTCCGGGTACTACTTTTGATGGTAATCCTTCACCATATATTTCATCAAGCCCCAGTGCAACTATTGTATTTGGCACTCCATCCACATCACTTTATCAAATAGGAGTACAGGCAGGTAACAGTTGTGGAAACTCCTTACGTAAAATTCAAAAAGTAAGATACAGTGTTTCAGTACCTGCTGCTATTACAGGAGCTGTTACTGCATGTGCTAATACTAACGGAACATATACAACAAATGCAAGTGTTGGAGCTACTTCATATCTGTGGACCATATCAGGAGATGCAACTGTAATAGGAAGTGGAACCAGTGTTACTGTAAACTTCGGCCCAACATGGAATGGTGGTACTCTATGTGTTGCTGCACAAACAAGTTGTTATACTTCTGCATTTAAATGTTTAGTTATTGGTACTTCAAGCACTGCCTTCGGTACAATTACTGGCCTGTTTACTGCATGCCCAAATTCTCAACAAAATTATTCTGTAACTCCGGGAACAGGTATTGCTTCTTATAACTGGACTGTTCCGACAAATGCATCTGTAATCAGTGGTCAGGGCACAAGTTCTGTTACTGTTGATTTCAATTCCGGATATAACAATATTGGAAATATCTGTGTAAGTGCAACCAGTATTTGTGGGGTAACATCACCACTTAAGTGCAAAACGATAGTGCCAAGTACTCCAACACGGCCTGCAAGCATTAGTGGAATCATGAATGGATTGTGCAATGCACTTGGTGTGAACTATTCAACACCATCAGTTCCTGGAATCACTTCTTACAACTGGACAGTACCATCAGGAGCAACGATAGTAAATGGAAGTGGAACTAACAGTATTAATGTTGATTTCACCAGTTTTACAACGGGACAGGTTTGTGTAAGCTCAACCAATCTTTGTGGAACAAGTGCTTCACGTTGTATTCCTGTAAAAGGAGCTCCAAACACTCCTGCTTCAATTACAGCAAATCCGTCCAGCTGGTGTGCCAATGATGCGGGCATAACATTTACCGCAGATGTAAGTAATGTAACCGGTGGTTACTCACTTTCATGGGCATTTCCACCAAGTACAACCTATGTATCAGGTGGAGGTAATACTACTACACTGACACTTGACTGGGGCGCAAGCAACGGAGTGGTGATGGTAACTGCAAGCAATGCCTGCGGAGCAGGTACACGTACATACAATGCAGTAATCAACTGCAGAGAAAGCAGTATGACTGCTGACAAGCTGCAGGTTTATCCAAATCCTACTGCCGGTATGCTGAATATAACTTATACTTCTGAGAAAGGTACTGCACAGATGTCATTACTCGATCTGAGCGGAAGAGTTGTAATGTCTCAAACATTCAATGATGTTGCCGGAGAAAACACTCAACAACTCGACTTAAGCAGAATAGCCAAAGGAGCATATATGTTGAATGTTCAAACTCATTCAGGAAAGCATCAGGTGAAGATTGTTGTGGAATAATGTATATGTGTTTATCATCAAAAAGCCTGCGAATTATCGCAGGCTTTTCTTATTTCAATATAGGTTGAATTCTATTTGAATAACCCGAGTAAAAAATTATTGTATTAAATTATTTTTCGTCTTTATAATTTCAGACTAACCTGAAATAACCACATACGCGGAGCTTCAACTTGCGAAGGAATGCCCATGTACTCGTGATTAAACAGATTTCTTGATATTACAGATGCTGTTAGATAATCAGTAATCTTATAACTGATATTGGCATCATAAACCCAGTCACCTTTATCATGCTCAGAACGATATTGCTTAATTCCGGGAATAAGTTCATTAAAAACCTTATCAATATTTTCCATAAAACTATTGTAACGGCAATTCATAGCAAAAGAAATTTTTCCGTAATCTACCCCTGCATAACCCTTAAACATATTACGGTAACGATATTTCAAAAAATTATACGATACAGTGCCTGTTGATGCTTTCAGCGAATCAAAATCCGACATCTGAGCGTCAATATAAGTGTATCCACCACCAAAATTGATATTCATATTCTTCAGTACTGCAATTTGCAGACCTAATTCATACTCCATTCCATCAATTCGGGTGTTGCCAATGTTTACAGATTTAAATCCAAGGCCAAACAATGGATCATTAAATAAATCACCATACTGCCCAAATGCAAATTCAAGCATGTCCTTATACTTGCTTCTGAAAACGGAAGCATCTAAATATCCTGAAACTCTTTTTCCAATACTGAACAATTGTCTGACACCAACTTCAGCAGTCCATCCTGTTTCGGAATGTACACTGTCATTAGGATATATTACAATTGAACCTACTCTGGTCCTTACATACCTTTCCGCTATAGATGGAAAGCGATATCCTTGACCTATACTTGCTCTGAAATAAGTGGCATTATGTACTCTGAGGTTTGCCCCTGCCCTGAATACAGGTTTGGATTCAGGCTTATTGTATCTGAAACGAAATTGCTCATATCGTCCTCCCGCAGAAATATTCAGTCTGTTAAAAAATTTTTTATCTATTTGTGCATACAATGCCTTGTTATAGGTTTTTCTGCTCCCATATAAATCACTGATAACACCACCATCTGAAATAACTCCACCTCCTGTGATGGTAAGATTCCATTTTTCGACATGTTGCTGCAACTGTATTTCACTATACAACAAATCTGCAAAAGCCTGCTGGTCGGTATTGTTGAAGTTGGCAGTACGGAAAAACCTTGACCGCCATTTTGCTGAAAATCCTTTCTTACCCACATAAGTAACAAATGGATCTACATTAAATCTTTTGGTATGATAAATACTGAGTGTAGTTGTAGAATCATTCATACCTCCACTCGGAATATATGTACCGGTAGTATCATCATTCCAAATGATGAACAATCCGCCAAAAGTTTCCATGTAGTTTAAGTTTACACCTGCACTTAATCCTTCTATTTTTTTAAAGCGATAACGTATGTTCAGATTGGCTCTTGCTCTTTTTTCAGTTTCCCCTTCTCTGAATCCTTCGTCCAGCAAATAATGTCCGCCAATAACAAAATCCCAGTTACCTATCTTACGGGCATGGAACATATTGGCTCCTGTCATCATCTGAGTGTTTTTGCCCCACCACTTAATTTCTTTTCGTGACGGTGAATCATAAATCCCGGTGTACTGTGTAATGTGTGTAACAGGTTCAGATTTTGCATAACCTGTTCTGAAATTTATTACTCCATTCATGGCAGATGAACCGTACAAGGCAGATGATGCTCCCTTGATAATTTCAATCTGCTCCATATTCTCTATCGGAAGAAAACTCCATTTTACATCATTGGCATCAGCAGAAAGCATTGGCATATCATCAACCAATACGAGTACTCTGCTCCCTGCGCCATAACTAAAGCCACTTCCACCTCTAATATTAGCCTGACCATCGTTTACATTTATTCCTGTAACATTGGTAATGGCACTTTCAATGCTGTTGTCAGAAAATCTTTCTATTGTTCCTGATTTGATTGTGTTCATGGAGACCGTTACCTCTTCCATTTTCTGCTCAAATTTTCCGGCACTCACCACTACCGAACTTAGTTGCCTGCTCATAGGTACCATCACAATATCATACCGATATGAATTGCCTGTAACAGTTAATTCTTTTATATGCTCCATAAAACCCAGCGAACGGGCATGAAGTATATATTTCCCAGGTGGCAGACTGAGTTTATAATTTCCGTCTGCATCTGTGCTTACAGCATTCTTATCATCGGTATAAACCGTCACTCCCGGGAGTGATTCCTTTCCGTCAGTTACTTTGCCCTCGACAACTGTAGTCTGAGCATGTGCTTTTGCTGTAACCAGTAAAAAAATTACTATTACAGCTGTTTTCATTTTCAAAAACATGTTTTACTTTGCAGTAATAAGATTGTATGGCCACAAACCTAACAGATTCTGACAAAACCACACAAACAACTGACGAAAATAAATTCGGAGACGAATTGATTTTCCAACTGGCACTAACTCAACTGCCGGGTATAGGACATGGTTTGGCCAAAACACTGGTGAGCTATTGTGGCAGTGCAGGAACCGTTTTTAAAGAAAGGCAAGATGCACTTAAAAAAATACCGGGTATTGGAAGCATTATTGCTGACAATATCAAACAAGGCAAAACCAAAGCTTTGGAATTGGCTGAATCGGAATTAGGATTTATTCAAAAACATAGAATAAAAGCACTTTTCTATACTGACAAAGAATATCCATCACGGTTGAAATTATGCAATGATGGTCCGGCCATGCTGTTTGTAAAAGGCAATTGCAATTTTAATGCTTCAAAAGTTTTGGCCTTTGTAGGAACACGTAATGCCACAGAATATGGAAAGACAATTACCGAGCAACTTATTCAGGAACTAAGCATGCACGATGACTTACTTATTGTAAGTGGTTTGGCTTACGGCATTGATATTGCGGCTCACAAAGCGTGTCTTAAGAATAATATTCCGACAGTTGGTGTGGTTGCTCACGGGTTGGATTCTCTCTACCCAGCTATTCATAAATCAACTGCAGCCAAAATGATGGAGAATGGAGGCATAATTTCAGATTTTATGAGTGGCACAAAACCTGATAGAGAAAATTTTCCAAGCCGCAACCGCATTGTTGCAGGTATGAGTGATGCCGTTATTGTTGTTGAATCAGCTATCAAAGGAGGAGCCCTAATAACTGCTGATATTGCTAACTCTTATAACCGTGATGTATTTGCTATACCCGGTAATGTGCACAACGAATATTCAAAAGGATGCAATGCTTATATCAGAGATAATAAAGCCAATCTCATACAAAGTGTATCTGACATAGAATATTTCTTAGGATGGGATCTGAAGAAAAACAAAGCTGAGAAAAAACATGTTCAGGCAACACTGTTTCTGGAACTGCCTCCTGACGAAAAAAAGTTAGTTGACTATCTTAAACAAAATATCCGGTCTGATATTGATTCTATTTGTATGTATTCAGGATTGGCAGTTGGTAAAATTCCAAATCTTCTTCTGACTCTGGAACTCAAAGGGCTGATTAAAGTTCAGCCGGGAAAAGTTTATGAGTTAATTTGACCTAATATTTAATACCGAATACTTCCTGCAATTTTTGCCAAAAAAAAAGTCCGCCAATGATGACGGACGTTTCTTCTAATGGATTTCTATGATTATTGAGTCACAGCAGCAGCAGCAGAATCAACTACAGCGTGAGCAGTAGAATCAACTACCTGAGCAGCTTGCTCAGCAGCAGAAGCAGCTTGTTGTGCAGCAGCTTCAATTGAATCCTGTGCAGCTTTTGTAGCTTCTTCCATTTTTTGTTTTTCTTCAGCAGATGGTCCGCATGCTACCATGCTGAACATTCCTGCAGCCATTACTAAGGCAAGAACTTTTTTCATTTTTTTGTAAATTAATTGATTTGAAATTTGAGTGGCAAATATAGGTTGCTTTTATTGTCATGATTAATTTTACATTAAAATTTTTTATATTGATATTCAATTACTTAAGTATATTATCTTTGAAATAAGCAGTTGAAAGTAAACTTGCAATACCCAAGTAAATATTAATTTCTGCAAACATTGATAACTTCCAAGTGTTACATTTGAACAAAATTTTCTAATTATTAATTCAATTATTATGTCATTTCAACTACCATCATTACCGTATGCATTTAATGCATTAGAGCCACATATAGACGCTCGTACCATGGAAATACACCATGGCAAACACCATCAGGCCTATGTAAACAATCTGAATGCTGCCATTGCAGGCACTGATGCCGAAAAATTAACCATTGAACAAATCTGTGCGAATATTTCAAAATACTCAACTGCTGTTCGCAACAATGGAGGAGGCCATTATAACCACTCACTGTTTTGGACCATTATGGCTCCTAATGCAGGTGGCAATCCTTCAGGCAAATTAGCGGAAGCAATTAATAGCGCCTTCGGAAGTTTTGATGATTTCAAAACTAAATTCAACCAGGCAGCTGCTACTCGTTTTGGCTCAGGATGGGCTTGGCTCATAAAGAATGCTGCAGGAAAACTCGAAGTATGCTCAACTCCCAATCAGGACAACCCACTGATGGATATTGCCGAAGTAAAAGGTAGCCCTTTGCTCGGATTAGATGTATGGGAACATGCTTATTATCTGCATTACCAGAACAGACGACCTGATTATTGCAATGCATTCTGGAATGTGGTTAACTGGAATGAAGTTGCCAAACGATTTGAAAAGTAAAAATTACTTTACCGATTATAAAAAGCCGCTGTTCTGATGAATGGCGGCTTTTTTATTGTCATTTTGCAGTGAATAAAATCCTTTCGTGTAAACAAATTACTCTTCCTAAAATCCGTTGTGTAAGATAATATTGTCTTTTATTATACGTGCATTAACTCTGCATTACAATAATAAATACTGCTGCAAGTTTATCAGGTGATGAATAAAATTATTCGTACTTCAGGTTGGATTGTATCCTTGTTTTTTGCCTTGTTGCTTATTGGCTGGGGATTGAGTGTTGCGTTTGAAGATAAAATAAAATCACTGGTGATAAAAGAAATCAATGACAACCTTCAGGCACCTGCATCGGTTCAACAAATAAACTTTTCGCTGATACGGCATTTCCCTTATGCAACTCTTTCTCTCGAAAATGTTGAAATCAAAGGTTACCCTGTTGCAATTAAAAACAAACCCATGCTGAAAGCCCATCGAATTGATTTCATGTTAAGTCTTAGCAGCATTTTTACCCATACGCTGCACTTAAAAAAAATTGAGGTCACTCAGGCTTCTTTAAATAGTATTACCAACAGGGAAGGAAACCGCAATGATGATATTTTCAAACCTTCCAAAGGCGACAAACCTTTCACAGCTAATTTTGAAAAAGTGATTTTAAAATCTTTTACCGTTGAAATTGATGATCAGCGCACAGGATTTTATTTTAACAATGCCATTGACAAGGCAACTTTGTCCGGAAATTTTAGCGATGATAAATTCAACCTCAATACCGAAGCTGACTTTTATATTTACTCACTCAGGCATGACAACATTCAATACCTGAGCAGAAAAAAAGCCCAGCTTTCGGGAGTGACAGATATTGATACCCGTACCAAACAATACTCATTTCAAAAAACAAAAATCAAAATAGAAAACATCGTGCTTAATGCTGAAGGTCAGATTGACAACAGAATGGAGCATGAACCAAAATATCAGCTTAAAATAAACTCCGACAAAGCGAATGCAGGTGAACTTTTCTCTTTGTTGCCGGCCTCATGGCTTTCACCACAGATAATGAATTACAAATATTCAGGCACTGTATATTTTGAAACAACCGTTAACAATAAAAATTCCGGTGACAAAACACCATTAATCGAAATTAAATTCGGAACTAAAAAAACGGACATCATTCCGGACAGAGACATCTATGCATTAAAGAATGTTTCACTTGAAGGCTTTTACACCAACCGAATCAGCAATGCAAAACCTTATAGTGCATTAAAACTAAACCGTGTATCTGCATCGCTTGAAGGTAAACCTTTAAAAGCTGATGTATATCTCGAGAATCTGAGAAATCCGTTCATGGACATCTCCCTTGTGGCTGATATGAGTGTAGCGAGTCTGAGTCGTTATCTTCCGGATGATTTTACAGAAAATCAACAGGGTAATCTTTCGTTCAATGGCACAATTAAAGGGCAACTGGGCAAAAAGGATTCTTATCGTTCCAATGGAACATTGCTGTTATCCGGTATTCAGTTTAAGCTGAAAAAACGTCCGTTAGTGGTGAATAAACTGCAAGGAAAAATTGTATTTAAAGATGCTGAAGTTTCTGTTGAAGATTTAAAAATCAATGCAGGAAAAAGTGATGTAACACTGAATGCTACCATCAACAATTTCTACAACTTTATTTTCAAACCGGATGAAACTATTTCAATTATCGGAATTGTAGAGAGCAATTATCTTGACGTAGGTGAATTGCTTGCTTCAGATAATCCATCCGATACTTCAACCGTATTTGACTTACCCGAAAAATTATCGTTCAATGCAAGCGTAAATGCTGCTAAAGTTCAGTTCAGAAAATTTATTGCAACTGACTTTAATGGTAATGTTCTGATAAAAAACAAGACATTATTGGCGCAAAATGTTCATTTTAATGCAATGGAAGGCAATGTTGTAATTGACGGGCAAATGAATGCTTCTCCAAAAGACTCTCTGTTGATTTCGTGCAATGCGCGCATCAATAAACTGAATATTCAAAAACTGTTTTATGAAACAGGCAACTTTGGTCAGATGACACTGACAGATCAAAACATCAGAGGTACAGTAACATCTACAGTAGATTTTAACTCTGTGTGGGACAAAAAACTTCAGATAAATTCCGACAGGATATTCACGTTAGCTGATATTAAAATTGAGAATGGTGAACTGATTAATTTCAAACCAATGCTCAAACTTTCAAAATATGTAAAAGGCAGCGATTTGCAAAACGTGAAATTTTCAACTTTAAAAAACACTATTCAGATACAGCATAAACGAATTATCATTCCATCTATGGAGATTCAATCTTCTGCCATGAATATTACCCTGAACGGAGAACATACTTTTTCGAACATTGTTGACTATAGTATCCGTATGAAGCTTTCGCAACTTCTCGGTAAAAAAGTAAAACAACAAAACACCGAATTCGGAACCATTCAGGAAGATGCATCAGGAGGGCTAAATCTTTTTCTGACTATGAAAGGCCCGTTGGACAATCCAAAATTTGCTATAGACCGAAAAGGCGTAGAAAAAAATATTACAAAATCCGTCCAGGAAGGAAAGAAAGATTTTCTTAGAACCATCAAAGAAGAGTTCAGCAATAAAACAGACGAACAACAAAAAACCCGGGAACAAAAAAAGCACAAAGAATTGCAGATAGATACCGAAGATGAATAAACAGCTGGACTACTCACCCATATTTGTTCATAATTCACCAAAATCTTTTTACTGTTTCTTGACAATGAGTACTGCATTGTTTATCATTGCAAGTAAATAATCGGGTTGATTCAAACTTTTACTCACACAGCATGAAAAACAAATTTGCCGTTCTGGCTTCGGTAATTACTGTTATTTGTATTGCAAGTACAATTCCATTTAAGCCGGAAATCGCCAAAGCTTATCATACAAAAGAGCAGATTGCTTTTTTTACCAATCACAAAATGATGACTCCAATTGCGCCTGGAGAATATTTTATGATTCCTCAGGAATGTCAGGGTTGTCATGGCTACGACACATTAGGGCTGGCTAATGTAGATGCCAACGGACATGATGTTAACCTTTATGATGACTGGGAAACTTCCATGATGGGATTATCCGCCAAAGATCCATTTTGGAGAGCAAAACTCAGTCATGAGATGTTGCATAATCCGTCACATGCTATAGAAACACAAAACCTATGTATTACTTGCCATGCCCCTGCCGGACATTATACAGCCATGTTTAAAGGACAACAAAACTACACCCTTGCCGATCTTGTCAACGATTCTTTAGGTCTTTCGGGTGTTAGTTGTACTGCTTGTCATGCTATAAGTGACAGCAGTACCTTAGGCACATTATTTACCGGTAACATTCCATACGACACAAATAAAGTGATGTTTGGTCCCTTTGAATTTCCGGTTGCAGGTCCTATGCAATTGTACGTGGGTTTAACTCCTACTTTCAGTACGCACGTTAGTGAAGGCCGATTTTGTTCGCCCTGCCATACGCTTATTTCCAATTCATTTGATTTGAATAATGTTCCCACAGGTACAACCTTTATTGAACAGGCTACATACCATGAATGGCTGAACTCTTCTTATCCTTCACAAGAAATTACTTGCCAAACATGCCACATGCCGCAAATTGAAGATCCTGTGGTTTTGGCTAATGGAAATATAGGTTTACCGGGTCGTACACCTTTCAACCTTCATCAGTTTGCAGGTGCCAATTCATTTATGGTAAGACTGATAAAGCAGAATAAAACTTCATTAGGTGTAACAGCACCTGACTATAATTTTGATTCCACATTGGTAGCAATTGACAAAATGCTCACCACTCAAACATTAACTGCTACAGCAAGTATTAATTCAATTGCAAATGATACAGCATACATTGATGTTTTACTTCATAATAAAGCAGGTCATAAGTTTCCAAGTGGATATCCTTCGAGAAGGGCTGTGGTTCAAATGGTAGTTACTAAAGCCAATGGCGACACACTGTTTGCCTCCGGTTTGTTCGACTCTGATTTTGAAGTGTTGAATCCGGTCTCTCCTTATGAGCCACATCATGATATAATAACTTCTCCGAATCAAAAACAGATTTATGAGATGGTCATGGGAAATATTTTAGGAAACCCCACTACCGTTCTCGAACAAGCTTACGCACCACTTAAAGACAACCGTATTCCTCCTATTGGATTTACTACCCAGCATTATGCTTATGATACCTGTCAGATTATAGGTTCTGCTTCCGGTGACCCTGATTTCAATTTCAATGGAGCTATTGAAGGGACGGGAAAAGATGCCGTTCACTATCATGTTTCATTAGGAGGTTATACAGGAGCCATTAATGTGTTTACTGCTGTATATTACCAGACTCTTCCACCGGCATTTTTAAATGATATGAGTACCTTCTCATCTCCTGAAATCAATTCATTCATGACAATGTATGCCAATGCAGATAAGAGCCCTGTGAAAGTAGCTGCAGATACATTGTTGAACATACCGACAGGAATTCATAATGTTATCAGCGAATCATTAAAAATTACACCTAATCCTACAAGTGACGGAAGAATCATTATTTCTGATTTGAAATCTCCACTCGTAACTGTTGAACTATGGGATCAGAGAGGAAAGCGTATTCAGAATTTCAGTGAAAATGCTTTGGACAGAAATACGGTAGAAATTCAGTTACCCAAAGTGAAAGGAATTTATTATATTCGTGTTACCATAAATGGTCAGTCCCAGACAAAGAAAATACTATACATCTGACATAAATTATAATTATTTACTAAACTCTTAACAAATCATAAAATGAAAATCAGAAATTATCACTCTCTCATGTTGAGTGTATTTACGCTTGTGGGTGTAAGTGCCAGTGCACAATTATCATTCACAAATGCCAACAGCCGTTTGCCTTCACCGGCATTACACAGTGGTTGTCCGATTGCAGTTGTTGACTGGAATAATGACGGACTTGATGATATCATCAGACTTGACCAGGGACGATTCTGCAATGTAGATGTTCAAATGCCCAATCAGCAATTTCAGAGAATTTATCTCGGCAATGTTGGTGTAGGTTGCTGGGGAATGGCAGTAGCTGATATTGATAAAAACGGATATAAGGATATTATTGCCGGTGGCAGCAGTTCAAATGGAATTGGCATTATAAAAACCAACAATAATGGAACAGGAGGTAATATCACCGTACTACCCAATTCAAATTATTTTTTACAAAACCTCACCTTTGGTGATTTTAACAATGATGGTTGGATTGACATCATGTGTTGTGATGATAATGCAGCAAGCCATATTTATCTGAATGATGGCGCAGGAAATTATCCAAGTCAGTCAAATATTATTAACTTCAATCTGCCCAACGGTTCCGATAATTCAGGAAATTACGGAAGTGTCTGGACGGACTTTGACAATGACGGTGACCTTGATTTATACATTGCAAAATGTCGTCAGAGTGTAAGTAACCCTTCTGACCCAAGAAGAATAAATGTGATGTTTGTAAACAACGGAAACGGTACATTTACTGAAAACGCTGCTGCTTACAACATCAATATAGGTTGGCAATCATGGACAGCATCTTTTGGTGATATTGATAATGATGGCGATCTTGATCTTATGGTAACAAATCACGATCATGCAAGTCAGATAATGCAAAATGACGGAACAGGAGTTTATACAGATATAACCTCTTCAACCGGATTTACCGTATCAGACATTACACCGATTGAAAGTGTGATGGAAGATTTTGATAACGATGGTTTTGTTGACATATTCGTTACAGGAAGTGATGCCCGTTTCTGGCATAACAACGGCAACGGAACATTTACACGTATTAATGGCTTGTTCGATAACAATGATATGGAATCATTTGCCATTGGCGATGCAAATCATGACGGATGGATTGATATTATGGCAAGCTATGCAAACATTTATACCAATCCGACTTCAGTAGATGATGTGTTATGGTTAAACAACGGAAGCATTGAAAATATCATCACCAATGCACTTGGCAACAATGTGCCTGTCAACAATTTCTTCAATGTAGTACTGGAAGGTACTCAAACAAATAAAGATGCTATTGGTGCAAGAGCAAAAATTTATGGAGCCTGGGGTGTTCAATTGCGAGAAGTAAGAGCAGGTGAAAGTTATGGAACAAACAACAGTTCAACATTACACTTTGGATTAGGCACAGCCACTGCTATTGATTCAATGGTCATCAACTGGCCAAGTGGTGTCAGTCAGACAATTTACAATCCATCTGTCAATCAGTTTTTGACAGTGAAAGAAAATGATTGTATTTCACCGGAAGCAATAGTTACTGCATCAGGCCCACTCGTATTATGCACAAACGGACAAAGTCTGACATTAACAGCACCTGCAGGATATACTTACTTATGGAACGACAGCAGTACTGCACAAACATTAACTGTTACTCAAACCGGTGAATACTTCGTGCGTATTACCGAAGCTGGCAATAATTGCAGTGCAACCTCAGCCACACTCACTGTCATTCCTTCACCAAATGAAACTCCAGCAATTACAGCTCTTGGCGAAACATCATTTTGTAATGGTGGCAGTGTACAGATTGAAGGCCCTCCCGGATACAGTTCTTATCTGTGGTCGAATGGTGATACAACACAAACAGCAACTATAACAACAGATGGTCCGGTTACGCTGACGATTCAGGGAATATGTCAGACATTTACTTCTTCACCTCTTAATGTTACAGTATTCACAGTAGCTGACCCAACAGCCAATGATGTGAGTATGCCTGTGGCAGGAAGTGCTACCCTCATTGCAACCAGTGGTTCCAATATTTCATGGTACACAACCAATCAGGGTGGAACACCCATTGCTACAGGTGACACTTTAGTTACTCCTGTTCTTTCGGCTAATACTACCTATTATATGCAGGCTACACAAACCTACGGTGGTGGAATTTACCCGGTAGGACTTAACAACTGGTTTGGAAACAGCAGCTACTCCGGAAGCACAACCAATGCCACTACTTTATTTGATGTGACTAACAACTGCACTTTAAAGTCAGTTAAAGTTTATACCAATACAGCCGGAACAAGAAGATTTGAGTTGCGTGATGCATCCAACACTCTTCTTAGTTATGCCGATGTGATGGTTCAGCCTGACTCACAGGTAGTAACTCTGAATTTCCAACTTACTCCGGGCAACAACTATACATTAGGTACTAGTACTGCCACCAATTTATTGAATTTAGGTCAGGTTAGTCCTGCTTTCAAACGTAATAATACAGGCGTAAATTATCCTTACACTTTGGCTGATGCACTTTCTATAACAAATTCAAGTAATGGTGGTCAGTACTACTATTATTTTTATGACTGGCAGGTTGAGAAAGAAGGATATGAATGTGTCAGCAATTTCGTGCCTGTGAATGTATATATCACCACCGGGTTGAATGATTTTGCTGCAGGTAATGTTGCTGTATATCCAAACCCGGTTCATGACAGAGTAGTGATTCAGAACAACTCTACAGATGTTGTAAATGCACAGTTATATGATGCTACTGCCCGACTGGTGCAAACAGTACAGCTTAACTCAGGTGAAAACATACTCAGTGTCGGACAACTGGCAACAGGTGTATATCATCTTCAGTTAAATATGAATGGTGAAATACATAACGTACGGTTGATTAAGAATTAAATTACGTATAACCCCTAAACAAAAGGCTGTCCTTATGGGCAGCCTTTTTTAATTCCTGTAATCGTAAATGAACTTTAACGACTGAAAAATATCAAATTGGAAATTTCTTCGTCATGTTTAAGTTTATGACATACCTAATTCTCTTAATGAAAGATAAGTCATCAGCCCTACTCCGGTTTTCAATGCATTTTCGTCAATATCGAATGTGGGTGTGTGTACCGTAGAAGTAATTCCTTTCTTTTCGTTACGTGTGCCAAGACGGTAAAAACATGCATCGGCCTGTTGCGAATAAAATGAAAAATCTTCAGCAGCCATCCAAATATCCAAATCTACAACATTCTCTTTTCCTAAAAATTCTTCAGCATGTTTTCTGGTGCGCGAAGTAAGTTCGGGATTGTTGTACAAAACAGGATAACCTTTGACGATATTAATTTCACAACTGCCACCCATGCCCGCAGCAACAGACTCCGCAAGATGAATCATTTTCTTATGGGCATCCATTCTCCATTTCTCATCAAGCGTGCGGAAAGTACCCTCCATATACACGCTATCAGGAATAACATTGGTGGCTCCGTTGGCAATCACTTTCCCAAATGACAATACACTTGGCATGATTGGATTTGCATTGCGACTAATAATTTGTTGCAGCGCAACAATAAGATGCGAAGCAATCAGCACAGGATCTACATTGAGATGAGGAGTTGCTCCATGACCACCTTTACCTTTTACGGTTACATAAATTTCATCCGTACTTGCCATATAAATTCCACTTCTGAAACCTACCTTACCGGTTTCTATCAGTGGCATTACATGTTGCCCGATCACTCCCTGTGGTTCCGGATTTTTCAAAACACCTTCTTTAATCATCAGTGATGCCCCTCCTGGAAGTTTCTCTTCACCGGGTTGAAAAATCAGCTTCACTGTTCCATTAAAATCATTTCTCATGTTTTGCAGCAATGTTGCCACACCAAGTAATGATGAAGTATGTACATCATGACCGCAGGCATGCATTACTCCCGGATTCTGTGAGCAATAATCTGTCTGATTGGCTTCCTGAATTGGCAATGCATCCATATCGGCACGTAGTGCTATTGTTTTGGCAGAAGGATTTTTTCCTTCAATCAAAGCTACTATCCCTGTGGTTGCAATTTTCTGTTTTTTGGAAATACCTATTTCATCCAGCCGTTGCCACACGTATTTCTGAGTCTCAAACTCCTTGAATGAAAGTTCGGGATGCCGGTGAAGATGTTTTCTGTCCTGCAGTGTACGTTGGAAAATATCTTCAGAATGTTTATGAATCTTATCTGTTAGCATAATCCGGTCAAAGTTAAACCCAAAAAACTGAGCAGCCAAATTTCTGTAATACATGGAAGGCTAACCTCTTATAACATTTTGTGAAAAATAAGAGTATCTGCTACTACAAATTAAGTATTGTAAACACTCACTCTTTAACCCATTTTTGTGTTTATGTCACGCAAAAATATGTTTAGCTGGGTGACTTCTTAAAATTAACTCTTCTTAATTAAGGCAGTGCAATGGCATTTTAACAGAAAAGAAATTCGCTAGTCTAAAATTAAGTCAGAAATCCCGGGGACAACTTCCGGGATTTTTATTTTATGCATTGGAGTTATAACTGGTGTAACAGGATTTTTACCCTAAAAATGCCTGAACAATTACTCTACTATGATTACTCTTGATACGTAAGATTTAATACTAACATTACATATAAATGATTAAGTATTACCTAATTTGAATACGTAAGAATTTAAAAAATTAACTTATAGGTATAGCGATTGCATTTCTACATTTGGATAAAAATCATTCATCATGAAACATATCAACTTTATTCGCAAAGGGAGTATATTCCTTACCATACTGACCGCTTTAATGTTGTCAGGGTTAAAAAACACTTCAGCGCAAAGCTGCAATGCTATGTTCGGTTATATAGCTAACCCCAGTGGTGTGGTTACTTTTTATGATTCCAGTTCAGCATCTGGATCTATCACCAGTAACCTATGGATTTTTGGAGATGGCACTTCAGGCACAGGGTCTGTGGTAACACATCAGTATAACGGAGTGGGACCCTATACAGTTTGTTTGTATATCAGCACCGCTAATGGCTGCAGCGATTCAACATGCAATGTGGTTTACCTGAATCCCTGCAATCTAACTGCAACAATTACTTATGATTCTCTGGCAGGCACATTAAGTGCAAATGCATCGGGTGGAGTAGCCCCATTTACCTATTTATGGAACAATGGCAGCACATCATCTGTTATCAACAACGTAGCATTAAACACCACATATTGTTGTACTGTTACAGATGCCAATGGATGTACTGATTCAGATTGCTTTAATACAAGTGCAGGCGCCACATGCAATGCGAATTTCAGTTATATAACTAACCCCAATGGGGGGGTTACTTTTTATGATTCCAGCTCAGCATCAGGATTTATCACAAGTTACCTATGGATTTTTGGAGATGGCACTTCAGGCACAGGGTCTATGGTAACACATCAGTATAACGGAGTGGGACCCTATACAGTTTGTTTGTATATCAGCACCGCTAATGGTTGCAATGATTCAACATGCAATGTGGTTTACCTGAATCCCTGCAATCTAACTGCAACAATTACTTATGATTCTTTGGCAAGCACTTTAAGTGCAAATGCATCGGGTGGAGTGGCTCCATTTACCTATTTATGGAGCAATGGAAGCACATCATCTGTTATCAACAACGTAGCATTAAACACTATATATTGTTGTACTGTTACAGATGCCAATGGATGTATTGATTCAGTTTGCTTTAATACAAGTGCAGGCGCCACATGTACTGCTTTCTTTAATTATAATGTAACAGGAAGTGGTGTTCAGTTTGGAAATGCATCAACAGGTCTTTATTCATCAGTGTTATGGGATTTTGGTGATGGTACAACATCAACGTCTTATAACCCTTATCATATTTATCCACAAAACGGAAGCTATAATGTTTGTCTTACTCTTTATGATTTAGGCTCTGTTTGCTCGCAGTATTGTGATACCATAAGTATCACTATGAGTAATTCATCATTTCTTTGTGGTAATATTTTTAATGACCTTAATGCTAACGGATTTAATAATAGTGAACCTCCATATACTTCAGGTTATATAATTCTGTGGGGAAACGGAAATTCACAAACTGCTTTGCCTGATTCAAATGGTAATTATAGCTTTAATGTAATGCCCGGATCTTATACCATCAATTACTGTGCGCAGCAACCATATACGCTTACAGTTCCAGTTGATTCATTCGGTTGTGGGCAGTATTTCATCACCATTGGTGCTAATGACACAATTTGTGGGTTTGAATTTGGAGTAACACTTACTACAGCAATAATTGAAGGTTATGTGTTTGCAGATTATAACGGGAATGGAATTATGGATGCCAATGAATCCGGAATTCCTAATCAACAGGTGCAAATAGGCAACACCGCGGTAACTACGGATTATTCAGGTCAATATTCCTTATTAGTTCCATTAGGTAATTTTAATGTTAGTTATACTCCGGGAGGTAATTACGCAGGTTTCCCGCTGACTACACCATCTTCATATACGGTGAATGTTACCAATTTGGGAACAACCTATAATGCCGGTAATTTTGGATTGAACATTCCTCCGGGGTCAACTGATATTTCAGCAAACATTTTGCCCAGTACCACGATAACTCCTGGCTTCCCTGCCTGGTATAACTTACAGATATGCAATAATGGTTTTGCTCTTACAGGAGCTACTGTTACAATGATTTATGATCCGGGGCTATTGTATTCTTATTCTTCTCCATCTGCGGCATCACACAATGCTTCCACACATACCCTCACATGGAACATTGCATCTCTTAACCCCGGCAATTGTTTATATATCTACGTTCATTTTAATTCCTCCTCAAGTTACCAGATTGGAGACACAACGCTGGAATATTGCAGCGCTTTCCCAACTAACGGCACTGACATCAATCTTTCCAACAATGTAGATACCATCCATCAGATAGTTACAGGGTCATGGGATCCGAATAATAAATTATCAATAAAAACCAATAACATCAATCCAAATCAACAAATCATTTCATCCATTAATGCTGATCAGAAAATTAAGTACACCATCAACTTCCAGAATCTGGGAACTGCACCTGCAGTGAATGTGGTTGTAAAAGATCATTTGTCTCCTGATGTTGATGCCAACTCCTTCCAGTTTGTTGGTTCAAGTGCTCCTGCAACTGTTACCCGCATTGGCAATGAGGTAATGTATCGGTTCACAAATATTATGTTGCCTGATGCTACTACTGACGAACCGGGAAGTCATGGGTTTGTTTCTTACAGCGTAAATGCCGTCAACGGTCTTGCTGCAGGTACTCAAATTTCTGATTTTGCTGATATCTATTTTGACTATAACAGTCCGGTAACCACCAACAATGCTGTGATAACAATGGTTGGGCCAACAGGTTTGAATGAAATTGACAACACTGCTCAGTTAAGTACATATCCAAATCCTCTTAATGGTTTATCTACCGTTCAGTTTATATTGAGCAATAAAGCAAAAGTCAGTCTGGCACTGATGGATGCAACCGGCCGAACCATTATACAACATCCCGAAGCTATGATGCAGGCAGGCTTGCAGAAAACAACTATTAATGCTTCAACTCTGGCTGATGGTATTTATCTGCTTCAGTTGACTGTAGATGGTAAAAATTCTTTTATGAAAGTTGCCGTGAGTCATTAACTCAGTCAGTTCAATACAAATAAAAGGAGGGGTAGTCGCCCCTCCTTTTTATTTTAGTAAGTTATATGCTTTTTATAGTTATCAACTATAAACTTTTACAATGGAATATTGCCATGTTTTTTCTTTGGCAACTTAGTAGCTTTATTCTCCAGCATCTTAAATGCTTTAATCAATTTTGAACGTGTATGTGATGGTTCAATCACTTCATCCACATATCCGCGTTCTGCAGCTTTATAAGGATTGGCAAAAAGTTCATTGTATTCCTGTTCTTTTTCTTTCCATTTTTCTGCAGGGTTTTCTGCCTTGCCGATTTCCTTCTTGAAAATTATTTCTGCAGCACCCTTTGCTCCCATCACTGCAATTTCTGCTGACGGCCATGCATAGTTCATATCAGCGCCTATATGTTTTGAGTTCATCACATCATAAGCACCACCATACGCTTTGCGTGTAATAACTGTAATGCGTGGTACTGTAGCTTCGCTGAATGCAAATAAAAGTTTGGCCCCATTGGTGATAATGCCATTCCATTCCTGATCGGTACCCGGAAGAAATCCCGGAACATCTTCAAACACCAGAAGCGGAATATTGAAACAATCACAAAAACGTACAAATCGAGCAGCCTTGGTAGATGAATCAATATCCAGTACTCCAGCAAGAATCATAGGTTGATTGGCAACAATTCCAATGCTGCGGCCTGCTAAGCGTGCAAAACCTACTACAATGTTCTCTGCAAAGTTTTTATGTACTTCAAAAAATGTATCTGAATCGGCAACGTGCTCAATCACCTCACGTATATCATAAGGCTGATTGGGATTATCAGGGACGATAGTATTCAAACTTTCTCTGATTTCATTTTCTGCAGTATAAGCTACCGATGGAGGTAACTCCTCACAGTTGGAAGGAATGTAACTCAATAATGTTTTAAGATACTGAATACATTCCATTTCATTGGCGCATGAAAAATGTGTGACTCCCGATTTTGTTGAATGCGTAGATGCTCCACCCAATTCTTCAGAACTAACTTCCTCATGTGTTACTGTTTTCACAACATTGGGGCCGGTAACAAACATATAGGAAGTATTCTGCACCATCATAATAAAATCAGTAATTGCAGGAGAGTAAACTGCACCTCCTGCACAGGGCCCCATAATTGCACTTAACTGTGGAATGACACCCGAAGCAAGTGTGTTACGGTAAAAAATATCTGCATAACCGCCTAATGAAACAACTCCTTCCTGAATACGTGCACCTCCGCTATCGTTTAGCCCAATAACAGGAGCACCGTTTTCCATGGCAAGATCCATAATACGACAGATTTTTTCTGCATGTGTTTCGCTTAGTGAACCACCAAAAACCGTAAAGTCCTGCGAAAAAACATACACCAATCTCCCATCAATAGTACCATAACCTGTTACAACTCCATCACCGGGATACTTTTCTTTAGCCAGACCAAAATCAGTAGCACGGTGTGTCACCAACATTCCGATTTCTTCAAAACTTCCTTCGTCAAGCAGAAAGTGTATTCTCTCACGGGCAGTAAGTTTTCCTTTCTTATGTTGGTCGTCAATTCGTTTGGCACCGCCTCCAAGCTGAGCTTCTTTTATCTTCTTGTCGAGTATTGATAATTTATCTTTCACCTGAAAATTTCATTTAGTAAGGTGCAAACTTAAAAAACTATGTGAAGAACTTGTATAAAAGCGTAAGTAATACTCAAAAGAGTATCAACTTTTTTACGTAATTCGCGTTGCATAATGAACTACTGCATTATCTCTTTGTGAATACATTTTTCATCAGACCACTTCTTACTGTTTTGTTTGTTCTGTTTTGCTTTTTTGGAGAAGCACAGGTAACCCGTATTTCCGGAAAAGTAACAGATGCCCTCACAGGTGAGCCCGTTCCATTTGCCAGTGTAGTTTTCAAAAATTCAACTATTGGAGCAAGTGCAAATTTCGATGGTATTTATTCGCTCGAAACCGATACTCCGGGCGACAGCCTTACGGCTCAGTTTTTAGGTTACCTCCCCGTTTCATTACCGGTGCGCAAAGGACAAACTCAAACCATTAACTTTCTGCTCAAAGCCAGCAAGGTTGAACTGAAAGAAGCAGTAATTTTTGCAGGAGAAAATCCCGCCAACATCATCATTAAAAAAGTAGTAGCCAATCGCGATCACAATAATTACGATAAACTAAGCAGTTATTCTTTTGAAACGTATAACAAAGTAGAGTTTGATCTTACCAACATAACCGAAAAATTCAAAAACAAAAAAATCTTTAAACCATTTGCCTTTATTTTTGATAACATTGACAGCACTACTACCAATGAAAAACCGTTTCTTCCGGTATTTATCACAGAGTCGCTGAGCGATGTGTATCATTCCACTAATCCAAAGGACAAACGCGAAATTATCAAAGCAAGCAAAATTTCAGGAGTAGAAAATGAAACGGTAACTCAGTTTCTGGGTGACATGTATCAGAACATCAACATCTATGATAACTTCATGGATATTTTCGGTAAAAAATTTGTAAGCCCGATTTCCAGTATAGGAATGTTGTATTACAAATATTACCTGCTGGATAGTTTATACATAGGTGATAAATATTGTTATAAATTAAAGTTTAAACCTCGCAGACCGGAAGACCTCACTTTTACAGGTGAGATTTTTATTCATGACAGCACATGGGCCGTGAAAAAAGTGAATATGCGTATTTCCAACAAAGCCAACATCAACTTTGTAGAAGACTGTGCCGTAGTGAAAGAGTATGATTATATAGATAATACTATGTGGATGCTCTCAAAAGATTTACTGGTTATTGAATTTACAGCGAGAGATAAAGGTCTGGGGTTGATAGGGCGAAAATCTACATCTTACAAGAACTTTAGTTTAAATCAACCTATACCTCAACAGTTTTTGAAAGGTGCTCAGGATATTGTAGTAGAAGAAGGCGCACTTGATAAAGATGCAGAATTCTGGAATAAAGCAAGGCATGATTCGCTCAACGACAGAGAAAAGAAAATTTATGCCATGGTTGACACCATCAAAACTTTGCCTGCCTACAAAACTTATGTGGATATCATCACGCTTTTTGTTACAGGTTATAAGACCATTGGCGATTTTGATTTTGGACCTTATTTCACTTTGTTTAGTTTTAATGATATTGAAGGGTATCGTTTCAGGCTTGGAGGAAAAACCAATTATAATTTCAGCAAACATCTGAAACTGGAAGGCTTTGTTGCCTACGGCACCAAGGACGAACAATTTAAATACAGCATTGGAGCCAGATATTTATTCACCAACAAACCACGCATGGGTTTTGGTTTCAAGTACAGGCACGATGTGATGCAATTAGGCCAAAGTGATAATGCTTTTCAGGATGATAATATTCTGGCTTCGCTTTTCAGGCGATCGGCATCCAACAAACTTACCAATGCAGAAAGTGAGAGGGTTTATTTTGAAAAAGAATGGCTTTCGGGTGTGAGTACGCGCATTTCTTTCGAACACAATGCATTTTCTCCTCTTGGAAAATTAGATTATTCCTATTACACTACCGATGCTAAAGATGTTATACGCGACAGGATAAACACATCCGACATTTCAGCCTATTTCAGGTTTGCTTATCGCGAAAAATTTATTGAGAGCAAACATGGTCGTGTAAGTCTGGGAAGTAAATATCCGGTTTTGCAGACAATTTATACACAGGGATTGAAAGGTGTTTTAAAAAGTGATTTCGACTATCAGAAATTTGTTCTGAAAGTTGATGACTATATTTATACGGCTCCACTGGGCTATTTTTATTATGTGATTGAAGCAGGAAAAGTTTGGGGAAAGTTACCTTATCCTCTGCTGGAAGTTCATCGTGGCAACGAATCTTATTTTTATGACTATCTCGCATT
The DNA here is from genome assembly GCA_019136655.1 of Bacteroidota bacterium. Lineage (GTDB taxonomy): Bacteria > Bacteroidota > Bacteroidia > AKYH767-A > OLB10 > OLB10. Next base: position 30,257 of record JAGVTU010000008.1, read on the forward strand.
CAATCTCATGAACTATTATGAGTTTGTGAGTGATCAGTATTTCTCTTTTTATTTCACCCATCATTTCGAAGGCTTTTTCCTTGACAAAATTCCATTGATGAAAAAACTTAAATGGCGTGAAGTTGCAGGAATCAGAGGTGTATATGGCAGCATGTCGCAAAAAAATCTTGATCTGATGGTGAATCCTGAATTTAACACACTATCAAAGAAACCATATCTTGAAGCACAGTTTGGTATTGAGAACATTCTGAAAATTATTCGTGTGGATTTCATCTACCGTTTGAGTTATCTTCAGGACAAAGATGCTCCCAGATTCGGTATTCGCGGTAGTTTACAGCTTACATTCTGATTCCTCTTATCTTCGCACAACAAAACATTATTGGTGACCATGCTTTTAAGAGCTGAGAATTTAGTAAAGACTTACAAAAAACGAACTGTTGTAAACCATGTTTCCATACAGGTGGCACAGGGTGAAATTGTAGGTTTACTTGGGCCAAACGGTGCAGGAAAAACTACCACTTTTTACATGACTGTCGGACTGATAAAGCCCAATGAAGGAACAATTTTTCTTGACGATAAAGACATCACAGGTTTACCAATGTACAAGCGTGCTCAGGCGGGCATTGGTTATCTGGCTCAGGAAGCCTCGGTATTCAGAAAACTAAGTGTGGAAGATAATTTGAAAGCAGTTCTTGAAATGACTTCTTTGTCTGCTAAAGAGCAGCACGATAAAGTGGAGGAGTTGTTGGATGAATTCGGATTGCAACGAATTCGTAAAAGCAGAGGCGATTTGCTTTCGGGAGGTGAACGCAGACGAACAGAGATTGCAAGAGCGCTTGCCGTAAGCCCTAAATTTATTTTGTTAGATGAACCTTTTGCAGGTGTTGACCCTATTGCTGTGGAAGATATTCAGTCAATAGTGGCCAAACTGAAAAAGAAAAATATCGGAATATTGATAACTGACCACAACGTACACGAAACGCTGACTATCACTGACCGTGCATATCTTTTATATGAAGGGAAAATACTGAAAGCAGGAACAGCAGAGGAATTGGCCAATGACGAGCAGGTAAGGAAATTATATCTCGGTCAGAATTTTGAACTTCGTACTATTACCAATAATTAAAATATTCAGAAAGGTAACAATGTGCGTTTGCCGGGTCGTGCATATCGTTTTTTTCTGAGTTTCGAAATGTTTTTCTTTTCTTCTTTTAATTTTTGCTTTTTTCGCTCCTCTTCAGATATTCGCTTCATGGCAATATCCATAAAAATCACATTATTACCTCTGAGTTTCTGAAAACGGATTGTCCGCTTTTCAAAATCATTTCGTGTAACCCGAAAACTTACATTATCAATTACCTGAAACATTCTGGAATCGTAATGTCCTGATACATCGGTGTAAATAATTTTATAAATAAGTTTTCCCTCGTAAATCTCTATTCTTACAGAATCAAGTGGTTGTTTGCTTCCTGAATCCGTCACCATACCTTTTATCTGGCAGTGCTGCGCCATCACATCTGTTGATATGCATAAAAGTAATATGAATATGAACCTCAGCATTTTTTGTCTGAACGATTATTAAATTATTTTATACGCATACAACATGCTGTTTGGTTATAAACAAAAACATATTCAGCCGCTAAAATTACTGTTTTCCTTACTTGAAACATGAAATTAAGCCTATCTGTTGTTTAATTTCAATATGAATACACGCTGCCATTCATCAAAGCAGCATCTTTCGGAAATTTACTTTACTTTGTCGCATCAACATGAAGCAATGACCATACTTGAAAATTCTACTCTGAAAATTGCCGTAAAAAATAACGGAGCTGAATTATGCAGCCTTTACAATAAACAATCACAAATTGAATATCTCTGGCAGGCAGGAAAAGAGTGGCCCAAACATTCGCCTGTGCTGTTCCCAATAGTCGGGCAGCTAAAAAACAATACTTACCGTTATCAGGATAAAACTTATACCCTGGAAAGGCATGGTTTTGCACGAAACCTTGCATTTAATGTTACAGAAGTAAAATCAGATAGTATTCGTTTGACTTTAAAAGAACAAGATGCTACATTGGCTGTTTACCCTTTTCATTTCATCCTGAACATCAGTTATCAACTCCATGAAAATACACTCAAGGTTATTTATGAAATCGTAAACACAGGAAAAGATTCAATGCCTTTTTCTATTGGTGCGCATCCGGCTTTTAATGTGCCTTTGAATAAAGGAGAAAATTACAATGATTACTTTCTGATCTTTAATAAAACTGAAAACGCAGGACGATGGTTGTTGCAAAACGGATTGCTTGATTCAGAGGTTGAATTTTTCAAATCATCAAATCAGTTACCTCTCACAAAAGAATTATTCAGCAAAGATGCTTTGGTGTTTAAACATCTGAAATCAGGCAGAATAGATTTGCGCTGTAAAAATCATAACCACGGTGTGGCTGTCAATTTTCCGGGATTCCCTTACATGGGAATATGGGCAGCATCAGGTGCTGATTTTGTCTGCATTGAACCGTGGCTGGGTATTGCAGATTCCATCCAATCAAATGGAAATATTCAGGAAAAAGAAGGAATTATCCTTCTTCAACCGGATGTAAAATTCAAAGCAGCTTATACTATTGAAGTTTTCTGATTTGCACATATTAAGTGCTCATTGTTTTAACAGCAGAACCTTTATGAACTTTTCTGTTTTTGATGGTAGTTCCTAAGGAAATATAAAACAACGTGCTCTTATCTACCTTATATTTCACATTCATTGTTTTACCTGGAATCGAAAACTCTTCATAATCATTAGCTAAAAAATCATTCAGGTAATATTTTGCACGGAGATAAAATCCTCCTTTAAAATTTAACTGCGCAAATACAGAAGGGTTAAACAAATTTACATCATCGCTGAACCACTCTGATTTTTTTGACTTTTCGCCATCGTAAAAGACTTTACGTTTATAAGCAAACATCAGTTCCGGTTCTACCCCCAGGTTGAAATAATAATTCTGCATATTTCCAACTTTCAGTGCCAAAGGAATGCCCAAAGCATAGGAACGTTGCTTCAGTTTCATCTGTTCACCTTCCATTTTGAAGTGATTTATAAAACCAACATTTCGAACCGCGATTCCGATATAAAATCCTACAGCGTTTGAAAAGTTGTAATGAAACTCCTGCGATGTATGAAAGAATCCGGAAAACCTGACCACATTCTGTGGACTTGAAAATGTAGAGACTGAGTTAAGTGTATTTACATTTCTGTCCGATATCTTTAATTCACCTGCAGAAAAAATCAATTCACCGGAGTTCATCATATACCACTTCTTCACAGGGGTTGTTTTTACTTCAGGAACTATACTTTGTCCCATGATACTTCCTGAAAACATCAGGGATATAAATAATACAGGAAAATGTTTCATAATAATTAATTTAAATATGCCTCAAAAATAGATTTAAATTTTAATTTATTGTAATGGACTATAATTTGAAAGTTTACTGCTGCATTTCAGTTGAGTTGTAACTAACGATTTGTCGTTAGCCAAAAAAATAAGGCAGTTCGCCAAATTTTGCTTTACATACCCAATTTTCGGTAATACTTTGCAGCACCATAATTTATTTGTCACCAAAATTAACCCGCAACCAAAAGCAAACAACACCGAAACCAAATCAAAAGAAGTCATCTCCAAAGGATGGCTTTCTTTTTTTGGTTAAATATCTTTTGTTTCCATGGCAATAACTGAACATCAAATGGTTATTCTCATGAATGCAACCTCACATTCACTCCCTCACCACCACCAACTTTTTATTTACCCGTTGGTTGTTGCTTGTGATGGTGCACTGATACACTCCATCTGCAATTTTGGGTAATGAAATATATTGCAGTGTACTCCATGGCGGCAAGGTTTGGTGGTATATTTCTTTTCCTGTTATATCAAATATCTGCAACGTGCCGCTTTTGTTTTGTGGCAACAGATACATGATTTTAAAATTACCATTGTTGGGGTTGGGCGAAATGGAAAAGCGAAAATGTTTGTATAGCATGTTGCAGCACATTGCATGACATGCCTGCACTATCCGGCTGGTCTATGACACTAAAATAAATCGTACCTCCGGTTGAAGAAATATATATCTTTCCGTTAGCTGCTAAATACATATATCCAAATGTTGTATAACCTCCATTATTGAAAAAATCATACCACGCTACAAACTGACGTGAGGCTTGAATATTTGGCGCAAGTAAATCAAATTGAGAAATCTGAAATGCTTTGGAGGTATATAAATATTGTGAACTTGACGAAAATGATAATCCTACCCCAAAATTTGTGTCATTTAAATTAATAACATAGGGATTAGAGAATTGACCTGAACATCGATCAAAGTCCAATATTCGTAAGTCACGCAAATATGGATAATTAATATTTCCAGTAGCACTAGATACTGTATAAGCATATTTACTCCCATCAGGTGAAAATGCCTGAATGGAACTGAAACTAATATGCATAGGCACATTCAAGTGTTGTTGCTGAATATTGGTTATACCATTTGGAGTTAGCAGCAGGGTATAAATAATATCGCTGCTGTCTTTGAGCACTGCCACCCACCAGTCTCT
>JAGVTU010000004.1 GCA_019136655.1 Bacteroidota bacterium
TCGGTTGATACCTTGTATTTGAGGCATTTTTTTTATTTATTTCCCCTTAAAATTATTGAAATTATTTTACATTTGTAAATACTGAAAAAATATTTTTTTCACAGACTGCCGTTACAGGCAATGTTACGAACCGCACTACAAACTCCAGACAACCAGAAATTATTGACTTATAATTAAAAATATTTAAAATTACTTAGCCGACTAAGATTATTTTTATTATCTTTGCAGTATGAATACAAAACCAGATATCAGTAACCTGCTTGTTCAAATTTGTAAACAAAGGCGTAATAAAAGCAATGCTTTATTGGCTGAGGCTGATGTTCACGGGGGACAAGATATACTTTTGTATTATTTAAGTATAAAGGATGGACAGACTATTTCGGAATTAACAGAAAAAATGTGCATACAATATGCAACTATGTCCAATATGGTAAATCGTATGGAAGCGAGAGAATTAATCCTTAAGGAAAAGGACACAACTGACCTTAGAATTTCTAGGTTGTATATTACTGACAAAGGAAAAAATGCCTATAAACATATCGCAAAAGTTTGGAAACAAATGGAAACCCAGTTATCAAAAAACTTGTCAGACAAAGAGCAGGATACATTAAAACTCTTATTAATTAAGGTGTTGAAAAACTTAGAATAATTTTTTTTAAACCCCATATTGTTAGCCGACTAACTAATAAATCAATAACAACTTAAAATTAAAATACAATGACAAATCAAAATCAAATTGCCGTTTTTGGGGCAACAGGAAAAGTAGGAAAAGAGTTAATTCAACAATTATCTCAGGCTGGCATAACTGCAATTGCCGTAACAAGAGATAAGGACAAAGCAAAAGCATTACCTTATATTCAATGGATGGAAGCAGATATGAACGATATAAATTCTCTTGAGAAGGTTATAGAACAATGTGATATGATATTTTTAGCTTCAAATGTAAATCAGAATTTTACTAATGAGCAAAATAATGTAATCAAGGTTGCGGTAAAAAATGCGGTTAAGCATATTGTTAAACTATCTTCGCCCGGTGCAGACAAAAACTCCGAAAATTTTATTGCCCGACCCAATGGTGAAGTTGAGGAATATCTTAAAACATCAGGAGTAAACTATACAATATTGCAACCAAATACTTTTATGCAAAATTGGCTAGACTATTTCGCTGAAACCATACAAAAAGAACGCAAAATATACGAAGCAACAGGCGAAGGGAAAAAACCATTCCTTGATACTAGAGATATCGCTGCTTGTGCAATTACCGTTTTGACAAATTCTGAAAATCATATAAATAAAACATATTTGCTGACTGGTGGCGAATCCGTGAGCTATGGACAAGTTGCCCAGGCAATCAGTAGTGCTATTAAAGAGCCTGTAACGTATATTTCTATGACAAGTGAACAAGCGAAAACTCGGATGAAATCTTTTGGAATGCCCGATATGATGATAAACACATTTATAGCTATTGCAGAAGGGCAAAGAAATGGTAAAGCTGATTTTGTTAACAAGCAAGTAGAAGAACTTTTAAACAGAAAACCAATTGACATTTATAAATTTGCAGAGGATTATGTGCAGTATTTCAAATAGTTTTACTATGACAAGCAATTAACAACTTAAAAAAACACTGCCTGTAACAAGGTATTGCCAAAAGCGGGGCAGAACGACTTCGATTGGACATTTGTGCAAAGTTCAACATTTGTTCTCCGATTGAAATTTTGTGCTAAAAATCCCCACCTTCGGCAATACCCAAAACGTTATGGGGTATTTTAAGACGACACAAACTTGACACGACAATTTAACTTATTGACCATTTTTATTGCTCTGACCGGAATATTCTTGTTCTCGGGATGTGTAATGATAGGCGCTATTGGAATCGCAAAAAATGCGACCTGCAAAGTAGAAATTAACGACAAATGTGTAAAAGGTTCATGTGAGTTATTCAATGGAGTATTTTTTGAGCGGCTCACAGTAATTAATAAGAACAGTATTGGTATGCCTTCAGAATATATTGTAACAGAAAGGTTTGCATGTTATAATCCAGGTGTGGACGGGATTCAAAAATATTGGCCCGACAAAATATATTTCAAAAAAATTAACGGGCACTATAAATGGAACGCAGATACGGTTGACATACATTTTAAATTGAATGGAAACAGCCGAGAAATTATTTCCGCTAAAAAAAAGCCCGACAATTACAATGAGCAGTTTATTTTTAACTCAAAAAAACATGACACCTGCCCTATTAGTTTCCAAAAAGACACTTGGTATAATGTTAAATTTTCTGATCAACGGCTACGTAAAGTATATTTATACGTAGACAAGAGGAAAAAATTTAATGTTTATAAATTTGACAGTGGAATTTGCCCAATTTAGTAATCGCAAGCAGACAATTGACAACAATTCAACAATAAAAAATAATATTGAAACATTTAATCTTCATATTGACAATATTTCTTTTGACAGGTTTTACAACTACCTACAGACAAGAAATTGATGACCAAAGTTTTAAAATTGACATCTCTTACATCGGACTTCCTCATCCTGTGACGACAAAGTATTCCATAGACAATGATAGACTAACAGTTTGCCAAACCCACTACGACAGCAAAAAAGACAGCTTTGTAGATTTTAATAAAACATCATTTAAAAAGTTTGACAAGGCAAAAGTGCTTTCATTTATTAATAGGACAGACTGGAAAAGCATTCCTGAAAAACTTGTGACACCAACTATAGACGGCTATCATTATACGGTGAATATAGTAATGGAAAAGACTTCATATTCCTTCGACATAGACAATACATACCACCCGACATTTGACAGTTTATTTACTATTTGTAATAACTTAATCCCGACTAAAAAAGGACAGAAAAAATATTATTTACCCTATTCGGACTGGCGAAAATGAACAGACAGAAAAGAAAAACGCCCTATAACACGGGTTTTGCGTTAGTGGGCGGACAGTGCGAATAGAAACATTTGAGCAATTAATTAACTTTGGTGCTGGCAGACAGTTTACGGTTTCAAAGCCCACCAACGCAAAGCCCGAAACCGTTAGCTGCCATATAAAAACAATACTTTCAGAAGAACATTTTAAAAATTAAATGAAGCATATAATAGCCATATTGGCAATATTTTGGTTTTCTATTAATGTATTTGGACAAAATACGGAAATTCCCACAAAAAGCACTAAACCTCAAAAAGAATCGAAAATAGTGGATATTGATTCTTTTGAAGAAGTAATTTATGAGCATCTCGGTAATATTTTTGTGAAAGAGAACGGAAAATGGGGAGTCTTAAATCGGGAATTTCAAAGATTGGTCGAATGCAAATATGATTATATCGCTTATGCTTGGGATAATGATAAATCTGAAAAAAGCCATAATTACATTGTGGTTCAGAATGATAAGTTTGGAAAAATAACAGAAACTGGGAAAGTGATTTTTCCTTGTCAATACGATGGAATAACTACTTGGGTGGAATATGGCCCGGACGGACACTATGTGAGGATTTCTGATAAAATTGGATTAATCAGTTATGATGGTAAAATCATCATACCTATTAAATACGATAAGGTCAAATATTTATATGGTACAGATTGGGTGATGATTTATGACAAAGGTAAAATGGGACTTTACGATTTAAAAGCCAAAGAGTTTTTTTTGCCTTTGGAGTATGATTTTTTATACGTAGATTATACTTGGTTATCAATTGAGAGAAATAAACCAACTCGAATAATAACTTATAAAGATGGACTTGTAAATGTATTGGATAAAACGGGGAAAATTATTAAACCCAATATTTCTAAAACAGAAGTAAAGAAAAAATTTGGTGTAGATATCAACGAATATCACTATTCACCTTGTTCATATGAATTGATCCTAATGAAACAAAATCGAGCCTATAATCCACCAGATTGTTTATTAAAAAGAATTGGACAATTAAATGCATCTATTTATTATAGTATGGAAAAAGACAAATAAAATATACGGCAGCCAACACACAGCTTGGCGCAAGTGCTGGTAAAGTGCCAAACGCAAGGTTCATTTTTATAGCACGCAAAGCCGATTTGTTAAGATTTTTCGATAAATTTAAACCTTAAAAATCGGCTTCGCTCGGTTTGGTGCAAACCCGGAAAGTCCGGTCGTAAAAGCCGCACCAGCGCCAAGCTGCAAACCGTTATTGGCAACTCTATAGTGACAGTGCTAACATCAACCGACAGCATCATATTTGAACGTTCAATCAATAAATAAAATGAAACCAAGGATAAAAAAAATTCTCAAATGGACAGGAATCGTTTTCGGTTCGCTTGTTCTAATTGCAGTCGCTTTTGGACTGTATGTCTATTCCATCATTCCAAAATTTGATGGCAAACCCGTTGTGTTACAGAAAGAACTTTTTCAGAAACCTGCACAACCCTTTCCAATGGAAGGGAAATATATTTATAAAAGTGCATCGGAGCTTGCTACAATGATTCATAGTGGACAAGCTACCTCGGTTGAGATTGTAACAGAGTTTTTAAACAACGTCAAAAACAATAATTACAAATACAATGCTTTAATTTACATTAGAGAGAAGGAGGCATTGGAAGATGCACGAAAAGCGGATGAAGCTGTTGCAAAAGGTGATACTGTAAACAAGCCGTTACTTGGTGTGCCTATAACTATTAAAGAAATGTTTTGGGTAAAGGGTTCTCCTTCAACTTTGAATGCAAGAATGTATGGATTCACTGCACCACGGAATGCCGAAGTTGTTAATCAATTGAGAAACTCAGGAGCTATTATTTTAGGAACAACCAATGACCCCTTTATGCTTTCTGACTATCAAACACAAGGCGAAGTTTATCCAACAGCCAACAATCCATTTGACACAACTCGAACTCCGGGAGGCAGCACAGGCGGAGGTGCGGCAGCATTAGCTGCAGGTTTTACTTCTCTTGAATTAGGAAGCGATATGGGCGGAAGTATTCGTGTGCCATCCGTCTTTTGTGGACTGTGGTCATTAAAACCGACTTTTGGAGCAGTGAATATTACAGACGGAACAAGCCCAGATTCTGCATTCGTTTTTACACGAATGGCTATGGTTTCATGTGGACCATTGGCAAGGACACCTGATGACTTAAAATTGATGTGGGACGTTTTATGCAACACTAAATTAGATACACGATTCCAAAAGCCGATTGAGTGGAAACCTTCGTCTCAAAAAACCTTAGCTCAATACAAATTTTCTTGGATGGATGAATGGAAAATAAAAGGCAGCCATGTAAAAATCAGCGATGCTACCAAACAAAAACTAAATATTTTTATTGATTCACTGAAACAGCACGATGTAATTGTAGAAAAAAATGCACCTGATATTTATAACGATTTGCAAAAAATGTTTCTTGCTTCATTTGGTTCAATGATGGGAGAAAATCAGCCTTGGTTGCTGCGAAAATTTATTGAAATGGATTTTGCAAAAACAGGTGACGGAAGCGGAACCTTTGAATCATTCAGCATCGCCATAATGGACGGTTCAGATAAGGGTTGGGAAAAAATTCAAACGGACAGACAAGCACTTCTTTATAAATGGGAAGATTTTTTCAAGCAATATGATTTCTTCATATGCCCGGTTACTTATGATGCCGCTTTCAAAAAAGGTGAATCATGGAAGCCTATCAATGCAGACGATGGAACAACGGTTGCCTATATGAATTATGTCCCTTACTCCTATATCATCAATGCAACAGGACACCCCGCAATCACAGTCCCACTTGGCTTAAACAAACAAGGCCTACCAATAGGTATTCAAATAGTAGGACGATATTATTCCGACCCCGAACTATTGCACCTTGCCAAATTGCTTGAACCGTTAACTCCAAAGTTTCAAAAACCAAACTGAAATTGAATCAGACTGCAATGCATATGAATCACTCCAACAAACTTTTGTGCGAACCTCAAACTGCACAACTTCGGACAGACAGCAGAGCAGCCGATAACAAGGTATTGCCGCAATGGGGGCTGACGTGCTTCTATGAAACTTTTGTGGGTAAACGAACGGCAGTGCTTCTATTGAACATTAGTGCTAAAAATCCCCCACTTCGGCAATACCCAAACCGTTATCAGCCATTTTAACGCACAGAACAAACGGTGTTGCTAATTAAAACAGTCACGATGAACAAACGAATCTATTTAATCACTTTGTTGTTGGCTTGCCGAATTTGTAATGCGCAAAATATTGTTCCTAACGGAGATTTTGAATTGTTTTACGGATGCCCTCAAGGATTTCAAAGTGCAGGTAACTTAGATTCATTATTGTATTGGATTAATCCATCAACTGTTGCAACACCGGATTATTTTAATCAATGCGGCACATCTCCATATGTAGGAGTACCAAGTAATATTCTTGGCTTTCAACCTGCTTATTCGGGTGTTGCTTATTGTGGGGTTTGGTCTGCAAGTATATTGGGACTTAGTAAATATAGAGAATATTTAGCGGTTCCTCTCCTTGATACACTTACTGCAGACAGTTGTTATTATTTTCAGATGTATGTGAGTTTAGGTAATAGATGTATGTATGCGACAGATGATTTTGGTGCATATTTTTCAGATACGATTATAAGCGGATTAACTCATAGTAATGCTTTAGGTAAGTCACCTCAAGTTAAAAATCCCCAAGGTAATATTCTTAATGATACATTAAATTGGACTTTGATTTCCGGGAGTTTTATTGCCGCTGGTGGTGAAATTCAATTAATAATTGGCAATTTCAAGAAAGATAGTAATACTACTGTAATTTCAATGCCTTGGGTTGCAGGGCAAAATCCGTCAGCATATTATTATGTTGATAATGTTTCCTTAATTAAAATATCTGGTTGCAATACAGGAGTAAATGAGATTAAGGTAAATTCCCTAATAAAACTTTTCCCTAACCCTATGTCAGATAAACTAAATGTTACAAGTAGTAGTAATGAACTTTTAGAAATAATTATTTATGATGTTGCTTCAAGAAAAATATTGCAGCAGAAATTTGCAAACTCCGTTACTTTAAGCATAGAACAACTTGCAAAGGGGATTTATATTTATGAAATTCGAGACAGAAATGGTTTGTGCAAGAAAGGAAAAGTTGTGAAAGATTGAGAGTGCACATCTCCGCATCGAGAGAAAAACGGCTGATAACATTTAAATTAAAAGAAATTTTAAAAAAGGGGGCTTTAACAGTGATACAAACAGATGAGCATTTAACAAGCAGAGTGGGTAAACGAGCAGTTAAGCTACAAAACCCCCTTTTTAAAAACTTCTTTAATCCCTTCTTCGTTATAACAGCAAGAAAAAAATATTTTTTAAAAACGTTTATCACTTTTCTTTTTCAATGCGTATGCCTGCATCCATGATGCCTAAAAGCGGATTCACACGCATTGCCTGAATAAGTTCGAAGCGGTAAGTACCTTTCTGAGGGAAGCGAAAATTTTCTCTGAATAAATAACGGTTTGCATAAATATCGCCAAGGCCTTTGCCAAGCCATTGCCCATCAGGCGAGGCAAGTGTAATCTCTACCGTATCGCGAAGATGTTGCCCTTGCGGAAGAACAGTATTGACAAATAAAAACAAATTGCTGAAACGGTAGGTGCCGTCATTACGCACGTTGATGTACATGTTATTGGTGCTGACAGTATCCGTAATGTCAACTGTAAAAGTAAGAGGAACGTTATAGTCCCAGCTATACTGACTGATGCTTTTGTTCTGCTCAAACACTCTGTTTTTGTCGCAGGAAACGAGCATGCCTGTAGCTAAAAAAATAATCAGTAAAAATTTCCAACTATTTTTTGGGAGCTGCATTGCTGTTGTTGTTTGTATTGTTTGGATTGCCTTGCTGCTGCGCGGGTTTCTTTTTCTTTTTTTTCTTCTTCTTCTTTTTCTTGTCCATCCGCGTCAGGCTGTCTTGTCCTACCACATCATTGTAGTCAGGTGTGTCATCAGGTTCTTCCTCGGGCAATCCTGTTTTTAAGTCGGCAGGTTTCTGACCTTCCTTGTTCATGGCAATAATTTCTTTTACCAGGTCCACAGGCAGTGCCACCCATTTGTCGGTGCTGGGCTGATAATATTCTCCTTCTTTCAGATCAGGAATAAGCTCATACCACATCAGCCTTTTGAAAATATCTGTTTTGCGATGAAGTGCTTTTCCGGCAAGTGTCATCAGGTGGGTTCCTGATTCGGGAATATCTTTCAGCGCATCCAGATAACTGTCCAATTCAAAATTGAGGCAACATTTCAGTTTGCCACATTGCCCTGCAAGTTTCACAGGGTTGATGCTGAGGTTCTGATATCGCGCTGCCGAAGTGCTTACTGTTTTAAAGCTTGTCATCCAGGTAGAGCAGCACAGCTCGCGACCGCAGGAACCTATTCCTCCCAAACGTCCTGCTTCCTGGCGCAGACCAATTTGGCGCATATCAATTCTCACTTTAAACTCTTCACGCATTTTTACAAGCAACTCACGAAAATCAACACGTTCATCTGCTGTATAAAAAAATGTTGCTTTCTTGCCATCGCCCTGATATTCCACATCGCTGAGTTTCATTTTCAACCCAAGCTGAATGGCTAACTGGCGTGCACGAATCATTGTAGGCTGTTCCAGTTTTTTATAAGAATCGTATTTTTCAATATCAGCGGAGCGTGCCGGTCTGTAAAGTTGTTTAATCTCATCAGAGTCGTGAGCGATGCCACGGTTTTTCAGTTGCAGTTTCACCAACTCACCTGTTAAAGTTACAGTGCCTATGTCGTGACCGGGAGTAGCTTCCACAGCTACTTTGTCACCGGCTTTCAGCGGATGCATGTCGGTGTTTCGGTAATACTCTTTGCGTGTACCTTTGAACTGCACCTCTACAATGTTGAAAGGTTTTTGTCCCGGAGGCAACTCCATATCGGAGAGCCAGTCATATACATTCAGTTTGTTGCAACTGCCCGTACCGCAGGAAGTGCAACCTGTTTTGGATTCTTTATTATTCGAAACAGCAATTTTTTCTTCTGCCATTGTTGTGTTTATAGTGTAAAAAAAACAAATGCTACATACGCAGTATGTGGTGCATTCTGAACGACAAATCTAAGAATAAAATTTTGGCGTTGGCATTTCGCTCAATATGAAAGGCTCCTTCCTGCAGGGTTTTGGCGAAGTTTTCAATATTGTGAGGGGTAATCATCTTGCTGAAACGCTCAAATCCTGCAAAGGTCTGTTCGTTGTAGCGCGCATGTTGCGGCCCTGCCAGATTAGCAATCATACATTCACGTGCAGTGCTTATGCCGAATACAAGAAAGTTGCGCTGCTCATCACGACTGAGTCTTGCCATTTCTTCAACCCAGGTATAAAGTTTTTTATATTCCTTGCTGATGTTCCAGCACATCCTGAGCCAGTTGAGAAAAACCTGCTCGGGCTGCTCCTGTTCTTTGTCGCTGCGAAGCAGCTGAAGTGCTTCGGAAATATTGTTTCCTGCAAGCCTTACCATACTGCGTGCGCGGTTCACCTCAATATGTTTTTCGTTTTTGAGATATCCCACCAGTGTTTCAGTATCGGGTTGCGGCACCTTCACCATTTGTGTACGTGAAAGTATGGTTGGTAAAATTCCATCGTAGCGGTCGGTGATGAGAATAAACACACTGTTATCAGGAGGTTCTTCAATAATTTTCAGCAGTTTGTTGCTGGTGGCAGCATTCATCTTGTCGGCATACCACATGATGAGCACTTTAAACCTGCCTGAAAAACTTTTGAGAAATAATTTATGTGTGATGCCTGCACTCTCTTCAGCAGCAATGATACCTTGTTTTTTTTCGATGCCGATGGCCTGGTACCAGTCGTTCAGTGTAAGATACGGATTGGCAGTAAATGCCTGTCGCCACTGCATGATAAAATCATCTGTGCGTGGTTTTTTTACTTCATCGGTTGAATTTACCGGCACTACAAAATGCAAATCGGGATGTGCAAGTTTTTCGTACTGCCTGCACGAAGGGCATTGTCCGCAGCTGTCGTCAGGGAGCGGATTTTCGCAGTTGAGGTATTGTGCAAAAGCCACAGCAAGAGGAAGAGTGCCGCTGCCGGTCTGACCCATGAACAGCAATGCATGAGCAATGCGGCCACTGCCTGCCATCTTCAGCAACAGTTGTTTTACTTCCTGTTGACCAATTACTTCTTTAAACTGCATGCTGCAAAGGTAAAAGAACGCAAGGATTTACGGTTGGTTGCTGCAGTTAAGTTATTGTCAAAAATTATATTCTGAAAAGCAGAATTATACTCTTATTTGCTTTTAGCAACTATCTTTGCAACCGCTAAAATTTAATTACATAAAATGATTACTGTTGATGATTTTAATTTTTCGGGAAAACGTGCTTTGGTGAGAGTTGATTTTAATGTTCCACTCGATAAAACCACATTTGCCGTTACCGACAATACACGACTTAAAGCTGCTGTTCCTACCATTAAAAAAATTCTGAATGACGGTGGCAGCGTAGTGCTGATGAGTCATTTGGGTCGCCCTCTCAAAAAACTGAAAGAAGACGGAAGTGTGGATGTCCAGAAATTTACACTGAAGCATACCGTTGCTGAAATTTCAAAACTGCTGAATGTTGAAGTACTTTTTGCAGACAACTGTATAGGTCAACAGGCAATGGATATGGCACAAAATCTCAAACAGGGTCAGGTGTTGCTGCTCGAAAATCTGCGCTTTCATAAAGGAGAAGAAAAAGGTGATGTGGAATTTGCAAAACAACTTGCAGCGCTGGGCAATGTGTATGTGAATGATGCATTCGGCACAGCACACCGTGCGCATGCAAGCACTGCTGTTATTGCTCAGTTTTTTCCGGGAGCTAAAATGTTTGGTTATGTGATGGCCAATGAAATAAAAAATGCTGAACGTGTGATGTTGCATGCCGGCAAACCTTTCACGGCTATCATGGGTGGTGCAAAAGTATCTGACAAAATTCTCATCATAGAACAGCTGATGTCGCGCTGCGATCACATCATCATTGGCGGTGGAATGGCTTACACATTTTTTAAAGCAATGGGTGGTCAGATTGGTTCATCACTTTGCGAAGATGACAAACTTGATCTTGCCAAAGAAATTCTGAAACGTGCAGAACAGTCAGGAGTGAAGTTTCATCTTCCTGTTGACTCTGTGCTTGCTGATAAATTTGATAACGATGCACAGGTTTCTTACAGCGACAATATGCATATTCCTGACGGATGGATGGGATTGGATATCGGAAAAAAAGCAGTGGAAGAATTTTCTGCAATCATCAAAGACAGTAAAACAATTTTGTGGAATGGTCCGATGGGAGTATTTGAAATGGAAAAATTTTCGGCAGGAACAAAAGCTGTTGCGCAGGCCGTTGCCGATGCAACAGGCAAGGGTGCATTTTCATTAATTGGCGGAGGCGACTCTGCTGCTGCTGTCAACAAATTCGGAATGTCGGACAAGGTAAGTTATGTGTCAACAGGAGGAGGTGCTTTGCTCGAGTATTTTGAAGGAAAAGAATTGCCCGGTATCAAAATGGTGATGGAATCATAAATCAGATTTCTAAAAATCTTTTTTGTCGTACTGCATTTTGTCCTTGGTATCTGCCTGGTGATATTTGGCCCGGTAATTATCCAGGCTGAATAAAACAGGTTTGCATTTGCCGAAAGGCAACAGATTACTTATAAAAACAACTAATTCGTTTAATTCATAGACTGAACGAGAGTAGAAGGTATGTATAGCCTAAAAGTTCATTGAGTCAATACTCCTACCTTTGCATCAGTTTATAATAAAATCAGTTATATGTTTGAAAACAACCAAAACCGAACAGAGTTAAGCAGTCTGGGTGAGTTTGGATTGATAGATCACCTGTCAAAAGCTATTGAGCTGAAAAATCCGGAGTCGCTGAAAGGAATAGGTGATGATGCAGCAGTGACAGATGCCGGTGGAAAAAAATTACTGGTAACAACCGACATGCTTGTGGAAGGTGTACACTTCGACCTGATGTATCATCCGCTGAAACATCTTGGATATAAATCCATCATGGTTAACCTGTCTGACATTTACGCAATGAATGCTGAGCCTAAACAAGTGGTAGTGGCCATTGCACTCAGCAACCGTTTTTCGCTTGAGGCTGTTGAAGAATTGTATGCCGGAATGCTGATGGCCTGCAAACAATATCATGTTGATTTGGTTGGCGGTGATACAACTTCAAGCAACAGCGGACTGATCATTTCCATTACAGCTTTGGGTACAGCACATGCTGATGACATAGTATATCGGAATGGTGCAAAAGAAAACGATTTGATTTGTGTGACAGGAGATTTGGGTGCTGCCTACATGGGATTGCAATTGTTAAGAAGAGAAAAACAGGTGTTTCTGGAAAACCCATCCGTTCAGCCTGAGTTTGAAGGAAACGATTATCTGTTAGAGAGACAATTGAAACCCGAAGCACGAAAAGATATGATTGAATTGTTGAAGAAAAATGGTGTGAAACCAAGTGCAATGATTGACATCAGTGACGGACTTGCATCGGAGATTATGCATATCTGCAAACAGTCGGAGAAAGGCTGTATTCTTTATGAGAGCAAGCTTCCCATTGATCAGAAAACTTTTGATTTGGCAAGAGAGTTTCATCTCGACCCAACGGTATGTGCTCTCAATGGCGGTGAAGATTACGAACTGTTGTTCACCATCAGCCAGTCTGACTATGAGAAACTGAGGAGTGAAGCGGATATTTCCATTATCGGACACATCACTGCAAAGGAAGAAGGATGTTACCTGTTGGATAAATCGGATCATAAAACAGCGCTGAAAGCACAGGGTTGGGATGCGCTGAAAACTTTTTAACGGAATAAAAATATGAGCAAGAAAAATTATCGCATACTCTGCTGGAACATTAACGGCATTCGTGCCATATGGAAAAAAGGTTTTCCCGAATGGTTTGCCAAAGAGCAACCGGATATTTTATGCCTTCAGGAGACCAAGGCACAACCCGAACAGCTGGATGATGAAATAAAAAATGTAAGCGGGTATAAGAGTTATTTTTTTTCGGCACAGAAGAAAGGTTATAGCGGAGTTGCTGTTTATACCAAACACGAACCGTTGAAAGTAACCTTCGGGCTGGGTGATGAAACATTTGATGTTGAAGGTCGCAGTATTGAAATGGAGTTCGAAGATTTTGTGCTCTACACAGCTTACTTCCCCAATGGTGGCAGAGGCCCTGAGCGGGTGAAATACAAACTTGATTTTTATGGTAAGCTGTTTGAGCGTGCTGAAAAGATGAGAAAGAAAAACAAACACATCATCATTTGTGGCGATTACAACACAGCACATAAAGAGATTGACCTTGCTCGTCCGAAAGAAAATTCAAACACAACAGGATTTCTTCCAGAAGAACGTGCATGGATAGATAAGATCATTGACATGAAATACATTGATATTTTCAGAGAGTTTAATAATGAGCCCGGGCAATACACTTACTGGGATCAGATTACACGTGCACGCGATCGCAATGTAGGCTGGCGTATTGACTATTACATGATTTCAGAAGAACTGCGTAAGCATGTTAAGGCAGCACCTATTCATCAGAGTGTGATGGGCAGCGACCATTGCCCCATAGAACTGGAGCTCACATTTTAATTAAAACTGCAGAAGAGTTTTTATCAACTGTCGGTGTTGTCATCTGCTTTGAAACGAAAACCCAGTTGTTTGCTTCCTGAAATATTCGACCCGAATGAACCTGACGATATTTCGCGATAACTCATGGCCGGAACCTGATCAAAAGGCAGTGCGAATAAATCATGCTCAATACAGAATACGATAATCTGTTCTAACAGATTTCCCAATTTATCTGTATCAATTATATCCTGACTGATGTCATTATACAACATGCCAATCTGGCGTTTACCTTCCACCATAAAATGATTTTCGTGGTTGATAAAAATCCGTGCTATGAGAATACCGTAATCATCGTTACGCTTTTCGGCAAGAGAGTCTGAAAGAAAATTGTAAATATTGATGATGGCACACTGTGAGCGATACTCATCATCGCGCAGATATGAAAAACGGTAAGCAGGATTTGTTGGTGTGATACGAAAAAGGTTAGGATGCAAATGAAACCAGAGGGTATCTTCGCCTAACTGAATTTCGCACATATTGGCACCTGTATCGTAAAATTTTACTCTGTAGCGTTTGTTGGCGGGCTGGTACTGACTGTTGATTTTTTGAGCAAATGAAGTCAGCCATGATTTCAGCGCAACAAAAGTTTTTTCAGCATTTTCAATTGCCTGACAGTTGAGCGGAAACCGCTTTTTTATCAGTTGCAAAATTTTGTTGTCTGGTTCAGCCATTGTTTCAAAAATTAATAGGCACGTGCAAATAAGACACGTTGCTTACTTGGTTTACCAGTAAGAACACATTTTCCGTTCTCTTGTTTGTTGTTAAGCGGAATGCAACGGATAGTTGCTTTGGTGAGTTCTTTTATTTTTTCTTCTGTTTCAGAAGTGCCATCCCAATGAGCAGACACAAATCCTCCAGTAGTGTCGAGGATGCGTGTAAATTCTTCCATGGTGTTTGCAGCACGTGTATGATTATCGCGGAAGTCAAGAGCTTTCTTAAAAATATTTTCCTGAATCTGGCTGAGCAGGTTTTCTGTTTTTAACTCAATATCGGTAGTATGCACAATAAATTTTTCTTTGGTATCGCGTCTTGCCAGTTCAATGGTATTGTTTTCCACATCGCGCGGGCCTATAGCCAATCGCAATGGAACGCCCTTCATTTCATATTCAGCAAATTTCCATCCGGGCTTGGCCTGTTCATCATCATCATAAACAACAGAAATTCCACGTGAGGCAATTGCATTTTTAATTTTAATAGCATAGTCTGACACCGTTTTGAGCTGTTCTTCGTTTTTGTAAATGGGAACAATCACCACCTGAATAGGTGCAAGTTTTGGTGGTAGCACAAGACCGTCATCATCAGAGTGAGCCATCACCAAAGCTCCCATCAGTCGTGTGGATACACCCCATGATGTTGCCCACACATAATCCTGCACACCCTGTTTGGTAGTGAATTTTACGTCAAAAGCTTTGGCAAAATTCTGACCTAAGAAATGTGAAGTACCTGCTTGCAATGCTTTTCCATCCTGCATCAGTGCTTCAATGCAGTAAGTATCAAGTGCACCTGCAAAACGTTCATTGGCTGTTTTCACTCCTTTGATAACAGGAATTGCAAGCCATTGCTCTGCAAATTCAGCATACACATCAAGCATCTTTCTGGTTTCTTCCACAGCTTCATCTGCAGTTGCGTGAGCAGTGTGTCCTTCCTGCCAGAGAAATTCTGCAGTGCGCAAAAACAGCCGTGTGCGCATTTCCCAGCGAACAACGTTTGCCCACTGATTGATGAGGATAGGAAGATCGCGGTAAGATTGAATCCAGTTGCGATAGGTATTCCAGATGATTGTTTCTGATGTTGGACGAACGATGAGTTCTTCTTCGAGACGTGCTTCAGGATCTACAACCACACCTTTTCCTTCATCTGACTGTTTCAGGCGATAGTGTGTCACAACGGCACATTCCTTGGCAAATCCATCCACGTGGTTAGCTTCCTTGCTGAAGAATGATTTTGGTATGAAGAGAGGAAAGTAAGCATTGGTATGTCCTGTTGCTTTAAACATGCTGTCGAGCTGTTGTTGCATTTTTTCCCAAATGGCGTAGCCATAGGGTTTTATAACCATGCAGCCTCTTACAGATGAAGTTTCTGCTAAGCCTGCTTTAACAACAAGCTGGTTGTACCACTCGGAATAATTCTGTTCGCGGGTTGGAAAGTCTTTTGCCATTTTTTATCTTTGAGGTGAAATTGTTGTGAATGATTTTATAAAAGAATGCCAGAAAAAAGCATTGGCAGCAAAATTGTAAAACAAACATTACATATACAATTGTGTTAAACTTTTAAACGTTAAATTAGTCAAAAATTTAAAAACAAAATACGATGAGAACATTAGTCACAATTATCGCAAGTATTGCGGCAGCATTAGTAAGCTCCTGCTCATCATCGCAACAAACGGCAAATGCATATACCGATGATGTATATTATTCTGCCGGCACACCTAAAGCAGAAACTCCTGCAACAGTAAATAATACTCAGGCTGCAAGTCAGAGTGATTATGCTTCGAATGATAAAGGCACAGCCACTTCCGATGAAAATCGTTTTGATTATCAGTCAGACGGAAGTTCTGCATCACAAAGCGGCAACACCTATGTCACAAATAATTATTACAATGATGATGATTATTATGATTATGCCTACACAGCACGTATAAGAAGATTTTATCGTCCAATGTGGGGATATGGATATTATGATTCATATTATACCAACTCTTACTGGTATGATTACAACCCTTACAACTGGGGTGTAAGTATTTATTGCGGTTACAACTGGTGGGCTCCATCTTTCTGGTACGCACCAACCTTTACCTATTTCAGCTGGGGATATAATCCTTACAACTACTGGTGGAGTTATCCAAGCTATGGATACTATCCAAGTTATTACAATGGCTGGAATAATTATTACTATGGCTACTGGAATGGCTACAACAACGGTTACTGGAATGGATATATGGATGGTTACTATAACGGATATTATGGCTACAATCCTTATTACTTCAACAGTTATGATTATTACAGCTATAACAACAATTATTACTATGGTCCAAGACGTGGCGGTTCAGGCTCAAGCAATCATTACACACCTCCACGAAGTGTAGCCGATTCATATAACAGAGCATTAACCGGTGATGTAAAAACCACATTGCCTGTAAGCAATGCATATACAAGCAATATGAATCTGCCTTCGCGCAACAATGTAAACAGTGATGTGGTAACTCCTGCAAACAATTCAGGAAGGAATAATACAAACAGTGGCGAAGTGATTCATCCAAGAAACACTACAAATACGAATGATTCTCCTGTAAAAAACCCAAGAGCTGATGAATACTCAACTCCTGTGAAAGACAGTAGAAATACAGAAACATCACCTGTAAAAAATCCACGTGCTGATGAATATTCTGCTCCGGTAAAAAATGACCGTAACAATTCAGAAACTGCTCCTGTAAATGACAATCGTAGCAACGAGTACTCTACTCCACGAAATGACAGGAATAATACTGTAAATCCAAGAGGAAATAATGAGATTAAAGAAAATGCTCCTTACAATCCTCCTGTACGCAACAATGATTACAGAAACACTACTCCTGAGTATAACACTCCAAGGAATACCACTCCTGCTCCAAAAAGTAATTATGAGAGTGCTCCAAGAAATAATACTCCAGAGTACAATACTCCAAGGAATTCTACTCCACGTACTACAATGCCTTCTGAAACCAGGCCACAAAGAAATTCTACTACTTCACCAAGGAGCAATTACGAAAGTGCGCCACGTCAGGAAACTCCTGTAAGGTCAGAACCACGTCAGCAACGTTATGAGTCTGCTCCACGTCAGGAGCGTAGCTACAGCAGTCCGTCAACTCCTTCAAGAAGTTCTGAACAGTCTGCACCATCCAACAATTCTAATGGTTCACGCGGAGGAAGAAGATAAGATTTTAATAAATCCGCTATAACACGTAATTAAGTATGAAAATAAAGTATAAAATTATACTGTGGGCATGCTTTATGTCATCCGGAGCAACCTTTGCACAAAATGCCAATGACGCATTGCGCTACAGTATGCAGAGTTTTGGTACCACTGCACGCTCCATGAGTATGGGAGGAGCTTTTGGCGCATTAGGTGCCGATTTCTCAAGCCTGAGTTCAAACCCTGCAGGCATTGCAGTATATCGCAGAAGTGAACTAACTGTTTCTCCAGTTTTGCAGTTTAACAATGCCAACTCTTCTTATCTTGGAACTGCATCAACCAATTCAAATGCAAATTTGGGAATGGGAAATATTGGTTTTGTTCTTGCATTTCCGCGTGAAAAGAAGGTATCAGGATGGAAAGGCACTTCGTTTGGTTTTGGATATAATCGCATTAACTCTTTCAGCAGCAGATTCTCGTTTGAAGGAGCAAACACCGGAAATTCCATCAACGATTATTTTGCTGAGTTGAGCAATGGAATCAGTCAAAGTGCACTGGCAGGCGAAGATCAGTATCAGTTTGATGCGGGACTTGCTTTCAACAGCTATCTTACCAATCCAGTTATCAACTCATCAACAGTAGATCAATATCAGGGAACAATATATAACGGTGATTTATTGCAGAAAGGACTGATAACACGAAGTGGCTCACATGGCGAAATTGATATTGCTTTTGCAGCAAATTATAACGATAAAATTTATCTTGGTGCTACTCTGGGAATTCCTTATTTGCGTTACACTACCAATGAAGTATTTGAAGAATATGCTTTGCAGAATACCCTTAAAGATTCTATCAGTGGAAAAACATTTAAAAGTTCCAAATACACTCAAAAAGTTTCAACTCAGGGAAATGGAATTAATCTGAAACTCGGAGTAATTTTTAAGCCTGTGGATATGGTGCGTGTTGGTCTGGCAATTCATACACCTACTTATTACGAGATGAATGACCAGTATTCTTCAAAAGTATATGCCAATTTTCAGGAAGGATATTTGGAAACAAGATCCCCTGACGGAAGGTTTTCTTATCAGCTTACCACACCATTCAAAGCAATTGCAAGTTTAGGGCTGGTAATAAAGTCACAAGGTATTATCAGTGTTGATTATGAATACGTCAACTACAGTGTGGCCAGACTCAATACAAAAGACGACTATAATTTCAGTTCAGAAAATTCCGATATTTCAAATCAGTTTACCAGTGGATCTAATCTAAAGATTGGTGGCGAATATCGCTATCAGATATTTGCTCTCAGAGCAGGTGCTGTTTTGCAATCAAGCCCTTATGACGGAAATTTAAGTTTTAAAGAAGGTAACTTAAGCGCAATTAGCTATACCGGTGGTATTGGCATCAAAGGCGAAAATTTCTTTGTGGATTTTGGCTATGCATTTACCAAAACAAGCGGCAATTACACACCTTACACACTTAACAATGGTGAGCAACCAACAGCAGCCATTACCTCTAAAGCCAACCGCTTTATGATGACGTTAGGCTTTAAATTCTGAAAGTAAAAAATCACTTTCTGTTATTCAGTCCTTCTATCACTGAGCTTGTAATGTCAAGCGAATCGTTGGCAAGCAAAATTCCACTGCCTCGCTGATAGCCCAATATAAAATGATAGTTTGTTTTATTGTTCAATTCGCTTAAATAGGAAGTAAGATGTTTGTGCAAACTGTCTTGCAAATCATCTTCTTGTCCTGACAAATTACCGAGTAAATCATCTTTAAGCTGCATCAGTTGTTGTTGTTTCCTGCCAAGTCGCTCTTCTTCTTTAGCGCGTTGCTCGTCTGACATATTAGCAGCCAGTTTCTGATACATTGCAATTTCTCCTTCCAAATCACGTCCACGATTTTTTAATACTGCATCAATGCTGTCCTGTTTTTTGGTGAGTATTTCACGAAGGTCTTTGTAGTAATTGTAGTGTTCAAGAAGGGTATCTACATTTACAAAAACAATGTTTCCGCTTTTTCCTTCCGGCATTACCACTTCTCCTTTGCTTGCAGAAGATGTGTTATTGCTGACTTTGTAAAATAAATAAGCTACGGCTGCTGTAAGTACCAGACAGTAAATTAATAATCCGTTTTTCATCAATTAAAGTATTAATTCTGTTAAGGGCGCAAAGCTAATACTTTCATGCAGATTCTTCGTTTCCGTTTTCGTTCCTCAAAAAATCTTTTTGTATGTTGAGGTTTGCTCAGAATTCTTTTTCTATTTTCGTGAAGTATGCAAAGTATTATTGATCCGGTTGACAGAAGTGTACTGGCTGAAGAGTTAAATTCAGACCGGCTGGTACGCAATACCAACAATGGTCGCAACCTGATTTATATAGTTACGATACATGATTCACCAAATGTGCTGAGAGAAATCGGACGCGTGCGTGAGCTTACATTCCGTGCTGCAGGAGGTGGAACAGGCAAGGAAATTGACCTTGATCAATTCGATCTTATTGAAAACTGTTATAAGCAACTTATCGTTTGGAACCCTGTTGACCAGGAAATTGTAGGAGGATATCGTTTTATCCGTTGTGATGAAGCAGCTCCTGACAACAAACATCAGTTTAAACTGGCAACTACAGAGCTGTTTCATTTTTCCGATTCTTTCATAAAAGATTATTTTCCTTATACCATTGAGTTGGGACGTTCTTTTGTTCAGCCGCAATATCAGCCTTCGTCAGAAAACAGGAAAGGACTTTTTTCTCTCGATAATTTATGGGATGGACTGGGTGCCATTGCTGTTGATAATCCCGACATAAAATATTTTTTCGGAAAAGTTACCATGTATCTCAGGTTCAACAAGGTTGCACGTGACATGATACTTGCATTTATGCATCATTATTTCCCCGACAGGGAACAATTGGTGACTCCTTACAAGCCATTGGGCATAAACACAAATGTGAATGATTTTTTAAATGAGATAAAAGACAAAACATATAAAGACGGACATCACATACTTAACCACAAAGTGCGTGCGCTGGGAGAAAATATTCCTCCACTGTTCAACAGCTATATGAATCTTTCGCCTACCATGAAAACCTTCGGCACCTCACTGAATCCCGAATTTGGCGATGTGGAAGAAACCGGAATCCTCGTTACACTGTCAGATATTTACGAGAGTAAAAAAGAAAGGCACATTAATTCTTATCAGCACTGAATCAGAACTGAACCTTGCCACTTCCGCTGAAAAGTGTAGTGGTGGTATATTGCAATCTGAAAGGTACAGAACAAAACTCAAACGTATTGGAGTTGATAAGTTTCACCGTTCCCGAAACACCCTGATAAACACCTGTACTGTCAGTAAATTCAACACACACCTCACCTGCTGTTAAAGGTCCGCTGCCCGAAGCCGGGCAATGCGCAGGATTGATAGTGTAAACACCGGTAGGGGGATTTACGCTGTAAAAAGTTGCCCGCAGGCTGCTCGCACCTAACCAACCTGTTCCGGTTATAGAATGAGTGTTGGGATATAAATTAGCAGTTCCGTAAGAGTAAAAAAAGTGATTCTGCCCTAAAGAATTAACGAATGAATTTTTTGATGGGCGACATTGATTGAATTTAACTTCAACACTGTCAGGTTTACTGTAACAACTATCTTTATATGCATAAACAACATAAACACCTTCGTTACCATAATTGGCAGAAGGAATAACAGGGTTTTGCAGGCTGGAAGTAAAACCTGAAGGGCCATACCAGATATATTGAACACTGTCAGTTAAACTTGCTGAATAGAGTTGAATATTTCCACCAACAGCAACAGGACTCTTATAGTTGGCCATTACATCTTCGGGTCGGTCGCAAATTACGGTTACGTAAAACGAATCAACATTACTTTGACATATTCCTAGCACACTGGCAGTGGCATAGTAATAACCTTCGTTGAGAGAGGATGACTGATAAATAACAGGATTGTAATTTGTAGCAACAAATCCGTTGGGTCCTGTCCATGAATAAGTAGCTCCTGTAAAAAGTGTTGCCATAAGACCTATGGTATCACCTGCCTCGATGGTCGTATCGCCAGATATATGAAGTGCCATATCAGGACAGGGGGGATTATCTGAACTCTTATCATGTGCACATGACACAAAAAATAAACTTATGCCAAGAATTGCATAACACAAGCGTTTCCCTGAATACTGTAAAAACATGTTGCGAAACTACAGCAAAGCAATGTAAGTTTAAAATTTACTTTTGTATTTTCACTGTTGAATATGGAAATTCAAACTGCAGAATTCATACAAAGTAATTCAGATTTTAAAAAATGCCCTGCTGAAGACAGACCTGAATATGCCTTTATAGGCAGAAGTAATGTTGGCAAATCATCACTCATCAACATGCTTTGCGGAAAAAAAGGTTTGGCAAAAACTTCGGCAACACCTGGCAAAACGCAACTGATAAATCATTTTATGATTAACGGGCAATGGTATCTGGTGGATCTTCCAGGATACGGTTATGCAAAAACAGCCCGCACCGAGCGCGAAAAATGGGATACCATGATCAGGAACTATATGATGTATCGCAAAAATCTGATGTCGGTGTTTGTGCTGATTGATATACGCATTGCTCCTCAGGAAAAAGACCTTGACTTTATCAACTGGATGGGTGAACAATCTATTCCCTTTGCCATTATTTTTACCAAGGCCGATAAGCAAACAAGAATAAAAAATGATTTTTCGGTTAAACGATTTACAGCTGAGTTACGCAGGACATGGGAAAATATTCCACCTTATTTTATCTCTTCGTCCGAAACCAAAATGGGAAAAGAAGAGGTGTTAAACTATATTGAAGAGTCAAACAAATTATTCAGGAACATAAGGTAACAGTCAACCTTTTAATTAGATGAAAAAAGTAATATTCATTTTCACTATTCTGACAGGACTATTCAGCAATTGTTTCAGTCAGATTATTACCATTAAAAACAAATTGACAGACCAGCCGGTGCAGGATGTTGTATTGATAAATCATAGCCCATGGGCTGATGTAGTTACCAATAAAGACGGGCAGGCAGATATCAGCATTTTTAAAGGAGCGGCACGTGTTGAAATACGCTCCATAGGTTATAAAAGTATCACTGCAGGGTATGATGAATTAAATTCAAATGAGAAGCTAATTTATCTTGAACCTATAGTATTTGAATTGAAGGGAACTGTGGTTTCGGCAACACGATGGAAACAATCATCAGACAATGTACCTTTCAAAATCGCAACGATACAATCCAAAGATATCACTTTTCAGAACCCACAAACAGCTGCTGATATGTTGGGCAATACAGGCGAGGTGTATATTCAAAAAAGTCAGCAGGCAGGCGGTAGTCCTATGATGCGTGGCTTTGCAACCAATCGTCTTCTTTATACTGTAGATGGCATAAGAATGAATACGGCAATTTATCGCTCCGGTAATGTTCAGTATGTAATTCTTCTGGATCCGTATATGATGGAAAGTGCAGAAGTAGCTTTCGGGCCGGGCTCCGTTATTTATGGCAGTGATGCTGTTGGAGGAGTGATGAGTTTTCAGACGTTAGCACCACAGTTTTCATTCGAGAAAGTGCCGAATATAAAAGGGAATGCCGTTGCGCGCTATTCATCCGTCAACAATGAGAAAACAGCACATTTTGATGTAAATGTTGGTTGGAAAAAATGGGCTATAGTTACCGGCATATCGCACTTTAATTTTGGTGATTTGCGTATGGGAAGTCATGGGCCTGATGATTACCTGAAAAAGTATTATGTAACTACTATTGATACAGTGAATATGGCTGTAACCAATCCTGATCCACAGGTGCAGGTTCCTACAGGATATTCACAAATTAATTTATTGCAAAAAATAAAATTCAAACCCAATGAAAAATGGAATTTTCAGTATGGCTTTTATTATTCCGAAACTTCCCATTATCCGAGATATGATAAACTTATTGAGTTAAAAAATGGTGCACCCAGTGCTGCAGTTTGGGAATATGGTCCCGGAAAATGGATGATGAATAACGTCATTGTTACCTATATCAACAGGCATAAAATTTTTGATGAAATGAAAATAAGGCTTGCACTGCAAAACAATGAGGAAAGCAGAATAGACAGGGATTTTAGCGGAAGTAAAAGGTATCGCCTGAGAAATCAGAAAGAGAATGTTACGGCATGGTCAGGCAATGTTGATTTTATCAAATCAATAAATAAGCACCATGTTTTTTATGGTATCGAATATGTGTTTGATGATGTAAAATCCATAGGAACAGCACACGACATCAGAAATGGAAATCCTGTTCCGGTTGACGACAGGTATGCACAGGCAAAATGGTCCTCATATGCAGCTTATGTGAATTATCAGTATGAAATTAGCAATCCGGTAACATTACAGGCCGGCATCAGATATAATCAGTATGATGTTAAGTTAGACTTTAGTCGCTTCGCTCTAAATTCTTTTCTTAATCTGAATACCGTTACTGTTACTCATGGTGCACTGGTTGGAAATCTTGGAATGATTTACAAACCACAGGAGTCTATATTGATGTCGTTGAATGCTTCAACAGCATTTCGCGCACCCAATGTGGACGACTTGGGGAAAACAGTAGAGGTGAAAGATGGAAGTGTTTTAATTCCAAACACCGATTTAAATGCAGAGTATGCTTATTGTGGTGAATTAAATATTTCAAAATACTTTGGCGATGTTTTAAAATTAGACCTGACAGGCTTTTATACTTATTTGGACAAAGCATTAGTGAGAAGACCTTTCAAAGTAAATGGACAAGACAGCATATTTTATGATGGCGATATGGTGATGGTGGATGCTATACAAAATGCAGCCTATGCAACTGCTTATGGTATGCAACTTGGATTTGAATTAAGAATTGCCAATGGACTAATGCTTACACAACGATTAAATTTTCAGACTGGAGTTGAAGAAATGGATAATGGTCAAACTTCGCGCACACGCCATGCACCGCCCACCTTTGGCATTACAAGAATTACATTTAGCTATCAAAAGCTGATGATGCAACTTTACAGCACATATAATACTAAGTTAAAATACAGCGATATGAGTGCTGAAGAAATTGAAAAAGGCTGGATGTATGCTAAAGATGCTGATGGCAATCCTTATTCACCTGCCTGGGCAACATTAAACTTCAAAGTAAAATATTCGGTTTTAAACAACATGGAACTTACAGCCGGGCTTGAAAATATAACGGATGTGCGTTACAAACCTTATGCTTCAGGGCTGGTGGCACCCGGACGTAATTTCTTTATGGCTGTAAAAGCAAGTTTTTAATGTTTCAGAAAAATATGTTTGTCTGAAGTTATTTTATCAGATTAACCTCTTTGCCGAATTCGCGTGCGAAGGATTTCATTTTCTCCGCATGTTCTTTGTTGTTGGTAGCATTCATATATGTATCGGCCATACTCATATACATTTCAAAAAAGAACTGTTGCATTTCTTCTACAAGCATTTCATTAGTCCATAAATCAATGCGCATGGTTGTTTGATCTTTCTTGTCAAACAAAGCAAGCATCACTGCTTTACATTCTTTTTCACCTTCCATTCCACTATCATCTGCTTTCCAGTGCAACTGAACAGGAAGGTTGTTGTCATCTAATGATACAATGAATTTTATTTCAGATTTTTTCATTTTTCAAGTATGGAATCACTGAAGTATTATCCTGTGGTCTCCATAAATGGAGTACTGCTCAATCTACTTCAAATTAAGCCGCAAAGATATTTTTTTATTACTGATAGCAGAATAAAATGTGCCATTCTACTTCGTAAAATTCAAAATAGTCAGGCAAGTTGATTCTTTAAGATTGAAATGATATAAGCAGGCTAAGAAAATATTTTCAAAGAAAGCGCTGCAGTAATATTTTTTTGTACTTTAGAGTATTCATTTTTACAAATGGACTTAAACTTCCTAACGAAAGAAAGCCAGTATTATGGCGTGTTTCTGTTTGCAGCAATTGTATTGTTCCAAATGGTATTTATTTTTATACAATGGCTGATTTACAAACGGGTAGATTATCTGTTCTATATTGGATATATGGTATCCATTGTGCTGTATGCTTTTAGTTTGTACAAACACTTGTTTATTCGTGAATTTCCTGAAGGATATGGCTCTGCCATAGAATCTTTTTTAAAACCAACCTTACCTTTAATATCCATCACATTATACTCCGCTTTCCAACGTCATTTTCTCGAGCTAAAAACAAGCGCCCCATTGCTTAACACCCGTGTTAAGTGGATTGAATGGTTTCTGATTGCATTCTGTTGTTTCCTGCCGGTGTTACTATTTTTAGAAGTAGAAAAAATTTATATGCTGCAGATTTTTATTGGAGTTTGTTGCATTGTAATTGCAGCTTTGGTGTTAATCATAAGAAGAGTTCTAAAAGGTTGTTTGCCTTTTCAGCGGTTTGCCATTACAGGTGCAATATTTATAATCATAGGTTCAATTCCAACCATAATACTGGGTTTTTATGAAGACAGAGGTTATGAAGTAGCCATCAACCCTCACCTGCCGTTAATGATTTGTGTAATTCTTGAATTGCTCACATTTACTACAGGACTAACTTTAAAATCATATTATATCGAGAAAGAAAAAAGGATACTCGAGAAAGCTATGGCTATTCAGGTGAACAATCAGAAGCAGACGGAAATAGAATATTTGCGAATGCGAAACAATGTATCGCGTAAGTTACATGATAGTTTAGGGGCTGAACTTTCTATTGCAAAAATGATGCTTAGCACATTGCCAAAAGAAAAAGCTGAAACGAATAAAAAGACGCTTTCTGATTCTATAAAATTGATAGGTAATTCTATTGAAAAGGTGTATGACCTGATGAATGATGTAAATAAAATTACATCTGAAGAGGTTAATGTAGTTTCATCAATTCAGACATTAATAGACAACCTTAAACCATTAAATAATATTAAATGGCATTTTGATTATAAATTGGAAGAGGAATGTTTGTCTTTGGTTAAGCGCCAGCATGTATTTCTAATTATTAAAGAACTGATTAATAACACCCTGAAATATGCCTCTGCTACAACCATCAGCATCAGCATACGACATGAATTTAATGCTGTCAACTTTTTCTACCATGATAATGGATCCGGTACAGACCTTGATAAATTGTCGAAAGGGAATGGTTTAAAATATATTAATGAAAGAGTTGCTGAAATGGACGGGCATATGCAAATTTACTCAACTCCCAACGATGGATTCACTGTTCAGATAAATATTTCTGAAACATAATTTATCCCAATAAAAATTGCACCTGTGAAAAAATTAAAAACAGTTATTGCAGATGATCATGCCATGTTTGGTATGGGTATGGCTGAAATAATTGGGCAGGTTATACCTGTAGAAGTGGTTGCAATAGTTGATAATGGCAAGAAAGCTATTGAACAAACACTTAGTCATAAAGCTGAACTGGTGATTATGGATATTGATATGCCTGTTGTTTCAGGAATATATGCCTGCAATGAAATTAAAAGGGTTTCGCCCGAAACATTGGTGTTTTTTGTAACTATGATTACACAAATAGAAACCGTGCTGTCTGCACTGAAAGCAGGAGCGGATGCCTATGTGCTAAAAGGAAACAGTTTGGAAGATTTGGCTGAGGCATTTAGTTATTCTGCGAAGAAAAAACATCCTTTCGTAAGTCAGCAATTACGTCACCTTGTAAATATAGGTAAAGAACGGAGTCAGGATAACCTGATTACAGATAGAGAAAAAAATATTCTGAAAATGATTTGTGAAGGAATGACCAATGACGAAATTGCAAACGTGATTAATATTTCTGTTCGCACAGTGGATACACATCGCCAAAATATGCTCAACAAGTTAAAGCTGCCCAACACAGCAGCACTGGTAAGGTTTGCAATTGAGAATAAGCTGATTTAAGTACAGTAAATATTATTTCGCATTATAAATAAACGCAATATTTATCGAGTACTCTAAAATGTCATGT
Source organism: Bacteroidota bacterium (assembly GCA_019136655.1). Taxonomy (GTDB): domain Bacteria; phylum Bacteroidota; class Bacteroidia; order AKYH767-A; family OLB10; genus OLB10. The sequence goes on from JAGVTU010000004.1 coordinate 27,547, forward strand.
TTCTGATACAATGAATCAGGCATGATTTGTACTCTGAAAGTTCAGTATTCACAGATGCAAATAAATGACAGCTGCATTTATTATCACACTCAGCCAGTGTTGAAAAATGAATATTTAAAGTTGATAACGTTACCCTTTAAATTATTGACAATTTCTGATTTAGACCTATATTTGTTTTAACTTAAAAACCTCACAATAACCTGTGTTTAAGGAATGAATACTTTCAATTCAACATAACTAAAAATCTGAAATTATGAAAAAGTTTACACTCTTTGCCTTAATGGTACTGCTGGGTGCAGGCATTACACATGCACAACCCTATACAATAGATTTAGTAAAAGACATTAATACAAGTGGAGATAGCAATCCATACGGATTTACAGAAATGAACAACAAATTGTATTTTGATGCTGATGACGGTGGAAATGGAAAAGAACTATGGGTAACCGATGGCACCAGTGCAGGCACTGTAATGGTTAAAGACATTAACCCCGGAACTGACAATTCTTCCCCAGGTGGTTTCACTGTTATGAATAATAAGGTATATTTCTCTGCTGATGACGGATTAAGTGGACTCGAATTATGGGTAACCGATGGCACTGCGAACGGGACAGTTATGCTAAAAGACATCAACCCCGGAAATAATGGCAGTACTGCCCTAACCTATCACTATCCCACCGTTTTCAACAATATGTTGTATTTCCGTGCTAATGACGGATTAAGTGGATACGAATTATGGGTAACCGATGGCACATCGAACGGGACAGTTATGCTAAAAGACATTAACCCCGGAAATGGCAGTTCTAACCAAATCTCTTACTATCTCACCGTTTTCAACAATATGTTGTATTTCAGTGCTGATAACGGATCAAATGGGCTTGAATTATGGAGAACCGATGGCACCATTTCAGGCACTGTAATGATTAAAGACATTAACACAGGAAGTGGTGGCTCTTCCCCTAACGGATTCACTGTTTTCAACAACAATTTGTATTTCAGTGCTAATGACGGAACCAATGGTTACGAATTATGGGTAACCGATGGAACCAGTGCAGGCACTGTAATGGTTAAAGACATTAACCCGGGTAGTGGCATTTCTTCCCCAATCGGATTCACCGTTTTCAACAATAAGTTATATTTTATGGCTTATGACGGCACTAATGGGGACGAATTATGGGTAACCGATGGCACCAATTCAGGAACTTTAATGGTGAAAGACATTAACCCGGGTAGTGGCAATTCTTCCCCAAATGTATTCACTGTTTTCAACAACAAGTTGTATTTTAAGGCAGATGATGGTTCAGTTGGTAAAGAATTATGGGCAACTGATGGCACTACGGCAGGGACCAATCTTGTTAAAGATATCTACAGCGGTAGCGGAGGCTCAAGTCCTGCCTACTTAACAGTATTCAATAGTAAATTATATTTTGTGGCAGAAGATGCTACCAATGGACGACATATTTGGGTTTCTGATGGTACTTCAGCCGGTACAATTGGGATTACACCTGCAATTTATACTCCTCCAACAGAAATTTATCATTTGACAGTGATGAACAATGCAATTTATTTTAATGCTAAATACAATTCAAGTGTTGGCCAGGAACTTTATAAACTGACTGATGGTACAACATCTGTGCAGGAGTTGAGCAGTAATACATTCACAGTATTTCCAAATCCTGCCTACGGCAATGTTACTGTATCAAACAATCAGCCATTTAATGATAAGTGCATGTTGATAATTGAAGATTTAACAGGTCATAAAGTTGCGGAGTATAAAATGTCACCCGGCTCCAATAGCTATACTTTCAGTTCAGCTGAGTTTGCAAACGGAGTTTACACCTGCAAATTGGTTTCAGGTAATGAAATTGCTGCCCAGCGATTGGTAGTTGTAAAATAAAATAATCATACGCCATGTGTGCATTTTTACATGTATGCATGGCGTATTTTTTTTATAAAGCAGAGAACACACAAAATGTAAGAAAGCTGCGGTTGTTGCTGAGCTGTTTTTTATTTTTCAGTTAAAGCAATTTAAGAAAGAAAATTTAATTTTTAATCTTTCTGTTAATACAAGTTACGTGTTTTTACGTATTGCAAACCGCTATATTATACTGTTCTTTTGCTTTATGCACCAAGGCAAAAATATATGACACCTATAACCCCACGGGAAAGGCAAGTGCTTGTTTTATTAAGCAAAGGCTATACAGATAAAACCATTGCCGAAAAACTGGAGATGAGCCCCAATACTGCACGTACACACCGGCAAAAGCTACGTGCAAAGTTTCATGTAAGCAACACGGCTCTGCTCATAAAAATGGCAATTAAAAAAGGATTTATTTAAATAAACAGAAAATTACGTCTTTTCACGTATTGACAGATAATTAAATATTGTAGTGATTTGCTGTCATTATTAAAAAATAACAATGCAAATTGCCTCAGATGAATTGCACACTTGTGTTATAAAATAATCTCAAACTAATCCTGTTGGGCATTGGCATCAGCCAATGCCTTTTTTATTTAAAGCGTTGCTGTGAATATTAAAGCAGGTTACTAAAATAACATCATCTTTTATGCATGATTACAAATTAATCATTCATTAAAATTCTCCTCAGGGTTTAAATCCTGATTTTTCAAGAATTTTTTGTGCATCGGTTTCTTCGAGTAGTTGCGGCAGAGTAGTTTTATTATTTTTCATATACGAACGTACAATTTGCCATCCCAGCCACTGAGCTGTTTTGGCAGGAGCACCCTCAGGAAAACCCTGTGTGGTATTGCCGTCACCTACATATTTCATATACTCCATTTCATCGGTTGCATAGAGCAGTTTTTTTTCAATATAAAATGCCCACATCTGTTTGCTGTTGTTACTGCACCACTCCAATTGTTTTGCAGTATAACCTATTTTCACGGAGTCCTGCATATCAGGGGCCATCATATCTGCAAAATACAGTTGCTTGCCATAATAAATCATCTGACTCAGCAATTCTTTTTTTACATGGTCAATATCATGTTCGCTCTGATACCATCCTTTAATCACATCATTCACTATGTATTCTTTTGAAAACCTGCGATAGGCATATTCAGGAATTCCTATGGAAGGATAAAACTCGCAATCACTGCCCAGATACATATCCAACCCAACACCAATCAAACTGTCGGTAGTGATGATGCTGTAATTGAAAGCAGAAACAAAGGTGACAATTTCTTTTGCAGGTTGTTTGTTGAAGTAATGTTTGTAATGTTTCAGAAAGTCATCAATACCTGAAAATATTTTTTGAGTAACATCAGTGGTAAATATTTTTTGGGTGCGCTTATGAATGTCCTGCACATCTTTGTCGTGAATAAATGCATTGAGGTTGGATGCAAGTTTTGCAGAGTCTGTTGGCGGGAGATGAATTATTCGGTTGACATATAAATCGAAAAACTCAGGATAGGACGAACGATATTTTACAATTTGTTCGGGTGTGATGGAGTCAGTGCCTGCAAACAACAATGAGTCGAAACGTATGTGTGTGGTCCCTACGGTTTCGTTTTCAGAAATGGTGTCCTGATGGTTACATGCTGCAATTACTATGAAAAGTGTGGCAAGCAGGCTTGCAATACGATATTCAGATTTCAAATTTATTATTAGTTTTGCCGATATTAAAAACATTAAATAATGAGAGCAAAAGTATCACTAATTGCATTAGCCTTTGTGGCAGTAGCCCAAACCCTGAATGCTCAGGACACAAAATTCAATTTCGGACTGAAAGTTTCGCCAACCATAGCATGGTTTAAAGCCAGTGGCAATCTGGACAATGACGGCAGCAAAATTGGTTTTGCCTATGGATTGATGGCAGATTTTAATTTTTCAGATAATTATGCCCTGTGCACAGGAGTGGATGTAACCTATCGCGGAGGCAAGGTAAAAGCAAACGATTCGATCAAACAAAAAACCGTTTTGCAATATATTGAAGTGCCTGTTACTTTAAAATTAAAAACCAACGAAATTGGTTATGTAACTTATTTCGGAAAAGTAGGATTTGCTCCGGGGTTCAACATCAGAACAGATGGCGATTATAAAAAGTCAGAAATATACCCATTTAACCTTGCTTTGGTAGCCGGTTTAGGAATGCAATATTCACTTGGTGGAAAAACAGCTTTGTTAGCAGGAGTAACTTTCAATAACGGATTTATGGATGTAGTAAAAGCTAAAAATGCAAAAGCTACCTCTAATTTTATTGCAATAGATCTTGGCGTGATGTTTTAATAAGAAACATCCAAATAAAAAAAGGCTGCCCCGAAAAGAGGCAGCCTTTTTTATGCTGTAAACTCAATTAATTTTTCTTCAGGTAATCTCTCAACACATATTGAAGTATTCCCTGATTTCTGTAGTATTCAATTTCAATAGCGGAATCTAACCGTGCTTCCACTTTGAAGTTGGTTTCTTTACCTGATGAATGAACCGCTTTTACATCCAGAATTTTATGTGGTTTCAAATCTTTTTCAAGACCACTGATGGTATAAGTTTCAGTTCCGTCAAGACCGAGTGATGCAGCATTTTGACCATTGGTAAATACCAAAGGAGCAATACCCATTCCTACCAGATTACTTCTGTGAATACGCTCATAGCTTTCAGCAATGACTGCTTTCACACCCAGCAGGAATGTTCCTTTTGCAGCCCAGTCGCGTGATGAGCCGGAGCCATATTCTTTTCCTGCAAGAATAATCAGCGGAGTTTTGTCTTTCTGATATTGCATGGCCACATCATAAACGGTTTTTACTTCACCTGTAGGCATGTAGCGGCTGAATCCTCCTTCTTTGTCTGAAATTTTATTTTTGATACGAACATTTGCAAACGTTCCGCGCATCATCACTTCGTGATTTCCTCTGCGCGAACCATAAGAGTTGAATTCTTCTTTGGCTATTCCTTTGCTGCTGAGATAAGCTCCTGCTGCTGATGTTTCTTTAAACGAGCCTGCAGGCGAAATATGATCGGTAGTAACCGAATCGCCTAAGTAAAGCAATACTCTTGCATTATTAATATCTGTAATTGCATCCGGTGTTGCTTTCAGATTTTCGAAGAAAGGAGCCTCACGAATGTAGGTTGAATTCTGATCCCATTCAAAATTCTGATCGAGTTTTACCTCCAATGTTTGCCAGTCGGTAGAACCATCAAAAATCACATCATAAACTTCTTTGAAATCATCCTGCTTCATACAGTCGTTCATGGTATTCTGAATTTCTTCGCGTGATGGCCAAATGTCTTTCAGATAAACAGGTTCACCATTGGGGTCAAAGTCAATCGGGTCGTTGATTAAATCAATATCAACTCTTCCTGCAAGTGCATAAGCAACAACAAGCATTGGCGACATGAGGAAGTTCATCTTTACCTGCGGATGAACACGTGCTTCAAAGTTTCTGTTTCCTGATAACACGGAAGCAACTACCAGTTCGCCTTTGTCAACAGCAGTTGCAATGGCAGGAGGCAATGGTCCTGAATTACCGATACACGATGTGCAGCCATAACCAACAGTATGAAAGCGCAATGCATCCAAATCAACATTCAGTCCTGAACGTTCTAAATATTTTGTAACCACTTTAGAACCCGGAGCAAGAGATGTTTTTACCCAGGCTTTTGATCTTAGTCCTTTTTCAACTGCCTTACGTGCAAGCAAACCTGCACCTACCATCACAGCAGGGTTTGAAGTGTTGGTACAACTTGTAATAGCTGCTATCACAATACTTCCGTCACTCAACACAAATTCTTTATGTGGCTGTTTTATTCTTACAGAGTGATGCATCTTGTCCACTTCTACTTCTGACTTAGTTTCGCCATGCAGAGGAACTTTGCCAAAAGTAAATTCAGTGCCTGAGCCACCTTCTTTCAGCCATGCCGATTCAAGGCGATCTTGTTGTGGTTGATATTCGCGGTTGAATTCTCCTTTCAATACTTCACAGAATTTATTTCCAAGGTCTTTTACAAAAATTTTATCCTGCGGACGTTTTGGTCCTGATACGGTTGGCTCCAGTGTTGACAAATCCAGTTCAACAACGGTTGAATAATTTATTTTTTCGTTTCCTGTTCTCCAGAGGAGATTGTCCTTGCAATATGTTTCTACAATTTTTATTTGTTCTTCTGAACGGTTGGTAGAGCGCATGTATTCCAGAGTGCGGTCATCAATCGGGAAATAAGTTACTGTACAGCCAAATTCAGGTGACATGTTACCAATGGTAGCGCGGTCGGTGACAGTTAAGTTCTGAAGTCCGTCACCAAACACTTCTACAAATTTTCCTACTACTCCTGTTTTGCGAAGCAGATTTGCTATGGCTAAAACCAAGTCAGTAGCTGTACACTGATTCGGAATTTTTCCTGTAAGTTTCAATCCTACCACCTGAGGGCAAGTAAAGAAAATCGGCTGACCCAACATGGCAGCTTCTGCTTCAATACCACCCACACCCCATGCAATTACTCCAATACCGTTTACCATAGGCGTATGCGAGTCAGTTCCTACAAGTGTATCAGGAAACAACCATCCGTCTCTGGCAATTACTCCTTTTGATAAATATTCAAGATTCACCTGATGGCATATACCCATTCCCGGAGGCACTACCGTGAAATTTTTAAGTCCTTTCTGTGCCCACTTAAGCAATTCGTAGCGCTCTTTGTTGCGGTGAAATTCCAGTTCAACATTTTTGTCGTAAGAGTAATCGGTTCCGTAATAGTCCACCTGCACTGAGTGGTCAATAACCAGGTCAACAGGTATTGCAGGATTGATTTTTTGTCCGTCTTTGCCATGACGCACAAATTCTGCACGCAGCGAAGCCATGTCCACTACTGCAGGTACACCCGTAAAATCCTGCATCAGAATACGTGCAGGCATGAATGGAATTTCCTTGTCAATTTCGGCAGGAGTCCAGTTAAGTAATGTTTCTACATGTTCATCGGTAATGCTGAAGCCATCGAAGTTGCGCAAAATGTTTTCGAGTAAGATGCGTATGCTGAATGGCAAATGTTCTACATTCACTTTCAAATCTTTCAGCGAACTGTATTTATATTTTTTTCCGTTTACTGAAATCTCTTTAACTGCCTGTGCTTTAGAGTAACTCATATATCAGATGTTTTTATTTTAGTTTTAAAAATTGCTTTTGAAAAGCAGCGCAAAGTAACCACAATTAAACAAATTTTCGATTTGCTATTGATAAATTTTTCTTTTCGGACTTGTTAGGTTTACTTTGTAACATATAAATGATTCCAATTGTTCAAAACAGCAGCGAATTTGGTGATGCCACAGCTATTATTGACAATAGCGGGACGTACACCTACAACAGTTTAAGGCAGCATGCCCTTAAGGTTGCCCATGCCTTAGAGGGCAGAAAAATTGCTGCGCAACCGGTTTTGTATCTTTTTCCTTCGGGATTTCAGTATGTGGCAGTGCAGTGGGGTATTTGGCTCAGCGGAAATATGGCTGTTCCGGTGCATACAGCCCATACACCTCATGAGATTGATTATTTTATAAAAGATTCCGGAGCTACGTTGTTGATTTGCGACAAATCGCTGAAGCATCTGACCACACATTTGAAAAACAACATTGTGCTGTCAGATTTTGAAGAACTGATTCAGGAGTCAGGTAACAACAAACGATTGCCTCGCGTAAAGCCTGAAAGTAATGCACTGATGATTTATACCAGCGGAACCACAGGTAAACCCAAAGGAGTGGTGATAAGTCATGAGCAGTTGGACACACAGATGCGTTCATTAAGCAAGGCATGGGAATGGAAAAACTCTGACAGGATACTGAATGTGCTGCCTATGCATCATGTGCATGGTGTGGTGAATATTACCTGCTGTGCACTTTACAACGGTGCTACTGTGGAAATGCAACCTCAGTTTGATGCTGCCTGTGTTGCCGAACGTATGGCAAGTGGTGAACTTACCTTGTTTATGGCTGTGCCAACTATTTATCATAAACTGATACAGCATTTTGAAAAACTGAACAACGAAGAGCGACATCAGTGGCAGCATGGAATGAAATCAATGCGACTGATGGTAAGCGGATCGGCAGCACTGCCAATGCCAACTTTGGCACGCTGGAAAGTAGTTAGCGGGCATACCTTGCTGGAGCGTTATGGAATGACAGAAATAGGTATGGCTTTATCCAATCCGCTGCATGGCGAGCGCAGAGCGGGTACTGTTGGTTTCCCGTTGCCATTTGTCGAAGTAAAAATAACAGACGAATCAGGCAATGAAATCAAAGAAGCAGACACTCCGGGAGAGTTATACGTGAAAGGAAAAACTGTTTTTAAACAGTACTGGAATAAGCCGGAAGAAACTGCAAATGCATTTGATGACGGATGGTTTAAAACCGGTGATGTGGCAGAGAAAAGCAGTGACGGTTATTTCAAAATTTTAGGACGTAAGTCAAGTGATATCATCAAATCGGGAGGTTATAAAATTTCAGCACTTGAAATTGAAAACGTACTTCTTTCGCATGAGCGCATCAGCGAATGTGCCGTGGTGGCTTTGCCTGATGTGGTTTGGGGTGAAACCATAGCTGTAGCTATTGTAGGAAAAGTTTTGCAAAGTGAACTTACAGAATGGCTGAGAGATAAAATGGCGGGATATAAACAGCCGCGTCATTTTGTTTTTGTGAAACAACTGCCCAGAAATGCCATGGGAAAAATTTTGAAACAGGATGTGCGAAATCTGTTTAAATAAAAAACGGACTACATCATGCAGTCCGTTTTTTACCATGTATTTATGACAAAGAATTTATTTCACCACCATACGTTGTGTGTAATTCATATTGGAAGTTTTAATATTCAGAAAATAAATGCCTGATGTCAGTGCAGAGGCATCAAATCCAATAATTTTATCATCATCAGCATAGGCTTCGGCCTGCGTACAGAGTTTGCCCAATAAATTATATACATCCAGTTTTACCAAACCGTTTTCGGCATCTTGAGGTAAAATAATCGTAGCATTTTCTTCTACAGGATTTGGATAAATAACAGGATTAGTTGTTTCTGTTTCGTTAGCCAGGCGAGCAGTTTGAATATGCGAGTAAGTGACAGTAAGCTTTGGCCTGATAGCCGGATTAGGATTATCGCTTGAAGCAAAAATCAGTTTCTTATACACACATTCACTTTGCAGACTCAGCATAAAACCAAAACTTGATGCAGGATATCTTCTGGAGTCCAGAATCAGTTTTTTTACGTTGATATTTGTAAAACTCTGATTTGAAGATGTTGTAGCCGGCAATGAAACTCTGTTGAGTGCAGTAGTTGACGGCTGATTATTCCAGGTTACAGTTGATTCAGTCCAACTGGAAGTGATTCTTTGCAGGTAACTGTCGTTGCATCCTAAGAACTGAGCATGGCTTCCTTCTTCACTCGTAGGATTGAAGTACAATGAAAGCGTTGCGCTGTGAATGATTGCGCTTTGCGGAATTTGACTCAGGTCAAACTCAATCAGCGAACGAACGATAGATGTGTTACCGTTCTTGGTCCAGGCAATAGCGTTGAAGTCGCGCTTGGTGCCATAGTTGTGGTTGGCATATCCGCAGGGAACACAACTGAAAATTTCAGCGTCTTTTCCATCTGACGGGCCGGGTTGCAATACAAGTGTGGTTTGTGCCTGCAAGCTAAGGATGGTTGAACTTAAAATTGCAGCAAGAGTTATTGTTCTTATCATGATGGGTGATTTAAAATTCAGCTCTAAAGTAATATTTTTTTAAATTAAAAAATCCAATTCTTGGCTAAATATTGCATTTATGAGGTAAAAACAGAACGTTTTATGAAAAAAGATGCAATTTTATCTGATTCTTAAGGCTGATTTTCATTTTATCCATGATACACCCGCGATTCTTTTATCAATCCATTTGTTCCAGTTTCCAGCACTTCCGCCACAAGAATATCTTCTTCGCCCTGTGCCTGGCGTATATATTCCATAAATACACGTTGGTCGTTGGCAGTAAGTGTCTGCATCTGATAGTGCAATGTCGGCAATCGGTCGAATGCATCTTTCCACCATTGGCGTAATGCTGATTTTCCTTTTACCAACCCATGTGTTTCGGGATGTCTTATTTTCAGTTTAGGGCTGTAATGTTCAGCATCATTATCATATAAACTCAAAAGCTTTTCGAGATTATGTTCGTTAAATGCTTCGAACCATTTTTGTGCAATGGCAATATTGGATGTCATGTTTGTACAGAATGAAATTTTTGTGCTTCCAAAGATAAACAGGGGAAACGACAGGCTGAATATTTAATCACATATAGGGATAAAAAGCATCCTCAATCATCTTCAGTTCATGGCGACCGTTGTGAATGACAATGGAAATAATATCGTAACGCACTTCCACATCCAGATTTCTTGAAATAATATAATGATCGGCAGCTGTTGCCAGAAAACGTTCTTTCGCTTTTGTTACGCCATCTTCAGGCTCTCCGAAATAATCACCGCTACGTGTTTTTACTTCGACAATGCTCAGCACGTTTCCCTTGCGTGCAATGATGTCAATTTCAAGTTTTCCGAATCGCCAGTTGCGTTCCACAATTTCATAACCGTTTTCCCTGAGGTGAGCTACTGCAAGTATCTCACCTTCACGTCCCAGCTGCGCACTCTGATTATTTTTCTGTTCCATACCAGTTGATTTTCCGCGACAGGTACATTACTGTTGCCAGTACTACAAACAAACCGATGCTGCCAAGCAACAATGCATAGTCTTGCAGTTGAATAATGGAGAAAACAAATGTATAGAGAATAATCAGTGAAAGTGTAAACAGGAGAGTAAGCTGGTTGCTCTTGAAAATAGTTTTGGTATAAAGTCCTATCATCGCTATTATCGCCAAAGCCGAAATTATGTAAGCTTTATTGAAACTCATATACTCACTCAGCGAAAGCAGTAAGGTGTAAAACAAACATAAAGCAACACCCACCAAAATGTACTGAAACGGATGAATACGTTTGCAGTTGAGTACTTCGATAAAGAAGAATAATGTAAACGACAGAGTTATCAGCAGAATTGCATATTTAGCACTGCGATAGGTTTTTTGATAATTGTCAACAGGGATTAAAAATTTAACACCAAAAGCTGATTCACTGATTCCGGAAGGCACACCTCGAAATTTCTGAGCATAGTTGCGGTTGAGGTGAAACACTTTCCAGTTTGCATCAAAACCTTTATCACTCACATGATGGCTGTCGGGCAAAAATGCTCCATCAAAACTCGGATCTTTCCATGCAGATGAAAGAGCTACGTGGGTTTCTTTTCCCAGAGGAAGAAAATACATTTCCTTGCTGCCATTCAGTTTAAACGACATTGTGAAATTCATTTTTGCAGAATCCTGTTTATGCAATTCAGTTAATGGTATTCTGATGCTAACACCTGATTCCTGCATGTCGTGGTTATCAAGTCCCGGATTGAATTCTAAATTTTGTCCGTTAAGATTGATTGATAACCGTTGTTTCACGCCTCGCAAGTCGGAAATTCCAAGCGTCATTGTAGCTTCTTTCCATAAAATATCATTTGGAGAAATATTCCACTCCGAAAAATCAGGATAAGAAAAACTACCCGATACACTTAAGTTCGATTTATAGACCACTGCTTCGTAAATGCTTCTGTGTCTGATTTCAGGATCAAATTCTCCTGCTATATTCAGTTCATCAGGAAGAAAATGCGCGTAACGAACTTCAGAAATTCGTTTGCCATCATCATTTGTAAAAACGGTTGTATAAGGTACATTGATAACTGGTCCGCTGACGGTTTGTGAATTTCCCCATTTCTCCGAAATTTCATTCACTGCATTCTCATGCGTCATTTGTCTTTCGCGGATTAAACTCTCCACCATATTGGATGGTATCATCAGCAGTAGAACAAGAATTCCCATGCTGAGCAGTTTCACCATCACAGAATTTTTCAGCCAGTTGCTGAGTTTGTCAAATAAAGAGGGGGTAGTATTTTCCATAAAATTTCCGGTTTAAAAATGTCTGTTATACCTAACGTCATTTATTGATGCCAAGTATAACAGACTTCAAACTTACAAAAATACTTTGCTGAAAAATCAACAGGCCATTAGGCTATCAGTTCATTTTCCGGCTCCTTTGTGCGCTTCAATTTTTTAGACAGTCGTGCTTTCAGATTTTCGGACATGAGATACATCACCGGTACCAAAAACAAAGTAAGGAATGTTGCAAACATCAACCCGAAAATCATGGTCCATGAAAGCGGTCCCCAGAAGGAAGTACTGTCGCCACCGATAAAAATATGCGGATTGAATTCGGTGAAGAGTGTCACAAAGTCAATGTTCAAACCAATGGCAAGAGGTATCAATCCCAGAGATGTTGCAGTAGCAGTGAGCAATACCGGTGTCATACGTGTGCGACCTGCTTCAACAATGGCTTCGTAAGGTCCAACACCTTGTTCGCGCAACATTTCAGCAAACTCTACCAGCAAAATACCGTTCCTCACTACAATACCCGCAAGAGCAACAATTCCTATACCGGTCATTACTATGGAGAAACTCATTTTGAATATTGCAAATCCAAGTAACACACCAATGATGCTGAAAATAATTTCAGAAAGAATAATCACAGGCTTGCCTATTGAATTAAACTGAATTACAAGAATAATAAATATCAACCCTAAGGAAATTAGCAAAGCATTCCCAAGAAAAGCAGATGTTTCTGCCTGTTCTTCCTGCGAACCTCCGAATTTAATTTCTACACCATCTGTTTTAGGAAATTGTTTAACTGCTGCCATTACGTTGCCTACTACTTCTGCTTCGCGACTTTGATAATCGGTAAGCAGGTTGGACGAAATGGTTACAATTCGTTTTTGGTTTTTACGCTTGATAACACCATACGTATTGTCATATTTTATAGAGGCGAAAGATGCAACAGGAACACTTCTGATAACACCACCCATTCCCATATCGCGATACATTACACGAATGCTGTTTAACAAACTTACATCATATCGTTGGTCTTGTTTATAGCGAAGCATGATTTTATATTCATCATTCTGATCGCGGTACTTGGATACCTCGCGCCCCAGCACAGCCATATTGATTTCATTACCTACAGTACCCGTAAAAATTCCCAAACGGTTCATGTGTTCGCGGTCAATATCAAAAGTTATTTGAGGTTTTCTGTCCTGCAAATCCGATTTCAATTCTTCCACGCCATCAATGCGAAGTGAGTCGAGATAACGTTTCAGATTTTCAGAGGTAGTTGCAATTGCCTGCAGGTTGTCACCTGTAATTTCAATGCTGATAGGCTTACCAACAGGAGGTCCGTTTTGTTCCTGCGATACAGTTATTTCTGCACCGGGTACTACATTTTTAACAGCTTCACGAATCTGATCCAGATATTTTACAGTTGACACACCATGTCGTTTGCTGAATTCAACAAATGCAATTTCAATCTTACTCTTATTGGCATAATATCCCTGATCCTGATCAGCAGGGTCTGTTACATTTTCGCCCACACTTGCTATGACAGATTTAACTACATCATTCTTTTCTCCAACTACTGCATACACTTTACTTTCGAGAACCTTTGTTACAGAGTCGGTATATGCCTGATCAGTGCCCACAGGTAGCGAAGTGAAAACATAAATAAAATTAGGATCGCTGCTTGGGAAAAAACTTACACCACCATTGCGGATTCCAATAGCAATGAATGAAAGAATAAGTAATGCAATTGTACCTCCCATCATCAAGCCTGTACGATGAAGTGCTTTTTCAAGAAGTTGTGAATAGAGTTTCTGTATTGCAGGCCATACCTTTGTTTGAAAACTATGAATAACCTTGTGCAGCCAAAAGCGGTGTAGCAGATGGATTAAGAACAGAAATACTGTGAAATTTCCCATTCCCGGCACACCTGCAACATAGAACAAGGCAGCAATGGCAATAAAAATTACAGCTGTTATTTTCAATCCTTTGTAAGGGTCATGTTTTTGTTCATGTTTTTTCATAAAGTCCACTGCAAAAACAGGATTGATGATATATGCCACCACCAGTGATGCAAGCAATGTGATGATAAGTGTTATCGGAAGGAAAAACATAAACTTACCTATAACACCTTTCCAGAATGCCAGTGGCACAAACGGTGCAAGAGTAGTGAGTGTACCGGATAATACAGGAAGAAAAATTTCGCCTGTTGCCATCTTGGCAGCCCTCACAATATTCATTTTTCCGTTATCGAAAATACGATGTGTGTTTTCAATCACAACAATGGCATCATCAACAACAATTCCCAGCGCAAGCAGAAATGAAAATAATACAATAAAGTTGATAGTGAAACCTATCATTGGAAGAACAAGAAATGCCACACACATGGAAAGTGGTACTGACAATGCTACGAAGAATGCATTGCTAACACCCATGAAAAACATGAGCACAAGCAATACCAGTATAAACCCTATTACAATGGTATTGATAAGGTCGTGCAACTGAATACGTGTAGTTTCACTTTGATCACCTGTGAGCACAACATGCAGGTCTTTGGGCCAGGTATTGGCTTTAAGTTCGTTTACAATATTTACAATTTTATCAGACGCTTCAATCAGATTTTCTCCTGAACGTTTCACAACACTCAGCGTAATGACATTCTTATGATTCAGTCGTGCATAGCTTTCCTGCTCTTTGAATGAGTCAACTACCTCTGCAACATCTTTCAGATAAACCGGTGCTCCGGTCATAGTTTTTACAACCAGATTTTTTAACTGATCTACATTGGTAAACTCTCCTGTTACACTTAACGACCTTCTCGTTCCGTCATTCATTCGCACACCACCTCCCGGAACAGTCATGTTTTCATACTTAACAGCAGTTTCAATATCAGACATGGTCAGGCCTGCAGCCTGCAATTTGATCACATCAACATTGATTTGTATTTCGCGCTCGAGTGCTCCGATAATTTTTACCTCTTTAACTTCTTTAAGGCTTTCCATTTTATCTTTTGCCTCATCTGCATATTTTTTCAGTTTGGCAAGATCATAGTCACCATAAAGATTCACTGCCATAATAGGCAAATCAGAAAAATTTACTTCGATAATATCAGGTTCGTTAGGCAAGTCCTGAGGCAAATCACTTCGTGCTTTGTCAACAGCATCCTTGACTTTACGTTTTGCTTCGTCAATCTTTACATCACTGTTAAATTCAACTACAATACTGCAGTAGTCCTGATGAGCACTGCTTGTTATTTTCTTAACACCTGAAATTCCTTTACACTGTTTTTCTATATGTCGCACTACAAGGTTCTCCATATCTTTTGGAGACGTTCCGGGATAAACCACACTTACATAAATATTAGGCAGTGAGATATCAGGAAAACTTTCTTTAGGTATGCTGATATATGACATAATACCCATCAATGTAATGATGACGGTTATTATATAAATAGCAGTACGGTTGTCTATTGCCCATGAGGAGGGCTTGAATTCTTTAAAAACGTCCTTCATAAAATTTTCCGGATTATAATTTTATCGCATCACCTTCAATAAGGTTCTGATATCCTGTTGTAATTACTTTATCACCTTCATTCAAACCTTCTGTTATCTCAATAGTGCCATTGTAAGTCAAACCGGTTTTTACCTGCTTACGCTTAGCAGTCATTTTGCCGTTTTTGTTTTCAGCAACAAACACATATTCACCATCAAGTCCTTTTTGAACTACATTCACCGGCAGCGACAGTGTCTTTTCATTGGAATAATCAGCAATTTTTAAAACTGCAAGCATATTAGGACGTAATAAATTTTCCTTATTGCCAAGTTTTACTTCAACATTAAAGGTACGGTTCATGTTGTTGATAGCATTACCTGAGTAAGAAACTTTGGTTTTAACTTCCTTATTCAAGTCAGGAAACACCACCAGCGCATCATCATTCTTATGTACACGGTTGATATAGGCTTCAGGTATTTCACCTTTTATCTTCAGCATATTCAAATTCACAATGCGAATAGCCGGCACCTGAGGTGATACTACTTGTCCTGCTTTGATGTTAACCATATCTACGGTTCCGTCAAATGGAGCTTTGATGCGTGTAAGTTCCCACTGTTCGCGATAATTTGCCAAACGTTTTTCAGCACTTTCTTTTGTAGTCTTTGCCTGCAAGTATTGAATTTCACTTCCTATCTGTTGGTCCCAAAGATTTTTTTGTCGCTGATAAACTGTGGTTGCAAGATCAACTGCGCTTTGCAGTTCACCGATTGTCTGCACCATGATTTTATCATCAAGTGTTGCAAGTATCTGTCCTTTCTTTACGTGATCTCCTGCCTGAACATTTATGGCTGTTACTGTTCCTGACGACATGGGATTTAACATCACATCTTCATCGCCTTCCACATTGGCTTGCACTTCCAGATAGTGTGTAAATGCATGTTGTTGCATTTCTGTTACTGCAACATTTTTATACTTCTCACTCTTAGTTGTATCTGTTGCTGCAATTTCATCTTCCAAATTGCGGATTTGTTCGGTAAGTTCTGCCTGTTGTTTTTTCAACTTATCTAACTTACTTTTTTTCTGATCCAGGTTTCCTCCTCCGCATGATGACAGCAGCATCAATATTCCGACAGAGGCTATAAGCTTATTCATAATCTGTATATATGTTAGTGATATTTTTAATTTTTAATTAATGTTCCTGTTGCTTTTGCATAGTCAACTTTAGCTATGTAAGCTTCTATTAATGATGTATAATAATTTGTTTCGGCAACCTTCAATGCAGTTTCTGCATCCATAACTTCGAGGCTGCTGCCAACACCTTCTTCAAATTTCTTTTTTGTAATGCGAGCCACATCAGCAGCAAGTTTTCTGTTTTCGCTTTGTGTGTCGAGAGAGGCCAGTGCATTTATTAAGGAAGTACGGGCAGTTTGAACTTCCAGCTGCAAACCCTGCGATACGGATTGAATGGTGTTGTCAATTTTGTCCATTGCAAACCGAGCCTGCTTTACACGTGTTGCTTTCTGAAAACCATCGAACACCGGTACAGTAAGTTTTAATCCTACCAATGAGGTTCGGTACCAGGGTTTGTTTTCAAAAATGTCGAAATCATCTCGGGAAGCATTTACACTGTATGAACCAAATGCTACAAGTGAAGGCAGATAAGCAACGCGCTTTAATTTTAAATCTATCTTAAGCAATTGTTTTGTAGTTTGCAATACATCCATTTCAATACGGTTGTTTATATCAAATGTATCAGCCGCATTAATCATGGTTGTGGACTTAATATCTTCAAGTTTATCCGTAAGTGTGAGTTCGTCCTGCATATTGGCGCCAATCTGAAATTTCAGCAGGTTGACAGATAAAGTAACCATACGGTCTAATTTTTCTTTCTCTGTTATGATGTTGTTGTAAGCAAGTACAGTCCTGTCATAATCTATTTTTTCGGCAAAGCCATTTTCGTAAGTGGCTTTCATATCATCACGCAATTTTTTCAGTCGTTTGACATTGGCATCCAGAATTTGCGTTTGCTCCTGAAGAATTAATACGTTGTAATAAGCTTTACTCACTGTGGCTGCAAGTTCTGTTTTGGTTTGATTTATCTGTTTGTGCATCAGGTCAACATACATGCGTGAAGCTTTTAAGCCTACAAGATAAGAACCATCAAATATCAATTGCGATGCTGATAATCCTGCTGTAGAAGAATAGTTTTGCCCAAACTGTACAGGATAGAAAGATCCGGGGTCGCCTCCGAAAAATTCACCGGGTACAAACGTGGTAGGGATATCAATAAATTTGGTAATGTCGGCACTGCCGCTTATCTGTGGCAAACCGATACCGAGCAATTCATCTGATTTTTCTTTGGCAATCTTCTTGTCGAGTACTGCATTTTTAACGCTAACCTGATTTTTTATGGCAAAGTCAACCGCTTGCTGCAGTGAAAAAGCATATTGGTTTTTAGTAGTTTGCTGTGCCGAAATCTGAAAAGTGATCAGTACAAAAACAGGCAGTAATTTAATTTTTTTCAGCATAATGTTTTGCGATTAATCTTCGTCTATAATATTTTTATATTTATTAATAAGCCGGTGCCCTTTTACGGTAACTATCCCATGTAAAAAATGATCGAGCAGCGCTAACTGTACTTCATGTATTTTAAAGTGCGATGGGGGAAAAATCTCTGCATTCATACCCATTGAAACTTCTTCCAGACGTAGTCTGACCAATATTTTGAGATTTATATCCGGGCGGTAAAGTTGTTCTGCGATTCCTTTTTTCAGATTTTTTTCAATGGTAGCAGCTATGCTTTCTTCTCTAAAGTTTAAAAACAGTTTCCATGCTTTAGGATAATAGCGCTGCATATCTTCAAACAATACCGGATTCAAACTTGAAAATGTTTCATGCAGTTTTTGCATGGAAATAATAATTTCATGAATGGCATCCTTACTTTCCTGCGAATATTCTTTCAGCATACAGCGATTTTCATGTAGAAAATTTTCGCATGCTTTCTGCACAATCTCATCCTTATCTTTAAAACAGGAATAAATTGTTTTCTTGGAAACAGCAAGATGGTTGGCAATGTCATCCATGGTTACCCTGCGGATTCCCTGACGGAAAAACATTCCCAATGATTCTGTTAGTATTCTTTCTTTAATATCCATTTCGTTAAAAAACGGCCGCAAAACTCAGGAAACTTTTTTAGTTTTCAAAGTTTCCACATAAAAAAATGTAGTCTTTAACCTTTTTTAACAGAAAACTCAGTTTTGGATTTATTGAAACAACTGTTTGGTCAAACCCAACCATTCAAGTGCTGAACCATGCAACAATTGCTCTTTAATTTTATTATCCAAATTCATTTCTTTTACCAATTTCCCCGGAATGGCTTCACCTAACGGAAATGGATAATCACTGCCAAGGGCAATACGGTTGGCACCTGCAAACTGTATAAGATAACGCAACATATTTTCGTCATGCACCAGCGAGTCGAAATAAAAATTGCCAATATATTTTGATGGTGAATGTGGATTGTCAATAGCTACCAAATCTGGGCGGCAGTCGAAGCCATGTTTTATACGTCCGAAAGTTGAAGGAAAACTACCTCCGCCATGAGCAAAGGCTACACGCAGCTTTGGTAATCTTTCAAATACTCCTCCAAAAATCATGGAACATATTGCGCGTGATGATTCAGCAGGCATACCTACCAGCCACGGCAGCCAGTAACGTTGCATCTGTTGTTGTCCCATCATATCCCATGGATGAACAAAGATGGGCATATCCAGTTTTTCACAAGCCTGAAATACAGGAAACAGATGTTCGTCATTCAGGTTCCATTCGTTTACATGCGTGCCTATCTGAATTCCTGTAAGACCGATTTTTTTGCAACGCTCCAGTTCTTTTACAGCCAGCTCAGGTGCTTGCATGGGCAATGTGGCCAAACCCACAAAACGCTTTGGGTATTGCCGAACTATGCCCGCAATATGGTCGTTCAGATATTCAGCCAATGACAATGCATCATTTGGTTTAGCCCAATACGAAAACATTACAGGTACTGTACTCAGCACCTGCACCTGCACATCATGTTGGTCGCACTCATGCATTCGTGATGTTGCATCCCAGCAGTTACTTTCAATTTCACGAAAAAAAGTTCCGTCATCGCGAAGCATTCGCGCACAGCATGGCTTATGATGCTCGAGTTGAATAAATCCTCCATAACCAAATTTGCTTTTCCAGTCAGGTAGTTTTTCAGGCAAAATGTGTGTATGGATATCTATCGTAAGCATGCTGCAGAGAATAATAATTTTTTGCAAATGTATAAACAACTGAGCTAGCTGATAGACGGAAAACCTATACTTTTGAAAAAATCATTTTTCATTGGCATCTCATACAGAGAAATTATTACACAAAAATTTTCCATTTGAACCAACAGGTGCTCAGAAACAATTAATGCACAGGCTTGCAGCATTTATTGATGCTGCAACTACTTATAAATGTTTTTTGCTGAAAGGGTATGCCGGAACAGGTAAAACAACATTAATAAAGTCGTTGATTAAAACACTGCGCAAACTTGATTATGATGTTAAGTTGCTTGCCCCAACAGGCAGAGCTGCAAAAGTGATAACGCATTACACCGGCAGCGATGCTTCTACCATTCATCGCTATCTCTACGAAATAAAAAGTGATAAAGATGGCGGTGTTATTTCAAAGGTGAAGGAAAACAAACACCACCGGCAAGTATTTATTATTGATGAGGCTTCAATGATTTCGAATGAAGATGATAAAACACTATTCAAAGGAGCCAGCCTGCTTGCCGATTGCATAGATCATGTCTATTCTCAACCTGACAATTTTATTCTATTTATTGGAGATACTGCACAGTTGCCTCCCGTAGGAATAGAAGTCAGCCCTGCACTTGACGAAGATTATCTGAGAAGAATGCATCAGCTGGAAGTAAGCTCTTTTGAACTGAAGGAAGTAGTAAGACAGCAATTGGATTCCGGTATTCTGGCAAATGCACACTGTACCCGTTTGCTCATTGAGCGTGAAGAATATCGCCCACGACTGAAGGTTGCAGGTTTTGATGATATGGAAAGAGTGAGTCAGCAAGAGTTAACCGACATATTTGAATCATATTTTCCATTGCGCTCAGATGGAAATTCAATAATTATTTGCAGAAGCAATAAGCAAGCTAACAGATACAATGAGTTTATACGCAACCGTTTTTATGCATTTGAAGAACCGGTTGAAAAAAATGAACGGCTGATGGTGGTGAAGAATAATTATTACTGGCATGAGTCTGATGATAAGAATGCATTTATTGCCAATGGCGATGAGTTGCAGATAGTTCGCACCTATCATAAAGAAACCGTGCAGGGTTTTGATTTTATGGATGCGCTGGTGGAGCTGAAAGACGAAAACAATACTCGTTTAAAAGTAAAACTTTTGCTCAATGCGCTCACTACAGAAACGCCTGCATTGCCACATGATGATTACAAAAAACTGTTTCAGCTGTTAAGTGAAAATTACAGAACGCCAAAAGGGAAAATCAATCTTCGTAAAATGAAAAGCGACCCTTATCTGAATGCACTTCAGGTGAAGTACGCTTATGCAATTACTTGTCATAAAGCGCAAGGTGGTCAGTGGGAAACAGTGTTTGTTGACCCGGGATTTATTCCTGAAGATAATTATAACAAAGATTATATGCGCTGGCTTTATACAGCACTTACCAGAGCACAACTTAAAGCTTATCTTATTTCAATTCCTGAACAATTTTTCGTGCAATAAAAGTTGATGGAAAGACTAATGACTTTTGGTCTTTCAAAGCGGCATTACTTCGGTGACGGGATTGATGAAGTAAATACTTTTTGATTTGACTTCAATACAACAGAAATTTTTTCGCAGCTGATGTTGTTTGATAAACACACGGCCTGTGCGAATTTTAAATTTCGCTCCGATTTCAATTTCTTCAAGTGTGAGCCAACGGTCTTCAGGTTTGTCGTAATTGCGTAAGGTGCGCAGCAGGTGATGATCGGTGCAGCTGGTGGCAGCAGGGTTTTGCATATAATCGTTCAGCGCTTTCACAATGTCTGGCGGAAAAATATGCTCACGAAGTATGGGCATCATCAGTTTTTTGTATTCGTTTTTCCATTCTTTGCCATGAGGTACCGTAATACGTTTGCGTATCTTCCATTGGTTCAGATGTGCAACCTCATGGATAAATGTAATCAGAAAAGCGTAGGGATTCAGGTCGTGATTGATGGATATACGATGACCGTGGCCATCCTGTGGAGGACGGTAATCGCCATACTTGCTGTTGCGGCTGCGTGTAATTTTAAGACTGATTTTGTTTTCCGAAATCCATTCAATGCAGTATGGAATTGCTCTTTCGGGAACATACTTTCTTAAGGCTTCTTCAATTTGTGTTAAAGTAACTCTCGACATCAGTGATACGGCAACTGTTTATTTCAAAAGTTGATAAGCAATAAAACTGGCAACCCATGCAAGCGCACCCATATAAACAAACTGAATAACCGGCCATTTCCACGAACCGGTTTCGCGTTTCACTACGGCAAGCGTACTCATACATTGCATGGCAAATGCATAAAACAACATCAGCGACAGGCCTACGGCAAGGGTGTAGCGCGGAGCACCTGTCTCTGTTTTTTCAGCTCTCATTTTTTCAAGAATAGGTTGGTTCTCTGATTCGCCACCAACACTGTAAATGGTGGACATGGTTCCCACAAAAACTTCGCGTGCAGCAAAGGAAGTTACCAAAGCAATTCCGATTTTCCAGTCGAAGCCCAAAGGTTGAATGGCTGGTTCGAGTGCTCTGCCCATCCATCCTGCATAGGAGTTTTCAAGTTTTTCAGATTGAAGTTTTGCCAACTGCTCCTGTGGTGGTGAAGGTTGTGCAGCAAGTTCGGTATATTCCTTTTCGAGGTTGTTGTATTTATCACCGGGTCCGCGTGACGACAAAAACCACAACACAATAGAAATGGCGATAATGATTTTACCTGCATCGAATAGAAAAATTTTTACTTTATCATAAATGGTAATGAGAATATTTTTCCATCGCGGCAAGCGATAAACAGGGAGTTCGAGAATAAAAAAATCGCGGCTTTTTGATTTCAGAATTTTTTTCATCACCAAGGCCGATGCTATTGCTGCAACAAAACCGATAAGATACATAAACATCATAATCAATCCCTGCGAGTTGATGAATCCAAGAATATAATAGCGCGGAACAATGAGCGATATCAATAAGGTATAAACCGGAAGCCGTGCCGAACAACTCATCAGCGGAGTCACCATAATGGTAATCATTCGTTCTTTCCAGCTTTGTATGGTACGTGTTGCCATGATGGCAGGCACTGCACAAGCCACACCACTTATAAGAGGAATAACCGAACGTCCGTTAAGCCCGAAAGGGCGCATCAGCCTGTCCATGATAAAACTTACACGCGACATATACCCTGTGTCTTCCAGAATGGTGATAAACAAAAACAGCAATGCAATTTGCGGAATAAAAATGATGATACCTCCAAGTCCGGCAAGTACACCGTTTACCAGCAAATCGTTGAGCATTCCCTGCGGAAGCCACTCACTCACCTTAGATGAAAGCTGAGCAAAAGTTCCGTCAATAAAATCCATCGGAAACTGTGCTACGTTGAATATAAACTGAAAAATAATAAACAGTATAGCAAGAAATATCACAAACCCCCAGATGCGGTGTGTTACCAAATTGTCAATACTACGGGTCAGGGATTTGCGAAATGATACTGCCTGCGAAACACAGCTTTTCATCAACACCGAAATGGTTTTGTAACGCTCAAGTGTTTCACCGGCCTGCATCACTGTGTTTTTGAAACCATGCTGTTGTGTAATGTCTCTTAAACGCTCTTTTTGTTTTTCATCAATAAACGAAAGCGGAACTTTTTCAAAATTTCCCGCAAGAAGAAAAGCGGCATAATCACTTTTTACTGAAAACTCTTTTTTAATTTCTTTGATGGCATCAGGAGCCAGTTCGCATGAAGGCATGATGTCATTCTCAGGCTGAGGACGGTTTTCAAGCAATGCTTTTTTAATTTCTTCAATACCTGAATTTTGCCTTACCACTGCAGGAACAATTCTTATTCCAAGTGCTTTTTCAAGTTTGGGAATATCAATCTTCAATCCTTTTTTTATGGCCAGATCCATCATGTTAAGCACCAGCACTACCGGAACTTTCAAATCAATAATCTGAGAACATAAAAACAAACTGCGTTTTAAGTTGGTTGCATCTGCAATAACAATTACTCTGTCGGGGTGCGATTCATCATTCTTATCCGTCAAAACCTGATAAGGAATTTGCTCGTCAATGGTTTTTGGATACAAGCTGTATGTGCCGGGCAAATCAGTAATTCTTACTTTATAGGTATTGCCATCGGCTGCATTGCGAATGGTAAACTGCCCAATGTGTTTGTCAACCGTAACACCTGGAAAGTTCGCAACTTTTTGATTGAGTCCGGTAAGTGCATTAAACAAAGTACTCTTCCCGCTGTTGGGATTTCCTATCAATGCAACTTTAAGATTTATGTCGGCCACCTTTGCGCTGAAAAATTTATAATGTACTTACCAAAACAGTTTCTGCCTCTGATTTTCTTATGCTCAGTATATAGCCGGCTACAGTTATGGCAATAGGGTCGCCAAGCGGTGCAATTCTCTCAACCCGCACATTTTCTCCGGGAATACAACCCATCTCCATCAGCTTCAGTTTAATTTCTTCGTCTGTAAATTGTTGTATGATGCAGATGTTTCCGGGTTTAATTTCGCTTAACTTCTTATCCAAAACTGTAATCTAAAAAATAGTGATGCGAAAATAGGCATCCTTCTTTAATTTCAGCTATAAAACAAATCATCAGATGGTAAGTTTTAGTTATCATTGCTCCCGGTTAAATAATTATGGAAGTTATTCATACAGTAAAACACCTGAAAGAAGCAATTGCACTGGTTAAGAAACAGGGCAAGTCTGTTGGTTTTGTACCTACCATGGGCGCGTTGCACGAGGGGCATATTTCATTAGCAGAGCGAGCTAAAAAAGAGAATGATGTGATGGTTGTCAGCATTTTTGTGAATCCTATGCAGTTTAACAATGCTGATGATTTAAAAAAATATCCCGTAACAACTGAAAGTGATTTGGCAATGCTTGAGGCTGCAGGTTGTGATTTTGTATTCCTGCCTTCGGCAGACGAAATATACACTGCCAACGAAGCTCCACTGAATTTTGATCTCGGAAACCTTGATAAAATTATGGAAGGTAAATTCAGGCCCGGACATTTTCAGGGAGTGATTACTGTGGTCAATAAATTTTTCAGCTGGATAAAACCGCAGAAAGCATATTTCGGGGAAAAAGATTTTCAGCAATTGGCCATTATCAGAATGATGAGTAATAAATTGCATCCTGATATTCAGATTATCGGCTGTCCAACTTTGCGCGAGTCAAATGGTTTGGCAATGAGCTCGCGAAACAGAAGGTTATCTGAGAGAGAAAGAAATGATGCAGGAGTAATTTACAGCAGTCTTATTCTGTTGAACTCATTAAAAAATAGTCATGAAATTGCTGATGCAAAATCACTTGTCATACAAAAGATAGAAGCAGTTCGGCCTTTCAAAGTTGAATATCTGGATATTGTAAATGCTGATACACTTGTTTCACTTTCAGATTGGAGTGAGAGTTCTCGCATAAGAGCATGCATTGCTGTTTGGTGCAATGAAGTAAGGCTGATAGATAATATTGCCGTTTAAAAACCACAGCGGTGGCGGGCAAAAACACCAAGAGGTAATTTTTGTTGCGTTTTGCTCTGCAGATAAATTTCTCCTGTTTCGCGTTCAATGGATTTATCGAAATACTGATCCATTAAATTATCCAAAATCAGTGATGAAAATCCGAGTGAGTAAGTATTAAGCACCAGAAAATGTTTTTTGTCGAGCAGTTGCGAAACCAATTTCAACATTTCATTTATCTCATCTTCCAGTTTCCAGTTTTCGCCATTGGGGCCATGTCCGTAAGCAGGTGGGTCGAGTATGATTCCGTGATATTTTTTTCCGCGTTTTACTTCACGTTTCACAAATGTCATAGCATCTTCAACAAGCCATCTCACATGGTCAAGTCCACTGAGTGTCATGTTTTCCTTAGCCCAGGTCACCACTTGTTTTATCGAGTCGAGATGAATCACATCGGCACCGGCAGCTTTGGCAGCCAGTGTAGCAGCACCGGTGTAGGCAAACAGATTCAGCACCCGTGGCTGTTCAATTTTTAAATCGAGTATGGAACGATAAATATAATTCCAGTTGACAGCCTGCTCAGGAAAAACGCCTACATGTTTGAACGATGTGAGTGCAAGGCGTAAAACAATTTCATGGTCTTCAGAAAGCTGGTATTTTATTCTCCATCTGTCAGGTATATCTTTCAGCTTTTTCCAACTTCCCGATGAGCTGTTTTTTGGGACAAACTTTACATGTGCCATTCTTTCCCATTCCTGCAAGGTCAGCTTACGGCTCCATACTGCCTGAGGTTCAGGCCTTATGGTGATACAGGTGCCGAAACGTTCAAGTTTCTCAAACTGACCGCTGTCTATCAGCTCATAGTCGTTAAAATGTAATGGCGTAAGCAAATGCATGGCGGTAAAAGTACGACCAAATTTTTCAAAAACAGGCCTGGGAGCAACCTTTTAATTTCTTCATCGTACAACGAAGCAAATATTTCATAAAGATGATAACCAACTCAGTAGAGCAGTCTGTAAGAAAAGATCAGACAGCAGTACGCAAGTCACCTCTGAAAGTATTGTTAGTGGACGATATTCCGGCAAATCTGTTGACGCTGGAAAGTATTCTCGAAGACGAAAACCGTATTCTCATAAAAGCATTTTCGGGCAATGAAGCACTGAAGTTGCTTATGGAAGAGCCGATAGATTTAATTCTTCTCGATATTCAGATGCCTGACATGGATGGCATTGAAGTAGCTCAGCTGCTTAGAGCCAATCCCAAAACAAAACATATCCCAATCATTTTTGTGTCGGCAATAGCTAAAAGTGAGCGTCCGAGTTTTGCAGAGTTCGAAACAGGGTCGTATGATTTTATTCCTAAACCGCTCGACATTGAAGAAACTCAGAAAATGGTATCCATTTTTGAAGCCGGTTGCCGTTATAAAAGTCTGATTAAAGAACAGGAAAGTAAAATAAAAAGACTTACTGAACATTTCGATAAGTTCTTATACATCCTCTCACACGATTTGAATGCACCGTTGCGTGCAATTGAAAATCTGGTGCAATGGCTGGAAGAAGATTTAAAAAATACTGCTTCAGAAGAAAGTATTGAAAACATAAACCTGTTGCGCAACAGAGTGGGAAAAATGAAACTGTTGCTCGAAGGATTACTGAAATTTGCAAGAGCCACCAGCAAAAATTCTGCTGTCGAAACCGTGAATCTTAAATCACTGGTTGAAGAAGTGTTTAAGAAAGTAAATAATAAAACTGAAGCAGTGCTTAATGTTGAAACCGAAGCAGGAAATATTGAAACAGATAAGCAGGCACTGTCAACTGTGCTCACTGAAATATTGCAAAATGCATTGCAGCATAATACCAATGCCTATCCTGAAATAACTGTTAAAGTGACACAACATCATGATAAGATTGAGTTCAGCATTAACGATAACGGTCCGGGAATAAAACCACAGCAGCAAAAAATGATTTTTGAAATTTTTCAAACCTTGCCGTCATCTCATTCAGAAGCATCAGCAGGAGTGGGATTGGCTATTGTAAAAAAGTTGGTGGAAGATCACAGTGGTATGGTATGGATTTCGCAGACACAGAAGCAAGGTCTCGACATACATTTTACCTGGAAATAAATTTCAGAATCCGCAAAGTTTTGTTTTCAGGGTACTGACACCTGTTGTAAATAAAACAAGAGTGGTCGTACTTATAGGCATCAATATAGCTGCAAACAAAGGCGAAAGAGTGCCCGTCACTGCATAGCTTATTCCAACCAGATTATACAACAGCGATATGATGAAGCTGATGATAATAATGGTTACTGCCGACTTCGATAGTTTTATTAACTGAGGAAGCTTTCCTATGTGTGCTGCATCCATGATGGTATCACTTGCAGGAGTAAAGTTGTTGGTGTTATCTGTTATAGAAATACCCGAAGTAGCTGCCAGCAAAGCTCCGGCATCATTCAGTCCGTCACCAATCATCAACACTTTGTGATTTTGCTGTCGCAGGTTTTCAATACATGCAAATTTGTCTTCAGGTTTTTGGTTGAACCTCATTTCACAATTACCGAAAAAATGTTCCAGATTTTTCTTTTCACTTTCATTGTCACCCGTGAGCACGGTTGTTTTAAGTGAAAGTTTGTTAAGCCCCTGTGCAAGTTGCTCCACACCATCCCTGTAGCTGTTGAAGAAAATAAAACGACCTTTTGTATGTTGGTTGATATGAATATACACACAGGTACGATTATCGTTTTTCTCCTCAACACCTGCAAACAATGCTGTACCGGCTTTCACATGCACACCATTCATTGTAGCTTCAATACCCTGACCTACAACTTCATTAAAATCGGTGCTCTTATACGAACGCTCTGTTTTTAGATGACGTGAAAGCAATTTGCTTAGCGGATGGGATGATTGTCTTGCGAGCGAATAGATAAGTTGTTTGTCATCATCAGTCAATGGGTCACCTTCGTATTCAATTTGCGAAGCATTGTTTTTAGTCAGCGTTCCTGTTTTGTCGAACACAACTGTGTCAATGTCGGCAAGTTTTTCAAGAGCTTTATAATTGCGCATATAGATTTTTCTTTTTCCCAACATGCGTAAAATATTGCCATAAGTAAATGGAGCCGACAATGCCAGTGCACATGGGCAGGTAATTACCAGCACTGCAGTAAATGCATTAATAGCTTTTTGTGTATCAGTATTCCACCAGTAAGCTCCTGCACCAAAAGCAATCAACAATACAACTACAATAAACCAACGACTGATGTTGTTGACTAATTTTTCGAAACGACTTAACTCCGGCTTTGATGACGAACGGTTCCACAACTGAGTAAGATGACTCTGCGAAACTTCTTTGGTCACCTGCAGTTCTATCATACCCGCTGTCTGCCGACCTCCTGCAAAAATATTTTCGCCAGCTTCATGCGATACCGGAACAGATTCTCCTGTCACAAAATGATAGTCTATGGATGCACGGCCTTTCAGCAACAGTGCATCAACCGGAATAATCTCGTTGTTGCGGATAAGAATGCGGTCGTTCACTTTAAGGTCGTTCACTGATATTTCTTTTTCCTCACCATTTTTCAGAGTAGTTACTGCAATGGGGAAGTAAGATTTATAATCACGGTCGAAAGACATGCTGTCGAAAGTAAAATCCTGAAACCAACGACCTATCAGCATAAAAAATACCAAACCGCTTCCGCTGTCGAAATAACCTGCCCCTGTATGAGTGACAATTTCATACGTGCTGCGAAGAAAAATAGCAATCAGACCGATGGCAATAGGAATATCAATAGAAGTGGTTTTATGACGCAGTGCTTTCCACGACTTGATAAAAAACTCATTGGCACTGTAAAAAAATACCGGCAATGCAAGCAGCAGATTTACATAACTGAAAAAATATTGCAATCCCGGGTCAATGTTTTTTCCTGATGAAAAATATTCAGGAAAACTTAGCATCATAATATTTCCTGCACAAAATCCTGCTACTCCAATGCGGACAATACGGCTTCTGTTTGCTTTTTTGGTTTCTTTTTTCTCTATAGAGTCAAGGCTCAGCAATGGCTCATATCCGGTTTGTGTAAGCTTTTCAGCAACTTCACGAAGAGATGTTTTTGTGTTGTCAAACACCAAATGAAGTTCTTTTTTCAGAAAATCAATACGCGAAATAAGTACACCTGAATCTATTTTCTGAAAATGTTCCAGCAACCAAATGCAACTGCTGCAATGCATGGCCGGAATGTAAAAAGTTACATGTATTTCATTTTTATTTTTGAAGGTAATCAGTTTACGTGCAATCTCCTCTTCGTCAAGAAAATTAAATCGTTTATTAATCACACCGGCTTGTTTTGTCCCGGGTGTTTTATTCAGGTCGTAATAAGTGCAAAGATTGTTTTCATTCAGAATTTCGTAAACCAGCTTACAACCGGTACAGCAAAAATACTTTTCTGCAAGTGCAATAGAAGTATCTTCACAGTCGTCACCACAATGATAACATTTTAATTTATCTGCTATTTGCATAATACAACAAATCCGGATTTCAGGCAGCAATAGTATAATCTTTTCCGCAACAATTTTTTGAGTAATATTTTTCAGTGGTATGACATAGGTCATTTATCTGTAAAGCTAAAAATCCAAGATTTGTCGCCTTCTTTAGATAAAATGTTTTTTCGTCAGATTTATATACCGGGCTTATCACAGTTCAGCTACTTTCTGGAGTCAGAAGGTGAAGCTGTAGTCATTGATCCCATTCGTGAACCGTATATGTATCTTGATCTCGCTAAGGAGCGTAATGCAAAAATAAAGTATGTGTTGGAGACACATATTCACGCTGATTTTGTTTCAGGCCATCAGGAAATTGCCGAACGTTCGGGTGCCACTATTGTATATGGACCCAATGCACGCACAGCATACCCCATTTATATGGCAAGAAATAATGAGGCAATAGCTTTCGGAAGTTTCTATTTAAAGGTATTGCATACACCGGGGCACAGTATTGAATCAACCTGTTATGTGCTGCATGATGAAAACCATAAACCTACAGCTATTTTCACTGGCGACACACTGTTTGCCGGTGATGTTGGTCGTCCTGATTTGATGAGTGGAAACAAAAGTACTTATGAACTCACACAATTGCTTTTTGATTCACTGGGTATTTTAAAATCACTTCCTGACGATTTAGTGGTTTATCCGGGACATGGAGCTGGATCTGACTGTGGCAAAAACATCAGCAATGAAAAATTTACAACCATAGGCGAACAGAAGCAGAAAAATTATGCCATGCAGGCAACTGATATTGAAAGTTTCAGAAAAGCCGTTTCCACTGATCTAACAATGCCTCCCGAATATTTTTTTAAAAACATGAGTATAAACATCATGGGTTATCGTCCATTGGAAGATGTGCTGAAAAAAAATATGAACCCGTTAAGTCCTGAAGAATTTAATTCGGAAATTAACAGAGCTATATTATTAGATACACGCGATCCGGAAAATTTTGCAAAGGGGCATATCAACGGAGCTATTAATATTGGATTAAACGGATTCTTTGCTCCATGGGTAGGCAAACTGATTGATATGGATTCTCCTGTAGTTGTAGTTGCGGATGAAGGTTTGGAGAAAGAATCAGTCACACGACTATCGAGAGTGGGTTTAGAAAACGTAAGAGGTTATTTGGAAGGAGGAATGGCTGCCTGGATGAGTTCAAACCTTCCTGTTGAACAAATTGAAATTATTGATTCTGATAAATTTTTATCAGCTGTCGCAAATAACACACACATAGCGGTTGACTGCAGAAAGAACAGAGAGTTTGTTAAAGAACATCTGAAAAACAATCTGAATATTCCTTTGGAAGATTTTCAGAATCGTATAAATGAATTTGACAAGAATAAAAAGTATATACTTATTTGTAAAACCGGATATCTCAGTATGATTGCTTCTTCAATACTTTGCAAAAACGGAGTTCGTCAGGTTCAGGTGCTTAAGGGTGGAATTGAAGGGTTGAGAAATGTTAAAGATGTTTTTACAATGGAAGAAGAAAAAAATTAGTGGATGTTTATTAAATATGAATAAAAAAATTACTGATAAATATCGTATTGCCTGCTGCGGTAAATCATTTCTGCTCCGAAATAATGAATCTACTTTTATACCGCAGAAAAAACTTTTTTCATATTTATAAAATGTAATTTGATTTAATGTTAGGATGCAAGGCCGGTTAGCGAAAGCTGCCGGTTTTTGCTTTTAAAGGATCAGGATATGGCTATCTCGCGCAACGACTGACTATAAAATGATAATAATCATACGTTAAACTAATGCTGTTCATAAAATGGAGCAGCCTCTTGTTGTTTTTTTGTATTTCAATTAAAGAGTGAAATGAAACATCAGTTAACCATTCATCCCGAAGATAGCATTGAAGTTTTTCAAAAAAAATTCAATCATATATATCCGTATCTTAAAGTTGAGTTTTTCAAAAAGTCGCATCGCAAGGGGCAAGGCAGTCATAAGAAAGATATGTATGCAAGTTCAGATTTATTCAAGGTGCTGGCTAAAATGAATGAGAAAAAAACATTTATCTGGAATGACGATATGTCTATTGATGCATTTGAACAGGGGTTTCATACAAAGTTCGGACTCAATGTGCAGGTGTTTCGTAAATCAGGAAATGTATGGCTTGTAACTTCTGCTACTGACAACTGGACGTTGATGCAACAAAACGAAGAAGGCCAAAGTTTGGAGATACATTTGAAAGCTCAGTCAGAAAACAAAGAAGAATTTGACAGAACCGAACAGGAATAAAAAGTTTCTTGTATGTCTTGTTGTTTACAGTTTTCAGACTAACTGTTATACGCCCACTTCAGATAAATACTTCCCCAGGTAAAACCTCCACCAAAAGCTGAAAGAATGAGATTATCTCCTTTGTGCAGTTGCTTTTCCCATTCCCACAAACAAAGTGGAAGTGTTCCATTTGTTGTGTTGCCGTATTTCTGAATGTTCAGCATAACTTTTTCCATGCCCACACCCATACGGCTTGCAGTGGCATCAATGATTCGCTTATTGGCCTGATGAGGAACCAGCCAGGCAATGTCTTCAGCTTTCAGATGATTGCGTTCCATGATTTCAGCACTTACGTCAGCCATTCCTTTTACAGCGAATTTAAAAACAGTTTGCCCTTCCTGATAAACAAAATGTTCGCGTGCATCTACTGTAGCATGTGTAGGA
Source organism: Bacteroidota bacterium (assembly GCA_019136655.1). Lineage (GTDB taxonomy): Bacteria > Bacteroidota > Bacteroidia > AKYH767-A > OLB10 > OLB10. Next base: position 59,926 of record JAGVTU010000004.1, read on the forward strand.
GGTTTCACACTTCCACCGGCTTTCTGATGCAGGTAATGTCTTCCGTTTCCATCACTTTTCAATATCGAATCATACACACCATATCCTTCGGTATTAGGCTCTAACAATACAGCTCCTCCGCCATCACCAAAAATAATACAGGTAGCACGGTCGGTGTAGTCAATGATGGCCGACATTTTATCGGCACCTACTACCACCACTTTTTTATACTGTCCGCTTTCAATAAACTTTGATCCCGTTACCAGTGCAAACAAAAATCCAGAACAGGCAGCACTGAGGTCGTAGCCGAAAGCATTTTTTGCACCAACCTTATCACAAATAATATTTGCTGTTGCCGGAAAAACAAGATCGGGAGTTGTGGTAGCGCAAATCAGCAAATCAATTTCATCAGCACTGATTCCTCTTTTCTTAAGAAGTCCGTTAACAGATTCAACGCCTATTTTAGAAGTGCCCTCACCGGGTTCTTTCAAAATTCTGCGCTCTTTAATTCCTGTGCGTGTTTGTATCCATTCATCATTGGTTTCAACCATGGTTTCCAGTTCCTGATTGGTCAACACATAATCAGGCACCCAGGCATGAACAGCGGTGATGGCAGCTCTTAGTTTTTCCATCAAAAAAGTTATAATGTTTGATTGACTACATTACTGTGAAAAGCGGTTGCAATTTTTTCTGACAGGTTTGCTTCGGTGACACGTTTGGAGAGTAAAATCATATTTTTTATAGCCTTGGCTTTGGATATTCCATGTGCCATGATTACATTTCCATTTACTCCGAGTACCGGTGTTCCACCGTAGTTTTCATAATCAAAGCGATCAAAGTATTCGTCTTTGATTCCACGTTTTTTAATCAGTGTATAAAATGATTCTGCTTCTTTCAGCATCACATTACCTGTGAATCCGTCACACACAATTACATCAGCTTTGGTGTTAAACAAATCGCGTCCTTCAACATTGCCGATAAAATTAATCTCTCTGGTTGCTTTTAATAATGCGTGAGCCTGCTGTGAAAGCATATTTCCTTTCTCTTCTTCTTCTCCTATATTCATCAGACCCACACGTGGTTTGTTAATCTGATAAACATGTTCTGCCAACAGCGAACCAAGTATTCCGAATTGCTGAAGTACTTCAGGTTTGCAATCGGCATTTGCGCCTACATCAAGCAAAATTCCGAATGTGCCATCTTCCTTGGGCAATATGGTTGAAATGGCGGGGCGTAAAATTCCGCTCACCGGTTTTACGCTGAACATACTTCCAACCATCATGGCGCCTGAATGACCGGCACTGGCAAATACGTCAATCTTTTTTTGTTTCAGAAGACCAAAACCTATGGCCATACCCGACTGAGGTTTTTGCGAAAATACCTTGGTGGCAGAGTCGTCCATTTCTACATTTTCAGACGCATGCACAATGTCAAATGACGATTCAGCAACACCATTTGCCTGAAGTATTGCTTTTATTTTTTCGCTGTCGCCTATCAGCACAAGTCTGTTGTCAGCAGGCAGTTCTTTGAAAGCTTCAATAGCTCCCAGTGTGGTTTCGAGAGGTGCAAAATCACCTCCCATTATATCAACACCTATCCTGATCATATAGGAATTGAGAGATTAAACAGCTTTCTCTAAAACAACTTTTCCTTTGTAATACATTTTGCCATCATGCCAGTATGCACGGTGATATAAATGTGTTTCACCAGTAGTTGGGCATACTGCTACTGTTGGAGTTTCTGCTTTGTAGTGAGTTCTGCGTTTATCTCTTCTTGATTTCGAATGTTTGTGCTTTGGATTTGGCATAACTTCTTATTATTTATTCGTTAATTGTTATTTATTTTTTTCAGTAAATCCCATCGGGGATCATCTTGTTTTTCATTTTTTACCATATATTTTGCTATGGTGCGCAAGGTTTCTTCATTACATCCCATTCCTCCTGATGCATTATCAGGATGTGTTACTTTTAGCGGTATTGACAGCGAAACCACATCGTAAAGGTGCTGTGCCAAATGAATGTCATGAGCATTGTCGGCACGAATAATATTATCACCATCCACTTCATTGTCATCACCGGTAGTTTTTACAATAATGGTTTTGCGCATATCCAAAGGCATTTCAAACTCTTCCAAACAACGGTGACACTCCACATGTACCGTTCCTGAAACCTTGATATCCAACACAACCATTACCGCACTTTTGGTAACTGTAAGATGAATAAGAACATTGGCTCCCTGAACCAAAGGGTGTTCAAACATGTCGAAAAAATCCTGTTTTAACAGATATTCAAATTCATGTATCCCGTCTTTTAACCCGGCATAATGCAGGTTATATTTCGACATCTTATCCACCTTAAACCTCGTGTTTTGGGAACGAATGGGCAAAAGTAAAAAAAAATGAAATAGCAAGGTTTTTTTCTGTGAATTATAGCAAATAGTAGCTGATAATCAGAGCGCAACAGCAAAAGCTATCAACAACAGCAAGTGCCTATATCATATTTCAAAGCCACCAAATCAGTGGTCGCGGTTTAGCAGTTTTTCGCAAAACAATTTCAGTTCCATGGCTGCCGATGGATTTAAGTTTAATGATTTGAGATGCTCAAAACCTTTTTCAAAATAGGAATGGATGGCTTTGCGTGTTGACTCTACCACTCCGGCCTTATCAAATATTTGTTTTACACGAAGTGTTTTTTCTTCAGGCTGAAGTGTTCTGTTGTTATAAAGATTTACAAAATCAAGATGTTCTTTTCCTTCAAGCAGACAGCAGGTTTCAGAAAACAAAAAAGTTTTTTTGCCTTCAATGATATCGCCTCCGGGTTTTTTGCCCACCTTATAATGTTCGCCATAAGCATCCAGCAAATCGTCCTGAATCTGAAATGCTATGCCGATGTTTTTTCCGAATTCATAAATTTTTTCAGCATCTTCATCTGTGGCTCCTGCAATCAGGCTTCCTGTGGTGAGACTACAGGCCAGCAGCACAGCAGTTTTAAGTGTAATCATTGCCGTGTATTCTTCAGGTGATATTTCATTCAGCTGCTCGTAATCCATATCGAGTTGCTGCCCTTCGCACACTTCTATTGATGTTTTATAAAACAGTGAAAGTACCTTGCGCAGCAACGTATCATCCACCATGGTCATTCGTTCGCATGCTTTCACAAAAAGGGCATCACCTGAGAGTATAGCCACATTGGAATTCCATTTTACATGCACGGCAGGCTGGTTTCTGCGTTTGGTTGCATTGTCCATAATGTCGTCATGCAACAGCGTGAAGTTGTGAAACAGTTCTATGCCGATGGCAGCATCCATAGCTTTTGTATAATCACCACCAAACAATTCGCATCCTATCAAAACAAACAACGGGCGCAACCGCTTGCCTGCAAGTGTAAGCATGTAGTCCATTGGCTCGTAAAGTTGTCGCGGCTCATGGCCAAAATGCAGTGATGAAAATTCTTTTTCCAACTTCTGCTGAAGAATCGGGATGCTGTGCATAGTGAAATAAAAAAACAGCAATGCAAATGCGCATTGCTGTTACAAAGAAATTAATTTTTTTACTTCCTTCGGTTACGGAATGCTTCAATAACCTTGCTCATTCCTTTTTCGAGAGGAGTGAGGTCGCGGTTAAGAAGAATTTTCATTTTCGAAATATCAGGACATCTGCGTGTCATATCGCCTTCTTTGAGTGCAGGCAGGTGCACAATGTTTGATTTTGAGTTTAGAATTTTCTTAACCATTTGTGCCAACTCAAGAATGGATGTTTCTTTATCATTACCGATATTGATGACGTCATTCACAAAACGATGGGTGTAAAATGCATTGAGACAAGCTTCAACATTATCATCTACATAACAAAAAGTCCTTGTCTGAGAGCCATCGCCATAAATGGTAATATCTTTATCCAGCAGTGCCGAATCAATAAATTTCGACATTACAAAGTCAGTACTTTGTTTTGGTCCATACGTGTTGAAGAAACGGAAAATAGTAAAGTCAAGACCAAATTCCTGCTTGTATGCACGCAGGTAAGCTTCTCCCAGATTTTTTACAATGGCATAAGGCAATCGTGAGTTCAGAGGAGTAGTTGTTTCGTTTTGTGGATATTCAACAGGCTCGCCATAAACCTCGCTGCTGCTGCTGAAATATACCCGCTTCACACCTGTATTTTTTGAAAGGTCGAGTACGTTTTTCAAACCTGTGAGATCGTTCAATACCCATGATGGATGATCGAGTGTACGTTTTACACCTACTACTGCAGCATAATGAAATACATAATCGAAAGCATAAGCATAAAAAATTGCAGAAATATCTCTGAAATCGTTTACATCGGCTTTTATAAATTTAACGTTGTTATGTTTGGAAGGCGGAACCTTGCTTAACGATCCTGTCAGCAGGTTATCAACTACTACTACAAAATTGTCGGCATTGTCGGCTAATTTTTCTGCCAGTGCACTGCCCACAAATCCGGCACCACCTGTTACTAATATTTTACTTTTACTGTTTGTCATATAACTTATAAATATTGATCTAAAATTTTAATCAGATATTGCCCATATCCGCTTTTCATCAGTGGCTCTGCTACTTTGCGGAGTTGTTCTTTATTGATAAAGCCCATACGATAAGCCACTTCTTCAATGCAGCCTACTTTTAATCCCTGACGTTCTTCAATTACGTTTACAAAATTTCCAGCCTGCAAAAGCGAGTTAAATGTACCGGTGTCGAGCCAGGCAGTACCTCTTTCCAGAAGCTGCACTTTCAGTTTTCCTTCTCTGAGGTAATGTTTGTTGATGTCGGTAATTTCGTATTCGCCACGTGCACTGGGTTTTAAATTTTTGGCAATTGATACCACTTCATTGTCATAAAAATATAATCCCGGAACAGCATAGTTGGATTTAGGTTTCTGCGGTTTTTCTTCAATAGACAATGCATTAAAATCTGCATCAAACTCTACTACACCATAACGCTCAGGGTCCGAAACGTGGTAAGCAAATACCAGTCCGCCCTGCATGTTGTTGTTTCCTGCAAGAATTCGACCCAGTCCTTGTCCATAAAAAATATTATCGCCCAGTACCAGAGCAACAGAATCATTTCCGATAAATTTTTCGCCTATTACAAATGCCTGTGCAAGTCCGTTGGGTACCTTTTGTTCTTCGTAATGAAAACGGCAGCCCAACTGTTCACCCGTGCCTAACAAACGTTTGAAGTGCGGCAAATCGTGAGGTGTACTGATAATTAGTATTTCGCTGATGCCTGCCATCATCAACACCGATAACGGATAATATATCATCGGTTTATCATAAACAGGCATCAACTGCTTACTCATTGCCAGAGTAAGCGGATGTAATCGTGTGCCGCTGCCTCCGGCTAAAACAATTCCTTTCATCAATTAAATTCAGAAGTCAGGTTGTACGTAAAAATGTCAATTGTGGTTTCTGAAAGCATAAAAATTACTTTCGGCTGTAAAAGTACTAATGTTCACTGATATCCGTATCTGTCTGATACCTAAAAATTAACCTGAATATTTGCTATACAGGTTTATTAAGAGCTTGTTACAGGAGATAAATAAATCAACTTCGTATAAAATTCTTCTTGCTCAAAAACAACCGGACAAACAATCACCTTCAACTACTTGTTACCTTTGCAAAAAATATTTTTAGGTGAACCGTAATATCAGCGACCTTTCAAACCTGATGAGTAAACTCACAGTGCGAAGGGCAGCCAATTTTTCGAAAGTGATTAGCAGCTACTACTTGTCGCGACTGACGGGTAAGGCACAGCATAAAGGCATGCCTGTAAGTATTTCGGTGGAACCTACTACTTCCTGTAACCTGCGCTGCCCTGAATGTCCAAGCGGACTGAGAGCTTTCAGCCGTCCTACCGGAATGTTGCAACCTGAATTTTATAAACGACTGATTGATGAACTTGCTCCTGATTTATTGTATCTGATACTTTACTTTCAGGGCGAACCTTATCTCAACACCAATCTCTTTGACATGATTCGTTATGCTCATGAGAATAAAATTTATACGGCCACCTCTACCAATGCGCATTACCTGAGTGACGACAATGCACGCAAAACTGTAGAAGCAGGACTCGACAGATTGATTATTTCTATTGACGGCACTACGCAGGATGTGTACTCTCAATATCGCAAGGGTGGCTCACTTGAAAAAGTATTGCAAGGTGCCGAAACTATGGTGAAATGGAAAAAACAACTTCAGTCAAAAACACCGCATCTCATTTTTCAGTTTCTGGTAGTAAAACCCAATGAACATCAGGTGGAGGATGTAAAAAAACTTGCAGCTAAGATTGGAGTAAACGAAGTAGCGTTTAAGACAGCTCAGCTTTATGATTATAAAAATGGAAATCCGCTGATGCCTGACAATACAAGATACTCACGATATAAGAAGAACAAAGACGGCACATACAGCATAAAAAACCCATTGGAAAATCATTGCTGGAAAATGTGGCATTCATCCGTAATAACCTGGGACGGAAGTATGGTGCCCTGTTGTTTCGACAAAGATGCCAAACATAAGTTAGGCGATTTGCAGCACGATAGTTTTCGAGAGTTGTGGCATGGCAAAACGTATAATCGTTTCAGACAGGCTGTACTTACTTCGCGCAGCAGCATTGATATATGTGCCAACTGCACCGAAGGTGGCCGCGTATGGACAAAAGGCAGATAGACTTTGCGAATTGTCAATTAAAAAGGTTTATTTCTTAGGTTTAACTATAAAGTATTTTCCTTCGCAAGTCCGGGACGCTAAAAGGAGTTATTAATCTTAAAATTCATGCACGTTGTCACCTCTTCACTGGTTGGGGGTGAGTGTCCTATCACCCGGCAGGTCGCGTTAGCTCCTGCTGGGTTGTTTATGTTTATGACTCGTCTTAAAAAAAGTTTATGATGGAATATTAGCCTTGTCATGAACGGTTTTAAGAGCATATTTATGCTCCTGCATCAAAATTTCTTTATCTTATTTTTAAATCGAAAAAAATTCTATTTTTGCGCCCTCGTTTGTCCGATGGTGTAATGGTAACACTGCAGATTTTGGTTCTGCCTTTCCAGGTTCGAATCCTGGTCGGACAACAAAGAATGGGCTGTTTCATCTTTTGAGCAGCCTTTTTTATTTACTTCGCTGTATGAAAACCACCGCCATTACGCGTATTTTCATTGTGGAGGACGATGACTGGTACCGCGAGTTTTTGCAATATATCCTCTCACTGAATCCCGACCACGAGGTGTCAGCTTTTGCTTCGGGCAGAGAGATGCTTGAAAACCTGCACCGCCAGCCCCATATCATCACTGTTGATTATCACCTTCCCGACATCAACGGCAGCGAGTTGCTTACCAGAATCAAGGAGCAGCAACCCGATTCGGATTGTATTGTCATTTCAGAGCAACACAGCATTGATACCGTTGTGGAACTGCTCAAAAACGGTGCTTATGATTATTTTGTAAAATCAAAAGATATAAGAGACAAGTTGCTGAATACAATTGAAAAAATTAAAGAGCAGCAACAACTCAAAACAAAAATTTGGGAACTGGAGCGTGAGGTGGAACAGAAATATGATTTTCAGAAGCGCCTCATTGGTGCACATCCTTCATTTCAGAAAATATTTCCATTGCTTCAAAAAGCTATTTCGTCCAACATTACGGTGATGATAAGTGGCGAAACCGGAACCGGAAAAGAAGAAATTGCCAAAGCCATTCACTATCATTCAAAGCAGAAGAAAGGAGCCTTTGTGGCGGTGAATATGTCGGCCATACCCAAAGACTTAGCCGAAAGCGAATTGTTTGGCCATGAGAAAGGAGCCTTCACCGGTGCTTTACAATCACGCACAGGAAAGTTTGAAGAAGCCAATGACGGCACATTGTTTTTGGACGAAATTGCCGATATGGACATTGCCCTGCAGGCAAAGCTGCTTCGTGTGTTGCAGGAGCGTGAAGTGGTGAGGGTGGGCTCCAACAAACCCATCAAAATAAATTGCAGAATTATTGCTGCCACTCACCGCAACCTTACTGCCGAAGTAAAACAAAATCGTTTTCGCGAAGACCTTTTCTTCCGTTTATATGGTTTACAAATACATCTGCCGCCATTGCGCGAGAGAGGTACTGACTGCATTCTGTTGTCGCAGTATTTTATACGTCAGTTTTGTAAAGAGAATCAGTTGCCCACAAAAAAACTTTCGTCAGAAGCACAGAGCAAACTGATGGCTTATGCTTTTCCGGGAAATGTTCGCGAACTAAAATCGGTAATTGAACTGGCAGTTGTGATGGCAGATACAGAAACTATTCAGGCTGATAATCTCATTTTTTCTGAAAGTAATTTTGAGACGGAACTCCTTTCGCAGGAACTCACACTCGAATTGTATGAGAAAAAAATTATTCTGCACGTGCTGGGCTTGTGCAACGGCAATGTGCAGCAGGCTGCCGACAGACTGAACATTGGCAAAAGCACCATCTACCGTTTGCTGAACAGGGAAAAAGAAGGCTAAGCAGTAAGTTCATTTTATTGTTTTGTAAACCATTAGGTCAATTTCGAAGAAAAACCTTTCTTGCCTTCTGTCTTCCTTCTTCAGGAAACTTATCTTTGTACACCTCTTTGCAGAATGAAAGAAACAGAGATAATAAAACGCTGGGATATTGCTCCTCCTGCCGGTGCCGATGCACTTAAGGCATTTGGGAAGGAGTTAAATATCAACCCCGTGCTTTTGAATCTGCTCATTCAGCGTGGTATTACAACTTACGCCCAGGCCGAAACTTTTTTTAATCCTTCCTTGTCATCACTTCACGATCCTTTTCTGATGAAGGATATGCATAAAGCTGTGGAGCGCATTGTTCAGGCAATTGAAAAAAAGGAGCGTGTGCTTATTTATGGCGATTATGATGTGGATGGCACTACCTCTGTGGCTATGGTGTACACTTATTTCAAATCGAGGTTTGCCTATTGCGATTTTTACGTGCCCGACCGCTATACCGAAGGCTATGGCATTTCCACACAGAGCATAGAATGGGCAAAAGAGCAAAACATCAATCTGGTGATTGCACTCGATTGCGGAATAAAAGCAACTGACAAAATCAGTTATGCAAATTCGCTCGGTATTGATTTTATTGTTTGCGATCATCACCGCCCGGGAAGTGAAATTCCTGAAGCAGTTGCTGTGCTCGACCCCAAACAACCGGATTGCAATTATCCATGCAAAGATTTATCGGGGTGTGGTGTAGGTTTTAAACTGCTGCAGGCATTTGCCAAAAGCCAGTCGCAACCTGAACAGGAAGTGCTCGACCTGATTGATTTGGTAGCTATAAGCATTGCTGCAGATATTGTACCCATTGTTGGCGAGAACCGTGTACTTGCCTACTACGGACTGAAACAACTCAACGAAAAACCCCGCACCGGCATACAGGCCATTCTCGAGCTAAATGCCATCAGACGCGAACTCAATATTTCTGATGTGGTTTTTGTAATCGCTCCTCGTATCAACGCTGCGGGAAGAATGGATCATGGAAAATCTGCTGTGCAACTCCTCATCAGCAATACGGTGAATGATGCCAACAGCAAAAGCATTACCATCAATCAGCACAACTCCAACAGGCGCGATGCCGACAAACAAATTACCGAAGATGCTCTGAAGTTAATAGGGAGAGATGAGAAATTTGAGTCGAAACGAACAACAGTAGTTTATCAGGCTTCTTGGAACAAAGGTGTCATAGGTATTGTGGCATCACGATTGTCAGAAAAATTTTATCGCCCTACCGTTGTACTTACAGAAAGCAATGGACACATAGCAGGGTCGGCACGTTCAGTAAAAGATTTTGATGTATATAATGCCATTGAAGCATGCAGCGAATATCTGGAGCAGTTTGGAGGACACATGTATGCAGCAGGACTCACACTGAAACATGAGAATCTCGAGAACTTCAGGAGAAAGTTTGAAGAAGTAGTAAGCACTACCATCGAAGAGCGTATGCTCACTCCTGTAATTGAAATAGACAGCGAACTGTTGCTGAAAGACATTACCGGTAATTTTTATGGTATTGTGAAAAGGTTTGCACCCTTTGGGCCGGGCAATATGGCACCGGTTTTTGTTTCGCGAAATTGTATGGCCGACCTTGACAGTCTTCGCACAGTAGGACAGGATAATAAACACCTGAAATTATCAGTCATTCAACCCGGAATGACCAAAGCAATAAGTGCTATTGCCTTTCAGTTGGGCTCACATCTCGAAAGAATTAATGCCGGAAACACTTTCGATATTTGTTATCACATTGAAGAAAATCATTTCAACGGAAATGTTGAACTGCAACTGAATATTAAAGATATAAAATTTGCTGACTAAACTTTTGTTACTTATTTTTTAGCAACAACTTTCATTGACGGCTGAACCTCCAGTGTTAACTCTACTGCATCGCCAATGGTTTTACCAATTGCCTGCCTCCATTCCTTTTTGATATTCAGCCAGTGCGAACCGTCATGCTTAGGCTGAAGTGTACCTTCAATGGCAAGGTCGTCAATAAACCCTTTTACCTCCAATGAATCCTTGGTTTTTAGGTCTTGCTGTGAGTTGCGCAAAACCACATAGGTTGATACACCTTTTATATCTCTGCGGTGTAAATGTGCTTTATGTTTCAATAACTTTCTCATCTTTCGTCCCTCCTTTATTCAGGTTATAAAGATAAGATAAAATCGTTCACTTTAATGTGATGAAATGGTAAAGTTTATAATGATTTTAGTCACTTTTTTAGAGTGATTAATACACAATGCAATTTATGTATTGTCTGTTACAACTTCAGAAATTTAAGATTGATGATCTCTGATGTTGAAATTACGGTTAGCTGATAAACTCCACTGCTTAGTCCGTTAAGTTGCAGCTGATAGCGTGAGTTGTCAGTTTGTATTTTTCTGATAGTTTTTCCGGTAATGTCAGAAAGAACAATGTCAACATTTCCTGCTGGATGGTTGCTGATAAGCGTAAGCACATCAGCAGCCGGATTAGGGTAAATCTGCCAGTTGGCAGCTGACAGTGAGTTCACACTGCTGATGATAACACTGTGGCAGGAAGAAGTATCGGTGCAGCCATTGGCACCAATAACAACTGCGTAAGTGCCGTTAGCGGTGGGAGTAAAACTCTGATTGATGGCACCTGCCACAGGAGTATTGTTCAGGCAGTCAATCCACTGATAGGTTGCTCCGCTTTGACTGGCAGTCAGAGTATTTTGGTTTTGTGTAACAGAAGTATCGTTCTGTGTAAGTATAATTTTAACGGTTGAATCGCAGTTTACTGAAGAAGTATAAGTGAATGTATAGGTGCCCGGCTGACTTAAAAACTGTCCGTTGTAAGTATAAGATTGTCCTATACATAATGTTGCAGTAATCACTGTGCTGTTGTCAATTCCGTCAACAAAGTTGGAGGTAGTGCCTGTCAGATTAAATCCGGAGAGAACCCCATTGACATTAAGTTTTTTATCTGGAATCACTCCAATGCCTGTATTATTTCCTCCTGCTACACCGGTATTCATATCGAAGTACATCTGCAATCCGTTTGAGTTGAGGTCAATTTTGTTTTTATACAAACACATCACTTCTTCTGACGTGAGACCTCTGTTCCATAACCCAACTTCGTCCACTTTGCCGTCAAGATAATAGTTGGTTCCCTGATAAAGAAGGTTGCCAATAAGAAACGATTGTGATGAAGTGTTGATGGAACCTGATGCAGGAACAGAGTCGGTAATTACTCCGTTGCGATGTACACGCAGGTAGGAGCCATCATACGTCATGGCATAATGTTGCCAGGTATTTAACTGCATTCCATTAGAAATAATGTTATACTGCACACCTGAACTGTTGGTAAACCGTGCTTCAATAGATGAAGAGGTGTATTGCAGCAGATAGAAATCAGCAAACAAATTATCTCTGAAACCTATAATTCCATCAAAATCAGGAAATGAAGGAGCAGGATTTCTCGGATACACCCAGCAGGCTATGCTCATCTGAGGTGAGCCTGCTATTAAGGATGAAGCATTAAATGCTTCCACCTGATCATCAATGCCGTCAAAATCAAGAGCATTTTCAGTTTGTGCCTGTGCGATTACAGACAACAGTATGGTAACAATAGTTGCCATTGATAAACGTATAAACTGTTTCATGATTTTAAATTTAGAACGTAAAGGTAATCATTCTGAAAGGACGTGATGAAATTCCTCTATAATAACTCTGAATTCAGTTTATCATTTGATGAATATTAAAGTAACTTGTTGTAGGAGTGTTCGTACTATGATTTGTTTTTACTAATATTGTGTAATTATTACTAAAGAATTATGGGAAAAATAGAAAGAAGAAGTAAACTTACTTTCAGGGAATTTATGAATGAATACATCATTCCCAACAAACCGGTAATACTAACCGATCAGTCAAAAGACTGGAAAGCTTATAATGTGTTCACTCCTGAGTTCTTTAAAAAGAACTTTCCTGAAAAGACAGCAACCATTAAAGGCAAAGAATATAAACTGGGAGAGTATGTGGATATGATGCTGGCTTCCACACCTGAAAATCCTGCGCCTTATCCTTTTAAAGTTGATTTAGACAGAAAATTCACTGAGATACTTGAATATGTGCAGCCTGATTTTGAGGTGATGCGCAAGAACAGACTGAAAAGCCCCATGTTCCGTAATGGACTGATTCCACAGGCATCAACACTTGAAATATTTTTTGGTGGTGCTGCCGGATGGTTTCCTTATCTGCACTATGATTTATACGGACTGTATGCTATTGTTACTCAGGTTTACGGACATAAAGAGTTTATCCTCTACAAACCTGAAGAAGGAAAATATATGTATCCGGATCCTGAACATCCCTGGAAATCTACTATTGAAGAATATTACAAACCCAATTACGAAAAGTATCCTTTGTTTAAGCATGCCAACCCGATGAGTGATGTAGTAGCACCCGGTGAAACAGTGTTTGTGCCCAAAGGCTGGTGGCATACAGCACGTTCCATGGAACCTACCATTTCAATTGCAAAAGATTTGCTGGTACATCAAAACTGGGACTTGTTCAGTAAAGACGTAGTGTTTTACAAGAGAAAACAAAGTCCTGTTAAAGCTAATATTATGGTTGGCTATCTCAAAGCACTTGATGTGGGCATGGGAATACATGAGAAGTTTATCAGTAAATATTAAACCGAATTATCAACGGCAATAATCATTTTATTTTAGCTGAGAAGCGTTGCAGGTTGAGCAATTGATGGTTAATAAGTGATAAATGATGCAGATTTAAGAGCGATAGTGTGATATTTTAGAACAGTTTGCAAAACGGAATTTTCTAAAAATCAAAAAATATAAAATAATTAAATTTAAATCAGTTAAAACAATATTGATTTTGTGTTGTTGTAATGATTAGTTCTTTAGTGAGAGAAAAAATAAAATAAAAAAATTATTCAATCTTCATTGTTTATTAAGAAATATGTTGTAATTTAGCATCGCAAAATTGAAGTAACACAAACAAAGATATTTTTTTCATAGGGTTAGTTTTAGGTTACGAATAGGGGGCTCAACGGAGCTCCCTTTCGTTTTTTAGTCACTTCGTATTTGTCTAATAAATTATTTTTGTACTATGAAAAAACGAATATTATTTCTTTCACTTAGTTTGATGTTGATTGCAACAATTCGATTGCAGGCACAACAGGCACCCACAACATCAGCGGAATATCTTTATGGATCGGTAGGATATAAATTACAGCTGAATAATAAACTTCCCATGAAAGAAGGTTATACCCTTCGTGATTTTGCTCCTGTGGTGGAAGATACACGCCAGGTAGAGTTCAAAGGATTGTATCGCAACGGAGAAAAAAATCCCTGCGCAGTAATTATGATTTACACAAGGCTTCGCATGGCACCTCAGTATTATTGTATTCCATCAGCCGATGCTGATGCCGAATTGTGGAAGAAGTTTAACGCAAGCTTGCTTGACGACTCTGAAAATCAGCAACCGCAACTGCAGTTTTTTGCTTACTGTATTGCACATCTTTCTGCTCAACTTGCAATGAACAATGGAAAATAAATTGACAGCAATAGCTGTTATCCCCGCACGATACAACAGCACACGTTTTCCGGGAAAGCCATTGGCCGATATAGGCGGACAAAGTATGTTGCAGCGCGTATATCATCAAACTCAAAAAGCAAAAAATATTAAGCGCATAATTGTTGCTACTGATGACAACAGGATTCTGGAACATGCAACATCTTTTGGTGCAGAAGTAATGATGACATCTGATCGTCATCCTTCCGGCACTGACCGCATTGCCGAAGTATTATCCAAACTTAATGAGAAGTATGATATTGTAGTAAATGTGCAGGGCGATGAACCGTTTATCAATCCCTCGCAGATTGATGCACTGGTTGATTTGTTCAGCGATGTGAATGTTGACATTGCTACAATGGTGAAACCACTCAGTGGAATTAAGGAATATGAAAACCCGAATGTGGTGAAAGCAGTGATGGCCGACAATGGCAAAGTTCTTTATTTCAGCCGAAGCAATATTCCGTATTTCAGAAGTGGATATAATGATCAAACATTTTCGGCAGGTGCAGGATACAAACACCTTGGCATGTATGCATACCGCAGCAGCGTTCTCAGTAAAATTGCCGCACTTGCACCATCGTCATTGGAACAGGCAGAACAACTGGAGCAACTGCGCTGGCTTCAGAATGGATTTGGTATAAGCGCTTGCATCACCCATGAAGAAACCATTGCGATTGACACTCCGGATGATTTACAGCGAGCAGTAATGTTTTTGAAACAGAGATAGAACATTCATTTGCACAAACTGAATGTTATTATCGTCAAAGTTTTATTTTTACACCTCTTAATCTTTAATACTTATTGTTATGATAAAATATTTATGGGCAGTAGCTTTTATGCTGATTGCTACAGACACACAAAGTCAGAATAAACTTACTCCTGAAACGCTCTGGAAACTTGGCCGTGTGGGTGAGGCTGCGCTATCACCTGATGGTAAGACTGTAGTTTATACAGTGCGCAATTTTGATTTACATACCAACAAAGGCAATACGGATATTTATAAAATTCCTGTAACTGGAGGGCAGCCTACTTTACTTGCAGGAGAAACTGCTGATGAAACTTCGCCACAATGGAGTGCTGACGGAAAGAAAATTTATTTCCTGAGTAATAAAGGAGGAGTGAATGGTCTTTACGTGATGGATGCTTCAGGTTCAGGCATGAAACAACTTACCAATTTTGGTGATGATATTTCATGTTTCGGAATATCACCTTCGGGAAACAGAATATGGCTTGCACGTGAAGTTAAAATCACAAAAAACACTCATGATTTATACCCTGATTTGCCTTTGGCAACAGGCCGTATTTATGATGATCTGATGTATCGCCACTGGACACAATGGGAGGATGGATTGTACTCACATATTTTTGTTGGAAGCTTTGATAATGATGTAGTAGGTAACCTTACCGACATTCAAATGGGAGAAGCTTTTGATACACCGATGCTGCCGCATGGAGGAGGTGAGCAAATTGCCTGGAGTAAGGACGGAAAGAAGTTGGCATATACATGTAAAAAACTTTCAGGAAAAGAATATGCTGTAAGTACCAATTCCGACATATATCTGTACGATGTGGAAACAGGAAAAACTGAAAACATATCAGCAAGTAATTTGGGTTATGATAAGAATCCGGCATTTTCTTCTGACGGAAACAGCTTGATGTGGTTAAGTATGAAAACACCTGTATATGAAGCTGACCGTAATAGAATTCTTATTTATCATTTGGACACTAAAAATATAGTTGAAGCAACAGCGGGATTTGATTACAGTGTAGAGAGTGCTAAATGGAGTCCAGATGGCAAACGTATTTATTTTATTTCAGGAATAAATGCAACCGATCAACTGTGGGTTTATGATGGCCGTTTGCGGAGTTATCCACCCATAATGCAACTTACACATGATATAGCTGACTATACGGATTTTTCATTGGCTGCTGATCCTAAAATCACCTATGCCATTACTGCAAGAATGTCTATTTCATCACCAACAGAACTGTATAAAACAGATTTGAAAACAGGTGTGTCAACTCCGCTTACTGCAACTAATGAAGCAGTACTTAAAAACATCAAAATGGGTAAGGTAGAAAAACGAATGGTGAAAGCTACTGATGGAAAAGAAATTCTTACATGGGTAATTTATCCTCCCGATTTTGATGCATCCAAAAAATATCCTGCACTGCTTTACTGTCAGGGTGGACCGCAAAGCACAGTTTCACAATTTTTCAGTTACAGATGGAATTTTCAACTGATGGCCGCTAATGGTTATATCATTGTTGCACCCAACAGAAGAGGATTGCCTTCTTTCGGAACGGAATGGAACCATGAAATTTCAGGTGACTGGGGAGGTCAGTGTATGAGAGATTATCTTTCAGCAATTGACTCGGTGAGCAACCTTTCTTTTGTTAACAAAGATAAACTTGGAGCAGTGGGTGCCAGCTTTGGTGGTTACAGTGTTTACTGGCTAGCAGGGCATCATCAAAAACGATTTAAATTATTAATTGCGCATTGCGGAGTATTTAACCTCGAGAGTATGTATGGAACCACTGAGGAGTTATGGTTTACGGATTATGATTTAGGAGGACCATACTGGAAAGAACCAAAACCAAAATCATACACTCAGTTTTCGCCAATTGATTTTGTAAAGAAATGGGATACACCTATACTGGTAATTCATAATGAAAAGGATTTTCGAGTGCCACTGAGTCAGGGTATGGAAGCATATACTGCAGCACGTTATCAGAATATTCCTGCACGGTTTTTATATTTTCCTGACGAAGGCCACTGGGTTACTAAACCACAAAACAGTGTCATGTGGCAACGAGTATTTTTTGACTGGCTCGATCGTTATCTGAAGTAATTACGTTTCTGTTTAAAAGGATTTTTCTGAGAGAATTATTGCAGAGTAAATTTTCTCAGCTGAGAGAATACATAATAAAAAAATATTCACAGCCGAATCCTGCAATGAATCCTGTATACAACTGCCATGGAGTATGTGCTCCATGCAGCAGTCGTGCCGATGCTACTAATCCTGAAAGGATAAAGCTCAGAATCATAGGAAGAATAAATTCATTTCCTAACAAAACAGCAAGTACATAAAGTGCTCCCGTCATTCCACCCAAACCGATGAGGTGAATGCTGATTTTCCAGAAAAAGTTAATGATAAATGCAAGTGCAATACAACAGGCTGCAGCAAGAATAAGAATTTTGATTACAGAAGAAACAGGAAGCTTCTGCAGAAAATAGTAGCATGTAATGTAATAAATCAACGTAAAAAAGTAAGGAACATAACGCGATTTGCGGTCTTCCATGAGCAAACTTTTTAAACCACCTCTGCGCAACAACAATACCGATGAAAGTAATGGCATCAAAAAAGTAAGTACAAATATTGACAGAAGTATAATACGTTGCAGTGAAGGAGAAAGCGTATAAGCTAAATAAGTATTGCTTCTGAAAAGAATCAGTACAAGATAAGTTGGCATCAGTAACGGGTGCGACAACCAGGTCAGTAAGTTTAAAAACCGGTTGAACATTATTTATAATTCTTTTCGTAACCGTGCCACAGGAATATTCAGTTGCTCACGGTATTTAGCAATGGTTCTGCGAGCAACATTGTAGCCTTTCTCTTTCAGAATTTTTGCCAGCTGATCATCAGGTAATGGTTTGCGTTTGTCTTCGCCTTCTATAGCATCAGAAAGTATTTTCTTTACTTCACGCGTACTTACTTCTTCTCCCGAATCGGTTGCCATACCTTCTGAGAAAAATGTTTTAAGCAAAAATGTACCGAATGGTGTTTGCACATACTTGCTGTTGGCTACACGCGAAACGGTAGAAATATCAAGTCCTACAATATCTGCAATATCTTTAAGGATCATTGGCTTCAGCAGTTTCTCATCACCTTCCTGAAAATAATCAATCTGATAGTTCATGATAGCCTGCATGGTATGAAGCAATGTTGCCTGACGCTGCTTGATGGCATCAATAAACCATTTGGCAGAATCAATTTTTTGTTTCAGATATAAAATAGCTTCCTTTTGTGAGCGATCGGGTTTTTTGCTGTGGGCATATCCTTCCATCATCTCATTATACTCTCGGTTTACTCTCAGTTCGGGAGCATTGCGTGAGTTTAATGTAAGCTCCAGATGGCCATCGTTATTGGTGATGATAAAATCAGGAACTATATGTTGTACTGTTTTTGCATCAGCAGATATATCACCACCCGGACGCGGATTCAGTTTCAGAATTTCCTGCATTGCTTCTTTCAGATATTCATCAGGAAGATTCATCAACCGCGCAATTTTCTCATAATGTTTTTTTGAGAATTCGTCCATATAGTTTTTGATAATCTCTATGGCGCGCTGTATGGCTTTGTTGTCTTTGTTTTTGCGTTGCAACTGAAGCAGCAAACATTCCTGCAAATTGCGTGCACCTGTTCCCGGAGGGTCGAATGTTTGAATTACCTGCAATACCTGAAGAAGTTCGTCAGATGTAGTTTGAATGTTTTGTGTAAATGCAAGATCGTTGACAATAGAATTGAGATCGCGTCTGAGGTAGCCGTCTTCGTCAAGACTTCCTATGAGATGATTTGCAATGAGTTTTTGCTTTTCATCAAGGTTCATCATTCCCAATTGCACCAGCAGCGTTTCCTGAAAAGTTACAGAAGTACCTAATGGCATTTCTGTACGCTCATCGTCAGGCGAAGTGTTGTTGGCATTGCTTTTATAATACGGCACATCTTCATCCGTAATATAATCATCTACATCAAAATCATCAGTATTGCGGTCTTTTATTTCTTCATCACCGGTATTATCAAATTCATCTTTTTTATTTTCACCATCTCCCTCATCTGCTTCTACACCATCATCCAGTTCAGGTGTATCATCTTCTTCGTCCTGCAGTTTTTCATCATCAATATCTTCAGGAGCACCTTCTTCCAATGCAGGATTTATTTCAAGTTCTTCTTTGATGCGTTGTTCAAGGGCAACAGTAGGCAATTGCAGCAGTTTCATCAGCTGAATCTGCTGTGGCGAAAGCTTTTGTTGTAATTTCTGTGATAAACTCTGCTTTAACATAATGAATTATCGGTGCCAAAATTAAAATTTTATACGTGGTTTTTGATGAAATGGTTCTCAAACAAGTAAAATTAAAATTTAAAGGAAGAAATGAATGAGAAGTATGATTTTTTACTTGTGTATGAGTGAAAAAATGTTATACATTTGTACATTCGTTAAGCCTTCTGTACAAGAGGGCTTAATTGTTTGATTGAATTTTTAAAGTGAATAGTAACATGTCAGAAATTGAAAAGGATTCTGCATTGAGCGAGAACCAAACCGTAAACGAAGTAAGTACAGAAAAAGAACTTACTGAACAACCCTTGCATGAGGAACAGCAGGAGCATGTGCACGAAACAGCAGAAAATTTCAGTAATCTCTCCAAGGAAGAGATGGTTAAAATGGCTGAAACTTTTGCTGAGGGAGATATTACAGAGGTAAAATCCAAAGTTCCTGCACTAAAAGATGCTTTCGATGCACTTTTGGAAACGGAAAAAACTGCAGCACTGTCAGCACATCTGGAGCAAGGCCTGGCGAAAGAAGATTTTAGGTTTGCATACAGTAAGGAAGATGACCGGTTTCAGGAAGCTTTAAGAAAATTCAATAAAAGAAAAGCAGAATACACAGCAGAGCAGGAAAAATTGCGCGAGGACAACCTGAAAGTAAAACAGGATATTCTTACTGAAATGAAAAACCTCATTCAGAATGAGGACAACATGCAACGCGCTTTTGAACAGTTTCATGAGTTACAGGCACGCTGGCGCAATACAGGTGCAGTTCCTCAGGGAAAATTACAGGATTTATGGCTGACATATAAACTCTATACAGACAAGTTTTATGAGTTGCTCAAAATAAACCGCGAGCTTCAGGAACTGGATTATAAAAGAAATCTGGATGCCAAAATTGAAATTTGTGAGAAGGCAGAAGAACTGGTGAATGAACCATCTTTAAATACTGCATTGCAGACACTGCAGTTTTTGCAAAATAAATGGCGCGAGACAGGAAGAGTAAGCCATGATAAAAGTGCTGAAATTTGGGAGCGTTTTAAAGCTGCAGGTGATAAAGTATATGATCGCAGAAGAGAATATTACAATCAGCTGAAGCAACGTTATGCTGAAAACCTGGAAGCAAAAAACAACTTGATTGGTAAACTGGAAGAGCTAATGAAGGAAGTTCCTGTAAAAGCCAACGAGTGGGTTGAGAGAGGGAAGGCCATTGTAGAACTGCAAAATGAGTGGAAGAAGATTGGTTATGCTGATAAGAAATCAAACGATGAAGTATGGGAAAAATTCAGAGGGATTTGTGATACGTTCTTTTCAAAAAAGAATGAGTTTTTTACCAACCTCAAGAGAGAACATGCCGATAATCTTCAGGCAAAAAATGAATTGTGTATGCAGGCCGAAGCATTGGTAGAAAGCAACGACTGGAAAAAAACTACTGAAGAGCTTAAACGACTGCAACAGGAATGGAAAAAAACAGGATCGGCAGGAGAGCGTCATAATCAAAAAGTGTGGGAACGTTTTCGAAAAGCCTGTGATGCATTTTTTGCGCGTAAAAGTGAACACTACACATCTTTAGAATCAGAATACAAAGAAAATCTTGAAAAGAAAAATGCACTCATCGAAAAAGCAGAGCAATTTGTGGCAGGTGAAAATGGTGACGAAACAGTAGAGCAACTTAAAGAGTTGCAACGTGAGTGGAGTGCAATAGGAATGGTTCCGTTAGAGCATAAGGACACAATTTATGCACGTTTTAAAGCAGCTATTGATAAACATTTTCAGGCTTTGCGTCAGCAGAATAAAGAGCGTTTTACCTCTCAAAGCAGACCTGCTTACAGAAGTGGAAAACCGGGTAATGAGAAGAACGACATCAAACATCGCATGAATCAGTTGTCAAGCGAAATAAATACCTGGGAAAACAATCTTGGATTTTTTGCCAAGTCGAAAAATGCTGACGGAGTCAGAAAAGAGTTTGAAGAGAAAATAAACAGAGCGAAAGAAGAAATTCAGCGTCTGAAAAAACAATTGGATACGATTGCTTTGCCGGCAAAAGAAGAAAAACCGGAAGACAAGCAATAATTAAATTTCAAATTCTATCTCAGTATTTAGTTTTTGAGCAAGCAGCTTTAGCAAGTCAGCTTTAAGAGCATCATTATTTATTTTTTCAATCACGTCACCTGCAAAAGCATAATTCAGCAATGCGAGTGCATCTTTTTTGCCAATACCTCTTGAGCGGAAATAGAAAAGTGCTTCTTCGTCCAACTGGCCTGTAGTGGCACCATGCGAACATTTAACATCATCGGCATAAATCTCCAGCTGAGGTTTTGCATTCATTACAGCGTCATCGCTTAACAAAACATTTTTGCTGCTCTGAAATGCATTGGTTTTTTGTGCATCCTGACGAACAAATATTTTACCGTTGAAAATACCATGTGCATTATCGTCAAGAATGTTTTTATACAACTGAAAACTTTCGCAATGCGGACTTGCATGATCCACCAGAGTGTGATTGTCAACAGTCTGATTTTTCCCTCCAACAGTAAGACCATTCAGGTGAGCAGTGCCACCGGTTTCAGTGAGTGCAATATTCAGATTGTTTCTGACCATTTTGCCTCCGATGGTTACAGTGGAAATATCGAAAACAGAATCACGTTTCTGTTGTGCATACACATAGTTTATCTGAAGTGCTTTTTCGTTTTCATCCTGTTTTACATCATACTCCACAAAAGCATTTTCACCCACAAAAAATTCAGTTACGGAATTGGTAAGTGAAGTGAAATTATTCAGAGAATGGTAAGTAGCTATCAGCTGAACTTTGGAATTTTTTTCGGCAACAACCAGATTGCGGGGATATGCAGCTACTGCTTCGTGCCTTGAGTCGTTGAAGTGCAGCAGGTGAATAGTTTGTTTAACTTCTTGTTCTGCATTGATATGTATGAGCAAACCTCCGTGATGAAAAGCTGTGTTGAGTGCAATAAATGGTTCATCGGCTTTGGCAAGTTTTCCTAACCAGCGCGAAGCAAGTTCTGATTCTACAGATTCAATACTGAAACCGGAATCTCTATTCTGAGAAGATAATTCAGGACAATAAACACCATTGATAAAAACCAGTGTGATGGCATCAGCACCTGCAACTTTATATTTTTCAATATCAGACAAAGATAATTTGGTGCAAGCGGGAGCCTGATGGTTAAATGGAGTATTTTTCAGAACTGACAAATCAAGATACTTCCACTCTTCGTCTTTCAATGACGGAAATCCTGACCTGTTGAACGTATCAATTGCAAGTTTTCTTTCGGGAGTAAGTTTTTCCGAAGCTATATTTCCAAACGATATATGTTGTTCTGTTTCTGAAATGGTTTCTGTAAGCGTATTCACGTCAGCAATAGTTTTTTTAAATTTCTACTTCTTCTTTTATCCAGTCGTAACCTTTTTCTTCAAGTTCAAGAGCAAGTTCCTTGGTTCCGCTTTTTACAATACGGCCCTTGTAAAGTACATGAACAAAATCAGGAACAATATAATCCAGCAATCGCTGATAGTGTGTTATAACAATGAAAGAGCGTTTGCCGTCACGCAGTGCATTCACGCCATCGGCTACAATACGCAATGCATCAATGTCAAGTCCTGAATCTGTTTCGTCCAGAACACCAAGTTCAGGTTCGAGCATTGCCATCTGAAAAATTTCATTTCTTTTCTTTTCACCTCCGCTGAATCCTTCGTTCACACTGCGTTGTGTCATGGTTTTATCTACCTGCACCAACTGCATTTTTTCGCGCATCAGTTTCAGAAACTCTTTCGAGTCGAGTGGAGCAAGTCCTTTCGATTTGCGCACTTCGTTCACTGCCGTTTTCATAAAATTGGCATTGCTCACACCGGGAATTTCTATCGGATACTGAAATGCCAGAAATATTCCTTTGCGTGCACGATCTTCAGGAGCCATCTCCAGAATATTTTCTCCCTTGAAAATTACTTCTCCATCAGTTACATTATATTCTTCGCGACCGGCAAGTACCGATGCAAGCGTACTTTTTCCTGAACCATTTGGTCCCATGATGGCATGTACTTCTCCGGGATTGATTTCAAGATTCAGTCCTTTCAGAATTTCTTTATCTTCAATATTTGCTTTAAGATTTTTTATTGATAACATTTTTTTTGATTTAAAAATTATCCGACACTTCCTTCTAAACTCACTGCAAGAAGCTTTTGTGCTTCTACTGCAAACTCCATTGGCAACTGATTAAATACTTCGCGGCAATATCCATTCACAATAAGTCCTACGGCATCTTCGGTTGATATTCCTCTTTGATTGCAATAAAATATCTGGTCTTCGCCAACTTTTGAAGTTGTTGCTTCGTGTTCCACTTTTGCAGTAGGGTTCGAACATTCAATATAAGGGAATGTATGTGCACCGCATTTATCGCCAAGCAACAACGAGTCGCATTGAGAAAAATTTCTTGCATTGAGAGCCTTTTTTCCGATGCGTACCAAACCGCGATAGCTGTTGTTGCTTTTGCCTCCGCTGATTCCTTTTGATACGATGGTGCTGCTGGTGTTTTTGCCGATATGAATCATCTTGGTTCCAGTGTCGGCCTGTTGCATATTGTTGGTTACTGCCACAGAATAAAATTCGCCAACAGAGTAATCACCTTTCAGAATGACACTTGGATATTTCCATGTAATGGCACTTCCTGTTTCAACCTGTGTCCAGCTGATTTTTGCACGTTCGCCTGCGCAAAGCCCTCTCTTGGTAACGAAGTTATATATTCCGCCTTTCCCATTTTTATCTCCCGGATACCAGTTTTGTACGGTGCTGTATTTTACCTGAGCATCTTTATGTGCATAAATCTCCACTACTGCAGCGTGCAGTTGGTTTTCATCACGCTGGGGTGCAGTACAACCTTCGAGGTAGCTTGCATAAGCGCCTTCATCAGCAATAATCAGTGTTCGCTCAAACTGACCGGTACCTGCTGAGTTGATGCGGAAGTAAGTACTCAATTCCATCGGGCAACGTACACCTTTTGGAATATAGCAAAACGAGCCATCGCTGAAAACTGCACTGTTGAGTGCTGCATAATAATTATCGGTGTAGGGCACTACACTGCCCATGTATTTTTTTACAAGTTCAGGATGTTCTCGCACAGCTTCGCTGAAGGAGCAGAATATGATTCCAAGTTTTGCTAATTCATCACGAAAAGTGGTTTTTACACTTACACTGTCTATTACAGCATCAACTGCTACTCCTGACAATCGTTTTTGTTCTTCGAGCGAAATTCCCAGTTTGTCGAAGGTAGCTTTCACTTCAGGGTCTAATTCATCTAAGCTGTTGAGTGTCTTCTTCGGTTTGGGTGCAGAGTAATAGATGATGTCCTGAAAATCAATTTCGGGATAATTGACATGAGCCCATGTTGGCTCTTCCATTTTTTTCCATTGATTGAAGGCTTTCAGCCGAAAGTCGAGCATCCACTGTGGTTCATTTTTCTTGGCCGAAATAAAACGGATGATATCTTCATTCAAACCTTTAGGCGCAGTATCGGCTTCAATGTTGCTTACAAAGCCCCATTTGTAATCGCTGCCGGTTACTTCGTCTATTATTTTTAAATCCTCACTCACTGTTCTTTATATTTTATGGTTATTTAGAATACGTCTAAATCTAATTATTAAGCAAAAAAAATTTCTGTTTTTCGGTAACTGATTGAAATAATATTGTTTTTCATTTTCAAATGATGTGTATTAAACTGCAAAACTCTCACCACAACCACAGGTACGTGATGCATTAGGATTCTTAAAATGAAAACCTTTCCCATTCAATCCATCAGTATAGTCGAGTTCAGTGCCAATGAGATAGAGAAATGATTTTTTATCACAAACGATTTTAATTCCTTTATCTTCAAAAACCTGATCGTCCGGTTTAATAACCGTATCAAATTCAAGCAGGTAGGTCAATCCTGAACATCCTCCGCCATCAACACCCACACGAATGAAGGCATCAGCGCCTTTGTTTTCGGCTTGCATCAAACTCAGTGCCTTGGTTTTAGCGGTTTCAGTTACGGTGATCATAATTTCTTGATATGAATATTTGAAAATGAGGCTACAAAAATAGCTGATATATACAGACATTCAACAGAAATCACCATTAAAAGTTTGTAAAAAGATATTACTTAGTGATGTTTTAGATGCTTTTGAGATTATCGGTACAATAATGAATAATCAGCTGCAGGGATTTAAGAATTTGACATAAGAAAATAGCAAAATCTGACCCGATAAAAAAGAATTGTATGGTTCGTTTGAATAGCTAATCTAAAATCAAAAAAATAAATCAACACAGGCTCAATGTATTAAGGCGTTAAGGCAGTTTTATCGTAAAAAACAGTTGCAAGCCTATTGTTTGGCTTGGATTTTATTCTACATTTGAGGCCGCTAAACAGAATCTATTACCACGTTTTTTTTATTAGTGGACTATTAAAATCAAGTTAAACGCGGAGCTGTATTTAATTAATACACTCTCCGAAACTCATTAACCCAACATGCTGATGACAGGAGGGGTATGTGTATTTTATTGGTTTGTGATGCAAGGCAGTATGTGAATGGGTTTGTAATGCTTAAGAACAGTTCGTTTTAAAATGAGCCGCTTTTCAGAGTAGAAAACAATTAAATTAAGTATTACTAAAAATCAAACAAATGACAAACAAAAACAAGTCAAGAAAAGGATACTACTTAAAGTATCTGATGAGTTGTTTCGTAGCAATACTGCTATGGACAACGGGCGCATGGGCGCAAACGGTAACTATCGGAAATCCTGGTTCTACATCCAGCACCTATTATATTCCGATTAATAACTATTATGGTTATACCTATTCACAACAAATTATTCTGTCATCAGAAATTGGAATGGATGGAAATATTACCAAAATTAAGTTCTACTGGCTTGGAGTAGGGAACCTTAATAACGGACAGAACTGGACTGTTTATCTGGGTTATACTACTGCAAGTTCATTTGCAACTACAACTTCATGGGTGCCATTAAGCAGTTTAACACAGGTATTTTCCGGCACAGTTGCACAACCTTCAGGTGCAGGATACACTTGTGAAGTTACACTAACCACTCCATTTCTTTATGAGCAGACAAACGGAAATTTGGTAATTGCAGTTGATGAAAATCAATCAGGTTATTCGGGTTCCACCAATGTGTTCAAAACAACTGCGGGTACAAACCGTAGCATATATTACAGAAGTGACGGAACCAATCCTAATCCTGCCTCTCCTCCAACAGGAACGCTCTATAGCTATTTTAATAATATGCAGTTGGAAATGGTTTCGAATACTCCATGTGCCGGTACTCCTTCACCGGGAAATACCGTTGCTTCTGCAAATCCTGCATGTGTTGGTTCAAGTGTAAACTTAACATTGCAAAACAATACTCCCGGTTCCGGAGTTGTCTATCAGTGGGAGAGTGCAGATGATGCTGCTTTTACTGTTAACCAGACAAATCTTGGTACGGCAAGTAGCCAGGCAATAACAGTAACTTCAGCAAAATATTACCGTTGTTTGGTAACCTGTGTTGGTAGCGGACAAAGTGCATATTCCAATCCTTTGCAGATTACGCTTAATCCATTCTATAACTGTTATTGTGCTTCATCAGCAACATATACAGCTGATGAAGAAATTCTTGAAGTTACTTTAGGAAGCATGTTTAATTCCTCTTTATGCACCACTACAGCACCTGGCCCTGGTTCAGTTAATAGTATGTATTCAAACTATAAAGGATTTGTAACTCCGGCTTCAGTCGCACAGGGACAATCTGTTCCATTCTCATTAAAACTTGGATATTGTGGATCTTCTGCTTATAGTAATACTGCTGCCATATATATTGATTATAATCAGGATGGTAATTTCACAGGTACTGGGGAATTGGTTTATCAGAAAGCATATGGAACCGGCACTCATCCAGACTTTACT
>JAGVTU010000021.1 GCA_019136655.1 Bacteroidota bacterium
AAGTAACATTATTGTTTTTTGGTCAACATTAAGTTTGGACATATCGTTGTTTAATTTTGATTAATATTTTCTTGTTTGTTTTGTCGTCATACCATTGCCGCTAACGGTTTTTGGCTTGCCGAAGGCGGGGCATTAGATGCACAAAACTGTCAATAAGCACTGAAGCCAAATAGAAGGACGAACGTTGAATTACCAACGTCCGCCCCGCTTTTGGCAAACCAATGTTATGGGCTGCTTTTCTTTTTCTGTCTGGTCGCCCAATGGATTATTGTAAGTTCCCTAAAAAAATTCTTTGGCTCTTTTTTGCTCGTCCTGGTTGCCAATAGGCAGGCCCTTTAATTTCTGCTGGGATTTTGTAAACTAAGTTTGTCGTCTTAGTTGTCAAAGGATTGATTTGGTCAAGTAAAAGTCCCCAACCTTCAAGCATAACAGTTTCAGCTTTGTCGAACTCATAGGTTTTTCCGTTGTATTCAATCCAGACTGAACCGTCCATAAGCATTCGGCTTTCGCTGTCTGTGTTTTTGAATGATGCATTTATGATTAAATACATATTGCCTTGTTCAGGTTTCAAGTCAGCAAACTGATTACCAGTGCTAACTCTGTCGTTCAAGCTAACATCATTAACTGTTATGTCAAAATAGTCAGTCTTTAAAACCTGTCCAACACCAACGCCTGTCGGCTCAGATTTTTTTGTTTCTGCCTGTTCTGATGAACTTGAAGCTGAACTGCTGCTTGAAGAACTGCCGTCCTTGTCCTTTCCAAGCTGTCCGATTACAATTAAAGCAATCACTACTGTCACACCAATTTTCCAACCTTTTGAGATTGATTGGTTTTTCCACAAGGCGTAAAGTCCAACTGGAAAAAAGAAGATGCAAAGAACGATGACAAGCCAAGTTTTGTCATACCATTTTGATTGTGTTGTTTGATTATCCATTTGATATTTATTAAAGTTTGAAGTTTGAAAATTGTCTTAGTGCAATGGTTTTAAAGTTGTCCATTGGCTTGTCAACTGTCCGAAAAAGTCAGTTGTCTGGTGGTGGTTCTCTTCCGTTACGTTGTCTCATAAAGTTGCCCATAACTCACAAATATACGCAAAACTACAATTTCTATTTTAAATATTAAATATTCAATAAAGCTAAAATACTCATTTGATAAGCACCGAGTTGCACTAAAAATAAATATGCGCATTTTG
Organism: Bacteroidota bacterium; assembly: GCA_019136655.1. Taxonomy (GTDB): domain Bacteria; phylum Bacteroidota; class Bacteroidia; order AKYH767-A; family OLB10; genus OLB10. The sequence goes on from JAGVTU010000021.1 coordinate 1,193, forward strand.
TATATTACTTTTTCAATAATATTTCGCAAGTTTGTGTTTTATAATACAAAATGCGCACTTTGGTTATGCCTGATGAGATGCTATTTTTTGAAAAACATTATTATTCCTTCGAACAGGGAGAGTTTAACAATCAAAAAATTATCTGGATTGTATTTCCATATGATTTGAAACTCATTGAGCATTTAAAAAAATTCTCAAAAGCCAAATGGAGCCGTTCTAATAAAAAATGGTATGTGCCGGATAATTTGTTTTACAGAAAACTATTCGGAATAGACCAGGAATATTTAGGAAAAAGTAGTTTGATTAAAATTCATCAGGTCAATCTGCCTGCCTTAAAGCGATTTAGAGAGCAGTTGCTGATGAAAGCTTATAGCCCCAATACCATTCGAACTTATGTTACCGAATTTGCGCAACTGCTTATAACTATTAAATCATTTTCGGTTGATGAACTTAATGCTGAACGACTAAGGAGCTATTTCCTTTATTGTATAAAGAAACTGCAACTGTCAGAAAATGCTTTGCACAGCAGAGTGAATGCAGTCAAGTTTTATTTTGAACAGGTATTGAATAGAGAAAAATTTTTTACGCAGATTCCTCGACCCAAAAAACCTAGTACACTACCGAAAGCACTTTCTGCCAAAGATATTAAAAAGATGTTGAGCAGTATAGAAAATAAGAAGCATCAGCTGTTACTCAAAATGTGCTATGGAATGGGGCTTAGAGTGAGCGAACTTGTAAACCTGAAAATTACAGATATTGACAGCAACCGAATGCAGGTTTTGGTTCATCAGGGTAAAGGTAAGAAAGACCGCTACGTAAATCTACCTGAAACAGTGTTGGTGCAATTAAGGGATTATTATTTAGAGTATAAGCCAAAGAAATTTCTTTTTGAAGGGCAATACGGGAATCAGTACGCTGTTCGTTCGGTGCAGCAAGTGTTTAAAAATGCAATGAAAAATGTAAAAATCAATAAGAAAATAGGTGTTCACAGTCTAAGACATTCCTATGCTACACATTTGATAGAGCAAGGAACAGATATCAGATTTGTTCAAGAACTACTCGGTCATAAAAACATTAAAACCACCATGATTTATACCCAACTTACTGATCAAACAAAAAGAAAAATTAAAAGCCCGTTGGATAATTTATTTGGTTCAGAGTAAGTATTCCCCTACACAAAATCAGTTTACCAGAAACAACTTGGTGACGCAGGTGTTGTCGCCTTTTTCGTCAGTAGCAAATACAAGATACACACCTGTGTGTGCACGCTTGCCCGAAAAATTATTTCCGTCCCAGGTAGCCATACCACCTTTGGTCTTGGTTTCATACACTAAAGGCTATACCTGCCTTAAAAGTATTACACAAAATGAAATAGAGTTTTTAGACAGTTTGACGAAAGGTTTCGAACTTGGCAAAGGACTTGGCGATATTTATGCAAACCGCTATTTATTCAGAGAAAATTTTCGCTTCCCTCAGAAAGGTACTTACCGCTTCGAACTTATTCAGGCAATGCGTGTAAATCCGCTGTTAGGCATCATGGATGCAGGCATACGCATTGAAAAAGAAAAGTGATAAACGTTTTTTTAAAAATATTTTTTCCTGCTGTTACAACTTGCTCAGCAAATGACTTAGCGAAAGTTGTGAGCTGAGTTTCTCTTTCAGCTGAGTTGACGATAACCTTTCCTGCTGCATCGAATCGCGATAGCGCAGCGTGACGGTTTCATCCTGCAACGTCTGATGATCTATCGTTATGCAGAATGGAGTTCCAATGGCATCCTGCCTGCGGTAGCGTTTTCCTATGGCATCTTTCTCATCATACTGGCATAAATAATCAGGCTTCAGCTCATCCATAATTTTTCGTGCTACTTCTGGAAGTCCGTCTTTCTTTACCAGCGGAAGCACGGCACACTTCACCGGTGCCAGTGCAGGATGAATGCGCAACACCGTACGTGTGCTGCCATCCTCCAGTGTTTCTTCGTTGTAGGCAGTGCTCAGTATGGCAAGGAAAAGTCTGTCGAGGCCTATGCTTGTTTCAACCACGTAAGGTACATAGCTGCGGTTTTCTTCTGTGTCGAAATACTGCAGCTTGCGTCCTGAATATTTTTCGTGATTGCTCAGGTCGAAATCGGTGCGCGAGTGTATGCCTTCCAGTTCTTTAAATCCAAACGGAAACTGAAACTCTATGTCGCAGGCGGCATTGGCGTAGTGTGCCAGTTTGAGGTGATCGTGAAAACGATAATTCGATTCTCCAAGACCAAGAGAGCGATGCCACTTCATTCTTTTTTCTTTCCAGAACTCATACCACTCCATTTCGGTGCCGGGCTTTACGAAGTACTGCATTTCCATCTGCTCAAACTCTCTCATTCTGAAAATAAACTGACGAGCCACAATCTCGTTGCGGAATGCTTTTCCTGTTTGTGCTATTCCGAATGGTATTTTCATCCTTCCGCTTTTCTGCACGTTGAGGAAGTTTACAAAAATTCCCTGTGCAGTTTCAGGTCGCAGATATATGGTGGACGATTCGTCCGTAACACTTCCCAGCTGGGTGGCAAACATCAGGTTAAACTGTCGTACATCCGTCCAATTGCGAGTGCCGCTTACCGGACAAACAATTTCAAGGTCGAGAATGAGTTGCTTCACAGCAGCAAGATCACCTGCTTCTAATGCCTGCTTAAAACGGTTGTTGATGTCGTCAATCTTTTGCTGATATTCAAGCACACGTGCATTGGTTGACCTGAACATTTTCTCATCAAAGTCGGCAAAACGTTTTGCGGCTTTCTCCACCTCCTTGCTGATTTTAGCTTCAATTTTTGCTACATAATCTTCAATGAGTACATCGGCACGGTAGCGTTTTTTCGAATCTTTATTGTCAATCAGCGGGTCGTTAAAAGCATCCACATGTCCCGAAGCTTTCCAGGTGGTGGGATGCATAAAAATAGCAGCATCAATGCCCACTATGTTTTCATTCATCTGCACCATGGCTTTCCACCAGTAGTCGCGAATATTTTTTTTCAGTTCAACACCATACTGTCCGTAGTCGTAAACAGCACTCATTCCGTCATAAATTTCGCTGCTCGGAAAAATAAAACCGTACTCCTTGGAATGTGAAATAATATCTTTAAATAAATCTTCTGCATTTGCCATAGTGCGTGCAAAAATAAGGGAATAAGGTGATTTTAAAGATGGATGTAAGAGGAAAAAACGTATTGCTGCGTTCATGCCAGCGCACGTTCAATTCAGAAAAATTTCTTTGCTTAAAACAACTTAATAGCCGAACCTTAAAGCTCTATTGCCTCCAGGTATTTTTCGGCCAATGGCTTATTGAGGTATTTAATCACATTGGGATGTGCCGATGCGCGGTTGATGTCATCAGGGCTGATACTGGATGACAACACAACCACACGGCAGAAATCGCGGATACCTTTGTCGAGGGTGTTGAATATTTCAAGAAAAGCAAAACCATCTTTTCCGGGCATATTCAAATCCAGAAAAATAAGTTGTGGAAGTACCTCGGTATTGGAGCCAATGCCTTTGAGATAATCAACAGCTGCATCAGCCGAGGTCCTGACTGTACACTCCTCACTGAAATTGGTTGATGTAATGATGCGCTCGTTGATGAAGTTGTCTATCTCATTATCATCAATCAACAAAACGCGCTTCAATCGTGCCGGAGTAGTCGCTTTCATTGATTCTGTCTTTAAAACTTTGTGGTGACAGGTGGAATCGAACCACCGACACAAGGATTTTCAGTCCTTTGCTCTACCAACTGAGCTATGTCACCTGAATTGCGTGCGCAAAAGTAAAAAAAATTGAATAGAAAACTTTCTCCAAACTTTCCTGTAAAAATATTTTAAGTGGTTTTTTCAGTTTATGTATGTCAGCCGTTTACAAAAATTTCACTGCATTTTTTTTGCCTCCTCTAAATAAATGGTATCAAATTAAATATTACGCAATTGTTTGCTGCTGCAACATGTGCATGATGGGCACAACTTCGCTGCCGGGCACTACCTTGCCCTGCCGGTAGTTTATTCCCGTAAAAGGGTCGTTGTTTATCAGCAACGGACCGTCCAGGTCAACCCAGTTCATGAGCGTTTGAATGCTTGCTGCCGCTGCCACTCCGCAACTGCTCTCACTCATGCAGCCAAGCAATGTTTTTAAACCCATATTGCCCGCTTGCAAAGCTATGCGGTAAGCCTGCATTGCGCCTCCGCATTTCATCAGTTTGATATTGATACCATGAAAACTTTCAGCAATGTTTTGCAGGTCATCCATCGTTTGAAATGATTCATCAGCAATCAGCATAAAAGGTGAATGTTGTTTCAGCATTTTCATTGCATCGTGCATAGCAGTGGGCAACGGCTGTTCAATAAATTCAATATTCAAACCTTCGAGCTGCTTTATTTTTTTTAGTGCCACTTCTGCATTTTCCCAGCCGCGGTTGGCATCAATGCACACTGCATGCAAACTCTTGGCTGCTATGGTTTTTATAAAATCAATGTCACCATCAAAACCTGCTTTAATTTTCAGCAGCGAAAAATCTTTGGCTTCCTGCAACTTCTCCTCAACAGCATCGCCTTTGGTAATGGTGTAGCAGCAATCGGGCAGTGGCTCTGTGTTTTTCAAACCAAAATATTCCGAAAGGGTGATGTGTTGTTTCTTCGTCCACCAACTGAGCAAGGCATTGCTTACTGCAGCTTTTGCAAAATAGTTTCCTTGCATGGAATACAGGTATTCAAAAAAACTGTTCAGTTGCTGCTCATTATTTATCGGTGCGAGGTTTAACTGCTCAATAAATTGCATTACACTTTGCTGCGTTTCCTGCACATAGGGAGGCATGGTAGCTTCGCCCCACCCGATGTGGCCATCCTGTTGTGCACATAAAAAAACAGAAGGCGTAAACGTGCGCGTGCCTGATGCTAATACAAAAGGATTTTTAAACTGCAGCCTGTAAGGGTAACATTGCAACTTCATTGCTGCAAAAATGCAGAAAGGAAGTTACGCTAAACGTATATCAGAAATGACCTTTCAACTTTCCCCAGTTGAAATTAATTTTGTAGGCAAGTTCCAGCGACAGATAAGCATAGCCATCTGTTTTGCGGTAGTTGCCACGTTTGGATGTTTGCGGTCCTTCAAAACCATCAGTACCTCTGCCCGTAGGATCCGAAATATATTTTGCCAACTCCTGCTTCTCAGGGTCAGGAAAGTTTGCATTAATCTCTTCGTAGGTTGCATAGCGCTGGCTCACATCATCCAAATAATCGGTAACAAATTTGATATAACTCAGCTCTGCCGACAGAGTAAGATTTTTTGAAAGACCCCATCGCCAACCCAGGCCCATCGGAAATCCTATGTGCATAAGGTTGTAAGGGCGTTTTTGTCCCAGCTCACTGCTGTAGCCTTGTCCTTCGGTGCGCCATTCGTCAAGGTTGGTTTCAAATTTTCCGTCTTTTTTAATTACATTTCCATGTCCTGTGCTCTCAGCCTGATCGCGCACGGTTCCGTCATTCCAGTAGTAATAGCGGTTGTTGATGTCAATACTTCCGTGAAACAAATCAGCTTTGGGGCGTGCATAATAAACGCCTACTCCTACATAAAAAAACATGGCAGCACCCTGTGAGTACAATGGTTTTCTGCGATTGGTGTAGAAGGTATAGCTCACATGTGTTGACACTCCGTAAACATCAGTACGAAAACTCAAACCCCTTCCGTAATTGCGCAGTTGATATCCTTTTTTGTCGCCAATAGGTTTGGTTTCGTCATAGCCTATGCGTTGCCAGCTGATGCGCGCTTCAATGGAGAATGGCTGATACTGAAACCCTGACCGCGAAGGGTTATTCAAAAAATTTCTGAAAGTGATGGCACCACCGGGTCGGGTAGAGGTGGCCTGCAACACTTCGTTATTACCGAGATCGCCAAAATAATTTGTAGCACCACCCGACAAACCAATGTCGAAAGTGCGTTGAGCCTGTGCAGTCATTACAAATGATGCAATGCATAGTGTGGTTATCAGCTTTTTCATTCTCTGAATAAATTGAATGTTAAAATAACACCCACTAAAGTATAGTGAAAAAACCGAAAACAGAATAGTGTTTTAAAAAAATCTGTGGGTATGGGGTCAAGGCTAAAGCCTTTTTTTGTTTGGCGGATTTATTTATTAAGTGAGATGTTGAAATGAGATAGCATCAATGTTTTCGTCATACACCCAGCAGTACTGCAAGATGCCGAGTATTCATTCTTTTTTATGTTCTTTTGGCTTGAACCAATCCCGCAGTTCAGCGGGACAAAAGTTCAAGCCTGATGAAAAATCAACTAAAATATTGTTCATTTCATCACGCAACCCAAGGTCGCTTCGCTCGGGGTTGCTTACTTGTGCCTTTCGCTTTGAAATGAACTGCTATTTCTTAACGTTGATTTTTCATAGGGCGGTTGGGTTTCGTTAATCAAGTGTGTTTTTGTTTTTGATGGAGGAGTGTCGTGATTGTGGTCAAGGCTAAAGCCTTTTTTGTTTGATGGTTTTATTCTCCGCCATAAATGGCGGAGTTATGTTTTTGTACGTTTTACACCCAGCAGGAATCTTCGATAACCTGCCGGGTGTCAGAAACAAGTGTGTTTCCGGGACTTAATTCATTTATACCTACATACCTGTCTTGTGCAGCAGCTGAAGGATGAATAAATAAATCACCCCTTGAGGTGGTTTGAAAATCGGTCCAAATGCCGCTGCGGGTGTTGACGATAAGATTACCTCTTCCGGTACACTGAAAATCGGTATTAATGCCTGCATCAACATCAGGGTTGGGATCAAATGTTAAACGAAACTGAGGAGCAGGATTGGGAGTGTTATTATTAAAATGCTGGTCATAAATTTCCAACCTTCTTAATGGCTGAATGCCTGAGCCTCCACCGTTTGCAGGTAATGTAAAATTACCAATACCCATAAGCCCGTCAGGTGTCATACGTGCAATTTCAGAACCATCAGGTTGTGCTTCGGGCGAGCCGTCAATACCAACTGAAGTAGTATAAATAAAACGCAAATTATCAGGGCCAAAAAGTCCTCCTCCTTGCAGGGCATCATTATCACCCCATGAAATAACTGCATCATGTCGGTCATCGCGATTATTGGGTTCAATTTTTAAACCCACATACATATTATCGGTATAAAAAATTGAAAACGTGCCCACATCCATCCAGTCTCGCCATCCGCCTTGTGCCTGTGCCGCTATGTTAACGTCTGTACCTATGTTTAACATTGCACGAGGCCATTGTAGATTCGGCAAGCCACCGCCACGTTCAATAACAGTTTCGGTAACATTATCAAGATTAATAACCGTACCACCAATTCCATAACCCAATCCGCTACCCGAAGTTACCCTTACGCGTTGTGTTATAGTAGCATTATTGGAAACACCCAAAGCATGTATCATTAAATCCCTTTGTGTGGCTTCTATATGAAAATCAAAATCAGGAATTAAGAAGCCTGCAAAAGGCTGTGAGTATAACCTGCCATACTGAGTTCCTCCGCGGAACATGCGCCAGTGGGTGGCAATATTAGGAGCATCTGTGCGGAATACTTCGCCAAGGTTATACGATGCGTTATTGGGAAGATAACCTAAAAAGTTAGTGTTAATATGCAGTGCTGATAGAGGAGCTACACCATTACCGTTAAAATCACCAATGCCAACGCTTTCTATGTTGTTGTTTTCATCGCATTGGTCGTAATTGCTAGCTAAGCCTGACGAATAAGCGTTCCACATTTGTGCATCAACGAATGTGGAAATAGAACAACAGGCAACTATAGTTGCTATAGTTCTAAATTTGATTTTGTTCCTCATTTTGTTTATGATTAAATTGTTATACTTAATTTTTAATAACTTTATGATTAATAATTGTTTTGTTTGTTTTAATATTTAAAAAATATAATCCTTTTGGAATTTCCAGCACATTAATTTCTTCTTTTCTTTTTTTAATATTATTTTTTCTGAAAACACTTCTGCCAAATACATCTATCAGGCTTACATCTTCTATTAAATAATTTTTTGATTCAATATAAATTAATCCATAAAATGGATTAGGGGTGATTGTTAGCGAAACAGGGTATTCACTTTCTTTAATCGAGGTGAGCGAATCATGTGGCGTTATTAATATATCATCCACATAATAATATGAATATTCTCGGTTAGGGAAAATACTGTCAGGGATACTACTCCAACCCGTATATGTTGCAATCGTATTTGTGGTATCTCTAAAATTACCTATTATAATATATTTTTCTCCCCCTATTGCAGTGTAAAAGCCTGAAATTTCAGTCCATCCGTTTCGGCTGTTTAAATTATTAGTTGATGGGTTCTCAATTTGAGGTAAATACTGCAAGTTACACATAGTGGGACACGTATCATGAATTTCATTTTGAGAAAAGTATATTCCAATATTATTACATACATAATTACATGAATCACCTGCACTTACATACCAACGCACAAAATAATTAACACCTGCTGTTAATGAATCTGTTAGTGTACCCTGAATATATTCCCTGTAGTTCAAAATTTGTCCATTTTGAAATACCGCATAAGTTATGACCCCCGCATAAGCATTACCTGTATGAGCCAACTCATATCCAAAAAAATTTTTTGGTATATCTACATTGCCAATTGTATTACATGAGTTTAAGTAATCGGCAGTTGAAAAAAATAAAGGAATGTTCCACCCGACAGCTCTGGTAACCTGATAATAAGAATTAGGGCAACTTACCGTATCTTCAAAAGAAGGGTTGACAACGAGGTTGTATTGGGCGTAAGCCCCTCTCCAAAAGGGAGATGAGAGAGAAAGGAGTGTGATGAGGATGATGTTTTTCATGATGGTGGTTTTTTAAATGGAGAATTGAGAGTGGGAAGTGTTTTTCATGATGGTGGTTTTGGGTGTTTTTTTTAATTCATGTTTTCGCTATCTGATTGTAGTTTTCTTTTGGGACTATAAAGGTAGGTGATTTATTTGAGAAGAACAATTTTTTTTGTCCTCACCCCAGCCCTCTCCGAAGGAGAGGGAGAGTGCTCACCGTGGATGGGTTCGAAGGAGAGGGAGAGTTGTGGTGTGAGGATGTAAGCGAATGGTAAACATTAAGTGCAGATACATTTGCCTTCGCGCACCCGTGGCCCTAAAGGGCGCAAACGCACTTTTGAAATTTGGTCAAGGCTAAAGCCTTTTTTTGTTTGGCGTTTTATTCTCCGCCATAAATGGCGGAGTTATGTTTTTTTATTTTACACGCAGCAAGAGGCAAGCTCTTGCCGGGAGTTAGAGAAAGTTGTTAATGTTTAATAATAATTTTAAAGCACTGCTGAGAAATTTTTATAAAATACAATCCTTCCGCCCAATGTGAGCAATTTATTTCAGTATTACCGTCTTTCATTTTAGTAAATAAAATGATACGACCAAAGACATCATAAACAACCACATCTTCGCCTTTGTGGCTGTTTATTGAAATGCTTAATACATCATTTGCAGGATTAGGGTAAATGCTGTTTCCTGACTGATGCATTTCAATTACCGAAGTAGGAGTATAGCACAAAGTTGAATCTGTGCTGATGCAGACATCATCAATAAATGCTTCAAATTTTTGTTTTGTAAACAAAGCTCCTATCTTATTGGTGGCAATTAAATAACCGGGACCTCCTGCAAGACTTGCATAAAATGAAACGTAATAAGTAACATTGGGTATTAATGTATCAACCAGCTCCGTTTGAATGTATTCCCGTCTTAAATAATTTTCACGGAAGGTAGCCACAAAACAATAAGCATTTCCCGAGTGGGGAAACTGGTAACCCCATGCAACAATTGGTGGACTTATCGGAGGAAATGATGAACAGGTATTAAAATAGTCAGAGGTGCTAAAATCATTTGTACTATCACCCGCATTGCTCCACCCTGTACAGTAATGCATTTGGTTACCATTATCAGGGCATGTATCGTACTGCTCAAAGTCGCCATTTGCAACCAGATTAACCTGTGCATTTACTGCTATGCTCAACATGGAAAGAAGAATTATATTATAAATATTTCTCATATTATTTTTATTTTAATAAAAGTATTTTCGGCTCTATCAAAATTCCTTCCTGCACACCATCCTATATAAGTGTTAGCACCCATTCTGATATTTTGAACCCCGGCATCCATACCAAAAAAAGAATTTGAAAATCCGGTACCTATGTTCTTTCCGGCATTTTCGCCTGCAAAAATGTTTTGACTACCACTGTTATGAAGCACTGTAACATGATTAATGCCATATCCTGTATTTGGAACATCAGGTAAAATATCCAGCACATCATTGCCCGGACTATGGTTCAAGCCTATGCCTACGTGGCCGTTATTAAGAATGGTGGCGCGTTGTGCACCATTGGTAAAAAAATCAATTTTATCATCAAAATCATTCCTGATTTCTAGATTGCCTTGATTAGTACCTGTGCCGTCCCACCCTAAGAAACGAGGATTCCCTCCCGGACGAACATTGTTTAGAATAGTTACCTGTGCTATTGTTATATTGGCTGCGCATAGCAAAGCCATTGTGATGATATGTTTATTTATATTTTTCATTTTTTGTATTTTTTAAAGTTGTTAATGTTTAATAATAATTTTAAAGCACTGCTGAGAAATTTTTATAAAATACAATCCTTCCGCCCAATGCGAGCAATTTATTTCAGTATTACCGTCTTTCATTTTAGTAAATAAAATGATACGACCAAAGACATCATAAACGATAACATCTTCATTTCTCCTGCTGTTTACTGAAATGTTAAGTACATCATTTGCAGGATTAGGGTAAATGCTGTTTCCTGACTGATGCATTTCAATTACCGAAGTAGGAGTATAGCACAAAGTTGAATCTGTGCTGATGCAGACATCATCAATAAATGAGCGAAATTAATAGGCACGGCAAAGTTGGGTGCTTCAAATTTTTGTTTTGTAAACAAAGCTCCCATCTTATTGCTGCCCACATCAATACCTGCTAATCCTGCAAGACTTATGTAAAATGACACATAGTAGGTTGTACCGGGAATGAGTGTGTCAACAAGTTCCGTCTGAATATATTCCCGTCTTAAATAATTTTCACGGAAGGTATACACAAAACAATAAGCATTTCCCGAGTGGGGAAACTGGTAACCCCATCCTACATTAGGCGGAGAAACATATGGGAAAGTTGAACAAGTATTAAAATAGTCTGGAGTGCTAAGATCATTTGTAGTATCACCGGCAGAACTCCATCCTGTGCAATAATGCACTTGATTCGCATGTTCAGGGCATGTATCGTACTGCTCAAAGTCGCCATTTGCAACCAGATTAACCTGTGCATTTACTGCTATGCTTAACATGGAAAGAAGAATTATATTATAAATATTTCTCATATTATTTTTATTTTAAAGTATAAAAATGCATATTCTTTCTAAAAACATTCCTGACATCCGGCAATCCCGCAGTACAGGTTGCAATTAATTATTTACAATGATTTTTTTAACGGTTAATTTGTTTTGTGAATAGACTTTGCAGATATATACTCCTTTAGAATAATTTTTTAATGAGATTTTTTTATTTTCAAAAACAGCATTGTTATCCGTCAGGATTATTTGCCCCATTGCATTGTAAATTTCTACATACTGTATGAAATTATTAGCAGTAGTAATATTTATTTCATTTTGTGAATTCAAAAATATTTCGCACAAGTTGGATGGATTATGTTCCTGTATGGATGTAATTACGGGACAGTCTAAAGAGTCGGTTGAAACACATATATTATCAACATAATAATAGCTATACCAAAAACAATTAGCTGTATCGGTATGCATGTCGTCAAAAAAATTGCCTATCATAAGGTATTGATAAGCAGAATCGGCAACAAAACTGCCGCTTACAGGGGTCCAGTTAGTTCGGTCTGAAATAATGGATTGAGAAAAAACATGAGCACTATTGGTTATAGGAGCAGGAATGGTATCAGAAAACGGTTGTGTAGAAAATTTTACTCCCACCTTACTTGAAGGGCAATTAAACCCCAATGTATCGGCAAGGGAAACATAAAAGGTAATAAAATATCTCTGGCCTGTGTTTAAGGGTTGCAATAGCTGCACTCCGGCATATTCACGAACATTAACAACTGTGGAGTGATAGCAGATAAGACCTATGTAAGCATTGCCATCGAAAGCATTCTGATGCCCAAAAGCATTTACAGGTACGCCTAAGTTAGGGTTTTGAATATTGGCACAAGCGTTAAAATAATCAGGTGTTATACGATATGATGTCCAACCGACAGCTAAATATAACTGAGTATAAAATTGCGGGCACCCACTGTGGATTTCAAAACTCGGGTTGGGCACAAGGTTTTGTGCAAGAGCATGGCTCACCATCCAAAAGGGAGATGTGAGAGAAAGGAGTGTGATGAGGATGATGTTTTTCATGATGAAGGTTTTTTAATGGAGAATTGAGAGTGGGAAGTGTTTTTCATGATGGTGGTTTTGGGTGTTTTTTTAATTCATGTTTTCGCTAACTGATTGTAGTTTGCTTTTGGGACTATAAAGGTAGGTGATTTATTTGAGAAGAACAATTTTTTTTGTCCTCACCCCAGCCCTCTCCGAAGGAGAGGGAGAGTTGTGATTGGGTCAAGGCTAAAGCCTTTTTTTGTTTGGCGGATTTATTTATTAAGTGAGATGTTGAAATGAGATAGCATCAATGTTTTCGTCATACACCCAGCAGTACTGCAAGATGCCGAGTTCTATTACTTCTTTACGTAATATAACCCGGCAGGTCGCGTTAGCTCCTGCTGGGTTGTTTACGTTTTACACCCAGCAAGAGGCAAGCTCTTGCCGGGAGTTAGGATTGATTGAAAAACAGAGCGTATAAAAGTTAGCCCTGATGGAGACCTGCAAGGATTTAGCGGGAGAGCGGTGCCATGCACCGGGGCGAGAGCAGGACAGAAACAAACCACTACATGAAAACGCTTGCGCTCCAAACAAAAAAAAAAACTTCTTCTACACGTTCAACAGGGTAGAGTTGTATATGACGAAACATTCGTTTGTCGAAAGCGGTGAGGTTATGTGCAGGAAAATAAATTTTTCTGAAACCAAGTTTTTCTGCTTCTTTTATCCGTTGCTCTATGCGGCTAACGGGGCGTATCTCTCCCGACAAACCTACCTCGCCCGTGAAACAGGTAAGTGCCTCGAGCGGTATGTCATTATTACTCGACAATATTGCGCATATCACTGCCAAATCAATAGCAGGATCTTCTACTTTTATTCCTCCTGTGATATTGAGAAAAACATCTTTGGCACCTAATTTAAAACCACAACGTTTTTCGAGTACTGCAAGCAACATATTCAGTCTTCGTGCATCAAAGCCTGTTGCCGAGCGTTGCGGTGTGCCATAAACTGCGCTGCTCACAAGAGCCTGCGTTTCTATGAGCATGGTGCGCATACCTTCGAGATTGCAGGCTATGGCAATGCCGCTGAGCGTACCATCGCGTGACGACAAGAGTATCTGCGAAGGATCGGCCACCTCATGCAGGCCTGTGCCCTGCATTTCGTAAATACCAATTTCGGCAGTGGAACCAAATCTGTTTTTATGGCTTCGCAGCAAACGGTAGATGTGATGCCTGTCGCCTTCAAACTGAAGTACGGTGTCAACAATATGTTCTAAAACTTTGGGTCCGGCAATTACTCCTTCCTTGGTGATATGCCCCACCAGAAAAACAGGACATCCTGATTGTTTGGAAAAACGCAAAAGCTCACCTGCACATCCGCGAATCTGCGAAACGCTGCCGGGTGATGATTCAATCTGCGAAGAATACATGGTTTGTATGGAATCAATAATTACCATTCCGGGTTTCAGTGCCTCGAGGTGAAGCATCACTGCTTCGAGCGAAGTTTCGGTAAGTATGTAACAGTTTTCGCTCAGCTCACTGCCCAGTCTTTCGGCACGCATACGTATTTGCTGTCCGCTTTCTTCACCTGACACATACACCGTTTTTATTTTATGCAGCTGTATGGCCAACTGCAGCAACAAAGTGGATTTGCCAATGCCGGGTTCGCCACCTAAAAGTATGAGTGAGCCTTGCACCAGCCCTCCGCCAAGCACACGGTTCAGCTCTCCGTCAGGAAGCACAAGCCTGTGCTCATCATGCAATTCAACTTCAGTAATTTTTTCGGGTTTGGATGTGCGCTTAATGTTTGCTTTGGAAGCACTGCCTGACGAAGTAAGCTCTTCTACATAGGTGTTCCACTCGCCACAGGATGCACAACGGCCTATCCATTTAGGTGATTGTGCCCCGCAACTCTGACATACAAAAACAGATTTTATTTTAGCCATTAACTGACTGCATCTCCTTCACTGAAAAAAAATTATTGTTTGATAAACTCTATCTGTGCCAGTCCGCCAAGATCGCTTTCTGCAGCTATTTCCAAAACTTTATTGTCCAGTTTGATGATTGACCACTTATAGTTGTAAGTATCGCCACCGGGGTTTTGGTTGGTGTAGGCAGTATTTTCAATTTTAAGATAGGGTGTTGCAAGTGTGGCATCAATGCTGTAGTTGCCTACGTCAAGCGTATCGCCATGTCGCGAGGGTTGCAAAATTTTCAGATTACCGTCAACAAATGTCCACGACTCTTCCAGCTCATTGCCAAACAACACCCTGTTCCACGTACCTACAATATCGCTCTTCAGTTTTTTTTCTGATTTTAAAAAGTGGTTGCTTTCGCAGGAGATGAAACACATGAAAACGCCTGCCAGCAATAAATATCTTTTGAATAACATGTTCATAATCGTCTGATTTGATTTGTAAATGTACAAACATCCATTCAAAAACGGATGAAAGGGTTGAAAAATTATCAGTTCCTCAGTTTATTTATCAGCGAGGTGGTAGAATAACCTTCCGTAAGGCTGATGGTGACAACCTGTCCTCCTTTGGCAGTAACAATATCATAGCCCACAATTTCCTCAGCTTTATAATCAGCTCCCTTTACAAGCACATCAGGCTGCACGGTTTCAATCAGTCGGTATGGAGTATCTTCCACAAAAAGTGTTACGGCATCCACCACATGCAGCGAAGCAAGCATTATTGCACGCGCCTGCTCATTATTTACCGGTCTGCCGGGGCCTTTATTGCATGCACCGGACTGATCGGCATTTAAACCAATGATTAAAACATCGCCTAGGTTTTTGGCTTGTGCCAAATATTCGGCATGCCCTCTGTGGAGTATATCAAAACATCCGTTGGTGAAAACAATTTTCTTATTCTGCAACCTCCAGATGTTGAGCTGATTTTTCAGTCGGTGTGCATCAAAAATTTTCTGCTCAATAATTTGTTTATAGTCCATCTGTTTTACTTTTTCGGCTTGTGGCCATCAATACAAAAAAACCTATTGTACCTAAAACAATCAGCAGCAGCGTTTGATAACCATGTGAGATGGTTGCATAAATAATTCCATCTGTTTCGGATATGCCATAAAGCATAAGCCCTCTTGACACGATGTAGTGAAATGCACCAATGCCTCCCTGCACAGGAGCCGACATGCCCAGCCCGCCAGCCACCAGAATGAACAAACCGGCAACAGCAGAAAGATGCGAAGTGGCATCGAGTGTGAAAAAACAAAGCCATGTAGCCATAAAATACATGGCCCAGATAAACACCGTGTGGAAAATAAACAGTGGAATATTTTTTAATTTGGAAATGGATTTAATTCCATCCACCACACCTTTGAGCAGTGTGGTAATTTTTTCGAGCAATGGATTTGATTTTTCTCTTTTTCTGAAAAAAAGAAAATACACAGCCACCACCATCATCACCAGTGCTGCTGCAAGAACAACCAGCACAACAGGGTTTTGAAACTTTCCTGCCAATGGCTGAATGATGTGCTGATGCAGAAAATCGCCAATGAGATGATACTGCATGGCAGCTACTGCCACCAGCAAAATAAAAAGCATGATGACATCCATGATACGCTCCACAATCACTGTTCCTATCAACTCATTGAAAGGAACTTTTTCGGCTTTGGTGAGCACACCGCAACGGGTAATTTCGCCAATACGCGGCACGGCAAAGTTGGCAAGATAACCTACACACAGTGCCCAGAAAGTGTTGCTGAGTTTGGGTTTGTAGCCAAGCGGTTCAATGAGCATTGCCCAACGAGCTGCACGGCTCAGGTGCGAAAAGATGGCTGCAACAGTGGCTGCAACAAGCCAGTTTATTTTCAGTGTTTTTATTTTTTCTCCGAGCGATGAAAAATCCTGATTGCGGAAAGTAAGCCATAGCATGCCCACACCTATTGCCAGAAACAGCAGGTATTTTATTGCAGAAATAATTTTGCCTTTCATTACAGCTGGAGGCGTCTTTATTTTACGGGCTGATTGTTTTCGTCAGGATAAACGAGCACCGGTTTGTAATTGCGCGCTTCGCTTTTTTCCATCATGGCATAAGATACCACAATAACAATATCACCTAACTGAACTCTTCGAGCGGCAGGGCCGTTGAGGCATACCACACCGCTGTTGCGTTCGCCTTTGATGACATAGGTGGTAAAACGTTCGCCATTATTGATATTCAACACCTGCACCTGCTCATTCTCCATCAGGTCGGCAGCTTCCATCAGGTTTTCGTCAAGCGTAATGCTGCCCACATAGTGCAGTTCGGCCTGCGTGACGCGGGCACGATGAATTTTTGATTTTAATACGGTAATCAACATAGGCGGCAAAGGTAATACCTTACAGTTTAATGCAGATATTTTTTTCTTCGGTAAAGAATTTTAATGCTTCAAATCCGCCTTCGCGCCCAACACCACTGTGTTTTACGCCTCCGAAGGGTGTACGCAAATCGCGCAGCAACCAGCAGTTTATCCACACAATGCCGCTGTGCAATGCCGATGCTACACGGTGAGCGCGGCTCAGGTTGGTTGTCCACACCGTAGCTGCCAGACCATACATGGTGCTGTTGGCCATTTTCAGCACTTCTTCTTCTGTATCAAAAGGTGTGAGCGTGACCACAGGGCCAAAAATTTCTTCCTGATTGGTTCGGCATGTATAAGGGAGGTTTTCGATGATGGTTGGTTCAATAAACAAACCGTTGGCACAGCGCCCCTGCGGATGAATTGCTTTGCCTCCGCAAAGAATGGTTCCGCCCTCTTGCTGAGCAAGGTCAATGTAGGAAAGAATTTTTTCGTAATGCTGTTTGGACACTATAGCTCCCAGAAAATTTTCTTTATCCTTTGGGTCGCCTGTTTTCAGCTGTTTGGTTTTTGCCACCAGTGCTTCTTTGAACTTGTTGTAGATGGAACGTTCAATAAAAATGCGAGAGCCGCAAAGACAAATTTCGCCCTGGTTGCTGAAGGATGATTTGATGGTGGTGGAAAGTGCATGTTCAAAATCGCAATCAGCAAAAATGATATTTGGATTTTTTCCACCAAGTTCTAACGAAAGTTTCTTAAACATTGGTGCAGCCACTTTCGAAATTTCAGCTCCTGTTTTGGTGCCACCGGTAAAACTGATAACAGGAATGCGCGGATGTGAAGCAATAGCAGCACCCACATTGGGGCCTGTGCCATGAACAATATTCAAAACACCGGCAGGCAATCCTGCTTTGATGCACAGTTCGCTAAGCAGATGTGCAGTAACAGGAGTAATTTCACTGGGTTTAGCAACAACGCAATTGCCCGATGCAAGAGCAGGAGCAATTTTCCAGGTGAAAAGATACAGAGGGAGATTCCATGGAGAAATGCAACCCGCCACACCTATGGGCTGACGCAATGTATAGTTGATAGCTGTGTTTTCCATTGCATGTGTTTCGCTGTTGAGATGCAATGCAGCTGTTGCATAAAAATGAAAGTTGGCAGATGCTCTGGGAATATCAACTTGTTTTGCCAGCCACACAGGTTTGCCATTGTCAAGGCTTTCAGCTTCGGCAAGCTGATCGAGGTTGGCATCAATGAGTGATACCAGTCGCAGCAAAATATCTGAACGTTTTTTCACAGGCATCACACTCCATGTTTTAAAAGCTTCTTCGGCTGCAGCAACTGCTGCATCTACATCGCGTGAATCGCTGTCAGGAATCTGAGAATATACTGTTTGTGTGGCAGGGTCTGTGTTGTCAAACCATTTACCCGACTGTGGTTCGGCAAAGCGGCCGTTGATATAATTCAATAATTTCATGATGCGAAGATAAGTCAGCCGTAATTATGTATTTAAGTTTTGTGAAAACCTTTCAGGTAATCATCACCAGAGTGCCTGCAAGAATCAATGTGGCTCCTATGGCAGTTTTCAGCGTAAGCGATTCGCCCAAAAAAACAACTGCAAGAATTATAGTCAGTGCCAAACTCAGTTTGTCAACAGGAGCTACCTGCGATACATTTCCGATTTTAATAGCTTTGAAATAAAACAGCCACGACAAGCCTGTGGCTATACCTGAAGCGATCAGAAAAACTACCCCTTGTTTGGAAATTGAACTTATTCCTTTTGTTTCGCCTCTGACGATAACAATCACCCAAAGCATCACAAATACAATGAGTGTTCTTATAGCTGTTGCCAGATTTGAATGAATATCGGCAACTCCAATCTTGGCAAATATTGCAGTTAAGGATGCAAATACTGCCGACAATATTGCGTAAAACCACCACATATTAATTAATTTTAAAATTCAGATGACAGGATTAATTCATGTTGTAAGCAAATATAGCACTAAGCAAAATACCGCTCCATTAAATGACCTCTCTTAATTTTATTGCTAAAAAATGCTTGCAATTTCCCTTTATGGATAAACTGAATTATTTTTGCCGACTTTATTTTTTAAGACATGCATACATTTCTAAAAGACTTCTTCAGCAAAGAGTGGAGAGAATTTATACTGTTTCACAGCAAAGTGGTGAAGTTCAAAAAAAACGAAGTGATTTTCAGCTTTGGTCATGAAACGCAAGGCATCTATTTTATTATTGATGGCAAGGTAAAAGTAACAACATCCACTGGCACCGATATTGAAAGAATAATTCGTCTGGCTACCAACAACGACATCATCGGACATCGTGGCTTTGGCGGAATATGGAAATATACCGTTTCGGCTACCACTCTTGAAAACAGTGAACTGTTGTTCATCCCATTAAAAATTTTCAATATTGTATTTAAGGCCAATCCGGAGTTTGCCTATTTTATGATGATGTTTTTTGCAAATGAACTGAGAGACTCCGAAAAACTGGCTTCGCAATTGCCTATACGAAATGTGATTGCATCTGTTCTCTATAACAACTTGAAAGTGTTTGGTTATGAGAAGGGAACCAAGAAACTGAGCTACACACCATCAAGAAAAGATATGGCAAGTCAGGCAGGTACAAGATATGAAACTTTGGTGCGCACACTTGCCGATTTTAATGCCGAAGGGATTATCAAAATTGATGGTAAGTCAATTCATATTCTTAAAGAAGCTGCTTTGCTTAAAATGAGAAACGGTGAGGAATAAGTTACTCTGAATTACAGAGGTGATTTAGTTCTTATTGCTAAGAATCATTTCAAAAATCATCTGTTTATTTCTTTCTCTGAACATGTATTTTCAATATGTGTCAACCTTTATTTTTACTTTGAAATCAATATGGTAATGAAACTATTTCAGAATGCCCTACTGCTCGTGCTCTTACCCGCCATGGCACATGCGCAACTTGTCAATATAAAAAATATGAGTGCTGAATGGGTACGATGTGGTGCACGTAATGCTGCCATTAACGGCACTGATTTGGTCATTTATAATCCTGCAGCTCTTACTCATGTCAAAGAAGGTTTTTCATTGGATATCGGTAATCAGGCTTATCTTTCTGCACCATCACAAACCATAACCAACAACAACGGTATAAAAAAATACACCTCTGATGTGATGAGTTATATTCATCCCAACTTACTACTGTCGTATCATCAAAAAAACTGGGCATTGTGGGGTGGTGCGTTTATTGGCGGAGGACATCCTGCACTGGATTATTCTGAAGGAAATTTTTACTCACAACAATTGAGTGAATTGTTTCTGGCAAACAGCAACTATTACGAAGTTAAAAAACATGCAATAAAACTTACTTCTGATTACTATACTGCCACTGCGGGGTTTTCACTTAAAGCAAACGACAATCTGAGCTTTGCCATTGGCGGACGTTACATATATGCCATACAAACAGGAGATGTTGAAACAACGCTTTCCGGTGGTTCAAATCCATCAGACCTCAACACCGGCTTCAGTTACGACAATCGTGCTTCAGGTTACGGATTTACTTTAGGCATTCATGCCATACCATACGATCGTTTCACCATTTCATTGCGGTTAGAGTCTAATGCCTCATTGAATTTTAAAAGAAAAACCGATTACAAAGGAGCATCAGATGTAATTCTGTATAAGGATGAAGAATACAGAAACGATTTGCCCGGTACAGCAGCTATAGGTTTTGGCCTGGAACTGAGTTCAAAGTTCAGAATGACAGCAGAAGCAAATTATTATTTTCAGCAAATGGCAAATTGGGGAAAAACTTCTGATGGAAAAAGAATAAGCACACTTGCCGGTGATGCCATCAGTTTTGGCGGAGATTTTGAATGGAAGTTGCATAAAGTAATTACCTGGAGTGCAGGTGCCAATTATTTCATGCCTATGTTTAATGATATAGATGCATATTACCGCAACAGCACAGCCATGAATTATCCTTGCTACGAAAACTTAACTGCCAACGGAGGTTTTGCAATTGATGTGAGTAAAGGTATGCGTATCAACATGGGTTTTGCAAAATCATTTTATCCTAAGGACAAAGTCATTCAATGGACAACCAACAATACAGCGGAAGGTAAAATAAAACTTAATAATGACGTGATGCTGTTTGCTTTGGGTTTTGATTTTTGTTTTTAGCAATCAGAAATGTTGCTTCACAGCTTTCATCCAGCGCGATGCAAAAACAAAATCATTCAGTTCCTGATTTTGTGAGTGCATAATATCGTTATTGGAACCTTCCCAGTATTTTTTTCCTTTATAGATAAAAATAATTTTCTCGCCTATGCTCATCACCGTATTCATGTCGTGTGTGTTGATGATGGTTGTGATGTTATACTCTTCGGTAATTTCTTTAATCAGCTCATCAATCAGAATAGAAGTTTTTGGGTCGAGACCTGAATTGGGTTCATCACAGAAAAGATATTTGGGATTCATGGCAATGGCACGTGCAATGGCAACTCTTTTTTTCATACCACCGCTGATGGCACTGGGCAATAGTTTGTTTACATTTTCAAGATTCACACGCTGAAGACAGAAGTTTGCACGGTCGCGTTTCTCTGCAGCACTCATGTTGGTGAACATGCTCAGCGGAAAAGTTACATTCTGTTCTACGGTAAGCGAATCAAACAATGCACCTCCCTGAAACAACATACCAATTTCCTGACGTATTGGTTTGCGTTCGCCAAACGACATTTCAGAAAAATTGCGTCCGTCATACAAAACACGTCCCTTGTCCACTTCAAACAATCCCACCACACACTTCATCAGCACTGTTTTTCCCTGTCCGCTACCTCCGATGATTAGATTTATTTTCCCTTGCTCAAAAACGCATGAAACATCTTCGAGCACTTTCTTGTCGCCAAACTGTTTGGATATGTTATCAACTTCAATCATGCGAGAATAAGTTGTGTGAGGATGTAATCAAATATCAAAATCAAAATGCTACTGTTTACCACACCTTTGGTACTCGACTGTCCTACTTCGAGTGCACCACCGTTGGTATAATATCCGTGATAAGCAGGCACAGAGGTGATGATAAATGCAAACACCACTGTTTTTATCATAGCAAACGTAACGTTGAATGGCAGAAACTGATTCTGCAACCCTTTAAGATAATCTGCCGATGGAACTACTCCTGATAAATCACCTGCAATCCATCCTCCTGTAATTCCGATAATCATACTCACAATAACTACAACAGGACAAATGATGATGGCAGCAATAATTTTTGGCAATACCAGATAACCTGATGAATTGATGCCCATGATTTCCAGTGCATCAATCTGCTCGGTAACACGCATGGTACCAATTTCAGATGCAATGTTGCTGCCTACTTTTCCTGCAAGCACCAGCATGATGATGGTAGGAGAAAATTCAATGATAATACTGTCGCGAGCCACAATACCTACAGCCCACAGCGGCACCATAGGATTCACCAGATTGTAAGCACTCTGAATGGTGATAACGGCACCCATGAAGGCAGAGGTTAGCGCCACCAGCCACAGCGAGCCGATACCAAGGTTCACCATTTCGCGAAACACCTGTCTTACGTAAATAGAAAATTTCTCAGGTTTATAAAACAAACTTTTTATAAACGATGAATAACGTCCTACCTCATACAATGTGTTTGCCATCAGCAGAAAAATTGTTTCGCTAAAATATCAAAAGAATTCTGAAAGAATGATTGAGTGATAACAGAGTTATACACTGTAAAATTTTTTAGTTTTTAATTTCTTTCAGGAAAACAAGATAGGTAGGAAAGTGGTCGCTGTATCCACCTATGTAACGATCGAAATCAAAAGTACGCATAGGATAACCTTTGTAGCGTCCGGTTTTCTGCACCATGTATTCACGTCTGAAAATATGCGCATCTTTAAAGAAAAATCCGGATTGAGACTTATTCAGCCATCCTGATGAAATAATAATCTGATCAAAAAGATTCCATGCATCATTATAAGCCAGTGTACCTATGCCCTTAGTGTAAAAATCAGTAAACGGATTATACATGCCACCGTGTTTCACTTTTGATTTATCGCCTGTGGCTTTAAGCACCTTGGTAACGCTTGGGCTTAAGGGGTCATCATTAAGGTCGCCCATTACCACAATTTTTGCATCGGCATTGATTGCGGTGATGGAATCAATCTTATGTTTGCAAACTGCTGCTGCTGCTGCACGCCCGGGTGCTGATGCTTCTTCGCCTCCTCTGCGTGATGGCCAGTGACCTACCATGATGTGTATAGGTTCACCAAGATACATACCATAAACATATAAGATATCCCTTGTGTAATATTCAGGGTTTTCGGGAGTGCGTAAATCCACAAAAAGAGACTCACTAAACTTAGGTGTAAAATATTTAGGATTGTAAATTAATCCCACATCAACTCCGCGTTTGTCAGGAGAATCATAATGTACAAACTGCAGCTCGCGTTTTTTAAGTTTAGGTTCGTTAAGCAAATCTCTCAGTACACTTGCGTTTTCAATCTCAGCACATCCTAAAATTGAAAATCCATCCGGTGATTCGTCCGTACCAATGAGGGATAAAATATCCGACAACTTGGAAAGTTTGTCAAGATAAACTTTAGGTGTGTAGTTTTTACTTCCTGTGGGTGTAAACTCTTCATCATTTACTTCAGGCTGGTTGATGGTATCAAATAAATTTTCGAGGTTATAAAAACCTATAATTCCAATCTGATAACTTTTCTTGTTCTGAGCATGGACATTGAATGTTAGCAGTGCTACAACAGCTAATGCAAAATATTTTTTTATCATGCGGCAAAGCTAATAATACAGCATTATATGATGATGAAATTCAATCAAATTTTATAGCGCTTTGTTTCAATGGCTGTAATATCAAAACTTCATTGTTTTCAAAATTCTGCAAGTTCGTAGTTGGTACTCCGTCCACCCTGTTGCTCTTGTAGTAATATTCCTTTATCAATTAAATCCTTGATGTCGCGTAAGGCTGTGTCGGGTGAACACTTAGCCATCTTTGCCCACTTGGATGATTTCAGTTTCCCTTCCAATCCATCAAGCAGTTTGTTTAATATCATCCTCTGCCGATGATTAAGTGTTGTATGCTCATGCTTTTTCCAAAACGCTGATTTACGTAATATTTTGTGTAAAGTAACTTCTGTTGCCAATAAAGAATTTTTCAGGCAATGCAAAAACCAAATTAACCAATCTGTAATGTCGCCACTGCTGTACTGAACTTTCTGTAAAACCTCATAATATTTCTTTCGCTCAACCAAAATCTGACTCGACATACTGTAATAGCGTTCAGATGTTCTGTCTGCGCGGGCAAGCATCATATCAGAAATTACCCTTGCAATCCTTCCGTTGCCATCATCAAACGGATGTATGATAATAAACCAAAAGTGAGCTATTGCAGCTTTGAGTATGGGGTCTATAAGAGTATTATCATTGAACCATTTTAAAAATCTGTTCATTTCATCCTTTACCATGTCAGCAGAAACGGCTTCGTAATGGACCTTTTCTTTTCCCATTGCTCCAGATACAATTTGCATCTCTCCCGTACGGTAACGGCCAACTTCAATTTTGTGCATACCACTGTGGCCTGTAGGAAACAGTGAAGCGTGCCATCCGAATAGTCGTTTGTTGGTTAAAGATTTTTGATAATTCTGAGTGGCATCAAGCATCATCTCTACAATTCCATCTACATTTCTGTTAGTACGCACAAGTCCTGCAATGTTTATTCCTAATCGTCTTGCAATAGACGAACGAACCTGATTGTAGTCAAGTTTTTCGCCTTCTATTTCAGATGACTTAATCACGTCAAGTGTCAAAGTGGTAAGTGTAGCTTCTTCCTTAGCTGCAAAACCGAAAGTGCTCATCTGTCCCACAATTCTGCCTTGCAAGTTGCGTACTTCACCAAATATGGCATTGATCTCTTTTTCCTGCCAAGTGAAATTTGGCCAGTTTTTGTAATTGTAAATGTATTTCGCCACTTCGTGAAGTTGTTCCTGCGACAAATATAAGAATTATTCTCCGCAAATATGCGGTGAATATGCAAATTATTCCCCGCAAATAATACATCATCAACTAAACTCTTTATTACCAGTCAACTTAGGTGTTTCATCTCTACTTGGTTTTATTTATTGATTTAAATATATAAAACGCAATTGGAACAAAAATCAATCCCAATGTCAATGGTAACATCCAAATACCAAGTTCACTTGTATTTTCTTTCACATTCTTTATCGTCTGCAATACAATATGTCCAAATATGAAAACGATAATGAGTTTCAAATATCTAATCAGTCGGGTAGCAATAGTATATTGTCTTAATGCATTATCTGCTGTTATGCTTATTGGATAATTAAACACATGTGGAAATTTGTTTAGAATAGTCAGCCCAATAAAAAGAATGGTTGCAATGAAAGGTAAAGTCAATATAATTACTTTGCTTCCAAAACCATCAGCTTGTCCGAGGGTGTTGTAATGTATTGGAATTGACTCAGGCAAATTGTTGTAGTTGCTTATTGTAACAACCCATATAGCAAGTATCGAAAACCATCCTAAAATCTCAAACAGCTTATCTGTTAGTGTGAGTTTTAATTTTATTTTAGGTCTGTTGTTCATACATGTTTATTTTCAAATTTAATTCCGGAAATATTTTCTACAAAATTGGCATTACTTATCCTTTTCTTCCAGATGAAAACGGTGCATGATGCGGTGAATAACCGGTGCAAGAAAAACAGCAATTGTAGTCATAAATGCTACTCCGCTGTAGAGTGCATAAAGACTTGCAAATACCTTTGATGCCGAATTGGTCATAGGATGCACCGGCCCCATGCCCGTAAGAATCATGCTTGCATCCAGCAGTGAGTCAATCCATGAAAGGTTATTGAGAAAATGATACCCTGCCATTCCGAGCAACAATGAAAATATGAGCATTTGCGCAGCCAAAAAAGTGTTTCTAATAACCCTCTTTTTGAAAACTTCATAACTGGCCAGAGGTGCCGATCTGTGTTCGTAAATCATATAAGAATTTTATACAGCGAACCTATGAAAACTAACGGATTTAGAGTGTAAGATTTTAAGTTATTGTCAACAACCTGCCATTGTATTTTTCGTATTCTGTTTGTTTATGACAGCCGGCATCCGTAAGCATTTTATGTTTTTCTTCATTGCTCTTGCAATGTGCACTGCATTACACGGGCAGCAGGTGTTATCCAATCAACCTGAGCAGGATTGTTTTGGTGCCATTCCCATCTGCAATACCACCTACAGCACCACATCTTCCTATTCAGGGTCGGGAATCATTCCCAATGAAATTAACATCAACTACTCTTGTCTTTCTTCAGGCGAAAAAAATGATGTGTGGTATTTATTCCGGACTCATTCTGCAGGGTACATCAGTTTTACCATCACTCCTGTGAATCCACAGGACGATTACGACTGGGCTGTTTTCAATATCACTCATTCTTCCTGTTCAAATATTTACAACGATCCTTCCATGGAAGTAAGTTGTAATTACGATGCCAACATCGGTTGCAACGGTGTAACCGGACCGAATGGCAATCAGGGTCCCTGCGGACAAACAGAATCTGTTATCGGTGTACAGGCAAATGAAATTTATCTCATCAACATCAGCAACTATTCTTCATCACAAAGTGGCTATACCATTGATTTTGGAGAATCCACTGCAACCATTTTTGATACGCTACCACCGCGAGCATTAAACGATACTTTGAGCTGCACTCAGTCATCTGTAAAAATTGTTTTCAACGAACCGGTTGCATGCAGTTCGCTCACATTTTCAGGAAGTGATTTTGCAATTGCTGATAATTCAGGAAATAAAATTTATCCGCAGTCCATTACCTACGTTGGTTGCGATTCATTGCATCCATACATTACCGAAGCCGAAATATTTTTGAATGCTCCATTATCCAACAGCGCAGTTTATTACCTGTTAGCTGCCAACGGAAGTGATCAGAATACCATTGCCGACCTGTGCGGAAATTATGTTTCAGCAGAAGATACACTGGCAACTTTTGTGATGGTCAACAACCTTACGGTTGATTTGGGAAGTGATGTTTACACATGTCCTTCCGCTGAACTGCCATTGCTTTATTCGCCTTCAACTTCAGCCACCGGCTACAACTGGTATCACAACGGTGTGCTTGCAGATACTACAGTTTATTATCAGCCTAACGATACAGGACAATACATTCTTTACGCTTATTCAGGCAGTATGTGTTTTGCATCCGACACGCTGGTCATTCATACACTGCCTGCATTGCAGGTTTCGCTCAGCGGAAATCAATTGGTTTGCGAAGGGCAACCTCTTCCTCTTTTAACTGCTACCGTTTCCGATTCTTCAGCTTCACTGTCATGGTTCGAAAACGGATTGCCTGTAGCATCAGATACTTCACAGTATCAACCAATGCAAACAGGTTTCATCTCCGTCACGGCAGAGGCTTCAGGTTATTGCACTTCCACTGCAACAGTGATGGTGGCGAATGTTGCTGTTGCTGCTCCCGAAATTTCAGGACAGTCTCTCTGCAGAGACAGCAGTGCTGTGTTGCAGACTACTGTTCCCGGTGAAGGTAATCTGATATGGATTTTCCAAAACGATACATTAGCAGTAAATAAAACTTCTGTTACCGTTACCGCAGAAGGTACCTACAGTGTAGTTTATACCGACAGCAACGGATGCACTAACTCCGACAGTCTTGCTGTGCATTCAGTTGATGTTCCTGCAGAACCTCAAATCTTCTGCCCTCAACTAAGTACGAATGGAAACACCTTTACATGGCAAGCAGTTATTGCCGACAGTTTATTGCTGAGCACTGATGGAGGATTTACCTTTTTATCACTTGCAGGAAATACCACTTCATATACAACCTCCTCGTCAGTACGCAGCATTCAGCTGACTGCTGCCAACGAACAATGCCACTCACAAACTGCTGAATCGCCACAGTGTGAAGTGTATATTACACATTTACTCTCGCCAAACTCATCTGACCGATACTTCACCATCAGTGGTTTGGAAACTCCTGTAAGCCTGAATGTTTATGATGCTCAAGGCAATCAGGTTTACTCCAAGGCTGATTATCAGAACAACTGGTATGCCCCACAGATGAGACAGGGAATGTACTTCTACAGCATTAAAGCAGGCAAAGCACATTATCTTTCAGGAAAACTACTCATTCTAAAGTAATTCCACACCTCTTCAATTTGAATGTAAGCGGCTGAAACCTTGTGTTTTAGGTCTTTTTAATGCTTCAGGATAAAAAGCTACAAAAGTTGTTCAAAAATTTCATTAACAATTGTATCTTCGCCCCTCGTTTTTTTAACCCCATTTATTGAGTTATGGCTATTATCGGAAAAATTCGCAGCAAAGCCGGATTATTGATTGGATTCATCGGTTTAAGTATGGTAGCGTTTATCCTTGGCGACCTGCTTACATCGAATCGTGTGTTTTTGTCAGGCAACAGTACTACTGCAGGTGTTATTGATGGTCAAAAAATTTCTATTCAGGATTTTGAAGCCCGCGTGCAACAGAACATTGAAAATTATAAATTAAGTCAGGGAAAAGATCAGGTGGACAACCAAACTACCGACCAACTTCGCGACCAGACCTGGGGACAGATGCTGAATGAGGAGCTCGTAGGCAAGCAGATTGCAAAAACCGGTTTGGTAGTGAGCAGTGATGAATTGTTTGACATGGTTCAGGGAAATAACATTCACCCTCAGATTAAGCAAGCTTTCACCGATCCTAACACAGGACAGTTTGATAAGAAAAATGTATTGCAGTTTTTGAAAAATATGGATAACGATCCATCTGGCCGTACTCGTGCTCAGTGGGTAAATTTCGAAAACAGCATTAAGGAAGAACGCCTGGATCAGAAATATTATGAGCTGATTAAAAAAGGACTGTATGTAACCAAGGAAGAAGCTAAACGTGATTTTGAAGCGAAAAGCACAACTGCGTCAGCTCGCTACATCATGCTAAATTACAACACCATTGCCGACAGTAGTGTGGTGCTTACAGATGCCGATCTTAAAAAAGCATATAACGAAAATATCAAACGATATGAGCAACCTGAAGAAACCCGCAAACTTGATTATGTAGTATTTGATGTAGCACCAAGCGATAACGACCGTGCAGAAATTGAGAAAAGTGTTCAGGAGCTGATGACTCCTTTCAAAGAAACTACTGATGACTCATTGTTTGTTGCACAAAACTCTGATGGCCCTGTGGACAACGCTTATCACAAACAAGGTACATTATCACCTGTTATCGAAACATTAATGTTTGCCGAGCAACCCGGTTTTGTTTACGGTCCTTATGTAGAAAACAACTCTTTCAATATTTCAAAACTTAACAGCATTAAAATGCTTCCTGACTCTGTGCAGGCGCGCCATATTCTTTTCAAAACAGAAGGAAAAGATTCGCTGGTAGTGAAAGCAACTGCCGACAGCATTTACAATTTGATAAAAGGAGGAGCTAAGTTTGAAGAGTTTGCTCACCTTTCAGAAGATCCGGGTTCAGCTATGAAAGGCGGTGATTTGGGTTGGTTCAAACAGGGAATGATGGTTCCTGAGTTCAATGATTTTTGTTTTAATAATCACAAAGGTGATTTAGGTGTAGTAAAAACAACATTCGGATATCATATCATTGACATAACCAATCAGGGAGGTATGTCTAAAAATGTGAGAGTATATACCGTTAGCCGCAAGCTGGAACCAAGCTCCAAAACATATCAGAGTGTATTTTCAAAAGCAAACGATTTTGCTGCAAAAAATGCTACCGGTGACAGTTATGACAAAGCGATTAAAGAAGGTGGCCTAAATGTTCGCAATGTTGAAAGTCTTAAAGAAAATGACAAAAGCATTCCCGGTCTTGAAAACTCACGCGAACTTATCCGCTGGGCATTCAAAGCTAAAGAGAAAGATGTATCGCAACCCTTTGAGTTAGGTGATAAATTTGTTGTAGCACATCTTATCAAAATAAAACCTGAAGGAACTTTATCACTTGATGATGTAAAAGATCAGGTGGAAATAGAAGCACGCAAAAACAAAAAAGCTGAAATGCTTACTGAAAAAATCAATGCATCAGGCGCAGCGCAGAGTTTAGACGGGCTGGCTGCCAAACTTGGAACTCCTGTGCAGAATCTGGATAACGTAACCTTTGCATCACCCAACATTCCAAATGTAGGTCCTGAGATGAATGTAGTAGGTACCATCTTTGGTCTTGACAAAGGAAAAGTTTCTAAACCTATAAAAGGTGAACAGGGTGTATTTGTAGTTCAGGTAACTGAAATCAACAAACCTGCTGCTCCTGCCAATTATACCGATGCACAAAAGCAAGCAGAGCTTCAGTTGCAGAACCGCGCTCAGTACGAAACCTTTAATGCGCTGAAAGAAAAAGCCAAGGTAAAAGACTACAGAGGTAAGTTCTATTAAGAAGTTAATTTTTGAAAACACAAAGGCTTTAGACCAAAAACCTAAAGCCTTTTTTATTTACATTTGCTGCATGAAAGAAGGTAAAACAAAAATGTGGTTTAAGCGGATTGGCGTAGCCGGCTTTTTCTTTTTTCTGATAAAAGGCCTGATATGGCTTGCTGTAATTTTTGGAGCTGCAGAATGGCTTAAAAAATAAATGCCATCAGGCACTCACAAAATTCAACATTGACTTAAATATTGCAAGACCATCCGTGTTTCCAAGCACTGCATCGGCAGCACGCTCAGGATGTGGCATCATTCCAAAAACATTTCTTCCTTCGTTGCAAATACCGGCAATATTATTCAGTGCACCGTTTGGGTTTGATTCTTCGGTAACATAACCGTTCTCATCACAATAGCGGAAGATTACCTGATTGTTGTTTTCAATTGCTGCAAGAGTTTTTTCATCAGCATAAAAACGTCCTTCGCCATGTGCCACAGGAATTTTTATGGGTGCACCTATCTTGAGTGATGAGGTGATGATGGTTTCATCTGTTTCTGCTTTTATAAAAACATTTTTGCAAACAAACTGATGATGGGTGTTGTGCAACAAAGCTCCCGGCAGCAGTTGCGATTCGCACAGTATCTGAAATCCGTTGCACACACCAAAAACAAAACCTCCCTTGGCAGCAAACTCTTTTACCTCCTGCATAATGGGAGAAAGCTGTGCAATAGCTCCTGAGCGTAAATGATCGCCATAAGAAAAACCTCCGGGCAACACGATAAAATCACATCCTTTGAGTGAATGTTCCTTATGCCATAGTTTTTCAACTTCCTGCTTCATGATGTTGCGAAGCACATAAACCATGTCTTCATCGCAATTGGAGCCCGGGAATATTACTACACCGAATTTCATTTTGTAAAATTTTCTTTTACAAAATTAATCAAAAAATTTCGTTACAGGTGTTTATTGAGGAGATTAAATTCTATCACCTTGCGGAATGATTTTTCTTTCACCGTGCGATGCAGTGCCTGAATATGTTTCATGGCATGGGTGTCGGTGCCTACAAGGTCAACCCATTCTTTTTCTATGAGTTTTTCGGCAATACGTTTTGCATCGGGACCATAATATCCGCTGAGCGAATTTACGTTGAGCTGAAGCAACACTCCCTGATCGCGAAGGCTACCGTAGAAATCAAAATTATTTCCCCAGAAAGGATATCGTTCGGGATGTGCCATGATGGGTTTATAACCCAACACCTGCATTCTGAAAATTACTTCCATAAGATTATCGGGAGCATTTACATAACTTATTTCAAAAAGCAGATGATTGTTTTCGTCTATGGTCAGTAATTTTTCCTCTTCGAGTTTATGAATAAAACCATCATCAAGATAATATTCAGCAGCAGCATCTATCGTCACCGGAATGTTTTCGGCTTTTATTGCTTCGCGTACCTGCTCCAGTCCTCCGAGAATGGTCTCCGGTGTGTTGCGATAAAAATCGCTCATGATGTGTGGTGTGGTGATAAACTTTTTGTAGCCGAGTGCATGCAATTCTTTAATCAGCGTAATGGAGTCTTCAATGGTTTTGGCTCCATCATCAATTCCGGGTATGAGGTGGCTGTGCATATCCGTTGCAACAGCTGAAAAATCAACCTGCGGTGCTGTACTCTTTTTTCTGAAGAATGAAAACATACAATCTTATACTGTCTGCAAAGTTACCTTAAATAACAGGCATTCATAACAACATGCTTCAGCAAAATGTTTTTTTGAACCATGGCACTGTCAATGCTAATCCTTCCTTCACTTTTACCAGTGGATTGTAGCCGAGATATTGCTGTGCACGGCTGATGTCGGCAAGAGAATTTTTTACATCACCGGGACGTTCCTCTTTATACACTGGCGAAATTGTTTTTCCTGTGATGTGCATGAGGTGTTTGAGCAGTTTATTCAGGCTGATGCTTTCACCTACTGCCACGTTATACACTTTGTTGAATGCATCTTTATGTGTTGTAAATAATGCGCGGATGTTGGCCTGAACAGCATTTTCCACAAATGTAAAATCGCGCGACTGTTCTCCGTCACCATAGATATATGCTGTTTGGTCTTTAAGCAATGCTTTCATAAAAAGCGGAATGGCAGCAGCATAAGGGTTATCAGGATTTTGTTTTGGGCCAAACACATTGAAATAACGAAGGCCAATAATTTTCATGGCATAGTGCATGGAGAAAGTATATGCATACAGTTCGTTCGACATTTTTGAAACTGCATAAGGCGACAAAGGATTTCCTGTTACATGTTCGCGCTTGGGCAATTCGGGACTGTCGCCATAAACTGACGATGAGCTGGCATAAACAAAACGCTGCACTCCGGTTTCTTTGGCTGCCCACAGCATGTTCAGAAAACCGGTGGCATTGGCATGATGTGTGGCAAGCGGGTTGGCAAGCGAGCGCGGTACCGAACCAAGAGCAGCCTGATGAGATACAAACTGAATGCCCTGCATTGCTTTTTTGCATGTTTCGAGGTCGGTGATGTCGCCTTCTATAAATTCAAATGCGGGATGATTGAGAAAAGGAATAATATTTTCTTTATATCCGTTGGCAAGGTTATCGAGCACACGCACTTTGCCGGCACCATGCACCAGCAGGTATTCCACAATATTGCTGCCGATAAATCCTGAACCTCCTGTAACCAGAAAAGTATTTTTATTTATAGGGTGCGGGTGATATTTGCGTTCGTAAATGGTTTCAGAAATCATTGTTTTTAGTTATCGGGTATTAACGGGTTTCGTATTGCTGGCGGTAGTAATTTTTATAAGCTCCTGATGTAACCTGTGTAAGCCACTCTTCATTGGCCAGATACCAGTCAACAGTTTTTTCAAGACCTTCTTCAAACTGCAATGAAGGTTTCCACCCTAACTCGCGCTGCAATTTAGATGAGTCAATGGCATAACGCATATCATGGCCGGGGCGGTCGGTAACAAAGGTGATGAGCTTTGCCGAAGTGCCATCAGGACGGTTTAGTTTCTTGTCCATGATTTTGCAAAGCAGATGTATGAGGTCAATATTTTTCCATTCATTGTTTCCTCCCACGTTGTATTTCTCACCGTTTTTTCCTTTGTGAAAAATTAAATCAATGGCACGTGCATGGTCTTCCACATACAACCAGTCGCGCACGTTTTCTCCTTTGCCATAAACCGGAACCGGCTTGTTGTTTTTAATATTGTTGATTGCAAGAGGAATCAGTTTTTCGGGGAAGTGATGCGAGCCGTAATTGTTGGAGCAGTTAGACAACACCACAGGCAGATGATAGGTGTGAAAATAAGCCATGACAAGATGGTCGGAGCTTGCTTTAGAAGCGGAGTAAGGACTGCGGGGATCATACGGAGTGGTTTCGGTAAAGAATCCGGTGTTGCCAAGCGAGCCATACACTTCATCGGTGGAAATATGATAGAAGCGTTTTCCGCTTTTGTCTGTCCACATTTTTTTTGCAGCATTGAGTAGCGTAACCGTCCCAACAATGTTGGTCATGATGAACTCCAGCGGATTGGTGATGCTTCTGTCCACATGCGACTCGGCAGCGAGGTGAATTACAGCATCAAAACCATGTTCGTTGAATAAATTATTTATAAATTCAGCATCGGTAATATCGCCTTTTACAAACTGATAGTTGGGCAGATGTTCGATGTCATGGAGGTTGGCAAGGTTTCCTGCATAGGTTAGTGCATCAAGATTAAAAATCCGGTAACCGGGGTATTGTGTTACAAATCTTCTGACTACGTGCGATCCGATGAATCCCGCTCCTCCTGTAATGAGTATCTTCTTTTCCGACATTAAGTAAAAATATTAAAATGAACAAATAAACAGAATATTTCCTGTAAAATAAAAATTTTTGTGCTTACAAAAAAGTCATAACAGTTTTTTGGGGTACAGTTTAAATTACAAAGGTATCTTAACCCTAATGATAAATTAATATGGATGTGAAATGAAAATCTTAATAATTTTACAACACTATAAAACAAAAAATTTCCAAATAAACAGATTCTAAACAATATGCGCATTATACAGCTTATTCAGGAACCTAAGTTTATGCACCTCGGCACGGATAACGATGCCATTGTATCAATATCGTTAATAAATTATTCGCAGGGAGTATATCAGGTAAAAGCTTCTTCTGCAACGGAGGAGAAAACAGCTAAATTGATAATAATCCGGTAATGATAAAAAGATGCTTATTGTTCGTTTTTTTCTGTATTGAGTTATTTTTCAGCCCAAACGCCATTGCTCAAAACCGCAACAGTATTTGGGTATTTGGCGACAGTGCAGGAATTGATTTTTCAAATGTATTAAATCCTGTTCCTCTTGTTACCAATAGCAGTGGCAGAGGTTCCTCTTCTTCTGTTGCCGACAGCTTAGGAAATTTTTTGTTTTATACTGGATCTGATGTTGGAATTGTTACCATACCGGGAAGTGCTTTTAACAGAAAAATTTATAACCGGCTGTTTCAGGTAATGGATAATGGCGATTCAATCCATTTTGTGGGATGGTATAATGATTGTATAATTATTCCTAACCCGTCCGGTCAAAATAAGTTTTATCTGTTTCATTTATCTGTTTCTTATGGTCAACCGCCTCCTCATGGTTTATTTTACAGCGAAATAGATTTGAGTTTTAATGGCGGCTTGGGAAAAGTGATAAGCAAAAACCATCTTTTGCAAAGTGGGTATTTTATTGATGCAACAGCGGCTGTCAGACATGGAAATGGGCGCGACTGGTGGTTTATTTGTAAACCGTATTATGTAGATGTGAGTATTGGTATAGTTCCTACAGACACATTTTATGTTTATTTAATAACTCCTGATAGTATTCACCCGCCAATAAAACAGCAGATAGGCAGCAAAAAAGGGGGAGGGATAGGTAATCTAACCTTTTCATCAAAAGGAGATAAAATCAACTTGACCTGTGCAAGAGGTGGTGTTGAAATTATAGATTTTGACCGATGTTCGGGTAATTTGTCAAATGCTGTTGTGCTGGATTCCATACTTGATGCTAATGATCTTTTATCGGGTTCTGCTTTTTCACCTGATGACAGCCTGCTATATGTTATCAAAGCAGAGTATCCATTCTATCTTTATCAGATTGACCTGGTTACTCACAGCCTTGATACCATAGCCGAAATAACGGGAACGCAAACGGTAGTAAACAGGGGGCGAAGTCCCGTTAGTATCAGGCTTGCTCCCGATGGTAAAATTTACATGGCAGCTGCCTATACGGATACATTGGGTTATCTTTATTATCCGTATGACGATAGTTGCTATTTTGCAGAAAATATGTATTTGGGTGTGGTAAATAATCCGAACGTAAAGGGCTTGGGATGCAACTTTGATAACTTTGGTTTTTATCTTGGCGGCAAACGCTCTTACTGGGGTTTGCCTAACAACCCCGATTATGAGCTTGGAGCATTGGCAGGCAGCGGGTGTGATACTTTAACTAACCTCACCCCCGACCCTTCTCCATTTGATAGGGAAGTGAATATTTTCCCTAATCCGGCAAAGGATTTTGTTTTTATAAAATGCACAAGCAACATAACGTATGAAATAACTGATGCGGCAGGAAAAAAATACCTGCAAGGTGGTTTTAATTCAGCAGAAGCTGCTGTTGTAAGCATTAACATTGGGCAGCTAAGGCAGGGGGTTTACATAGTAAAAGTTACACAGGCTGATTGCAGCAGGTTTGCAAGGCTTGTTGTAATAAAATAATTTTTGTTATGAGAAATAGAATTACCTTCCTTGTATTAAGCATTAATATTTGCCATGCGCAATATAAAAACTCAGTATGGTGTCTTGTTCTCTTTAGGAGATTAAGTTTGAGCACGGGAATTATTTCCCTTTTAGCGTTATGAATTTATAATCTAAAAGGAAAACAACATTTGTTGTTAAACAAAATCGTTTCTTCCTGCCAAATGCAGTTCCCAGTTCCATGCTGTTTTAATCATGTTGTCAAGATTGCGCTGTGTTTTCCATTTTAATTCGGTGTTGGCAAGTGTGGTGTCGGCATATACGGCAACAGCATCGCCCTCTCTGCGCTTTGCTACTTTATAATTCAGTTTTAACCCTGTAACTTTTTCAAATGCATGAATCAGTTCAAAAACAGAACTTCCTTTGCCTGTACCGAGATTAAACACTTCATAAGATTTTTTATTTTCATTGCTTAACATCCGTTTTACCGCTACCACATGTGCCTGTGCCACATCTACAACATGAATGTAATCGCGTATGCAACTGCCATCAGGTGTTGGGTAATCATTTCCAAAAACGGTAAAAACTTCCTGTTTGCCAATAGCCACTTTTGTAATGATGGGCATAACATTCAGCGGCATGGTAGTGGGCAGTTCGCCAATGAGGGCACTGTCGTGCGAACCCACCGGATTAAAATAGCGCAGCGATATGGCATTGAGTTTTGATGCTGCTACTGTATCTTCAATAATTTCTTCTCCTGTTTTTTTGGTGTTGCCATAAGGAGATTTTGCTTTTTTAACAGGAGCATTTTCATCAATAGGCAGTTTGTCAGGGTCGGCATAAACTGAACAACTTGATGAAAACACAAATGATTTTATATCATGATCCAAACAACCCTGCAATACATTGATTAACGACAACAGATTGTTGCGATAAAACTCCAGTGGCTGCTGCACCGAAAGCCCTACGGCCTTGTGCGCAGCAAAATGTATGACAGCATCCGGCTTTTGTGTTTTAAAATAATTATCAGTGGCGGCAGCATCGGTTAAGTCAATCTGAAAAAAAGCGGGGCGTTTTTTTACAATCTGTTCAATAGCATCTACCACTTCGGCTTTGGAGTTGTTCAGGTTGTCAATAATATCCACATCAAATTCACTCTGCATCAATTCCACCACAGTGTGAGCACCTATGTATCCTGTTCCTCCTGTAACTAATATTTTCATTCTTGTTTTGAATGTTTAAGACTGTGCGGCTATTGTATAAACGACTAAAAGCAATGTGGATTACATTGCTTTTAAATCAGTACGATAAATAATTATAAACTCCAGTACTGGAGGTCTTTTATTTTTCCGCGCAGGAAACCTTTTATATCCACAATGATTGCATCGGGCTTGCAAATACTTTTGAAATATTTTTCGTCAAGGCCCACATACTCTTTGTGCGAAACGGCTACCACTACTGCATCATATTCATTTCCTATTTTATCTGTCAAACCAAAACCATATTCATGCTTCAGGTCATCAGATGATGCATAAGGGTCGGTAACTTCAATCTGTACGCCATAAGATTTAAACTCGTTGACCACATCTGTTACCTTGCTGTTGCGTATGTCTTCTACATCTTCTTTAAAGGTGGCTCCCATCACCAGCACTTTTGCTTTGGCAATGTCTTTGCCCATGGCAATAAGTTTTTTCACGGTTTGTTTGGCAACATAAAATCCCATGCTGTCATTCACATAACGTCCTGAGTTGATTACCTGCGCATGATAACCCAACTCCTGTGCTTTATACGTGAGGTAGTAAGGATCTACACCAATGCAGTGGCCGCCCACCAGTCCCGGAAAGAAACGAAGGAAATTCCACTTGGTGCTTGATGCTTCAATAACTTCGTAGGTGTTGATGCCCATTTTATTGAAGATGATGGAGAGTTCATTCATCAAAGCAATGTTCACATCGCGCTGTGTGTTTTCAATAATCTTGGCTGCCTCAGCAACTTTTATGGATGATGCTTTGTGTACGCCTGCTTTTACAACAATTTCATACACTTTGGCAATGACATCGAGCGACTCGGCATCGCAACCGGAAACAACTTTTTTAATTTTTGTAATGGTATGTTCTTTATCACCGGGGTTGATACGCTCAGGCGAATATCCTACTTTAAAATCGGTTCCGAATTTTAATCCTGACAGTTCTTCGAGCACAGGCACACAATCTTCTTCAGTGCATCCCGGATAAACTGTACTTTCATAAACCACATAATCACCTTTCTTGAGCACCTTGCCAATGCTGGTAGATGCACCGATCAACGGTTTCAGGTCGGGAAGTTTATGATCGTCAATAGGAGTAGGCACAGCAACAATAAAAAACCGTGCTTCGCGCAAAATGTCGAGTGAGTTGGTGAAAACAATATCGCAACCGTTAAAAGCTTCGGAAGGAAGCTCTCCGCTGGGGTCAATTTTGTTTTTCATTTTTTCAACGCGTTCTGCGTTTATGTCAAAACCTATTACTGAAATGTTGCGTGCAAATTCAAGTGCAATAGGCAGTCCTACATATCCTAATCCGATAACGGCAACTTTTGCTTTCTTATCTAATATTTCCTGATACATTATTATTGATGAAATTTTATTTCTGTCTTATTGTTTTTGCGAAGGGCATAAATACGTTCAATGATTTCTACCACCTTCAGCCCCTCCAGCGCATTGGTGGTAATGGAAGTGCGGCCACGCAGCACGTCAGCCACATTCTCAAAAATATAGTGATGGTTGGCAGCAGAGCCTTTATAAGCTCCATAGTCATTTGCTGCATTCACCGGTGCAAGCTGTGGCATGGTGTAGTCTTTGATGTGGCAATATTCCACTTCATTCATATACTGTCCGCCTATTTTCAGCGAGCCGTTTTTTCCGATTACAGTAATGCTGCTCTCGAGATTGGTATCCCATACGGCTGTTGTGTATGAAATATTTCCCATTCCGCCATTCACAAAACGAAAGTTCACACAACCGCTGTCTTCAAACGAAGTGGTATGCTGATGTGTAAAGTCTTCAAATTTTCCCTGTATATCGGTAATGTCGCCAAACACCCAGTACATAATATCAATAAAGTGCGAAAACTGTGTAAAGAGTGTTCCTCCGTCCATATCGCTGGAGCCTTTCCATCCGCCTTTTTTGTAATAACGGTCGTCACGGTTCCAGTAGCATTGCAGTTGCACCATGAAAATGTCGCCAATAATTTTTTTATCTACTATTTCTTTGAGCCAAACTGATGGTGGCGAATAACGGTTTTGCATCACACAAAACACCTGACGCGAAACCTGCAGTGCTTTGAAAATTATTTTTTCGCAATCGGCTTTGGTAAGTGCCATTGGTTTTTCACAAACCACATGCTTACGTGCTTCAAGTGCTTTCAGCGAATGTTCGGCATGCACTCCATTGGGTGTACACACACATACCACATCAATATCGGGTAAATGCACCAGCATTTCGTCAAGCGTACTGAAAAACGGAACCTTAAACTCTTCTATTCCCAATTCACTTTCGGGGCGTATATCACTCATCCCTACCAGTTCACACTCATCATACCGTCTGATCATTTCTGCATGCCGCTTGCCGATATGCCCACATCCTATGACAGCAAATTTTATCTTCTTATTGTCACTCATAAAGCTGCTGCTTACGAAATTTTTTGAACCTTGTTACCCTTCAACTCATATTTCTCACCGCTTTCAGGGCACACAGCTACTCCTTTGTCGTCAAAACTGAGGCGATGACCATATTCACTCATCCATCCTGCCTGTCGGGCCGGGTTGCCCACCATCAGTGCATAGTCGGGCACATCCTTGGTTACTACAGCACCTGCACCTATAAAGGCATATTTGCCAATATCATGTCCGCATACGATGGTTGCATTGGCTCCTATGGAGGCTCCTTTCTTCACAATGGTCTTTTTGTATTCATTCTTGCGGTTCACCGCACTGCGCGGATTGGTTACATTGGTAAACACCATACTGGGACCTAAAAAAACATCGTCCTCACACACCACTCCCGTATAAATGGAAACGTTGTTCTGCACTTTTACATTATTGCCCAGCACCACATCGGGGCTTATCACCACATTCTGACCAATGTTGCAGTTTTCGCCTATTTTGCAATGGGGCATCACATGCGTAAAGTGCCAAATCTTAGTGCCTTTACCTATGATACAGTCATCATCCACATAACTCGACTCATGCTTGTAATAATCCATCCCTTTAACTTTTAACCCTTTTCCAATGGGCTGCAAATTTAATGGAAAAAGTGTAGGAATAGGGCTGTTTCTTTGGTCTTTTATAAAAATAGAATTCTCTTTGTTTCATTCTTGTTTTTTATCAGCAACTCTTAAGTGCAACCCGGCAAGAGGCAAGCTCTTGCTGGGTTGTTTACGTCTTACACCCAGCAGGAATCTTCGATAACCTGCCAGGTGTCAGGGAAAAAGTTTGATGTTATGTTTTAAATTGAGTTCTTACTCCAACACCACCAACTTTTTATTTACCCGTTGGTTGTTGCTTGTGATGGTGCACTGATACACTCCATCTGCAATTTTGGGCAGTGAAATATATTGCAGTGTACTCCATGGCGGCAAGTTTTGGTGGTATATTTCTTTTCCTGTTATATCAAATATCTGCAACGTACCGCTTTTGTTTTGCGGCAACAGATACATGATTTTAAAATTACCGTTG
>JAGVTU010000023.1 GCA_019136655.1 Bacteroidota bacterium
AAGTCATAATTTGCTGTACCTCCACTGGCACCAATTGTAACTTCTCCGTCACTTCCTCCTATACAACCTACATCCTGATAGTCTATAATAGTCAACGTTGGATTTGGATTTACAATTACATCAATTGTTGATGTAGCAGTACAGCCATTGCTATTGGTCACCACAAGGGTATAAGTTCCGCTGTTGGCTGTACTTGCATTATTAATAATTGGATTTTGATTATTACTTGTATAACTGTTTGGTCCTGTCCATGCAAATGTATTTCCGCTCGATTGTCCGGGTGCAAAATTATCACCTGTTAAATAGATAGTTGCTCCCTCACAAACATCACCACCTGATGATGCTACAGGTAATGGAATATCCAAAACAGTAACTGAAACGCTTGAAGATTGGGTACAGCCTGAATTCTGATCTGTTACTACAACATTATAAGATGGGCTTCCGGAAACATTCATAGCAACCGGATTGCTGATTGTTGTAGAACTTAAACCGGCACCTGTCCACAAATAGGTGAAATTACCTGATGATGGAGGCGGTGTAAATGTATACACTTGTCCTGTTGCAGGTTTTGTACCTATTGTTGCTGTCTCCGTTACTGTTGATGTTGTAGGTGAAGCTGATGCATCACTTAATGAAATAAATTCACCGTTTGCAGTACCTGCCAAGCCAATAGATGCAGATGGGGTACCATTAATTGCTCCGGCTTCCTGACGATACACACATTCAACTACACCGGTAGCTTCATACAATTTTACCTGGAATGAAATCACTGCTGAAGAAGCAAGATAATTCCATCTCCAGTTCAACCATTCCATTGTGAACACTCTGTTACCTGGTGAACCTGTAGTAAGGTAAGACGCTGCTCCTCCTGCACCGGACAAATCATCCCATAATGGTGCAATAATTGGCCGTCCTGTTCCTGTATTTAAGCTGTTTGTTAAAGATGAATTAGCAGCACCAAATGAAAGAATTCCATTTGAACTTGCATAAACCTGAGTATAGTTTGTACCTCCAAAGCTGAAACTGAATCCAAGAGGTAAAGCTGCTGATGCTGCATCATCTGTAAGTATAGTTCCAACACTTGTGCCACCTACCAATGGTGTGAAAGTGCCACTTGATGCTGTAAATATATAACTTGATACACTCTGTGGATATGATGGTACTGCATTCAACTGAACATCTGACCCTTCGCATACTGTATCCGGAGTTGCAGAAGTCAATACAACCATATTGTTGATTGTTGGTGTAATAACAACTGTATCTACTTCACCACAACCATCATACACTCCACCACTATTATCAGTAGCCATTACAACGTAGCTTGTTGTTACTAACGGTGTAACAGTATGAGGACCTGCACCGGTTGCACTGAATCCTGGAGGAACTGAACTCCATGAGTAGCTATAACCTGAGTTACTGCTGCTCACACTTAAATCTGATGGATTGCCGGCACATGGTGTAAGCATGGTAGCAGAAGCCGTAATTATCGGTGATGCATTGATTGTAGCAGTCACGGGCACACGTGTTCCTTCACATCCTGTTGTCAGCTTAAGATTATAGAAATAATACTGATAACTTGGGCTGAGAGCATAATCCATAGATGCATAACCCGGCAGAACCCAAGGATATGAGTGTGTAGCTAAACCTGATCTCCAAGTACTTGGATTTGATGTGAATCCGATATAATATGTACCAATAGGTAATACCCAGTTCACAGGCACAGTTTGAGCAATTGTAGGATTACCTGAATTTTGAACTGTTGTAGTTCCGTTATATGACATAAAAGTAGGTCCGCTGGCACTTCCTGTTCTTGCTTCTATACCGAAAGCAGTACCAATTGTTGCACTTGGATAAATATCCATGCTACTCAAAGTAAACGGCTGCAACACAGTAAGAATCAGATATGCACCTGTTATGGTAGTTGTCTGATATGCACCACTTGTTGTTACGTGATCCCAATCACCATCACCCGGTATGGTAACGTTAGGTTGGCCACCATCTGACGATGCAACATAATAGGTGGTGGTATTTGAAATATAAGGAGTAGTATAGCTACCACCAGTTTGAATTGACTGCCCACCTGATGGACTGGTGTACCAGTTAATTGTAGCACCAGGGTCTGCTGTAGCACCTAGTGTCAATGTACCTGCACCACATCTTGAAGCAGGTGTTGTACTGGTAATCTGAGGATTGTTTACAACAACCTCTCTTACATTTGAGTAAACTGATGACAATTGGCAGGATACTTTCACCTGATACCATGTTGTTTGAGTTATTGTTCCCGGGGCATATACGCTTGAATTGGTTCCTACATTTGTCCATGGACCACTTGAACTAACTGTTGACTGTTGCCACTGTATGATTC
The DNA here is from genome assembly GCA_019136655.1 of Bacteroidota bacterium. Lineage (GTDB taxonomy): Bacteria > Bacteroidota > Bacteroidia > AKYH767-A > OLB10 > OLB10. Next base: position 2,366 of record JAGVTU010000023.1, read on the forward strand.
CACCATCAGCGCCAGTAACTGTTAAAGTAGGCACTCCAGACTCACAAAATACAGTATCAGAAGAAGAAACTGTACCACCTGCAAGCACTGAACCGGTAATAACCTCAACACTGTCTTTTATTGCACAACCATCGTTTACTCCTCCACTGGTATCAATACCGGTTGCTATATACCATGTAGAAACACCGGGGCTTACGTTATGAGGACCTGCTCCGCTTGCAGTGAATCCTGCAGGGTTGCTGGTCCATGAATAAGTATAATTTGGATCGTTAGCACTGCTTACTGATACTGTAGTTGTATTACCCGGACATAAAGTGGGATCGGCAGTAATCACAGACAATCCTGGAGCCGGATTTACAGTAGCTGTTACAGCCACACGTGTACTTGAACAACCAAAACCTGTAAATGGTATAGTCATACCGGGATTGGTATTGTCAATAGATAAATTGATGATTGAAAAATCAGTTAAATCATTATCATCAAAATTTCCTTGTCTTGAAACACTTTGTGTACTCAAAACATTTGTTATATCAACTCCATTGCCACTCCACTGAGCACCTATGGTATAATTATTTCCTCCCATATTGATGGTAGCACCTTGAATATTGGCAGCAGGCCAGTTTAATGGTACAAAATCTACTAACACATTGTTGTTATCCAAAATTGCAGCCCATCCTGAGTATGTTGGATATCCACCCGGATTCCAAAAAATATTACTTCCCCAATAATTTGGCTGTCCTGTCTGATCTGTCCATGACTTAGTATCGCCAGGATTCATTGTACCACTTAATGTCTGAATATTTGCATTAACAATTGTTATGTCAGAATAACTGTCGCTCAACACTACTCTCCATCCCGTTACATTAACAGGCAAGCCTGATACATTCTGAATTTCAATTCTATCGTTAGTTCCCAAATCCATTTCTGTAATAAGAATAGGTGTTGCACCATATCCGCCACCAACATTTTCTTCAGCATAGAATGTAGTTGTGTTATTTACAAATGTGGTAAATGAAGAACCTGTTCCCACGAGGTTACCTGCAACAGGTGCATCATACCAGTCTATATTACCTTGTCCTGTACCTGTAGCACCAAGAGTTATATTACCAAATCCGCAACGTGAAGCTGGTGTTGTGTTAACAATCTGAGGATTTGATACTGTAACTGTATCTACCGGAGTTGTGGCATTAGCCGCATTACAGCTAACTACAGCCTGATACCAGGTGTTTTGAGTTAAAGGGGCACCGGGTGTAAAAGTAGTGCTATTGGTTCCTACGTTTGTCCATGGACCTGATGCACTTGTAGTAGATTGCTGCCATTGTATGTTACCGCTGCTTCCTGTTAAAGTAAGAGTAGGAGTGCCGGAAACACATAATGAAATTGGTGATGGTGTAATTGTGCCTGCAACAACTACAGCAGTTCTTGTGGCTGCAGTCATAGCATCATTTGTGTTGTTACCATCACTTGCCATGGTTGTAAATGCATTAAAGGTATAAGTTCCTATGGCAGACATATCCAATGTTGTTGACATTGTTACGTTCATTGTTCCACCAACTGCCAGGGTACCTGTAGCACTGCCTGTAAGCACTGCTGTAGCTGCTCCCGTAACATTTACAGTTACCGTCAACGGATCAACACTAAAATCAAGGGCAGTAGAACCATAGTTAAATATTGATACAGTTACCGTTTCTGCATTGGTAAAACAAGTTGCATCAGTAGGTGCAACTAAGGCGATTGCACCGGCATCTTTCGGAAATACGGAATACTCATACGCTCCAGGATCAGGAGCTGTAAGGCTTCTTGGCGCATTTAATATATCATCCGTTACACTGGCCAATGGTGTACCCACATCATTCATCACTGAGCTTGTAGGTTTATAATTACCTGCACCGGGATTAATGAAATCAGGATCTGTACTCACACTTTGCTGATCCCATGAGCCGCCATTGGCAGTTTGCCAGTTAGCCAATGTTGCATAAGCTCCGCTATAATATCCTACATTATTGGTTCCTGCAGGAGCGTTTATATATAAGTTATTGTTGTTACTTGTGGCAGTATTGGTTGAACTCATATAAATACAATACTTAGCGCCTGTACCTGTGCGTGTGATGGATACATTATTATTCTTTATATCCAATCCGGTGCCGTAACCATAAATTCCATATACCGAACCTGAAGTTGATGTTGTGCCATCGAACGACAAAGTGTTGTGATAAAACTGTGCATAGTTATATCCCAAACAGTAAAAACCATAAATTGCTCCATTGCTGTTTATATCACTTACCAGGTTATTATACCATTTATTCTCTGAACCTGATGTTGCACTAACACCATTGTATAAACAATATGCTGATGAAGTACTTGTTTGTTGTGCTTCAAACAATTTACGTACACGGTTTTTTTCAATCGTACAGTTCAGCGAACCTGTTGACAGATAAATTCCATAGGCTGTTGTTGTATTTGTACGGTTTGGTCTTTCAATTGTACATCCCCTGATTATGGTGTTCTGACAATATAAATGCCTGATTCCATAACCATAAAAATCCTGCATAGTACAGTTGATAAACTGGTTATTTTGATTAAAGGGTGTAACTGACGAACCTAAAATTGAAGTCTGGTAATATCCTCCAATCATGGTACAACCTGTAATAATATTATTATTACCTGAATTTCCTGAAGTTGTTACATCTGTTGGTGAACCATTTAATACAAATGCCGATAATAACGATGTCGTGGAAGTTATATTCACTTCAAATGTACAGTTGTTGAAAGCATTATTGTCAGCACCACCGTATAAGTGACATGCTATAGCATAGGTAGCATCTAGTCCCTTAATATTAAGATTATTTATTATAAAATAATCAGCACCATTTAATGACAGTGTATTTGGCTGACCGGCATTACCTGTATAAGATAAGGTACGGCCATTTCCGTTAATGGTAATGGTATTTGCAGCAGAGGCTCCAGTGATAACCGGAATAACAACACTTTCATTATAAGGGCCACTGCCTGATGCCACATTAAATACTATAGGTGATGATATTCCACAACTTAAAGCATTGATGGCATCTGTAAATGTTTGGAAGTTGATACCACTTGTTGGCAATGCTGAGTTAATAGTATATGTACCGGACAAACCAACACATAGGAAATATGTATCGGTATTGTTGCTGCTAATTGCATCTGATCCTCCGTTAACACTTACAATATTCACAGTCATTGTTACACTGCTGGTCAGATTATACTGTGTGGTAAAAGTCAAATTCTGATTTGTACCACCTGTAATATTCAATCCTGTGAAGGTCTGACTTACAGGACCACTGCCTGCATCATAAGTTAAGGATACACTGGTAATAGTTTGGGCCTGCGTGTTATTTATATTAACAGTAACAGGATACAAACCAACTGCAGCTGGGCTGGTAGGGCTTACCCATGTGATGGCTGCATCCAAACCTCCTAAAGAAAACTCATAAGCACCCGGATCAGGAGTTGTTGCTGATCGTGATGCATTATTAATATCTGTAGTTACTCCTAATGGCGCACCTATATCATTTACCAACCCATTATTAGGAGTATAATCATAAGAACCCGGTGCCAGATACATAGGATCTGCGCTAACGCTGTTCAAATCTTTGCCTGAACCGGCTTGCCATGCACTAAGTGTTGTATAAGCTGTTCCGTTATATCCAACATAACGTGAACCGGCTGCAGCATTCATAAACAAATCGTTATTATCACTTATAGTTACAGCAGGATTTGTGTAATAAACACAATACTTGGTTCCGGTTCCTCCGCGTGATATTGATACAATATTGTTTCTAACATCTTTAGCTAAATTACCGGTTGCATATATACCATAGGTTGCAGATGTAGCTGTGGATGTGGTTTGATCTAACGATATGGTATTATGATAAGCTTGCCAGTAATCAGATCCTACCATATACATTCCATAGATAGTACCATTAAAATTCAGGTCAGAAATCAAATTATTAAAAAATTTATTTTCATTTCCTAAAGTGGCATCTATTCCGCAATAGATAGTATAAATTGTGCCTGTAGAAGTTGGATTGGTAGCGTAAAGATTTCTGATTTTATTTTTTTCCAACAATAAATTTGTACAACCTGTAGTTACATACATACCATAATAAATAGTAGTAGTTGTAGTACGTGTTGGACGAGCTACAGTATTACCGCTGAAAATCGCGCCATTCTGATATAAGGTATAAACACCATAATAATAAGAATCAAGAATATTACAATTAACAAGCTGATTGCCGGTGCTTGCTAATGAAGAATTACCAGCCACAGTACAGCCATAATACCCACTATACATAGTACAACCTGTAACCACATTGTTGTTTCCGCTCACTCCGGATGTAGTAGCTGAAGTTTTGGAACCGGAAACCGAAAATGGCACCTGAAATGAAGATGTCCCGTTAGCAGGTGCATTAAATGTACAGTTATTAAATGAGTTATTATCTGCCTGATTCCACAAGTGGCAGGCAAAAGCATAGGTAGCACCTGTAGCATTAATTACTAAATCATTTACTGACATATAATCAGTACCATTCAGCTCAAGCGTAGAAGGATTAGAACTTGATGTAGAATTATAAGTAAGAACGTTGCCATTTCCGTTTATGGTAATAGTATTTACTGCAGAAGTTCCTAAAATCTGACCAAATTCTACCTGTTCATTATACGGACCGCTTCCTGATACAACATTAACAACTATTGCACCTGCAATACCACAATTCATTGCTGCTTTAAAATCATTAAAACTTTGGAAATTGCTACCACCGGTTGGCAAACCCGAATTGATGGTATAATTGCCTCCGGGCAGGTTTGGGTTAATGCCTACATATACCGGAGTTGAGTATGCAGTTCCACCTCCGGGATTAGTACAGGTAAGTTGGCAACGATAATATTTAGCCGTGGTTTGACTGGTAGCTTGGGTATAAGAGGTACCCAGATTGTTAACATTTACTGTAAAAGCAGCATCATCGGCACTTTGCCACTGGCGATCGATACCTGAATCGTAGGATGCACCTGATAAGGACAGAGTAAAGTTCTCACCCGGACAAACAGGAGTGTTTGAAGTAACAGTTGTTCCTGCTGTGGGTGTACCGGAACATGCTGCAGAAGGATAAACTTCCAACTGCATGTTGTTGTAAAAACTTAAAAGATTTCCGGTTGGCGGACTTGCAGGATCAGGGTTGGTTCCATCACTATAATAGTGTAAAGCTCTGTTAGTACCTGCTGTAGTCTTAAATACAGGTGTACTTCCTGAATAGTTAGGTTGATTCTCATCCACAGCAATTACTAAGTTACCATTTGCTGCTACATAGTTAAATGGTGTAGTCAGAGTCACTTCACATGTGTAACCTGCACCTACAGGCTCTGCTATAGTTCCTGAAAATACCTGTGTTAAACTTGCCAAAGGCACCCATGAAGAAGTCGAAGCAAAACTTGAATTAGATGTGTAACCCATAAACACAGTCCAGTTTTTTCCATCAGTTAGGTTTCCTACACCAAGCCAATAAAACCTTAACTTGGTAATAGTTCCATCCATTCCTATCTCTGAAGACAGAACAATCTGCTGAGTATAGGAGTAATACCAGAAATTATTTATTGGAATCTGGTAACTGCTTGTTGATGAACTTGGATTTCCAATATTCACATTCACCTGTGCTTTTGTATTTGTCCACATCAACATTGACAGGAGCCAAATACAACAATAAACTGAGGACCTTAAAAGCCTTCTGATTTTGTTTGTGTTTGTCATTTTATTTGGTTTTAATATTAATATAAAGTTTAATTATCAGTATCAAATACATTATACTTCGAACAAATACCAGAAACCAGGTATAACTAAATACCCCGGAATGAAATTTCACCTAAGGAATATTCTTCTGATAGATTTGGTTTGAAATATGATGCGGTTATAATCATTAATAAATTCAGTTTTGGTATTACTCAATTTGGTTTTGCAGGTTCAAAATAAACATATTTGAACTATATTTAATGTAGATTAGCATCTACACAGTCTGTATTATTTTAATTTAATGTTCTTTTTCAGACGAATTTGGCAATTATCCCAATTCAATATATAACTGCAAATTTTATTAAATGCTCAACATTTAATAATTTTATGCACTTGACACAAATTCATTTTTAATATACAAAATGTCGTATTCAAATATTTCACTGCTTATAGCTGATGACCATGTCATAATCAGAAGAGGATTAAAATTTTTATTGGAAACACATTTCGGAAAAATTAAAATAACTGAAACCGATTCAACAAAAGGAATTCTTTCGGCATTAAAACATACGGCATTTACTCATTTGATTTTAGACATGCAACTAACTGATGGAAATATTCTGGAAATTTTTGGTCAGATTCATGAAAAATATCCGTCATTGCCTGTATTGATTTACTCGATGAGTCCTGAAGAAATTTTTGGTAAACGCATGTTGCAACTGGGTGCATCAGGATATGTAAACAAACAATGCAATGAAGATGAAGTCATACGCGCTATGGAGCTGTTTTTCAGTGGAAGAAAATATATCAGCCAGAATCTGACAAATCAGTTAAGCAATGAAAACAAAAAGAAAAAAGAAAATCCTTTTGAAAATTTATCAGAGAGAGAAATGGAGGTTTTGCTGATGCTGCTAAAGGGGAAAGGTGTCAAAGAAATAGCTTCAAAACTTGTTTTGAAATCCAATACCGTTGCAACTTTTAAAGCCCGTATTTTTGATAAAATAGGTGTTAACAATATTATTGATCTGCAAAATTCTGCAAGGCTATATAATCTTCCGGTGGGATAATGATATTAAGAAAAACGATTGCACTGTCACTAGGTTTATTGTTTTCATGTGCAGGATTAAATGCGCAGAATGACTTTCATATCTATAATTATACAACTAAAAACGGACTACCGGAAAATAATCTGATAAAAATTCATCTGGCAAAAGATGGATATCTGTGGATAGCTTTTGGCAATGGTCTCTTAAGGTTTGACGGAAATAATTTTAAAAAAATCAATACCTCTGACACTCCTTTCCCAAACGTTTTCATCAATCAAACGCTCAACGGTGAAAAATACTTTATGGATGCGAGCGGATATATTATTCACTTTGATAATGGCATTATTGACACACTTCGTAAAGGCAGCGACAATGCATTAAATTACCTGAATATAAAAGGCGTATTACCTGATATAAATACTTATCTTGAACTTACAACACCTCATGTGAATGAAACTGTTGACAAAGAATGGGACCTAAACCCTCTTATCATGTTTCCTGTCAACAGCAAAGAATATATCGTAAGGACTAAAACCGGTGTTGCCTGGTTTAAAGGTAAAACTAAAATTAAAGAGTTAAATCTTGAGCAATATAAAGGCCGGAAATTTTTCAGTGTTTCAGATCACATCTATTTTTTTCATGACAATAATCGTCTAAGTCGTTTAAACCTTACGACATGGCAGACTGAAGCGTGTATATTAAGCGGTAAGCTTAACCACTCTAATATTTCCGAGCAGAATATTATTCGCCTGTATTGGAATAGCAACAATTCTGACCCATGTTTTCAATACGATTATAGTCTTTATCAAATTGAAGCAGACAGTTTAAATCCTAACCACATTATCACTGATGAAATAACTTCTTCACTTCCGCAGAACACATTAATAACGTCAGTTATTTACAATAAAGCAGATCAACTTGTGCTGATTTCTACTGATATTAAAGGGCTTTATGTTTACAAAAGAAATTGTTTTAAAACACTGGTTTATGATAAACCTGAGGCAGGCACAAACAATTCCTATTTTTGTCAGGTTGCATTAGACAGCAATACCATTTACACAGAATGGAACCGTGAATTCACAATACATGGTGCCAAGAAAAGCCGGTTTAATCTCATCAGAAATTACTCAGAAAATATTTTTGTTGACAAAAGAAATAATTTTTGGTATGTACAGAATAGCGATTTAGTTCGTTTCGACCCTTCAACCGGAAGAAAAAAAATCATTTATAACCCAACAGGTGAGATTCCTCTCTGTTTTTATGAGGAGGGCGACTCTCTTTGGGTGGGCATGGTAAAAAGTTTTGGTTGTGTTGTAAATGATTCCATTAAACATATTTACACTTTCGACAACAATCAGTCCAACTTTAATATTCTGCAGATACAACGACTTGAAAACAAACTTTGGATTTGCAGTTATACAGGCATTTATCGCTACAATACAGCAACCGGAGCAATGGACACACTGCATGCTTTATCTTCTAAATTCACCTATCATTTTACAGACCTTGATGACTACATAATGATAAGCACTTTTGGAAGAGGATATTTCATGTATCATGATAACATTGTAAAGTTGATGCCTTCAGGCGAAAAAGATGCATTGAAACAGGTACATGCTTTTATAAGAGATAAAAATGACTTTATATGGCTGATGACCAATACCGGTTTATTTAAAACCAAATTCAGTGATCTTAAAAAATACTTTTCGGACACTACATATTCTATTCCATTTATTCAATATAATGAAGAAAATGGAATTCTCAATCCGGAATTTAACGGTGGCGGAGAGCCCACATATCTAAGGCTAAAAAACGGGTTTGTATCGTTACCAAATGTTGAAGGTCTGGTTTGGTTTAAACCTGAAAATATTGTTGATGCACCAACTAACCTGTCAATACATATAGATAAAATATTAGTAGATGGTGTAGGTATTAAAAAAGATTCTGTCCCCTTGTTTCCTTCTAATACACAAACAATACATGTTGAGTTTTCAAGTCCACACTGGGGTAATGCAGAAAATTTAAATCGTGAATACATGCTTAAAGGCTTTAATGATCAGTGGGTAACCCTCCCTCCTACCCAAACTTCTGTGGATTTTTCAGGACTAAAATCCGGTCATTACACCTTTATTATACGGAAACAAAATGGCTTGAATGATGATTTAAAATTTATCACTGCATCATTCAATTTTACCATAAAGAAAAAATTTTATGAGCAGATTTGGTTTTGGCTGCTCATGATAATAGTTGCATTATTTATAATTGTTACTGCAGCAAGATTGTATGCAAGAAATATTAAAAGAAAAAACATTGTGCTCGAAACAAACGTACGCCTGCGAACTGCTGAGTTGATGAGAGTAAATGATGAACTGAAAAATTCAGTGAGTATTAAAGATAAGCTAATCTCAATTCTTTCACATGACATTGTTACACCCTTACGGTTTATCAGCATGGTTGCACGTAAAAGTTCCAATGAAAATGCCAAATTAGACAGCCATCAGTTACAAACTCTCCTCGGGGAAATACGTAACACCTCTGAAAAACTACACGATAATGCTCAGAATATTTTGCTATGGATCAAACAACAGAATAAAAGAATTGAAGTTAAGAAATCCAATGTTGCTATTGGAGCACTAACCGAAGAAATAACCGAACAGCTACAGGATATTGCTGCAAGCAACGGAAGCATTATAGTCAACTCTATTTCGTATGATGACATCATTCAGTCTGACGAAAATATTCTTTCAATTATCATTCATAATATCGTTTCAAATGCCATCAAATTTACAATGAATGGTAAAATTGAATTTTCGTCCAAAGAAAATTCGTCCAGTTATATAATTAGTATAGAAGATAACGGCAGTGGTATTTCCAAAGAGCAACTAAATCGAATACGAAAAATTCTGAATAAAGAAATTATCCCGGAGCCTGAGCAATCCAGTGGAAAACATGGATTTGGTCTGGGTTACATCATCATTTCCGAGCTGTCTTCTTTGATTAATATCACTGTTGAAGTAAACAGTGAATCTGACAAAGGCACTACTGTTACTTTAATAATACCGAAATAAAAATTTTCAGTTTTTAACAAACCTTGACCGGGTTATATGCTGGCCTGTGTTGATGGCAATAAAATAACATCCTCTGCCAAGTTGCGAAACATCCATCGAATAATGACCCTTTTCATCCTCAGAGTTGAGGCTCTCTGAAGCAACAATTTTTCCGCTAACATCAATGATGCTTACCTGAACAGATTTACTTGTTGAATCTTCAAGTATAAACTGAATAATATCTTTTGCCGGATTTGGATAAATATACATGGATAAGCTTTCTCTTTCTGCTGCTTCAATACTTCTGGTGGTTGACATAGAAGAATTTGTAAATGGCAATGAGTAAGAGCGTATCAGTTTCATGGATGCTGCACTTGCATCACAATCACTTAAACTCTTAACACTAATTATACCTCCTGTAAAACCTCCTAAAACATCTATTGTTACTGAATTGGTATTTTGTCCTGATGTTATGATTGTATTCGGAGGAACAATCCAATCATAACCAATAGCACCGCTAACGGGATTTACGGAGTACACCAACGCGGTATTGCCTGCAATTGCTGCTCCGGGGCCTGAAATGTAAGATGGTACAGATGGTTTAGATGAGAGTTTGATACAAGCTGCATCAATACTTCTCAGACATGATTCTGTGTTAGCAACACAAATTTTTCCATCTGCAAAACTGCTGTCGAAAGTTGCTGAAACAGTTTGCTGATTGAATATAATTACCGGAGGGGGCATTCCGTTTACATTTATACCCTCTGTAGCTCCCCAAAAGTAAGAGGCAAGTGAGGTTAATGAACTGATTGTAAAATTAAGTGTATCCTGTGCACAGGCAACTGATGGCCCACTCAAAACCAATGGGAAACTGCGATGAGATGTGAGTATAATTGTGTCAGCAGCACTGCTTCCGCAAATATTATCTGCATAAACCCAAACCTGATAAGAAGGTTTAAATGAAGTAATGTCGAATTTCAAAATAGTATCATTTGCGGACGATTTGATATGAATATCACTCACTCCGCCCCAGTGATAATCATCTGCCTCTGCAACAGTATTGATGGTTAGTGTTTCGCCTTTTGATGGTGGACATACCCACAGGCTATTTGCCTGAATAGAAGGCATTGCAGGTGCTCCGCTTAGAACTTGTAGTGTAACCGAATCCGACACATTACAACCCTGTGAATTTTGATATGTGTAAGTGATTTGATGAATTCCTGCACCTGCGGTTGAAGGATTAAATATTGAATCTGTTACACCGGTTCCGGTAAAAAATCCTCCTGAAGGCGTTCCTTGTAAAATAATCGAAGGATCACTCATACACAATTTTGTAAATGGCGTTATCAAATTTGCATTAATGTCACATTTCTTTACTATACTGAATTCGTCAAGAACCTGAGGATTGTTTACCGTATTGTCAACAAACTTTACAGTAAGTGTGTCTGCATTTATTTCCAACAACAATGAACCAAGTGTACTGTCATCATACGAGCGCATGGCAGGATGTGGCCAGTCTGGCTGAACATTTTCTACTACTCCCGAACAGCCTGCTTGCACCATTACAATCCCTTTGTAGTTATTTGCAGATTGCTTTAAGTATGGCAAAGGAAGTGCACCATAAGTGCTGTCAACAATCATGCTTGAACTCAGGGTAGAAGATAATCCATAATGACCATCAAGGAAATAAGTCCGCTCATAAACATGACTATGACCACTGAGTACAGCATCCACTTTAAATTGCTCAAGAATGGGCATGATGTTCTGTCTGATTTGTATTAAATCATTTTCTGTGTCTGAATCATGCCCTCCCTTAGTATAAGGGGGATTATGAATAATAACTACTTTCCACTTAAGTGTAGTTGCAGTAAGGTCGTTAACCAGCCATGTGAGCATTGGACTACTTGGGAGCAGAAGACTAGGCGTATTGGCTTCTAATGCTATAACATGAAGTTGTCCATAGTCAAATGAATAATATGCTTCACTGCCGGAAGGTACTCCTCCACATTCTCCATTGGCAGGTAAAGAAAAAATATCATAGTAAGGGCCTGTTTGTGTAAGCGCATTGGCAGTGTAATTCTCATGATTACCTGCAATCGTAAATAATGGAATATTTTTCAGGATCTCTTCGTAATGATTCTGAAAAAAAGCATCCTGATATTCCTGGTCTGTACCTGACATGTATGCGTTGTCACCCAGCATCCAAAGCATGTCCAATGGCGCATTATTATTGAAATTCAGAAAAGCATCACGCACAGTATTCTGATCCAGTGTATTTACTCCCGTGTCTGCCATTATCCAAATTCTTGAATGCTTATTCTGACCTGAAACAGGTGCAGTAGGGAAATAATTAGAAGAATCGCCCTGCAATACAGTTGTCAAGTCAGTTACGGCATAGAAATATTTTTGTTGAGGTTGCAATCCGGTTATTCTCAATTCATGTTCTGTCACCAAAGCAGAATCTACCACATGCATCAGTAATGAATCAGGGTGATTACCATACTTCACTTCTGAAAAACAGGGCACATCTGTTCTCCACCTGACCGAAACAGCATCAGAAGAAACTTTTTGCAAATAAGGTTGCCTAACAAGTAAAGGAACATAATAACCATAGCCCTTTAGTTCCATATCAAATGATAAATCAGAACTTGCCTGATCAAACTGATGAACCTCAACAGCTATTACATTAACCCCCGACTGAAATGCAGTTGGTAGCAGTACAATTGTTTGAGGCACTGCTCCGTCATCTACTGCATCAGAATAGGCCGGAGTAGAATAACTGACTGAACTTGCTGTCATGTTTGACCGAAGCACTTCGTTGCCGTTCAGATAAACAATGGCTCCATCATCACGGTAAAGACTTAGGTGATACGAAGCAAAGTCAGATGGGTCTGAAATAAAAATAGCTTTCCTGAAATAAGTTGTAACATATTTGTCATTAGGATCAGAACCATAACTCACAACCGTATTTTCATCTCCATCGCCATATCCTAATTCTGCAAATCCTGACGCCCATGATGAATCATTATATCCGATAGTTTTCCAGTTTGGTGCAGGCTCAAAACCTGCATCAAAATACTTCCAGTTATCATGTAACTGAACAAATGTGCTATCGGCAATAATTTCCTTCGAAAAAGTAATTAATATTACGAAGAACAGATATTTAATTTTCATAGCTTTTATACGGGAAAAAACACAAATTGGTTCTCTCAATCTCAATAGATATTAACTGCTAATAAACAAAAAACCGACCTGTTTTAGGTCGGTTTTTTGCTAAAGTTATTCACATTTTCTACTCGGCAATCAGTCGTCTTGCCACTGTATTTCCTTCACCATCAATTATTTTTAGAATGTAAACTCCGGAAACTAAATCAGATCTATCAATTCGTGCATATCCTTCTGCTGTTTTCAAACGTAAAATTTCCTTTCCTAAGATATCATACAACACAAGATCAGCATCAGAAGCATATCCTTTTAGTTCAACAACTGTATAAGAATTAAATGGATTCGGAGAAATTTTAATTGTTGGGTTGACTGTTACATTTTCATCCTTGCCATCTATCCTACAACTTACAAATGTGAGTTTAGACTTTGCTGAATAACGAGAACATCCATTATAGGTTTGTTTAACTCTATAGGTTCCTGACGTAGTAGCCTCATAAGTTTGTGCTGTTGCGCCAGTAATATCCACACTGTTCAGCTGCCATTGATATGTTACTCCTGAATAAGTATTAGAAGTGAGTATTGTTGAAGAGCCTATACAGATTGTTGTGCCTGCAGAAGAAGTGAATGTAGGAGTTGGATTTGTTTGAACATTTAAAACTGCAATAGTTGATGTTCTTTCCGGACATCCCCCGGCATTCACCTTAACATAATAACTGCCAGAACTAGTTGCACTGTAACTACTCGAAGTAGCACCTGATATTGCTAAATTATTTCTATACCACTGATAATTTGCACCAGACTCTGGAATTACTGATAAAACCTGAGATGCTCCACTACATACAGTAGTAGTGCCGGCAGGCACTACAGAAGTATCAGGGTTTATTACATTCACTGTAATGGTATTTGATAGCAGTGATCCACATGTGTTAGTTACCATCACTGAATAATTTCCTGCTGATGAAGCTACTATTAAATATTGAGTTGAGCCACCAATTGCAATACCATCTTTCATCCACTGATAGGAATATCCAACTCCGGTATCAGCTTGTAAAACAACACTACCCTCCGGACAAATTTCCGTTGAACCATTTGCTGTAATATGGGCTGTTATGTTTATTTCACTCACTGTGACTGTAGCTGATGTAGCTGTTCCGCATGTGGTTGTTACTACTACTGCGTAATTGCCGGAACCGTTGGCTACATACGTCTGACCTGTTGCTCCTGCTATCGGAAGGCCGTCCTTCATCCACTGATAACTGTTCCCTGAACTTGCTGGTGTTATCGTAGCCTGTAAGTTACCGCCTGTGGTTACTGTTATTATATTGGACACTGAAGTACATCCCTTCGTCACACTACACTGATAATCGCCAGCTATACTTACTGTATAATTCTGAGCGGTTGCTCCTGTTATCGCACTGCCATCCTTTATCCACTGATACGTTGCTCCGCTTACTGTTCCTACTGTTAATGTTACCGAATCTCCATTACACAACGATGTGCTGCCTCCTGCCGTTATTACTGCTGTCGGTCCGGGTGTGGTTGCAACTGCTATACCCGGTGATTTTTTCGAGCATCCATTTGCCGTTTGCTTTACTCGATACGAACCTGCTGTTGTCGCTGTATAGGTCTGACCCGTTGCCCCCACTATCACACTGCCATTCTTCTCCCATTCATACGTTACTCCTGAATATGTATTCGTTGTTAATTCTACTGTACTTCCATCGCATATTACTGTTGGTCCATTGGCTCCTATCGTTGGTGTAGGATTGTTTATCATCGTCACCACTATGCTGTTCGACTGCCCTGAACATCCACTTCCCTGCGGTACTGTGATATAACAATGATACGTGCCATGGGATGATACGGTATAATTAGCACCCGTTGCTCCGTTTATCAATATATTATTCCTGTACCACTGATAAGTGATTCCTGTGCCTGTGGTTGCTGATAATGTTACTGTGCTCGCTGCGCATATAGCCGTTGATCCGTTAGCTGTTATCGCTGTAGAACCCGATGTTGCCACTACTGTATTGGATTGTGCTGTACATCCTGAGGCATTGGTGATTACTACTGTATAATTTCCTGCCGTTGTCACCGACAAGGTTGAGTCTGTTGCTCCCGGCATATTAACTCCATCTTTCTTCCACTGATAACTATAACCTGCGCCATTGCCGGCTGTAAGTGTTACCGATCCTGAACATACATCTACAGGTCCTACCGGTGTTACACTTGCCGTAAGTGTTGTTACATTCACCGTTACTGAATCAGATGTTGCTGTTCCGCATGCGGTTGTTACTACTACTGCGTAATTGCCGGAACCGTTGGCTACATACGTCTGACCTGTTGCTCCTGCTATCGGAAGGCCGTCCTTCATCCACTGATAACTGTTCCCTGAACTTGCTGCCACTGATGGTGTTATCGTAGCCTGTAGTTGTGTAACTGTAATTGTTGATGTGTCTGAATTTGTACAAAAACCATTTGTATAAGTATAAGTGATGGTATGAGTTCCTACACCTGCAACTGAAGGATTAAATGTACCATTGCTGACTCCAGTACCGCTGTAAACACCTCCGGAAGGTACTCCTCCGCTCATTGCAAATGAACTATCTCCTACACAAACCGAATTAAATGTATCCAGTGTAACTACAGCATCGCACTGCTTAATAATTTCAAACTGATCATAGACTTGAGGATTAGGCAATGTATTATCTATAAATTTAGCTTTCAATGTATCACCATTGATGTCTAACACCATGCTTCCGTATTTAGTTTCAGAATAAGAATACATTGCAGGATGTGGCCATCCGGATGATACTGCTTCAACAATACCACCTGTTCCTGCAACTGCATAAACAGTTCCATCAAAATTATTACTGGCCGATTTAATATAAGGCGTTGATACACCACCAGTACTGTCAACTTTGAAAGTATTGTTAAATGTATTTGAATAGCCAAAATGTCCTTTCATTAAAAAACTTCTTTCGTAATTATGGCTGTGTCCTGAAAGCACTAAATCAACTTTGTACTGTTCAAGTATTGGATTAAAATTCTCTCTCATTTCAATCATTGCCGACTCTGCATCTGAATCATGACTGCCTTTGGAATATGGTGCATGATGGAAATATACCACTGTCCATTTTTGGTTATTGGCAGCCAAATCACTTTGCAACCATGTCATCATTGCACCTCCATTAACTCTGAAAGAAGCTGTTGTTGATTCCAAAACAACAAAATGAATGTTGGCATAATCATAGGAGTAATAAGCTTTATGTCCTGAAGGTACTCCACCTGCCTCGCCATTGGTTGGGAAACTGAACATCTCATAGTATGGCCCTGTTTCAGTAGTTGCATCAGATGCATACATCTCATGGTTTCCTGCTGAAGGCCACACTACTGTTTGTTTCAGCATTTTTTCGTAGCGGTTTTCAAATACATAATTCTGGTATTCCGCATCTGTTCCGGAATTATATGCATTGTCGCCCAGCCACAACCATAAATCGGTATAGGTATTGCCGGTATAATTGTAATAAGCATCTCTAACCTGATTTTGTTCCACGCTGCCAAAACCCATATCACCCAAAACCCAAATACGCGTAGGTTTTACAGTTCCGGCAAGAGGTGGTGTAATGAAAAAATTCTCTGTAGAATCATTCTGCAAAAAACTGTTATCCGCTTTTATTGCATAATAATATTTTGTGTTGGGTTGAAGTCCTGATAATTGAACAATATGCTCAGTGGTTCCTGTTAGTAACGAAACGCTGTCGGTAAATACGGATGGCGTTGTTCCATATACAATTTTTGAAGATGTATTGATATCGGTTCTGTATCTGATGATGATGCTGTTCGGTGTAGCTACATTCAGATATGCACCGCGTGTGATAACCGGCACAGAAGGAGGAGTTACACCCATACCTGTGAGTGACATATCAAAACTTAAATCTGAACTGTTGACAACAAACTGATGTACTTCTGCTGCAATCACATTGTTTCCATTAACAAAGTATGAGGTAGGAATTGTAGCGGTAAGTAAATCATCTCCATCATCAGCTGCATCATAATCTGCAAGAGTGTTGTACGAAACTGTTCCAGTTAAATTATCACGCCATACTTCAATTCCGTTTACATAAATCACAACCCCGTCATCACGCTTAACATCTAACTGAAAAGAAGTAAACGAACTTACATCAGCAATAGAAATTGATTTTCTGAAATAAGTAGTGATGTATTTATTTGAAGGATCCGGTCCGTAAGAAACAGTGGTTGATTCATCACCATCACCATAACCCAGTTCACCTGGTCCTGATGCCCACGATGCATCATTAAATGATGAATCTCTCCAGGCTGTACCCTGATCTGTACCATTATCGAGATACTTCCACACAGATTGTAAAGGAAAAATTTCCTGATCTGTCGGGGGTAATCCTTCAATACCTGTCAAAGACAAACTAAAACTTAAGTCTGAGCTATTCGCAACAAACTGGTGTACTTCCACTGCAACTACATTGTCACCGTTTACAAAATAGGAAGTTGGTATAGTTGCATTATAAACATCATTTCCGTCATCGGCTGCATCAGCATCTGCCAGAGTAGTATAACTGACAGTTCCGCTGATATTATCTCGCCAAACCTCTACTCCATTCACATAAACTACTACTCCGTCATCACGTTTCACACCAATCTGAAAAGAGGTAAATGCACCTGTATCTGCTATGGTAAAAGTTTTTCTGAAATAAGTAGTAATGTACTTATTGTTAGGATCTGCACCGTAAGAAACAACAGTACTTTCATCTCCATCACCATAACCCAGTTCGGCATTGCCTGTTGCCCATGAAGCATCGTTAAAAGAAAGCTGTCGCCAAGCAGTTCCCTGATCACTGCCATTATCCAGATACTTCCATGATGTGTTCAGTCCAAAAATAGTCTGGTCAGCCTTAGCATAAAAAGTTAATAAAATCAATAAGAATGTAAGATACTTTTTCATTTGCAAACAATAAAATTTATGAAGTCACAAAAGTAACTTCCGGCCGAGCGAAATAATGGCAATATTGGGTAAAAGATTACAGAAAATCAGACGATTTCGGCCACTGTGAATGTGCTTCCGCCAACAAAAATCAAATCGTTGGTAGCTGCATTCTGCTTTGCAGCATTTAAAGCCAGCCTTACAGAAGAAAAAACTTCACCTCTTAAACCATACTTCACCGCCTTAATTCTCAACAGATTAGCATCCATAGCTCGGGGGATTGCCGCCTGGCAGAAATAGTATGTTGCTTTTTTAGGGAAACTTGCAAGAACTGCACTCACATCCTTGTCTGAAACCATTCCTAATACAACATGAAGATGATGAAACTTCATTGACTTAATTTGGCGAATGACGTATTTAATTCCGTCAATGTTATGAGCGGTATCAGCAATGATTTCAGGTTTATTGCCCAATACTTGCCACCGCCCCGAAAAACCGGTAAGATTTTGAACATTATTTAACGCCCTTCTCAGTTGCTTTTCTGTAATAGCATAGCCTGATTGCCTTAGCTGATTAACAGTTGCAATTACCGTAGCAGCGTTTTTTATCTGATAGTTTCCGGTAAGGCTCAGTTTATACTTTTCGCGGGTGGATGTTTCATGGTTTTTTACTTCAACCAGCAATGATGCTGCATTATTTTCTAATTTTTTCGGATGATATTTTCTGTCGGCAAATACAAGATCGGCTTTTTTATTTTTAGCAACTGCCTTAAATATTTTTGAGGTTACTGCACTGAATTCACCAATAACAACAGGCGTTTTTAATTTTATTATTCCGGCTTTTTCTTTTGCAATCTTAGTTAGTGTATTACCAAGTAAATGTGTATGGTCCCAACCTATGTTGGTAATAACAGAAATCAAAGGATGAATAATGTTGGTAGAATCTAATCTTCCTCCAAGTCCGGTTTCGATAACTGCAATATCTACTTTTTTATGACGGAAATAATCAAATGCAAGCGCAGTAGTCCATTCAAAAAATGATGGCTGAATATCTTTAAACTGTTTTTTATACTTCGTTACAAAAGCAGTAACGTATGCTTTCGAAATCATTTTTCCATTGACTCGAATGCGCTCACGAAAATCTTTCAGATGTGGTGAAGTGAATAATCCTGTTCGGTATCCTGCTGTTTGCAAGGTTGCAGCAAGCATATTTGAAACAGAGCCTTTGCCATTGGTGCCTGCTATATGCACAGATGGAAATGCTTTATGCGGATGACCAAGCAAAGTATCCAGTGCTTTAGAATTGTCTAAATTATTTTTGTAAGCAGCCGGACCAATGCGATGAAACATCGGTAACATTGAATACAAATAATCGAGCGTTTCTTTATACGTCATTGAACAACAAACACAAAGGTAATTGTACCTCTCTGCTCTTCAACACCTGCAGGGCTTTGACTGAATTTTGCTTTCATTGCTGCTTCTTTTGCCTTACGGTAAAGATTACTGCTGGTAGTGGTAGAACCTCTTGCTCCGGGAATTGCATCAATTACATTTCCGAATTTATCTACTTTAATTTCTACAACAACTTTACCTGTTTCCTGGCTGTTATCAAATATAGAGGGTCGTGTACGTACTGCCCGTCCTGCCAAATCATAAGAAAATCCCGGACCTGTACCACTTCCTTTACCCGGTCCATTACCATCACCCTGTCCGCCTCCACTTCCATTTCCTCCCTGACCTTGTCCTTTTCCCTGATACAATGAAGCAGGATCTCCATCACGGGTACCCTGATCCCCGGCAGCAACATTGCCTGTACCTTGCGATGTGGAATTATTTTTTTTACCGGGATAAAGTGCTGCCGCATTTACTTTCGGCACTAGAGGTTCTGTTTTTTTAACTTCAGTTTTGACAGGCTGAGTGGTTGTTTTTATCTCTTTTTTTACTTCTTTCTTCTTTTCTTTACTTTCAATAGTGGCTGTTTCTTCTGTTTCCTGTGTTGTGTAATTCTGCTCTTTCACTTCAGCGGCAGGCTGTGGCTGTGGCTGCACCTGAGGGTTTTCTGAAACATTTTCAGAAAGGGGCTGGACATCACCGGATGACAATTCCACAAATCCTATATTGGCTGATTCTGCACCACCTCCACCACCAAAAGGAGGAATCTTGGTGTGCATCACAAAATACCATAGCAGAAAAAATATTATTGCATGAAATAATATTGAAATGAGAAGTGAATTCCGCCTGATTGCAGGTGCTTCCATGATTACTTAATCGTATTGGTAGCAAGTACCATTTTAATTTTATTCCGTGCACCTATATCCAGCAAGTCAACCAGTTTTTGCACTTCAATAGTTTTGTCCACTTTGAGAATAGCTGTCGGATCTTCTTGCCCCTGCAGTTGTGCCAACATAATAGGTTCAAGCTGATCAAAAGAAACAACCTCATTGTTTACAGCATACTGCAAATCTGCAGTTACTGATATGGTTATGGGATGCTTGACAGCAGGTTTGCTGGTTTTGGCATTCGGTAATAACAATTTCAAAACATTCGGTGTGGCCATTGTCGAAGTGATGAGAAAGAACAACAACAGAAAAAACATGATGTCGTTAAGTGATCCGACAAACACTTCTCCTGTCATTTTATTTCTTCTTCTTAAATTCAGTGCCATATAGATGCCGGTTTAAAAATTTTCCACATTACTTACTTGCAGGTTCTTCCAGAAGGTCAATAAACTCCACTGCATTTATTTCCATTTTATTCACTGCACGATCTACTAACGCTATCAGATAATGATAGCCAACATAGGCTGCCACACCTACCAGCAATCCTGCAGCACTGGTAATCATTTTAACATAAAGTCCACCGGAAATGGTATCAATTTCCAAACTGTTTTCAAGCGAAATCTGATAGAAAATTTTTATCACACCAAAAATTGTCCCAAGGAAACCAAACATGGGAGCTATCCCTGCAATTGTCCCCAGAAAACTAAGGTTCTTTTCCATTTTATAAATTTCGAGTTTCCCGACATTTTCTATTGCCGATTCAATATCGCGAATGGGTTTACCTAATCTCATTAGTCCTTTTTCAATCATTCGTGCCACAGGATGATTGGTGTTTTTGCATAATGATTTTGCTGCATCCACATTACCGCTATGTACAAAATCTTTTATCTGATTGATAAAATTTTTATCAATGTTGGACGACTTTCGAATTGTAAAAAATCGTTCAAAGAAGATATAAACCGCAGCTACTGACAACAAAGCCAACGGAATCATGATAGGCCCTCCCTTCACTACCATGTCGAGAAGTGATATGGATTCTTCAGTTTTTACGGCAGGTTGTAAGGCAGCTGCACTGTCGGCAGCGCCAAGCATTGTTTGAAGCAATACACTCATATTTCAGTCTGAAATTTAAAAAAGTAAAAGTATATTCCCTCTTGTTTTGATTTATGTTGAAATGATGCTCTTATACACATTTTTGTGTTGATAAAGAGAACGCAACTCCCTGCCAAAAAGTATGCTTATAGAAGCTTATTTATTGTGGGTTCTTTTCAATATATACGGACGTACTTGGATAAGCAAAACCGCTGCCGTTAGCAGCAACAATATCCATAATGCGGAAGTTGATATCCTGCTTGGTAATGGCAAAGGTGTTGTAGTCGGAAGTGCGAACTAAATAAATGATTGTAACTATCAATGCACTATCTCCGAAAGTGCTGAAAAACACATTGGGATTTTCATCAATCATAGGATTTTCATCTAGCACAGCCTTAATCTCCTCCATAATTTTCCGAAGTTGATCTGCCGAAGTTGTATAAACCAATCCAATATTAAATCTATACCTATAAAATGTTCTTATGGTCTGATTTTCAAGTTCGGCATCAATCATTTTTTTATTGGGTACAATAATGAGTGTTTTTTCCAAGGTACGAATTTTTGTCGACCTGAAACCAACTTCTTCAATATGGCCATGTAGTTGGTCGGCTTTAATTAAATCACCAACTACAAATGGTTTATCCGCAAAAATGAGAAATGATCCTAGCAGATTTTCAAGTGTTTCTTTGGAAGCAAGTGCCAGAGCTAATCCTCCAATTCCCAAACCTGCAATGATACTTGCAACATTCAGTTTGAAAACTGCCCCAAGTACAAAAAACAAACTGAAAATTATCATTAAAGCTTTAATGGCTGAGATGATAAAAGGAACAAACAGGTCATCCATTTTTGATTCTGTCATTCTTGCCCGCTCCTTCATCACCAAACCAACATAATCAATAATTCTGAGCAATGTCCAGGTAATACAGAATATGAGAACTACAAGAAACAAACGGTCCAACATCATCCTTACGCCAAACTCTTTGCCTGATGCAAGGTGCCATTCTTCAGGGAAGTGTAAGAACTGGCAAGCAAAAAAAATGACCAAAACAAAAATGGTGAATGAAAATGGCCTGGTCGTAAGATCTACAAGTTTCTGAACACCTATTGACTTAAAATACCTTCGTAATACATTGAACAAAATGAAAGAAATAAGTTTGGAGATTAAATTTTTGAAAATCAATCCCACTAAAAAAATACCTGCAAACCACAGGTAGTTTTCAACTGTATTTCCAAGAAATGTCCATTGCAACTTATCCATTTTTTACAACAGTTTTTTCAATGCAATCTCAAATGCAGTAGCAGCAATTTTGGTACGTGAAGTATTTAATTTGTAAACATCATTCAGTGCGTCATGAATTGTTTTTGCCGTATCCTCAAAAATCAATTTATCGTTGATAACAGCATTTGCATTATGCAAATAAGCAAACACTCGAGCCATTCCGCAATTAGCAATAAAATCAGGTAATACACTGACTTTTTCGTCACAGAACATACCTATAGGTCCGAAGAAAATTTCTTTATCGGCAAAAGGAACATTGGCACCGCATGAAATCACTTCCAGTTGGTGTTTCATCAGTGATTCCATCTGTTCTTTCGTGACCAGTCGCGAAGCTGCTCCCGGAATAAAAATTTCAGCATCAGTGTTCCATATACGTGCATTCATTTCATCACGGCTCAACATACCTGATGTATGTAACTGATTCCCTTTTCTTGTATTAAACAGATTTTTTACCTCATCAAAAGAATATCCGCTTTCATTAATAACACCACCTTCACGGTCAATGATTCCTACAATTTTTACCCCCATTTGTGAGAGGTAAAATCCTGCAGCAGCAGCCACATTGCCCCAACCCTGAATGATGGCTCTTTTGCCGGAAACATTGCCTCCCCATATTTGATAATATGATTTTACTGCATTGGCTACACCAAAACCGGTAATCATATCAGCAACTTTATACTGTCTTCCAACATCAGGTGACAGAGTGCTGTCTTTAAGTTCAAGCGACACTCCCTGCTGAAGATTCTTAATACGTTTATGTATATTTTCTTCTCCGTCATTAAAATGACCGACTGCAGTTCCTTCCTGCGGGTGAAGTATTCCGAGTTTGTTGCAAACAGGTATTACATCATGTATTTCATCCACATTCAAATCTCCCCCTGTTCCATAGTAAGATTTTAAAAGTGGTTTAACTGCCTTAAACCAGCGTTCAAGCACCTGCGCTTTACGCGGATCAGAAGGGTCGAAATTGATACCGGATTTTGCGCCTCCAATTGCAGGGCCTGATACAGTGAATTTAACTTCCATAGTTTTTGCCAACGATTCTACTTCACGCTTATCACATCCTTTGCGCATGCGAGTACCTCCTCCTGCAGAGCCATTGCGGATACTATTTATTACCAACCAGCCTTCGGCTTCGGTTTCAGCATCTTTCCATTCAAAAACAATTTCAGGGCGTTTTTCTTCAAACTTCTTCAGTAAATCAAGCATAATTCTATCTAAAATTTTCGCGAAAGTATTAAAATAATCCTGTTTTTCAGGACTCTCTTTTCACTGAATTTCCCGAAACCTTTACAGAAATACAACAGTATAAACTGCTGTATTTCATAATTAATTTCACTGACATGAGAAATCAGCGATTTGAAAATAAAAAACAGGAACGCAATACCTGGCATGATTACAATGACAACATTGCCAAAAAACATAAAATGGCAAGTCATAAAAATGAACGTAACTGGAAAAACAAACTTTTTAAAGAAGATGACGACAAAATAGACGACAACTTCTTTCACTTTGATGATGAAAACTAAAAAGTAAATTTTACTTCATCACAAAAACAGACCCTCCTGTTGAATTAGATGCTGCTCCGGTGACTGAACTGAGCGAATTCGGCATTTCAGCTATTCGGAGATATCCTAGAAAAGCAAAAATCAGTGCTTCTTTAAAATCAACTATTCTTTCTTCGGGTATAATGATTTGAACAGAGCAATATTGCTTCATCAATTGCTGCAGAAATGTGTTCCTTGCACCACCACCTGTTACCAGCATTTTTGAATGATCTGTATGTTTCAGGAGCAAACACTTACTTACCTGATAAGCTATATGATGACAGAGGGTATGCAACTTATCCTCCAAAGTAATTTTACTTTGTTCAATTAATGGCAAAAACTCTGACTTAAACCATTCTGCACCCAATGATTTGGGGTAAGATTGATGATAAAATTTAATTCTGTTCAGGTTATCAAACAATTCCTGATTAAAACTTCCGCTTGCTGAAAGATTTCCATTCTTATCAAAATCAAACCCTCTTTCGTTAGCCAGCAAATTCAAAATCATATTTACAGGACAACAGTCAAATGCAATTCGTTCACCCGTTTTTTCGAAAGAAATATTGCCAAAACCTCCAAGGTTAAGACAATAATCATATTCACCAAACAAGAGTCGGTCGCCAATCGGAACCAACGGTGCACCTTGCCCACCCAAAGCTACATCAAGACTACGGAAATCGCTGACTGTTGTGACTCCTGTTGTTGCAGCAATACAAGCACCGCTGCCCAACTGAAAAGTAAATCTGTTGTCCGGTTGGTGAAATATGGTATGCCCGTGAGATGCTATGACTTCTGCTTCGGAATTATTCTTTTTTATAAAAACCTTACACAAGTCGCCTAGATAATTTCCATACTCATTATGTAGTTTTAAAAACTCTTCGGCACTCAAACCGTTGCATGTTTTCAGTCTCTTGCTCCATACATCAGGATATGGAACTGTTTCCGCTGCCAATATTTGAAATGAAATTGTTTGAACGCCCTCGAACTCAACTAAAGCCAAATCCACACCATCCAGTGATGTACCTGACATAATTCCAACAACTTTCATGCTCACAAATATTGAAAAATTTCAACAAAGGTAACCTCTCGTCAGATTAAATCCGATATTTCTTGCAATGCTTTTTTACTTACCAAAATCTTCATCGCAAAAAACTTAAAAATCATTCTGAAACGGATAACCAAAGCCTTATTTTTGCGTATCAGATAAAAATGGCATCCACCCAATTTAATTTGTTGAAACAGAACGGTAATTCTACTACCGATCTCACCTATTTCCGAATACTATTTGCATTACTCGGAATAGTGTATCTGTTTGCAGGATTCTTTCTGACAAGTTCATCAGTCACAGTATGGTTGCCATTTTCGTGGTTAGCTGTCATTCCATTGGCGCTTCTTGCTATAACCTTTTTCGTGCCACTGTCATCAAAATATTTATCTGAAATGGCAGCTGGTATGTTTTTAGTGCTTACAATTCATTTGTTGTTTTTCTTATTCAAAAATCAACCGGGAGTTTACATTGCATTCTTCCTAATCGCAGTTATTTTGTTTTCTAACCTGCATATCACCAATGTCATTTATTTGCTGCTGTACAATGTTTTGGTTCTGGGTGCTCTGGAATATATTCTCATTGCAGGTAATGCGGGAATTACAAAACCTGTTATCATGTTCTTCAGTGTTGTGTTAGGAATGCTGTTCAGTTTCATGATGCAATGGTTTAGAATAAAAAATAAAGATGCAGAGGGCAAGAAAGAAAAGTATCTGCAGAAGATTTTTCAGAATACTCCGGGTGCACTTGCAATATTCAGTAAAACAGATTTCAAATTAAGTGATTACAACATTGCTGCCGAATCACTTCTGAACCTAAAGAATCAAAAGTCACCTACACTGCGAACACTGTTTTCACTTGATGACTACAGTGATGCTGAACTGTTGCGACTGGCTACTGCTGAAAATTTTAATTCTGTTCATGTAAAAACATATCAGCAAACTGAACTGGCACTTACATTAATTTCTCCTCCTGAGGAAAAAATTATTATTGCCGGTTTTACAACCACCGATCAGTTGCAGCCTAAAAAGGAAAACTCTTTTATACCGGGCAACTACTTCATCACAGATACAAAAGGCAGGTTACTCGCTTCAAGTCACGATGCAGAAGATTTTATTACTGTTGATCTGGATGTACTCAAAGATTATTTTCAGAAATTTTTACATGACAATAAGGTTGTAAATGACTATACTCAGTTTAAAATAAATGAAAGTGACCCATTCGTTTTTGAAATTTTCAATGGAGATTTTGAAGGTGAAAAAGCTTTTTTCTGGATGTTGGTCAAAAATATTTCTGTACAGAATGCTGACACCATAGAATCAAACTTGCCTGCTGAAAACTGGAGTCAGTTGGTGATTGCAGAAAACAACGAACTGGTTTCATTCAGTCCCTCCTTCTTAAATCTCATTGGCTACTCCGAAACGGAATTGGCACAAATTGACATTCAGCAAATCGTACACCCTGCCGACAGTGTCAAATGGAAAAATCTTTTACAGCAATGCCGCAATGTTAAAAAAGCTGATGACACTGTACGTTTCATTCACCGGTCAGGTGAAATTAAGTTTCTTAAATCTTTGTTCAGCAGCAATGGCTCGCAAACAGTAAAAATATTTGCTGAAGATATTTCAGATTCCATCCGATTGCAAAAAGAACTTTCTCTTGCAAGAGCAAACGTTTCATCTGTTATTGAAAATACCAATGACCTGATTTTGTCTTTGGATATGAATCATGTTGTAACAGTTATCAATACTGCAGGTGTCAATTTTTACAAACTATTGAGTGGAAAAACACTTAAGCCCGGAGATAATTACCGCACCGTTATACCCGCAGATGAAATCAGCTCGTGGAACGATTATCATCAGCAAGCCATGAGAGGAAAAAAACCTGTCTTTATCAGGAATTTTGAAATTGCAGGAAAAAATATAACCATTGAGTTTTCTTTAAACCCTGTTTATGCAGACAATCAGATTATCACCGGCATTTCTTTATTCGGCAGAGATATTACACAACGAACTGCTTATGAAAAAGAATTGCTGAACGCCCGCGAGATTGCCGAAAATGCAACCGCTGCAAAATCACAGTTCCTTGCCACCATGAGTCATGAAATTCGTACTCCTCTCAATGGTATTGTAGGAATGCTGGAATTATTGCGTATGACTTCTCTACAAGATAAGCAAAGAGAATATGTAAGCACACTTCAACTCAGCAGTGAAAACATGCTGAACATTATCAATGACGTACTCGATTTCTCCAAAATTGAATCTGACAAGATGGAACTGGAGAATGAGCCTTTTGAGTTGAGAAGAGTCATTGAAGAAACTTTCGATTTACTTTATTATCGCGCATTAGGCAAAAAGCTGGAATTGTTTTACAACATTGACGAAACTATACCCGCTTTTGTAATGGGTGACAGCATGAGATTGAAGCAGGTTCTTGTAAATCTGGTAGGTAATGCTATTAAGTTTACTGAGCGTGGACATATTTTAATGAATGCACAACTTGTTCCGGCAAAGGATGATAATCTGGAGATAAGATTTTCTGTAAAAGATACCGGTGCAGGTATTAGCGAAGAGCAAAGACAAAGGCTATTCAAATCATTTCAGCAGGCAGATGTTTCTACTTATAGAAAATATGGCGGAACAGGTTTGGGTCTTACCATCAGTGCCAAACTGGTTTCACTTATGGGAGGGGTAATTGATGTGGAAAGCACTCCCGGAAGCGGATCAGAATTTTATTTCACTATCAAAACTAAAGCTGCTCCCGTTGCTGCATCAAGAAATCTCAAAACCAATCTTCGTATTTTGAGAGGTAAAAAAGCACTTATTTTCTCTGTAAGTACCGATTTTGATTTACACCTCAGCGATTTGTTTAATGACTGGAACATTGTACATCATACCGTAAGTACACTTGAATCAGCAAAAGCCGAATTAACTGACACTACTTTTTATGATGCACTTATTTTGGATGCTCAAATGCCGGACTATCTGCTCTTTGCCGAAGAGTTGAAAGAATTGATTCGTCAGTCAGGCATACCAATGTTTGCCTTCAATGCGAGGTTTTCATCGGGTGATGTTATTTACGGAAATAAACTTTTTGAAGCTGTACTTCCGGCAGGTGTTGATGCTATTAAAATATCCACCGTACTTATCAAATCATTTATTGAAAGTTCACAGAGATACAGTACTACAGAAAGTGAGGAACCGACATTTGACACAGCACTTGCAACAAGATTTCCATTAAGAGTTCTTATCGCAGAAGACAATCCTGTGAATCAGATGCTCACAGTTACGGTACTTGAAAAATTAGGATACAAACCCGATGTGGCTGAAAACGGTAATAAAGTATTAACACAAGTAGCGTCCACAGCTTATGATTTGATTTTTATGGACGTACAGATGCCTGAAAAAGATGGACTTGAAACTACAATTGAGTTAAGAAAATCACCTGCCAACTCCAACATCATTATTATTGCAATGACTGCATTTGCAATGGATGATGATAAGAAAAAATGTGTGGATGCAGGAATGAATGATTATACAACCAAACCCATTCGAATCGAAACTGTTCAGGCTCTGATTGAAAAATGGGGTGCTGAAATCAATACCAAAAAATCTCAGACTTTAAATGAACCTGCCGTTGACAGAATAGTCATCAACAGACTTAAAGACCTTGCTCCTGAAAACGACAATGAATTTCTGAAAAATATTCTTGACCTGTATATAAAGCAACTCGACCGTTTGAAACAAGACATTTCTGCCTATCATAATGCCGGTGATTTGGAAAACCTCTATAAATCTGCTCATAAGCTCAAAGGCAGTTCTGCAAATATTGGTGCCAAATTGTTGGAATCAGCCTGCCGAACAGTGGAAGAAAAAGGAAAAAACGGTGATTCGAATTTGATTGGTGAAGATGTAACTAATCTTTTGGAATCAGCTGCTAAAACACGTGCAGAAATTCTCGATATTTTAAAGGAATATTGATTTTTTTCTTCTTAAGCTGCTGAAAACAAATATATGCTTAACATGTTATTGTAATGCTACTATTGTGATACGTATCACTATGCAGCAGTATAATAATAGTTATTTTTGCAAAATCAATCAGAAAAAGTTTTACTATGTCAAATGCAATATTCAATATTCCACCGGCAACCAATGAACCGGTTTTAAATTATGCACCCGGAAGTGCAGAACGAAAATTACTAAAAGAAGCAATCGCACAGGCACGTTCAGTGCAGGCAGATATCCCTATGTATATAAATGGCAAAGCAGTGCGTACGGGCAAGACAGCAACTTTGCATCCTCCGCATGATCATAAACACACCCTTGGGGTTTTTCATAAAGGCACAAAGGAACATGTAAAACAAGCCATAGATGCAGCTCTTGCAGCACGACACAAGTGGGCTGCTATGGATTGGGAACAACGAGCTTCCATTTTTTTAAAAGCTGCAGATTTATTAGCAGGACCCTATCGTTATAAAATGAATGCAGCTACCATGCTTGGACAATCTAAAAATGCTTATCAGGCAGAAATTGATTCGGCATGTGAGTTAATTGATTTTCTCCGCTTCAATGTACAATATATGCGAGAAATATACACTCAGCAACCTCCGGTAGTGGGCAAAGGCGTTTGGAACAGAACCGAACAGCGTCCACTGGAAGGATTTGTTTTTGCTCTTACTCCTTTCAATTTCACAGCTATCTCCGGCAACCTTCCTACGGCACCGGCAATGATGGGAAACACTGTAGTATGGAAACCTGCAAATACACAAATTTATGCAGCACATCTCATCATGGAATTATTGATGGAAGCCGGACTGCCTGATGGTGTAATTAATCTGGTTTACGTTTCTGGACCTGAAGCAGGTGATGTTATTTTTAGTCATCCTGATTTTGCAGGTATTCACTTCACTGGTTCTACGGAAGTGTTTAAAGGAATATGGAAAACCATTGGTGAAAATATGCCAAAGTATAAATCCTATCCACGTATTGTTGGCGAAACCGGAGGTAAAGATTTTATCATTGCGCATCCCAGTGCCGATGTAGATGTTTTGGTGACAGCACTGGCAAGAGGTGCATTTGAATATCAGGGTCAGAAATGCAGCGCAGCATCGCGCACATATATTCCCAAATCATTATTTCCACAGGTAAAAGAAAAGTTGATAGCAGAAGTGAAAAGCATGAAGATGGGACCGGTGGAAGATTTCAGAAATTTTATCAATGCCGTTATTGATGAAAAATCATTCGATAAAATTTCAGGGTATATTGAAAATGCAAAGAAAAGCTCTGAAGTTGAAATTTTAGTGGGAGGTAAATACGATAAGAGTAAGGGATATTTTGTTGAACCAACTATTTTGCTGACTACCAACCCTGCATACACAACTATGTGCGAAGAAATCTTCGGCCCGGTATTGACCATGTATGTTTATGATGATGAACGGTTCGAAGAAACGCTTCATTTAGTTGATACAACAAGTGAATATGCCTTAACAGGTGCAGTGATTGCACGTGACAGATATGCTATTGATATTGCAACAAAAGCACTGACTCATTCAGCAGGAAACTTCTACATCAATGATAAATGTACAGGAGCTGTAGTAGGACAACAGCCATTTGGTGGTGCAAGAGGTTCAGGTACGAATGACAAAGCTGGCGCAATGATTAATTTGCTTCGCTGGGTATCACCACGCACAATAAAGGAAACTTTTGTGCCGGCAACAGATTATCGCTATCCATTTATGGAAGCAGAATAAAAGCAAACTTAACTTAGTGGTTGGCTGTACTTCCTGCACTATTGAGGTTCAGCCTTCCACCTTTTACAAAGCGTTTCTTGTAATACGCCTGGTTAATGTCGCTGACAATTACACCATTTGATGTACTGGAGTGCACAAATTTATCCTGACCTAAATACATCCCAACATGTGAAACTCTTTTCCCTCTTGTTCTGAAAAAAACCAAGTCTCCTGCTTTAAGGTTCGAAAAATTTACATGAGGAAGTTTGTGATACATATCGTATGAATTGCAACCCAAATTAGCTCCTGTAAATGTGCGAATAATCGTATTTATAAACCCTGAACAATCTATACCGTTCTCATCTTTTCCCCCATATTTATAAGGCGTGTTCAGCCAGCTATCAATCAGATTAAAAACCTGATAGTTAAAAATATTCTGGACGTTATAACCCAATATCTGGCTATAATAACCTTTGGCGTTTTCGTCAATGACTGTTTCCTGAGCCTTAGCTCGCATTGAATAAATCAAGGAGAAAAACAATAAAATTATGGTTATTCTTTTCATTGCCTGCAAATATAAGGAACCATTGAATATGAGACTGATTAATAGTTGATGAAATAAAAGAGCCGCTACGCTTAAAGCGTAGCGGCTCCGAAAAAATTGCGACAACTAAATAAATTATTGTATCTGAATCTTAGCCATTTTCACATTACCATCTGTTTCAATCTTCAAGAGATACGTACCTCTTGCAAAATTTTCAACTGAAATAGTATTGGTATTCTCTCCTTCATTTATCTGGAAACTTTGCTTATAAACTTCGCGTCCTGTCAAATCATATAAGACTGCTACTGCCGATGTTTTTGTCTTTGAATGAAGCAAGAATTCAACATAAGTGGTTGCCGGATTCGGGAATATGGATATTTCTGTAGAAATGATTCCTTCTGTATTACTTCCTTCACCAAAACGTGCTGATGGTGTTGTAAATTGAACATAACTGGTCCATGCAGAATAAGTTCCTCCGCTACAACCTGATCTCACATACCAGCGATATGTTGTATTGGGAGTAGTTCCAACAGTTATTGAAGTAACTCCACTACTTAATGCACTGGATGTATAAACACTTCCATTATTCATGTTTTCCACTTTGAAATAATAATTCTGAGCTCCAACATAATCCCATCTTAATTCAGCAGAACTTCCTGTAATATTGACTGTGTGAGGATTTGTTGGTATCGGGCAATTTGAACCACCGCCACAATTATTTACCGTCACTGCTGTTGCAGCAGAAGTGGCAGTACATCCATTGCTTCCGGTTACCGTAACTGAATAGCTTCCGGCAGTGCCTACACTAATTGTACGTGAAGTTGCTCCTGTATTCCATAAATATGAACTTCCCGAACTTGATGTAAGATTAACAGTTGATCCCTGACAAATAGTTGTAGAACCGCTGGCAGATATTGTTGCCGTTGGAGCAGGTAATACTGTTACAACAACAGGAGCTGATGTACCTACAATTCCTGTATTCAGTTGTGTTACAGTAACAGAGTAGGTTCCTGCTGAGCTCACTGTTATTTTACGTTTGGTTGATCCATTACTCCATAAATAAGACGCACCTTTAGTAGCAGTAAGAACTACTTTTCCTCCACTACAGAAAGATAAATTACCACTCACTGTAATTGTTGGAACAAATGATCCGTTGCTTACTGTTACAACAGTAGGTGCTGATGTTTTGCTGCAACCGTTACTATTGGTAACTGTTACTACATAACTGCCTGCTGATGTCACAGTGATTGATTTGGTTGTAGCTCCTGTTGACCAAAGGTAAGATGAACCGGTACTAGCTGTTAATGTTACACTGCCGCCTTGCGTTAAATTGGTTGAACCACTTGCTGTTATGGTAGCAACAGGTAAAGAATAAACTGTCACACTTTTAGAAGCTGTGGCAGCACATCCACTGCTGGTTACTGTAACTGTATATGTTCCGCCTGTAGTAGCTGTAATTGCCTGTGTAGTAGCTCCTGTTGACCACAAATATGATGAACCTGCACTTGCTGTTAAATTTACAGCACCTCCCTGGCAGAAAGTAGTACTTCCTGAAGCAGAAATTGAAGCCGGTGTAGTTGCGGTTACTATTACGTTTACAGGAGGAGATGTTGCAGAACCTGATGCTGTTGTAATTGTACAACTATACATTCCTGCAGTAGTAACAGTAATTGACTGAGTTGTTGCTCCTGTATTCCACAAGTAAGAGTTTGCAGCACTGCATGTAAGAGTTACGCTACCTCCCTGACAAAAAGTTGTAGGCCCGCTTGCCGTAATTTTTGGAGTTGGTACTGTGGTTGTAACAGTCACTGTCATTGCCGATGATGTAGCTGAACATCCGTTTGAATTGGTAACGATTACTGTATAATTTCCTCCCGTAGTTACAACAATTGACTGTGAAGTTGACCCGTTACTCCAGAGGTAAGATCCTCCTGATCCAGCACTGGATGATGTAAGTGTTACACTGCCTCCCTGTGCAAAGGTTGTAGGACCATTTGCAGAAATTGTAGCAGTTGGCAATGAATTTACTGTTACAGTAACAGGTGCTGATGTTCCTGATCCTGTTGATGTATTAACTGTAACAGAATATGTTCCTGAAGTAGTTACGGTAATTGCCTGTGTTGTTGCGCCATTACTCCATAAGTAAGAATTGCCCGCACTTGCAGTAAGCTTAACATTTCCTCCTGCACAAAACGCCAATGGACCGCTTGCGCTAATTGTTGGCACAATTACACCTGACGTACAAGGTGCCGGTGTAGAGTATATAGCACCACTATTTGTTGTTAGATGAATTTGATCTATTTCAAGATTGGTATTGGTTGGTGTAATTTTCAGTACATGATCATTTAATGACGATACACCTGAAAATGATATTGGCTGACTATTCGCAACATTATAACGATACCATACCCAGTTTGTATCAGTTATACATCCAATCTGTTTACTGTTAGCGCCATCTAAAGATATAGTCATTCCTGTAGTTTGTGCATTCTTTGAACGGGCACGAACCCACACATAATAAGTATAGTTAGTTGTTGATCTTGGTTGAAAATTATATGTAAGATCACTCACAGCATTAAACCCAACACAGGTAGTGAAATTGGTAAAGTCACCTGAAGCGGCACCTGAAGGTCTGGTTGTTTTAAGATATACATTGCTGTTGGTATTATCAAACAACTCTGCTTCTGTTTTGAAATCTTTTGACCAATAATAGGGATAGGTATTTTCATGCCATCCATCCAATTGATAAAATACAGGAGCCGATGTATTTGTGTTATCGTAAATGTAAGTACTTCCCTGACGTCTAACTTTAAATTTCACCCAGTTGCCATCTAACTTAATAGTAGTATTACTTTCATCTTCAACAGCGCCCGTCATATTAGACATGGGCTGAACACTTCCTGTTATAGCATACTTGTTTTGTGAATTGTGTTTACGTACTACTACTAACTTTCTTGGATCACCTGTACGGAACGAATATGCATTAAATGTAGGATTGGTCGGATCATTAGGCACATCACCCTCCATCAGATAACCATTACGGAATAAATCTTCATATCTTGAAGTTACAGCCTGCGCATACGGAGGTATAACCATTTGCCAGATGTAATTCTTAGGATTCTGATATGGAGTAGATGTAACGAAATAACCCGTTGTAAAAAATTCTGCACCTGTCATGCCCACTGCCTTCAAGAATCCTAACCACTGTGCAGGGCGTACGTTTTGCGTTTCATCGTTATCCCAACCCGGTGACACAGCAGGTGAAAAATACTTATCACCAGACAATAACTGTTCTCTTCTCGACTCTACAACCCACTGCCATCCTTTCCATGCTCCTGACCAATAACGCCAGTTGTAAGGCCAGCGCATATAAATATCCCCTGTTGCATAACTCGATCCATTCATCATCGTATTCACACTTCTTACTTCTGACCATTTCAAATTCCATGTAGGTTGTCCGTCAAGTTGATAGTATGCAAACTTTGTGTTTGATAATCCACTTAAGCCCATGAACTGATCACGATAAGCTTTGATTTTAGTAGCTGCTCTTCTTCCTTCGTAAGTAAACCAGTCCAAACCACTGGAGTTTTTATCTGAAACCACATTAGGGTCACTTGTCATTACATTAGTATAGTACAAAAATGGTACTACTTCTCCATTGTCAAATACATAATCTAGCGAACGTGTAAGTTTTGCCAATAGTTTTTGCAAATAAAACTTTTGAGTTTGTCCATCCAATATCAATGAGTCAGGTGCTCCAGCCGGACTTAGATACTTGGTTGAGCTTGTTCCACCATTGGGATTCAGGTATTGTCCTGAACTGTTACGCAAATAATACTTATCCGGTAAACACTGACAGGTAGCATACGAAGTATTGCTTTTATATCCGGCATCAGATGGGCGTAATTGCGGCCAATAAGATAATGCGGATACTTTATATTGTGGATATTGATTAGCAAGGTTAATCCATGCATATGAAAAAGTAGAACTGTTATTATAATCACTATAGGCTCCGGTATTCTCAGCTGCCATGATAGTATAATTAAAATTCTTCGCAAAGTCTGTTTGTAAAGTCACACTATTGGCAATAGCCGCAGAAGTAGATGACTCGTAAGTCTGATAGCCTGATAAGTAATAATATCCAACAAATGGATTATTCGGGAAAAGAGAATGTCCCGGTTTAAAACGAGGTACAGGGAAATTCTTTAATTGATCAATGGGCGTAAGAGACGGTGAAGGATGACCGGGAGCATAATCGTTTATGTTTATTCCTGCACTAACAGGTGAAGGTGTCGGTGCTGTTACTGTTGGATTGGCAAATGAATAATGCTGACCTGCCATAAAATTCAAATAATGGGAATAAATAGAATTTCCACCTAAAGAATTGTAATATACAGCAAACTCATCAATCCCTCCCTGATACTTATAATAATTAGACTGGGAGTTAACCATATATTCCAGATTACCACTTTTGGCAAAACTTCCTCCCTGTATCGTCTTTGAAAATCCTGCGGGAAGCTGTCCGTCAATCCAAACTTCTTTTATCCCTGATTTTGCGTTGTACTTGAAAACAATATGATGCCAGTTGCCATCAACATAATATCCATAATTCTTGCGACCAATACCATTTAACTCAATTTCAAAATCATCATACACTCCTGCCCCTGTGCTTGTAGTAACATTGGTCATAAAATTGATGGTTGGGTAACTGAAACGTAATTCAATGGCTCCATCCATTCTTTTGGCAAAAACTGTTGTACCAAAATAAAATCCAGGTTTAAACAGAAATTCAAAAGTTACAGCTGAATCTATTGCAAGTGTACCGCCTCTAATTATCGTTGAATTTGAATCCAGCGTCATGTAGTTTTTAACACCAACACCTGCCGGGTTGCTGTTGATGGTATATCCGGATCGGTAGTAACTGGGATCCAAATCGAAATGGTTCATAGAATCTTTCATGGGCTTCGATCCTTCAAATGTATAATAGGATTTAGGAAGGTAGTTCTGTGCTGATAATAAAGCCGGAACTAACACTAACAACGCTATCATTGTTAGTCGAAGTGATTTGATTAATGGTTTAACCATGATATTTAATTATTAATTATTAGACAATACATTCCCACTCACGATAAACTCTTCGTTTTTTCGTGCATTTTTTCACTAAATAAAATTCTCGGTTGACTGCTTTTCGCGGCCAAATATAGAGCGAATTTTAACCCTGCAACAGGTTTTTTTAGGGTCGCTATATACCCTATTGATTTTTAATGATTTAGGTTATTAACAGTTGTTAATAACCATACTTTCACCTTCGTTTTTTAGCCTTTCACCCAAAAAACGAACACTTTCGCCCATTAAAATTTGGCGAAAATTCCGGCTGAAAATTGGAATACTGAAACAGGTTGTGTATAAGGTTCAAGAGCCATTTTATTGTTATTTGAATCTTCAAGCGTAACATCATTATACTTGAACTCAGTATTAAAATAATCTCCTCCGAAAGTAATTCCGAAATGATTTGTTAAAGAATATTGTAGCTCAAAACCAAGATTGATGGCCACTGAGTAAGTGGTTTCTGCATCTTCTGTCAAACTCAATGTCTTATTGCCATCATAACTCTGATAAACTCTTTTAGAATATTTGCCTCCAACAACACCCAACATACCTTTTAAGTTAAATAATGTCTTCTCATTCATGTCGAAGGATGTACCTATACCTGCAGTAACACCTGTAACCTGCCAGGGGTATGTAGTAACTTTATATTGTGGTCCCGGAGGATTGTTATCGGTTATGTCATCTAAAAGTCCGTTTGGATCACAAGGGTTATAAAACCACAACAAATTAATTTCGGTAAAAAAAGCTCTGTTTATTCTGTAACTACCTTTCAATCGGGTGCTTAAGCCTGTCTTTGCCAATCCCAATTTATAGCTGTCAGTATTTTTATCGGCAAAATCGCCAAGTGGGAGACTTGCTCCGGCAGTCAGGGAAACAGTCCATTTTTTATCAGGTGTTGTTAAATCAGCAACCGAACCTTCCTGGCCGAAAGCTGATAGTGAAAATACACATGATAATAAGATTAAACAGGCCTTTGAAAATTCTGTTCGCATTTTGCTCTAAGAATATATTGCCCTAAAGTAGCAAATATATCCTTATCAAAAATTAAGCATTGCTATTTTTGTTTTCAGTTTATTAATTCTGGTTTTAACATGCCCGTTTTTGTCAAAACGTTCCACCAGATATGTCAGTAACATTATAGTCACGATCTGTTTATTTAGTCTGTTTATAATTATTCTTATTCCTAATTACATTACCAGATTTACAGTACCCTTCTTAGTAAGAATTCTGCCATTAATGGCTTTGGCCTGAATCTTATAAACATAACTTCCCTGTGGAGCAAGTTCACCCCTGAATTTGCCATCCCACTGCTCATTTATATCTGAAGATTCAAATATTAACTGTCCCCAGCGATTATATACCTGCATGGTAAAATCCTTTACACCTTCACTATAAGCTCCAAAAGTTTCATTCATTCCATCACCATTAGGCGTAAATGTGTTTGGAACATAAATAGCCATATTAGGCGTTACAGTTGCCTCATTGCTCATACTGGTAATTTCATTCGCTCCTTGTTTATAAGCTATTACCCTGTACTTTCTTTCGGCAATATTACTTTGGGCATTTACACATGTGGCTTTGAATATTCCAAGCACACATAAGATCATTAAACTAATTTCTGCAAATCTTTTCATACTGTTTAAATATTTTTTACAGTTGATTTGCAATTTGCCATCCGAACTTATCAGATTTCTGCTTAAAAAACCTTAATCGTAACGCATGTAAGAAAATAAAGGAAGGTTGCTACTAATTTCTTCTGTCCTCCTCGATAATTATGAGAAACCCTCTGAATAACAACATCAATAGCAATGACAGATTCATCGCATTCCCTGGATTTTTATGATAAGAATGACTACAAAAGGCCACCAATTATAGTTGTAATGTCAATACCATTATCTTCTAAATACTGATTGACTATCTAAGAAAACATTTAACCCGAATCATAAATACCAATATGCAAACAGAATAATTGTCGTTATTCATGGCCAACCCTTTTTAAAAGTGATAACTATGTAAATTTTTCAACAATCATTCCGAACTATTAAAATATTCCCTATCTTTCGGAAACATTTATAATTTATAGCCGGATGAGTAAATATACATTGTTGTTATATTTATTAAAGCTCAGGCAAGAGTTGAACTTTCACCTTAAATGTCGGGTGACAGATGTTCGGCTCCACAACACGACCAATCTTCCGATGTTTAATTTAAATTCTTCATACCATGCATACTATTGAGCAATTGCAAGACATGCTTGCCGAGCATAAAGAGTGGCAGGCAAAGATTAATTTCTATCGTTCGGAGATTGAACGAATGAAAGAAACACTTTCGAAAACTCTTCAGGATGAGAGTAATCAGTACAACATGCCGCATGTGGAGCATTTCCAAAATCAGTTTATTCTGCAAAAAGATGTGCTGGATATTATGAGGCATGATTTTAAACAACATGAAAATAAAATTGAAGCTCACAGTTCAAAACCGGTACTGAATCTTGCCGGTATGCATCAAAATGAAAGAGAAAAACTCATTTCTTATGAGAAAATTTTCAAAGACTTGAGAGAGGAATTTCAGTCTTTTATACATAAGGACGCTTTTAGCTGAACATTCATCAGTTAAACCACATAAATAAATATTCTGCAAACTGATTATTTTTAATGTTTGTTTGTAAGGGGTGTTTATATATGAACACTTAAAAGCAAAAAAGATGAATGAATACATTCATCTTTTTTTGCTTCAATTAAATTATCGTTTATTATTGCTGAAATGAAATCATTTCAGCAATAATTACTATTAATTGATTTTAATGTGCAGTCAATACACTACAAAAATCAACCGGACAGTTTTATTTATACAAACACCAGATAAACCAGATAAGCCATAAAGCCAAGTATCAGCAGTTCTTCTGCAAAAAACATCAGCATGGGCTGATGCTTGCCAAATAATGATTTTCTGAAATATTTAGCTTTTAAAGACTTCTCTTCCTGAGTGTGGTCATAAGTAATTACTGGGTCGTTGTTCATCATAATCTTCCTTTATTATGAATGCAAAATATCATCCCCCAAAAGCAAAAAGTGTACAAAACAGACTAACTGTTATACTTGTAAGGTTTTGAATGAAGTTGCTGCAGTTTTGCACTGACAAAAACTGAGTTTTCAGAGTGAAAAACAACAATTAAGAAATAAAAAACTCCTTAAATTTTATTGAAAGAAAAATAAGCTACATGGAATTTTCCGGCCTATTTTTTAAAATCTTCTATAGAAAGAAACTTATTACACATAAAAAGTTCTTCTTTCACCTGGTTGGAACATACAATAATCAACCTGTCTGAAGAAAATTTCCGAAGATATTTCTGATACCATTCTATCACATGGCTGTCAAGATTGGTACAAGGTTCATCAAGGAGCAGGATAGGTGTATCTGAAGTTATGGCAAGCAATAGTTTTACTTTTTGTTTCATCCCTGACGAAAAATCCTTCAATTGCTTGTCGGCATGCTTCTTCAAAAGTGATTCTTCAAGAAGATCGTCAACAGTTATACCTCTTGCAATTTTTTTAAACCTGAAATAAAACTTCAACATTTCGCGCAAGGTATAATCTTCAACCAGAACCAGATAGGGTGATGCCAGTGATACCAGTTCATACACAGCATCAGGTTGAACATGCTTTTGATGATAGTTATAGGATATTGACCCCGTACTCACCGACATAAACCCTGACAATACCTGTAATAATGTGGATTTTCCGGAACCATTGCTGCCTGTTATACCTAAGACATCACCGGTTTTTAATTGTAATGACAGATTCTTAAAAATCCATTCGTTTCTGAATTTTTTTCCAATCTTATCTATATCAATGGTAACCACTATAGGTTGCTCCTGAATTTTATTTACTCATCTTCACCCTCAGAAGGAGTAAATCCTCTCATTAATCCTTTGGGCGATTGTTCAATAAACTGAAGTATTTCTGACTTGTAGCGGCCTTCCGGTATTTCGGATTCAATTTCAGCAATTGCTTTTTTCATGTTGTTATTCTGAACAAAAAGAATGCGGTAAATATCCTGTATGGTATTTATATCCTCATTGCTGAAACCTCTTCTCTTCAAACCAACACTGTTAACACCAATATACGACAATGGTTCACGCGCAGCTTTGGCATAAGGAGGAACATTTTTTCTCACTAACGAACTGCCCGCAATAAAACTATGTGCACCTATATGAATAAACTGTTGTACTGCAACCAATCCTTCCAAAATTGCCCAGTCATCAATCTGAACATGCCCTGCAAGAGTTGCATTATTTGCCATAATTATATGGCTTCCTAAAATACAGTCGTGAGCAATATGTGCATAAGCCATCACCAGACAGTTACTTCCGATTACCGTTTTCATTTTATCTGAAGTCCCCTTATTCATGGTTACAAACTCACGAATGGTAGTGTTATCCCCTATTTCAGCTGTAGTTTTTTCTCCTTTGTATTTCAAATCCTGAGGAATGGCAGAAATTACTGCTCCTGGAAATATCCGGCAATTTTTGCCTATTCGC
Organism: Bacteroidota bacterium; assembly: GCA_019136655.1. Lineage (GTDB taxonomy): Bacteria > Bacteroidota > Bacteroidia > AKYH767-A > OLB10 > OLB10. The sequence continues at coordinate 43,507 of JAGVTU010000023.1, forward strand.
GCACCATCATAAATGGTAACGTTGGATGCAATCCATGTTCCGTCACCAATTTCCACATCGCCATAAACCATGGTAAATGGTTCGATGGTTACGTTATTGCCTATGCGTGCCTTAGGGTCAATTACAGCCAGTGGTGATATCATCCTTTTTTAACTATTTGCGCCATCATTTCTGCTTCCATCACTACTTTGTCACCTACGAAAGCCTGACCACCCATGTGACATAAGCCTCTTCTTATTGGTGATATTAATTCTAACTTAAATACAACTGTATCTCCTGGTTTCACCATCTGCTTAAATCTTGCAGTTTCTATTTTCAGGAAATATGTCCAGTAATTACTTGGATCAGGAACGGTATTCAACACCAGAATACCTCCTGTTTGTGCCATTGCTTCAATAAGCAACACTCCGGGCATTACAGGATTTCCGGGGAAATGTCCCTGAAAATACCACTCACTTGCAGTAACATTTTTTACACCCACAACACCGGTTTCAGACAGTTCAGTGATTTTATCAATCATCAAAAACGGGAAACGATGTGGAAGGAAAGATTCAATTCGGTTGATGTCGAACAAAGGTGGTTTATTGGGATCTATCTGTGGAGCGCGAACTCTGGTTTTATCTTTGCGTATTACTTCCTTAAACTGTTTTGCGAATGCTACATTGGCAGCATGTCCGGGCCTGGCTGCAAGAATATGTCCTTTCAGGTGAACACCGAGTAACGCAAAATCACCAATAATATCAAGCAACTTATGACGTGCAGGTTCATTTTGGTAATGCAATTCCACATTATTCAAAAATCCTAAATGTTTTACTTCCACTTTAGGTTTTTTAAACAGAGTAGCAAGTTCGTCTAATTTACTTTGCGGCACTTCTCTGTCAACAAAAACGATGGCGTTATTGAGATCGCCACCTTTTATCAAATCATGTTTAAGAAGCATTTCCAATTCATGCAGAAATACAAATGTTCTGCACTTAGCAATTTCACTTTTAAACTCAGTGATTTTATGCATCTGTGCATGTTGAGTTCCCAGCACAGGCGAATTATAATCCACCATCACCGTGATTCTGTAATCAGGGCTAGGAACAGCAAGCATTTCTACATTTCGGGCAGGCTCTTCATAGGTAAGATTTTCTTTAATTTCGAAATAGGTGCGCGTAGCTTCCTGTTCGCGAAGTCCTGCTTTGGAAATGGCATCAACAAACTGATAGGAACTTCCATCCAAAATTGGAACTTCAGGGCCATCAATTTCAATCAATGCATTGTCAATTTCCATTCCTGCCAGAGCAGCAAGCACATGTTCGGTAGTACTTACCTTGACACCGTTTGCGCTGAGAGTAGTCCCCCGAGAGGTATCCACCACATTATCCACATCGGCATCAATCACCGGCTGTCCTTTTACATCTGTACGTTGGAATTTATAACCATGATTCTCGGGTGCCGGCTTTAAAGTAAGGCGTGCATTTACACCTGTATGCAAACCTGCACCTTCTACTGTAATTTCTTGTTTTAAAGTAACTTGTTTAACACTCATTCTTATTCAGCAGTTTTATTTACCTGCGTTTTTTCAATTTCATTAATTTTTCTTTCCAGTTGAGGAAGCTTTTTAAATACAACATAGGTGCGTTTGTAGTCGCTGATGTTGAATGCAGGTGAACCCTGCACAATCTCGCCCTCTGTTGTGATACTCGTTCCTATGCCTGACTGAGCTGCTATCTTCACCCCATTGGCAATACTCAAATGCCCAACAATGCCTACCTGCCCCCCTATCATACAGTTTTTACCAATTTTGGTGGAACCTGCAACTCCTGTTTGTGCTGCAATTACGGTGTTCTCTCCTATCTCTACATTATGTGCTATCTGAATTAAATTATCCAGCTTAACCCCTTTGCGAATAATGGTAGAACCCAATGTGGCACGATCTATAGTGGTTCCTGCACCTACCTCTACATGATCTTCAATAATCACATTTCCTATCTGAGGTACTTTTTTGTAATTGTTCTGTTCATTGGGAGCAAAACCAAAACCGTCAGCACCAATAATTACTCCTGCATGCAGGTTGCACTCCTTTCCAATCTGACAAAAAGAGTAAACACGGCATCCTGCAAACAAAGTCGTGTTGTCTTTTATCACCACATTATCGCCTACATAACACTGAGGGTAAATTTTTACACCATCACCTATTACCGAATTCTTTCCAATGTAGGCAAAGGCTCCTATATACACATCCTTGCCAATGGTTGCTGATGGGTCAACAAAAGACGGTTGCTCAATGCCTTTTTTATCATTTACTATCTGATTGTAAATTTCAAGCAGCGATGCAAAACTTTTATAAGCATCAGCAACTCTTATCAGCGTTGCTTCTACAGGACTTTCAGCTTCAAAAGTAGAATTGACAATAACTATGGAAGCCTTTGTGGTATAGATATATTCATTATACTTAGGATTAGCCAGAAAAGATAAAGTTCCCGGTTTTCCTTCTTCAATTTTAGAAAGCCCGTTCACCTCGGCCTGTGGATTACCCTCTACACTACCTTTCAGCAACTCTGCAATTTGTTGTGCCGTAAACTTCATCCCGGGAAAATATGATAGTATTTCTGTTGATTTTTACAATGTTTGCAAATGTACGAAGCCAAAAGGTTTATGCAAAAGACTTTGACAACCTTTTTCAGTATTGGGTTGTTAGCATTAATTCCAGAAAAATTCCTTTATAACACATTAGGAACAAAAAAGGCTACCCTGACAATGGCAGCCTTTAATAATTTAAAAAATTATTCTTTAAAAATTCAAATTCAATCCCAATTTTAGGAAGGATATATCATATCCGACTTCTGCAAAAGCACCAAAGTTTGGTACGAAGTTGTATTTAGCTCCGACAAATAAACCGGATGTTGGGTTTACATAAGAGCGTGATTCATCCCAATAGCGATCTTTGGTATTCCTTATACGTACTCCAAATAATACCCCACCATAAGGATCAAATTTATTGTTTTTGTCAGCAAGTAATGTAAGGTGGTATGTTCCACGTACTCCTACAATCACACTGTTATCAGTATATTTATCTCCATTATTATATTTATAATAACGGTTTTTAATACCGATTATACCACCAATACCAATGGTGCCGGGTCCAACTTCCTCAAAGAATCCATGGTCATAAGAAAAATTAATGGATGGAAAAATCGTCCAATTATAACCATAAGTTGTGGCATAACTGTAATAATCACCAAAACCTATTGAAAGACCGATGGTATTTGAACCTTTTACAAAAGGAGGATCGCCACCCTGCGCTTTGGCTGCGTAGCTGAAACCTGTTATTAAAAGTACTGCAAGAGCGCTTTTAAGCAAAACTGTATTTTTCATTTTTTCTGTTTATAATAAATAATTTAGGCTGCAAATTTAACTCAAAAACAATTAAGCAGTAAAATGTTAATGATAAATATAAGTTCTTTATCAACTATCTGTTTTTCATAAAACAGAAAAGCCGGCTTTAACCGGCTCAAACTAATTTAACAAATTAAATTACGAATATTTTGGTGTGTTATTCAATTTTACTCATATCAGATAATGACAACTTGAAATTAGCTTTATCCAAATCGCCCATGCTGACTTTTACCTGATCCGTCACAAAAAAATCGGAAGACAGAATCACAGATTGAGAAGGATTCTCTTTTTTAATTGTAAGGTTACGGATTGTTCCTTCTTTAGGAAAAGTAGAAAACCTGCCTGTTTCCTGTGGCGTGGTATTCATATAATAAACATAGTTGGCTCCTGAACTGAACTGACGCTGGCCGGTCATGATATTTCCTTCATCGGATATTGAAGAAATTCCTTTAGCATGTCCAATACATAAAGTGGCATAGTCTGACAACATGAATTTTCCTTGTCCTGTTACCTGAAATGTAGCACACCACAATTTTGCATTTCGTTCCACTGTCATCATTCTTCCTTCTGCTATATCCCCCAACTTATTTCCTTTAAGAAAAATCTCTTTCTGTGGTTTGACTGAAACATTGCAAAGTTCAACCTGAGCTTTGTCACTTTGAGTCCAGCGAACACGTGTGTTTTCCATGCCCATCATATTGATAAAGGACCCCTCATCTCTGGCATTATTCAGCAAAATTTTTCCTCCTGTGAGTGTTACATCTCCAAAAAGATTCAGAGTAGTGCGTGCACTTTCAGTGGTATTATTTTCAACATCTTTAAGCGTACCACCGGTTATCATAAACTCTCCACCTACATTCATCACTAATTTGCTGTTTACATTTCTTACCCCTTCAAAACTTCCATCTGTCATCACAAAATTCCCTTTGATTGACATTATAGCAACTCCTTCGGTATAAAGCGAACCGTTTCCTGTATTCCGAATTTCAAAATTTCCTTTTACACTATTAAATGCTTTGCCAATTTCAGCATCAGAAGCATCACGGGCATCAAAAGATACATTGCCCCAGGTAAAAGATTTTTGAAATGTCGCCTGACTGTATTTCATAAACACCACATTGGATGTTGGAGAAAGGCTTGCATTTACAGGAGCAAACTCACCGTAAGTTGCATGAATGTAGGAAGCCCCATCTTCAAGTATTAATTTCTTTATCACAGCATTTCCTGCAGTCGCTTCATTAGCCTGAATCATACCTCCGCTATTTACAGCAAGTTCATTCATGTGATATTCTTTAGTTGCTACAAGCTTGCCGCTTTGCTCTACTGAAATAAAAGGTATTTCTGACGCACTTGAAAGTGTAACTTCATTACCTTTCTGAATAAAATAGCATGTATTTGCAGCAGGTAAAATATCAGCATATTGGCCTTTACCCTGACGGTCGGAATTCCAAATGGAGACATCATTAAATGAGCCTGAACGCTGGGAATACATAACTTTATTATTACGAATAACTTTACTTCCGGGAGGTGCTGCTATCATAGTTAATAACGAACTGCCATTAATAACCACATTTGAAACTTCAGCATCAATTACCTGGCCGGGAATAGCATCTGATTTTATATCAGTAGTAATCCAGAAATAACTTATCCCTTGCGGAATGGTTCTGTTAATATCCACACGTTGCTGATTTTCTGCAGGAGCTATTCCGCTATAAACCATATTAGAAGGCGAAAAACTTTTTTCGCTGCCGGTGTACCATATTTTAATATTCTGTATGTTTTTGAAACAGGGTTTTGAGCTTCCCTGAAGCGAAAAGGAAATTGAATTGAGCTTTACAGATGCATTTCCGCCTTTTACATCTATGAGCAAACCAATAACCGGAATATTGCTACTTCCTCTGAATACAGAATCACCAGTCTGAAAGGTTTCTGTGTTTATGGTTTGAATTCCCGTATAAGCGGCCTTCGAAACTTCGCGTTTTGTTATATTAAAAACTATCAGCAATAACACTACCAATCCCGATACAGATGCCGCACCAACATACAGTGCCATTCTTAATCTGATGCGTGTTGAGGGTGCCTGACTTAGTAACTTTTTCCTTCTGAACATTTCTGAACTATTTTCCTTATTAACACCCTTTATACTTCATGTAAATAAATATGTTTCAGATATGTAAGGTTATTGCCAACTTTGGTACAACTCATTAGGTTGTGGAAAAACCATGGCTTAAACAGAACATTATTCTCTTATTTTTGCCGCCTTTACAACATACGTATCAATGAGTCTTAAGAAAATCATGTCCATTTCCGGAATGCCCGGTTTATACAAGGTAGTTGCACAAACCAAAAACGGTTTTATTGCAGAATCTCTGGTTGACAAAAAGCGTTTCCCTGTGCACAGCAATCAGCAGGTAAGCATGTTATCCGATATCAGCATATTTACTGAGTCGGAAGACATCAAACTTTCAGAAGTATTTAAAAAAATGAAGGCAATGCCTGAGGGCGATACAGATATAGATATGAAAGCAGATGGTGCAACGCTTTATCAGGCTTTTGAAAAAGTATTACCTGAATATGATAAAGAAAGGGTTTATCCTTCTGACATAAAAAAAGTATTTAAATGGTATAATCTACTTAAAAACGAAGTTGATTTTTCGGAAGAAGATAAACCGACAGCGACTGAAGAACCAAAACAAGAAACTAAAGAAGAACCTGCTTCAGAAAAAAAACCGGCTGCAAAAAAGAAAACAAAAAAATCAGCTACTGACAAGGAAGAATAAGTATGGCCATAGCCTTTGAAAAAATAGGAACGGTACAACATCAATACCTGAAGAAAGGATTTTGTATTAACTCATGGGATGATTTAAAACCATACTATGAAGAGTTGAACAACAGAGTTCTGAATTCGGAGGAAGCAATGATGCAGTGGCTCAACGACCGCAACGAACTGGAATCGGCATTGCAGGAAGATTTTGCATGGCGATATATCAGAATGAGTTGTGATAATACCAATGAAAAACTGCAGAATGACTACTCAACTTTTGTCAGGGATATTGAACCATTTATTGCACCGGAAGAGAACAAGCTGAATCAAAAGCTGCTTGATTGTCCGTTTCATAAGCAATTGGCTGAAACCGATTACAAAAATTACATACGCAGTATCAAACAGCGTGTAGAAATTTTCAGAGAAGAAAATATTCCTCTTCAGTCTGAGCTTTCAGACAAGCAACAAAGATTTGGACAGATTACCGGCTCACAAACCATGGAACACAACGGGCAGGAATTAACCTTGCAGCAGGCAGGAGCATTGCTGAAAAGTACTGACAGAAAATTACGCGAAGAGATTTACCTGAAGATTACTGAGAGAAGACTGAAAGACAAAGACAACCTCGACAACTTATTTTCAGAACTTACTGCATTGCGAAATAAGATTGCACTGAATGCAGGTTTTCAAAATTTTCGTGACTACTCTTTTGTAGCCATGAACCGGTTTGATTACACAGCAGAAGATTGTTTTCGCTTTCATGATTCTATAGAAACTGCTATACTTCCTATTGTAAATGATTTGGAAAAACAACGCCAACATTTATTAGGATACAGTGAGTTGAGGCCATGGGATTTAGCTGTTGACCCTACCGGAAAACCTTCGCTAAAACCATTTGCCAACTCTGACGAAATGGTAAAAAAAACCATTCAGTGTTTGAATGATATTGATGGTGATTTGGCACAATGTATTTCACTTCTTGATCAACTTAACCGTTTCGATTTAGATTCCAGAAAAGGTAAATCTCCCGGAGGATACAACTATCCTTTATACGAGAGTGGTGTGCCTTTTATTTTCATGAACAGCACAGGTCAGTTGCGCGATTTGGTAACGATGGTACACGAAAGTGGTCATGCCGTACATGCAATACTGGCTCATGCACTTCCATATCATGAGTTAAAATCATGCCCCTCAGAAGTTGCAGAGCTGGCATCAATGTCAATGGAGCTTATCACCATGGAACACTGGCATCATTTCTTTACTGATGATGCTGAGTTGAAGAGAGCAAAACTGGAACACCTGAGCAGTGTGATTGATATACTTCCATGGATTGCACTGATTGATGCATTCCAGCACTGGGTATATTTAAATCCATCACATACTGTTGCTGAGCGTGAGGCCATGTTTTCAAAATTACATTCTCAGTATTCAGGAAAAATAACCAACTGGAGCGGATTAGAAAAAATAAAAGGCAATTTATGGCAGAAGCAAATTCATGTTTTTGACTCACCCTTTTATTATATAGAATATGGAATGGCACAATTAGGAGCCATTGCCATCTGGAAAAATTATCGTACTAATCCGAAACAAACTTTACGTCAGTATAAAAATGCTTTACGTCTGGGCTACACAAAGACAATTGGTGAAATTTATGAAGCTGCAGGCATAAAGTTTGATTTTTCTGCAAACAACATTTCAGAACTGGCACAGTTTGTCAGTGATGAAATTAAGAAATTAAGTTAAATTCAGTAAATCATTGTCATAAGGAGTTATTTCTGATAGCTCACACGAAAGTTATTGTATGCAGGTAAAAGCAACCTATCATAATATCTGGCATATAGCATATCCTATTATGCTTGGTGCAGTAGCTCAAACTATTTTAGGGCTTACTGATACTGCATTTCTTGCACGTGTTGGCGAGGTTGAACTGGGAGCCTCTGCTCTGGCAGGAGTGTATTACTTTGTACTTGTGATGCTGGGTATGGCTTTGTCCATCGGAAGTCAGATACTCATGTCGCGCAAGGCCGGTGAAGGAAACCGTCCTGCAATAGGAAATATATTTGATCATAGCATCATCATTCTGATGACGCTGTCATTAATTTTGTTTGCTGTGATGTATTATCTCACGCCACTTTTTTTCAGCAAGGTATTGAAGTCGCATGAAATAGCTGAAGCCTGCAACACATTCATACAATACAGAAGTTTCGGAATATTTTTTATTCTGCCTGTAAACTGTTTTCGCGCATTCTACACCAGCATAAGCACTACACGATACATCACCTACACTTCTCTGGTGCTGACCATTACCAACATTATTCTGGCTTACATTTTAATTTTCGGAAAATTAGGTTTTGAAGCTCAGGGAATAGCAGGTGCAGGAAAAGCTTCTGCAATTGCCGAAGTTATTACCTGCATTTTTCTCATAGTAATTACTGCTTTGAAAAAAGACATCAAATCGTTTGGTTTATTCCGTTTTCAAAAAATTTCACTTGCACAAATTAATCATATACTCCTCATATCAGCACCCATCTTTTTTCAGAACCTGTTATCCATGGGTGCTTGGTTTTTGTTTTTTGTGTTTATTGAACAGTTAGGCGAACATCAACTTGCCATTTCAAATATTGTGAGAAGTGCCTACATGGTTTTGATGACACCTGTGTGGGGTTATTCCTCTGCGGCTAACAGCATGGTGAGTAACCTTATCGGGCAAAATAAGCCTGATGAAGTATTCAGGTTGATTAGGAAAATAGTAACTCTAAGTTTACTTTCCATTGCAGGAATTTTTCTGCTCAATCTCATTGACATTCGCTTTCTGCTTGAAATTATGACTTCGGATAAACGCCTGATTGAAGATTCGATTCATCCATATTTTGTAATCTGGTGCGGAATGTTCTTCTTCAGTGTAAGTATCGTTTTATTAAGTTCTATCAGTGGAACCGGTAAAACTCAGGTTGCATTGCTTATTGAAACAGCAAATATTTTCATTTATTTGTCTTATGCATATTTGACGGCCATTGTATTTAAGACCAAACTGGAAGTGGTATGGTATGTAGAAATATTATACTGGATAACAATGGGTGTTTGTGCATGGTATTATTTACGCAGTAACAGATGGAGAAATTCAAAACCATTATAATAATTATCATCCTGTTTGCATCATGCAAACCAACTGCACAATCCCCCACTACATGTCTGGAGGTGAAAGTAGTGAACAAAACAGGTCTTGATGGTTGTGGTTATTTGCTCGAAACAGAAAATCAATCTTACCTGGAACCTGACAATCTGGAAAAAAAATATCATGTGGATGGATTGAAACTTTGCATTACCTATAAGAAAGTAAATAAATTCTCTGTTTGTATGGCCGGTGAAATGATTACACTGACATCTGTTAAGAAAATCAAATAAACAGAAATGAGTAAGTTGAAAATTATTTATTCAGGCACACCAGAGTTTGCAGTTGAACCACTGAAAAAATTGGTTGACAACGGTTATGACATTGCCGCAGTTATTACCGCGCCTGACAAACCTGCAGGCAGAGGAATGCATCTGCGTCACTCTGCTGTCAAAGAATTTGCATTAAAACACGGGCTTAATATTCTTCAGCCAACTAAACTCAAAGACTCCGGCTTTCTTGATTCAGTTAGAAAGTTGCATGCTGATTTGCATATAGTAGTTGCTTTCAGAATGATGCCGGAAGAATTGTGGAGTATGACGCCCATGGGCACTTTTAACCTTCATGCATCATTGTTGCCGCAGTACAGAGGTGCTGCACCCATTAACCGCGCCATCATGAACGGTGAAAAAGAAACAGGAGTAACAACGTTTTTTCTGCGACATGAAATTGATACAGGTGATATTATTCTATCGGAAAAAATACCAATTGGAGAGGATGAGACTGCAGGTGAGTTACACGATAAACTGATGATGACCGGAGCTGAACTTGTTCTGAAAACTGTAAGAATGATTGAAACGGGCAATGTTAAAACACATCCTCAGAATGCCGGTGCACCACTTAAAAATGCACCTAAAATATTCAAAGATGACTGCAGAATAAACTGGGAGAACTCAACTGAACAAATTTACAATCAGATCAGAGGTCTTTCACCCTATCCGGGAGCCTTTACAACCCTTATTTCGAAAGAAGGAAAAGAAACAGGATTGAAGATTTTTAAATCTGTCAAAACAGAGTCTGCTATAAAAACCAATTCTGGCGAAATTACTTCCGATCAAAAAAACTATGTAAGGATTGGTTGCGCTAATGGAAGTCTTGAAATTACCGAAGTACAGTTAGAGGGCAAGCGCAAAATGAATATTCAGGAGTTTCTGCGCGGGTTCAGCTTTAAAGATTATATTGTTAAAAAATAATCAAACCTTTAACAACAGCCAAAGCAAACCCTTCTGACCTTTGCTGAAACAGAGATGAAACACGTAGTAGTTTTTACAGGAGCAGGCATCAGTGCTGAAAGTGGCATCCGCACTTTCCGTGACAGTAATGGATTGTGGGAAGAATACCGCATTGAAGATGTTGCAACACCTGAGGCATGGCAAAAAAATCCCGTTTTGGTTACCAACTTTTATAATGAACGAAGAAAACAAGTGATGCAGGCAAAACCTAATGATGCACATAAGGCGCTTGCTGAACTTGAAAAACATTTTAAAGCAACTGTCATCACCCAAAATGTTGACGACCTGCATGAGAGAGGTGGTTCGTCAGAAGTAATACACCTGCATGGCGAAATAATGAAACTAAGAAGTGTTCAGGACCCATCGTTAATTTATTCACTGAAGGATTGGGAAGTTGCTGCTGACGCACAGAATGAGAGCGGACACATTTTGAGGCCGCATATTGTTTGGTTCGGTGAGATGGTTCCTAAAATGGATGAAGCCGTTTTTATGACTATGAAAGCGGATATATTCATCATTATCGGCTCATCACTTGAAGTATATCCTGCTGCAGGTTTGGTGCAATATGCCCCTGAGCAGTCAGAAAAATATCTGATTGATCCTCATGCCAAAGAAATTCAAGGTGTAGAAAATCTAAAAATAATTAAGAAAACTGCCGTTCAGGCAGTACCCGAATTGGTAAAAAAATTAATTGAATCTCATGTTTAGTGCAGAATTTTTGCAAACCGACTTATACAACTGGGTTGTATTGCCTTTATTCATTTTTATTGGCAGGATGAGTGATGTGACTCTGGCTACATTGCGCAATATTTTTATTGCACGTGGTATCCGAAAAATTGTTCCGGTGATAGGATTTTTTGAAGTTCTAATTTGGTTACTGGCGGTAAGTTCTATCATTAAGAATCTGAATAACTTCATGTGTTATATTGCCTTTGCCGGAGGATATTCAACAGGAATATTACTGGGAGTAAGCATAGAGAAACGGTTAGCCTTGGGCACACAACTCATCAGAATAATAACCAATAAGCAAAGTCAGAAACTAATTGAAGCTCTAAGGGCTTCAAATCTTGGTGTGACAGAACTGGATGCAGTTGGCTCACAGGGACCGGTTAAAATATTACTGGTAGTTGCCAAGCGTAAAGATATAGGCAAGGTGCTTGGTTTGGTGAATGAATTGCATGGAAGTTCCTTCTTTACCATAGAAGACATACTAACTGCTGAACAAGGTATTTTCCCTATGAAAACCGGAGAATCGAGGTTGCAGTATTTCAGGAGAATATTTCCCGCTTTTAAGGCAGGCAGGTAACATTCAGAATTCCTGATGAATTAACTTCTTTCATTGAAATCATATTTTCTAAAACTTATTTTTTGCTTTTCTGTTTGTAGGTTGTACCTTTGAAGAGTCGGATTAGTGTAGGCTATGTCAACGGATAAAACCAGGTCGAAGGAAAGAACCATCAGCATTTCACGGATAGAAAATATTCATCCGTATAAAACCATTTTATTTTTTGGGATCCTTGTGAGTACCTTAATAATGCTCACGCTGACATTTCTTTTTCTGACAACTCTTTCTGAGAATAACACCAAACCTCCTTTGCTCCCTAAAGTGTTTACACTTAGTACCATCATGTTGCTGTTCAGCAGTTATTCCATTTCAAAAACATTAGCAGCTTTCAAAAAAGATTCGTTTGATCTCCTGCTTCAGTCAACTATCACAACTGCAGTTATTTCATCTTTATTCATTCTGACACAGATTGTTGGGTTACATTCGCTTTATAAGACAGGCTATTTTCAAAGTATGCCTTTTAATTCATTGTATTTTACCAGTCTTACAGCTTTTCATCTTGCACACATCATTATAGTTACCTCTTATCTTATTTACCTTACCTATAAAGCTTATCACCGTTCACATGATATGGTTGATTCGTTGTTGTTTTTTAGTGACAGTAACATTTTTCAGAAGCTGAACAGCGCAACCATACTTTGCCATTACAATAATTTCAGTTGGTTAGCATTATTTTTGCTTTTCCTTTTTTCATTTTAAATGAACCGCTTCACGGTTTTATTTTTCATTGCTCTGTTGTGTTTTTCCTGCAAGAAAGAAAAATTGGATTTACCTTATGAAGTCATTAAAACAGATGCTTCTGTTGACATTAATAATCTCTATTGTATATCTTCTGACACCATTTATGCCTGTGGCGGTAAACAAGGAAAAGGAATTGTTCTGAAATCTGCTGACGGTGGCCGGACATGGAATACATTAAGCAATTCATTCAACTATGATCTTTACAGTATCATCATATTTCCCGATGGTTCCGGATTTGCGGGAGCTGATTCATCTTATGTATATTCAACAACTGATGGTGGCCTGACCTGGTCACTTTATTTTGACTGGACTGGAATACCATTTCAATATCATTGCCCTCTTCGAAATGTTTACTTCGCAAATGCCGATACCGGTTTTTTTGCGGGTGGTCATTTTTTTGACAGAGGAATCATTTACTGCACTACCGATGGCGGAGTTCACTGGAATACTCAGGGATTTGAGCATGAATTGCGTGCAATTTGCAAAACCGGAGAAGGAATAGTTTCAGCAGGGTATGGTGCATTGCTTACAGCATTTTCATCCACCACTTTCAGTATTGTTGATGGTGAAAATGCTTTCTATACAGGATTGACAAGTGTAAATTCAGATAAAGTTTTTGCCTGCTCTTACAACGGAGGGATTTATGAAATGGACGGAAGAGCAACACTTATACAAATTCATCACAAGCCGAATAATGTTATTTCCTCCCGTGAACACTTTTTGTGTATAGATGCACAAAATGAAAATATCATTGCCTGTGGCTTATCCGGAATTGTATCTCTGAGTACCAATGCCGGTGAATCTTTTGATACGGGTTATTCACTCAATCAAAATCGAATAAATGCAGTGAAACTGTTGAATGATTCAATAGCACTGGCTGCAGGTGATGCAGGCCGGTTTTTCAGAATAAGAATAAAATAAAATTTACAGGAAACAGATTTCTTTTGTATTTCTATTCTTCTGCAATCTGCTTTTCAAAACTTAATTTTCCTGCTGTTACCTGATAAGCCAAAAGTTTTCCTTCAGGTGAATAAGTAGTTTCAATATTCACTTTTTGAAAGGTTACTCGCTTAACTATTCTTCCAAAAAGTGCCAGCACTTTCACTCTTTTTGTGTTTTCAGGCAAATCAATCTCCTGATTCATGGCTAAAGTATTTAGTCTTTTTACAGCCATTTCTCTCAATATCTCAGATACCTTTTCAGTCTTTTCAGGCTCAACAACTGCCATTGCATTTTCTAAGTTGCCATTAAAAGGTAAAATGGAAAGTTCTGATTTAGGAACATCAATTTCCGCTTTCAGCACAGCAAGTTCCTGAACATTTTCTAATTTTTCAATACTATGCGTTTCAACAGATACAGGTGCCTGCATCTTGTTTCTTACTACTTTCTCTCTCTCTTCTTTAGAATTTGTAACTGCCGATGCCAGATTTTTTTCTGCACTTTTCATGTCCTCATGAATATTGACCGGCTGTGTATCTGTATTCGTAGTATTAACAGGAATTTCTTTTGTTACATTAACAGGAATTTCTGCAATTTGTGTATCAGGTTGATGATTTAAATACACAAAAACAACTGCAGTGATACATGCGGCTGCTGAAGCATACCACCATGCGCTGAGTGTTCTCACTTTGCCGGTTTCATGTTTTAACAGATTCTTATGAGCATACACTACTTTATCTTCTGAAGAGAATTTTGTTTGTGCAAACAAGTCATGTTCTTTTTTGTAAGCCGGGTTCTCCTGAATAAAATCCAGGTATGATTGCTTCTGCTCTTCATTCAATGTGCTCTCCAGGTAACCTACTGCAAACTCTTCAAAATTTTCTGCACCAACAATATTTTTTTTCAGGCTCTTTTTATTTTCAAATTGCACATCCTGATCGGGCAGTGTAATATTTGAAAAACTGTCGAACTCCAATTTCAGATCACTATTTTCTTCCAAAAACAACAACAGTTCTGCTGTTTGTTCCGGTGCAAGTTTACCGTCAAAATAATCAATAAACCAAATTTCGTAATTCTCTCTGTTTATCATTTCTAAAGTACATTACTCATACTTCCAATATATTCTTTTAGTGCCACACGACCGCGATAAATATACACTTTTACCTGTGACTCGCTAAGGCCTGTAATATCACCTATTTCTTTATAATCATACCCCTCATAATCTCTGAGCAGGATAACCGATTTCTGCACTGCAGAAAGTTTATCAAGTGCCTTGTGCAATATCTGTTTCAAGTCACTGTACTGCCTGTTGTGAGATGGCTCATCGTGAAACTCTGTGAGAGTTTCCTGTCGCCCCGATTTACGTAAACTGTCAATCATGGTATGATGTGCTGTGGTGAATAAATAAGATTTTGCTTTTTCGTAAGTCACATTCTCATGATTCCGCCAGCATTTCTCAAACGTATCCTGAACAACATCTCTGGCATCGTCCTCATCCTTCATATTATGAAGAATAAAACGGTAAATACCATCTGCATACATATCAACACAAGTATTGTATTCCTTCGCTGTCACAATTTTAGTTTAGTGTGTTTATTATTGGGACGGGCAAGTATTGGTAAAGTTACAGCTTATTACAAAAATTTTTATAATTTTTTATTTTCCGTCAATAATTAACATTTATAAGGTGGAATATCCCATTTTAATTCAAAAGATATACTGATATTTGATGCACAAAATCAATCCGTTCTAAATCATTCACTCTTAATCATGAAAAATATACTTTTTATTTCCTTATTACTCTTCAGTACGCAGTGTTATAGCGACATGTGGATACCAAAAGCCAATTTCGGAGGGCCTAACCGTGCCGATGCAGCAGGATGTGCAATCAATGGCAAGGGGTATTTGGGCACAGGATACACCACAGGTTATTCTAAAGACTGGTGGGAATATGATACTTTAACCAATGCCTGGACACAAAAAGCAGATTTTATCGGCAACAGTACAGTAGAATCAACCTGTATTGATATTATGGGAAAAGCCTACCTACTCCCTTTCAGTAATGGAAATAACTTTTATATGTATGACCCTTTAACTAATACATGGACAATGAAAGCAACTTTTCCAGGGTTGCAAAGACAGGGAGCCATTGGTTTTACCATTGACAATAAAGGATACTTTGGCTTAGGTGGAGTTAATTCCCCTACTCCACATAAAAATGATTTGTGGGAATACGACCCGTCAACCGACTCATGGAATCAGAAAGCAGATCTTCCTGCAGCAGCCAGAATGTTTGCTGCTGCATTTTCTATCGGCTCAAAAGGATATATTGGAACAGGTTCTTCGAGCAGCGGGACTTTAGATGATTTTTGGGAGTACGATGCCATTAGTGACACATGGACACAAAAAAGCAGTTTCCCTGGTGGCGTTCGTTACGAAGGGACAGCCTTCAGCATAGGAGGATTTGGATATATGGGAGGTGGATATGGCCCATTGCCCAAAAATGACTTTTGGCGTTATGACCTACAAACTGACATCTGGACGCCTATAGCATTATTACCTCACAATGGTGTGGTAGAAACTGTATGTTTTTCTATTGGCAACTATGCCTACCTCGGAACGGGATGGGATGGCATTAATTTTATGAATAACTTCTGGCAATATTCTACAGACAGTATTGTGGTATCAACACATGATATCAGCAAAAACAATTCAGATATTATGGTGTATCCGAATCCGGCAAATAATTATCTTATCATCAAGTGCAATGATTTTTCAAAGTCATTGAAAGTTACACTCACCGATAACCATGGCAAAGTGGTTTTTAAAAACGATAATTACTTACCGTATGATAAAATCAATTTAATGTCATTCCCTGCAGGTTGTTATTTTGCAACTATTGAAAATAATTCTTTTAAGACTGTTTCAACCGTTGCAGTGATTAAATAAATTGACAAACTAATTTTAAAATATGATTAAAAACAGAATATTTATCTTCACGCTTTTTGTATTTAGTTTTATATCAATACAAGTATTTCCGCAAATGAACGGAATTTACCGTCTGACAGGAGTACCGGAAATGGCTTCCGGATTTAATTTTAAACCGGATAGCACATTTGAATTCTTTTATATTTATGGTGCTGTTGACCGTTTTGCGAATGGTACTTACGCTGTGAAGAATGACACCTTGCTGCTTTATAGTGATAAAAAACCGGGAGATGATTTTGAAATTATTGAACAAAGCATCAAGGGAAAAACCTATAAAGTAATTGTGCGTGATGAAAATGCTTTTCTGACACAAAAGGTTATTGCAATAACATACTTCGGGGAGTTAAAGAAAATTTACGAAGCCAATGAAGAAGGTGTAATTGATATCAACACAAAAAACTGTGAGAAAATATTTCTGCAACACGAACTCTTTCCTGATGAAGCCACATTGATAAAAGACGAATTGAATGCGAATACTTTTTTCGAGGTGAAACTAAAACCCACTCTTCAGGAAGTAAGTTTCACTGGTGCATTACTAAAAATTAATGACAATAGTATCACCTGTAACATGCCTGAACTCTTCCCGCCAAATGCTCGTTTTGTAAGAGAAAATTGAATCACTATACTGACTTAGTTGGATTTTAACATTATTTTAAGAGAAGGCATTGATTTTTTAACAACTTTGCAGTCCTTAAAAAACAAAAATTATTACCATGCGAAAAACGCTAATACAATTGGTCTTTGCAGGAGGAATTATGACAATAGCATCATGCAGTCAATCACCTAAGCAACAGGAAAAAACCGAAGTTAAAGATACAGCTGCCGAAACTGAGATAATGGCAGATCGTTTCGCAGATATTCAAGTGCTTCGATATACCATCCCAGGCTGGCAGGATTTAAGTCTGCAGCAAAAAAAGTTGGCTTATTATCTTTATATGGCAGGAATGAGTGGTCGTGATATTTTCTACGATCAGAAATATCGCCATAATCTGCAGATAAGAAAAACTTTGGAAACTATACTGGAAACTTTTCAGGGAGACAAAACTGCAGATGATTATAAAAAGTTTGAAGTATATGCCAAGCGATTTTTTTTCAGTAATGGCATTCATCACCATTATTCAACTGATAAAATAATTCCTGAATTTTCAGAAGATTATCTCAATACACTTCTTTCAAAAAGTGATTTCAGTAAGATTCCTGCAGACGGTAAAAGCTTAGAAGAATACATCAACTTTCTAAAACCAATTTTATTTGACCCTAATATTGATGGGAAATGTGTTTCATTAGCTGCTGATACTGATATTGTAAAAGCATCTGCAAGTAATTTATATGATGGTGTTACACAAAAAGAAGTGGAAGCATATTACAAAAACAAAACATTGCAGGGAGTAAAAGAACAACCTTCGTGGGGACTTAATTCAAAGGTTGTAAAAGAAAATGGAAAAATAGAAGAGCGAGTTTGGAAATCAGGAGGCATGTATGGTGCCGCTATTGACAAAATTATTTATTGGCTGGAGAAAGCTACTACCGTAGCAGAAAACGATATTCAGAAACAAACGCTTGAAGCATTAATTAAATTTTACAAAACAGGTGACCTGAAAGACTATGACAACTATTGTGTTTCATGGGTAAAAGATACTGCCAGTCATATTGACATTGCCAACGGATTTATTGAAGTGTATTTAGACCCTATGCATCGCAAAGGTGCTTACGAATCGGTTCTTAGCATGAAGGATCTTGAGGCAACCAAACGAATTGCAGCAATTGCAAAAGAAGCACAGTGGTTTGAAGATAATTCACCAATAATGCCTGAGCATAAAAAGAAAAGTGTAAAGGGTATTTCTGCAAAAGTTATAACCATAATCAATGAATGTGGTGATGCTGCACCTTCAACACCCATTGGAATCAATTTACCTAATCAGGAATGGATACGTGAGAATGTAGGTTCTAAATCCGTATCACTTAGCAATATTGTAGCCTCTTACAATTATGCAAAATCAAAAAGTCCGATGATTGACGAGTTTGGTGAAAATCCTGAAGTAATTGAAAGAGCTAAAAAATATGGAGCACTTGCAGGTGATTTGCATACTGATATGCATGAAGTAATTGGCCATGCATCAGGTCAGATAAATGAAGGCGTAAGCGGAACAGATGTTACACTGAAAAATTATGCAAGTACTTTAGAAGAAGCACGCGCAGATTTGGTGGCGCTCTACTACATTTTGGATAAAAAGTTGGTTGATATAGGAGTGATGCCTACCATTGATGTAGGAAAAGCTGAATACGATTCTTATATTCTCAACGGATTAATGACACAGTTGTATCGGATTAAGCCAGGAAACAATTTAGAAGAATCACACATGCGAAACCGACAACTGGTAGCATCTTGGGTTTATGAAAAAGGCAAAGCAGATAAAGTAATTGAAAGAATTACGAGGAACAACAAGACTTATTTCAAAATAAATGATTACGATAAATTAAGAGTACTTTTTGGAGAGTTACTTAAAGAAATTCAACGTATAAAATCTGAAGGTGATTTTACTGCAGGAAAGAATCTGGTTGAGAATTTCGGAGTGAAGGTTGATCAGGATTTATTGGCAGAAGTACATAAGCGATATGAACCTTTGAACATTGCACCTTACAGTGGTTTTATACAACCCAAATTAGTTCCTGTAATGAGTGGAGACAGTATCACTGATGTAAAAGTTGAATACAACAATGATTTCTTACCACAGATGCTTGAGTTTGGCAAGGAGTTCTCGTTTTTACCGATACACAATTAATAATATTGATAAAGAAATTATAAAAAGCAGCGAGCGCCTCTTTCGAGGCGCTCGCTGCTTTTTTACGACTGCAATGTTTCAGTCTTCTTATATTCTTCGTGTAATTTCTTCTGTAAATCACCCGGCACAGGCACATATTCGGCAAACGAAGTTTTAATTTTAGCCTTACCCTGAGTAATTGATTTTAATGTAGTACTGTATCCATCCAATTCCAGTAAAGGAGTGCGCGCTTTAATGACTTGTTTTCCGTCTCTCGAATCCATTCCCATTATCAGGCTTCTGCGCGATTGCAGATCGCTCATCACATCACCCATCATCTCATCAGGTGTTTCCACTTCCACATCATATACCGGTTCCAACAGTTGTGGTTGGGCATTATGAAATGCTTCTCGAAAAGCCATCATTCCGGCAATTTTAAATGATATATCATTGGAGTCAACAGGATGCATTTTGCCATCGTACACTGAAACACGAATATCGCGCACAAAAGATCCTGTCAACGGACCTTCCTGCATTTTTTCCATAATGCCTTTTAAGATGGAAGGCAGAAACCGCGTATCTATTGCGCCACCGGTTATGCAATTATTAAACACCAGTTTTCCTCCCCATGGCAGTTTATGTTCTTCTTTATCTCTCACAGGAAACTCTGTTATCTCAGGCATCCCCTCATAGTAAGGTTCAATTTTAATATAAACTTCTCCAAACTGCCCTGCTCCACCCGATTGTTTTTTATGACGATAATTTGCCAAAGCGGCTTTTTGAATTGTTTCGCGGAATGAAATTTTAGGCTTGATAAATTCAACCGGCATTTTATAAACATTTTCTATTCGCCATTTCGTTACAGCCAAATGTAACTCACCCTGACCGTGAAGCAACACCTGTTTCAATTCACGGGAATATTCAACTTTAAGTGTAGGGTCCTGCATATTGATTTCTGAGAGAACTTCACTTAGTTTTTCATCATCAGCTTTATTTTTTGCTACAATTGCAACACGCAATTTAGGTTCAGGAAATTTTATCGGATCAATGCTCACCTGAATCCCTTTACCACATAATGTATGATTAGTAGATGTATTTTTTAATTTAAGCGTACAACCCAAATCACCAGCCTTAAGTTTATCTATTGCATTCCTGTTCTTACCATCCATTATGAATAATTGCGTTGGCCGTTCAGAAACATTTGTTTTGGTATTTAACAACTCCATTCCCGTGGTTACCTCACCGGAGAGCACTTTAAAAAAAACAAGTTTGCCAAGATGCGGTTCAATAAGAGTTTTATAAACAAAAAGCACAGTAGGTCCTGCAGGATCACATTTCACTTCTGTTCCATCTTCTGTTTTCTCAGCAGGCATTTCAACAGCACATGGTGCCACATTGTCTATAAAACCCATTAAACGTCCACTGCCCATATTGCGTTTAGCAGATAAACAAAACACCGGAAACACCTGATGATTCATCATTCCGGCATTTAAGCCTTTACGAAGTTCGTCTTCGTCAAGATTCCCTTTTTCAAAATACAACTCCATTAAAGTCTCATCATTCTCTGCAGCTTTTTCTACTAACTGATTGTGCAACTGCTTTGCCCTTTCTTCCTCTTCAGCAGGAATAGGTAATTTCTCCGGTTTGCCACCGGTTGCAGGAAAGCGATACATTGTCATTTTCAACAAGTCAATAATGGCATTAAAGCCTGTACCCTGATTCAAAGGATACTGCATTATGGTTATCGCATTACCAAATTTCTGCTTCGCTTTCTCGACAGTTTCATTAAAATTTGCATGTTCCTGATCCAGCTGATTTACTGCAAAAATGGTTGGCTTGCGGTATTTGTCAACATAATCCCAAATAACTTCGCTGCTTGCTTCAACACCATATTGTGCATTTAGCAACATAACAGCTGTATCACACACTCGCACTGCTGAAATCACTTCTCCAATAAAATCATCAATTCCGGGTGTGTCAATAATATTTATTTTATAATCTCTCCATTCAGTATGCAGAGTAGTGGCATAAATCGAACCTTGCCTTTCATGTTCAATCTCGTGATAATCTGAAATGGTATTCTTTTCTTCAATTGTACCACGTTTTGTGATGATACCTGCTTCAAAAAGCATGGTTTCTGCAAGAGTGGTTTTACCGCTTTTTGCCGATCCTACCAAAGCGATATTCTTGATGTGTTTTTCGTCATATGCCTTCATAAAATAACGTTTTAAATAGCGGAATGAAAATTAAGTAAGATTTTCTTAATCTGCAAAAGATTTATAAGTATTTGACTAAAGTCATAAAAAAAGGCTGCCTTTTCCGGCAGCCTTTCCTATGTCGAATTTAATCTCTTAATTCTCGTTTGTAACAAAATCAATCTTCAGTTCTTTGTCTCCAGAAGCATTCATTATGCCTCGAAGTATAAATGTATATGACTTGCCGGTTTCAAGATTGATATTATTGGCAGTGGCCAATGTTGCACCCACCTTTTTAACTTCAATATTATAATCTCCTGAAGTTACTGTATTAAATGTTGGGTTTTGCAGATATGCAACGTTTGAAATACTTGTAATAGCTCCTGAATTATTATTAGTAAAAGTAATATCAACCATTCCAGCTGTATGTGAAGCGTTGTAAAAACGAACCAGCAACGAGTCTGTTCCGGGAGTTACATAATTATCAGTGATAATTCTGCTATATCCACTATAAGAAGGTGTCAGTACAGGTAATTCTAACATACTGTCAACAATAAAACATGTATAAAACTTATCCTTTTGAAGCATATAATTGGATTGCAGATAAGAAGAAATTAAACCAGTTTCATTAGGTGTATAAAAACTAACATCTCCACCCGGTGATACAGAATCAAGTACCGGAATCATGTCGAGCATGAAATTGCTTTCAGATGAACCTATGGCAACATCGGTATAACCTGATTTTTCGCTATAGCGAATTGAATCACCTACCACGCTGTTATCATTAAACCTAACCGATACACCGGCCAAATCAGGTGCTACATGTACAAAACGAATTTTTGCATTTCCATTTTGTTGTGTTTCAGACGATGTAAAATCCTTTGTCAGGTCGTCTTTATTACATGATGCGAGAGTCAATACCATCGCACCTGCCATCATTGAAATAAACTTTATATTACTCATATTATATTTTATACAGGTTAAAGTTGCTATGCGAAATACGTGAAATATTTTGGATTACAAAAATTTTATTTCAGATTGGAACGTATTTTTATTGCAATCAGTTCCAGCTCCTCAGCAGTAAACTTCATTTTTGGTTTGCCAAAATTCATATCGTCCACCTGATTAATCGGAATCAGGTGAATGTGGGCATGAGGCACCTCAAGTCCAATGACCGTTATACCTACTCGCTTACAAGGTACGGTGGCTTTAAGTGCTGTTGCAATATCCTTCGCGAATGACATGAGTTCTGCCAACTCATGGTCTTCTAAATCAAAAATATAATCCACTTCACGTTTAGGGATAACTAAAACATGTCCTGTAGCCAATGGATTTATATCTAAAAAAGCAAAACAAGTTGAAGTTTCAGCGATTTTATTGCATGGGATTTCGCCATTTACAATACGGGTAAATATAGAAGCCATATTATCTTTCTATTGAAATAATTTCGAATGTCATTTTACCGGAGGGCACTAAAATTTCTGCTCTTTCACCTATTTTCTTTCCTAACAAACCTTTTCCAATCGGAGAGGTAACAGAAATTTTTCCTGCCTTGAGGTCTGCCTCATTTTCAGCAACAAGTGTATATGTTAATTCCTGTTTATTGTTGAGATTACGAATCTTGATTTTAGATAAGATTGAAACTTTTGATGTATCAATTTTTGATTCATCAACAACACGTGAATTACTAAGCAGTTCTTCCATTTTGCTGATTTTTAATTCCAGCATTCCCTGTGCATCTTTAGCTGCATCGTATTCTGCATTTTCAGACAAATCCCCCTTGTCTCTGGCCTCAGCAATTTGCTTCGAAATCAAAGGACGCTGCACTGTTTTAAGATAATTCAGTTCCTCCTGGAGTTTTTTCAACCCTTCTTCTGTAAGATATGTTATTGCCATAATAAATTAGTATTAATATAAAAAAATTAAAGAAGGCCTAATCAGGCCTCCTTTTTAGCTCATTCTATTTATAGATATTTTTTCTTAGAGTTTCAGCAGAACTCCAAAGCTGTGTGTACCGTCAAAGGTATAAGTTGGACGATAAGAATAATCCAGCCCTATAGATTTACCGCTTTTGCCTATTGGTGCTTCAACAGTAACACCTGCACCAAATCCTTTGTAAACGTTAATCGTTTCGTCTTCGCTGGTACCTTTTCTTTCATAAGAATAACCTGCACGCAACATAAACAGTTTCTTAAATCCATATTCCAATCCAACTGCGGTTTGATCGCGTGAAAAAGAATTTGATGTAAATGCTGCAGAAAGAGTAATTCTGTGCATTTCGGCAAGTTTGAAATCGTAAGAACCGCCAATATTCACCAATGAAGGCAATTCAAATCTTTCAGCACGCTGAGAAATTGTTAAGGAAACATTGTCTGAAGTAAATCCTTTAGAGGCCAAACCATCTCCTCTGAAAGTTAATGGCGCTCCAACATTCTTAAGAGAAATACCAAATCGAAGATTGTCTTTTTCCTTATTAAACCCTGTCACGTATTGGATACCGGCATCAAATGCTATCCCTGATGCTCTCACATCAGCAACACTTTCAGAAATGACTTTAATAGTAAGTCCTCCATATATACTGTTTGAGAATGCTTTGGCATAAGAAAGCCCAACATTTAAAAACTGAGGCTTGAATGTACCAATACCACCCTCCGGAAGATCAGGTGTAGTTATGTCAATCTTACCAAAATCCATCGACATAATTCCTAAAGTAATAGCTCCGGACTCACCTACTTTTTGTGAAATTCCAAAAGAGTTGATGCTGATTCCAGTTCCTTTCAACCATGTAGTATGGCTAAAACCTACTTCCGTTTTTTTAGTAAATGCAGTTCCTGCCACATTCAGGTACTGTGCTTCCAACCCTCTTACGGTTGATGTATTACAGTTCATCCAACCTGCGCTGCGCGCCCATGGATTAATAATTAACTCATTGGCACCCGATTGGCCTACACGGTCTTCGTTACCGGCCCATGCCTGAAAAGAAAATAGCGTGGCTATTGCAATTGCTGATATGCTGATTTTATTTATCATATTCATTTATTATTTCGGTCAGGATTTCAATTAATAACTATCTAAACTTATTGGACGCATAACGCCAAACCATTTCAATGTACGCTCTCCAATGCCAGGAGCCTGTACCTGGATAAGATAAACACCACTGCTAATTGGAACGTTATTGTCATTTTTCAAATCCCAGTCAATGGATGTATCATAATTTCCACTTCCGGCCTCTGTACCCTGACTTAGTCCCACCTGTTCACCGGTTATTGTCGGAGCTGCATCTCTCTTATACCTTCTTACCAATATTCCATTCATAGTGTAAATAGAAACCGTACATTTTGCAGGAAGATTGGTGATTTTTACCCACATAAGATTGGTATTCTTATCATAACTTGAGTATGCATAATATGGATTAGGTACCACATTTACCAAACTTAAGGCACTCTTTGCTGCATCTTTATTGTCAAATGTTGGAGCTGAATTCTCTCCTGACATAAAATGATAATATGGATTAGCACCATTTAATGTTGGTGCTAAAACAACTCCATTCGTTGAAGTGATAGACGGATCTGGGAAAGTATTTGCATCTGTTGGTATAGTAATTGTTTGACCCGGAGAATAAGTAATAGCGTTATTATTGAACGCTGCTGTTACTGTTCCATTCACTACATAGTAAGTTTCACCTCTTGTAAGTGGTGAGCCTGTACCGGTTAAGTTAATGTAACTGTTAGTATCAAAGTTGGTGTTGAATACACGATACTGACGAGCTACACGTAAACGAACCTTGGCATCTGTTTCCAACAGACTTCTTCCATCTGCCAATAACGGTATGCTTGTCCAAATAATATTGGCAAGCGCATCTCTTCTTTCTACAGCACTTGTACTTTTTATTAATGTATTAAATTTTTCACAAGCATCATAAACACCAATATCACGTGCGCCCTGGGTATTTCTTGCTCCAAAAATCCATACATAATGCATTCCTCCAAAAACAGGATTGCCATTAGCGTCAAGCATATTAGACGTTGGATTCCATTGCATATCCTGACTGTTCTGATCCGTAAATACAGAGTTCTCACCAAAGGCAATATTTAATCGTTCGCCTGTTTCAATATTAATAGCATAACCCGGGAACCAACCCATTCCTTCACTGTCAATATAGTTTGGATCGTTTGGATCAGTTGACACAGGTCCTCCGGGATTATTAGATCCGTCTTTATTTATTGAAGCTGATCTTCTCTTTTGGAATCTTGGTGCCTGACCAATTGTAGCACTGGTCGGTTGACCCATCTCTAAAACAACTGCACGGGTCCATTTGGACTTATCACTGGTAAATACCACATCAACACTTGTAATTCCCTTAGGGCCACTCAATGTTAACTGATTATCCTGATTTGCAGAAGAACGTGGACCATATTGCGCATCAGTTTTATTGGCTAATTTATATGGAGCCCATGTTCCGCCAATTAATCCTTCATAAACCTGATTTGGATCTACTCCGCCTATATCATTAGCTTCAGTACCACTTCTTATCCAGTCTCTGGCATCAGGTGGTGATGTATCGCGGTCAGCAACACCTGTAAGCCATGCAGCATCGGGATTAGTAAAAGATATACTTTGATCTAATAATCCATTATTGATGGCACCTGCATCTCCCGCCTCAATTACTGAGTTACTGATATCTGCTGTAAGTCCCCATTCATAAACTTTGCTTGCATCATTAATGTCACGGGTTTGAAGAATCTGACTGTTAGGCTGTGATATAGGATAAGTAGCAGTGTCAACTGAATTGGTTTCCGTTTCTTTTACATTCCAATAACTATCTTGTGTTACGCCATTTAATTTAATCTCAAAATGTCCATGTTTAGCATATAATGGATCATAAACAGTAACATTTAATGGGCCTTTACCCATTTCGTAAACCGGATTTGCAACTACATAAGGAGGGTTAAGTGCTTCCTGAACAGATGCATCTTTCATATCAATTATCAATCCGCCATTTCCGGATCCTTCCAAACGAGTCACCTCTACTCCATCTCCTACCTCGGTGTTAAATGTTAAACCACTGTATTCAACTGCAGGCTCATGAGGAATGGCTGACATTACTTTAATGTTATTGCGGCCAACCTTCATAGGCTTTTGCTGAGTAAAGTTGGATGAGTTTGGTACAATGTATTCGAAAGGCTTAAAGTTATTGTAAGCATAACTTACTACTATGAAATAATAAGATTTATGATTCACCAAGGGCTTATTTGTGAAAGCATCATTTGTAATTACAAAACTATGTGTTAAACCACTATTTGCTCCTACCACTTGTGCACCGCTAAATGCAACAGTTAATGGACGATAACCTTGCAAATCAGGACTCCAGTAATAATTGGTAAGTGCTTCAACTGTATCTTTCAAATCAATTTGTTTGATAAGCTTATAATTATCACCGGCTAAAATATTTGTTGCAGTGGTTTTTGAAGGATCAAAAATTTCTGCTGTATTTACACTGGCATCTTTAACCTGAAATACAAGATATCCCTGAAATTTAAACTTGCGAAGCTCTTCATCAGGTTGTACTAATGTAGGAATTGAAGGGTCTAATTGTGAATATTTCTCAACTCTTTCATTATTAAAATTCTTCAACGATAATATAATCTTATTACTCAATTCAGTAATCTGAACATCCGGAGCATCAGGTCCATCCAAAGTTTTGAAACATGCATCGAATAAACTCTGAGCTTTATTGTCGCTAAGTTTCACTAAATCCACTGAGGCTAAAGGTCCGCCATTAGTGGTTCTTGCCCAAACCATACCCACAGTTATATAGTTTACAGCTCCTGCTTGCAAAGTAAACTTACCGGCTGACTGTAAAAATCTTCTGTCGTAAGGTGTGTTATTGGCAGTTGCTTCTGTCCAATTGTTGCTTGGAAATGCAGGATCTGTAGTACCCGGAAACATATAATTTGTTGTTGGGTTAGAAGATGAAGGTGGTGTTTGACCACTTTGTCCATCACGCGACCAACGAATTCCATTTTTCCAACTTCCTGTCAAATATTGATAATAGTCATCAAAAGTTTCCGGATTACCATAATCTGTAAAATCATTGTTATAATAGCAAAACTGACTCATGATAATTTGTTCACCCGGCTCGTCAACCACACCATCCCTGTCATTATCTACACCGTCATTCGCATCAGCTAGTGGTCCCTGGAAAAAGTCAGCACCGACAGCAGGGGGGTTTGCTCCATAACCATCTACTGTTCCACTTCCATCATCCGGATCACCATTGTAGCAATAACCTAAACCTAAACCAACATCACAACCTACATAATCATCAAAAGCATCACCTAAATCAGGGTCAGCCCACCAACCAAAATACGTGCTGTCAAATGCAATATTGCTGCGATTGATGATCTTGTATTTATAAAATGTCATGTTGTTAATTTCATCATCGGTGTTGAATGCAAATGCCTGTGCATGAAATTCCAGTCCAATAGCAGCACTATTTGTTTCTTTTTTTATGTTTCCAATATCGTTGAATATCCACCACAATGTTTGGTCTCCGAAAATGTAATCATCACAACTGAGTTTGTTGGGATCATTCGGATCCGGTGCATAATCACCTGACAACAAGTAACGAGGATAGTCGCCACTGTCGGGAATATAGAATCCATCGCCATTAACGTCTTCAAATGGAGCAAGCATTGGTAGCTCACCTCTTGATTGGTCTCCATTGCCAGGCCATTCTCTGATATCGCGAGTAGCAACTCCTGTTGCAATGAAATCACGCACCTGTTGTTTAGTTACAGACCACAACCTGTCGTACTGATTACAAATTGCTACATCAATTGTCATGTTACCCCCCTGTACACCAATTGGACCAGTGAAGAAGTCATTGGCATCACTTTGACGATATGTTTGACCTGCAACCTTAAGGTTTCCGGTAGCATCATAACCTCCAATCCAAACAGAACCGGCAAACAATGATGTTTTTCCAGTTCCTTTAGGTATTTCATATTGTGCTGTTCCAGCGCTCTCATTCAGGTCCCACCACATATCACCTGCAGAAAAAATACGTGCCCTTACATTATTAATTTGTAAATCGGTTTGAGCAGAGGGTTCATTACATGGAGCTGTAACTCTCAATGACGAATTCGCTATAACATTGGCTGTATTTTTCGGTTTCTGGCCTAAATTTTCTCTGGCTACACTTGTACCAGAAGCAATCGCAAGAGCCAAAAAGGCGGATAAATAACGCTTATTAACCATTTGTGCCATTTTTTAAAATATTATTCTTTTACTTTTTAGAAATTAAATGATAAACCTACACGAATTGTACGAGGACGTGAGTAATTATCAGGATTGTTAATCTTAATATTATATAAATCAGAAAATGCTTCAGCATCTCCTCCTGCTGCTTCAAGATTTGCAAGAAAATCTCTTCCTAAGCTGGAACCTAAGTAACCATCATCATCCGGATTTCCGGTATAGCGATAAACACTGATAATGTTTTTCTGATTCAACAGGTTTTGTACCTGTACATAAACATTCAGGTAATACCTAGCTTTTTGCTCTTTAACGCTGAGAGCAAAATCTTTATCCACTTTTAAATCAAAACGACTGTTCCATGGCAAACGGGCAGAATTGATATCACCTTTGATTTTGGAAGTTCCTGATGTTTGCACACCAATGTTGTTACCTTCAAAAGTTGGAAGATACTGTTTGGAATAAGGAGTTCCTGAACCTGCTCTGAATTCCAGACGTGCACCTGTATTGGCAAAAATCTGTTTACCAAAAAGTACAGGTCCGTTATAATTTTTTCCATCCTGATAACGATAGTCAAATGACAACAACAGATTATGTCTTTGATCGAAGTCTAATGGTTGAATTACCCTGAGGTTTGGTTGACCGGTA
Organism: Bacteroidota bacterium; assembly: GCA_019136655.1. Taxonomy (GTDB): domain Bacteria; phylum Bacteroidota; class Bacteroidia; order AKYH767-A; family OLB10; genus OLB10. The sequence continues at coordinate 72,934 of JAGVTU010000023.1, forward strand.
CTTAGCAAATCTGAAGCAGATGATGCATTGGATCCTGTACCATCAGCATATTGCAGAGTATAGCTGGCACTTAATTTCACATTACCGGTACGTCTCATATCATATCCAAGAGTAAGACCTTTAACAGTTCCGAAGTCTATGTTATCATAAGTTGAATAACCTGTTCCGGGATAAGAGAAATATATTGCACGTAACTGAAGCAATTGTTTCAATTCTCTGTAGAATGCTGAAATTGTCAATACAGAGCTACGACTTAATATCTGACGGAAACCTAACTCATAGTTAATACTTTTCTCAGGTTTCAAATCAGGATTGGCAATAGTAACACCCTGTTCAAATGAGTAATATGACCATGGATCAATTCTCAATGCACCGGGAGGACGTTGTGTCAAAATAGAATAGTTGGCAAAAAACTGAGCCTGATCGTTGATGTCGAACTGGAATGCAACCCTTGGCATAAAAGTTAGCTGTGGGTCATAATCCTTAAAAGTTTTACTTGCATCATAATTTCCGCCTTTAATGTCATCATCCTTATTTACCAACAACGGAAGTACTCTTGCAGAAGAACTTTGTCTTTCTAGGATTCGGGGGTCAGTTAATTCTGTTCCGTTTTTGTCGAACCAGCGGTCTCCGCTCCTGTAACCTAATATGTCATTGGCAGTCATTGAATTTCTGTCAATGTTTAAATCAGAAACATAGACTACATAATCTGATCCAATATTTTCAGGTCTGTCAATATTTAATTCTCCTGCAGTATATGCCTGATACAACAAATATTTATCTTTCATCACACGTTGATTCGCATCAAAACGGTCGACACGTAAACCAACATTGAAAATAAGATCGTTGATTGAAAAGTTATCCTGAATATATCCTGCCATATAAATTGGTTGGAAAGCAGGCACATTTCGCTGATAATTTCCATTCTGATCTTTTCTGAAGAAATTATCAAATGTTGCAGAAGGGCTTAACACTTTCTGCTTGTTTCCTTTATAATCATATCCATAATAAAGAATTCCTGTTGTACCGGAGAGAACTAACTCATCAGGAGTAAACATAGACAAACTGAAATTTGACGGATCATAATTAAAAATATCTACGTAATCAGTATTTGATAATCCTAATTTCTTACGCACATTTTCATAAAAACCTATAGTTCCTTGCTCGTTAACATACGTGTTTGGATGATAAATTGTATCATTAATCACATATGATCCTGCTTCAGGGTTAGCTTCTGTAAGCCAAAAGTTCGCCAAATTGTTCATTGTTGTCCACAACCCTGTAGGTGCAATATTAAACTGGCGATCCACTCTTTGTTCATATTCGAAACCAAGCGAAATAGCATGATTCTTTATATCAGCAGAAAATGTGGCTGAAGCACGATACTGATCATTATTAATAAAGTTATAACCGTCAATGGTTCTTCCGGTATTGTACCACATACTATAAACTAAACCTGCACGCTGACCATTGATTAATCCACCGCCTGCACGAATCACAAATGGATTGCTGTAATAAGCAGTGTTTGTAAACTGGCTGGTATTACCGGTTTGATAATATTCATCAACATGAGCAGCATAATTTTCATCAAAGAATGACAGATACTGATTGGTATAAGCTTCGGTGTTAGGATTGTTTCCACTTGGACTAAAAATAGTAAGGTATGGCAGGTAACCTAATAATTCGTTATCGCCCTGAGTAAATACAGGTCTTCTGAGAGTATTGAAACGTCCCCAGTAACCATAATTAAACAAATTATCTTTATGAGTATTGGATTGAACTAATTCAAATGTCTTAGTATAATCAAACTGTATGCTATAGTAAATATTCTTAAGTAAAGATTTGTTGCTACCTTCTTTTGTATCTGTATTAAATCGCTGTGTAAAGCGTACATAACCTCTGTAAGTATTAGCTACGTGGTTGCTATAATTTTTGTAGTTAAACAAAGAATATGCATAGGTGTAATCTCTATAATTCTGATGATTATAGGTTCCACCAACTTTGATATTAAAATTAGGAGCCGGTTGAAAATCGAGATTACCACTGAATTTATATTCTCCGGATCTGGTGTTAGGTTTATATTTAAGATTTTCTATATCTGACCTGTGTATAAACTCTGATCTTGGAAGTGTACCCTGTATCACGCCATTTACTTCGTTGGGTTTTAAAGGATTTTTTTCCAGGTCGTCCAATACACTGCCTTTGACTCTGTAACTGCCGATTGCAGATGGATCCGGATCTTTTATCCATTCACCTTCTGCAGACAAAAAGAAACCAATCAATGGTGACTTATTTCCCTCTTTATCTTTCTTACTATAAATAGGACCTGATACATTGGCACTTGCAAGATTGTATCCATAGCTGTCTGTTAGTTCAGAAGTTGCCAACTCTACTCCTCCACTGAAATCTTTAGAAGGACCTCTGGTAGTAATACTGATAATACCTCCTGTAGCATCACCGTACTGCGCAGGAACACCACCAGTGATAACGGTAACCTGTTCAATTGCTGATTGCGGAACCTGAGCACTTCCTCTTACCTTAACTCCATCTACATAATAATCTGTACCATCTGAACGAGATCCACGAATATTAAGTGCATTACCTTCATCTCTCTGATAAACACCTGCTGCTGTTGCTGCCACTGAGTTCACATCACGTGATGGTATAGCTTTAATGTCTTCCTGTGTAATAGTGGTTTGTACTGCAGGATTACCTTTGTCTATCAGAGGCACCTTATATGCAGTAACATCGACTGCTGTAATATCAACAGCACCTTTACCCAACTTAACATCAGCAAAGGTTATTTTATCAATTGATACAATTATACCTGTTATTTCAGCAGTGGTATAACCCACAAAAGTAGCTTTCAGGTTATAGGTACCTGGACCTAATGGTTTGATGGTAAAATTACCATCAAAGTCAGTTTGTGCACCACCCATTTGTTGGCCATTCATCTCTGCAACTACACTTGCAAAAGGCAGTGGCTCATTGGTGGTTTTGTCCAATACTTTACCTTTTATGGAACCTGATTGTGCCCATGCTGCACTTCCGAATAGTAAGGTAATAATGCATGTTAAGTAAATGTTTCGAAGCATAGGTTGACCTATTAAATTTCTGATTATTGTCTTAAAAAGTGAAGATTTTGTTAAAAATTATACCGCGTAAAAGTATGAATAAAAAAAATTAACTTCCAAATTGGTTTTGAAATTTTGACATTTTGATGATATACCTGTTTTATATTCAATATATTGACCATCGGGGTTTATTTATAATTTCTCCATAAATTATTGCATTTCTTAAAACTTTCTCATCAAGAAAAAATGTTGATTGCTGCAGTTTAACTTTTTCTTCAGTATTTTCTAAACGCACTTCTGTTTTAGGATTAAAAATTGAATCAAAAAACTGAAAATCCGGAGTTTGAAATTCAGGACGCTGCCTGCGGCTTCCTTCCGGTTTCTTTTTTATTGTCTTTACAACTTTAGAATCTAAGGTTTCCTCTCTGTCGAAAACATGCTTTTGCTTATAAACAGGTGCAGGTTCCGCACGTGGCACTTCACTTACAGGAGGATAATCTACCGGTTTACCAAAGGTGCGTTTGCGATTTTCCTGAGCCAGTTTCTTGTAATTATTCAGTACGTACCAGCCAATGGCTATTAAAAAATAGATGATAATTTTAAATTCCATGACGTCAAAAATACAAGTTATATCCAAATAAAATAGTGTCTATATTTTCTAACAAGTAGTTGATAAGTTTTATCTGATTAAAAAAGCATTTTGGTTACTTTCGCAAATTCTCAGAGAACCATTTTAAATCAAAAATATCTATGCGTCTTTCAAGCTTGGAAATAAAAGGCTTTAAGAGTTTTGGCGATCGTGTTATCATTCATTTCGATAAAGGTGTTACGTCTGTTGTAGGTCCAAATGGATCAGGAAAATCGAATGTGGTAGATGCCATGCGTTGGGTGCTTGGTGAACAGAAAATGCGCATGTTGCGGTCAGAAAAAATGGAAAACATTATTTTCAACGGAACCAAAACACGCAAACCTGCCAACCTTGCTGAAGTGAGCCTTACTTTTATTAACGACAAAGGAATTTTACCTACTGAATTTTCTACTGTATGTATAACACGCAGGCTTTATCGTTCAGGCGACAGTGAGTATTTGCTCAATGGTGTAACCTGCCGTCTGAAAGATATTACTGACTTATTTCTAGATACAGGGATTGGAAGTGATACCTACTCCATCATTGAACTTAAGATGGTGGACGATATTATCAACGACAGGCATAATACCATAAAAATGTTGCTTGAAGAAGCGGCAGGTATTTCCAAATACAAAGTGCGTAAAAAACAAACCCTTCAGAAACTAGAAGAAACAGATGCCGATTTGAACCGTGTGAATGACTTGCTGTTTGAAATTGAAAAAAGTTTAAAGCAACTTGAATATCAGGCAAAGAAAACTGAGAAGTATTATCGTTTGAAGGATGAGTATAAAATTGTATCTACTGCACTCGCATGGTTTCTGATGCGCGACTTCACAGCGTCAATCAAAAATCTGTCGGAGCGCGAACAAACTCAACTCAATGAAAAAAATCAGCTGCAGGCACAGTTGGAAGAACTCGAACAAAAACTGTCTGATCTGAAGGTGATAAGTGAAGAAAAACAACAACATCTTTCATCATCACAAAAAGCACTGAATGAAAAACTGTTTATCATCAACCGTTTCGAGAATGAGCATAAAAGCCGTATTGAAAAACTGAATTATCTGAATGAGAAAAAATCGCAGATACAAAAACAAAGCGAAAATGAAAGTAATCAGGTAGTACAACTTCAGCAACAAATTGAACAATTAAATAACGATAAGGCAGAAGAAGAACTTAAGCTAAAAACTCTCGATGAGGAAGTGCAAAAACTCAAAGCAGAAGTTGATGCTGCAAGGGTTCAATATGATCAGTCGGTGGACGAACTGCGCCAGTTAAATCTGCATGTTTTGCAGGTACGCCAATCTGTTAATGACCATGAAACTTTTATTGCCGTAAGACAAGCACGTGTTACCAGCATTAACGAGCAGGCTACAAGGCTGAAAGAGCAAATTGAAAAAGACCGTGCTACTTTACAACATATAGACTATGAGTTAAAAGAGTTATTGCAAAAACGTGAGACTTCAGAAAAAAAAGCTCACGACAAAAAGCAGTGGCGATTGCAGTTAGAAGAAGATATTCGCAAATACGAACAGCAAGTACATGAGCTGCGTGACAAACTTTCTGATGAACGCAGGAATTACGAAGTAAAAAACAACGAGTATCAGCTCACCAAGAATTTAGTTGAAAAAATGGAAGGTTTTCCTGAATCAATTAAATATCTGAAAAAGAATAATCAATCGTTCAAAGACACACCTCTATTAAGTGATATTATTAACTGCGATGAAAAATATAAAGTGTCTATTGAAAATTACCTGGAGCCTTTCCTGAATCATTTTATAGTGGAGAAAACTGATGATGCCTGGAAAGGACTTGACTTATTACATTCAGAAGGTAAAGGGCGGGCACACTTTTTTATTCTTGATTCACTGCAAAAGTTCAATCATTCACATTCACGTGAAATAGATGGGTGTATTCCTGCTATCAGTGTTGTTGAACCTCATCATGTTTATCAGCCTTTATTAAATTATTTACTTGCTGATGTATATGTTTTGAGAGATGATTCATTATTTCAGCAACTGAATTCAGAGAATATCAATGGTGCTGTAATTTTATCTGTAAGTGGAAAATTCAACAGAAACAGTTATTCCATCAGTGGCGGTTCGGTAGGTTCTTATGATGGCAAAAGAACCGGAAGACTGAAGCATCTTGAGAAACTCGCTTCCGAAATTCAGATACATCAGTCAGAAGTTGAAAAAACAAAAGCCGAATTACAGGAAACAGAAAATCATCTGAGTCTGGCAAAAAACAATCTTTCTGAAACTCAAAAAGCTATTTATCAATTAGACAATGATCTGAGCAAGGCAGTTCTTACAGTGAATACGCAAACAAGCAAAAAAGATTTTATTACTTCCAATTGCGAAAGTAATGAGCGCAATCTTCAAAAACTGCAGGATGAACTCGTTCAGATTAATGAACAGAAAAATAATGCTCCCGGTTTGGGCAACCTCTCTTTGGAGGAGATGAAAATAAATCTTCAAAAACTCACAGAACAGCAACGCGAAAAACAGGATGTTTCAAACAAAGCCCAAAAAATTTCGCAGGATGCTTCGAATATTTACAATCAGAAAAACATTAATTTTCTGCAGCAGCAAAACCGCATTCAGAATATCATCAGAGAAACAGGTTATAAAACCACGCAACAGGCAAATCTGAATACTTCCATAGAAAACCTTCAAAAAGAATCTGAAGCAATTTCAGCACAGATAGAGGAAACTGCGCAAATAGGCAACACGTCAGAAACTGGATTAAAACAACACGTTGAAGAAAAGGTGGCCTTAGAACATCAGCTCACAGAGAGTGAAAAAAATTATTTTGACTCTAAAGGACAGATTGATCAGTTAGAAAAACAAATAGCTGAAACAAGAAGGAAGAAAGAAGTAGCTGATGAATTGATGCATACGCTGCACAATGAAGCAAGCGATGTTAATCTGAAAGTGGCATCCCTGAAAGAAAGACTCAGCGTTGAATTTTCGATTGAAGTGGATGATGTCGTTAATCAGGAACAAAATCCTGAGTGGAATGAAGATGACCTTAAAACCAGAAATGAAAAGTTAGGCAATCAGCTGAAAAATTTTGGACCTATCAATCCAATGGCACTTGATTCATTTAAGGAAATAAAAGAACGCTACGACTTTATCATCAAAGAACAGGATGACCTGAAGAAAGCCAAAGAAGCATTGTTGCAAACAATCGCAGAAATTGACACTACTGCTCAGGAGAAATTCTCAGAAGTATTTAATCAGGTACGTAATAACTTCATCACTGTTTTCCGCTCCCTGTTCACTGAGGACGACAATTGTGATATGATTTTGGCAGACAGCAATAATGCTTTGGAATCGGATATTGAAATTATTGCTCAGCCTAAAGGGAAAAAACCACTCTCCATACAACAATTATCAGGGGGAGAACGAACACTTACTGCCACAGCTTTACTGTTCGGACTTTATCTGGTGAAGCCGGCACCGTTTTGTATATTTGATGAGGTGGATGCTCCGCTGGACGACAACAATATTGATAAATTCAACAACATCATTAAGAAATTCTCTAATGAGTCGCAGTTTATTGTAATCACTCACAACAAAAAAACAATGGCTGCTACAGATATTATTTATGGAATAACCATGAATGAGCCTGGAGTGACAGCAGTTGTTCCAGTAGATTTGAGAGAATATGCTGATGCAGTTTAACGAAAGAGCAGAATTACATTTTCTTTAACCCCTTCTGTACGTTTCGCGGTCTGATTTGCGTCTGTGTTTTTTCATTCGCTTGCGCACGTCCTTGGTTTGAATTTTCTTATGCTTTTTAATAGCTTTCCTGTCGGCTTTTTCTGCTTTCTTTTTCAGGAGCTCTTTCTTCTTATCGGCTTTTCGCTGAGCTTTGGTGGCGCTGCTGCTCTGAGCCATTACGCCTGTTGACACAAAAACGATGCAAATTATCCAAAGTAGCTTTTTAAATAATTTCATTACTGACATTGTGAAGATTTATTTAACGTTGTGGATGATGAAATCTTGTATCTTTGACTGAAGAAAAATGAAAAAGTTTAATATCGCAAAAATAGCCGGTTTATTATTAATTGTTGTTTTATTTGCCGGTTGCCGTAAGAAAGACAGCGGCATTGTGCCTTATGTATATGTAAATGTAATGTTATACGCCAACGATCCTCAGTTGGTTCAGCTGAATGCCGTAGGAAATTACATTTATTACAATGCAGGCTACAAAGGGATTATAATTTATCGCAGAAGTGTTACGGAATATGTTGCTTATGAAAGGGCATGCACCTATGATCCTGAAAGCGATTGTGACGGTGTGACAGTGCAGAGTGATAATTTTACGCTTAAGGACGATTGTTGTAATTCGCATTTCATGATTTATGATGGCAGTGTTTCACAGGGACCTGCAACCAAACCACTGGTACAGTATCAAACATACTTTGACGGAACAGTATTACGTATTACGAATTAATATTGCAGACGTACTTTAAACTGCTGGAGATGCAGTCAGCTTCCTGTAGTTTTCGGCCAGTGTATTCAGAAAATTCTTCAATGGTTTTTCGGCCATCATCTTCAAAAACGGATTCATGTCAGCATCAAAAACAATCTGCACCTTGGTTTGATCTGAACCTACCGGTACAAGGTTGTAATACATTATAAAATCAAAAGGCGCCTTACCTTTTCTGACAATTTTTACCTGTGAATTTGCATTGCGTTCTGATATTTCCATTCCGAGTGAAGCCATTCCTTTAATAGTAAAACTACAATCATTGGCAGTACTTTGCCAGTCGGTAACCTGCTCCGGCATCAGTTGCTGAAGGTTGTTACAATCACTCAAGAATTCAAAAACTTTTGCATCAGATTTTTCAACTGTTATTTCGTCACTCTCAATTCGTACCATACATTTCTATTTTATTGTTCCCCATTTTTCAGGATCTTTTCGCCATGCCTGCAGCGACTTCAGGTGAAGTGCATCTACATACTTTATTTCAATTGCTTTTTGAATAAGCACATCATAATTACTCAAAGAATATAATGGACACTGGGCATTCTTAAAATTCTCTCTTGCAGTATGAAATCCATAATTGAAAACACACACCATTCCTTTTACAATAATATTTGCAGCGCGAAGTGCTTCTACGGCTTTCAGGCTGCTCTTTCCTGTTGATACCAGATCTTCAATAACAATTGCCGAATGAATTTGCGATATATCACCTTCAATTTGATTTCGTGCTCCATGCTGCTTGGGCTCCGGCCTTACATATATAAATGGCAAACCCATGCTTTCTGCAACCAATGCACCTTGCGCAATAGCACCTGTGGCTACTGCTGCAATTGCATCCGGGCGTCCATAATTTCTTTCTATCGCTTTAACAAGTTCCTGCCTGATGTAGGTTCTTATCCGAGGATGCGACAAAGCTATTCTGTTGTCACAATAAATAGGCGACTTCCATCCTGATGCCCATGTGAAAGGAGAATCGGGATTCAACTTAATTGCCTTTATCTGCAATAAAAATTCGGCTATATTTGAGGCTGCCTCGTCTATCATGTTTTACAAACGTATGGTATATTTTTTAAATTGCAAAAAGCGACCGAATGATTAAAGTTTTTGTGGATGATAAACCTCTTGTATTTGCAGAGAATTTCTCTGATGAAAATTATATCCACTATACCAAATTACCATTGCCACAGCAGTTAACGGACGATTTTAAGAAATCTGATATTAAAGGAGGATTTTTTGTTACGCATCATATTAAGAATGATTTTAATCAGTTCAGTTCGCAATTCAAAGTAATATTTGCTGCAGGCGGAGTGATATTTAACACTGATGATAAACTATTAATGATAAAACGGCTTGGTAAATGGGATTTACCCAAAGGCAAAATGGATGAGGGCGAATCTGCAGAAGAAACAGCCTTGCGCGAAGTATGCGAAGAGACAGGAGTATGTCATGCAAAAATCAGTTCGCCCCTTGACGATACATTTCATATTTACCAACTGAGAGGTCAATACATTCTTAAACATACGTTTTGGTTCAGGATGCTATCTGAAGGTCCTGAAAAAATCAAACCACAGAAGGAAGAAGATATACTTGAAGTGAAATGGAAAAACAAAGACGAAGTGAAAACAGCTTTGAAAAACAGCTATGGTTCAGTAAGAGAATTGTTATCCAAATATATTACTGACTGACGGCTTCTCTCGGATTTTCAACAATACGTCCGGGATAAATCAGTAATGCTTCTCTCAGACAATCCATAGCATGTTTCAAATCTTCAAGATTAAGTACATAAGCAATGCGTACTTCTTTACGACCCAACTCAGGTTTGCTGTAAAATCCCGTTGCAGGTGCAAGCATCACTGTTTGTCCATTGTGATTAAATTTTTCTAACAACCACTGACAGAATTTATCAGAATCGTCAATGGGTAACTGTGCCATACAATAAAAAGCACCACTCGGTTTAGGACAATACACTCCCTCCATGCTGTTGAGTTGTTCCACCACATAATTCCTTCTTGCCACATATTCTGATTTCACCTTTTGAAAATATTCATCAGGAGTGTCTATTGCGGCTTCAGCTGCAATTTGACCGAATGTAGGAGGACTTAATCTGGCCTGAGCAAATTTCATTGCAGTTGTCATCACTTCCTTGTTTTTTGAGATGAGTGCCCCTATTCGTGCTCCACAGGCACTGTAGCGTTTGCTAATGGAATCAACAAGTACAATATAATCATCCAAGCCTTCGAGATGCATGATGGAAAAATATTCACGGTTGTCATAACAAAACTCACGATATACTTCATCAGCAAACAAAAACAGGTCATGTTCGAGAGCTAACTTCTTAAGGCTTTGCATCTCTTCTTTTGAATATAAATACCCTGTAGGATTACTGGGATTACAAATCATTATTGCCTTGGTACGGGGAGTAATTACTTTTTCAAAATCTTCAATTGGAGGTAGTGCAAAACCATTTTTAATAGTTGAAAATATTGGAACAACCTTAACACCAGCCTGTATGGAGAACCCATTATAATTGGCATAAAAAGGTTCAGGTATGATAATTTCATCACCTTCGTTGAGACAACTCATCATAGCAATTTCAATTGCTTCTGATCCACCGGTGGTAACGATGATATCATCCACCGCGAGGCTGATGTTGTATTTTTTATAATACTCAATCAGCTTTTTTCTATAAGATTCAATGCCTGCAGAATGGCTATACTCTACCACCTTCAAATCAATATGCCTGATAGCCTCCATCATAACATCCGGTGTTTCAATATCGGGTTGACCGATATTCAGGTGATAAATTTTTCTTCCTTCACGTTTAGCCTTTTCAGCAAAAGGCACTAATTTTCTTATGGGAGAGGCAGGCATGTGTTTGCCTTTTTCAGAAACTTTTGGCATACAATTCAGATTTAAAATAACAAAGGACAATTCTTGCGAATTGTCCCTGCAAATTTATAATTAATCTCTTAACCGAGTATTATTTGGTAGGTGCAGCAGCCGGAGCAGCTTCAATATTACCTTTTATATGCAATACCACAGGATTGGTTTTTGCATTTGAGTTGATAGTAACAGTTTTGTCCTGCAGACCCATTTTACCGGCTGAGTTGAATGTAATATGAATTTTACCTGTTTCACCCTTTTTGATTGGTTCTTTAGGCCATTCAGGCACAGTACAACCACATGATCCCTGTGCACTTGTGATAATCAATGGCTCTTTGCCTACATTAGTAAAGTTAAAAGTGTATTCCACTTTATCACCTTGTTTGATTGTACCATAATTGTACTCCATGGTTTCAAACTTGAACTCTGCCTGACTCTTGTTGTCATTGGCAGGAGCCGCTTTAATTTCCTGAGCATTCGAAAAGGATGCCATCCCTAGTACAAAAGCAGTTAATAGAATTGTTCTCTTCATTTTTTTAATTGTGTTTTTGTGATTTAATATTTAACGATAATTTAATTTGCAAATGGTGTTGATGTTTCTTTAGGTGCCATGCTGTTGTCTTTCTTCACCGGAGTACCGCTCTCTGATTGCTCCTTAGACTCTACCACACCTTTAATTGTTAAAACTTTTTCTGCAGTAGTACCATTAGACGATACGGTTACTGTTTTGCTAAATGGGCCTGGTCTTTTTGTATCGTAATGAACACTAATAACACCTGTATGACCTTTTAAAATTGGTTCCTTAGGCCATGATGGTACTGTACAACCGCAACTTCCTCTGGCATTTGATATAATCAATGGCTCTTTACCTGTGTTGGTAAATTTAAACTCATAAGTACCATTGCCTCCATAAGGAATAGTGCCGTAATCATGTATATCATTTTCAAATGAGATTTCTGCTGCGTTAGGATTAGCTGCAGAAGCTTTTTTTGAATTATCCTGAGCATTTAGGCCTAAAGTCATAAAACTTAGTACCATTACTGTAAATATTTGTTTTCTCATAATCTTGAAAGTTATATAAAGAATGCAAAAATAAATGTATTTGCTTAAACGTCAATTCATGCGCCAAAGTTAGAATTAAGCAGTGAAATTAATATGAACTGCACTATAATTCCTTTTCCCATTTGGAAACGACTGCTGTTGCTACGGCATTACCAAGTACGTTAGTTGCGGAACGACCCATATCAAGAATTTGGTCTATTCCAAGAATAAGAAGTAATCCTGCTTCAGGAATATTGAATGAGCCCAGCATGGCTGCAATAACCACTAAACTTGCTCTTGGCACACCGGCCATACCTTTACTTGTTACCAATAAAATCAGCAACATGGTAATTTGCTGTTGCGTGTTTAACTCCATGCCATAAGCCTGAGCAATAAACTGTGTTGCAAAAGCCATATACATGATGCTTCCATCAAGATTAAAACTGTAGCCTATAGGCAGTACAAAGCTGATGATGCGGTTACTGCAACCATATTTTTCAAGAGCTTCAATTGTTTTTGGAAATGCAGCCTCTGAACTGGCAGTTGAAAATGCGAGCAAAGCAGGTTCTTTAATATGCTGTAAAAGTTTTACAAATGGAATTTTCAAGGAGTAACAGATGAGTCCTAAAATGACAAACCCAAAAAAGAGCAATCCTCCATAGAAAGTTAGAATCAAGTACAAATAACCTGAAATAACACTCAGTCCCTGTTTGGCAACCACTGCTGCTATAGCCCCGAACACTCCAATTGGTGCAAATTTCATTACATAATTAGTCACTTTAAACATGATATGTGACAGCGCATCTATCCCATTAATCAACGGTTTTGCCTTATCACCCAGCGAAGCTGCACCAATTCCAAAGAACAAAGAAAATACAACAATTGGAAGAATGTCATTATCTGCCATACTTTCAACAACACTCTTTGGAATAACATGTGTGATAAATTCTTTTGGGTCGAATGATTTTGCGTTCACACCTGACTGTTGTGTTTGCTCAGGCAAGGTTAGTTGCATTACCTTTCCGGGTTCAAATAAATTTACCAATAACAATCCCAGAGTTAAAGCCAAAATTGTGGCAAACTGAAAATACAAAATCGTTTTCAGTCCGATCCTTCCCACACTTTTGAAATCTCCTACTTTAGCAACACCTACAACCAGTGTGGCAAATACCAAAGGGGCAATAATCATTTTGATAAGTCTGAGAAAAATATCGCTGAGAATGCTCACTCGTGAAGCAAACCACTCCCAACCGGCTGCATCATGTGTTACATGATACCAATGCCCTAATAGTATGCCTAACAGCATACCAATAAATATTTGAGCAGTTAGATTAACTCTGGTCATAGTTTGATATAATAGTGGCAAATCTAATGTTATGTTTTATATAATAAAAACTTGTAGCAATTTTGAATTCTTAAAACCCCTAACTTCAATTAACATTTGATTAACCTTGTTTCAGTTCACCTCAAAATAGCTTTGTCGTGCTATTAGATACCTATGCAGCACAAATTCACAATTCTCATAACCGGCATGATACTTTTAATGTGTCATAGCATACAAGGTGCTACTGATAGTCTGAAACATTACCATGCAACACGCATACATGAGAAACTGAAAATTGATGGCAACTTAAACGAACCAGCATGGCAAAAAGCTAATATTATAACCGACTTCGTTATGTATCGCCCTATTGAAGGCGGAACTCCTACACAACAAACGGAAGTAAGAATTCTCTATGATAATTCTGCTATTTATGTGGGTGCAATGCTTTACGATTCTTCACCTGACAGTATTCTGAGAGAATTAGGACTTCGTGATGGTGCTGACCCATCATCAGGCAGTGTATCCGGTGACATCAATGCAGATTTTTTTCAGGTTGCTTTCGACCCATATAACAAGCGGCAGGATGCATATTATTTTGGAATATATGCCTCAGGAGTGCAAACAGACAGCCGCATAACAGATTATTTGTTTGATGCCGTTTGGGAAAGTGCTACCGGAATTAACGAAAAAGGATGGACAGTTGAAATAAAAATTCCTTATTCCGCCATTCGGTTCCCTGCAAAATCAATTCAGGAGTGGGCATTACAGATTAAACGAAATATCAGACGCAACAGAGAAACTCAACAATGGAGCCTGACACCATCAGAAGCATATAATGGTCTGGATTACTGGGGTGTATTGGACGGTGTAGAAAATATTGAACCACCTTTGCGTTTATCACTTACTCCCTATATGAGTTTAGCATACGAAAGGCAACCCGGTGAAGATAAAACATCCAACACCTATTCCTATCGTGGTGGTGCCGACATTAAATATGGAATTGATGAACGTTTTACTGTTGACATGACCCTCCTACCCGACTTTGGACAGGTGCAATCTGACAATAAAATAAAAACTCTTAGCTATGAGGAAGTAATGTATGATGAAAACAGGTCGTTTTTTAAAGAAGCTACTGATATTTTTTCGAAGGACGGATTGTTTTACAGCAGAAGAATTGGACAAACTCCTTCAGGATTTTACGACATCTATAGTCATCTGAAAGAAAATGAAATTGTAAAAAACAATCCTACTGAATCCAATCTGATTAATGCAACTAAAGTGTCAGGACGAACAGATAATGGAATAGGTTTGGGATTGTTTAATGCCATTACAAATAAAACTTATGCTACTTTTAAAGATACGATCACAGGTCTTACACGAAGAGAACTGACAGAACCACTTACCAACTACAATGTAGTTGTTGCAGATAAACAATGGAAGAATAATTCTTCAGTATATTTAATTAACACCAATGTAACACGTGCCGGTGGATTTAATGATGCTGATGTGGTTGGAGCAGGTTTTAATCTGTTGAATAAAAAAAACACCTACGGTGCTGAAGGTGCATTTGATTACAGCATGTTATTTATTACAGATCCATCCAATCAAAAATCTAAAAAACAAGTAACTGGATACCGATATGTGTTAGGAATAAGCAAATCAAGTGGCACTATCCGATGGGGAATTTCTCAGGGCGGTTTAAGTCCTGATTACAATGCGGCCGATTTAGGTTTTTATAAGACTGTCAACCGTATAAACACAAATGCCTATATCACTTTTTTCAGATTTAAACCTTATAAGAAGATACAGGAAGGCAACACTGAGTTAGGGGCAACCATGAAGAATTATTTCAGCAACAGAGATTTTATGTCTTTGGAATTGTACTCGAATACTTTTATCCTGTTTAAGTCGTATGATGCAATTTACGGAGGTGCCGGATTCACACCTGTAACAGGTCATGAATACGACCCACGTTTAAATGGACGCTATGTTAATGCCATGCGATTTTGGTGGGCAAATATTGGCGTAAGCACTGATTACAGGAAACCTCTTGTATTGGAACTGTCAGTTACTCCCAGTAATTTTATTGACCGTTTTGTTTCTGAAGGTATTAATACGGATGCAACTTTGCGTTACCGCGTGAACGATAAACTTACAGTAACTGCGTCCAATGCTTATTACTTCGACCCTTATAATTTTGGGTTTACTGATCAGGTTGGAGATAACTATCTCTTTGGTGTAAGGCGCACAAATACCTATATCAATAAATTTTCCATCAGATATATTTTTAAGAATGACCTTTCACTTTCAATTGTTGCCAGGCATTACTGGTTTAATTATAAATACCGCAAGTTTTTTTATCTGGAAGACAATGGCGGTTTGGCAAAATCAGGTGATGATTTTGGGAATATGTACGATGGAAGTTATAATTTCTTCAATGCAGATTTGTTATTCAACTGGCGGTTTGCTCCGGGAAGTACGTTGAGCGTTTCTTATAAAAATATTTTTGAAAATGCCGGGAATGAAATTCTATCCTACAGCAAAAACTTTGATACCGTTTTTAACAATCCTCATACACATACTTTATCTCTTAAAGTGCTCTATTATTTAGACTATCTTCAATTGCGGAAAAACAAATAACCTTTACTGTTTTCATTAAATTAGAGGGTAACCCATTCGTATAAATCAGTACAGAAAGCTGCTTTATCTCGGGTAAACTCAGCTCTCCTCTAATTTCTTATTTTTGGCGTTCAATTACAAGATGTAAGTATGTCTGATATCGCCAAAGTTTACAGTCCGAAAGAAGTAGAAGAAAAATGGTACACACACTGGATGACCGGAAAATTTTTCCGTTCAGTTCCTGATGAAAGAGAACCCTACACCATTGTTATTCCTCCGCCAAATGTTACGGGAGTATTGCACATGGGGCACATGCTCAACAATACCATACAGGATGTGCTGATTCGCAGAGCACGCATGGCAGGTAAAAATGCCTGTTGGGTGCCCGGCACCGATCATGCTTCTATAGCAACAGAAGCCAAGGTAGTGCAGATGTTGCGCGAAAGAGGTATTAAAAAATCTGACTTGTCGAGAGAAGAATTTTTGAAGTATGCCTGGGAGTGGAAAGAAAAGTATGGAGGTATCATTCTTGAACAATTAAAAAAACTTGGTTGCAGCTGCGACTGGGATCGTACACGTTTCACCATGGAAGAGGAACTGAGTGAAGCTGTGATTGACGTGTTCATTGACCTTTATAACAAAGGCCACATTTACCGTGGCATGCGAATGGTAAACTGGGACCCTGCAGGGCTTACTGCTGTGAGTGATGAGGAAGTCATTCACAAAGAGGTGAATTCCAAATTATATTATGTAAGATATAAAATTGCTGACAGTGACGAATGGATAACCATTGCCACTGTACGTCCTGAAACAATTTTGGGCGACACTGCTGTGTGTGTGCATCCCGATGATGAACGATATGCGCATCTCAAAGGAAAATATTGTATCATACCTGTTGTAAATCGCAAAGTGCCTATCATCTTTGACGAATATATTGACAAAGAATTTGGAACCGGAGCATTAAAGGTTACACCTGCACATGATATTAACGACTATAATCTGGGAGTAAAACATCATCTTGAAGTGATAGACACACTCACTCCTGACGGCAAACTGAGCGAGGCAGCAGGACATTATGTGGGTGAAGACCGCTTTGTGGTTCGCAAAAAAATTGTGAAAGATCTGGAAGCACTGGGGCATCTTGTAAAAACTGAAGATTATAAAAACAAGGTTGGATACAGTGAACGTACAGATGCAGTGATTGAACCAAGACTGAGTCTTCAGTGGTTTGTGAATATGCCCGGTATAGCCAAACCTGCTTTGGATGCTGTCATCAACGGTGATGTAAAACTTATTCCTGACAAATTCATCAACACCTATCGTTACTGGATGGAGAATGTAAAAGACTGGTGTATTTCGCGTCAGTTGTGGTGGGGTCAACGTATTCCTGCATGGTATGATAAGGACGACAACTTTGTAGTAGCAAAAACTGCTGACGAAGCAGTGAAAAAATTTGCAGAAAAAAATATTCAGGTTAAGACAAATGAAATAAAACAGGATGAAGATGTGCTGGACACATGGTTCTCGTCATGGCTTTGGCCCATAAGTGTGTTTGATGGATTTAAAGATCCTAAGAATAAAGACATCAGTTATTACTATCCGACAAACGATCTTGTAACAGCTCCTGAGATTTTATTTTTCTGGGTTGCACGAATGATTATTGCAGGATGTGAATACAGAAATGAAAAACCCTTTGAAAGAGTTTACCTCACAGGAATTGTACGTGATAAATTAGGCCGCAAGATGAGTAAGTCGTTAGGTAACTCTCCTGACCCACTTGAGTTGATAAGCAAATTCGGTGCTGATGGTGTACGTGTTGGAATGTTGCTTTGCTCACCTGCCGGCAACGACTTATTGTTTGATGAATCATATTGCGAACAGGGAAGGAATTTTTCAAATAAAATGTGGAATGCCTTCCGCCTGATAAAATCATGGAACATAGATGATAAGTTAAATCAACCTGAATCATCTGCCAAGGCAGTAGAATGGATGAACTCCAGACTCAATGAACAGTTGCAGATGATTGATGACGGATACAGTAAATTGCGCATTAGTGATTTGCTGATGACAAGCTACAAATTGTTCTGGGACGATTTCTGCGCATGGTATCTTGAAATGATTAAGCCTGCATTTCAGGGCGAAAACACTGTTATTGACAAAACAACCTATCAGGCTACCATTGAAATTTTTGAAAAACTGCTAAAAATTTTACATCCCTTTATGCCATTCATCACCGAAGAGCTATGGCATGAAATCAGAGAACGTAAGGATAAAGAATGTATCATTGTTGCTGAATGGCCAAAGGTTGGAAATACCAATCAACAGCTGATTGACAAAATGGAATTGGCAAAAAGCATTATTACCGAAGTTCGCAGTTTCAGAAATTCCAAAGGAATGTCGCCCAAAGAAAGTTTGACGTTGCTTTATAAATCAGGTCATCAGAATACTTTTGATGCAACCATCATGAAACTGGCAAACATTTCAGAAATATCTCTGTCGGAAACATTTGAAAAATCATACACGTTCTTATCCGGAACACATGAGTACGGAATTCCATTCAATGCAGGTATTGACAGCGAAGCAGAACGTCAGCGTATTGAAAAAGAAATTGCATACAACAAAGGATTTCTGGAGTCGGTGATGAAAAAATTAGGGAATCAGAATTTTGTTGCCAAAGCAAAACCTGAAGTGCTTGCCAACGAAGAAAAAAAGAAAGCTGATGCTGAACAAAAAATCAGTGCACTTGAAGAACAATTGAAAATGCTGGAATAGTCAGATGGAGAAGCCTGCTGAATGGGTGAAAATATATACTACAACACAACCTCACAAAATAGAAATTGTGCGGGCATTATTAACAGAGCATGATATTGAAAGCATGGTAGTAAACAAAACTGATTCAAGTTATCCCGGAATCATAGGAGATATTGAAATTTATGTACTTGATAAAATGGAAGTATTAGCCCGCTTTATCATAAACGACAGCGAACTGTGAGCAATTTCTGGACGAGAGCAATAACCGGAGCGGTTTTCGTGGCGCTGATGATAGCTGCCATTGTAGTAAGCCCCTATACTTTTATGCTGCTGTTTATGACTGTAAATCTTTTAAGCATCATTGAGTTTTATAGGTTGTTTATTAAAAATGATTTAACACCACGCATATTTTCCGGAATTGTTTTAAGTGCCATACTCTATGCTACCAGCGCTTTGGTTGCATCAGGAACTTTTGATTCGAAAGTGTTGCTGTTAAATATACCTATGATTTTTCTGATATTTATTTTCGAATTGTTTCTGAAGTCTGAAAAACCATTTGAAAATATTGCATATACTTTATTGGGTGTAATTTACCTCACCTTACCTCTTGCATTGTTTAATTCACTTGCATTTTTACCGGGCGAAAATTCAGTTTATCACAGTGGTGTCATCATCGGATATTTTCTGATATTGTGGGCAAGCGATACAGGTGCTTATCTTGCAGGAATGACCTTTGGAAAGCATAAATTATTTGAACGTCATTCACCTAAGAAAACCTGGGAAGGAAGTATTGGCGGATGCCTTTCGGCATTGCTTCTCGGTTATATCAGTTCTTTATTTTATACTCAACTTTCCTTGCCACAGTGGCTGATGGTAAGTTTGATTATTGTTGTCACAGGCACTTTTGGTGACCTTATAGAGAGTATGCTTAAACGAAGTCTGAAAATAAAAGATTCCGGTTCTATTTTGCCCGGGCATGGAGGAATATTGGATCGCTTTGACGGATTGTTTATCTCAATCCCTTTTGTATTCAGCTATCTGGTGCTGATTGGTAAAATCTAACGTCTGAATAATAAGAGAACGCTTAACATCAGAATTCCGATAAGCACAATGATTAGTAGTTTTCTGTTAAATGCCGGTGTATTAACCATGAGATGACCCTTGAGGTGTTTGATAGTTTCACCTAACTTATCAAAACTGGCAGGTGATTTTACAATATAATCATAGGCTCCCATTTTCATTGCTGTTGCTGCAACATCAGGATCTTCCTGTCCGGTAAACATTACTACTCTGGTAGATTTGTTCACCTGACGAATGTGTGATAATACCGTTAAACCATCCATGGCTTCCTTGTCATACTGACTCAGAAAATAATCCAACACAATAAGGTGAGGATTCAGATGAATATCTATCAAAGCATCTTCTCCGGTTTTATAAAGGCTGATTTCTATGTCAGGAAAATTCAAATGCAGATAATCCAGAATCATCTTTTGCAGATGCTTGTCATCTTCTATCACGAACACATGAAACTTCTCTGGCATAATTACACTTTCTTTTCGGCAAGTAATCTTAAAAATTCGCTTCTGGTGCGGTCGTTTTCAAATTCTCCGGTGAATGCTGAGGTTGTTGTAATTGAATTTTGTTTCTGCACACCTCGCATCTGCATACATAAATGTCGAGCCTCGATGACTACGGCAACACCCAATGGCTGAAGTGTTTCCTGAATGGCATCGCGTATTTCTACGGTAAGACGTTCCTGCACTTGCAGTCTTCTAGAAAACACATCTACAACACGTGGAATTTTACTTAACCCTACTATATAATTGTCGGGAATGTATGCAACATGTGCTTTTCCGAAAAACGGCAGCAAATGATGCTCACACAGAGAATACACTTCTATATCTTTTACAATAACCATCTGCTTATACTCTTCTCTGAATTTGGCTGATTCAAGAATTTCTTTTGCATTGATCTGATAACCGTGTGTAAGATACTGCATGGCTTTGGCAACACGTTCCGGTGTTTTAAGAATTCCTTCGCGACCCACATCCTCACCTAACTCCAAAAGAATATTTTTATACGATTCGGCAAGTCGCTGCACAGCTTCCTCATTGTAGCTTTCTATTCTGTGGTAACCATGGAACTCATCTTCGTCAAGCTCCGTTTTCTTATTGTGGTTTGATAAATTATCCATAATACTCAGCGCAATTATTTTCTGTTTCGTTTAATTTCACACAGTGGAGAGTAGCACCCAGCTTATTGATTTCGTCCTGCAACTGATTCCATATTTCTACAGTCAGAATTTCTGTTGAAGGCATTTTCCCTGTCATAAAATCCACATCTAAGTTAATATTTTTATGATCAAGTTTGTCAATTACCTTATTTTTTATCAGCGTACTGAGTTTTTTCAGGTCAATGACAAATCCGGTAACAGGATCAGGGTTTCCTTTAACAGTTACAAATAACTCATAGTTATGTCCGTGCCAGTTAGGGTTGGAGCATTTGCCAAACACTTCCATATTTTGTGCATCGCTCCACTCTGAATTGAATAATTTGTGGGCTGCATTAAAATGTTCCTTACGGGTAATAAAAACCATGGTTAAAAAAATGAAGTGCAAAGGTAATAAACCAAATGTAAGCAGAGGTAGAAAGTTGCTACATTTGTCATCCTTGTCATTCATTCAGGAAGACTGAATCATACTAAGCATAGTTGCTATGAATCATTTCACAAAAAAGAAAAACGAGCAATCTAAAAATGTCATCATTCCACGTGGGCTTGAAACTTTGATTGCTGAAGGTGAAGGTGAAATGCTTGATTACAAAAAAGAAATTACGAGTGTTCATAAAATTGCAAAAACAATTGCTTCATTTTCCAATCATAAAGGCGGCAAAATTTTAGTTGGTGTAAATGACAATAAAACCATCAGTGGCATTCGGTCAGAAGAAGAAAAATTTATGTTGCAGCAGGCAGCAGAAAATTATTGCCATCCGATGGTGGAGCTTAAATATAAAGAATGGCATTGCGGAAAGAAATCAGTGCTTGAAGTGATGGTTGAAGAAGGTGAAAAGAAACCTTATTACGCCATTGATGAAAACGGAAAACGATGGGTGTATATCCGCATTCAGGATCAGACAGTGCTTGCAAGTAAGGTTTGGGTTGATGTACTCAAGAAAAATAATTCTGACAATCCGCTGCTGATACGTTACACTTCCAAAGAAAAAGAACTGCTTCAATATCTGACAACACATCAGCAGATTACACTCAAACAATATTGCAGCCTGCTGAATATTTCGCGCTGGCGTGCCATCAGAATTTTATCCAATCTGATAAGTGTAGGTGTGATAAAAGTGAATGTTGGTAATAACGGAGAATATTATACTTTAGCCTGAATGGAATTATTTTACAGCTCACAAATTTCGAATCATGTTGCATTGTTAGACGAACAGGAATCGCGTCACTGCATAAAAGTTTTGAGGCACCGGCTGAACGATGAGCTGAATTTTACTGACGGAAACGGAAATATTTATTCAGGAAAACTTTCCAAAGCCGATTTGCGACAGTGTGAAATAACCATAGAGAACATACAACAGGAACAACAACGGAATTTTGAATTGCATATAGCCATTGCTCCTACCAAGGCAATGGAACGTTTTGAATGGTTTCTTGAAAAGGCTGCTGAGTTAGGTGTGGAAGAAATAACACCTCTGCTATGCAGGCACAGTGAACGCAAACATCTGAACATGGAGCGTTGCGAAAAAATTCTGATTTCGGGAATGAAACAAAGCAACAGAAGCCGCAAGCCAAAACTCAACGAGATGACTCCATTCAACAAAATGATGAATCATGCTGCAGGAGTTAAAGCCATTGCACATTGCAGCAGTGGCGATAAAAAATCTATCAGTGAAATTATGCAAACATCATCTTTACTTTTGCTCATAGGCCCTGAAGGTGATTTTTCTGAAGAAGAAATTAAACTTGCCACTGATGCCTCCTTTATTCCGCTGACCTTAGGAAATAAAAGACTTCGAACAGAAACAGCAGCAGTGCATGCTGCAAGCATAGCTTATCACCTGAAAAATTAAATCCTAAATCAGATTAACCATTCACCACTCAGAACTGACTTTTCATATAACTTCGCAGCCGTAACAATGAATCCACAAATCGCAACAGAAAAAATCATCAAACAATTTCAAAATTATTACTGTAAAAATATTTGTACGGCAGTCATATTTTTTATTTTGTTTTTTGCTCAGCTGAATGCCATCGGTCAGGATACTTTAACTGCTCACAAAAAACTTCCTTTTCTTGAACCCTCTCCTGTTTATCTGAAAAGCCGGGCACAACTTGCAGGTTATACCACGCTGGGATTATATGCCCTCACCTCAGCAGGTTTATATCACCTGTGGTACAGCAATTATGATTTGATGGGATTTCATTATTTCAATGATGATGGTGAATGGTTGCAAATGGATAAAGCGGGGCATACTTTCAGTGCTTACATTGCAGGACGTGCAGGTTACAGCGTTTGCCGCTGGACAGGTCTTGATGAAAAAAGATCGGCACTGATTGGAGGAAATTTGGGTTGGGTGTTTCTGGCTACGGTAGAAGTAATGGATGGTTTTTCCAGAGGATGGGGATTCTCGGCAGGAGATATGATTGCCAACACAACTGGTTCAGCGTTGTTCATTTCGCAGCAGTTGCTTTGGCATGAGCAGAGGGTGGAGTTGAAATTTTCTTTTCATCAAAGCAAATATGCACACTACCGCCCCGACCTGCTTGGGAGCGATTTTAAAGAGCAATTTTTTAAAGACTATAACGGGCAAACACTTTGGCTTTCGGCCAACCTACATTCTTTTCTTAAAAAAGATTCCCGTTTTCCGGCATTTCTGAATCTTGCTTTTGGATATGGAGCTGATGGGATGACAGGAGCATTTTCAAACGCAACAAGTTATCAGGGAAATATCATTCCCGAATTCACCCGTTGCAGACAGTTTTATCTGGCTCCTGATATTGATTTAACCAAGATTAAAACCAATTCAAGGGTTCTGAAATTTATTTTTGAAGCTACGCGATATATCAAATTCCCATTGCCTGCATTAGAGTATAACTCTAAAAACCAATGGGTCTTTCATCCGCTTTATTTCTGAGGCTCTTTTTCTACAATCTTAAAACTGAGGGTAGGCAATTTTTCCACTTCTGAATTTTCATCACCGGTAATTTCAACCCCTTTCAAAATCACTGTATCTCCATTTTTCAAACGGTCAATGGCTTTGCGTGCCAGAATAGGAATCATGGTGCTGTCGCCCACTCCGAAACTTTTGTTTTCAAACGGGTTTAGCGTCAGCATGGTAAATTCATAAAACTTTAAATGGTAATTTTTATCGTTATCACAATGCAACCTGAAGGGCGGATGATCAACCCAGGCGGCTAACTCTTCCTTTGTCAACTCTTTAATGATTAAAGAATCTGTCTTCACCCAGCACTTGCTCAGCGCAACAGGTTTGGCATTTTGGGCAAATGATGGAAAAGTGCTGGAAATCAACATTATAACAATTAATGTTATGGAATTAGAGCGCAGCGTATTTCTTGATTTTTTGACAAGAGATTTCATAAAATATTTCCGATTTTAGTTTAAAAAGAAGTTAAAATTGGTACAATTATAAGTAAAAAGCAAACATAATGGTTTGAGATACAGAATGCTAATCATTTACCCAAAAATAAATGTAGCGTAAGGGCTTTTGGCGTATTATATTTGCAGCGCTTTGAAAAAATAAATAACAATTTAAAACCATAAATTTCGTTTTTTGTTCTTACATTGCGATATAATTTAGAAAACAATAAAATCATATAGATGAGACAGCTAAAGATTACGAAATCAATTACAAACCGTGAAAGCGCATCGTTTGAAAAGTATCTTCAGGAGATTGGTAAAGAAGAATTGATTACCGCTCAAATGGAGGTAGAATTAGCCAGGAAAATACGTGCAGGAGATCAAAGAGCTTTGGAAAAATTGGTAAGAGCAAACCTTCGCTTCGTAGTGTCAGTAGCCAAGCAATATCAGTCACAGGGGTTGAGCCTTCCTGACCTGATCAATGAAGGAAATCTTGGATTGATAAAAGCAGCTAAAAGATTTGATGAAACACGCGGATTTAAATTTATCTCCTATGCCGTGTGGTGGATTCGTCAGTCAATCATGCAGGCTTTGGCTGAGCAGGCACGTATTGTGCGTTTGCCTTTGAATCAGATTGGTGCTGCCAACAAAGTGAAAAAAGCATTTTCAAATCTTGAACAAAAATTTGAGCGTGAACCTACGGCAGAAGAGTTGGCCAATGAACTGGCAGTAGATACTGAGCGTATTTCATACACCATGAAAATGCCGGGTCGCCATGTTTCCATGGATGCTCCTTTTGTTCCGGGTGAAGACAATACCTTGCTTGATGTGTTGACCAATCCTGATGCACCTCATGCTGACAGCACTTTGATGGCTGAATCGTTACACACTGAAATCAACCGTTCACTGGAAACATTACCTGAGCGTGAAAAAGATGTCATCAAATTGTTTTATGGCATTGGTGTTGAACATGGTTTGTCATTAGAAGAAATAGGTGAGAAATTTGATCTTACCCGAGAGCGTGTTCGTCAGTTGAAAGAAAAAGCGATAAAAACACTTCGTCAGAATTCAAAAAGCAAACTGCTGAAAGCCTACTTAGGTCAGTAAGTAAAACTGATATTCGTTTCAAATGTGCTCATCCGGTTCAATATGGATGAGCACATTTGTTATTTGGGGGAGTTCCATCAGCAATTTGTCTTTCAGCAAATGCGAAATGCGATGACCTTCACTCACGCTGATTTGGGAGTTGACGGTGATGTGTAAATCCACAAAATAGTTTATCCCCGATTTACGCACATAACATTTTTCGGTGTTGATGACTCCTTCCACTGTTGCTGCTACTCTACGTATTTCAGCAATCACATCTTCATACACATGCTCGTCCATAATTTCGCCCAAGGCAGGTCTGAAAATGCGGTAGCTGTTATAGTAAATAAATCCTGCAGCTACGAGTGCTGCCCAGTCGTCAGCCGACTCATAACCTTTGCCCATAAAAACTGCAATAGAAATTCCGATGAATGCAGCAAGCGAAGTAAAAGCATCGCTGCGATGATGCCATGCATCAGCCTTGAGAGAAACGCTTTTCAGTTCGTCACTTTTTTTGTTTACAAAACGATAAAAAAATTCTTTTCCAAGAATTATCACAGCAAGCACTATCAGCGTGTAAGGTTCGGGCGACTGATGCGGAGTACGAATATGGATTATACTTTCGTAAGCAATGGTTGTGGCTGCAACAAGCAAAAACACCACTACCAAAAATGTGATTAGCGGTTCAGCTCTTCCATGTCCGTAAGGATGATTGGCATCGGCAGGGCGGCTTGCATACTTCAAACCAAACAGCACCAGCATAGATGAAAAAATATCGGTAGTGGATTCAATGGCATCGGCAATCAAAGCGTAGGAGTTACCAAAAAAACCTGCAAGCCATTTTATCAGAGCAAGTGATGCATTTCCAATCATGCTCACCCAAATTGTTTTAATTGCTTGCTGCTGCGCTGACATTCTCCTGAACTATGGTACGAAGGTAGCAAACAAACGGAAGTATGATGATGTGAATACTTTGGAATTACACCGGGAAAATTTTCAGATCAATTCCAAACACCCGGCAGGTTATCGAAGATTCCTGCTAGGTGTAAAACACTTTTAATTGTTCTTTTGTCTTGACACAATCCTGCAGTTCAGTGGGACTTTTTGGAGATGGTGCAATTATATCTTCTTTTGGCTTGACCCAAAAGAAGCAAAAGGTCAAGGCTGTATAAAAACATCCTAAAAATTCAAACCGATTCTTCTGCGCAATCGAATGTCGCAACGTTTCGTATCATTACGAAACGTTGCTCGGGATTGCTTACACATGCTTCCGCTACGAATCGCTTTGTATTTTCCGGGCGGATGTTTTTATAAGGCCGGGTATTGATTTTCGTATTTAAAAGTTTAAGTCAATATATTGAGTTAATATTTTTTGCCTTCGTGCACCAGTAGCCCTAAAGGGCGCTTGCGCACTTGAATACGTTGCGCGTTGTCACCACTTCAGGGGCAAGGGGTGAGTGCGAGCGATGTGAATCATTCTCGAAAAAGTTTATCCTGACTCAAGGCAAGAGATTAGTTATTGATAAATGTGAGACTAGTACAACTATTCATTCACCACCACCAACTTTTTATTTACCCGTTGGTTGTTGCTTGTTAAGGTGCACTGATAAACCCCATCTGCAATTTTGGGTAATGAAACATATTGCAGCGTACTCCAGGGTGGTAGTGTTTGATGATAAATTTCTTTGCCTGTTATATCATATATCTGCAACATGCCGTTTTTGTTTTGCGGCAACAAATACATGATTTTAAAATTACCGTTGTTGGGGTTAGGTGAAATGGAGAACTTAAAATCATGTATGCCAAATCATGTATGCCTGTAAGCGTATCACATGGGCTACTCACCAAACGACCTAAGTAGTAGTTGGGGTGGTTGGGAACACCATAAGTAAAAACTCCTGTGTAAAGATTATGCAACTGTACATCACAAGCCATGCCTGCGCTGTCAGGATAATTTATTTCATGGAAATGTTTTACGCTGCTACCTGATGAAATATAAATTTTTCCGTTTGTGGCCAAATACATTAAAGCAAAGTTAGTATAAAAAGGTGGGGTTGGTGAAGGAAAAACATCATTGGTTGCAACTGTTTGAAATGTGGCTCCAATACTAGGTGTATCAGTATCCACCTGATAAATATGTTCAGTTGTTGAAAAGTAAAAATACTTTGAGTTAGGGGAAAACGCACACCCGAAACCCGGGTTGCCATCAATATAGTTAATAACAGTGTCTAACATGAAATCTCCCGAACATCTGTCAAATGAAAATAAATTTGCAGCCATTAGCCAAGGCCCTGTAAATCCATCACCACTTGTGTAACCAAATTTTTCACCATTAGGTGAAAATGTTGGTTGCCCTGCAAAACCTATATGACTT
>JAGVTU010000016.1 GCA_019136655.1 Bacteroidota bacterium
TATTTGCAGGTGAGGTTACGGTGGCTACATTATAAAAACAACTTCCATACTGCGTAAAGTAGCCGCTCACCGTAAACGTATCGCACTGCATCGGGTTTAATGTTACACTGCCCGGCAGGGTAGTGGCTGTCACCACAAACCCTCCCTGCATTATGTCGCTCAGTACTCCGGTTTGCGTATTTGCGCTGTTGTTGCATACGGTTATGGTATATGTCACCGTGTCGGTAACTGCTGTTGCCGTATCGGCATCGGCTGTTTTGGTGATGCTCCAGCAGTCCGTGCAGTTGCTCTGTCCGTTCCACACTATGGTGTCGCTTGTGCTCTGGCCTGTAAAACTGTGTATTCTGTTGGCCGTTTGCACTATGGTATCATTGCAAAGGTTTTGCATGATGACTACCAGGTTCGGCAATATATTCACATTGCGGTAGGCACACGTAGGGTTCAGTATCACCCTCACCAGCATACACTCTGCTGCAAGCGAGCTGTCGGCAAAGCCTATGGATGCCATATTAGCTCCGGTTATACTCCATGTGTTTGTTCCTGATACCATCAGCGTGTCGCTTGCCTGAGTGCTGCAGTTGCTTATGATTACGCTCTGCACCTGCAGCGAAGATACCAAACTATCTACAAATACCTGCAACGGATACACCGCTCCAAGACCTGCATTGTTCACCGTCATACTTACTTCAAAATTGCGGCAAAGTGTGTAAGTGCTGTCATGCTCTTTGAAGGAATAACTCAACTGCTCATGTTCCGGTTTAAAATTTACTTCTATACTGTCGGCATAGCACACCGAATCGGGCACCTGCGTGCTTGCAGCAGGATATCCTTCGCAGTTCCAGCCGTATTGCAGCATAAATGTTTTTACGGTATCAGTTATGCACGAATCATAATCGGCACATAACTGAACGTTTACAACACTATTGAACGGCAGGTTGTTCAGCACAGGAACCACTCCGTTGATTACCGGTTGCACCGCACCATTGCCAACCGAATAGCTCCAGTTGGTAAGATAGGGTGCTCCGGGTACAATGACATACACATTGGAAGCATCAGCATAATTGATGACTGACTGTTGTTTGTTACTAAATTCCAAATTCATGCAAACCTGATGACCTGTGGCTGTAACGTTACCGGGGTTGAGCAGGGCGCTCAGGTTGGGCCGTGCCGGAAAGAGATAGTTCTGTTGCATGTTTTTGCTGAATACCGTATCGCATGCTGTTGTGGGATAACAGCCATAGTCCGAAGCATGAAATGCTATGTTTACTGAGTCGGCATAGATGTTTACCGAGTCGGATGGGCAGTTGTCGGGTTCTATCTCAAATACGATGTATTTATACATTTTATATCCGCCTGCATATTGGCTGTTGTCATTCTGCGGAGCGGGATATTTGTCTTCGTTCCAGCACACAGCCTGCCCTGTGTTGCTGTCCTGTATCTGTATGGCACCTCCTCCCGATGGTATTGATACCGGTATCCATGGACGGAATTCAGGTGTTTGACCATGTAGGCCGGTATAGGACAAATATCTCATCCATCCACTGCCGGGAACGGTGTGATATCCCTGTGGTATATTTATGGTATAACTCTGAGGTGAGTATGCAGGCAGCCTATATTCGTAAGGGTAAAGGTCTGCCTCTCCGCCTGCCGATTGAAGAAGGGCTGTTAATGTTACCAGCCTGCGGCATGAGGTGTCGGAAGTAATACTTGTGGTGTTGTAGCCTTCCTGTGAAAAAACATAGTGATATCCCGAAAAATTTTCACAGATAAAAATAAACGAATCCGCAAATTGCTGATTAATCTGCAGCAACGAATTGTTATTGATATCAAAGGTCCATCCGTGTAATTCCACATCTGTAATATCATTCGGGGCTGAGAGGTTCATGTCAAAGGCATCATAACTTTGTTTTTTGCCGCTCAGCCAAAGGTTGTTGGAGATGAGTTTTTGATGCAGGTAGTCGTCCACCGAAAGGTTGATGCTGTTGGGGGCTTCAAAACTTCCACATTCACTGTAGGTTACTTCAAGACGGTAACGTTGTCCCTCAAAAAAGTTTTTTTAACGTATCTATCGTATCGGTATAATAACTGTTTATATAATTATAGTCAAACAAATTTCCGTAAACCGCGCCTGCCGAGTCATACGCGCTGAAAGTGAACAGAAAGCTGTTGTGACTGATAATCGTATCCAGAAAATGATACAGGTTATTTCCGCTTACATTGATGATATGCTGGGTGCGGTAATTTCCTCCTACATTAAAATCGCTGCAGTTGATGCACGAAGTCTGTGTTGCATTGGGTTTGTCTATATACAGCGTAAATCCCGTTACCGTTAGCTTCATGGTATCAAATGCGGAAGGTATAGTGCGTGATACCTGCATGTATTTAAGATAAGCGCCCTTCTGGTTGAGCATGTTCATATCATAACCTCCGTTGGAGGGATCGCCCTCCTGAGTGTGTGCCACCAGACGGTCGCGCAGTTGGTCGCCATAGCTGCTCATGTTCAGCCGAAGTCTGTTTCCGTAAGTCTGATACCACTGGCTTGTCTGATCTATCACCTGTGCCGATGTGTCGGCTATGCCGTCATTGTCCGTATCTTCCAGTCCTAAGCTGGTGCGTTCCATCACGTATCTGAATGATATAGGGCCTGTGCGTTTGCAGCCCGGACAATGTACCGCTATGCTGCCGCCTTTTACACTCAGCGGAAGCCACGCACATCCTGCTCCTGCACACTGCACCTGCCCGTTCGTCATACTCAGGCTGTTGCAATTGCCTGACGGGTCGGCAAGAAGATGGAAGGTTACACTGTAGGGCGTGCGTGCTATATCTCCATTGCAGCAGGCGCGTAAAGTAAATTCACATACTCCGCTGTCGAGCATCAGGCGCATGAGCGTATCGCTTAAATCAAAATAATAGTAATAGTCTGAGGCTACACACAAACCGGAATCATTCGGTGTATGATAAAAATCCGGTGCTTTATATACATACTGATTGGTTGCAGGATTCAGCCACCGCAGGCGCAATCCTGTGGCAAGTGTTGGCACTGTTAAGTTTTGCTCACAATGTACCGTTGCTCTTAGCCATCCGTCTGCAATACATCCTGTGGCTCCGCCAGGGCAATGCAGCAGTGTATAATCATAATCATCTCCCATCATTCCATTCATTTCTATTTCCATCGTTGTGCTGTCGCCCCAGATGGTATTCATGCCCGGTGGAACACTTAAATCGCTTACTAATGGTACAAATATCAGCTGCTGGTTGATGTCTGCATCAGGTAGTAATGGGTTGTTGGTGATGGAATGATTCACCTGTTTGCTTATTCCGCAAACTCCTGCCTTTGATTCAAATTCCCATCGGTCGTAATATTTTCCTGTATTCAGCAGCACCGCAGTATCCTGTACGCAGCGGTACGTGGTAAAATCTATCACCAGCGTATCTGTTTTTCTAAAATCATCTGTTTGTATCACGGCCTGTTGCAGCGATACCGGTACGACTGTGCTGCAAAGGTTGTTTTGATTAATGAGTTTGTTTACTTTCAGATTACAGTTGGTGCAGTTTATCGCCCTTACCTCAAAGGTGCCGGTATCTATGAGCGAAAGATTCTGAAACGTATATGCAAGCAGTGCTTTGAAGGTGATACTTAATGTGTCGAGTGCTCCTACGCCAGTGTTGGTGATGACATAACGCCAGTGAACACTGTCGTTCATGCAACTCATATCAGGCAGGGTGGCAGGCATCACTCTGGTATATCCTATATCGGGCTGGTTGTTTGACTGCAAACTGTAATAAGTTGGCACAGCGGACACTTTGCAACTTTTGCAAAAATAATCGGTTGCCGGAAGGGCTGTATCGCAACTCCATGAAAATTGTACCCGGCTGTTGTTGCACTGTGTCAAACACGCTGCAACAATATTGCGCGAACGGAATACCAGTGTGTCATTTGCTTTCAGTATTATTCCTGTAGTATCACCTGAAACATAACTTACGTAGTTGGTGTTGCCATTACGGTACATCAGACTTTGCTGTTGCAACACTCCGCAGTAATGCGCAGTGTCGTCTTTGAATGTAAATCTGATTCTTGCGTTTGCACTGCCACCGTTGTAATAGTAATAATAAATATCCACCATTTCGCCATAGGAGGTCTGCCACGTTGCAGGCGAACGGTCTATAATTAGCGGCAATAAAAGGCTTCGGATAACTTCGTTTGTGGATGACAATGGATTTACCGTGTAAGTATAAATATTGTTTTCATCACTGAATATTTGTTTTAACTTAATATTGTTTATCGAGTCGCTGTTCTGAGGAATGTTGCTGCATGATATAGCCACTCTGTAAATGATGGTCACCGTATCTGTATCCAAAATTTCTGCAGACCATTTTTTTGTGATGGTATCATACCCCATGTTGGTCACATTGCCCGATATGCTGTCGGTTATTATATAAAGCCCTATGTCTGTACAGGAGGCTACATTGGCTCCCATCATCAATTGTGGTGTGATGGTAAATTTAGCCCCCTGCGATTTTACTTTTGCTGTAAATCGGTTGGGCATGCAACCGCCTAATGTATCGGGAACTGTCAGATTGATATTTACACTTTGTTGTCCCTTTACCGTAATGGCTGCAATTATCAGCAGCACTGCTATAGATGTTAGTCGTTTCATTGCGTTTGGTTTTTGAAAGGTGATACTAATTTATATGTTTTTAATGTGATTTGCAGGTGGTGATTAAAATTAAACGCGGGCTAATTCCCAATGCTTGTCATAGAGGGAGTCGAAGCCCACGTGTACAAAGCAAAAAGGAACGCCCGCGTTTTACGCAGGCGTTTCCACTTTTACTTCCCTGTACACTTTCTATTCTTCGACTTTTCTATGACAGGAATTCTTAAGCGAAACGCGTATTATCTTTTATTTATATTGTCATTTTATAATAGTTTAAAAAAATTTAGAATTAATAATATTGGGTAAAATTAAAAATTGATTCTATATAATCAAATATATTTTCTTTCTACAATTAATCTGTTTTACTATGGTTGCAAAGATTGGCTGAAAACAACTCTCATTGATACTTCTTACAGAAGAAAACTCCCCCTACTCCACTTTCAGATACGGGCGCAGGCGTTCAAAATCGTCATTGCGCATCACTCCCAGTTTTTTGATATCATCAACAGATTTATAATCACCATGCATCTTGCGGTAATTTACAATCACCTTTGCAAGTGACGGTTCCAGATAAGGATGTCTTAAATCGTATGCATTGCCGGTGTTGATGTTCATTTTTCTGACACGTGATACATCAAGAATCAGATAAGGTTTTATGGCATTTAAAATGGTATCGTTGATGATATTTACTTCCAGAAGTTGCTCTGTGCTGAGAAAACCTCCCAACCGCTCGCGATAAGATACAATTGCTGCAGCACGTCCTTCGCCAATGTATGGCAACAGATCCCAGTCTTCTGCCAAAGCTGCATTCATCAGAATGGATTTTATTTCTTTTTTTATCTGCTCAGGTTTCTTTACTTCTTTTTTATCTCTTGTGTAACTGATGCTGTCGGGCAAATCAATGTAAGGCCACATACGTTCTTTTTGTTCATCGCTGATGACATAAAGTTTTTTAAAATCGGCACGTGTGCGAAATGTTCCTCCGTTTGCCTGATATTTTCTGATGACGGATAATTGTTTATCACTGATTCCCATTACATGCCACAGCGAGTCCGGCAAAGTGTTTGGATTAAACCTGAACATCTCAACAACCTTCGGATAGTGTATTGTATCTGTATTTTCTTTCTCAGCATGCAGTGCAATGCTGTCGGCACGTTTCAACTCTTCAAAATGTTTTACTGCTTTATCCAACTCCAAAAAATCCGTATTGACCTTAGGCTCATAAAACTTCAGTGCCACCAGCACTGCCATCAGCAACAGCAGTACAACAGACAAAACAACAATTCCCTTTCGCTCCGAAGCAGTAAAAATATTGTATTGCTTTAAAAAATTTTTCAGGTCATGAAAAGGTGGTTTTTTGTTGTTCATGCGGTTATACTTAACAACAAATGTAAGATTCTTTATTCTAAAACCGAAAGATAAGCACGGCAACTTCAAACTGTTGAATGTATTACAAATATGATTTAATTAAATTCCCTTTAATCACAATGTTGTTAATGATAAAGTTACTTTACATTTTCTGTGCTGAACTTTTCCAATTATTTTTTGTTGGGAGTAGGAATACAGGTGACGGAAAATTGAGTTGTTTGAAAAAGTGTATCTGCATGCAAAGGAATTACCGAGCTGATTTTTCTCATAACTGCGCATGCCAAATTCTTGGCAAACAGGGTTTTTCTCCTCTGATAAAAATTAATTTATTGATAATTATAGCTTTAATTTTTTAACCAAAAAAAAAGAATAATTCGCCCAAAACAGAGTTAATATTTAGAATAAGTACTTTATTTTAGCATCATCAATGACGAAACCAATGTTTGAATACACCAAAGAAATACTTACCAAGGTAAGTTTCGACAAAAAGCTTTTCAGAAAAGAGTTGGTAAAAGGGTTAAAGTGGTTAAAGAGTGACGAACGCAGGATGCTGATGGTTTGGTGTCTTGCAACTTTCGGTCATAAATACTCTGACGTACTTACCGAAGTTTTCAAAAAAATTACCCGTCAGGGTTAATCTTTTTTCGGTTTAATAAATTGCAGATTTCTTTTCATCCCTTCGAATCCTGCACGCGACAGGGGTGATTCCTTAAAAATATTTTTAAATACTTCTTCCGTAATTTCTTCCCAGTCGCCTGAGGTCATTGTCATAATTTCTTTAATTGGTTTGAGCTCATCGGTGTCAATCGGTTTGGCAAAACGATTCCACGGGCACACATCCTGACAGATATCGCAACCAAACATCCAGTTTTCAAATTTATTTTTAAACGATTGCGGAATGTTGTCGCGCAGTTCGATGGTAAAATATGAGATGCATTTACTTCCGTCAACTACATGCGGCTGCACAATAGCATCTGTAGGGCATGCATCCATACATCGTGTGCAACTGCCGCAGTAATCTTTAACAGGTGCATCTGTATCCAGTTCCAGATCAAGAATCAGTTCAGCAATAAAAAAAAACGATCCTGCTTTAGGATGAATCAGGTTGGCATTTTTTCCTATCCATCCCAGTCCGCTTTTTTTTGCCCATGCACGATCGAGTACGGGAGCAGAATCCGTAAACACTCTTCCCGAAACATTGCCCGCTTTTTCACGGATAAAATTAAACAGTAAAAAAAGTTTTTCCTTAATTACAAAGTGATAATCTCTTCCGTAAGCATATTTTGAAATTTTCGGAATTCCGGGATTTTGTTTTTCAGCAGGGTAATAATTGTACAACAGCGAAATCACCGATTTCGCACCATGCACAAGTTTGCGAGGGTCGAGGCGTTTGTCGAAGTTACGCTCCATATAACCCATTGTGCCATGCATTCCTTTTTTAAGCCATTGCTCCAGATGCGGAGCATCTTCTTCGAGATAATCGGCTTTGGAAATGCCACAATGAGCAAAGCCAAGCCTGTAAGCTTCTTCTTTAATCAGTGCAGTAAGTTCACTCTTATTCATGCATCACCTCACTCCCTGTCGAACAGGGTACCTTTCAGGTGTGGTGGATTTTTTCCAATGTGTTTAAATGCTTTTTCTGTGGCTTCGCGCCCTCGCGGAGTACGCATCAGAAATCCTTCCATAATCAAAAACGGTTCATACACTTCTTCCAGCGTTCCTGCTTCTTCGCCAACAGCAGTTGCAATGGTGTTGATACCTACAGGTCCTCCTTTAAATTTATCAATGATGACATGCAGAATACGGTTGTCCATCTCGTCAAGTCCGTCAATGTCCACATTCAATGCAGAGAGTCCGTATTGTGCTATTTTAAGATTCACAACGCCATCGCCTTTTATTTGTGCAAAATCGCGTATCCTCCTCAGCAGTGCATTGGCAATACGGGGAGTACCGCGGCTTCTGCGTGCAATTTCATAAGCAGCTTCTTCTTCAATGGCTGTTTTAAGAATTTCGGCAGAGCGCATAACAATGGTCTGCAAAAGTTTTGCATCATAATATTCCAGTCGCGAGTTGATACCAAACCTGGCACGCAATGGCGAAGTAAGCAATCCCGAGCGGGTTGTTGCACCGATGAGTGTAAAAGGATTTATTTTTAACTCAACAGAACGCGCGTGAGGCCCGCTTTCTATCATGATGTCAATCTTATAATCTTCCATTGCCGAATAAAGATATTCTTCCACCACGGGGCTCAGGCGGTGTATTTCGTCAATGAATAAAACATCATTGGGTTCCAGATTGGTGAGCAGTCCTGCAAGGTCGCCCGGTTTGTCGAGCACAGGTCCTGAAGTAACTTTAATTTTTACGTTCAGTTCATTGGCAATAATATTTGCCAGTGTAGTTTTTCCCAGTCCGGGAGGGCCGTGCAACAACACATGATCCAAAGCTTCTCCTCGCTGCGAAGCAGCTTTCACAAACACTTTAAGATTTTCGGTAACTTTATACTGTCCTGCAAAATCATCAAAGCTGAGCGGACGGAGTACGCGCTCCATTTCTTTCTCGGCAGGAGTGAAATGTTCGGCTGTTGGATCGAGATTTTTATTGCTCATCGTCATGCAAAGATGCGTAAAATGTTGAATTATTCCCTATCAGAATAAACAGTTGGCGGTATTCAATGAAAAAGAGGTTGTCACAAAGTAACAACCTCTTGGTATTAAACAATTTTAAATGATTAACTGCAACCCATACTTGTTCCGCAGTTCAGGCATTTGTAGCATGATCCACTGCGAATGGTAATGTGTCCGCAAGTGTTGCACACAGGAGCATCGCCCATCATACTTCCAAGAAACTTTTCATGATCGGAAGCAGCAGCAACTACATTGCTTTCAACATTCACCTTCTTAGGTTTAACTTTTTCCTGCGTCTGCACCTGTGCCTGCTCTTTAGGAAGCTCGCTTGGTTTTACCTGAACCAGATCTTCTCTTCCCAGATATTCGAATGACAACAGGCGGAAAATGTAGTCAATAACAGAAGTGGCATTCTTGATATTCGGATGTTGTACCACTCCTGATGGTTCAAATCTGGTGAAGATAAATTTCTCCGCAAACTCATCGAGAGGAACTCCATACTGAAGACCTATAGATACTGAAATGGCAAAACAGTTGAGCAGTGAGCGGAAAGAAGCACCTTCTTTGTGCATATCAATAAACACTTCTCCTAAGGTGCCATCATTGTATTCGCCTGTGCGAACGAAGATGGTATGTCCGCCAACTTTTGCTTTTTGTGTAAATCCTTCTCTCTTTTCAGGAAGTTTTTTACGCTGCACAATATTGGAGAGTTGTTGTTTGAATTTGGTATCGGGAGAAAGTTGAATGATACGTTTTGCAGCATTCAATACATCATCAGCAGTGAGTTTTTCGTAGTCAACTGCTTCATCCTTGCTGTCAGATTTTTTATCTTTAGATGATGCAGAAAGTGGTTGTGAGAATTTGCTGCCATCACGGTAAATAGAAATTGCTTTCAATCCAAGTTCCCATCCCATCATATAACATTCCTCAATTTCTTTCTCTGTAGTTTCATTCGGAAGATTGATGGTTTTTGAAATTGCTCCGCAGATAAACGGCTGAACAGCTGCCATCATACGGATGTGTCCGTGAGGATGGATAAAACGCTCGCCATATTTTCCGCATTTGTTGGCACAGTCAAAAATAGGAAGATGTTCTTCTTTGAGGTGTGGTGCACCTTCAATGGTCATACGTCCGCAAACAAACAGATTAGCTTCTTCAATCTGGTCGTTGCTGAATCCTGTTTCTGCAAGCAGGTTAAAATCAACAGAAGTATAAACTTCTCTTTCAATGCCTATACGCTGCATGCACTCTTCGCCAAGTGTAAATACGTTAAACAGGAATCGGATATCAAAAGCTGACACTGCTGCACGCTCCAGTTTTTCTATGTCTGATTTTGTAAACCCGATTGCCTTCAGCGTTTCGTGATTGATGAAAGGTGCATTCTTAAAGCTGCCTGTTCCTTTAATATAATCTACAATGTTATTCGTTTGCGTTGAAGTATAACCAAGGTTTCTCAGTGTAACAGGAATACTGTCGTTTACAATTTTGAAATATCCGCCTCCTGAAAGTTTTTTAAATTTCACCAAAGCAAAATCAGGTTCAACACCGGTAGTGTCGCAGTCCATCAGCAAACCAATGGTTCCTGTAGGAGCAATGGCACTTACCTGAGCATTGCGGTAACCGTATTTTTCGCCCCACACCAGTGCATCATCCCATGCTTTGCATGCAGCCTGCATCAGATATTTAGGGCACGTGCCTGCATCAATACCTTCAGGTTTTATTTCAAGATTTTCATAAGCATCATCAGCATGATAAGCTGCATAACGGTGGTTGCGGATTACGCGCAACATGTGCTCTTTGTTTTTCTCATATTGTTTGAAAGGTCCAAGTACCTTAGCCATCTCAGCAGATGCTTTAAATGCTGTTCCTGTCATGATAGCGCTGATAGATGCAGCAACTGCTCTTGCCTGATCACTGTCATAAGGAATTCCTGAAATCATCAGCAATGAACCCAGGTTGGCATAACCCAATCCAAGTGTGCGGTATTCATAAGAAAGCTGCGCTACTTCTTTGGAAGGGAACTGCGCCATCAACACAGAAATTTCAAGTACTACATTCCACAAACGACATGCATACTGGAATGATTCCACATTAAACATTAATGTTTTGTCGTCATAAAATTTTCTGAGGTTGATAGATGCAAGATTACATGCTGTGTTGTCGAGGAACATATATTCACTGCAAGGATTGGAAGAGTTTATTCTTCCACCTTCGGGGCAGGTATGCCATTCGTTTACTGTCGTGTCAAACTGCACACCGGGGTCAGCACATTTCCATGCTGCAGCAGCAATATCGTCCCACAATTTTTTTGCAGGAACTGTTTTCATCACATGACCGTCAGTGCGGGCTGTAAGATTCCAGTTACCATTTTCCTGAAGTGCTTTAAAGAATGTATTAGGAATGCGAACTGAATTGTTTGAGTTTTGTCCTGATACTGTGCGATAAGCTTCTCCCTCATAATCGGAAGGATAACCTGCAGCTATGAGAGCAGCAACTTTCTTTTCTTCGTCAGCTTTCCAGTTGATGAATGTTTCCACTTCAGGATGGTCGAGGTCGAGACAAACCATTTTGGCTGCTCTTCTGGTAGTGCCTCCTGATTTGATGGCACCGGCTGCACGATCCAGTATTTTAAGAAATGACATCAGTCCTGAAGAATGTCCTCCTCCTGAAAGTTTTTCGCCTTCGGCACGCAATGCAGAAAAGTTTGTTCCTACACCTGAACCATACTTAAACACTTTTGCTTCGCGAACAAGAAGGTCCATGATACCACCTTCGTTCAGCAAATCATCTTTTACCGAAAGGATAAAGCATGCATGAGGTTGCGGACGCTCATAAGAAGAATTTGTTTCTTCCAGCTTTTCTGTTTCCGGATTATAAAACCAGTGTCCTTTGCCGGTTCCTTTAATATTATAGGCTGAATAAAGACCTGTGTTGAACCACTGTGGTGAGTTGGGTGCAGCATGCTGACCTAACAACATATATACAGCCTCATCATAAAATATCTGTGCATCTTCGTCAGAAGCAAAGTAGTTGGCTTTCTTTCCCCACTGTGTCCAACAGTCGGCAAGGCGGTGAACCACTTGCTTAACCGATTGCTCGCGTCCGGTAGTGCCATCAGGTTGTGGTACTCCTGTTCTGCGAAAATATTTTTGCGCAAGAATATCTGTTGCCACCTGTGACCATGCCTCAGGCACTTCCACATCATTCATTTCAAATACTACATCACCAGCGGGATTACGTATTACAGATGACCGTTTCTCATACTTAAACTGATCGTAGGGGCTTTGATTGTTTTTAGTAAAATGCCTCTCGAAAGTGAGACCTGTCCGCTCAGATCTATTGTTTTTTTTGTTGGTTGGTTGACTTTTCATCCGCATTCAATTTTTTAGTTGTTATATTAAGTGTTCGTATTATTTACTTCAGAAATTGTTGCAAGGGGAATCCCTTTTTTGCTGAAAGCCCTACAAAAATGGAAATCCTATTTCAGTAAATCGAACTTTTTATTTGGGAATTTTATTTAATTAATAACAAAAATAATGTTGATAACAATATTTTTCAACACGTGTTAAAATCGTTAAAAAAGAAACTCAAAAAAAGGATTCCTTTATAAACCATGCAATTAAGTTTTGGGGCTAATCCGGCAAGCCAAAAAAGCCTTCTTACAGATTCCACAATTTTGATGTCTGATGTTAATTCTCCTTTTTCAGGGTTCGGACAAAAATTTTTTTTGACAGCAATATCGTCCACAATTTGTGGAGTTTCGGGCGTTTTTCCCATAACTGCAACCCTACAGAGTGACATTCACTCTTGATAATCATTTACGCTCCTTTTCAGAGGCAATACATATAATATAATAACAACAATAAATGTTCTCAAGAGGGAAAAACAGGTGTTATGTGACTTATGTCATAGTCTGTTACACCGTGCAGAACTAACTTTGTTGTGCAAGAAATATATATATATGAAAACAAAAATTCTGTTACTTATCGCAATTACCACTGCTGTGTTTGCAGGATGTAAAAACAAAGACAATTCAGGCACAGTGAACCTGAATATCAACTATGCTGTTGATGGTGTACCATTAAACTTTGATACCATGATGTATCAGAACGAAGCCGGAAATCAATACAGCGTAACAAGGTTGGAATATTATATCTCCAACATAACCTTTCATAAAAACGATGGTAGTGTTTTTACTACAGACATCATTCAATATATAAATGCACGCACTGCATCAACCAATCAGTTTAGCTTCAATGATGTCCCAAATGGTAATTACACTAAGATCACTTTCAACATAGGAATTGATTCTGCACGAAATTACACCTATGGTTTGCCTGCCACTTCCGAAAACAACAATATGCTGTGGCCCGAGCCAATGGGTGGTGGTTATCACTTTATGAAACTTGAAGGATATTTTGCTGATAACGGCAGCACACCCGGATTTGCAACACACATAGGCACCAACAGTTGTTTGGTCAGTATTGAACATCCCATCAATTTTTCAGTGGATGGCAATACTTATAATATGCAACTTACTATGAATATTAATGAATGGTATAAGAATCCTGAGATATATGACTTTAATACAGATGGAGGTTACTCCATGGGAAATATGATGGCAATGATGAAAATTGTCAGAAATGGTGCAGATGTATTTAATCAGTAATATCATGAGACTAAAAAATTATTATCTTGTATTGGGTGTGCTTGTCGCAATAGTATTATTGTTTGCATGCCGAAAAAAAGACAGTGATCCGCAAGGTAACAACTGGGGACCTTATAATCCTACTCCATACACCTTAGAAGTGCCTGTAGGATTTCCTGAACCTGTTATTCCGGAGTTCAACAAAATGACAGTGGAAGGCGTGAATCTTGGAAGGTATTTGTATTATGATAATATTTTATCGAGCAACGGGCTTTCGTGCAACTCATGTCATATACGTTCTCTTTCATTTTCAAAAGAATTATTTATAACACTTGCAGGCGAAACAAAAAGTATTCCTCCGCATGTGAACCTTGCATGGAATCCTGATTTTAACTGGACAGGTTCTGAACCTGTACTCGACAATCTTTGTCTGGGCGATTTTGAACCTGAGTTTTTTAATACCAATAAAGATTCTCTGTTCAGCCGTCTTTCAAAAAGCGCCATCTATCCTGAAAAATTTTATAAAGCTTTCGGCATTAAAGACATCAACAAACTCAGCTACGATGAGCTGAAGCAAAAAATTGTTTATGCCATTTCGCAATTTATGCGCACCATGGTTTCGTCCAATTCAAAGTATAATAAGTTTATACATCATCTGGCAATGATGACTCCTTCAGAAATCAGAGGATTCAATATTTTCTTTACCGAGAAGGGAGATTGTTTCCATTGTCATGGTGGCGACCTAACTACCGACAACAGTTTTCATAACACCGGACTGGATGCCAATCCCACAGGTTATAATATGGGACGATATAATTACACAGGCAATCCAAATGATATAGGTAAATTCAGTACTCCAACTTTAATCAACATAGAACTTACAGCACCCTACATGCACGATGGACGTTTTCAAACACTGGAAGAAGTGATTGAATTTTATAATTCAGGTGTGCATAATACTTCTCCAAACATTGATCCTATTATGACAAAGCCCGGCAAAGAATACGGACTTGGATTGACACCCATGGAAAAAGCAGATTTGCTGAATTTTCTGAAAACATTTACCGATACATCATTCATCAACAATCCGGCATATTTTAATCCGTTGTGATTTTTTGAATGAACAGAATTT
The DNA here is from genome assembly GCA_019136655.1 of Bacteroidota bacterium. Taxonomy (GTDB): domain Bacteria; phylum Bacteroidota; class Bacteroidia; order AKYH767-A; family OLB10; genus OLB10. The sequence continues at coordinate 14,428 of JAGVTU010000016.1, forward strand.
ATTCTAGAAAAGGTTAGTGTTGAATTCCTTTATAATATAACTGATTCTTCTTTCTTAATTTCAGTATTGCGCTTTTTTCTGGCAACAGGAGTAAGTATAAGCCGCAGCGAACTGTCTTTACTTACATAAGCCCATGCCCAGTTGATAAAAATTATCAGCTTATTTCTTACGGTAAGTATCAGCATCAGGTGCAAGAACATCCACACCAGCCATGCAAAATAACCTTTGAAGTGCATGAAAGGTAAATCTACAACCGCTTTGTTCTTGCCAATAGTAGCCATAGAGCCAAGATCTTTATACTCGAACTCCACCGGTTTTTTTTGATTATGCCATCTGTAAAGATTTTTAGCAAGCGTCTTAGCCTGATTGATTGCAACATTGGCCAACTGCGGATGTCCATTTGGATAAAGTGGTGTTGTCATATATGCTATGTCGCCAACTGCATAAATATTATCACTCCCTGAAACTCTGTTATAGCGGTCCACAATCAGTCGGTTGCCTCTTGCAAAAGCATCAGCTGTGAATCCTTCAACCGTATTTCCTGTTACTCCTGCCGACCATATTACTGTTTTGGTTTTTATCTGCTTGCCGTTGTTCAACAATAAAGTTTCACCGTCATAATCTTTCACAAAGGTTTCTGTCATCACATTCACTCCCATCTGCTCCAGATATTTTTTTGATTCTGTTTTGGAGGCATCACTCATGCTGCTGAGAGGATATTTGGCACCTTCCACCAAAATGATATTGAATTTTGAAAAATCTATTCCGCGGTAATCTTTAGGCAACACATGTTTTTTTATCTCTGCAAAAGCTCCGCTCAACTCCACTCCTGTAGGTCCTGCTCCTACTATTACCAGATTAAACAGGGCTTCACGTTCCTCATCATTTGCCGAAATAATTTTTTCGAAGGTGAGCAAGATATGGTTGCGGATGTTGATGGCATCATAGGTTGTTTTCAGTGTAAATACATTTCTTGCAATGTTATCATTTCCAAAAAAGTTGGTCTTACATCCTATTGCCAAAATAAGATAGTCGTAACCGAACGAGCCAATGTCAGTGACTACCTTGTTGTCCTTAGCAATAATTTGTTGTACTTCTGCCAAACGTATCTGAACATTCTTTTTATTCCTGAAAACATTTCTGAACGGAAATGAAATACTGGATGGTTCTATCTGCGAAGAAGCTACCTGATAAAACAGAGGCTGAAACTGGTGGTGATTAACTTTATCTATCAGCAACACATCAAACAGTTTTTCGTCTAACGAATGAACCAACTGTATGCCGGCAAATCCTCCGCCTACTATTATTACTTTTTTCTTTTGAGTTGCAGGTTTCATAGTCATTTTATTAAAGTTTACCTTAATCTCTGTAGCAATATATTAAACCATTCATTTAACATCCTTAATACTCACATGAACATTAAACAACTGAAAATGTGTTTTCGTTTGTTGCTTTTTAGTAAAATTTTAACTCTGCAAAGATTACTTAATTTCGCCTCATAAATATAAGAAACAGAATGAATATAGAAGATGATTTGATGTTTCCTGAAATGGAAAAATCTCAAACCAACAGGTTAAAAGAAAAGATTTTCGAAACAATATTTGAAGCTGACACTTTTTATGGAAAGCTGTTCGACATCATCTTGCTGATTTCAATTTTAGTAAGTGTTGCCCTTGTCATGCTTGAGTCAGTTGCGTCCATCAATGCACAGTATCATCATATTCTGGTAGTTTGCGAATGGATCATCACGGTACTCTTTACACTGGAATATGCCCTGCGAGTTTACTGCGTAAGAAAACCGCTCAAATACATTTTCAGCTTTTACGGTATAGTTGATTTGCTGAGTGTTTTGCCTACCTATCTCGGCATCATTTATCCTTCTACCAAATATTTATCGAGTATCCGTATTCTTCGTTTGCTTCGCATATTCCGCATTTTCCGTCTTACAAAATTTATGCGTGGCGGAAATTTAATTCTTATAGCTCTGAGAAGAAGCCGTTCTGAAATTGTTGTTTTCCTTTCCTTCGTTACGCTGATTGTTGTTGTTATCGGTTCACTTATTTACGTGATTGAAAGCGATCATCCCGAGTCACCCATGAAAAGTATTCCTACAAGTATTTACTGGGCAGTGGTTACTGTAACTACTGTTGGGTTTGGAGATATTACACCCGTTACCGGAATGGGAAGATTTCTTGCTTCCATACTTATGCTGATAGGTTATGGAGTCATTCTGGTTCCAACCATTATTGCCACAGAAACCATACGGGGTACGCGATTGCGCGAGCCCGGAAAAAATACACAGGTTTGTCGTCATTGCTACGATGAGAACCACATGGATGGAGCACTTTTTTGCAAATCGTGTGGCTACTCACTGCACAGAGATCATGACACAGGCAAGATAAGAAAGGAATAATCTGTTGCTGTACACCTCTGTTTAATTTAATATTGTTCATTCACATATTTCAATTTTAAACATGATGAAAAAACTGAAAATTGTACACACTCTGCTGCTAAGCTTAATCGGAATTGTTTCTGTGTTTATGACTTTATCAGTAATTCTTGATCTTTTCGGAATCCGTGCCATGGAAGGAAATTATGTTTTGTTTATTGTCTATGCCAATTTAGCTTGTGGAATTATATATCTGTATGCAGCTATTGCCAATTGGAAAAATCTCACCAATAGTTTTTATAGTCTGATATTGGCTTCAATCATATTAATAGTGGCATTCATTGCATTTGTAGTTTACATCAGCAATGGCGGCATACATGAAGTTAAAACCATTAAAGCAATGACTTTCCGCACTGTGTTTACAATAGTCATGGCTGCATTAAGTTATGTAATGTTGAGAAAAGAAAAACAACAGAAATAATTTACGTTACAACATATTTTTTATACATCATCTGAATAAAATACCCGATCGCCAACTATGCGAGCCGGTGATGTATATGGATGTTCTTCCGCTTTGCCGACAGCCATGATGTGCATTACCTTCCATCCCTTCGCTTTAAGATAATCCGAAACCATAGAGCGGTGACACCGCCACCACACAGCTTCCGAACACATAAAAGCTGTTGTTTGCTTTCGCGCCAACTCTGTAAGCAGTTCCATTCCTTTTACAAAATCCGGTGTTTCCATATAATCAGCATAACCTTTGAAAGCATCCTTATGCCAGCGGTTATTATGAGAGTCTTTACTTACCTTTCTTCGTCCGCCTAATTCTTTCCGATGATTATATTTTATTCCCGCCTGAGGCAATGCAACTTCAAGGTTTTCTTTGTTGAATTGCGGATATTTTCGTGAGCCCGGAAAACTGCGTATATCCGCAACATGTTGCACTGAAAAAGATTGCAACATGGCTATAAGCTCATCCAAACTTCTTGTTGAATGACCTATGGTATAAATGGTTTGTGTAGTTGATGTCATTAATTCAAATCTCCGTCAAACATCCTCCGCAACCGTTCGGCCCAGTGCTATAATATATTTATCAATATATTTCTGTTTTTCTTTTGATTTGTATTGCTGTATAAATCTTGGATGCTCCAGCACAGTAAGTTTATCGAACATTTTATGCTCATCATTCAGTTGATGGATAAAGTCAGCATTCTTCTTGCCGAGAATAAACACTTCTGAAGTGTCGAGTCCTATGCTGATGTGTTTCATCAACGATTCAATCATAAACTCACTTACGCACTCAAACAACTTTTTGTCGTCATAATAATTGGCATTAAGCCATTTCCCGCCTTTTGCTTTTCTGACTATTGCCAGCGGAAAGGGTGAGTTGATATAAAAGTTTTTGTAAAATTCTTTTACCCCGCCAAAACTTTCAATCATATCATACACAAATACCGAAGATACTTCATGCGTATAAGCAGAATGCATTTTTATACCACAAGCCGTTTCGAGTCGTTTCGTGTCTGTAAACGGCACTCCTGTTACACCTGCACCATGCCGGCTTGGGTTTATGCCTATTATAAATTTACGCCTGTTATGGTCATTATAAAATTTGGTATAAAATTTTTGCATCACTTCCATGGTTTCGGGATTGTCCATATACGGATTCAACACCTGAAATCCTTGCGGAAGTTTACCACTATATTTCAATTTACGGTTAAAGTCAATTACACGCTCTGCAAAATTTTTCTGTCTGCTCATTTAACGAAAATAGATATTACACTTATTACTCCATTTCATTGACCAAACAACATAGCAGGTTAAAGGTTTACTGATTAATAACCAAAACGTGTTACTTCTGAATAATAAAAAAAGAAGCCGCCCAAACCCCCGGGCGGCCTCATATAATATGAACAACAATTTCCTTTATCCTGATACTTTCACTTTCTCTACTATCAGACTTTGAACACCATTTTTCTTCACTACCTTTCCTGTGATTTCAACATTTTCAGCAGCATGTTTTACAGCTTCTTTGTAGGCATCAGAAAGTTTATGGTCTTCAACAAGCAGATACACTTGTCCGTCATCTTTGCTCAGAATTCCGGCAGGTAATCCTTTGTCAAGACATCCCTGTGCGCAGGTTTTATGTCCTTTTCCCTGTGCATCGTGCGTCATGTAACATGACATATCCAATATTTCGCCTTTCACTGTTTTGCTCGTTTGTCCAAAGGCAGTCATAGAGAATATCACTAAACCTCCGGTTAACAGTGATCCCCATAGTTTTGATTTTTTTGTTTTAACGGTTCCCATTTTTTTAAATTTTAAAATTTGACTTTTATTTTAAGCTATGACAAAGCTATAGTCTATAACATGAAAATTTGGTTATAGTTAGCTTTTCGGCCAAAAGAGCAGGTTTTTTGACTTTATAAATATGCCTGCTGAGTTTGTGAGCGGTTGTGACTTAGTCAGATAAAAGAAAAACGAGTTTGAAAACAAACTTGTATTTACTATTTTTAACAAAAATTTTTTCAGAGCATGTAATGAAACTTCGGAACAAGATTTTTCTTCTGGTGGTTGCCATCTTATTGATTATACAGCTTCCTGTATTTCGTCCTGCAAAAAATTTTACAGATGCTGAACCGGTAAATGATATAGCAAAAGCCTATGATGTTCCCATGGATATTCAAATGCATATTTATGACGGATGTTACAGTTGTCATTCCAATTATACAGAGAAATATTTCTGGTATTATAATATTCAACCGGTAAGCTGGTGGATGGCATCGCACATTCGCAATGCAAAAAGAGAACTTAATTTTTCTGAATTTGCTACTTACTCCCCTCAAAGAGCTTTGAAGAAGTTTAAGGAGATTGAAGAGGTTATGGAGAAAAAAAATATGCCGCTTAAATCATATACCCTCACACATAAAGAAGCCCGTTTTACTGACGAAGATTTTCATGATGTGGCTGAATGGGCCAGAGGAATGCAAAAAGAACTATCGCAGAAAAAAGATACGCCTTCAGCACCAGAATAATTTCTTTATTCTATTCAGATTTTGACCCCTGTGAGAGTGAAATCCATTCTCGCTTTAATATTTCACAAAAAATTATTTCAAAATAAAAATTCAACCTTTAAAAGTTATTTCAAAATTATTTCAATCATGCGCAAACAGTTTGTCATCATTACAACCTTACTTTTAGCTGTCACACTGGCTCTGTCAATATTCATGAATAAAAACTGGAGTGTGTTTTTTGCAATCATCCTCGGTCTTACATTGCTTGGATATCAGGATATGTATCAGAAAAAGCATACCATACGCAGAATTTTTCCATTGCTTGGCCGATTGCGTTATGTGCTTGAAGAACTTCGGCCTAAAATGTATCAGTATTTTATTGAGTCGGATATTGACGGTAAACCCATCAACCGTGTTGACCGTTCCACCATTTATCAGCGTGCAAAAAAAGAACTTGAGACCATACCATTCGGAACACAACTTGATGTATATGCCGAAGGTTATGAGTGGATGTGCCATTCTGTTTCACCCAAAGCATTCGACACCCTTAACCAAGACCCTCGTGTTGTGTTTGGCAACAAAGACTGTAAGCAACCTTATTCAGCAAGCATATTTAATATTTCGGCAATGAGTTATGGCTCGCTGAGTGCACAGGCAGTTGAAGCAATGAATGCAGGAGCTAAGATTGGCGGTTTTGCTCACAACACCGGTGAAGGTGGCCTGAGTGATTATCATCTTAAGCATGGTGGTGATTTAATCTGGCAAATAGGAACTGGATATTTTGGTTGCAGAGATGAACATGGAAATTTTGATGCAAAACTTTTTACAGAAAAATCGCAACATCCGCATGTGAAAATGATTGAGCTTAAAATTTCGCAAGGTGCAAAACCGGGTCACGGTGGAATACTTCCTGCTTCTAAAAACACTGAAGAGATTGCACGTATAAGGCATGTGAAGCCACATACCAAGGTAGCCTCACCTCCTTATCATTCTGCTTTCAACACACCATTGGAGATGATTCAGTTTATTCAAAAACTGAGAGAATATTCAGGAGGCAAGCCGGTAGGTTTTAAATTATGTATCGGCCACAAGGCAGAATTTATTTCCATTTGCAAAGCCATGATACATCTCGACATTTATCCTGATTTTATCACTGTAGATGGTGGCGAAGGAGGAACAGGTGCTGCACCGCAGGAGTTTTCAAATTACATTGGAGCTCCTATGATTGACGGATTGGCTTTTGTACATAATATTCTTATGGGCCTCAACATTCGTAAACATATAAAAATTATTGCTGCAGGAAAAATAACTTCTGCATTTCATATTGCACGTGCAATGGCACTTGGTGCCGACACCTGCAACTCGGCACGTGCAATGATGATGGCAATAGGATGCATTCAGGCTTTGCTGTGTAACACCAACCGTTGCCCCACAGGTATTGCCACTCAGGATCCACAGCTTACAATAGGACTTGATGTAAATGACAAAAAAGTGCGTCTTGCTAATTACCATGCAGGAACAGTAAAAAACTTTGTAGAGTTAATGGGCGCATCAGGACTTGATGACATGAAAAATATTACACGCAGTCATATTTACAGACGTGTTTCATTAAATGAAATGCTTACTTACGAAGAAATATTTCCTTCCATCAAACCGGGCTCTTTGTTGAATGGTGAAATTCCCGAAAAATACAAATGGGATTTTGCTCATGCCAATATGAATAAATGGGGAGTAACTGTGGAAGAACCTGCATAAGTAAATATTTTACATTTACTTTGTGCGTACTTCGCAGATATGAATACACTGAAAATTCTAAACACGAATTATCTTACGCACGATGTAAAACAGTTTGTTCTTGAAAAACCACAAGGGTTTATTTATCGCCCCGGTCAATCAGGACATTTTTCAATAAATATTGCAGGATGGGAAGATAAAATACGACCCTTCACTTTTACTTCGTTAAATGCATGGCCTTATCTTGAACTGATTGTAAAAATTCATGACGACCATGAAGGTGTTACCAATCAAATGGGGAAATTAATCAGTGGATCGCAACTGATTTTGCACGATGTGTTTGGTTCTATTGAATACAAAGGCCCCGGAATATTTCTTGCAGGAGGAACAGGAATTACTCCTTTCATTGCTATTTTCAGAGCATTGTATTTTAGTGGTAACCTGCGACAAACCGGATTGATATATTCCAACAGAACTCAGGAAGATATTATTCTGGGTGATGAATTATTTAAAATGTTGGGACCTGCTTACATGAATGTCTTTACACGTCAGGGAGTAATAGGTTTTCAGGAAAAAAGAATTGACCGTAAATTTCTGATTGAAACAATACGAAATTTCGACTCCAACTTTTATGTGTGCGGACCTAAAAGTTTTACTGATGAAATTTCTGCTGACCTTATCAGTCTGGGTGTGAATCCACAATCGCTGATAATTTAACTGTACATTTTATTTAATAAGGTAAACCTATCTGCTCCGGTTGAATAAACTCATACGTACGTTCATTGATCAGATAACTCAACGGTGAATTTGGGAAAGTGTAAATATCATTCATCGTTAATCCCCAGGGTTTCCACAGGTTGGCAAGTACCTGAGCAAAAATTTCTTCCTGCCATGGTGCAAACTTTTTCATTTCTGCTGTTGCCGGTTCAGGAAGTTCAAACACAAGTGTTCCGTTTTCGTTTTTAATTTTATAATCAGGCAGTTTTTGCAGTAAATAATTCGAATAAATAAACCGTCCGTACATTTCTTCAAACTGTGCGGGATGCAATGTGGCATTTCCTACTGTGTCAAGCACTTCTTTATTATATTCAGCAACTGCACCGTTGTCCTGCAAACATGCAATTAGTCCAAAATCATTCATGCTCAGACAAAAATTCAGATCCTGAGTTTCATCTTTATAATTAAAAATATCTTTTGAAATATTTACTTTATAACAGCGTATGGACCATGGTGTAAAATTTTTGAATTCAACCGGTCGCACCAGCGACTGCATCATCAATACCAGATTTTTCAGTCTTTGTTTGAGCAATACCGATATCTCAAACGGCTTTCCGCTTTGTGCATGCTGCTTAATCACGTAAACAAAATCCTGATACAACACTCCATATAAAACCCTCGCCATCCATTGAAACAAAATTGTTTCCGGCAATTTACTTACTGCATCATATCCCTGTTCAAATGCTGTTTGTGTAGTTTCATCTAATTGCCGAATTGACAATGCAGCCTTTTCCGATGCAGGTAAAAACATTTCACTGTATTTCATCTTTATGCCATCCAGCAACATTATTCCTGAATCTTTCAGGTTATATCGCTCCACAATCCACAATGGAAACACCGGGACAAATGTTTTGTTGTCAGTTTTCTCTCCCGTTAAAAAACAGATGTCGGAAGAGAATGATAATGGTTCGAAAGGATTAAATAACTGCATTGCCATATTGCAATAAAATTTTAGTGCGAAAATAAAACGGATATTTTACCTGCATCGTCATTTGTGTTAATATTTATCCGGATGACTGATACCGAGTATAAAATACACTTCTGAAAATTCATATACAACTGATAAAAAGCAGGAATTACGCAGAACAAACAATTTATCTTCGTGCGCTGAAAATAAAAAGTAGAGTACTTAAATGATAACACGACAATTGATCTCTCCGGAAAGCATTGCTGTAATTGGTGCTTCTGAAAACAAAAGCAAACCGGGAGGAAAAGTTTTGCAAAATCTTATTGATGCCAAATTTAAAGGAACTGTTTATACTGTCAACAGGAAGCCACTGAACATTGAAGGAACTGTTTATGTTTCGCAAATCAGCGAAATACCCTCTGTTGATTTAGCCATCATTGCTATTCCTGCTCACCAGTGTATTGATGCCGTAAAACAACTTCTTGAAAAAGGTGCCCGTGCTTTTATAATTTTTTCTGCAGGATTTTCGGAAGCAGGGGAAGAAGGTGTTGCTCTGGAGAAAGAACTTGTTGGCTTAATCAATAATGCCCATGCAACAATGATTGGCCCCAATTGCATTGGTGTGATTAACGAATATTATAAAGGTGTGTTTACAACACCTGTTCCGGATTATGATCCATCAGGATGTGAGCTGATTTCGAGTTCGGGAGCTACTGCTGTTTTTATAATGGAATCGGCAATGCTAACGGGATTACGATTTTCAAATATTTATTCTATAGGCAATGCATCACAAACGGGAGTAGAAGAAATTCTGGAATACATGGACAACAAATATGTTCCCGGAAAAAGTCCTGCAGTAAAACTCCTCTATCTGGAACAGATTAAAAATCCATTTAAGTTTATCAAGCACGCCACTTCACTTCGACAGAAAGGATGTCGTATTGCTGCTATCAAATCAGGATATTCAGAAGCCGGTAGCCGTGCTGCTTCATCACACACAGGTGCACTTGCTACATCTGACACTGTTATAAGAGCATTGTTTTCGAAATGTGGTATTGTTTATTGCAGCAGTCGCGATGAACTGATTGCTGTAGCAAGTGTTTTTCAAACAAAAGAATTAAAAGGTAAAAACATTGCAATCATCACACATGCCGGAGGTTCAGCAGTGATGCTTACAGATGCGCTTACTTCTAATGGAATGAATGTTCCTCCAATTCCTGCAGAAGATACAAAGGCACTTCTTGCGGCTTTAAATACAGGTGCTTCTGTAGCCAACCCAATAGATTTTCTTGCAACAGGCACTGCAGAACAGTTAGGACTCATTATTGACTTTTGTGAAAACCATAAAGCTATTGACGGCATGGTAGTAGTTTTCGGAAGTCCCGGTTTGTTTAATGTAAAAGATGTATATGAGGTATTAGACCGTAAAATCAGTACTTGCAGCAAACCTGTTTTCCCGGTATTACCTTCACTTATCAATGCTGATAAGGAGATAAAACAATTTCTATCAAAAGGTCGGGTAAATTTTCCTGATGAAGTAAATCTGGGAAAAGCACTTGCACATGTTTTTAAATCGGAGTTGAAATTATTTGAAAAAGCCATGTTGCCCGAGATGGATATTGTGGCAATACGTGCCATCATCAATGCAGCATCAGACGGATATCAGAATCCTGAGGTTTGCCGTGAACTCATGGAAGCTGCCCGCATTAAAATGGCCGGACAATTAATACTTACCGACAGTCGTCAATTAGATGAAATAGCACAAACTATTCATTACCCTGTAGTGATGAAGGTGATTGGGCCGATTCATAAAACTGAAGCAGGTGGTGTTATACTGAACATAACAAATGAACAACATGCGGTTGAGGCATTTACGCAGTTAATGCAAATAAAGGGTGCAACCAGTGTGCTCGTACAGGAAATGCTTCGTGGCGAAGAACTTTATTGCGGTGCAGTAAAACAGGGCGATTTTGGACATGTAGTGCTTTGCGGCCTAGGAGGAATTTTTCTTGAACTGTTAAATGACACCTCTTCTGCACTGGCACCCATGTCAAAAGAGGAGGTAACTGCAATGGTGGAGTCTTTGAAAGGATATAAATTAATACAGGGTTATCGCAACCGCAAAGGATTAAATAAAGAACATTTTATTGATACTATAATGCGTGTAGGTGCACTGGTTCACATTGCTCCCGAAATCTGTGAGATTGATTTGAACCCCATTATTGCAAATGATGCACAAACCATGGTGGCAGATGTGAGAATATGTCTTGAAAAATAATCCCTTTGCTTTTCACCTTACATAATTTTCTACCCTTTTTTAAATCTGGGTTTAAAAATTCTCCTCTCAATATTTGTTTTTCTGAACATACAAAAACTAAAATCTTACAAACGACAGAAGTGCACTGTTGTCGCTATAAGAATCAGTAATTACGGGTATAGCTTTGCAAGTAATCATTCAAAAACAAATAAAATTATGGACTTACTACTTGCAATTTTAATTTCAATGGGTGTGAATGTAACCCCTCAAGAAATCATGAACAAAGACTGGCGTTATAAACATGCCAGTGAAATACAACAAGCACAAACGCAGCTTCATAACCTGCAGACAGAAACAGCTTATCCGCATATATCACCGGGCAAACGCTTAGGAGGTACTCCTGCGATTAAAGGACATGTAAGTAAATAATATCAAATTTATCTTCCCATACGACTAAAGGTTTTCCTCACAGGAAAGCCTTTTTTATTTTAATGAGTTATTATATTTCAATTGAGTTGTATGTAATAGCTTAATTGGGATTAGTTCTTTTCTTGTAGGTAAAATAAGAATCTTGTCAAACAAAAAGAGGCTGTCTCAAATGTGAGACAGCCTCTTTTATTTTAATAAGAGAAATCTTATTCTATGATAACTCTCTTATTCACGGTACCCTTGTTGTTTATTGCTGAGAGTACATAAACTCCTTTAGGCAACATGCTTACATCCATCGTTACTGCATTTATACCTGTAGTATTATGGATGTTGTTTTCTTTCACCAGTTTTCCTGCAATGTCTGTCAGAACAATGTGTGTAGTACCTTGCTCTGAAGCATTCCACTCTATGGTGATGTAGTTGTCTGCAGGATTA
>JAGVTU010000002.1 GCA_019136655.1 Bacteroidota bacterium
TGAAAATACTGTGCCTGGTCAATTGCTAAGAATTAACAATGGAAACTATATTCTCACCGGTGGGCTGTTTGATGCTTCTATCAACCGCCAAATGGCATTTTTTAGTGTTTTAGACTCTGTCGGAAGTATCAACTATCAAACTTTTTATTCATTGTCAGGATATCATCTGGCTATTCAAAAATCAATCTTTACTTCAAACAATTCCATTGTCCATTTATGTTATATTCAGGAGCTGACAGCGTTCAATATTATTGGAATTGCATTCATAAAAACTGATCTTTCAGGCAACATTTTACTCAATAAAGTTTTCTATACTTCCGTCCCAATAGGTATATTGGACTTTGCGTACAACAACGGAAATATTACCTTCTGCGGTACCATTGACTATGGATATGTTACAACTCCTACTTTTTATTATCATAATCTTCGCTTCCTCATATTTCAAACCGATGATAATCTCAATTTAATTTGGGCTAAAGAATATCATAACAAAATAAATGAAGCGTTTTATGAAATTGTTGCAACTTCTGATGGTGGAAATATTGTTCAGGGCATCAGTTATGACTCCGTACCTACACCTTCACGGTATGATTTAGTTACAATAAAATTTGATGCATCAGGAAATATTGTATGGGCAAGGCAGGCAGGTAGTCCAACCTTCCCTCCTCAAGGAATGACCGGAGTGCTAACAGGTAAGATTCGTGAATTTAACAATGGTGATATTTTAAATGCATTTAATTGCCTTTGGTACACCGGTTCATCAATAAATGGCAACTATGACATTATACTTCAAAAATTAGATAGCTCCGGTAATGAAATTGCAAGTTACCGATATGGTGACAACTCCACCGGATCTGAACGTATAAGAGATTTAATTATTGATGATAATCAGAATATTCTTTTTTCTATCAGACATCTTTTGGTTAAAGCGCATCCTGATTTATCTCCAGTTTGGTTAGCTAACAATTTTATTATTAATTTATATCAAAATGGTTTTCCAGGTTATAAAAGTATTTGTAAAAATTGGGATAATACTTATGCGGCCATTGCCTATACATATCCTTTAATTACTCCACAATATGCATCAATTTGTCTAATAAAATCAGATACCCTAGGCAATGCCTTATGTTCCCCTTTTTCAATACCTTATCTTTACATGCAACCAGAGCAGGTTGGTAATTTTAACATTATTTCTCAATTGAGTTCATATCCACTCAATTTATCCGACTCAAGCATTTCTCTTACGCCTTATATATATACAATGCATGATAGTGTTGGTTGTCTCAGCTATTCATTGTTGAATGAAAATGACTTTAGTACTGTGCAAGTGCTCCCTACTGTTTTCAGCAACCATATTCAAATTCAACTCAGTCAAAAGCCCGATAACAACTGGTCTTATTCTTTATATGCCATAAATGGTAAAATGATTACTTCTCAAAAATTAGTTGAAGACATCACAATTTCTGATTTCTCATCATTGTCAGCAGGCATTTATTCTTTAATTTACTTCAACAATAAATAACAGACTTCAGGTGAGGTTGTAGTTTTTTCGTATTGTTAAAATATTACTTTTCATCTGCTTTTAATGCTGTCACCCTTAGCTTTACTGTTTAAACCTTTCAGTATATTTAACGTCTAAATTTTAAATCTTTTCATAACTGCGAATTTTTTTCTGTTTGACCGGTAATTCAATTTCAACATGACAAGGAAACTTAAAAAATATATTTTACTACTCATCACATCAGTTTCGTTTTTTGCACTGATGTCTTTTTCAGTAAAATCTGTAAATGATTCTGACGTAAAATTTCCCTACAAAGAAGCCGGACTTACAGAACGCGAAGCTGCAGCACACTTATTGAACAGATTCACCTTTGGCCCCACACCACATGAAGTTGATAAAGTAGTACATCAGGGATTGGAAAATTGGTTCTTGCAACAACTTTCAGCAAAAAATAATGATGATGAATTAAACCGTATGCTTCAGGGTTATGACGCACTGACCATGAGCAATGCAGAAATTCTTAAAAAATATCCAGGCAACGCTGAAATTCAAAAAATGGCCATGGAAGATGGATTGATGAATAAAGATTCGCTTGCCAAAGGAAGTCAGAACAAAAAGAAGTTGATGAATGATTACAGAATGGAAAACGGATTCGGAACCTATAAACAATTGTACGGTCAGCTTATCAATCAGAAAATTTTACGTGCAACCTATTCACAAAATCAGTTGCAGGAAGTGATGACTGATTTCTGGTTTAATCATTTTAATATTTCATTAGCAAAAAGCAGTTATGGGATGTTTGCCATTTCATATGAAAGAGATGTATTAAGAAAAAACTGTCTCACTAATTTTGAACAGTTACTTTTAAGTACAGCCAAATCGCCTGCCATGCTTCAATATCTGGACAATGCCAGAAGTTCAGGTAAAAATTCGCGTTTGGGAGGCTCCAAAGAAGACATGGAAAGGCGAATGGAAAAATTAAAAAATGATACTTCTGCAACAGGGAAAAATATGCAGGAAAAAATTGAGAGAAGATTAAACAGTGGGTTGAATGAAAATTATGCACGTGAATTAATGGAGTTGCATACGCTGGGTGTTGATGGAGGATACACTCAAAAAGATGTGACAGAAGTTGCACGTATTTTAACAGGATGGACAGTATTCCCTGTATTGAGAGAAGATGACCCTGCAAGATCAAAAAAACTTGCCTTGTTTGACAGTGAAAAATCAAAACGATTGGGATTTGTTCATGAAGGTGATTTTCTGTTTGCCATAAACAGACATGACGATGAGGAGAAAACCGTATTGGGTAAGAAATTTCCCGCAGGCGGAGGCTATGGCGAAGGACTTGAACTTTTTCATCTGTTGGCTACTCATCCTTCCACTGCTAAATTTATTTCTAAGAAAATAGCTGTACATTTTGTGAGTGATAATCCTCCACAAAGTCTGATTGACAAAATGGCGAAAACATTTCTTGAGAAAAAAGGCGACATCAAACAAGTATTGCTTACCATGGTACAGTCACCCGAATTTTGGTCGAAAGATGCTGTAAGAGAAAAAATAAAATCACCGTTTGAACTTGCCATCAGCACCATGCGCATATTAAACACCAGCAGCATCAACAGGCCTGATGTACTGAACAGATGGATTACAAAAATGGGTCAACGGATTTATTTCTATCAGGCACCAACAGGATTTCCTGATAATGCAAAATACTGGATCAACACAAGCTCATTGCTTAATCGCATAAATTTTGGATTGGCAGTTACGTCCAACAGAATACCGGGCTTAAACTACGACCTTGCCGCACTGAATGATTATAAAGAACCCGACAGCCCTGAAAATGCACTGGAAGTTTACTGCAAACTTTTACTGCCTGAAAGAGATATTGCATCTACAGTGAAACGTCTGACACCTTTGCTGAACGATCCTGACCTCGGAACAAAAGTTGAAAAAGCATCTAAAGAAAGTGCAGCCAACGCTGATGACAGTGATGATCATAAACCAATAACTCCTCCCACAAAAAAGAAAACCGATAATTATACAGGGAGTTTAAGTTTCAACAACAGCAGATCACTCAAACAGGTTGTGGGAATTATTTTGGGCTCACCTGAATTTCAAAGACGATAAATGATAAACAAGCAAACATCATGAGTACACGAAGAGCATTTTTAAAAGGAGCAGGCATTGCCATGTTCGGAATAAGTTTGGGAGGAGTTCCCACATTCGTGGCAAGAGCAGCAGAAAGTCTGAAACAAAACCGTTTGTATAAAAAGAAAAAAATACTGGTATGTATTTTTCAGCGTGGTGCTATGGACGGGCTGATGGCTGTTACACCTTTTGAAGATTCGTATTTAAAAACTGCACGGCCTACCTTGTTTATGGAAGCAGGCAGAGAAAAACCGCTGATTGATTTGGACGGAAGGTTTGGCTTGCATCCTGCGTTTAAAAGTTTTGCTCCGCTGTTCAAAGAAAAACAATTGGCAATAGTGCATGGCATAGGAAGCCCCAACAACACACGCAGCCATTTTGATGCGCAGGATTATATGGAAAGCGGAACACCTTTCAACAAAGGAACTACATCAGGATGGCTCAATCGTGCCATAGGTGTGATGGGGCATGATGCTTCACCATTTACAGCGGTGAGCCTTACCAGTTCGCTGCCGCGAAGTTTGTATGGTACCAATGAAGCATTAGCCATCAGCAACCTCAATGATTTTTCGTTGCAGGTAAGAGAAAATAAATTCACACAGGGTTTGGTTGCCAACAGCTTTGAAGACTTGTATGATGAAACTACATCCTCACTGCTCAAAGAAACAGGAAAAGAAAGTTTTGATGCCATGAAAATGTTGCAACGTGCTGATGTAAAAAATTACAAGCCTTCAAACGGAGCAGAGTATCCTAAATCTGCTCTTGGCAAAGCATTGATGCAAATTGCACAACTGATAAAAATGGATATCGGTCTTGAAATTGCTTTTGCTGAACACAGCGGATGGGATACACATGTAAGCCAGGGAACCATTCAGGGAACTTTTGCACGCAGTGCTGCTGATTTAAGTAACAGCATTACTGCTTTCTGGACAGATTTGGGAGGAGATTTGCAAGATGATGTAACACTGATGACGATGACAGAATTTGGCCGTACGGTAAAACAAAACGGCACAGGAGGAACTGACCACGGGCGAGCAAGTTGTAATTTTATTTTAGGCAATGATGTGAACGGTGGTAAAGTACATGGACTTGTGAAAACACTTGCCATAGAAAATCTTGAAGATGGCCGTGATCAACCGGTAACTACTGACTTCAGGGCTGTATTCAGTGAAGTTGCCGACAAGCATTTGCTCATTCGCGACAATCAGATTTTATTCCCCGATTGGAAAGGAAATGCTATTGGTGTGATGAAAAGCTGAGCATTCAGTTTTTCAAAATAAAAAAACAACTTAACTGTTTATTCCACCAAACACTACCTGCATCACCACACGACCAACCATGCTGAGTGTGTTTTTGTCAATGATGCTCATGTTGTCGCCATGCGTATGATGATACGGAGGATATCCCTTTTGATTCACATCGTAGTGAACAATGTCAATACACTTGATGTTGGCAAGTTGGTTGATGTAAAGATGATCATCGGTAGTTTGCACTGATTGCGCATTGATAAAATACTGTCCGTATCCCATGTTTTGTGCAATGTTCCAAACTTTATTCAAAATGTCGGAAGCAAAATATACAGAGGTTCCTTCTTTCGGAAAAACAGGATTAACACCACCTACCATATCGAGTAATATACCATACTGTGCAAAGTATCCCGGGCGGTGAGGGTTCTTTGCCCAGTATTGCGAGCCAAGACACCATGTATTTTGTTGTTGCGGAAAACGTCTGTCATCTTCTTCTTGTCCGTAATCTTCGAGGTCGGCAAATAAAATATCCACACCTGTTGTAAGACCTGATGATTGCAGGTGCCGTGCAATTTCAAGAAGCACTGCTACTCCGCTGGCACCATCATTGGCACCGTCAAAAGGTTTGTCTTTATTCACACTGTCGGCATCGGCCCAGGGGCGCGTATCCCAGTGTGCAAGCAACAACACACGCTGTCTTGCATCTGGGTTGAATTCAGCAATCACATTTTTCAACCTGAACTTTCTTCCATCAAATGTGGTGATGGTTTCACTCTGAATTTGTGTTTGCAATCCGAATGACTCAAGTTTGTTTTTTAAATAAACAGCACAGCGCTCATGTGCATCTGTGCCCGGAACACGCGGGCCAAAATCAACCTGTGTTTTCAGATAATGAAAGGCAGAATCAGCATTAAAATCAGGAACCGGTACAGAAACAGTTTTGGGCTGTTCAGATTGGTTGCTGCTTTGTTCAGCCTTTTTGTATTCACCCGTACATGCTGACATAAACATCAATGCAGCCACACAGATTATTCCTGCAAGCTTGTTAAGCTTTATCCCACGTACTTCCATCTTTCGAGTCTTTTACTGTAATTCCAATTTGATTGAGGCTGTTGCGTATTTTATCCGAAACGGTAAAATCTTTTTTAGCCTTGGCTTCATTTCGTATCTCAAGAACCAATTGCATCACACCGTCAAGCAAACCATTGTCATTGCCTCCGCTGCTGTCGTCTTTCAATCCTAAAATATCAAACACAAAATGCTGTACCATACTTTTGGCTTCATCAATATCAGCCTGGGTCATTTTTTCTTTTCCGTCATTGGTGGAGTTGATGATTCGCATCAGTTCAAACAGCTGCGCCATCATCACAGAGCTGTTGAAATCATCATTCATTGCATCATAACATTTCTGACGAATAGTTTTCAAATCAACAGTAGAAGTACCGGAAGGTTTCAGTGAGTGGAGCACTTTAATGCCTGCCATCATTCGCTGAAAACCTTTTTCAGCAGCCTGCAATGCTTCGTTTGAAAAATCGAGTGTGCTGCGATAATGTGTTTGCATCATAAAAAACCGCACTGCCATAGGAGCATATCCTTTTTCGAGTAACGGATGATTACCCGTAAACAATTCTCCAGGAAGAAAACCATTCCCTGCAGACTTTGACATGCGTGTACCGTTTACGGTAAGCATGTTGGTGTGCATCCAGTATTTTACAGGTTGTGTATGGTTGCATGCCTGCGACTGTGCCACTTCGTTGGTGTGGTGCGTTGCAGCAAGATCCATTCCTCCTCCGTGAATATCGAAAGTTTGTCCGAGATATTTTGTGCTCATAGCCGAACATTCAATGTGCCATCCCGGAAAACCCATTCCCCATGGCGAAGGCCATTGCATCAGATGCTCGGGCTTTGCTTTTATCCAGAGTGCAAAATCCAGTCGTCCGTGTTTTTCATCCTGCCCTCCCAACTCACGTGTGTTGGCAATTAAATCTTCAAGCAATCTGTTGGTGAGTTGTCCGTAATTAAACTCTTTACTGTATTTCTCTACATCAAAATAAACTGTACCATTTACTTCGTAAGCATAACCATTGTTCAGAATTTCTTTTATCATTTCAATCTGCTCAATGATGTGCCCTGTTGCAGTAGGCTCTATGCTTGGAGGCAATGTGTTGAATGCTCTCATCACATCATGAAAACCCAGTGTGTATTTCTGAACTATTTCCATGGGTTCCACCTGTTCAAGTCTGGCTTTCTTCGAAAATTTATCATCACCTTCATCGCGGTCGCCTTCGAGATGTCCTGCATCAGTAATGTTTCTTACATATCTGACTTTATATCCGAGATGCAGCAGATAACGATAAATCATATCGAATGAAATAAATGTACGGCAGTTGCCCAGGTGCACATCGTTATACACTGTTGGTCCGCAAACATACATTCCGACAAACGGGGGATTTATTGGTTCAAATTTTTCTTTTTGTCTTGTTAAAGTATTGTAAATAATCAGCGGTTGTATTGTCATTATGTGGTTACTTTATATTTTTCTTTCATGTGAATGAGCATATCTTCTGTCATAGCTGCAAGTTCATACCGGTGTTTCCACCCCCACTCTTTTTGTGCAACACTGTCGTCAATGCTTGCAGGCCATGTATCGGCAATTTGCTGCCGCGAATCAGGTTTGTAAGTGCAGGTGAAGTCGGGAAGATGTTTTTTTATTTCGTCCACCAATATGGCAGGTGTGAATGAAATTCCTGCGAGGTTATAACTGTTTCGTGTCTTAATTTTTTCTGCAGGCGCATTCATCAGTTCGATGGTTGCACGAATAGCATCGGGCATATACATCATTGGCAAAGCTGTATCTTCTCTCAGAAAACATTCATACGTGTTTTTCAGAATAGCTTCGTGAAAAATATTTACTGCATAGTCGGTAGTTCCTCCACCGGGATCAGCTTTGTAACTTATCAGTCCGGGATAGCGAATACTTCTTACATCCACACCATGTTTGTAGTGATAATATTCACACCAGCGTTCTCCTGCAAGTTTGCTGATTCCATAAACAGTTGATGGCTCTATGATTGTTTTCTGTGGTGTATTGTGTCTGGGAGTTGTTGTTCCGAACACTGCAATAGAACTTGGCCAGTATAATTTTACATCGTTGTTCTCCTTGCAATAATCAAGCATCACAAACAATCCTTCCATGTTCAGTTTCCATGCTGCCTTAGGTTTATTTTCAGCAACTGCCGAAAGCAATGCTGCCAACAGATAAACCTGCTTCACGTTGTTTTCCTGAATGATTTTGTGAATGGTGGCAGCATCCGTCACATCTGCCATCATAAATGGTCCTTTGGCTTTGAAAGCTTCGGGCTGATCTTTTATATCGGTAGCAATAACATTGCTGTCACCATATATTCTTCTGAGTTCTTCAACAAGGTCGGTACCAATCTGACCGGCTGAACCCAGCACAAGCGTTCGCTCTTTTTGCATAATTAGCTGACTGAAATTACCTCACAAAAATAAAATAAAGGCTTTATCCTTTCAGTCAAAAAAACCAAAAAGAAACTATTTATTTACAACAGGAATTACTTAATGAAATTTCGCCAGATGTCATTGCCAATGACAAACACCATCAGTGCCAGCAACAGCACCATACCCACCACCTGTGTTTTTTCCATGAATGAGTCGCTGAATTTTTTACGTGTGACAGATTCTATCAGCAGAAACAAAACATGCCCTCCGTCAAGTGCAGGAATAGGTAATATATTCATGAATGCAAGAATCATAGAGAGCAAACCGGTAAGCACCCAGAAGTGAGGCCAGTCCCACGTACCGCCATAAATTTTGGCAATACCGATAGGCCCCTGAACCGACTCCTGAAATTTTTCCTGCCCGTTGAAAAGTTTTTTCAAACCTTTGGCATTGCTTATCAAGGTTTCAAAAGCATCCGATGTACCGAATTTTATTGCTGATGCAAGTGTATAAGGTGTTTTAACATAAGAATCAGGAATCACGGATTCTCCGTTATAGAATAAACCAATGGTTCCCTTAGAGCTGATTTTTACATTTATCTCCAACGGCTTGTTATCTCTTGTTACAGACAACAAAACTGATTCACCTTTTTTATCCTGAAAATATTTGGACATAAAATCCTCTCCGGTAATTTTTTGCTTGTCAATGGCAGTAATCACATCACCATCCTGAAGTCCTGCTTTAAAAGCATTTTCGCCAATTACTACCTGACCAACTTTATAAACCAAAGGGCCTGCTCCTAAAAATACCGAACGAACATTGGCTCCAACTGTGCGATAAAAATCATCAGGTACATTCACAAGTACTGTCTGACCATTGCGGTCAACCGTTAATGTGGCTCCAAACAATACACGTGTAGAAAGCAAATCATCAAAGCGTTCAAAAGGTTTTCCGTTGATGGCAGTTATTTTATCTCCTGTTTCCAAACCAATAAGCTCTCCCTGCTTGTAAGCTACAATACCGTTTTTCACAGCATCATTGGCAAGATAACTTTGTTTGTAATGCAGCAAACTCATAGAGAAAATTGCAATACCGAGAATTACATTCATCACCACACCTGCTACCATCACTATCAGGCGTTGCCATGCGGGCTTGCTTCTGAATTCCCAGGGTTGTGGTGGTTGTGCCATCTGCTCTTTATCCATGCTCTCATCCACCATGCCTGCAATTTTTACATATCCGCCAAAAGGAAGCCAGCCTATACCATATTCGCAGTCACCCTTCTTAAAGCTGAACAGTTTTATTCCCCATGCATCGAAAAACAAATAAAATTTTTCGACTTTGATACCAAACATTCGTGCAGCAAGAAAATGCCCAAGCTCATGCAAGGTAACCAGTATAGATAATCCCAGTATCAGCTGGGCCGCCATAATCAATCCACTCATTCTGTTTCTAAATTTTACGCGAAATTACTTTTTTTACTCAATAAAACTTCAGCAAATTGCCGTGTTTCAGTATCTGTTTCAACAAGGTCGTTTAAGGTTGGGTTTTCTATGAAATGAATATGCTCCATACATTGTTCGGTAAGATCAGTTATATGGTGAAATTCCAATTTCCTTTGCAGAAACGCTCCTACAGCTATTTCGTTTGCTGCGTTCATAATGCAGGGAAGATTTCCGTCTTTTTTCATGGCATGTTCAGCTAATAGCAATGAACGAAAAACTTCTTTATCAGGTTTCTCGAATGTCAGATCAGGATATTTCAGAAAATCAAATCTCGGGAAATCTGATTTCAAACGTTGCGGATAGGCAAGCGCATATTGTATGGGAAGTTTCATATCAGGCAAACCCATCTGCGCTTTCATACTTCCGTCTTCAAACTGAACAATGGAATGAATAACCGATTGAGGATGCACGATTACATCTATCTGCGAAATGTCCAGATTGAACAGCCAGCGTGCTTCTATCATCTCTAAACCTTTGTTCATCATGGTGGCAGAGTCAATGGTGATTTTAGCACCCATAGTCCAGTTAGGATGTTTCAGTGCCTGCTCATGTGTAACCGTTTTTAAAAATTCTTTTGATTTTCCTCTGAAAGGACCTCCCGATGCAGTGAGGTAAATTTTTTCTATCGGATTAAAATGTTCTCCTACCAGACATTGAAATATGGCAGAATGTTCAGAGTCAACAGGCAACAGGGCTACTTTGTTTTCGCGTGCCATCTCTGTAATCAAACGGCCTGCCACAACAAGCGTTTCTTTGTTGGCAAGAGCAATATGTTTTTTTGATTTGATTGCACTGATGGCAGGTAGCAGACCTGCATAACCTACCATTGCAGTAAGCACTACATCAATTTCATCACTCTGAACAACCTGCTCCAGTGATTCTGCTCCTGCAAATACTTTTACAGGCAATGACGACAATGCTTCCTTTACTTCGGCATATTTTGATTTATCGGCAATAACTACTGTTGCAGGCTGATGCTTTATTGCCTGTTCAATTAACAGTTTGCTGTTGGAATTGGCAGTAATTACTTCCAGTTCAAAAAACTCTTTTTGTTTTGCAATAACATCCAGCGCCTGTGTACCAATGCTGCCGGTAGAACCAAGTATGGCTATTCTTTTTTTCAATATGATGCCCTGAAAATGCGGCAGCAATAATACTAAATACATTGCCACCCTCAGCAGAAATGAAATCAGTGATACGTATCCACAGGAACTTTCTTCTGTGGCTCTCCTAAAATTTTGTTGCGTAAAGTTGCTACTGCCGACATTACCTTAGAATTGAGCAAAGCTATTGCCAGACAAAAACAAAAAATAAAAAAGGTTGTAAACCTGAACTTTCCTAAAGGAATTACGAGCATAATAAACATAACATTGAAAGCTGCCATTAGTATAGTTCCTCCTCGGTGACCAAACTGTTGCCTGCAAATCATGTGATGCAGATGACTGCGATCTGCTTTGAAAGGCGACATACCATTTGACAAACGGATAAAAACTACTCTGGTCAAATCAAAAATTAAAATAAATAAAGTTGCTACTGTCAGTGCCGGTCCGAATGAAATAACCGGTGCTGTAAACCACAGACCAATGAGTTTTACAGTGCTGCATGCAATCAAAAATCCAATTACCAGTGAACCTGTGTCACCCATAAAAATTCTTGCAGGATTAAAATTGAAATACAAAAATGATATCAGTCCGCCCATAACACTCACGCAAAGCATCATCCAGGAATATTCATGCTGTATATAAAACAAAATTGAAAACACTGAAAATATGATCAACCCAATGGTAGCAGCAAGCCCGTCTAATCCGTCAATGAAATTATAGGCATTGGTAAGAAATAAAATGATAAATCCGGTGAGTGCATATTGCCAGAATATATTCAACTCATGAATACCCATAAAACCATTGAGTGTTTGCAGGCGCAGACCGCTATACATAACTACCATGGCTGTTGCTGCCTGAATAATTAATTTTATTCGTGCAGGTATATCGGTGAGGTCGTCAAAAAAGCCGGTGAAGAACAACACAAAAATTGCTGCTATGATTGTATGGAATCCGGAAATACTTTCTGCAGGAGTAAATAATAAAAATGAAATCATTATTCCCGCAAAAATTCCTATTCCTCCAAGTGACGGAATGATGGCAACATGATGTTTGCGTACATCGGGTTTATCAAACAACTTCCATTGCAGGCAAAGTTTTATCCATGCCGGTATAATCAATGAAGTAATAAAAAGAGCTGAGAAAAACGGTAAGACAAGCTTTGTCCAGTGTATCGTCATAATTCAAATTATTTTACGAGATAAATATCGGTTCGTGATAAACGTTGTGTTGGCTGACCTTCTTCCACAAACGATTTAGGTAATGTGTTTTTCAAATCCATCACATCAATTCGGTCTGCTTCAATTCCCTTTTGCACCATATAAGATTTTACTGTTTCAGCACGTTGCATACCAATATGGCTGTTGTTGCTGAACTCAGCATCAGAAGCAGTACCGGCAAGTAATACTCTTTGCTGAGGATATTTGAACAGATAATCAATGGTAGCTTCAATTACATCAAAGCGGTTGTTGAGGTCGTATTTTGTGGTGTTATTTTTAAATACCACATATCCCGCCTGCTCATAATTCAAGTTGTTTCTTTCTTGATTTTGTGTTCCGGTTTTTGACTTTTGATTTTGTGCTACTGATTTTAATGGTAATGGTTCATCCATTTTCACTTCCATAGAAGCAGCCATACGCACCGGAGCAAGTATGTAGCTCTCAGGAGGTGTGAGTTTTGGTTCAGGTGCTTTTTTCTTATTCACCGGTTTCACGGTTCCTTCTTCTACACGTTTGCCTTTCATCTTACCCTGTGGTGTGTAAACGAGCGATATTTCATAAGCTCCGCTTCCACCGGGTTTATATTTCGACATATTGAAATCATAACTGGTTCCCAAAAACACTTTTCCAAGCTGATATCCTGCGTAAATGATTGCTGCATCCTGATTGCGGTAAAACAAACCGAAACGTACTGCATTTGCATTTTTCAGATTAATCTGAGAAATGACACCTGCATTCAACTCCTGAAATGCATCCTGTTTCATAAAATAAACCAGTGGTTTCAGTTCAAGAATATCACTGCACCTGATGGCTGCACCGCCATATACCGTTGTGCGAATGGGGTTACTGTTATTTTCTTCTATAAATGATTCATTGGGTTTGTTGATATGAGCAAATGAAACTCCTGCAAATGGTTTTACCTTCACTTCGCCATTGCCCAAACCGTAAGAATAATTCAACCCTGCATTTACATCAGGACGTGAAACTTTTGTGTTGGCAAAAGTTTCGCCACTGGATGCTGAAGGGTCATATCCGATGTCCGGTGTATATTGATTATCGAAGGTGAGGTTGGCAGGATTAAAAGATTTCTGCAAAACACCTACCTGAAATCCTGTTGTCAGTCGGTTAAGTTTTTTATCGCCAAAACGTGCAGTATAACTGATGCCTCCGAGAATAGAAAGACGGCTGAAACCATCTTTGCCAGCTGAGTTTTTATTAATCATCAATCCAAAACCAACACGGTTCACTATTTTATCCAGTGCAATGGTTTGGGTTTTAAAACTTACACCGGGAGCAATCCACTGATTGCGGTAGTCAAGTGCTATACGCATGTTTTGTATTTCACTGCCTGCAAGTGCAGGATTATAAAATACAGGCACGTTGAAGTATTGTGACAAATGCGGATCCTGTGCATTTAACTCTGCACTGAATGCTACCAGAAACGGAAGTATGTATTTTAATTTCATGTGCAGGTTATTTTATTAGTGAAACATTTCCTTTCATTACACGCTCTTTTCCATCGGTCATTTTTATCTGAACAATGTAGGAGTAAGTACCATTTTGAACAAGGCCACCACGCGAAGAACCATCCCATCCTGCAGAAGCATTGTCTGTTTTAAATATGAGTTGTCCCCATTGATTTAATATCATCATGGATGCTGATACAAAACCGGAACCACGCAATCTGAAAATATCATTCACACCATCACTGTTTGGTGTAAATGCATTGGGAAGAAACAAGGTATGATCTGTTGTCACACTCACCAGTTTTGAAAACACTTCAGTACAACCAAAAGCATTTGTTGCTTTTAATGTTACCATGTAATCATCCTCTGCAACATAAGTATGTTGCGGGTTAATGTCCGTTGATACCGCTGTGCCATCACCAAAATCCCATTCGTAAGAATAATTTCCCTGCGGAGTTGTGTTTTCAAAAGTCACACGAATTCCTCCATCGGCTCTGACGGGTGCATCGTAACTAAAGGAAGGATTCATCAGCGGATAGATATATCCTTCAACTGCAAAACGTGAAACACTTACACAACCATTTGCATAAGCTTCCACATAATAAGTTTTTGTTTCAGCTAATGGCGGTGTAGTAAAATTATTACCTGAAGCAATGGCTGTGCCTCCCGTCATCTGCTCAAACCAGTTAAATGTTACATTGTTTTGCGGTACAATTGAAATTGTAACCGGATTTCCCGTACATGCTGAATCAGATGAAGCATCAATTGTTGACGGAACATTTTTATGTACTACCGTGATGGTATTTGAAACAAGTGTTGTTGTACCTACAATAACTTTTACGGTATAAACACCTGCTTCTTTTGCATAAAATATCTGATTGACTGCTCCGGGGATGAGGATATTGTCTTTGTACCACTGGCAGCCAAATGCAAGAGAGGAAATAAGTTTTACTGAATCAGCAGGACAAACCACAGTATCGCCATCAGCCGAAATTGAAACAGATGTGAGTGGGTTTACAATTACTGTTACACTGTCGGCTAATGAATAACATCCTGATGCATTTTTCACCTTTACCCAATAGGTGCCTGCAAGGCTCACAGTTATTGATTGTGTTTGTGCACCCGTTGACCATAAATATCCTGAAGCACTATTGGCTGAAAGAACAGCTGATTGTCCCTGTAATATTGTGACAGGGCCGGAAGGTGTAATGGTTGCAACAGGCAGACTGTTTACAGATACTGTTACCGGTGATGATGTACCTGAACATCCTGAGTTATTGGTTACTGTTACTGAATAACTGCCTGCAGCACTCACATAAATTGATTGTGTGCTTGCACCATTCGACCATTGATAACTTGCACCTGAAGTTGCAGTTAATTGCAACGAATCGCCTGCACAAACTGATTGTGCTCCTGATGGTGAAATGCTCACATTAAATGTTCCGCCCTGAGTGATGGTAACGGTATTACTTTGCGAAGTACAACCACCCTGATAAGTAATCACCACAGAATAATTTCCCGGTTGATTTACATTAATTGAAGATGTTGTTGCACCATTAGACCAAAGATAACTTGCTCCTGCTGAAGCAGTGAGTGTGATACTGCTGCCATTGCAAAGTGCTAAAGGTCCGGCCGGTGAAACAGAAGCTGAATTACTTCCGGCAATACTTATGCTCAGAGGTGACGCAGTTGAATAATTTCCTAATGGGCCTGTGGCTGTACAGGTAATGGCATGCAACCCTTGCATAAGTGATGACATGGAAAGAACACCTGTGGTATTTGTTGCAATTACAGTGTTACCATCTTTAAATTCATAACTTGTCAAGCCCTGAGGATTGGCTGTAATTACTTCTGAAGTGCCCTGACAAAATATGAGCACATTGTTTTGAGTAGATAAAGTAAGTGGCAATGTTGTTTGATTCATGTCTATTACCCGAATCAGCTCGTTGCCTTCATCGCCAATTACAAACTTATCAGAACTGTGCCATGCCAAACCTGACGGGCTGTTGAAAGTTGCCTGCAACAATGGTCCATCTGCATTACCTGCAGTGCCCGGCATACCTGCAAATGTGCTTACGCTGTTGTTCCAGATTTTCCGAACACAAAAATTATTGATATCACCCACATAAACTGCTCCGTTTCCATCTACACAAACACTTGATGGATTATCAAATTGCGCAGTTGCTGCTGCACCATTTGCAAAACCTGCTGTACTTCCTGCCAAAGTGGTTACAACATGTGAAGGAGAAATTTTTTTGATTTTATTGTTCCATGAATCAGCTACGTAAATATTTCCTGCATTATCTGTTGCTATTCCATGTGGATGATCGAAGAGTGCCACACTGCCTGCACCATTCGCATCACCATTTTGAAATGCTGTTCCTGCAATGGTTGTTACCTGTCCGCCACTGATTTTGCGGATACAGTGTGCCATGTATTCACTTACATAAACATTACCTGATGCATCCACAGCTACACCAACCGGAAATCCAAATTGTGCTGATGCAGAAGCACCATCTGTCACACCGGCTGTGCCGGCACCTGCAAAAGTGGTAACAACTCCTGCTGAAGTTATTTTTCTGATTTTATAATTTTTTGTGTCGGAAACGTACAGGTTTCCTGCATTGTCTATTGCAATTCCCCAAGGTTCAAAAAAAGAGGCATTGACACCGGTTCCGTCTGTGCTTCCCGGACTTCCTGACCCTGCAAATGTGCTCACCACTCCGGCAGCTGTAATTTTTCTGATGAGATTGTTGTCTCTGTCGGCAACATACATGTTGCCTGCAGCATCGAAAACAACACTATGTGGTCCATCAAATGTTGCGGCAGTACCACTTCCATTTGCTGACCCTGATATTCCACTCTGACCTGCAAGTGTGGTAACATTTTGTGAGTACCCAAAATGTACAGCAATCATCAGCCCGATAATGGTTATAACCTTTTTCGTCATTGTCTAAATTACAATAGTGAACACAGGGTTTATACTTCAAACCCATCGTAAGGTTACAAACCGGGTATTATGGCAATCAATATGGAATTAAAGCTAAACTCCTGAAAGTTAACTCACAGCATTTTTACTGAAGAAAAAAATCAGTCTTGTTGTTTACTTAATGGTAACGACAGAATTAATCCAAACTGAATTGATGGTACAGGAAAATCTTCAATGTCTCTAAGTTTCTGATTAGAAAATTCCACACGATTATCAATTGTCCAGGGCACTGATATCTGGTTAAAAAACCGAAAATAATTTTTCCCGAAGGACCATCGTAATGACGGCTCCCAAATAATTTTAGAAGGATTTTTATGTGCGTCTTCACCTTTTATCACAACATTCAAATCCTGATTCTTATAATTCTGATCTGCATATTCAAGATAATAATTGCGGTAATTCAAATAAGTAAACTTAAATGCAAACACTATATTAAAAACACCGTTTGCTGAAGCCTTCAGCAGATACGGTGATGCATAATAAAAATTATAATTGCTTTTGCTGCACACAAAAATATCGTCATGAAAATAAAGTCTTCTGTTAAAAGCTTTATAGTCTCCAACACCTGCTCCAAATATCAAGCCTGCATAAAAATTAGATTCTTCCTGTATTTCTCCCATTCCATAAAAAGCAGCTTCTGCAATTCTTCTTCTTTCAGAAGCATCTGTTCTGCCTGTATAAATGTTGGTATGCATCAATGCAGATACACCAACTGAATTGGTTATACCCCCTGCAGCGGAGATATTTACACCACCTTCGCCCAGGCCTGTAGTTACCGAAATTTTTCCTTTATCATTGGGTTGAGGATAATGTGTGAGTGTGGGGCTATAAGAATGTAGGCCGCATCCGGATAGAGTTAGCAATAATGCTGAACCTGTTATAATTTTTTTCATATCTCATATTTAACAGAATTCAAATATAGTTTATCCGGCCCAGATAAATTAATTTAAAAAAATATCAATGTGGTGCAGGTTGTTCTTTGATTATTTCCTGTTTAATCCAGCTTTTTGTTTTGGCGTTCCACCACGATTTATTATTCAGGTTTTGTTCAATGCTCATTTCAGGTTTCTCAATTTCTTCCTTCCATAAAGGATTGTTATTTTCATCAAAAGTGATTTTGGTTTCATACCAGTACATGCTTGCTCCGGGGTTCATTCCTGTTTCAATCATTGCGCATGCTCCGTTATCATGCATTCTTTTTAACTCAGTAATTGAAGAGTAACTCATCTTCACATCTTCAATCTTGTAAGTAACTTCACCAAAAGGATTGTAAAATTTCATAGTGCGTCTTCCGTTATCCCATGCTGAAATTTCTACGGATATTCTTTGTGGTTGTCCTTCGTAATAAAATTTCTTACCTGAAACTCTGTCATCCGAAGGGGCGGGTTGCACCTGCTTTATTTGTGCAGGTTGTTTTTGTTTGATTTGATGATTATTCTGAGGTTGAACGACCGGTTTTTGCTGGCCTTTGCTTATGGCCTGTTGTTGAACCACTGAATCTTTTTCAATAGTTCTGTTGGAATTTGATGTTGAATCTTTCTGATTAAACCAGTTCACCTCATTTTCTAATGAATCGAGTTTACTCTGCATGGAATCCATTTTCTGCAACAACAACGTATTGTCATTTTTTGGCTGTGCGCAACCCGATATAACCAATGCACCAAGTAAAAATAATCTAATCATATAGTTTTATATCGGGATGAAATTCAGAAAAAAATTCCATAATCATAATAAACTTCAATAAAATCAAAGTTAATCGGTCAGATTTAATTCATAAAAAAAGAGGCTGACTCGTATGAGGCAGCCTCTTTTCTGAAACATCACTTTCGTGAAGTGCGGTTTATCAATCTTTTTTATCCAACATCAGGATTTCATTGATGACCACTTCAGTGATATATTTCTTGTTACCTTCTTTGTCGGTGTAACTTCTTGAGGTCAGTTTTCCTTCAACGGCTACTTCACGACCTTTGTCAAGGTATTTCTCGGCAATTTCAGCAGTTTTGCCCCAGGCTACCAAATTGTGCCAGTTGGTTTCTGTTACCTTCTCACCTTTGTTGTTCATGTAGGTCTCGTTGGTGGCCAGGTTCAGGCGTGCCATTTTGTTTCCGTTGTCGAGATTTTTCACTTCGGGTGCTGCTCCAAGATTTCCGATGAGTCTTACGCTGTTTCTTAATGTGTTCATTGTACTTTGTATTTATTTGTTAAACTTAAATTAATTATCGTGTGATGTGTGTCTTGCAGTTTATTGCTGATTGACGGTGCAAAAGTGCAGCAGCCCCGCCACGTGAGTCGGATGATATAC
Organism: Bacteroidota bacterium; assembly: GCA_019136655.1. Taxonomy (GTDB): domain Bacteria; phylum Bacteroidota; class Bacteroidia; order AKYH767-A; family OLB10; genus OLB10. Next base: position 18,944 of record JAGVTU010000002.1, read on the forward strand.
ATTTACTTCCGAAAAGAAGCGGATGTAACCGTTTGTAATCGGATATTATTATCTTTGTAAAAACATAATTTACCTCTGAAAATGAAACCTGAAAAAGTATGTCTGGAATGTGGCGAACCTTTGGTAGGTCGTGCCGACAAAAAGTTCTGTGATGACCAGTGTCGCAGTAATTACAACAACAAAGCCAACAGCGATGTAACATCTGAAATGCGAAACATCAACAACATTCTCAGAAAAAACAGACGCATTCTGGAACTGATAGCAGGACAGGAAGGAAAAGCCAACGTAAGCAGGCAAAAACTCACTGACAAAGGGTTTAATTTTAAGTATCACACACATCAGCATGTCACACAAAAAGGAGTTGTATATAAACTGTGCTATGACTACGGCTATTCAGACAGAGACAAAGATTTTGTTTTTGTAATTAAATGGGGCGTGAATCTTACTCCGCCAACTGATAAATAAATATTGATTTTGTTTTCACAATAAAAAACAAAGCCTGCGATTACTCGCAGGCTTTGTTTTATCTGTCAGTCTTTCGACTAACTTTTTATTCCACTACAATCCTTACCTGATTGCTGCTGCTTTGTGTTTGTACATTCAGCATGTACGCTCCCTTAGCTACCTTGCTCAGGTCTAGTTGCATGGTATTCTTACCTTCTGATGCAGACTGTGTCTGTGTCATCACTACTCTGCCGCTCAGGTCAAGTACTGTTACCTGTGCTGTGCCTTTCTCTGTAGTATATTCCACATTCACCATACCGGCTGTTGGGTTCGGATATACATTCAGTGCACTTGCTGACATCTCACTCTCTCTGCAACCTAATGTTACGTTGTAGGTCTGAGTTGCATTTCCGCAGGAGTTGCTTGATGTTACTCTCACTACTCCGTTACTGCCTCCCCAGTCAAGGGTCAGTGATGTTGTGTTTCCTCCACCCTGTACGTAGGTAGTTGTACTTGGATACGCCCAAGACAAAGTGTAGGTTCCTGTTACATTGCTTACATCTGCAGTAAATTCTATACCTGCATCATATGCACACCATGATGATGGATTTGCTGTGATGCTTACTGGTGTATTGGGGGCTCCTTTTACTACTATACAACGTGATGCACTTGTGCCACAGCCATTGGTTGCCGATACACATACCTGACCGGTTGTGAAGTTACCAAAATTTACGCTTATGCTGTTGGTGCCCTGTCCACTTACTATACTTCCACCTGTTACTGTCCAGTTGTATGAACTTACTCCCGCCACTAATGGAGTAGAATAAGCTACGCCAAGTGCACTGCACAATCCATTGCCTATTCCGCTGATACTTGCAGGTACTTTTGCTATGCCTGGTGCTACCGTACGACATTTTGGTGCTGATACTACTCCGCAGATACTGGTTGCTGATACACAAATGTTACCTACATTGTTGTATGAAGGTGTGAAATTCAGATTGATGCTATTGGTGCCCTGACCACTATTTATGCTCGTATTTGTTGGTACTGTCCAGTTGTATGAAGCTATGCCTGTTCCTGCTGTTACTGCATAGGTTTCGTTGGTATTTGGACAAGCTGTTGTGCTGCCTGTAATGATACCAAAACTGCCTGATGCAGTACTGATTGGGAAACACTTATAGGCTGATGTATAACAGCTTGTTTTTGCTGCTACACACAATGTACCACCTGTCCAACCCGGACCAAAGTCAACGGTTACTGACAATGAGCTTGTAGTAACTGAATTGCCTTGTCCGTTGATGCTTGCATCTCCACTGATTGTCCATTGGTACTCTGTTGCTCCTACAGGGGCAGCAGGAATACTATATACCTTTCCTGAAGTATTTGCACAAGCAGTTGCATCTCCACTGATTGATGCAGGTACAGATACACTGTAACGCACCTTGGTAATTTTACGCACTGAAGCACCGCAACCGTTAGCAGCCTGAACACCTATTTGATACAATGATGTACTTGGAGTACCAAATAAAATCTGAACACTTGGCACATTTGAAGTATAAGGTGATGGATTACCATTAAAGAAAGTTCCCGGAGGACCATCCCATATATACTTTGTTGCATTTCCCACTGCAGGAATACTTAATGTTACAATTGTTCCTGGGCATGCATTTGCAGGCATTCCAGCAATTGGCATAACAACAGATTGTGCAGGAGGAGCTGTGCTGGTGTAAGTCAATGTAACAGGAATAGTTGCCTGACATCCATTTGCATCGCTTACATACACTAATGTTGTACCTGATGATAAATTGGTAATGGTTGCCTGAGAAGGATCACTGAAGTAATTTACAAAGTCTGCTGTGAAGTCATAATTTGGAGAACCTCCACTGGCTCCAACTGTCACTTCTCCGTCATTACCTCCGATACATCCTACATTCTGTTGACTTAAAATAGTCAATGTAGGATTAGCATTTACATTTACCTGAGTTGAACTGCTGGCTGTACAACCATATTGATTCGTAATGACTACAGTATAAGTACCGCTATTTGATGAATCCGGATTATTAACAACTGGATATTGCTGAGTACTACTGAATCCATCAGGACCTGACCATACAAAAGTATTTCCTGTGCTTTGGCCCGGATCTACATTGTCAGCTGTAAGATAAATATTTAATCCCTGACAAACATCTCCACCTGATGAAGCAATTGCTATAGGAGCAGGCGAAAGATTGAATGACCAAACTGAACAAGAAGTTCCACCACCACTGATTTGTGGAACAACCATCCAGTAGAATGTAGTTCCTGAAACGATTGTTGCATCATATGTAGTATCAGCCTGATTGGTAGAAACCAATGTAGTTGGAGGGTTATTTGTATCGAAATACACATCATAACCTGTAGCACCTGAAAGTGATGGCCAGCTTAAATGAACCATTCCATTATCAGGACAAGCACTTCCTCCGTTAGCCGGTGCAATTGGATTAAACAAACAAGTCGGTGCTAAAATATTGATAGAATAATCTTCGCACTCTGTATAAGAAGTTCCTGTACAAGCTGTCGGTGAAGTACTCAAATAATTTCCTACAATTCTCATGCGTGTTGTACCAAGTGCTGCTGTAACGGGGATTGTTATGGTACCTGTAGTACTCGATAAATAAGAACCTGAAACATAAATCTGCTCACCTGCATCATTAAAATCAAGATCCTGATTCCAGTCAATCCACACACCAAAGCCCATTGTTCCATATCCTGATGTAATGGAGTAATTGAAACTTTGACCTTGAACCTGACTAACTGTTAAGCCGGTGTAGTTACCATAACCGTTTGGAGAAAAACCTGAGGTATTATTGGTAATGTTGGCAACTGCACCTGTTGTAGAGAAATCGCTGATGTAATATGTAGAACTTGAAGTATTGGTATTAGCACAATATCCTGTTACAAATGAAACTGTAGCCCATGCACTATAATCACCGCTTCCGCAATCTGTTCTTACATGTGCATAATAGGTTGTGTTTGGTGTCAAACTGCCAACCACTGTTGAGGTTCCTGAAATATTGGTTCCTGAAACAGGAGGTATTGATGATGTTGTAACAGCATATTGATACTGAACAGGAGGATTACCTGATAATGGAGCACTCCAACTCAAACTTACAGCATTCAATGATGGTATTGCATTTAAAGCTGAAGGAACGATACATGTAGGAGGAGGTGTTACTGTAAATGTGTAATCTTCCGCCTCTCCATAATTAGTACTGCCTAAATCACCACAAGCAGTTGGATTCGTTGAAGACCAATTCATAACTATTCTCATACGGTAGTTGCCTGCAGCCTGTCCTGACGGAACACTGAAAGTACCTGTAGCCACACTTACGTATGTACCTGCATTGTACATTTTTTCTGACGCATCAAAAACCATATTGTTATTCCAGTCAACCCAAATTGCAGCACCACAGGTTCCGTTACCTGATGTCATGCTAAAGCTGATTGCACCACCTGCAGTTTGGCTAACTGAAAGTGCAGTAAAGTCAGAATAGTTAGTTAAGCCTGATGGATTGTTTATATTTGAAAATCCACCTGTAGTTGTAAAATTACTTATACCATAGGTATTGGTAGTAGCATTTACCGTGCAATATCCTGTATATACACTACCGCTTGTTGTCCACGGACTATAACTTCCGCTTCCGCAATCGCTTCTTACATGCAAATAATAAGTAGTATTTGGAGTCAAACCACTAACACTTGTATTTGTACCTGCAATTGGGGTTCCTGAAACAGGCGGTGTGGACGAAGTTGTTACTGCATATTCGTAGCCAACAGCAGGTGCAGGTGATGGCGCTGTCCAACTTAAGTCAGCTGTTGTTGTTGAAGTGACTGTTATAATCGGAGATGTTGGAGGTAAGCATGATGGAGGAAGGCCGATTGTAATAGTATAATCCTCTGTTTCGCCATAACTTCTGTTCGTACATGCATCTGCACCGGTCCATGCTGGAGAGCTATACCAGTCACTGCGTACACGCATACCTGTGTTACCTTGTAAAGCAGAAACAGGAATTGTAAATGTTCCTGAACCCGGACCCGGGGCTGCTATATTATTATTAATTAACGTAAACTCTGAAGCTTCATATACTCCATTTTGATTATAATCAATCCAAACAGCTACCTGTGTGTTACTGCTTCCTGAAGGGACACCAACATTCATTGTATATTGTACAGTTGGAGTTAACGTTGCAGTGGTAGAACCTGATGCAGGGAATGAATTATAGGTACCAGTACATCCATTTGTTACATTGTTCAAAGTAGTTGATGGAATTTCAACACTGCTTATTGCATTAATACCGCAGCTACCGCCTAAGCCGGTTGTGCAATAACAGTCATAGAAAGGACTCATATTTACTGTTACCGGTGCTGATGTAACGCTTTGACCACTATTGCTACATGTTATCACACACTGATATTGAGTTGCAACTGTTTGAGAAGTAGTTTGAATAGGGGAACTTGTTCCAAAATTAACCCAGGTCAATCCACCATCCGTACTGCTCTGCCACTGATATACTAAACCCTGATCAGTATAATTTGTAGAAAGTGAAAGATTAAAATTTGAGCCGGCACAAGTAGTAGCTACATTGGCCAAAGTGTTACTTGCAGCAGGTGCTCCTGAACAATTAACCAGAGGAACTATATCAATTAAGTAATCCTCTGTCTCACCCCATGAGTATGTTCCGCATGGCGAAATTGTTGATGATTCTACATACACTATTCTCATTGCTGTTTGACCCAATGCAGCAGATAATGGAACAGTAAAGTTTCCATTT
>JAGVTU010000006.1 GCA_019136655.1 Bacteroidota bacterium
TAATCCTGCAGACAACTACATCACCATAGAGTGGAATGCTTCAGAGCAAGGTACTACACACATTGTTCTGACAGACATTGCAGGAAAACTGGTGAAAGAAAACAACATCCATAACACTACAGGAATAAATGCAGTAACAATGGATGTAAGCATGTTGCCAAAAGGAGTTTATGTGCTTTCAGCAATCAACAACAAAGGAACGATTAACAAGCGGGTTGTCATTGAATAATCCATTGTAGATTGACATACAAAAAAGACTGCTCATCTGAGCAGTCTTTTTTGTTTTTAACCTTTATAAAATATTATCATTATAACCTACCTTTGCAACATGAGTGCAGTAAAACAAAGCGATGCTTGGATTTCAGTCATTGACGAGTCGTTGCATGCTGATGTATCCCGAAACATGAATTTATTTTTGCAATGTGGTTCTGATTTCTTCGCAGCAGCAGTTTTAGATACCGACAGAAATAAATATGTAGCCTTGCTTGATTACCGGTTTCCATATCCTATGGAGCCACGCGACTTGCATGAAAATATTCTTGGTATTATTGAACAAAACAAGACTCTTCTTGATAATCGTTACGAAAGTGTTTCACTCAGTTTATGCGGGTTTAAAAACACCTTGCTTCCTGATGTTTTTTTTGATGCAGATAAAATGGAAACTCTATTCCGCATCAATCATGCGTTAGAGGATAACGAAATGGTTTTATATGATAATCTCAGACGTATTTCAGCTAAAAACCTGTATGCTGTTCCAAAGGAGTTGTATCGTTTTTTTACCTCATATTATTCTAATCTCTCCGTCTTCCATGGCGCCACACCATTGATTGAAGGTTTGCTGACACAACATAAAAACACTACAGGCAAAGTAGTTACCATCAATGTTCAGGGCAGATATTTTGAAATGGTGGTAACCACCGGTGGGGATCTTGAATATTACAACAGGTTTGATTTTCAGACACCGGAGGATTTTATGTACTATCTGGTATTTGTGTATGAACAACTTGAATTAAATCCTGAAACTGATACATTAAATATTGCAGGAACAATAGAAAAAACTTCAGCATTGCTGGCTCTCATTCGTAAATACATACGCAACACACAGTTTACACAGCGCCCTGCATTTTGTTTTTACAGCTATGGTTTTGATGAGGTCTCTCCTTATTATCATTTCAGTCTGTACAATCAGTTTCTGTGCGTATAATCAGCGGAAAATTCAGAGGTAAAAAAATTGAAGCCCCACATGAGCTTCCTGTTCGCCCTACAACCGATTTTGCTAAAACAGGACTGTTTAATATTCTTTCGTTCCGAAAAAATTTAGCTGATTGCAAAGTGCTTGATCTTTACGCAGGGACAGGCAATATTACCTATGAATTTATTTCCAGAGGAGTTAAGCATATTACTTCTGTAGATTATCACAAAGGATGTACTTCCTTTATTACATCCACATTAAAAAAACTTAATGCAGATAATTCACAGGTAATAACATCTGATGCTTTGGAGTGGTTGGAAAACTGCCATCAGCAATATGATATCATTTTTGCAGACCCACCTTATGAAAATTCACCGGTGGCAGAATTAGTAAACATTATATTCAACAATCATTTACTTAAAACTGACGGATTGCTGATAATAGAACACAGCAGTAACATAAAACACGTAACAAATCCTGTAGCTGACGAAATCAGAAAATATGGTGCCGTAGCTTTCAGTATATTCGCATCAAAATAAATTGACTGTACAATGAAAACTGCCGTATTCCCGGGTTCGTTTGATCCGATCCATAATGGTCATCGTGAAATAGTAGAGCGCATGCTGCCACTGTTTGACAAGTTAATCATCGCTGTAGGTGTGAATGCAGATAAAAAATATCTGTTTACAACTGAGCAACGTCTGCAATGGCTTAAGGAAGTATTCGGCAACGAACCAAAAATTTCTATTGAACAGTATTCCGGGCTTACTGCTGATTTTTGCAAACAAAGAAATGCTGCTTATCTGATACGCGGGTTGCGCAACAGCAGTGACTTTGAATTTGAAAAAGCAATTGCACAGATGAACAGAAAACTGGGCGGTGTTGAAACCGTATTTGTTATTTCAAGTCCCGAACATGCACCATTGTCTTCAACCATTCTCCGTGATATAATAGTCAATGGAGGAAGTGTGAACGACCTTGTTCCTGTAAAGATTACAATGTAATAAGTCTGTTACTGTTCAACCAAAATTGGTTAATCGGTGACTATTCCAAAAGGAAGACGCATTTGAATTCTATCCTTCTGACCAATATGCTGGATGTAGCGCATGGTATTGAGGCTTTCTTTCATGTAATCAGGCAACATCACACTTGCTGTTTCACCTTTTAACTCATCCAGAAATTCCTGCAGTGGTTCTTTCTGCTCGGGCAGTTCCTTAATACGATAATTATCAATTCCAGCTTTTTTAGCAGCTAATTCAACTGCATCGTTCAAGCCGCCAAACATATCTACCAAACCTATCCTCTTTGCATCAACAGCACTCCATACCCTTCCCTGACCAATACTGTCAACATCTGCTTTAGTAATGTGCCGACCTTCTGCAACACGCGAAATAAATGTATCATACACTTCTTCTACACCTTTCTGAATTTTTTCACGCTCCATAGGTGAGAGCCCTCTTGTTGGCAAACCCATATCGGCATAAGGTCCGGTTTTGTATGTATCGAATGTAAGCCCAAGTTTATTAGTCAGTAATTTCTGAGCATTCATCAATAACCCGAACACACCAATGGAACCTGTGATGGTGTTGGGTTGTGCAACGATAGTGTCTGCAAGACAACTGATGTAATAACCTCCAGAAGCAGCCACATCACCCATACTTACAATAAAAGGTTTTGCCTCTTTGGCTAATTTTGTTTCTCTCCAGATTACATCGGAAGCAAGCGCACTACCTCCGGGAGAATTTACACGCAATACAATAGCCTTCACTTTGTTGTCTTCGCGAGCTTTTTTGATGGCTGCAGCAATATTATCAGATCCCATCTGACCTCTTTCACCTTTTCCGCTTACAATTTCACCAGTAGCATAAATCACAGCGATGCGCTCTTGTGCAAACTTTTTATCAGTTTTCGGAGCCGGCACATCTTTGTACTTAACAAGTGATACATAACTGATTTTATCTTCCTTCTCTCCATTTTTTGATGCTATAATTTTTTCCAACTCATCCAGATAGGTTAGCTGATCAACCAAATGTAGTTGCAATGCATCATTTGCATTTTCAGCAGAAAGGCTATCGGCAATATTTTCCAACTCTTCGCGTGAAATTTTTCTTGACTCAGTAATTTCAGTACATACGGTTTCCCAAACTGCATTGACATAGGTAGCAGTTTGTTCTCTGTTTTCGGGGCTCATCTTATCAAGAATAAAAGGCTCAATAGCACTTTTAAATTTACCATGTCGGATTATTTCCGGTTCAATTTCAAGTTTTTCGAGTGCCCCTTTAAAAAACACCAACTGCGTAAACAACCCTCTGAAATCTACTGCACCCTGTGGATGTAAATAAATTTTATCGGCAACACTTGCCAGATAATACGCCTTGGTAGTATAACCTTCAGAATATGCAATGACGTATTTCTTTGATTTTTTAAACTCAATTAACGCATTTCGTAATTCGCGTATAGATGCATAGCCTCCTTCAAGGTAATTGAGATTAAGTAAAACTCCTTTGATATTTGCATCTGCAGCTGCATTTTCCAGACATTTGGTAATGTCGTTTAACCCAGGTTGATTGGATGGTTTCAACGAAGTAAGATTCAGGTTTTTAAAAGGATTGTCATCGGTACGTTCGTCCAAAGGTTGACTGAATTCAATTTTAAGCACTGAATTAGCTTTAATAGTGGCCACCTCTTTCTGAAATGCTGAACCTAATAAGGCACCAAAAACAAAAAAGATGATGATGCAGAAAAGAAACAGCGCGGTAAGTGATGCCAATAAATATTTAAAGAATTGTTTCATTGAAATAAATGTTAAGTAACTAAAATTTAGTTTTGCAAAGCTAAAAAAATAGAATTGCACGTTGTTAATTTAAAACCGAACTCAGCCATATTGTTGACAGGAAGCAACATGGGCCAACGCTTACTGCATCTGCAACAGGCAGCCAAAGCCATTGTGTCTGAAATCGGAAAGATTGAAAAATATTCTGAAATTTATGAAACTTCGGCATGGGGTAATACACAACAACCTGCATTCCTGAATCAGGCCTTACTGATTGAACCGAAATTATCACCGGACGAACTGTTAACCAAAATTTTGCATATAGAAAAATCTATGGGAAGAGAGAGGAAAGTACGGTGGGAGCCTCGAATTATTGACATAGATATATTGTTCTATGGTTCTGAAGTTTCAGAAAACAAACATCTTACCATTCCACATCCCGAAATACCCAACCGCAGATTTGTACTTGAACCTTTAAATGAACTTGTGCCTGAAATGGTACATCCGTTGCTCAAAAAAACCATCAGTCAGTTGCTAAACGAATGCAACGACCCTCTGACGGTGACCAAACTGAATTCACATGTACAGAAATAAATATCTAATTATAGAAGGTAACATTGGAGCAGGCAAGACATCTCTTGCCAAACTAATTGCAAAGGAGTTTAACTTTCATCTGATACTTGAAGAGTTTGCAGAGAATACCTTTCTCCCACAATTTTATAACAATCCCGAAATTTTTGCATTCCCACTGGAAATGTCATTTATGGCAGCACGATTCAAGCAGATGAAAGAATTCTTCTCTAAACATACTTTGCCTTTTCCTGTAGTAAGTGATTATATGTTTCATAAAACCCTGCTTTTTGCCAAATCCAACCTTAAACCGGGAGAATTTAAATTGTTTGAACAGTTTTTCCAGATGTTGAATACAGGATTACCAAGTCCTCAATTAATTGTATTTCTATACAAGGAAGTACCTCAGTTGCAAAAGAACATCAAGAAGCGGGGAAGGAGTTATGAGATGGACATTAAAGACGATTACCTGACACGAATTGATAAAGCATATAACTCATTCTTAAAAAGACCCCCTAAAGCCTCTAAAATATTAAAAATCAATACAAACGAATTGGATTTTGTCAAAAACAAATATGATTTTGAACATATTTTGGCTGAAATCAGAAAAACCGGATTCAAACTAGACTGATGGGGTGTTATTAATTACCCATTTTAGCTAAAAATTAAATTTTTGTATTTAAAATCATTGTATTATACTTGCACCTTGAAATGTTAAAATAATTTATTAAACCACTCTATAAGATGAAAGGTAAAACTCTACTCATTACTTCTTTTTTATTGGCTGGAAGTCAGCTGCTCTTTGCGCAGGAATCTTCTAATTACAGCCTTCCCAACAAGAAGGATTTTGACAAATGGTCAGTTGGACTCACAGGAGGATTAAACTGGTTTCAGGGAGACTTAAACGACCACACTAAAGACAATAACAGTATTCTTAAGAACATTCAGGATCCAGTTATAGGATTAAAATTAGGATATCAATTGACACATGCCGTGCAATTGAATGTTAGAGGTAATTACACCAATCTGTCAGGACAGAAGGATAAAACTACCTTTAGTTATCCTAATCCTGTAACCGGACCTAACAGAGTTACCAGAAATATTAAGTTTAAATCAACCGTAATACAAGGTAGTTTTAACATCAATTACACTATCGGTAACATCAGTTTCCTGCAACGTAACAAGCGTGTTCACTTCTATGGTGAAATCGGGGTTGGAGCATTTCAGTTTGCACCTACCGTTACTGATTTGGACAATGGAACTAAGTATGTAAAAAAAGGAAATGTGGTAGAAGGAATTATTCCGGTAAGTTTCGGACTGAAATACCAGTTCAAAAGATTTGATGCAGGATTGATGTACACCTTCAACAAAACGCTTACCGACAAGGTTGACCAGGTTTATGATTCAAAAACTGAAACTGATAACTGGTCGTTCTTTCAAATCGCCTTAAACTATACTTTCGGTAAGAAACAAGCGATGATGGAGTGGGTGAACCCAATGGAAGTGGTTTACAACGACCTTTCAGATATGAAAAATCGTATTGATGTTATCTCAGGTGATAAAGACAAAGACGGTGTTTCTGACTTATTTGATAAAGACAATTCAACTCCTGAAGGTGTGAAAATTTATGGTGATGGAACTGCATTGGACAGCGATGGTGACGGAATTCCTGACTATAAAGATGATGATCCATACTCCAATAAGGGAGCAAAAGTTGGTGCTACCGGTGTGGAACTGGATGCTGATGGCGATGGAGTTCCTGACAGTAAAGACATGGAGCCAAATACTCCAAAAGGAAACTTAGTTAATTTCCAGGGCGTAACCATTGCTCCTGAAGGTTCTTACGGAAAAGAAGGCATTTCAAGCAGTTCTACCGGTTGGTTACCATCTATTTTCTTCGATGTTGATCAGTCAGTACTTAAGCCTGCTTCACTTGACCGCCTCAATACAGTTGCACGCGTAATGATTAAGAATCCTAACTTGAAGATTAACATTATTGGTAACTGTGATGTGGATGCTTCAGAATCTTATAACGATAAATTGGGCATGAGAAGAGCAGAAGCAGCACTCAACCACTTAGTAAAAGTTTATGGTATAGATGCTTCACGCCTGACAGCAACTTCACTTGGTAAGAAAGAACAATTGGCAAAAGGTGTTAAGAGAATGAACAGAAGGGTTGACTTTGAAGTAGCCAAATAATCTTTAGAAACAGAATAAAAAAACGCTCCGCAAAAACGGAGCGTTTTTTTATGGCTTTAGTTTGCAGAATAAATCATAGATAAAAATTCCGGCACACACCGCCACATTCAGTGAATGCTTGGTGCCATACTGTGGAAGTTCAAGACAACCATCGCACAGTTGCAAAGTTTCATCGCTTACACCATCCACTTCATTTCCAAAAATCAAAACGAGTTTCATATTACTTTCCGGCATAAAATCAGGAAGTAAAATCCCTGAGTCAGTCTGTTCGGCAGCATAAACTTTGTATCCCCCTGCCCGCTGTTGTTCAATGGCCGTGGATGTATCAGAAAAATATTCCCAGTTTACTGAATTGGTAGCCCCTAATGCAGATTTTAAAATATCTTTGTGAGGTGGTTGTGCGGTGAACCCCGTGAGAATAATTTTTTCAACGGCAAAAGCATCGCACGTCCTGAAAACCGAACCGGTGTTTAATGCACTTCTAACATTTTCAAGAATGACAACTAATGGTATCTTTATAGAATCTTTGAACTCGCTTACTGAAAGTCGTCCGAGTTCGTTAAGTTTTAATTTTTTCATTATCCGTAATTGAAGACAAAAGAAAAAAATAAAGCCGAAACTCCGCTCATGCAGCAGTATAATGCCATTAAGGCGAAATATCCTGATGCGTTGTTGCTGTTTCGTGTGGGTGATTTTTATGAAACATTTCAGGAAGATGCCATTAAAACATCTAAAATACTCGGCATTGTACTTACCAAGCGCTCCAATGGTGCTGCCTCTGAAATGGAGCTTGCAGGTTTTCCTTATCATGCATTAGACACCTATCTTCCAAAATTAGTTCGTGCCGGACAGCGTGTTGCCATCTGCGATCAGCTGGAGGATCCAAAGTCAACAAAAACAATTGTAAAACGTGGCGTTACAGAATTAGTAACACCAGGCGTAACTTACAATGATAAAATACTCGATTATGGCAGCAATAATTTTTTGGCAGTAGTTCACCTTACCGAAAAAATTTCGGGAGTAGCATTTGCTGACGTTTCCACAGGAGCATTTTTTGTAGCACGAGGCAATGATGATTATATAGAGAAGTTGTTGCAGAATTTCAAACCGAGTGAGGTGATTGTGCAAAAGCAACATCTCAAATCATTTGAACAGCGTTTCGGTGAAGGTTATTATACCTACACACTTGACGAGTGGGTGTTTCAGCAAGCATACACTGAAGAGGTTTTGCTTCGGCATTTTCAGACTACTTCGCTCAAAGGATATGGCATTCAGGAAATGGATGAAATGGTGATAGCTGCAGGTGCTGCCATACACTATCTGGGGCAAATGCAACAACAGTCACTGGCACATATTACCGGCATATCACGTGTGGACGAAGACCAGTATGTGTGGCTTGATAAATTTACCATCCGCAACCTGGAATTGATTTCGTCACCCCATGAAAATGCACGTACACTCATAGATGTTCTTGATTTTACTGTGACACCAATGGGCTCGAGATTGCTTAAACGCTGGCTATTGCTTCCATTGAAAGATCTTAATACCATTGAAGAACGGCAACATGCTGTAGCAGCATTTACTTCAGATGATGTGCTGATGCAAAATACTGCCAACATTTTGAAACAGGCAGGTGATGTGGAGCGTATGCTTTCTAAAATAGCGCTTCGGAAAATTTCTCCGCGTGAGCTGGTACAACTCAAGCGCTCGCTGGAACAGATTTCTCCGCTGAAAGATTTATTTTCAAAATCTGAAAACAGAACCTTCGCTGTATTTGCTGAACAACTCAACCCTTGCAATTTATTATTGCAGAAAATTCAGGAAGCATTAACTGATGATGCACCTGCACTTGCTTCCAAAGGTGGATTTATAGCTAAAGGTTATCATGCTGCATTGGATGAACTGCGAGAAATTGCTTATTCAGGAAAAGATTATCTGCTGAAACTGCAACAACGCGAATCGGAACAAACAGGAATTACTTCTCTGAAAATTGCATTCAACAATGTGTTTGGTTATTATATTGAAGTGACCAATGCGCATAAACATAAAGTACCTGAAACGTGGATACGCAAGCAAACACTTGTAAATGCTGAACGATATATTACACCTGAACTGAAAGAATATGAGGAAAAAATACTTGGAGCTGAAGAAAAAATTCTTGCTCTCGAAACAGAGCTTTATAATGAACTGATCAGCTTTGCACAAAATTACATTCAACCACTGCAGGTGAATGCATCCGTTCTGGCGCAGGTTGATTGTTTGCTGTCGTTTGCAAGAGCTGCTATTCAGAATAACTACACACGACCGGTGGTGAATGACAGTCTTGTCATCAATATTCAGGAAGGGCGTCATCCTGTTCTTGAAAAAGAAATGCCGCTTGGAGAAGAATATATTTCAAACAATTTATATCTGGATCCTGCTTCGCAGCAGATTATCATGATTACCGGACCTAATATGTCGGGTAAGTCGGCATTGCTCAGGCAAACTGCACTGATAGTGTTGTTGGCGCAGTGCGGAAGTTTTGTTCCTGCAAAAAGTGCTGAAATAGGTTGGGTAGATAAAGTGTTTACACGTGTTGGTGCAAGCGACAACATTTCATCAGGTGAATCAACCTTTATGGTTGAAATGAATGAAACAGCAAGCATTCTCAATAATGTAACCGGCCGCAGTCTGGTATTGCTTGACGAAATAGGGCGCGGCACAAGCACGTATGATGGTATTTCCATTGCATGGTCTATAGCCGATTATCTGCACGAATTTCCAACTGCAAGGGCTAAAACATTATTTGCCACACACTATCATGAACTGAATGAAATGACCAATAGCTATGCGCGTATAAAAAACTTCAATGTGGCAATCAAAGAATCGGGGAATAAAATTTTGTTTCTGCGAAAACTGGTGGCAGGCGGCAGTGAGCACAGTTTTGGAATTCACGTAGCAAGGATGGCGGGAATGCCTCCAAAAGTCATTACCAAGGCTCAGCAGATGCTGGCATTGCTCGAAAAAGCTCATGGTAAAGAAATGCTTAAAAAAGCTGAACATAATGCCGCCAAAGAAGCCATGCAACTTAGTTTTTTTCAGCTGGATGACCCATTGCTGCAACAAATAAGGGATGAAATAATGAATACGGATATTAATTCGCTGACACCCGTAGAGGCCCTGTTCAAGCTGAATGAAATCAAGAATCTGCTGACAAAAAATAACAAGTAAAAAATTTGCAGATGCACTATTTTTTATACTTTTGCAATCCCTTCAAACGAGAAGGGAAATTGGCAAAAAATAAGCGGAAGTAGCTCAGTTGGTAGAGCGCGACCTTGCCAAGGTCGAGGTCGCGGGTTCGAACCCCGTCTTCCGCTCTGAGTAAAAGTTACCGGTGTAGAAGGCTTCTGGTTAGCAATATAAACCGGCAGCTACTGAAAAGCGGTAACTTTTTTTTTGAAGTTCATTGACAGCATATCCGGATGGTGGAACTGGTAGACACGCAGGACTTAAAATCCTGTGGACCTTATACGTCCGTGCGGGTTCGATTCCCGCTCCGGGTACTTTTTTTAACGTCAACTTTTTTGCAGTGACAAGAAAAGCATGAATTGTTTCGTGCATGGTCTCGAGGTAAGCTCGCGATGAATTACTTCCTGCGTGGTCACGAGGCAAGCTCGCGATGAATTACTTCCTGCGTGGTCACGAGGCAAGCTCGCGATGAATTGCTTTGCAAATGATCAGCGAGGCAAGCTCGCGATGAATTGCTACGCAATTCATTCGATTCCCGCTCCGGGTACTTTTTTTAACGTCAACTTTTTTTGCAGTGACAAGAAAAGCATGAATTGTTTCGTGCATGGTCTCGAGGTAAGCTCGCGATGAATTACTTCCTGCGTGGTCACGAGGCAAGCTCGCGATGAATTGCTTTGCAATTCATTCGATTCCCGCTCCGGGTACTTTTTTTAATGTCAATTTTTTTTCAGAGACAAGAAAAACTTGAATTGTTTCGTGCGTGGTCTCGAGGCATGCTCGCGATGAATTGCTTTGCAATTCATTCGATTCCCGCTCCGGGTACTTTTTTAACGTCAACTTTTTTGCAGTGACAAGAAAAGCATGAATTGTTTCGTGCGTGGTCTCGAGGTAAGCTCGCGATGAATTGCTGCGCAAATGATCAGCGAGGCAAGCTCGCGATGAATTGCTGCGCAAATGATCAGCGAGGCAAGCTCGCGATGAATTGCTGCGCAATTCATTCGATTCCCGCTCCGGGTACTTTTTTTAACGTCAACTTTTTTTGCAGTGACAAGAAAAGCATGAATTGTTTCGTGCGTGGTCTCGAGGTAAGCTCGCGATGAATTACTTCGTAAATGATCAGCGAGGCAAGCTCGCGATGAATTACTGCGCAAATGATCAGCGAGGCAAGCTCGCGATGAATTGCTGCGCAAATGATCAGCGAGGCAAGCTCGCGATGAATTACTTCGTAATTCATTCGATTCCCGCTCCGGGTACTTTTTTTGACGTCAACTTTTTTTGCAGTGACAAGAAAAGCATGAATTGTTTCGTGCGTGGTCTCGAGGCAAGCTCGCGATGAATTGCTGCGCAAATGATCAGCGAGGTCTTATCAATAAATCTATTTTAATTTATCAATAGACTGTTCTCACTTTAATGGTCTCATTGCACTTTTTCAGGTCTGTTAAAATGGATGCTGATGTTTTTTTGTCAATATCTGTAGCCACATATCCAATGTCTGTATTGGTTTGCAAATACTGACCTAAAATATTCGCTTTGTTTTTATTCATTATACTATTCACCTGTGACATCACACCAGGTATATTTTTATGTATATGCAAAATGCGATGAGCATTGTGCTGCACAGGCAAATTAAGCTGTGGAACCGATACACTTCCCATACTGTTTCCTGTTTCTAAGTAGTGAATGAGTTTGCCCGCAACATCCAAACCAATATTTTCCTGTGCCTCCATGGTTGAGCCACCAATGTGTGGCGTTAGCAAAACATTATCGAGATGTTGCAATGGCGAATAAAAAGTATCACCTGCACCTTCAGGTTCTGAAGGGAAAACATCTGCAGCCAAACCACCCAGATGTTTATTGCTGATTGCTTTGGCAACTGCATTTACATCCATCACTTCGCCCCTGCTAAGGTTAATCAGCACACTGCCTTGTTTCATCTTTTTTAAGAATGATTCATTCACCATGTTGCGAGTTGATTCGCCTCCGGGGACATGCAACGTTACAATATCAGAGCGAGACAACAATTCATTCATTTGTTTGCATGCATGTGCATTGCCCAGACTCAACTTTGGTTCGGTATCATAAAAAATAACATTCATTCCCAGTGACTCTGCCAAAACTGACACCTGACTTCCAATGTGACCGTAACCAATTATTCCCAGCGTTTTTCCTCTTACTTCAAAACATCCTTTGCTGTCTTTGAGCCAGCGACCTTCGTGAGTTGCTTTATTCTTTTCGGGAATCCTTCGCATGAGCATAATGCAGGATGCAATTACAAGCTCAGCAACTGAACGTGTATTACTGAACGGAGAATTAAAAACAGCTACTCCCCTGCTCATGGCATGCGGCAGGTTTACCTGATTTACTCCAATACAAAAACATCCTGCTGCAAGAAGTTTTTCAGCCTGACTAAATACTGCAGGAGTAAGTTTTGTTTTAGAACGAATTCCCAACACATGAACCTGTTTTATTTTTTTGCGCAACTCTTCTTCCGAAAGTGCTTTGCTGATAAGTTCTATCTGATGATAGCCATGCTCTTTGAACAGACTTACAGCTGCAGGGTGTATGCCTTCAAGCAACAGTATTTTAATTCTCTCTCTGGGGTAACTTGTTTTTGCCATTACGGTTTATTAAAAAAGTGTTCAATCAATTAAAATTATTTTTCTTCCAGCCCTTCTGAATAACGCATATATCTTTTTATCCATTCAGTTCTCCGCACAACCCTTGCATTGGGTTTAACAGGCGACCATTTGAGTGGCAACGGAAGTATTGCAGCCAACGAAGCAGCCTGTTGCATACTTAGTTTTGACGCAGGTTTGTTGAAGTAATATTGCGAAGCAGCTTCAGCGCCATAAATTCCATTCCCAAGTTCAATCACATTCAGATAAACTTCCATGATGCGTTGTTTGCTCCAGAATATTTCTATCAGAAAAGTAAAATATACTTCAAACCCTTTGCGCAACCAGGTACGCGAAGGAAACAAAAAAACATTTTTGGCAGTTTGCTGTGAGATGGTGCTTGCTCCCCTTTTCCTGTTCTTATGTTTTTCATTGTATTGCGCAGCTTTCTGAATGGCTTCCATGTCGAGACCGAAATGTTCATTGAACCGCTGGTCTTCGCTGGTGATGACTGCCTTTACAAGCAATGGTGAAATATTACTTATCGGTTCCCAGTCTTTCTTAAACTGAATATCGCGCTCCGGGTCAAACATTTGTTCCACAAAACGAATAGCCATCAGCGGAGTGAAAAACACAGGAATAAATCGAAATAAAATTACTGAAGCAATGCTTAATATAAAAAACCACTTAATGATTTTGAATAAGATATTTTTTGCCTTTATCAGAATTGCTCTCATCATTTTTCATTTTTTTGACTGAACACAAAACGATAAGGCAGCAATGCATCTTCACCTGCATAGTCCACACCTATTCTGGGAGTAATGATCAAATCTTTTTCTTCAACATTCATTGCATCTTCAATCCAGATGCTATTGCCACAGAGACTAAGCCCGGTATAACTGTAATGAATGCCTAGTACCTTTGAAACATTTCCCGGTCCTTCCACATACTCTGAAATTTTTCTTCCATCTCTGCGCTGCTGCATCCATTTTATTCCATCCACAGGTTTAACACTTCTTATCAAAACTGCATGAGGAATATCCATTTGATTTGTTACCACATTAAATAAAGAGTGAATACCGTAGCAAAGATATACATAAGCAACACCACCAGGCTGATACATGACTTCTGTACGATTGGTTCTGCGATTGCCATAAGCATGCGATGCCTTATCCACTACACCGTTATATGCTTCCGTCTCGGTGATAATTCCTGAAGTAATATGACCATTGAATTTTGTCACCAATAATTTCCCCAACAATTCACGTGCAATCATTACCACATCCTGCCGCAGATAAAATTCTTTCTTCAGCTTACTCATTCCAAACAAGGAATTGTTTTTCGTCAAATACTATTACTTCTGTATCCATCAGCCATTGCAGCGCATGCAGGTAATTATTTTGCTGCGAAGCAGGAAACTTACTGTTGATATCGGAGTAAGTAACTTTTCCTGCATTTACCCACTCCTTGATAATCTGTCTGATTCGTTCAAATTCCAGATCATTTAACTCCAGCTTATTTCTGTTGCGGCAATAGTCGCAATTGCCACATCGTGTAGTAACTTTTTCACCAAAATAATCAAGCAACATCATACTGCGGCAGGCTGCATTGTTCTCTGCATAGTTCAGCATAGCCGATACCCGTTCTTTAAATCTTTTTTTTCTGAATTCGAGAAGTTTTAAATCAGGCAGCACATCTTCGGCACGCAGACGCGGAATCAGAAACGTCAGTTGCGGTTTGTCGGTTTGAGGCTGATAGTCGAGAATACCGCATTTACTGAAGTAAGACAATTGTTTCTGTACAAAAGTTACATCCACATTCAACCGTTTTGCCAAATCACTCTCACTAATTTTTACATACTGATCAAAAGTGCCACCATAGGAACGCAAAATCATTTTTATCATTTTATCGGCACCGGGGTTCTGCACCTGAAAATTGTACAACTCTGTGTTGTCAATCAGAAATTTTAAACGTGCAGGAATAAACACTGCCTCCGACAGTGAAATATACTCAGCTTCGGCAAGAATACGCAATGCATGATGCGTAAGCAAAGGATTAAGATTGAAGTTGGAAGCAAATGCAGCAATATCAAAATCAAAACTTATACCCTTCCCGCTGCTTAAAGCTACCTTGCAGAAATTGCCAAGTGCATTATAAACCGTGCGTATATATTTTATGTCAGGAAAAGTGTGTTCAAAAATCTGTTCCAGATCAAGTCTGTCTGCTGTCTGATAAAGTAAAACGGCATAAGCAGCTTTCTCATCACGTCCTGCACGTCCTGCTTCCTGATAGTAAGCTTCAGGGCTTTCAGGCAAATCGAGATGTATCACAGTGCGCACATCAGGCTTGTCAATACCCATCCCAAAAGCATTGGTTGCCACCATCACCTGCGTTTTGTTTTGCATCCACTCCATCTGACGTTTTGTTCTCTCACTCTGCTCAAGTCCGGCATGATAATAATTTGCTTTGATTCCATTCGCCAGCAGATAATCAGAAACATCCCTGGTACGTCTGCGACTTCTCACATAAACAATAGCACAGCCTCCAACCCCTCTGAGAATATTTACAGCCTTATTCAGTTTATCTGCATTATGATAAACCAGATAACTCAGATTTCCTCTTTCAAAACTTTTTACAAAAACTTTTCCATTGCTGAAACTTAATTTCTGCATGATATCATCACGTACCTGTGGCGTAGCAGTAGCAGTCAGCGCCATCACAGGCACTTCAGGAAATTCTTTACGCAAATCAGCAATATGCAAATATGATGGTCTGAAATCATAACCCCATTGCGAAATACAATGTGCTTCGTCAACAGCGATAAGATTTATTTTCATCTGCCGCAGACGAATCAAAGCAATATCTGTCAGCAACCGTTCTGGTGAGAGGTATAAGAATTTAAAATTTCCGTGAATGCAATTATCAAAGGTGACATCAATTTCGGTACGGCTCATTCCGGAAACTACTGCAGCTGCTTTAATATTTTTCTTACGCAGATTTTCCACCTGATCTTTCATCAGCGAAATCAATGGAGATATTACTACGCAAATGCCGTCACGGTAAAGTGCAGGTACCTGAAAGCAAACCGACTTTCCACCTCCTGTTGGCAACAGCGCAAGGGTATCATGCCCCTCAAGTACCGACTGAATAATTTCAGACTGCAGCGGACGAAAGCGAGAATGACCCCAATACTTGAGTAATATTTCCTGTATTTCTGTCTCAACCGGCATAATACAAAGATAATTAAACGGCTGTTCTGAAACAGTATATCAGATATTGTCCGTCAGCTAAAAATCACTTTAGTCAATTAGTTGCCTGTGGTGCTTCTGCTGAATGAATCTCACCAGCTGCATGTTTGCCTCTAGCCGAAAGAAACCAGATGTAACTCATCCACAGAATCGGAAAAATAGCCATACGGTAACGACTGCATCCAACAACTCCCGTAAAAATCACTATATAAGCTATCAGAATCAGAAAAACAATTCTGTCGGGGATGGCAATGTTTCTTGCAAATAAAAAACGAATCAAACAATAGAAAATAAAAATATTAAACAGTGCTGTCAGTCCGAGATACAATACCACAATCGGATTAAAAGTTTTTACATAATCCACTACACCTGAAATTCCATTCTGAGAATAATAATATTTCCATCCCTTCTCCTGCACATAGTCAGGGTTCACAAAAAATGCCATCAGGTCGAAGCGTCCATGGTCGGTGAAGAAATATACCATGCCTTTTAACTGTGCCCATACAAATCGTGCTTTGTTTTCTTTCACCAGTTTAAAACTTTCACGCATCAGCATATCGCTGTAACTCTTCAAGTCGGGTTGTTGCCTTGCAACCTGCACAACACTGTCAATCTTTGCCTGTGCAACTGCATTGCCTCTTTCGCCAACAGCGAGATAGGCTCCATACTCTGAAAAATATTTTTCATTAACTGTACTGTAATGGAAATAACCGGTTACATGATAATTATAGGCTGACATGGAGATGACAACAGCCAGTGGCAGCAATGAAATAAGCACTTCGCGGAGATGGAATATTTTCTTGGTATAAAACAACAGCGCGATAACCGGTACTGCAACACTGAACAAATACAACACAGGCTTGGTTAGAATGGCAAGTGCAATACATATACAAAAACCTAAAAATGCTTTTGCATCACGTATTGAATGATGAAAAAATATCAGTGCCAGAATCAGAAAAAACTGAAACAGCACATCTGCCATAACCATGTTGGCATAGATAAACTGCGTTGGAAAAAACAACAATGGCAACAATGCCAGCCATCTTTTTACAGGACGAATGCCTGTGAGTTGCCAGAATAAAAAACAGCAAAGTATCAGCGAAAAAACACTGATTATGTTCTGTATGGCAAGTGCAAAAAAAGTATTGGTGGAGATAAACTGAATCAGAAATAAAAATATTGCATACAAAGGCGGTCGCCTCGAATACATGGTATCATCATGCGGCAAACCCCAGTCTCCGGCATACCATGAGCCATGTGCTCTAAGGTTGGTTGCCTGATGCAGGTAATCTGTACTGTCCACAGAAAAAGCAATGTGGTTGTATTTCATTGCAAGCAGAAAAAACAACAAATGCAATGCAGCCAGCACGATTACCAGAAAAACATTTCTGGAAAGCCAAAGATTAAAGTGCGTTATTAATGACCTCATAGGCTTTGCATGGTATGCACTATTTCAGCAAATACATTTTACCCCATCCTTTGCCGATAAATTTATCGGCAGAAGTAGCGCGATGGTCAATGTCGTCACCGTTAATTTTTGTAATCACGCGATAAAGGTAAACACCTTTTGCCAAACGATCGCCAAACTCATCCTTGCCATCCCATGCAAACTCACTGATGTTTCTTCCAATATGCATAGGCCCCAGCTCGTCCTGCGTAATCTCCCTCACCACTTTACCGCTGATGTTGATGATTTGTATTTTGAAATAGGTAGGAATTTCGGAGCCGGTAAGTGTGAACACAAAACGTGTGCTTGTGGTAAACGGATTCGGATAATTGAACACATGCGTAATAGAGCTTTTTGTAATCACTTCAAACGAAATGCGGTAGTCGTTGCTGCCACTGAGGTTTCCCGACTCATCTCGCGCCTGTGCCCGAAGTTCGTAAATGCCGTCCACGTTGAATATGGGATGATATTCTATCCTGAAAACATTGTCGGGCAACTGTGCCGGTGTCCACTGCAACAGGTCGGGCGACATGGATGTATTGGAAGCAGGTTCAAAGAATAACTGTTGTTCAACTCCGTCAGGTGATTTGATATAAATCTTATACTTTGAAGTATCGTTGAGTGCCAGGTATCTGTTCTCGTCTTTCAGTTTTATAACTATCAGTGGTTTTGCAGATACAATATCACCATTCAGAATATGTTGTCCGTCAAATGTAACATCAAGTATGGGATTGGTTACGTCTTTGTTTACGTTGAAACTAATTTTAGCAAAGTTGTTGAAGTGATATTGCTCAGGCTGATCATTTCGCGGGTTTACTTCCATCCACAGTGTGTTTATGCCCGGATAATTCTGCGTGCTGAATTTTACAGAAGCATTCAGCGTATCGCCATGCAGCAATGCACGAAAGCGTGGTGATGCAATATCTTTTCTTACATTGTTGTTGTCGTAGAGATAATAATCCACCAGCAAGTCGCTCATATCAGAAGTACTTATATTCTCAACCGGCATTTTCCAGTAAATGGTATCTCCCTGTTCCACATCAGCCGACATAAACTCAGCACCTACAGGATTCAACACTGCCTCCGGTACTTCCTGATAATATATCTGCCAGCGATTCAGCTGTGGTGGTGTTCTGAAAACTGAATCTTCCATATAGCATCTCAAAAATAATTTCGGATAAACATACGGACTGATGTTCAGATTAAAATCCATTTGTGATGGCTGTATGGCAGTGTACAATGTATGTTCTGTACCAACTGTATCAATTCCTACAATGTCAAGTGCAAGTGTGTCTGTAGCAGTTGGCTCCACACTGTTGCTGGCCCAGTGAAGCGAGTTCCATTGTATGGCAGGTCCTATAACTTCTGATGTAACATATCCTTTATACCAGTTGCCACCAATGAGTGTGGTGAAAGTAATATTCTCTACTGTATCATTTGCGGCAACAACTGTTTGCGCTGTTGACGGAATTCCTTTTCTGAAAAAGAAAATAAAATGCTTGCTGTTGGGAATCGTATCCACATTATTTATTCCGTTCTGTGACAGTGCAAACCTAAACTGCCCCGACCATGAGCTGCTCATGTAATGATTGGTAACACTGTAGAGCAACACATAATTTCCTGTTGGAATACGATTGATAAAATTTGCAAGACTGTCAAGGTTGCGGTAAATCAAATGTCCTTTAACTGAAAATACCGAATCGGTGGAGAAAGCAAAAAACGGCTGCGCTCCGTTTACTACTGCCTGGCAGGAGTCGTTATATGGTGGCTGATTGATATTTCCAAACTGCCCTGCATAGGTTCCTGTATTCCAGTTTTCGAGTGAAATGGAATCGAGTACAACTGCATAAATTGCATTATAATTACATCCTCCTGTTGCTATCAGCTGATTATTGAGCTGAACATTATCGGAAGTGATACCCTGCCCGGGAACTTTCCATGTTGACACCCGTAGTTCGGCCTGCGTATTGTCGAAGTCCCATCTGCGCTGTGGTTTATCATACACAATATTGGAGTAGCCATCATTCTTAAACTGAAAGAAATGCGCCTGACTCCACCCTGTTTTCTGTGGAATGTAAATGAATGAACTTTCTTTCCAACGGTAATTATTCGGATAAAGCGAAGGGTCGAGGCTTACGCGCCAGTAATACACTCTGCCACTGTCGCATGTAAACGGCAATGGCCATTTCACCACTCCGCCTGTCTGAGTAAATGTCTTGGTACGAAGGAATGGTGAATTGAATGCATCGGTAGTATCCACTTCGAAGCGGTAAGTTTTTGATGGTGCATAAATGTTATCCGTAGTTGCTTTCAGTATTACTGATGCATCAGGAACAATAGCATACTTAAACGGATATACCGGAGTAATATCTGTAGAGATAATCTGCAATGGAATGTTCAACACATTATTGTTGGCTTCATTACATTCAGTTATCACTCCGCTGTAGTCAACCGTTACATCAAAATAATTAAATCCCGGTCCGCGGTTCAGGTCGGTGCTGAATGTTACACGTAATGTATCCGTATAGGGTATGTAGCGCAACAACGTATCAATGGTAAGTGTTGAGTTGTCAGGAAACTTGCGAACGATATGCACCGATACAGAATCGGTGGTTACTCTTCCCAAATTCTTTATAACCACATTCAAATCAAAAGTCGGAAGGTCTGTGGTAACTTCTGCGGGATTAAAAAACACTGATGGTTGTTTTATTTCATAGTCGGGCAAGTCAGATGGCGCAAGTTTCAGAGCAGGATCACCATGCCACAACATTCCCAATGCAGTAGATTTATAAACGATTCCTGCATTGTTGTAATACATCACTATCAAAGAGTCTAATGCATTTTTAATTGATATGCCCACAGGCAGACTGTAATCGCGATAGGCAATATTTCTGTATAACTGCAATGAGTAATCACCCAGCTCCTGAATATTTCCAAGTCGTGGTTTTGCAAGAAACCCTACTGAACCTTTTTGCGGCAGCAACACAAAATCTTCGTTAAGCAATCGCGTAGGCGAATAAATATCACCCACATTACACGACTGTGCAAACACCACCGGATATCGTCCTGCATTGTGCCAGTTTTGAGGAATGTCTGTTGCTATATCGAAAGTAGAACCGGCAGCATGACCAAAAAATGTCATGATGTTTACACCACTGTCAATGCGTGCCTGCAATTCAAGTGCCTGAATATATTCTATTGGGTCTGTCGAAATTTTATAATAGCTCGTCACCGTTGCACCCATCAGCGTATCACTAATGGCAGCAGCATTCTGATCCATATAATTTTTTATGCTCTGCTGCTCAAATCCTGTGTTGCCTCCCACAAAATGCAATACATGCTTAAGCCAGTCTTCAGGACAAACCTGTCTCGCAGCTTCATGCGACTGTGCTTTCTCCAAATAGTTGGCTACATCCGTTGTGTTTTGCGCAGCAAGACGGCCTGTTGCCAAATGTGGCACATAGGTAGTGTCTGTAATTTTATTGCTGAACATGAAATCCGATGGCGGATTGCCATAGGTAGGCACCAGACTCAATTCGTTGTATGCGGGATTTAATCTTACCACTTCGGGATAAATGGCCTTGCCTATCAGAAATAAATACTGAGGTTTGTTGTTGAATGTATTGATGGCATAAGCGCAAAAGTTTTTAATGGACAGTGAATGTTGGTTAATACCATAAGCAAACTGATCATACAAATCGCTGATGTCAGCCAGCAGTGGGTTATAACCTGTGGCAAGTCTGAAATTGGAATAGTTAACAGCTTCGCTCCACAATTTTTTATGCGAAACAATCAGGTAATCATATTGCGGCTGATTATATGCGTAATTGATAAACCGTGCAAACTTTTGCGGATCGGTATCGGTGTTCACAGGTGCAATCAGAAAATCTGCTGACGTACTGTAGGAAGCTGATTCGGCAGCCAACAGACAACTGCTTTCTGTTCCGCCAAAAGGTATGAGTGCCTGCAGAAGATTGCCGGTGCGCACAGTGGTAATTTTACTTATCGTATCTCCGGCTAACAGATAAATATAACGGGGGGTATTGTCGCTGTTCAGATAATCATTCAGGTCAACGCGAAGTTTGCTGCCACTGCCGCTGACAGAAAAAAACTGAAAAGGTGTGCTCTCTCCCGAAAAAGTATTTGCATGAGCATATCGCAGGTTGTAATATGTTACCGACATGCGGTTGGAGCCTCCGCCATTGGCAGTGCCCGAAAACTGCAACGTATTATTTGCAGCGAGTGCAGTAAGCGAAAGAGTAAAATTAAAATCGTAGCGCGTGTATCCGAAAATATTATTGTCGGTAAAAACCTGATTGCCGTTTATCGCAACATTAAACGTATGAAAATATCCGTCATAGTTGGCATTCACCATTCGCACATCCATCACAGGTGGTGGTGCATTCACTGAGGTCGAAAGGTTGGGTGTGTCAAATGTTTCTGATGGAGTGTTCACGCTGAATGGTGTTCCTGAAAAACCTTCGGGGCCTGAATATGATGGATCTATATCACCCTGCGAATCGCCTTTCAGATATTCACCTGTATAATTTTTACGACTCACCTTTGTGATATAATCCAGTGGCGTATATGCACTGAAGTTTACATCGTTCTCAAGAATCATTCTTTTTACGGGAGTGCCCGGCAACACTGCTGCCGTAAGAAAATAAACTGCCGTATCGCTGAACAAACTGTAGTCGGGGTTTAGCTGATCCGAAGGATTTTCATACAGCGGTTTGTCGGCCCATCCGTCATTGGGTTTGCCATAAAATTCAATATAATCTGTCGGGTCAAAAGTGTTGTCGGCTTCGCCTGCTACGTAGATGTATTGCTCCGTGCCGTTATGAAAAATCTGAAAGTTGTGCGGGTTTTGTGTTACGTTAAATCCTGCCTGCTGCAAGGTGGAATAGTCCAGCCGGTAAATTCCTTTTTTCCAGACTTTAATTTTGAAATACTGCTGTGCCGAATAAGGCTGCGAGCCGTTGAAGTTAATCCAGCTGTTGGCATACTGTGCATTTAACACAGCAGGACTCAGAAACAGAATAAAAATTAACGAGTAAAGTTTTCTCATGTTTTTTTCTGCTTATAAATATTCAGTCTTATTGAAAACACGTTTGAATACAAATTGTTGCTGTTGCCAATGTTGGTGAGGGCATAGTCTATTGACAAACTTTTGAGCCGTATGCCCACTCCGAGGTTTGGCTGCACGGTAGTTTTCTTTTTTCCGTCCATATCAGTCACCTGCTGAAAGTTGCTGATGCCTGTTCGCAGAAATATCAGATGGTTGTAGCCTGCTTCAATTCCTACACGCGGATCAATGCTGGCAAAATTTGTTTTAATGAGTGTATTCCTTTTTCCGTCAAAAGTCATTTCAAGATCGAGTGCAGGCGCTATGCTGAATTTTTTCAGTATAAACTCTCTCGACACTCCGGGTATCAGGCGAGGCAATATAAGCTCCAAACCGTTTTCGGGAATCTCGTTTCCTGTTTCAATAAAAACTTCTTTTGTGCGGTCGTTCAGCGAGTAGCTCCATGCGTTGAAGGTAGAAGTTACATCTCTGAGCACTGCACCCACTCGCCATTCACCGGTGGTATATTGCAAACCTGCATCCAGGCCAAATCCCCATGCTTTGGCAAAATCGCCTACCTTGCGGTGAATGATTTTTACGTTGGCGCCATAGTGCAGCCCCGTGATGCGCGACTTCGAAGCAAACGAAATAAGAAATGCATAATCGGCAGCCGAAAATCCGGTAATGCGGTCGTAGTTGATGTTGCCGTCTTTGTCTTTGAGGTCAATGGTGTTGGCAATATCGTCAATGCCGAAACGCAACACCGAAACACCAATGTGGCGCATGGAGTCTATAGGAGCAGTAATACCCAAATAATCGTACTTGGCAATGCCTGCAAAATATTCGTTGTGCATAAATGCCAGCTGAATGTCGCCTTTGGCAAGTGCCAGACCTGCAGGGTTCCAGTAGCCGGCTGTTACATCGTTGACCTGCGACACCTGTGCACCACCCATGCCCAGAGCGCGGCCACCTACTCCGAGCGACAAAAATTCATTGCTGTATTTAGGTGCGGTTTGTCCCCATGCCTGCAAACCAATGCCTGTGGCCAAGGCCAGAAGGGCTGCTCTTATCATACTTTGTTTAAGTTGGTTAAATTTTTTAAACGTGAAATGACATAAAATATTTCTTATGCCTGCTAACTTGCTTTTATGGAAAATCATCTGAAAAAATACCTCCTCAAATGTATAGTTTCCGCAGAAATTCCGGTAACGGCTCAGGTTTTATTTTCTAACAAAATAAGGGGGAATGGAGAGTTGAGAATGGATAATTGAAAATGGAGAGTTGAGAATGGATAATTGACAATGGAGAGTTGAGAATGGTCTGCATTGCCTTGGCGCACCCGTGGCCTTAGAGGGCGCTGACGCAATAATTTTTTTACACATTCCTTCGCGCACCCGTGGCCCTAAAGGGCGCTTACGCGCTTCGAATATGATGGGCAAGAGGCAAGCTCTCGCTGGGTTGTTTACATCTTACACCCAGCAGTTCCGCAGTACTGCGGAATACCGGGTGTCAGGGATTTTTAAAAACAAAAGGTGATGAATTATGGGAAGGCAGGGAGAGGTTATGTTGAGGCAGGAATAAATTATGATAAGGCAGGTGTTGTTGATGGTGAGGCAGGAATATGTTATGTGCCGACAGGGATTAGTGAAGGTGCGACAGGAACCAATTATGTGACAAAAGGAATGTGTTATGGGTAGTTAGGAACGGTTAAAGGGCCGTTAGGAATGGATTATGTGACGATATGGCAGCGTTTTATTTTGGGAGATGTTGTATTTCCTTCGTGCACCCGTGGCCTTAGAGGGCGCTTACGCGCTTCGAATACGATGAGCAACACAGCAAGATAACGTTTTACACCCTGCAGTTTCGCAGTACTGTGGAATGCAGGGTTGTTTCTATTAATTCTTATTAATTGTTCTTTTGGCTTGAACCAATCCCGCAGTTCAGCGGGACCAAAAGTTCAAGGCTGTATAAGAATATTTTGTTTCATTGTTCTTTTGTCTTGACACAATCCCGCAGTTCAGCGGGATTGCTTAATGTAATCACTCTTAATTGTTCTTTTGTCTTGACACAAAAGAACCAAAAAGTCAAGCCTGATGAAAAATCAACTAAAATATTGTTCATTTCATCACGCAACCCAATGTCGCTGCGCTCGGGGTTGCTTACTTGTGCCTTACGCTTTGAAATGAACTGCTATTTCTTAACGTTGATTTTTCATAGGGCGGTTTGGGGGTTAATATTTAAAAGCGTATTCGTGTTGTTTAAGTGTTGCTATTTTTTAATTGATTTTTTATAGGATGGTTTATATGATAAAATCAGGGGTGATTTTTGAAAAAAATTGTAAATAATTGATAGTCAGATGTTTATGATTTTGGGAGGTTTTGTAAGGTTTGGTGGATTTGTGTGCGGAATTGTGGACTGATTTTGATGGCCGGAATGGTTGGGTTGGTGGTGGCCAGGGGGTGTTTTGCGGCCTGAATGATGGTGGTTGTTTGGAGAAAAGTTTTTGCAGAAAAGGGTTAAGGATCAGAGGGGTGAAGTGATTGAAGGAAAGGTTGTGTTGTGTGGTTTTGAAAAAGTGGTTGGGCAAATTTTATTTTCAGAAAAATGAAACTTTTATTTTTTGAAGGTTGTAAAAGGATGCAGAAAAGCGGTGTAAGAAAAGTTGAAACTGAGAGTTGCAAAAACCAAGCCGCAAATTGAATAAAACGAATCGAATTGAAAAATAAATATTCTTTTAAACACTAATTAAATTATTAAAAATGAAAAACGCAAAATTTAACTGCGCCATGGGGCTGATGTATTTGGCCGTGCGCAAAATGTGGCAGAACTGTAAACTGAATATTACAGATATGCATAATTTTAAGAGTAAATATACGGATGCATTTTGCGATGCACGTATAGCGGAAGTGGATGCAGCAGAAGCGATGCCTACGGAAGAGGCACGTGCAGCGGCACACTCGATGTTGCGCCTGGAGTTGATGACCACAGGCAGAACATGCAGACAAGACTGGCAAAGTCTGAAGATGTATATAAAGACTGCGTTTGCTCCTGAGCAATGGCAGATACAATGGGATGCAGCAGGGATGAACAGCTACTATGCTGCGGGCAACAACAACTGGACGAGTTTGACGGAGTTGATGTCGGAGGGCAGTGCATATATTGCAGCAAACAAAGCGGTGTTGCTTGCAGGTGATAATATGCCTGCGGGTTTTGAAGCGCAGTTTAATGCATCGAAGGCAGAACTGAATGTTAAGCTGAGCGCGTTTACGGATGCAGAGGTGAATGCAGAGTTTGGACAGGAGCAGAAGATGGATGCGAGCAATAGTGTGTATGACCAGGCGATAATGATGGGCGAAGACGGGTTTCACCTGTTTGACGGACAGGAACTGAAACAGAATATGTTTTCGTTTGCAGCAGTGTGTGAGCTGATAGATCCGAGAGGTTCGAGTACGGCCATACTTACAGTGCTGAATGCAACGACAGGTACACCGATAATAGCAGAGGTGGAACTTGTGGGCAGCGACCGCAAGGTGACCAGTGGTGCAGATGGCCGTGTGGAAATGGGACATCTTGCACAGGGTGAAAACAGCTTTAAGGTGACGGCAGACGGATTTACAACACAGACAGTGACGCTGAACCTGAACGTGGGAGCAACATCGCGCACAGAGGTGGAAATGGCACCGATGTTTGGTGAAACGGTTTCGGAAGTGACTCCGATACCGGGAGCAGAGCCAGTGCCTGTGCCTGTGAGCTGATGCGATAAAGAAAAAATAAAGTCATATTAGTAATACCCCCTTTGTGCGAGAGCATGAAGGGGGTTTTTTTTGTGTTGTTTGGGAGGGAGAGGGAGAGTGTGTGATTGGGGTTAAGCTAAAGTATTTTGTGTTTATCAGGATTTTCTCCGCCATAAATGGCGGAGTTATTTTTTGGGGGGATTTGAGAATTAAGGATGAGATGTTTTAATTTGTGGAGAGGACATCATAAATGAATAGGATAAAAGATGATACTTTAGCAAATCGTTGAGGAAAACACAATTATATCATGTTCGAGCAAACTTTTAAAAACATAGACGACATTCTTCACAAAGACGCAGGTTGCGGAAGTGAATTAGATTATGTGGAGCAAACTTCTTGGATTTTGTTCCTCAAATATTTGGACGACTTAGAGAAAGATCGTGCCACAGCAGCCGAACTAACAGGTAAGACTTACACGCCTATCATTGACAAAGATTACCAATGGACAGTGTGGGCAATGCCCAAAGGCAAGGACGGAAAACTCGACCATCACAACGCCCTGACAGGCGATGATTTGACGGACTTTGTAAACAACAAACTCTTTCCTTTCCTCAAAAAATTTAAGCAAAGTGCCGACAGTGCCGACACCATTGAATACAAGATTGGCGAAATTTTCAGCGAACTGAAAAACCGCATACAAAGCGGTTACAATTTGCGTGAAGTGATTAACCGCATTGACGAGTTGCGTTTTAGAACCCACGCAGAGAAGCACGAAATGAGCCACCTCTACGAAGACAAAATAAAAAATATGGGCAATGCAGGGCGAAACGGTGGCGAATACTACACGCCCCGACCGCTCATTACCACCATTGTAAAAGTAGTTGCCCCAAAAATTGGTGACAAAATTTATGATGGTGCAGTTGGTTCAGCGGGCTTCTTATGTGAAGCGTTCGACTATCTGAAAAACAGCAAATCACTTTCTACCAAAGAAACCGAGATACTGCAAAAACACACCTTTTATGGCAAAGAGAAAAAATCATTGGCGTATATCATTGGCATTATGAATATGATTTTGCACGGTGTGGAAGCTCCCAACATTATACATACCAATACGCTTGCTGAAAACCTTGCCGACATACAGGAAAAAGACCGCTATGATGTAGTGCTTGCCAATCCGCCTTTTGGTGGAAAGGAACGTGCTGAAGTGCAACAAAACTTCCCGATTAAAACAGGCGAAACCGCTTCGCTTTTTTTGCAGCATTTTATTAAAATTTTGAAAGCAGGTGGCAAGGCAGGCGTGGTAATTAAAAACACGTTTTTGAGCAATACCGATAATGCAACAGTTGCCATACGCAAAACCTTGTTGGAAAACTGCAACCTGCATACCGTGTTGGATTTGCCGGGTGGAACATTTACCGGTGCAGGTGTAAAAACCGTTGTGTTGTTTTTTGAAAAAGGCAAAGCCACGCAAAAAGTTTGGTTTTACCAGTTGAACCTCGACCGCAATTTGGGCAAGACCAACCCACTGAACGAAAACGATTTAGCAGAATTTGTAGAACTGCAAAAAACCTTTGCCGATAGCGAAAACTCGTGGACGGTAAATGTGAAGGACATTGACCAAAGCACCTTTGATTTGAGCGTAAAGAACCCGAATAAAAGAGAAGAAGTAACGCTACGCCAACCACAAGCTATTTTGGAAGAAATGAAAGCATTAGACGAAGAAAGTGCCGAAATCCTTAACTCAATTTTGGAATTGCTATGATTAAAACAGAAGTCATAAAAGATACAGGATATGAGTTGTTTCAACAATTACTTTCCGAAAAGAGAAAGCTCATTGCTGAAAAATTAATTCTTGATAAAAAGGACAATCACAAATATCCGATTGAAAATATTCCGTTTAATATACCTGACAATTGGCATTGGTGCTACCTCTCAGATATTTCAATTATTCAAGAAGGTCCAGGAATAAGAAAACACCAGTATCAAGACGAAGGAATTCAATTTTTAACTGTTACTAATATTCTCGAAGATGCTATTGATTTAGAAAAGTCTAAAAAATACATTTCAAAAAGTGAATATGAAAAAACATACAGCCACTTTACTATAAAAAAAGGAGATATAGTTACTGCTTGTTCAGGTGGAAGTTGGGGAAAGTCGGCTATGTTTGATTTAGATGATAAGTTAATCTTAAATACAAGCACTTTAAGGCTTAGATTTTACAACGATTTAGGCGATAATAGATATTTGTATTATCTGACAAAGACAAGTTACTTTAAAGACAGTTTAAGTTCATACATAACAGGACAACAACCTAATTATGGTTATTCGCATTATTCCAAGATTCCAATCCCTCTTCCCCCTCTCCCCGAACAACAACGCATTGTTTCCATCTTAGATGAAGCCTTTGCCGCCATAGCCAAGGCAAAAGCCAATGCCGAACAAAACCTCAAAAACGCCAAAGAACTTTTTGAAAGCTATTTGCAGGGGGTGTTTGAGAATAAAGGTGATGGTTGGGAGGAGAAGAGAATTGACGAAATATGTAAATTGATAAATGGAAGAGCCTACAAGAAAGATGAATTGCTTAATAAAGGTAAATATCGTGTTTTACGTGTCGGCAACTTTTTTACAAGCGACCATTGGTATTATTCAGATTTAGAGTTGGATGAAGACAAGTATTGTGATAAGGAAGACTTACTCTATGCTTGGTCAGCCTCATTTGGTCCTAGAATTTGGAAAGAAGAAAAGGTAATCTACCACTATCATATATGGAAAGTAATTCCAAATGAAAATTTAGTGACAAGGGATTTTCTTTTCACCCTATTTGAATGGGATAAAGAAAAAATAAAGGCAGCACAAGGAACCGGAACAACAATGTTACACGTTTCAAAAGGCTCGATGGAAAATAGGATTGTTCCTGTTGCACCACTCAAAGAACAACAGACCATCGTTCGCAAATTAGATGCCCTGCGAGCCGAAACACAAAAGTTGGAAGCAGTGTATCAAAAGAAAATAGATGATTTGGAAGAACTGAAAAAATCCATCTTGCAAAAGGCATTTGCGGGAGAATTGAAAACTGAAACTAAATTACAAATAGCAAATTAAAATGCGATTATTCAAGATATTCTTAGCCTCACCAGGCGACACAGATGCTGAAAGACTTGTAGCAGAAGAAGCAGTTGAAGAAATCAATAAATCAATTGGTTCAAGAGATAATTTCAGACTTGAATTGCTGAAATGGGAAAATGACACCTATCCATCTGTTGGTGAAGATGGGCAAGATGTTATCAATAAACAGATTGGTAGCGATTATCAAATTTTTGTAGGCATAATGTGGAAGAAATTTGGCTCACCAACCAAAAGAGCAGGTTCGGGCACAGAAGAAGAATTTAATCTTGCTTACGACCGATATAGAAGAAAAAAGGACATTCAAATTATGTTCTACTTTAATTCTGCACCAATTCCTCAAGATGCAGACTTAGTGCAATTTCAAAAAGTAAGAGAGTTCAAAAAGAAAATTGAAGATTTAGGAGCATATCATAAACCATTTGATTCTACCAAAGATTTTGAAAAGAGTTTAAGAATGGATTTAACCCGCTATGTTAAAGACATTATAAAAGAAGAAATTCAAGAAGCAGTTATCAGCAAACCCGAAGAACTACGGCAGGTTATACCAGAGATTAAAGAAAGTTTCAAAATATATTTGAACGACTTAGAAGCAAACTTTGCTCATAGCAAAGTTGACCCTTTACGCCTTGAAGATATTTACATTGCACCCGATTTAAAAGACCTAAACAATGGCAAGAAAACAACTACTGTTAAGGTTGAAAATCTTGATGCTTTAACTGATGCCATAGATGTCGAAGGAACAAAATTTGCTTTTCTTGGTAATGACTCGGCAGGAAAATCCGCAAACTGCAAATATCTATTTCAAAAATACTTTGAACTCGGACTTTATCCAGTTCTAATTAGTGGTTATGATGTTGGTTCAAATATTCGTCCTGACACACTGCAAAACCTCATTGAAGAAAAGATTACTGAACAATATGAAGTTCCTTTCAGCTTATCTGTAATTGACAAAACAAGGGTAATCGTAATTATTGATGATTTTCACAAAGCAACCAAAGGAAAAAATAGATATTGGCCAGCTTTGATGAAGAACTTAGAAGATTTGTTCCATCACATTATTGTAACAGGCAATTCTTTAATGCTGATTGAAAACCTTAATAAGCAAGACGCATTTAAGAACTTTAAAGTATATGCCATTTTAGAGTTTGGTCCTAAATTTAGATATGATTTAGTAAATAAGTGGAACACTATTGGAATTGAAACCCGATTCCAAGACCACAATGAAATCCTAAGAAAAAATGATGCTTACCTCTCCCATATTAAAGCGATAATTGGTAAAAATTATATTCCTTCATATCCGTTCTATTTGCTTTCAATGCTTCAAGCCCTTGAAAGTGGCAATGTTCAAAATACGAATTATTCAATTCACGGCTTCTACTATGAAGTTTTGATAAATGAATGTTTTAGCAAAGCAATTAAGGACAGAAAAGAAATAAGTCTATACTACAATTACCTTACTCAATTTTGTTTCTTCCTGTTTGAGCAAGGTGTTAAAGATGTTTCGCTTGAAGAATTTGACGCTTTTCACAATATGTATTGTGAGAAGCATGATTTAACCTACCGAAAAGAAACAATTCTTGAAACTTTTGATTCCGCTAAACTGCTATACATCAACAGTCGGGTTTACATCAAGGAAAAATATGTTTACTACTTTTTTGTAGCAAAATATATCGCCAATGAAATTGCTAACAGACAAGAAATAAAGGAACTTGTTACAAAAATGTGTTATCGTGTATTTCGTGATGAATACGCAAGCATTATAATGTTTGTAACCCACCTTTCAAAAGACAATTTCATAATTAGCGAACTTATTAAAATTGCAAACTCTTTATTTCCCGAAGCAAATGTTGCTCAATTACAAGATGACATCAACGAAATAAATGAACTTGTTGAAAGTATTCCCGAGCAAGTTTTAGAAATTGTAAATGTTGATGACCAACGCAACGAAGAACTTCAAGAAGAAGAAGAATATGAAAAACTTGAAAAAGAACTTGAAGAAGAAAAAACCAATTACGACAAGTTCTCCTTAGATGATGATATTTCAAGTATTGACTTTTTCGCAAGAATTTCGAGAGCATTAAAAACGATTGACATATTAGGTCAGGTTGCCAAAAAACATTGGGGCGAATTAGACGGAGAGCAAAAATTAAGTTTAGTAACAACTACTTATGATGTAGGATTGAAAACACTTGATTTCTATTTGCAACTTCTTCAAAGAAATTCAAAAGACATAGTTGAACACATCAGCCAGTTAATAAAAGAAAAGCATTTTAAAGACAAACACAGTTTAGAACAAGGTATTGAAGAAGCATCTCGCAATTTTGTTTTTAGACTTTGTTTTATGGCTTCTTTCGGAATTACTAAAAGAGTTTCAAATGCTATTGGCTACGATAAACTGAGAAATACTTTTGATAAAGCGTTAACAGCACAACCATACAATTCTGTAAAACTAATTGACCTATCTATAAAATTGGGCTATTCAAGCATTGCCACTCAAATTGAATTGATTGAAGAATATAAGGACGATATGGCAAAGAATAAACTTAGCACTGTTGTTCTCCAAAATCTCGTTATTGATTATATGTATATGTTCGACACAGACTATAAAACAAGAAGTAGAATTTGTAATAAGTTGGGTATTAGTGTGCTGGAGCAAATCAAAATAGACCAAACTTCTACTGTAAAAAAGAAAGATTAAAAATGAACGAAGCAGAAACAAGAGCAGAACTCATAGACCCAAAGCTAAAAGCTTGTGGTTGGGGCGTTGTGGAAGGCTCTAAAGTCCTTCGTGAATACAACATCACCGCAGGTAAAATTCAAACAGGCGGTGGCAGGGGCAAACGAGAAATTGCCGATTATGTGTTGGTTTACAAAGGCATCAAATTGGCAGTGGTAGAAGCCAAAAGTGATGAATTAGAAGTGGGCGAAGGCGTAATGCAAGCCAAGAAATATGCGGACAAACTAAAATTAGAAACCACATACAGCACCAACGGCAAAGCCATTTACCAAATCTGTATGAAATCAGGCGAAGAAGGTTTGGTAACAGATTTTCTAAGCCCAAAAGAACTTTGGAATAAAACCTTTGCAGAGAAAAACGATTGGAGAGAAAAATTTGCTAATATTCCGTTTGAAGACAAAAGCGGAAGTTGGCAGTTAAGATATTATCAGGAAATTGCCGTTCAACGCACCGTTGAAGCCATTGCACAAAGCAAAGAAAGAATTTTGCTCACCCTTGCCACAGGAACAGGAAAAACAGCAATCGCTTTTCAAATTGCGTGGAAACTGTTTCAAACCCGTTGGAACTTAAAACGAGACGGCAACCGAAGACCGAGAATTTTATTTTTAGCCGATAGAAACATATTAGCCGACCAAGCCTACAATTCATTTTCGGCTTTTCCCGAAGATGCTTTGGTGCGGATAAAACCCAATGAAATAAAGAAAAGCGGAAAAGTGCCGACCAACGGCAGTATTTTCTTTACCATTTTTCAAACCTTTATGAGTGGCACGGATGCAGAAGGAAAAGCTGCACCCTACTTTGGCGAATATCCAGCCGACTATTTTGATTTCATCATCATTGATGAGTGCCACCGTGGCGGAGCAAATGACGAAAGCAATTGGCGAAGCATTTTAGAGTATTTCAGTCCGGCAGTGCAATTGGGTTTAACCGCTACTCCCAAGAGAAAAGACAATGTTGATACTTACAAATATTTTGGCGAACCAGTTTACATCTATTCGCTGAAAGAAGGAATTAATGACGGTTTCTTAACGCCTTTCAAAGTAAAACGCATTAAAACCACTTTAGATGATTACCGCTACACATCAGACGACACGATTGTAGAAGGAGAAATTGAAGAAGGTAAATTGTATGAAGAAAAAGACTTTAACCGCACGATTGAAATTGTAGAGCGAGAAGCCAAGCGGGTAAACATCTTTTTAGATGAAGCCAACCAAAACGAAAAGGCAATTATCTTTTGTGCCAATCAAGGACACGCAGCATTGATAAGAGATTTGGTAAACCAAAATGCCAAGAGCAAAGACCCGTTTTATTGTGTTCGTGTTACTGCCAATGACGGAGAAGAAGGCGAAAGATTGTTGAGAGAATTTCAGGACAACGAAAAAACAATCCCAACCATTCTGACTACTTCGCAAAAACTCTCCACGGGAGTTGATGCAAGAAACATTCGGAATATCGTTTTGCTTCGCCCGGTCAATTCAATGATTGAGTTTAAACAAATCGTTGGTCGTGGCACACGCCTATTTGACGGCAAAGAGTTTTTCACCATTTACGACTTTGTAGATGCTTACAAACATTTTTCAGACCCTGAATGGGACGGAGAACCTTTGGAAGAAGAACCAAGCGGAGTAAAAGAACCAAAAGGCGAATACAAACCAAGAGAGCCTAAAGAACCGACTGAAACCGAACGAAAGCAGAAAATCAAAATCAAATTGCGAAACGGAAAAGAAAGAGAAATACAATCAATGATTTCTACTTCGTTTTGGAGTGCGGACGGCAAACCGATTTCAGCAGAAGAATTTTTGAATAACCTATTTGGCGAGTTACCGAAACTATTCAAAGACGAAGAAGAACTGCGGAAACTTTGGAGCAATCCAATCACCCGAAAAATTTTGTTGGAAAATTTAGATGCAGCAGGTTTCCCCAAAGGCGATTTACTGACTTTGCAAAAGTTGGTAGATATGGAAAAAAGCGACTTGTATGATGTGTTAGAATATGTTTTCAATGGCGATTACATCGCAATGACAAGAGAAGCCAGAGCCAAAGCAGCCGAAGCGACAATTTTTGCCTTACTCAACGACAAACAAAAGGAGTTTATCACTTTCGTTTTGAGCAAATACATTGAAACAGGCGTGGACGAACTCGACCAAGAACAGATTCCGACTCTGTTAAAAAACAAATATCACACGTTGGAAGATGCACGAGAAATATTGGGTAACCTAACAGACATCAGTAAACTGTTTATAGAATTTCAAGAACATCTTTACAAACAAAGAGTAGCATAAGAGAGTGACTCGTCCTAACAAAAGTTTGATGTATAATTATTAAGTGCAGATGCTTACCTCCGCGCACCCGTGGCCTTAGAGGGCGCTGGCACGCTTCGAATACGTTGCGCGTTGATGAACAACCCGGCAGTTCCGCAGTACTGCGGATTGCCGTATGTCATTTTAATTTACACATCCATATACATCCTATCCCTACATTTGCAACCTGATGCGGCTGACTAAACATATTCCCAATTTTATCACCTGTTGCAATTTGCTTTGCGGCTGCGCAGGCATTGTGCTTTGTTTCAACGGACATATTGCAGGTGCAGGCATGATGATAATGGCTGCTGCATTGTTTGATTTTTGTGATGGCTTTGCAGCACGTGCACTGCATGCCTACTCTGCCATAGGCAAGGACCTGGATTCGCTGGCCGATGTGGTTTCCTTTGGCGTATTGCCGGGCATGATTATGATGCAGGTGTTTATTGCAGTAAATCCCGATTATCATATAGGCAGTGCCATACCTTATCCTCAGGCATTGCTGCCGTGGGTGCCCTGCCTCATTCCTGTGTTTTCGGCTTTGAGGCTTGCAAAATTCAATAACGACCCGCGGCAAACCGACAGTTTCAGAGGGCTGCCTGTGCCTGCCAATGGTTTGCTCATAGCCGCGCTGCCGTTTGTTGTGCAGTCGTATCTGGTGAATGCCGCAGGTGGCAGTGTTTCGTTTATTGAGCAGGCCGTTTACACGCTTTTCAGTACTCCGGTGCTGATGATTATTTTTGTGTTGTTGATGTGTTTTCTGCTGGTGAGTGAGCTGCCGTTGTTTGCACTTAAATTTAAGTCGTACGGTTTCAGTCAAAACAAATATGCATACGTGCTCATAGCCTCATCGGCAGTGCTGCTTTTGTTCTATCGCATTGAAGCCTTACCGCTGATAATCATTTTGTATGTACTTTTGTCGGCAGTAAAACATTTTATTCCAACATCTGATAAGCAATGAAGTTTACAGCAAAAATAAACGTGATGCCACTGAAGGCTTTGCTCGATCCGCAGGGCAAAACCGTTACTGCAAGTATGAAAAGAATAAACCTTCCTGAAATTGAAAACGTGCGCATAGGAAAACACATCACTCTTGAAATTGATGCAGCAGACCAGGCCGCAGCCGAACAAAAGGTGGAAGACGCATGTAAAAAACTTCTTGCCAACCCCATCATGGAGTTTTACGAATACAGCGTTACAAAAGCCTGAGCAAGCAGCATCATTGCATTGATTTAATTTTTATCTGACGGAAAAATTTTCTTTACAGCGATTCCCTCTGCAATTCCATCTGCATTTTACAAATAACTTGTTGTGAAATAAAAAACCGGGGCATCAGTAATTATCACTCACTACTCCCCTATCTTCGCGCATCCATTTTTTTTAAAGTATGCGCATACAAGTTTTTATATTGATAATTCTTACAACATTAAGTGCAACACTGAAGGCACAGATGATGCACGTGAATCATGATTCGGTGGTGATAAAAGACAACAGAATGCAGATGCCGCTCATCATGCAAAACCGCAACATCACACTACTCGACAGAGAACAGATAGAAGCATTGCCTGCAAAATCAGTCAATGAGTTGCTGGCCTGCATCAGCGGTATTGACATCAGGCAGCGTGGCCCATGGGGAGGTCAGGCCGATGTGAGTATAGACGGCAGCACCTTCGATCAGGTGTTGGTGCTCATCAACGGAATAAAAATTTCGGATGCACAAACCGGCCACAATATGCTGAACCTCTCTCTGCCGCTGAGTGCGATAGATCATATAGAAATTCTCAGAGGACCGGCTGCGCGCGTTTATGGCGTAAATGCCTTAGCCGGTGCCATCAATATTGTAACACGCATTCCGCAGAGCAATGAAGTATTTGTTCAGGTAACAGGAGGCAGCAGTTTTGAAAAAGATACATCAAACGGAAAAACATTTTTGAGCACAGGCATACAGCCTACAGTGAGTTTGCTTACAAAAAAAACAGCACAAACACTGAGTGCAGAATACAACACCGGCAATGGTTACAGATACAACACTGCTTATGACAACCGGAAATTATTTTATCAGAACCAAATAACAACAGGCAACGGCAAACTGAATGCAACAGGAATTTATTCGAGAAATAAATTTGGTGCTAACGGCTACTACAGTGCTCCGCGTGATGTGGAATCGGAAGAAACTGTAGAAACCATTCTTGGCAGTGTGGATTATACGCATGAGCATGAGCGGTGGAAAATTATGCCTCGCATATCGTATCGCTACAACAAAGATCATTATGTTTTTGTCCGTCAGAATCCTGAAATATATCAGAACATTCATGAGAGCAATACCTTAACCGGTGAACTGCACAGCACATACAGTGTGCGCAACGGAAAATTGGGAGCAGGTGCTGAATGGCGCAATGAGCAAATAAACAGCAGCAACCTTGGCGACCACAGTCGTTATAATGTAGGTTTGTATGCAGAATACCGTCATTTGTTTTTTCAGAAACTGAATGTGAGCGGTGGTATGTATGCCAATTACAATTCGGATTACAGCTGGCAGTTTTTTCCGGGAGTGGATGCCGGCTACTGGCTTACAAAAAATATAAAACTGTTTTCGTCATACACCACAGGGCAGCGTTTGCCTACCTACACCGACCTTTATTACAGAGGGCCGCTGAACATTGGCAACAGCGAACTTAAACCTGAACTTTCAAGCAACTTTGAAGCGGGAGTGAGTGTTTCAAATGCATATCTGTCAGTAAAGGGAAGTTATTTTTATCGCCACACATCAGAGTTTATTGACTGGGTGAGAGAAAATGATACGCTTCCGTGGCAGCCGCGCAACTTTCAGGTGCTGAACACCAGCGGATGGACACTGCAAACAACAGTGAACAGTCCGGACGGATGGCTTGCAGCGCACAATGCCAATCTGAATTTGTCGTACACCTATCTGAATCAAGCGGTGCAGGCTTCTGATGATATGATTTCGAAATATGCAATAGAAATTTTGCGACATCAGTTCACAGGATCATTTCACGTCAGTATAGTGAAAGGAATGGATGTGACTGTAAGCGGAAGATATTTGCAGCGCGTAAACGGAAATGATTATACGGTGGCTGATTTGCGATTGAGTTATGAGTGGAACCAGTGGCAAATATTTGCAGATGCAAATAATATTCTTGATACACAGTATAAAGAAATCGGTACAATACTCATGCCCGGAAGGTGGTTTAACTTAGGACTGCGTTTCAGAACAAACTTCAACACCGACATTCAGCAGGAAGGAAAATAATTTGTCGGAAAGAAAAACGTAATTGCAGAGTTGTGGTGAATACATCACACATAGCTTA
The DNA here is from genome assembly GCA_019136655.1 of Bacteroidota bacterium. Classification (GTDB taxonomy): domain Bacteria; phylum Bacteroidota; class Bacteroidia; order AKYH767-A; family OLB10; genus OLB10. The sequence continues at coordinate 37,567 of JAGVTU010000006.1, forward strand.
AAAATTAAAGAGCAAGTACAAATACGATTTGTGATTTCGTATTCATACTTGCTCGTGTTGGTTAAAGTCGGCCTGCTAAACAGAACAATTTACCGTAAAGCGGGCTGCAACTTTTATTTTGCGTCTTCTGTTTTTACGTGCATTCCGCTTTTATCAATTTTGATGTTTACGTTTTTGTCATTGTCGTTGGCATCCTTTCCTTTTATGCGGATACCGTGCTGATCAATATTAATATCCACATCATCAGAATCAACGGTATTTGATTTATTAGTTGTAAAGTCAAAGTCGGTACACATCAGTCCGGCATCGGTCATTTTCCATGTATGTCCGCCCATATCGCCATCCCATGTGTTGGTTACATTGTCAATATCATCCAGAATATCAACCATTGATTCATCAATATAAATACTTTTTCCAACAGGAACTTTAAGAATCAACAGTACTTTTTGATTACGAAACTTTACACCTTTTGGAATGGGGAAGTGATCGCTTAGCATCAGTGTAGAATCTTTCTGTTCGAAATTGTATTTAATACTTTTTGCATTGTCCATTGCTTCCTTTTCAGTTCTTCCTTCAGCAGAAAAAATCTGTATCAACTCAAACTGATCGGTAGGAGCTTTTTCAATTTTAAAATCTACGTTGTCCTGATTGAAAACAAAATCAGAGCCTGTGGTAACGCTGAAGTTTCCTCCGCGTGTACTGAAAATCCGGGATTGACTTTCCTCATCGTATTTGGGATCGTCCATAATACGGAGTGAGAGTGTTTGTGCAGATGGATTAAGAACTTCGACAGTGTTGCGAATTTTGGCATCCTTAGCAAAATCACGTGCAATATCATACACATTAAAAAATGCTACTGCCAAACCAAGAATGAATAAAATTCCTACTGCAACATTGAGGCGATGGGTGTTGTATTTAATATTAAACATCCATTTTACAAGACGTATGATTAACCAAACAGCAGGAATTGCAAAGAGCAGAATAAATGCTACTGTTGTCCACATCTGCTGATCGCGTGATAAAAACTGATCGGAAATAAACACAGGAATGGTGAGCCCGCCTACACCGAGCATAGCCATTATTCCCATTCCTATTGAAAACAATACGATTAGTGCAATGAATGCAAAGAATGCAGTGATGATGTAAACAATTCCTTTGAGTATGATTTTGATACCGGAAAGCATCAAATCAAAAAAGTTTGAAATACCTGATGGTTCGCGCTTTACTGCAGGAGATTCTGTTTCCTTGCGAATGGTGCTGATGTTTACAGGGTCGCCACGCATCTCCAGTTTTTGAGTGGGAGTGATAGCTTTTGGCAGAATGATGGCAAGAACAATGTATATCAACAAGCCACTGAAGCCCATAAAGAAGATGATGATAAACAATAAGCGTAACCAAACTGCGTCAATGCCGAAGTAGTGGCCCAGGCCTGAGCACACACCTGCAATCACACGCTCATCAGGATCGCGATAAAGTCTGCGCTTGATGGTTGCTTCATTTGCAGTGGCATCACCGTTAGTTTGAGAAGTGCTGCAGGCAGCATCATCAGCTCCGGAGAAATCTTCGGGTTTGCCCATTACGGACATTACCTGATCAACATCTTCTGATGTAACCACCTGACGTGATTTGCCAAGAATCTGCAAGAGTATTTCAGCAATACGACTTTCGATGTCTTCAATAATTTCGTCACGACCATCGCTGACGCTGAAATGACAGCGTATATTCTGCAGATAATTTTTTAATTTGTCATAGGCAAGTTCTTCAATGTGAAAGACCATGCCACCAATGTTTACTGTTACTGTCTTATTCATTTTTCAGTGGAGTTGTGGTATGTCTGGTTAACTGCGTCAACCAATTCATCCCATGTTTTTTTTAATTCTTTTAAATGTTCCTGGCCCAATGGTGTCAGTTTATAGTATTTGCGCGGAGGACCTGCATTACTTTCCACCCAATTGTATGAAAGCAAACCTGCGTTTTTCAAACGGGTGAGCAATGGATACAAGGTACCTTCCACAACAATGAGTTTAGCTTCTTTCATTTCATCTATGATATCGCTGGGATAAACTTCTCCCTTGGAGATGATAGACAATATGCAGAACTCTAAAACTCCTTTTCGCATTTGCGACTGTGTGTTTTCGAGATTACCCACGATGTTGTTGTTTAATTGTTTGACTTAATTGTAAATAACGATGCAAAGATATATTCAAAGAATGGTACTATGCAACACATAGTACTAAAATATTTTATATTATATTGATATTCAATTAAATTATTTTTGATGGGATGGTTGTTTTGGGGGAAATTTAGGATTAAACGCCTGTATTACTGAAGTGCTGTGGGATGGGTTGGAGGCATTTCATGCGTACATTCGAGCACAAGATGGGTAATGGTGCACGCTGGTGTTTTTTATATTCGATTCCTACGGAGTCGGTGAAATGTTTTTGTTGTTCATGCTATCAATATGTAATCCCTACGGGATTAGAGATAATCAAAGCTGAGAAGGAGAGTTGTGATTAAGGTCAAGGCTAAAGCCCTTTTTAATTTACTGGTTTAGTCTCCGCCATAAATGGCGGAGTTATTTTTCGGGAGATATTGCATTTCCTCCGCGTACCCGTGGCCCTAAAGGGCGCTGGCGCGCTGGTGTTTATACAGCCCCAAAGTACTGCGGGATGAAGACATGCAAAAAAAATCCGGCAGCGATTAGGCTACCGGATTTCATATCAATTCGTAATTAAAATGTTAGTCGGCTTTGTCGTGCAGAAACTTGTTGTTGTTTTTCAGATCGGGACCTTGTGGTCCATCATCATTCAATGAAAGACGAGAATAATTAGTATCATCAGATGATAACACATTCGAAAGTTTCACATTCTTGCGTTTGTATGCAGGCTCTCTCTCCATATCATTCAGCACCTGAGGACTTGAAATGTGAGGCATCTGCTTCATTCTTTCCAGCCTCTCACGTGTACGACTGTAAACATCATCAGGTTTTACTCTCACTTCATTCTGTACATGTTGTTCTTGCGAAAAAGTGTCAGGCTTTTGTTGCAACACAGGTTGTGGTATTTCATTTACAGGTGATGATTCCAGAATATCTTCCTGCTGATCTTCTGTCAGCTCATGAGTAATAACGTTCGGAAAATCGGTGAATGTAAATTCCTGTGATAACAATTCCGGCTCAGGCTCTTTGGTGTTCTCAGGAGAAAAATAATCAACTGAAGTAATCGGAACTTCTTCGTCAATTGTTTTGAGCACAGGCTCGTCAGATGCTACAGGAGAAAGTTGATTTTCTTCTTCTCTTTCATTTGTAACATCAGGCATTGACGCATTATAAATATCATACTTGATGACTTCAGGTTTCTTCACAGACTCCTGACGTTTTACTTCACTTGTTTTGAATCCTGTTGCAATGATGGTGACTGCAATTTTATCACCTAATGATTCATCACTGCCAACACCCATAATAATTTCGGCAGTTTGTCCTGCTTTTTGCTGGATATACTCGGTAATATCACTCATTTCATCCATGGTAATTTCGTCATTACCGCTGGTGATGTTCAGCAAAATATAACGTGCACCTTCAATGTTATTATCATTCAGCAAAGGCGAATCAAGAGCCAGCTCAGCTGCATGTATTGCACGGTTATCCCCTGATGATATGGCAGATCCCATAATAGCCACACCGCTGTCGCGCATTACTGTTTCAACATCTGCAAAATCTACGTTGATGTGAAGTGTAACACTGATTACCTCTGCAATACTCTTTGCAGCAGTAGCAAGTACGTTGTCAGCATATCCGAATGCATTGGTGAGTTTGAGGTTGCCATGTATCTCACGCAATTTATCATTGCAGATGATGAGTAACGTATCAACATTACGTTTGAGTTCTTCAATTCCGAGGTCGGCCTGTTGTTTGCGTTTGCGTCCTTCAAATGCAAACGGAACAGTAACAATTCCAACAGTAAGAATTCCCATTTCTTTAGCAATACCTGCAATGATAGGTGCTGCACCTGTTCCGGTGCCACCACCCATACCGGCAGTGATAAATACCATTTTGGTATTGTCTTTCAGAATAGCTTTCAGTTCTTCAATATTTTCAATAGCCGATTGTTTTCCTACTTCGGGCATAGAACCGGCACCACGTCCTTCGGTAAGGCTTGGACCTAACTGCACCTTGCGTGGAACGGGACTCATTTCGAGTGCCTGCAAATCGGTATTGCACACTACAAAATCAACTCCTTTGATTCCGAGTTTGTACATAAAGTTTACAGCATTGCTGCCGCCACCGCCTACTCCAATTACTTTTATAATGGAAGGCTGTTCGTTAGGCATAAATTCAAAGTTCATCATTGTATGTTTATATTATATGGTTATGGGAATTATATTTTTTAAATTTCTTTATCGTTAGTGTCGTCACTGAATATTCTTTTTGTTGAGTCCATAAAAATATTGAACCAACTTCCTCTGTGTTTCACTGTAGTTTCAGGCGAAGCTTTTTGTACACCTGCTGCTCTTCGTTTTCCAAGTTCATCAATTCCTTTTATCACCAGACCAACACCGGTTGCATACATCGGACTTTTAAGTTCATCAGGAGCTTTTCCAAGATATTCACTGGGGTTTCCTATACGAGCATCCATACCAGTGATTAATTCAAACAACTGAACAATATGTCGCAGCTGAGCGCCACCACCTGTAATTACAAGTCCGCCTATGAGTTTGCGTTCATAACCTGATGATTTGATTTCGTAATACACATGCTCGATAATTTCTTCGGCACGTGCCTGAATGATACTTGCAAGATTTTTTACTGAAATTTCTTTTGGTTCACGTCCGCGCAGTCCGGGGATAGAAACAATTTCATTGTCTTTCATTTGACCTGAAAGTGCTGATCCGAATTTTATCTTCAGCAACTCAGCCTGATTACGTATGATACTGCAACCTTCTTTAATATCTTCAGTAATAACATTTCCGCCAAAAGGAATTACAGCCGTATGACGAATTATCCCCTCATGAAAAATGGCAACATCTGTTGTTCCGCCTCCAATATCAACCAGCACAACACCTGCTTCTTTTTCTTCGCTGGTGAGCACTGCATCAGCACTTGCCAAAGGTTCAAGTATTAAATCTACAGGACTAAGTCCTGCTCTGGTAACACACTTATTGATGTTGTTTGCGGCAGTAATCAATCCTGTGATGATATGACAATTTGCCTCTAATCTGATACCGGACATTCCAACCGGATCTTTAATTCCCTGTTCGTTATCTACAATAAACTCCTGTGGGATGACATCTATAATTTCTTCACCGGGAGCCATCGCCAGTTTATACATATCATCCACCAGTGCATCAATATCTCTCTGACTGATTTCGTCTTCTGTGTTATTTCGTGTAATCATTCCTCTGTGCTGAAGGCTTTTGATATGTTGCCCTGCAATACCTACGTGTACAGATTTAATATTTACACCACTTTTATTTTCAGCTTCGGCTACTGCCTGCTTAATGCTGGCAACCGTTTTTTCAATGTTAGCAACCACACCTCTCGACACACCAACTGATTCTGCTTTGCCGAATCCAAGAATTTCTATTTTTCCATGCTCATTTTTGCGGCCAACAATAGCAGCAATTTTGGAGGTTCCTATATCAAGACCTACAATTATTTCGTTTTCTTTAACCGTATCTGTCACAAATTGTCAGTTTATATTTGTTAACTATTTCTTTTTTTACATACCACCTGATTTTTATACTTCAGGTTAATCAGTTCATACTGTTCCCATCCTGTCGAGGGTAATCCGTGCTTATACAGATTATCGAGTTTCTCCAGTTTTTCGTTCAGGTTGGTGATGTCACCTAACAAAATCACCTGATTTCCTAAACGAGGAATAAGTTCAATTTCATTGTTCTCGTTTACATACATCTGCTCAAACATGGCATCCCATGAGGAGTCACTTTTTAGTTTTTCAGCTAACAAAAACAACTGCGTCAGCACAGGAAGTTTCTGCAATGAGTCACTTTCCAACGTCAACTCTTCATCAAACGGAGCTAATTGTTGCTGCACATAGGTGTCGTGAAGATTGCCGTTTGCAATCATCACAGGCTCCGAATATTTTTCAGCTAATGGCATAAATTTCCCTCTGTCGTCAATATAAAAACTCTCGTCTTTTGAATTAATTATTCTTAAAACAGGGCTGCGTTGTTTGATGTCAACATGCACCCATCCATCAATCGTTGAATATACCTCGGACTTAAAAACGTAAGGGTTGGCATCAATGATTTTTTCCAACACATTCGTGTTAATATCAACCAATGGACTTCCTATTATTTTTTTGCCTTTCGACAGTATCATTTCCATCACATCACTGCGGTCAACAAAGCCTTTGATGCTTTCATCTTCAATGTTGATGATGACTCCTTCGCAAAGCACTTTTGCGCTGCGGTGGTTTGCAAAACTCATCAATACCAATACTACACCTGCGATCACAACATACCCTGTTACCGTCAGTATTCCTGTGATTTTTTTGTTCAGATTGATTTTCATTTCAGTGACATTTTTCAGTTAGCGGTACTAAGATTTTTCTTCATCAGCATATTTCGAAGCGGCAACACACATGTATCAATATCTCCCGCTCCCAATGTGAGCAATACTTCCGGAGTATGATTTTCAACATATTCTACCAACTTCTCTTTGCTCAGCATTATTTTATTCGCACAATTTATTTTCTTAAAAATTATTTCAGAGGTAACTCCTTCAATCGGCAATTCGCGTGCAGGATAGATGTCCAGCAAAATCACCTCATCTAACAATGAAAGACTTTTTGCAAACTCATCAGCAAAATCGCGCGTACGGCTGAACAAATGTGGCTGAAATACACCCGTAATTTTTTTGTCGCTATAAAGTTCTTTTACTGAAGATATGGCTGCACTCAGTTCTTCGGGATGATGCGCATAATCGTCAATAAAAACTAGATTTTCAGTTTTTATCTGACAGTCAAATCTCCTGTTCACACCTGAATAAGATGCAAGGGCTTCACGGATTTTTTCCTCGGGAAGGTTTAGTTTGAAAGCTACTGCAATAGCTGCAACTGCATTTTCGATATTGTGTCGTCCGGGAAGACCTAATACTAAATTTTCTATCAGGTGATTTCCAACCATCACGTTAAACTTATAAGAACGATTACTGATGGTTATGTCCGCAGCATGCACTTCAGCATCTGACTGAAGAGAGTAAGTAGTAATATCCGCTTTAACATCGCTTACCTTCAATCCATTTTTTAATATCAGATGTTCTTTTACCTGACCGGCAAAAGCATTGTAAGAACGAACAAGTTCGTCATGCGTTCCATAAATATCGAGATGATCAGCCGACATGCTGCTGATAACTGCAATGTCCGGGAACAAAGTGAGAAATGAACGGTCAAACTCATCTGCTTCCACCACGTTGACTATTTTATTATCCCCCTTAGGGAGTACAAAATTGCTGTTGAAGTTTTTTGCAATACCACCAAGGAATGCTGCAATATTTACTCCACATGAATGAAGTATATGCGCAATCATACTCGAAGTTGTTGTCTTGCCATGTGTGCCGGCAACTGCTACTGTATAATTTGCAGAGGTAATCAACCCAAGCACTTTAGAACGTTTGACAACACTGAAAGCATTGTCATTAAAATAATTTAACTCAGAATGCGACTTAGGAATGGCAGGCGTGTAAATAACAAGAATTTTATCTCTGTTGCTTTTATCTAAAAATGCAGAAGAAATAAGCTGAATATTGTCTTCAAAGTGAATGTCCATTCCTTCGGCAATCAGTTGCGATGTGAGTGTTGTGGCTGTGCGGTCATATCCGGCTACCTGTTTGCCCAACGTTTTGAAATAACGCGCCAGTGCACTCATGCCAATGCCACCAATGCCAATGAAGTAAATATGAGTTATCTGATTCAGGTTCATGCAGGCATTGAGGTTTTATCGTTAACAGGTTGACCGGATTTCTTTTCTGATGCCAGAGCAATTACTTCTCCTGCAATTTTCTCTGCCGAATTGGGAAGAGCCTGTGCTGCTGCATTTGAAGCTAATGATTTAAGAAGTTGTTCGTCACGGAGAGTATCAAGTGCAGTTGCAACCAACTGTGCAGATGCATCAGCATCGCGCACCATCAGTGCAGCATTTTTGCGAACCATGGCTTCAATATTTTTTGTCTGATGATCTTCGGCAGCTGTAGGCAGCGGAACCATAACAGAAGGTTTTCCTACAAGCAAAATTTCTGAAACAGTGCTTGCACCGGCACGCGAAACAATTAAATCTGCAGCAGCATAAGCAAAATCCATCTGATAAATAAAATCAAACACGCGCACATTTTCCATTCCTGCTGATGAAACTGCATTCTGTGCTTCGTCATAAAACAATTTTCCTGTCTGCCACACTACTTGCACATCTGCCTGACGGATTTCATTAAGCCCTGCAAGAATGCTTCTGTTGATAGAGCGAGCACCCTGACTTCCTCCAACAACAAGAATGGTTTTCTTTTCAGGGTTAAGTCTGAAAAAAGAAAATGCTTCCTGACGTTTGCCTTCAATCTTCAAAACATTTTCTCTGACAGGGTTACCTGTCAACAATATTTTTTCTTTGGGAAAATATTTTTCCATTCCGTCATAAGCCACACAAATTTTCTGAACACGTTTTGCCAGAATTTTATTGGTTATTCCCGGATAAGAATTCTGCTCCTGTATCAAACAGGGTATATTTTTTAATGATGCTGCATATAACAACGGACCGCTGGCATAACCACCTACTCCAACTGCCACATCAGGTTTGAACTCACGGATTATTCTTAATGCTTTACTTACACTGGACAAAACCTTAAAAGGAAATGAAAGATTATCTATTGTCAGTTCTCTCTTAATTCCACTAATCCATAACCCTTCAATTTTATAACCTGCAGCAGGAACTTTTTCCATCTCCATTTTTCCCTGTGCACCTACAAATAAAAATTCTGTTTCAGGATTAAGCTTACGTATTGCATTAGCAATGGCAAGTGCAGGAAAAATATGTCCTCCTGTACCTCCACCACTGATGATTACTCTAAGCTTATGCTGTTGCATGCGCTACTCTTTTTAGTTGTTCCTGTTCAATATTTCTGCTCACACTGAGAATAATTCCTATAGCTACACTGGTAAACCAGATAGAAGTACCTCCCATGCTCAACATCGGCAATGGCTGCCCCGTTACAGGGAAAAGATTGACTGCTACTGCCATATTAATCATTGCCTGAAACACCAGACTGAATGCGCAGCCAACAGCAAGTAAAGTGGCAAAGGCAAACGGACTTTGCCGGACTATGACCACAGCTCTGTAAAACAAAACCAGATAAAGCAACACTACGATTGTTCCTCCTAAAAATCCATACTCCTCCACAATAATGGCAAATATAAAATCGGAATACGGGTGAGGAAGAAAATTGCGCTGTGTACTGTTGCCGGGGCCTTTGCCCATAATTCCTCCTGATGCAATTGCAATCTTAGCCTGTTGTGTCTGATAATTTCCATTGTCGTCACCACTCTTAAAATTTTCGATGCGCTTTTTCCATGTACCGATGCGGCCTTCATAACCTGAATACAGTGCAATGGAAATAAACAATGTCAGTCCTGCAATTCCAATTCCTATGAGTGAAAGAATGTATTTAACTTTTATACGACCGAAGAACATCAGTATAAGACAAGTGGTAAACAACACTGCAGCAGTAGAAAAATTTGCAGGAAGAATTAATCCGCATACCAGACATACAGGTAAAATAATTGGCAAAAAAGCAGATTTAAAATCTTTGATGTTATCCTGTTTCTTAGAGAGTGAACGTGCAACAAACAGAAGCAATGCAATTTTTGCAAGGTCTGAAGTCTGAAATGATAAGTTTATCACAGGTAATGTAAGCCAACGGGAAGCTTCATTGAGGTGAGTTCCTGTGATGAGAGTAAGAAGAAGCAAAGGCACGGCAACGATGATGGCGATTTTAGAAATACGCGCATACAATGTGTACTTTGCAAGATGTGTAAAATACATTATGGCAAATCCCAGCAACATGATGATTCCATGCTTGAAGAGATAATACTCAGTGTTTCCCGACTGGTATTTGTAAGCCAGTGTTCCTGTGGAACTATAAACAGCGAGTATTGAAAACAATGAAAGCAAAATAACTACAATCCATATAATGCGATCACCTTTGAAATATGTTTCCAGCCAGTTCATCTATTCTTCTTGATTAATTAAATTATAATGAGCGCACAGCAGTTTTAAACTGGCGTCCTCTGTCTTCGTAATTTTTAAACAAATCAAAACTTGCACAGCATGGTGAAAGCAGAACCACATCACCTTTCTTACTCATTTTGTAAGCCAGTGCAACAGCTTCTTCAGCTGAGGTTGCATCAGCCATATCTTTGATAATATTGCCAAATGCATCGTGAATTTTTTTATTGTCAGTTCCCATGCACACGATAGCTTTCACTTTTTCTTTTACAAGATCAGTCAGGATGGAGTAGTCATTACCTTTATCAATTCCGCCTACAATCCAAATCACGGGTTTTTGCATACTCTCGAGGGCAAACCATGCACTGTTTACATTGGTAGCTTTTGAATCATTGATAAAATCAACACCATGTACGGTAGTTACAAATTCCATACGATGTTCTGCATTTCTGAAATCAGCAAAACTATCGCGAATAACTTCTTTACGAATGTCGAGGATACGTGCCGCAACTCCCGCTGCCATGCTGTTGTAGAGGTTGTGTTTGCCCTGTAAGGCGAGTTCGAAGATTGACATAGTAAATAATTTGTTTTGAATATTAAGTTGAAATTGATTGTCCTTTAAAAAAGCACTCATCCCCTCTTCTTTATGAATTGAAAAAGGATAGCATTGTGCAATGGGATTACGTTTCAGTATTTCTGTTTCTATCAGTGTATCATCTGCGCAGTAAATAAATGCATCGTTTGCAGTTTGATTTTGCAGAATTCGGAATTTGGAGTTAATATAATTCTGCAGTGAGTATTCATATCTGTCGAGATGATCGGGAGTAATGTTCAGCAGAATGCCGATATCAGCTTTGAAGGAATACATTCCGTCCAGCTGAAAACTGCTCAGCTCAATTACATAATGGTCAAAATTTTCTTCTGCCACCTGCCAGGCAAAACTTTTACCTATGTTTCCTGCAAGTCCTACATTGAATCCTGCTTTCGATAAAACATGATAGGTAAGCAATGTGGTTGTTGATTTGCCATTGGTTCCGGTTATACAAATCTTTTTTGCATCTGTATATCGTCCTGCAAATTCAATTTCTGAAATTACAGGCGTACCTTGCTCTTTAAATTTTTTGATTATTTCTGCCTTATCAGGTATGCCCGGGCTTTTGATTACTTCACCGGCATTGCCTATCAGCGACCAGGTATGATTGCCTTCTTCAAATGCAATATTACGCTGAGACAATTGCTGGCGATATACTTCGGCAATGCGTCCTGCGTCAGAAACAAAAACGTCATACCCCTGTTTTTGTGCAAGGATGGCAGCACCAACTCCGCTTTCGGCAGCTCCCAGTATAGCAATGCGTTTTTGTTGACTCATCAGGTTAGCGAAGTTTTAAGGTTATAATACTGATGACTGCTAACATGATGCCCACAATCCAAAACCGTGTTACGATTTTTGATTCATGGTATCCCAGTCTCTGATAATGATGATGCAATGGCGACATCTTGAAAATTCGTCTTCCTTCGCCATATTTCTTTTTGGTATATTTGAAATAAGCAACCTGCATCATTACCGAAAGATTTTCAATCAGAAATATTCCGCAGATTACAGGAATCATTAATTCTTTTCGGATGGCAATGGCAAACACTGCGATAATACCTCCCAGAGCAAGGCTGCCTGTATCGCCCATAAACACCTGTGCAGGATAAGCATTGTACCAGAGAAATCCTACACATGCACCAATGAATGCTGCCATGAAAACCATCAGCTCACCGGCATTGGGAATGTACATTATGTTCAGATAGTTGGCAAAAACCGTATTACCTGACACATAAGCAAAAACAGCAAGAGTTAAACCGATTATACCTGAACTTCCTGCAGCAAGCCCGTCAATACCATCAGTTATATTGGCACCGTTGGAGACTGCTGTGATGATGAGAATGACTACAGGAATAAAAATAAGCCATGCAAATTTTTTATAATTATCACCCATCCACGACAAGAGTGATGCATAATCAAATTCATTGTTCTTGAAAAACGGAATGGTGGTAATTGTTGATTTGATATTTGTTGATGAAAACAGCACTCCTTCCTGATTCTGCAAATCATCTACCAGCGTCTGACCATGATGCAGTTTTACGTCAGCTTTAGAAGCTTTTTCACGCACCACTACATGATCATTAAAATATAACACACTGCCTACAATTACACCCAGACCAACCTGTCCTACTACTTTAAATTTCCCTGCAAGACCTTTTTTATTTTTCTTGAAAACTTTAATGTAGTCATCAAGAAAGCCAATTAAACCTAACCACACAGTTGTAATTAGCATTAAAATCACATATACATTCTGCAACTTGGCTAACAACAACGTTGGAATGAGTATTGCGGAAAGGATAATCAGTCCACCCATGGTAGGTGTTCCCTGTTTTTCTATTTGTCCTTCCAGTCCGAGGTCACGAATTGTTTCACCCACTTGCTTTTTTCTAAGGAAGTTTATCAATCTTCGTCCGGTGAAAAATGAAAACATCAGTGAGAAAATAATTGCAAGAGCTGCACGGAAGGAGATGTATTTGAACACTCCTACTCCCGGGAAGTGATAATGCTTGTCAATATATTCAAAGAGATAGTATAGCATCAGGCATTGAGTGATTTAAATGATTCCTGTAAAATTTGTTTATCGTCAAACGGATGTTTCACTCCGTTGATTTCCTGATACGTTTCATGGCCTTTTCCTGCAATAAGAATAATGTCACCGCTTTTTGCAAGATTGCATGCTACACGAATTGCTTCTTTACGATCGGTAATTGCCATCACTCTTGCTGCAAGATGAGCAGGAACTCCTGCACGCATTTGCTCAATGATCAGTTGCGGATCTTCGTTTCTCGGATTATCTGAAGTAAGAATAACTTTGTCACTTTGTTCTGCAGCAATCTGTGCCATTACCGGTCTTTTAGCCGTATCACGGTTTCCTCCGCAGCCTACAATTGTAATCACCGATTCATTGCGTGTTCTGATATCATTGATGGTTGAGAGAACATTCTTCAGTGCATCAGGTGTATGGGCATAATCCACAATTCCCATAATTTTATTAGCTGAAATCTGATAATCAAATCTTCCGCTTACTGATTCAAGTGTGCTGAGTGCAGTAAGCGCATGCTGCTTGTCAATTCCAAGCAAAACTGTAACTGCGTAAATAGCCAACAGGTTATAAGCATTGAAGCTGCCGATAAGTTTGCACAGCACTTCAGTGTTGTCTATCTGTAATAACAATCCGTTGAAATTATTTTCAATGATTTTGCATCTGAAATCAGCCATAGAATGCAATCCGTAAGTTTTTACAGTTGCTTGCGTATTCTGTACCATAACTGATCCATTGCGGTCATCTGCATTTACCAAAGCAAATGCAGTATCGGGGAGCATATCAAAGAATTTCTTTTTAGCTTTTATATATGCATCAAATGTTTTGTGATAATCAAGATGGTCGTGTGTGATGTTGGTAAATACTCCTCCCGCATAATGCAGAGCATCTACACGATGTTGCACAACAGCATGCGAACTGACTTCCATAAAACAGTATTCACAACCTTCGAGCACCATTCGGCTGAGCAGTTGATTCAGCTGTATAGGATCAGGAGTAGTATGGGTTGCCGGAATAACTGTATCGTTAATTCTGTTTTCAACAGTTGATATCAACCCACATTTAAAATTCAACTGCATAAACATTTTATATAACAATGTTGCAGTGGTGGTTTTGCCGTTGGTGCCTGTGATACCAACCAGCTTCAGATGGGATGACGGGTGATTATAAAAATTAGCACAAACCTCAGCAAGTGCTATCCCTGTATTTTTAACGCGTATATAATTGATACCGGCCTGAATGGTTTCAGGCATGTCTTCACACAGAATGGCTACAGCACCTTTTTCAATTGCACTGTTTATAAAACTGTGACCATCTACACGTGTTCCTCTCAGTGCTACATACATTTCCTGAGCACGCACCTCATTAGAGTTTATACAAATACCATTGACAGAAGTATTGGTATTCCCAATTACCTCTTCAATACCGGCTTTGTATAATATTTCTTTTAAGAGTGGCATCAGCTTAATTCTATAGTTATGAGTTGACCTTTACTGATTTTAGTACCAGGAGGAACAGATTGTTTGCTGACAGCACCACGTCCCATTACCTTCACCTGTAGTCCGCTGCTTTCCAACAAATACATGGCATCACGCAATCCCATACCCTTCACATCAGGAACCTGCCCGCTTTTTACCTGTAAGTTCTTAAGTGTTTCTGTTGTTTCGCGTTTGCTTGTCTCTGCCCACTTGCCTGTTTCGCCCAACATTTTTACAGCAATATTGGCTTTGTTACATGCAACAATGGTTGCTTTTGCATTTCCCGGTTTTGCAAGTGGAATATTTGCCATTTGAACGTCAAGCTCCTTATGCATATCAAGATTGGTTGCATATACCTTATCAGCTATATCTTTAAAAACAGGAAGCGCAACTTCGCCTCCGTAATAGCCGGCAACTGAAGGATTATACACCACAACAATACATGAGTAAGCCGGATGATCTGCAGGGAAATATCCGCAGAAAGAAGCCTGATATCTTATTTTACCTGATTTGTAGCCACCTTTGCTGTTGGCCATCTGCGCTGTTCCTGTTTTTCCTGCTACAGAATAAACACATGCCTTCAACTTACTTCCTGTACCATTCAACACAACACCCTCTAATAACTCTTTAGCTTGGGCAATGGTGCGTGAAGAACAAATAGAATCAGCTATGACAGTGGTATTAAAAGTCTGAATGGTTTTACCTCTGTATTTTATTTCTTTTACAAAAAGTGGTTTTACCATCTTACCATTATTGGCAACGGCATTGTAAAAAGTAAGTGTATGTAAGGGTGTGACAATTGACTCGTATCCGATTGAAATATATGGCAACGATATTTTACTCCAGTCTTTGTCTGTCGTTGATTTTATTCTTGGTTTTCCTTCTCCGGCAAGTTGTAAATTCAGCTTCTTGCCAAAACACATTTTGTTGATGCGGTCAATAAATGCCTGCGGATTTTTGCGATAGTATTTATAAACGAGTTTTGAAACACCAACATTAGAGGATACTTCAAAAGCATGTTTAGCAGTAATTTTATTAAGCCCTTCATGAGAGTCGCGCATGATTATTCCGGGAGCATAACTTGTTCTTCCCCCCGTTGCATTTAGTGTATCTTCCAAATCAATATAACCATCTTCAATACCGGCCATCATACTGGCTAACTTGAATGTGGAACCCGGTTCGGTAGCATAACCTATTGCATAGTTAAAATCCTCGCGGTAGTAACCTGAGTCAACGCGTGAGAGATTTACAATTGCCTTAATCTCCCCTGTAGCTACTTCCATCAACACTGCACAACCTGCCTCAGCATTGTTTTTCACCAATTGATTATAGAGTGATTGCTGTGCAACATCCTGTATGTTTAAATCAATGGTTGTATAAACATCACTGCCGTCTTTCGCTTCAATTTCATTGTCAATGTTTACAGGCTTCCAGATGTTGCCTGATATTTTCTGCATCAGTCTTCTTCCGCTCTCACCACGCAAACTTTCGTTAAATGCTCCTTCTATTCCAACAGGAGTTACGTTATCTATTTTATAACCAATGGTACGTGATGCCAACTCCCTGAATGGTTTTTGTCTAAGATTTTTCTGTTCAATAATCAAACCTCCCTTGTATCGGCCTTTATTAAATATTGGGAAAGTTTTAACTCTTTTCAGATCTGCATACGAAACATTTCTCTTCAAAAGAAAATATCGCTCACCGTCACGCCTTGCTTCGCGCAGCATTCTCTTGTACTCATCTTTGCTTTTATCTTTAAACAATCCGGCTAAACATAACGACAGTGAATCCAACTTCTCATTAAACAATTCCTTGGTAATGCCATCTGCTTTCGTATCCATTCGCAAATCATAAAACGGAACGGATGTAGCAAGTAAACTTCCGTCAGCACTGAAAATATTTCCTCTTGAAGGTTCGATGGTGCGATAAGCCAGAGTAAGACTGTCTGCTTTCCCGCGCCAGTAATCTCCCTCAACAAACTGTAATTGAAAAACCCTTCCTATAATTGCCAGTGCAAAAAGGCACATAAACGCATATACTACGTAAACTCTGGTAAGTATGCTTTTCTTTATATTAGACATTACTTTTCAGTTGAAGATTTTAAAACAATTTTTTTAGGAGGCACTTCAAGTTGTTTAATACCTAATGGCAATACCTCTTTTGCAACCTGCGACTGTCTGCTCTTGAACATCAGGTCAGATTTCACTGAGATATACTCCGAACGCAATTCCTTAATCTCCTTTGCAGTTTTGTCTATTTCACGAATATTTTTCTCTGCAACGTAACTGTTGGCTATATATACCAGCGACAATCCCATCAGAAAAAATGCAAAAGGAAGCATCTTTAACATCAGTTTTTTGTCAATCAGTCCGATGAAATTGAGCATACCGATGTATTTGCGTGCTGCTGAAATTCTACCGGTACTTTCCGATGATTTTTTTTCTTTTGATTTCTTGTCCTGCTCTTTAAAAGTGTTCATGTCGTTATATTTTTTGAGCTATGCGTAAACGTGCACTTCTTGAACGTGGATTAATCTGTTGTTCTTCGGCATCTGCCTCAAGTGGCTTCTTATTAATGGCTGTAAATGTTTTTGAAGTTATGTTGCCGAATAAATCTTTATCCATTACTCCACTTACATTTCCTGAAGCAATAAAATTTTTTACCATGCGGTCTTCCAGCGAATGGTAACTCATGAAACAAATTCTGCCTCCACTCTTGATTATTCCCGGAAGTTGATTCAGCAGGGATTCCAGTTCCTGCATTTCTTTATTTACTACAATGCGTAAAGCCTGAAACAACTGAGCATAAAAGCGGCTTTCATCTTGTTTAGGTACCAGATGTGCTACTGCATTCTTCAGATCGAAAGTTGTTCTGATTGTTTTTGCATTACGTGAATGAACTATTGCCTTTGCCACCGATTTGGAATTGCGCAACTCGCCATAGAGAGAAAACATTTTCCATAATTCCTCTTCTGAAAATGTGTTTACTACGTCTGCAGCTGTCATGGAATCATTCACATTCATGCGCATATCAAGACTGCTTTCAAAACGAAAAGAAAAACCTCGCTCAGGTTCATCAAACTGATGTGACGATACGCCTAAGTCGGCAAGCAGCCCATCAACAGCAGAAATTCCTCTTGCGTTGAGCTCCTCTGTGATAGATGAAAAATTAGCGTGTATCACTATCAGATTTTTGGTGGTTATACTATTTTTTATTGCATCGGCATCTCTGTCAAATGCTATTACTTTTCCTGTTGTAAGCCTTGCGGCTATTGCTCTTGAATGTCCCCCTCCCCCGTACGTTACATCTGCATAAATTCCATCTTCTTTAATATTCAACCCCTCGATGCACCTGTGAAGCATCACCGGCACATGGTATTCATCACTGCCCATCCGATGGATTTTTTCCTCCCAGTTTTTCTTCTACCAGCTGCTCCAGATTTACACTGTGCTCTTTAATAAACTTATGGTATGCACGCTTATCCCAAATTTCAATCCTGTCGTTAGCACCTGCCAGCACAATATCTTTTTTAATACCTGCATACGTCAAATGATCTTTCACTATCAGAAATCTTCCGTTGCTGTCCAACTCCACATTGCGAACTCCATAGTAAAAGAGTGTAATCAACTCCTGATTTGATTTCAGAAATGTGTTTAGCTTACCTACATCCTGAGAAAGCACATTCCAGGTTTGCACTGGAAAAAACTCCAGTGACTTTCTGAAAATATTTTGCTTGATAACAAATCCGTCTCCGAGTACCTTCTCAAGAGTTTTCTTGTAAGGAGAAGGAAGCAATACACGGCCCTTAGCATCAACCGTGCTTTCATACACTCCAAACAGATTTATTACCTCACTCACAATAGAAGAAATTGATGCGCGAATGTAAAAAGAATTTTCCCACGAAAACCCACATTTTCCCCTTTTTGTTGAAAACTTTCGTTTTTTGATGTATTTATGTCCCACCTTATGCGTTTTTTAGCTTCCGGTTTTCAGGGCAGGCTATTGCAGCAGATTCACGAATTTTGCACCGACATAAGCCTGAAAAAGTTGTTTTACTGAGTATGAGTGAGGAGAATAAGAAGTTTATTGATGTAGCGGAAGTGATCCGTAGCAAGAATCCGCGGCTATATAAAATGCTGCCCGGGTTTGTAACTCGTTATATCAAGAGAATCGTTCACGAGGACGAGGTCAATGATTTTATTTCCCGTCACGGACATAAAACATCTTTTGAATTTGTGGATGCCATCATTGAAGAATTTCAGATCAGCATTAAAATTTACGGAGAAGAAAACATCATCCGTGAGGGCCGTTGTATTTTTGCAGGCAATCATCCCATTGGCGGACTGGATGCCATGGCTCTGATTCATCAGATAGGACTGCACAGGCGCGACCTGATGTTTATAGTAAATGATATTCTGCTTCAACTAAAAAATCTCAAAGACCTGTTTATTGGAGTAAACAAGCATGGAAAAAATTCAGTTCAGTCTTTCAAAGCAATTGATGCATTGTATGCCTCTGACAAAGCAACCTTAATTTTTCCTGCAGGACTGGTATCGCGCAAACAGGGCAACATCATCAAAGATCTTCAATGGAAGAAAAGTTTTATCATCAAGTCAAAACAATACAACAGTCCGATAGTTCCTGTATATATTGACGGACGTAATTCAAACTGGTTTTATAATCTGGCCAACTGGCGAAAGCGTTTGGGCATACAGGCAAATATTGAAATGCTTTATCTGATGGATGAAATGTATTACCAAAGAGGAAAAACAGTAAGCCTCACTTTTGGCAAACCGGTTGATTCTTCAGTTTTTGACGACAGCGTAAATGATGGCACATGGGCAGAGTTGATGAAAGAACATGTCTATAGTTTAAAAAATAACCCCAATAATATATTTCATGCCGGCCGATAGGAAAAAATTTTTGCGTACGACAGAAAAAGATTCGCATTATCGTCATCTTGAGAAAATGAAAGTGACGGAACTGCTGCTCAACATCAATAAAGAAGATCATACTGTGCCGCGCATCATCAAAAAAAATATTTCAGCTGTTGAAGCGCTGACTCAAGCTGTCATCCGTAAAATGAAAGCCGGAGGAAGGCTTTTTTATATTGGTGCAGGCACCAGTGGACGGCTGGGTATTGTGGATGCATCGGAATGTCCGCCCACCTATGGCATTGCACATGGCAGAGTGATTGGACTCATTGCCGGTGGCGACAGTGCCATTCGCAAAGCTGTTGAATTTGCAGAAGACAGTGAGTTGCAGGGATGGCTGGATCTTAAAAAATATAAAATCACTAAAAAGGATGTCGTAATAGGTATTGCAGCTTCAGGAACTACTCCTTATGTAGTTGGTGCATTAAAAAAATGTGTCGAACATAAGATTACCACAGGATGTATTGTTTGCAACAAGAACTCACCTGTAGCTTCTTTTGCCGATTATCCTGTTGAGATAATAACAGGTCCTGAATTTGTTACCGGAAGCACACGAATGAAAGCCGGTACTGCACAAAAATTAGTACTCAACATGATCAGTACTTCGGTGATGATAAAACTCGGTCGGGTGAAAGACAATAAGATGGTGGATATGCAGCTTACCAATAACAAACTGGTGAACCGCGGTGAACGTATGATTATGGAAGAACTTAAAATACCTGCCGCAAAAGCTCAGGCATTGCTGAAGAAACACGGAAGTGTGCGAAATGTCATAAAAAATTACAAGCCATAATCTGCTTATTTCTGTTTTTCTGAATTATTTTTGCAGTACACAAAAGTGGAGTTGAGCAATGCAGGACATCGAACCTTTTTATAACTGGATGGACTTATATCTGGCTTCAGAGGATGAGCTGAGTCCATTTTATGGAAGGGTGTATAGTGAGTTCGAATACAGCAATACGCTATATAATTATTTCATTCACCCGCAGTGGGACGACTTTGGCTCATCTACGCTTTATCTTAAAGTAATATATTGTGATTACGAAAAGTCGTTTGCCATCATTGAGCTGATGGGCGAATGGAATGATGCCATCAGCAATGATATTATGATGCTGAAACGTGATGTGATTGAGAACATGATGGAAAACGGAATCTGCAAATTCATTCTTATCGGTGAGAACGTACTCAACTTTCATGCTTCAGACGATTGCTATTACGAAGAATGGTTTGAAGAAATAAATGAGAACGGTTGGATAGCTGCCATCAACTTCAGAGAGCATGTGCTTTCAGAAATGCAAAAAGCCAATATTGATTATTACGTGCTGTTTGGCGGAGAACTGGATAACCTGAACTGGCGAACTTATCGCCCCACACAGTTGGTCAACCGTGTGAACGACATCATCCGTCACAGAATAGGATAATTATTTTTTTTCTGAAAACAACCGGTCAATAGCTTCGGCAAGTTGTCTGTCTTTTTCAGTTACCTTATTTCCGGCATCATGTGTTGACAGATTTATTTCAACCGTATCGTAAACATTTCGCCAGTCGGGATGATGATTCATTTTCTCGGCAAGAAAAGCCACCTCTGTCATAAAAGCAAATGCCTGAGTAAAATCTTTAAACTTAAAAGTTTTCTGAAGGCGGCTATCTTTTTCAGTCCACATCGTTTTAAGTATTTAATGTTGTCAATTCAAATTTGTCCACATCAAACAATCCTTTATCACCAATTTTAAAATGTGGAATCACCAACAAAGCCATAAATGATAAGGTCATAAAAGGTGCCCTGAGCTTTGAGCCAAGTTGCTTTGCCATAGCATCCAGTTCGCTGTAGGCATTGCCTGTTTCAAGGCAACTGTCAGTACTCATCAGCCCAGCCACAGGAAGAGCAATGCTTTTTTTATCCTTTCCGTTCACTACGCAAAGGCCACCACCGTAATTCATCAGTGTATTAATTGCTTCCACAATATCTTCATCGTTTACGCCTACTGCAATTATATTATGTGAGTCGTGTGCTACAGTTGATGCAATGGCCCCGCTTCTAAATCCGAAATTTTTTATAAATCCGATAACCGGAGGTGCTTTGCGGTAGCGGTTCACTACCGTTATTTTTAATATATCCTTAGAAATATCACTCACCCAGCAATTATCTTTTGAGGCAGGCTTGTCATGAATGCAACGGGTAATCAGTTGTCCGTCTAATGCTTCAATAATTTTAATGGCTTCACCAGTAATTTTTACTTTCAGCTCATCCTGTTGAATCGGAGAAGACTTAAAATGATTGATAGCTGCATGCTTTTTGGGTTTCAGGTTCGAAACTCCATTTTCGGCTAAACAAACGCCATCAATCCATGTTTGCATCACGTTGAATTCGGTAAGGTTATCCACTACAATAAAATCTGCCGCATCTCCATTGCGCATTAATCCTGTATTCAGGTTGTAATGCAGCACAGGATTCACACAGGCACATTGCAACACATCAAACAACTGATGACCTTTTTGTAAAGCACGTTTTACCAGTTCATTGATATGACCTTTCAGCAAATCATCCGGATGTTTATCATCACTGCAAAGCATGGTAACAGAAGGATGCGAAGAAATCAGTGAATGAAGTGCTTCAAAATTTTTAGCAGCAGAGCCTTCACGTATAATTATCTTCATGCCGAAGTTGATTTTATCAAGAGCTTCCTCTAAAGTAAAGCATTCGTGGTCGGTGCTGATGCCGGCACTGATGTATTTTTTTGCCTGCTCACCCCTCAATCCGGGAGCATGGCCATCCACAGGCTTTCCATATTTATGTGCAGCAGCAATTTTCTTCATCACCTCAGCATCATCAAACAACACACCCGGGTAATTCATCATCTCACTGAGGTATTTTATTTCGCTGCGCTGAAGCAGTTTTTCAGTCATTGCAGCGTCAATCACAGCACCTGCCGTTTCAAAACCGGTGGCAGGCACACAGGAAGGTGCTCCGAAGTTTATTTTTAGTCCAGCATCACGGGCATTTTCAATCATAAAGTCTATGCCTTCCAATCCACATACATTCGCTATTTCGTGAGGATCGCTCACGGTTGACACTGTGCCATGAGTGAGAGCAATCCTGGCAAACTCATAAGGTACCAGCATGCTGCTTTCTATATGAATGTGGGCATCGGTGAAGCCGGGCAAAATATATTCTGAAAAGTGGCCATCCACAGGGGCGATTTCTTTAATTTTTCCCTCCTGAATCAAAATCTCACCGGCATATATCTTCCGGCTGAAAACATCCACAATATTGCCCTTTATCTTTGTCTGATGTTGTTTATTCATCTAAAAAACTTCCGGAATTATCTTATTTGTAATTAAATAGTTTATCTTTGGCGCATTAATTCACAAATTTAATTATTTATTTAATGAAAACCGGTAAAGTAAAATTCTTCAACAGCTCTAAAGGCTTTGGATTTATTGTTGAAGATGATGGCGGAAAAGAACTGTTTGTTCACCAAACAGGATTAGTTGACCGCATCACGGACAATGACCTTGTAACTTATGAAGTAGTACAGGGCAAAAAAGGCTTAAATGCCGTTAATGTTAAAAAGCAACAGTAAAAAGATATTTTACTAGTAATTTTTTAATGTTATATCCCCGATTGTTCACTCAGTCGGGGATTTAAATTTTATTCCGGTTATAGAATTACGAAGTCATTGAAGCAGGAATAATATACGTTTACACCTGTTGTCAGAAAAATGATTTAATTTTCTGCACAGTGCAATGACGAATGCAGTATTTGCTGTCATAATAAAGAATCCTACTTTTGCTCTCTCAAAAAATTCGGGAAGTAGCGCAGCCCGGTAGCGCACCACGTTCGGGACGTGGGGGTCGCAGGTTCGAATCCTGTCTTCCCGACCAATAGGTTTCAAGCAATCGCTCTTATAAATCTTAAAACTCATTAAGTTTTTCGTTGAATACTATTTTTGTTTTTATTACAGTGCATTATTAAAGTAATATCAGCTCTATTATATGAGTTTGTATCTTCAAAAAGACATAGAGTTTGTAAAAACAGTAGGGCCTCAGCGTGCGCAGATATTTCGTACTGAGCTTGGCATTTTTACGGTTGAAGATTTATTGCATCACTTCCCTTTCAGATATGTTGATCGCTCCAGGTTTTACAGTATTTCGGAACTGAATGCCGATTTACCTTATGTGCAACTCAAAGGAGTAATTACATCCATTTCAGGTTTCGGAAACAAGCGCACTACACGTCTGCAGGCATCTTTCAGAGATGAAACAGGAACAATGGATCTGGTATGGTTTCAGGGAATAAAATGGATACGCGAAAGTGTGAAAGCAGGAACACCATACATCATCTTTGGCAAACCTACCCTCTTTAACGGAGTGTGGAATATGGTGCATCCCGAATTGGAAACGCAGGAAAAATTTGACGAAAATCCTTTTAAAGGTTTTCAGCCGGTGTATGCCACTACAGAGAAAAGCAAAACCAAAGGTTTAGACAGCAAGGGAATTATGCGTGCCATGCATGCTGCGCTTAAAGGTCTTCCATCGCAACTTGCCGAAACACTCCCTAATGAAATACTGCATAAACATCAGTTGCATCCTGTATATGATTCTTATCTGCAGATTCACTTTCCTTCTGATGCTGATTCACTTCGCAAAGCCCGTCAGCGTTTTAAATTTGAAGAATTGTTTTATATACAGCTGAAACTTTTACAAAACAAACAGGTAAGAACAGAAGCCCATAAAGGAAGAGTTTTTGACCAAGTAGGATATCTGTTTAACACATTTTATAAGGACTATCTGCCCTTTGAACTTACAAATGCTCAGAAACGTGTGTTGAAAGAAATAAGAAAAGATACTGTAAGCGGAAACCAAATGAACCGGCTGGTGCAGGGCGATGTGGGCAGTGGAAAAACGGTGGTTGCACTGTTGGCAATGTTGCTTGCCCTTGATAATAAACAACAGGCCTGCATGATGGCGCCAACTGAAATTCTGGCAAATCAACATTATGCTTCAGTAAAAGAATTGCTGAAAGACCTTCCTGTAAATGTAGGTTTGCTTACAGGTTCTGTTCCTGAGTCAAAAAAGAAAGAGCTGATTGCGCAGCTTTCAGATAAAGAAATACACCTGCTCATAGGTACACATGCACTGATAGAAGACAGAGTGAAATTTGCAGATCTTGGAATAGTGGTTATTGATGAGCAACATCGCTTTGGTGTGGAGCAACGTGCAAAGTTGTGGATGAAAGAAAATCCTCCACATGTACTGGTGATGACTGCAACACCCATACCGCGCACATTAGCCATGACTTTGTATGGCGACCTTGACATGTCGGCTATTGATGAAATGCCTGCAGGCCGAAAGCCGATAAAAACTTTGCATAAGTTTGAATCATCACGTCTGCGTGTGATTGGTTTTATGAAAGAGCAGATACGGTTGGGCCGACAGATATATATTGTATATCCTCTCATTGAAGAATCTGAAAAAATGGATTATCAGAATCTGATGGATGGTTATGATATTTTGAGAAGAGAATTTCCATTGCCTGATTATTACATCAGCATTGTGCATGGCAAAATGAAACCTAAAGACAAAGACTATGAGATGGAACAATTTGTAAAAGGCCGCACACATATAATGATTGCAACAACCGTAATTGAAGTGGGTGTGAACGTGCCCAACGCATCGGTAATGATTATTGAAAGTGCTGAGCGTTTTGGTCTTTCGCAACTGCATCAGCTGCGCGGGCGTGTGGGTCGTGGTGCCGAACAATCGTACTGCATACTGATGACAGGTGACAAACTTTCGACAGTTGCACGTATGCGAATGCAAACCATGGTGAACACCAACAATGGTTTTGAAATTGCTGAAACAGATTTGAAACTACGTGGCCCTGGCGACATTACCGGAACACAACAAAGTGGTTTGCTTGATTTGAAAATTGCTGATATTGCAAAGGACGGAGCCATTCTTGAAGCAGCACGCAAGAGTGCTATTGATTTATTACAGGATGACCCACATCTGACTGATGCAAAAAATCAGTTGTGCAAACAACAACTGATAAAAAAGAGACAAGGAAAACCTAACTGGAGTAAGGTGAGTTGAAAAACGAAATGCAGTTATTGCGTTTCGTCATGTAAATAATTTAAAAGCTCAGGTGAGTTGACTGTATTATCGCTGTTTTGCGATTGCTTTTTCCAGAGTTGACCATTTTTGCGGTGCGCACGTAACTGTCGGGCCGGTCGTGAAGCGATAAGATAAGCTATACCAAAACACAGTAAAGCTCCTCCTAACAAAATAATATCTATTGCGTGCATAAAAGTTATTTTCTGCGTGGTTATACTTCTGCATCACTATTTGGTTACATCAAAATGTGCTGTTGTTCTTACATTTGAAAAAAGGAATCAGCTTTAAACTTAAACCGCCCTTCCTACTTTTCTCCTCCCTTTTTAATTTTTAATACCAACCCTGTTGGGCAATAATGCTTAAGAAAGTTTGGTGTCAACCTGTAACTTTTGGCATTTTCAGGCCGTCTTATTCATGAATTCCGGGCATTGAAACCCATTTAAAAGTACCACAAAGTTAATTTACAGTAAAATTTTTAAAATGATTGTCAACAAGTTATAAAATATTTTAGTACTATGTGTTGCATAGTACCATCCTTTGAATATATCTTTGCATCGTCAAATCAATCAAAAACACATAAAAACAAAAAAAATGAAAAAGCTGCTCATCACCATCGCCCTTGGCGCATTAGTAATTCCAAATCTTGGATTTACTCAAACTGAAAAAGAGCCTGTATTAACACCGGCCTACATTCAAAATGGAGAAGTAATACCTGTTGTTACTCTGCCTGAGGTAACCATTCGTGCTACTGAAGACAATTCAGAAATGACCGGATATACTTTACCTGAAGTAACCATCACTTCCGACCGAACTCCTGATAATGTATATCCTGCTGTGTTGTATCATTCTGAATATATAGCTTCAGTGAACTTAAAAGAGGTGGATATAGTTGCAAAACAAAAAAGAGTTACACTTGCTTCGCTGTTTTCATTCAAATGGCTGTTCCATAAATAACTTATCACAACAAATTACTTTATGCAACTTTCCATCCGCAGTTTAACAAAAACGTATCCCAACGGAGTGCGTGCATTAAACAACATCAACCTTACCATTAACAATGGCTTATTTGGATTACTCGGTCCTAACGGTGCCGGCAAATCATCACTTATGCGAACCATTGCCACCCTTCAGGATGCTGATACAGGAAATATTTTTCTGGATGATCTGAATGTGCTTGAACAGAAAGAAGATGTAAAGAAAATTCTCGGTTATCTGCCTCAGGAGTTTGGTGTTTATCCGAATATTACTGCAGAAGAGTTGCTCAATCATATTGCCTTATTGAAAGGAATTGCCATAACCAAAGAACGAAACGAGCGTGTGAAAAATCTGCTTGTTCAAACCAACCTTTATGATGTAAAAAATAAAAAACTTGGCGGCTTCAGCGGTGGAATGAAACAACGCTTTGGCATTGCACAGGCATTAATTGGAAATCCAAAAATCATCATTGTAGATGAACCCACGGCAGGCCTTGACCCCACAGAACGCAACCGCTTCCTCAACTTGCTGAGCGAAATCAGTGAGCAGGTAATAGTTATTCTCTCCACACACATTGTGGAAGATGTGAAAGAGTTGTGTTCGCAAATGGCTATTATTAATAAAGGTGAAGTGCTTTTCAGCGGTCATCCGGCAGATGCACTCGACAGTGTGAAAGGAAAAATATGGTCGTGTCAGGTATCAAAACAGGAAGCAAAAGAACTGATGCAGCAGCATCAGGTCATCTCACAAAAATTCAACACCGGACAGATTGAGTTGCATGTGTGGAGCGACAGCAATGTCGGCAACTTTGCACCTGCACAACCTGCGCTGGAAGATGTTTACTTCTCAGTACTGAACGGATTTATAAATAAAAATTAAACCTGCGTATGTTTTCTGTTCTCAAATTTGAACTGTCATATCGTTTTCGCAGGCCGGCTACCTATGCCTATTTCGCCATCCTTTTTCTGCTCTGCTTTCTATTTGTAACCACCGATGCTATTACAATCGGAGGAGCTGTAGGAAATGTAAACAAGAACTCACCTTATACCATCCATCAGGTGGTAATGATACTTACCCTCATTGGTGCACTTATTATTTCTGCAGTAATGGGCACACCTGTGTTTCGCGACTTCGAGCACAACATACATGAAATTATTTTCACCACACCGGTTTCTAAATTGCAATACCTTGGCGGACGATTTGCAGGTTCATACATCACTGCACTGTTTATTTTTTCAGGAATACTGCTTGGTATTTTTACAGGACTTTATATGCCCTGGGTTGATAAGGAACAGATAGGTCCTTTCATGCTCAGGGCCTACACCACTCCTTTTTTAGAATTTGTTGTTCCGAATGTATTTATTCTGGGAGTTATATTTTTTGCAACCGGCACACTGCTTCGCAATCAACTTGCCATCTATGTTCAGGGGATGGCATTTCTTATAATTTACCTTGTGCTATCATCATTAGCAGGCGATGTTGAAACCAACCCGGCTGCATCACTGCTCGATCCTTTCGGCATCAACTCAGCTTTTTATATTACCCGTTACTGGACTCCTGCAGAAAAAAATATTCTTACTGTTCCATTTGAAAGTTATCTGCTTTGGAACCGTTTGATATGGCTGGCAGTTGCATTGATAATAGCAACACTTACTTACCGCTTTTTTACTTTCAGTAAATCTGCATCATTCACCAAATTCCGCAAAAAGAAATTTCAGGAAACCGATCTGTCAACACCAGTTGGAAATCTTAATCCGGGCCCTGCAACACTTAAATATAATAACCGGATGAAATGGAAACAGTGGTGGCATCAGGTTTGTTTTGACTTTACCGGTGTTGTTCGCTCTGTTACGTTTCTTGCCATTGTATTATGTGGAATTTTTTTGTTGTTAGGGCAAATTCCTGATGCGGCAAAAATGTATGGCACATCTATATATCCCGTAACCTATGCTATTATTGATGACCTGTCGTCAAACTTTTTTCTGTTTATTCTGATAGTCATAACATTTTTTTCGGGTGAGTTGGTTTGGAAAGAACGTGAAAGCAGAATAAATAATCTCACAGATGCACTTCCTGTTTCGAGGTGGCTTACCATGTCGGCAAAATTTTTCAGTTTATGTCTGATAGTTGCCATGATGCAACTCATAGTTTTAGCTATTGGTGTACTGATTCAAACCATCAATGGTTTTTATCGCTATGATTTTGCAGTTTACTTCAAATATCTTTTTGTAAGTCAGTATCCGGGAATGATACTTCTGATACTGCTTGCATTTTTCATTCACAATCTGGTGAACAATAAATTTCTCGGCCATACACTGATGATTGTTTATTTCATCGGACGAATAGCAGCCTCAGCAATGGGTTTTACTCATTACATGATTTGGTATGGAGTTACTCCATCTGCCCCCTACTCCGACATGAATGGTTTCGGGCATTTTCTGTATCCTAAATATATGTTGCTGATTTACTGGGGAAGTTTAGGTGTGATACTTTTTGTATTAGGAATTCTAATTTCAAGACAAGGCAGTGAAATAGATTTTAAAACCCGATGGAAACAATTGCAAATGAAATGGCGTGCCGAAGAAGGCAAGCGGGTCATTCTGATTTCACTGATTATTTTTCTCGTAAGCGGAAGTTTTATTTTTTACAACACCAATATTCTTCATTCATATAAAACCGATAAAACACTCAGGCATCTTCAGGCTGAATATGAGAAGAAATACAAAAAATATTTAGATTATAACCAGCCGCGCATTACCGAAGTAAACTTGCATGTGGACCTAACTCCTGAAAAAAGATATGCTCACATTACCGGATACTATTACATAAAAAACAAATCATCAAAACCGATTGATACTTTGCTTGTGTCATGGTCGGATGATGAGGTGAAAATCAACAAACTCAACTTTGGAATTCTTTCGGAAGAAATTGAAAACTTCAATCGTCATTTCACCATTCATAGACTTGCACACCCATTGTTGCCTGGCGATTCGTCCAAAGTAGATTTTGATCTGGAATACATACATCGTGGTTTTGCCAACAACGAAGAGGAACTTGGGTTGGAATACAACGGAACCTTCATCGGTAAAAGTTATCTGCCATCATTCGGCTACTCTGAAGAAATGGAATTGCAAGACAACAGCAACAGAAGAAAAGAAGGTCTTCAACCAAAAACTCACACTATGAGATTGATCTCTGACAGTGCAGCTGTACGCAATACTTATCTTGCCAATGATGCTGACTGGATAAAATACGAATGTGTTATCAGTACTTCAGCAGATCAGATTGCTATATCACCGGGATATCTGCAAAAAGAATGGACATCAGGCAACAGACGCTATTTCCATTATAAAATGGATGCACGTATACTTAACTTTTATTCATTTCTAAGTGCACGTTATGCTGTTTTCAAAGACAAATACAAAGGAGTGAACATTGAGATATATTATCACCCTACACATCAGTGGAATATTCAAAGGATGAATGATGCCATCAAAAAAACACTGGATTATTGTCAGCAAAACTTTTCACCTTATCAGTTTCATCAGGTAAGAATTATTGAATTCCCAAAGTATGCAACCTTCGCACAATCTTTCCCCAACACCATTCCGTTCAGTGAAGCTATTGGTTTTATTTATCATGTAGAAAATGAGGACGACATTGACAATGCATTTTATGTTACATCACATGAAGTTGCACATCAGTGGTGGGGTCATCAGGTAACAGGTGCCAATACACAAGGCTCGACAATGATGGTGGAAAGTATGGCACAATACACAGCCCTGATGGTAATGGAAAAAGAATATGGAAAAGCTGCCATGCAAAAATTCTTAAAATATGAACTTGACGAATACTTAATGGGACGCTCCGGTGAGCGCATTGCCGAACAACCTCTCGCTTTTAATGATGGACAGGGATATATACACTATCAGAAAGGAAGTTTGGTGATGTATGCTATGCGCGATTATATTGGCGAAGATTCCTTAAATACTGCATTCAGGAGGTTCATCAGAACTTATGGTTTTCAAAGTGCGCCATACGTGCAGTCGCCTGAAATGGTAAAATATATTAAAGCTGTCACACCCGATTCGTTAAAGAATGTAGTAGATGATATGTTTGACAAAATCACTTTGTTTGATTTAAAATGTAATTCTGTTAAGTGTGAGAAAAAAGGAAACCAATACAGTGTGACCTTGGAACTGGAAGCCAAAAAATATTATGCTGACAGCAGCGGAAATCAAAAACAAACACCCATTAACGACTGGATTGATGTGGGCATCCTTAAAAAAGATGACAAGCGAAAACCTAAATA
Organism: Bacteroidota bacterium; assembly: GCA_019136655.1. Classification (GTDB taxonomy): domain Bacteria; phylum Bacteroidota; class Bacteroidia; order AKYH767-A; family OLB10; genus OLB10. Next base: position 68,246 of record JAGVTU010000006.1, read on the forward strand.
TCTTTACTTGCAAAAACACAAATTTACTGATGGCAAAGTCACTTTCACCATCATGGTAAATGAAGCCCCTCAGGAGGCAGGAATAGACCCTTTGCACAAACTCATTGACCGACTTTCTGAAGACAACACCAAGCCTGTAACGGTGAAGAGTTAATTTACATTTCCTTATTCGCTGGTAGTAAAAACTCTATTTCTGCTGCAATGAAATTTTGTTGCTGTAAAAATTGCATTTATCTTCACAGCGATGTTATCAGTAAAAAATCTTTCTGTTGCATTTGGGAGAGGGACAAATAAAACCACTGTTGTAAACGACCTCACATTCCAAATTGCCAAAGGCGAGGCTCTGGGCCTTTCAGGTGAGTCCGGTTGCGGGAAAACTATTACATCACTGGCCATTCTTCAACTTCTGAATAAAGAAACATCAGCAGTGAATGGTGAGGTACTATTTGCAAATAACAGTTCAACTATTAACCTGATAAGTGCTTCGGAAAAAACGTTACAAAATATCAGAGGAAAAGATATTGCAATGATTTTTCAGGAGCCGAAGTCTGCATTCAATCCTGTAATTGCTTGCGGGAAACAAATAGCAGAAGTGATGATGAAGCATGAAAAACTATCTTATAAAGATGCATTTGAAAAAACGCTGACGTTGTTTGAAAAAGTGCATCTGAGTAATGCAAAAGAATTATTTTACAGATATCCGCATGAACTTTCGGGAGGACAACTGCAACGAATGGCAATAGCGATGGCTATAAGCTGCAATCCTCAATTGCTTATTGCTGATGAACCCACAACAGCACTGGATGTAACTACTCAAAAAGTAATTCTTAAACTTCTGAAAAATATTCAGCAGGAATATCAGATGGCTATGCTGCTTATCAGTCACGACCTGAAAGTGATAGAACACATGACGGACCGCGTGCTGGTGATGCAAAAAGGTCGTATTGCAGAAGAAAATAATACCAATGAAATTTTCAAAAACCCGGTGAGTGAATACACAAAAAGTCTGATTGCAAACCAGCCTTCTAATTTAAACTTAAAGATTAAAAAACATCAAACAGAACAACAGGAAACACTTCTACCGGTAATTAAAGCCAATAACCTGACTAAACGTTATCCTTTTCACAAATCAGTTTGGACATGGAAAAAAGAATATTTTGAAGCTGTTAAAAATGTAAGCTTTGAATTACTACCCGGTGAAACACTAGGTATTGCAGGTGAGTCAGGCAGTGGTAAATCAACACTTGCAAGATTGATTCTGCAACTTATTCCGTCAGATAATGGTGAAATGTTTTTTAATAAAGATTTGATTCATTTCTATCATCATAAAAAAAACTATTTCTGGCGTAAAAAAATTCAAATTGTATTTCAGCATCCTCATCATGCACTCGATCCACTGATGCAGGTTGGAAAATCTATTGAAGAGCCACTCATAGCATTTGAAAAATATAATGACGGAGAAAGAAAAGCTAAAGTTGAAGAGTGGCTTGCAAAAGTTGGGCTTACTCCACAACACTACCATCGCTATCCGCACGAACTAAGTACAGGACAAAAACAACGTGTATGTATTGCCAGAGCGCTCATCATCCAACCTGATGTAGTTGTATTTGATGAAGCTGTAAGTGCACTGGATGTTTCAGTGCAGGCTCAAATACTTCAACTCATTGCACAACTGAAAGAGAAAACTCCTTTCAGTAGCATTTTTATTTCTCATAACCTGGAAGTGTTAAGACTGGTATGTGACCGATTATTAATTATGCGAAATGGAGAAATTATTGAACAGGGAGCAACTGAAAAAATACTTGACAAACCAATATCTGCCTATACACAACAACTTATTGATTCTATTTTATAATTTATCAAATCCATGCAAATAAGAAAAGGCAAACCGGTAGATGTTCCTGCAGCACTTCGATTAATAAAAGAACTTGCAGAATTTGAAAAAGCACCTGAACAAGTAACCAATACCGAAGCTCAAATGCTTGAAGATGGATTTGGGGAAAATCCGGTCTTCAGAATGTTGGTAGCAGAAACAGAAGAAGGCATTATTGGCATAGCAATTTATTTTCTCAAGTATTCCACCTGGAAAGGCAAAGGCATTTATCTGGACGATATTGTAGTGAATGAAAAATTTCGTGGTCAGGGAGCGGGAAAAAAATTATTTGAAGCAGTTAAAGCTGAAGCTATAGAAGAAGGATGCAAGCAATTGCACTGGCAGGTTTTGGACTGGAATGAGAAAGCAATTAATTTCTATAAAAAATTTAATTCTGAATTTGATGCTGAATGGATTAACTGTAAATTACACTTCAACTGACAAAATGATAGTTGCCTTAGTGAAATTAACTGCAAATAAGGCATTATTAGATAACAAAAAACAAATGGCAATATAATTGACTGAGTGGAATGATGAGCTCTGAATTTAAGAAGTTAGCCGGTAGTTTTATTGCACCATCCATCATTGTTGCAATGATGTTTGCTGTAAAAATTTACGAAGTAAGTGCTCATATTTCGCTTGCTGACTATGGCATTCTGCCCAGACATGTTGACGGATTGAGAGGGATTTTTTTCATTCCGTTTCTACACGCTGACTGGGAGCACCTGCTAAGCAATGCTGCACCCATTTTATTTTGTGGAGCAGCACTATTTTATTTCTACAGAGAAATTGCATGGAAGGTGTTACTGATAGTTTACTTAACAAGTGGTTTGTGGTTATGGCTTGGAGGCAGAGAAAGTTTTCATATTGGTGCAAGTAACATTGTGTATGGACTAGCTGCATTCTTATTTCTAAGTGGTATTATTCGCAAAAACACAAGTCTTATTGCAGTGTCCTTACTGATAGTTTTCTTATATGGAAGTATGATTTGGGGATTGTTACCTATAGTGCAGAAAGTTTCGTGGGAAGGACATTTGTTTGGTACGTTTGCAGGCATACTTTGCGCAATAGCTTTCAGAAAAGAAGGTTTGCAGCGCGAAAAATATGAATGGGAAGATGAGGAGGATGATGACAACAACGAATTGAATAATGATACTGATGAAAAATCTCCAAAGAATTCGCCATTAAAAATTATTTACACTTATAAAAAAACTGAAGAAGAAAATCATGGCAGTTAAAAACATAGAACATATAGGTATTGCAGTTAAACAACTGAAAGAGTCTAATCTGCTTTTTGAAAAACTTTTGGGGGTTGCTCCTTACAAAGAAGAATCAGTAGCTTCTGAAAATGTAATTACCTCATTTTTTAAAACCGGAGAAACCAAAATTGAGTTACTGGAATCCTCACATGCAGACAGTGCCATTTCAAAATTTATTGAAAAACGTGGTGAAGGTATTCACCACATAGCTTTTGAAGTGGACGATATAATTACTGAAATGAGTCGTATGGAAAAAGAAGGATTTACACTTCTGAATAAAGAACCAAAGAAGGGTGCGGACAATAAGTTAGTCTGTTTTTTGCATCCTAAGAGTACGAATGGAGTGCTGATTGAATTATGTCAGGAGATTAAAAATTAAAAAGCTGATAACATAGCTGACAACTCTTTTTCAATTTCCATACCTGCATCATGAATTGCATTGAGTCCTGCATTTTGAGCAGCCAGTGCATTATCCAGATTGTCATCAATAAATACTGTCTCCTGAGGATTAACACCACTGTCTTTGATAACCATACCAAAAATACGTTTATCAGGTTTACGTGAACCCATCTGAAAAGAATAATAAGTTTTCACAAACAATTTTTCAAATTGATCTTTACCAAATGTTTGATTAAGTGTATTAATAAATGCAGAATGATGAATACTATTGGTGTTACTCAGAAGAAAAAGATTATACTTCTCTCCCAATTCTTTTAAAAAATTAAAACGCTCAGGTGGTAATTCACCTAATAAAGCATTCCAGGCAAAATCTATTTCCTCATCGGATAACGGACGTTTATAGTGCTTTCGGATTTCACTTCTAAAAGCAGATGCCGGTATGTTTCCCTTCTCAAAATCATCAAAAAAACGAACCTGCTTTTTCATGCTATAAATATTTTCAAAATCTGACAACCCCAATCTCTCAAACTCTAATGCTGTCTTACTTATATCTATCGGCAACAATACGCCACCAAAGTCAAAAATTATATTTTTAATCATTCCCTGCGAATCTTTTGTTAATTGGCTGCAAAAATATACTTTTGCAGCCCTTAAAGTTCTTTATCTTATTAATTTTATAAAAGAATAATAATTCATACATAGAACGGTTTTCACATGCTGTTGTTTAATGTTTATTCAACTAAATGTGAGAAATGACTCTCCCGATTTATCGGGACTGTGGGTTCAAAATTTTTGCAGAATGCATTTCGTTTGCTCCTCTGCTTTTTTGTTCTTTTGTTTATTCTTTTGGGCCCATAGCTCATCCCGATGTGTCGGGAGGTTAGAGCAACAGACTCTCCCGAT